>CAVTTR010000004.1:0-218246 GCA_963737745.1 uncultured Acidimicrobiaceae bacterium | reverse complement strand
GGGCACCCTTTGATCACCCGCGACGCCGTGCTACGGCTCACGGGCGAACGCCCTGACTACTCGATCTCTTACGGCTGCAGTGAGCAACCCGTCCTCTATCAAGGCCCGGGAATCGAACGAGAAGGTTCCGCGGTCGACGCTGCTGCCGACATCGAAAACAACCGCTCGTGGATCGTCCTTTCCTACGTGGATCATGCCGCCGGCTACGGCGAGCTGCTGGACGCGGTTAGCACGGGCTTCCGGTCGGTTTTGGCATCCCAAGACGGACCCGTTCGCGCCCGTTCGGGGACCATATTCATGACGTCGCCCAGCGGGGTGACGCCAGCGCATTTTGACCGGCACCACAACATTTTGCTGCAGATCGAAGGCTTCAAACAGTTGTCAGTCGGCGAATTCGACGATGTAGCCGTCCAGGAACTGGAGCTTCAGAACCACTTCGAGGGTCACAATCACTTGCTCCGCCTTCCGGCTCGATTCCGGACCTATACCATCGGGCCGGGCCAAGGTATCTACATCCCTCCGTACAGGCCACACTGGATCGTTGGCCATGACAACGTCACCCTCGGTTTGTCGTGCAGCGTGCGCACCAAAATCAGTCACCGTGTGGAGCTGGCTCACATTTTCAACTCGAAAGTTCGCCGGCTCGGACTCCAGCCACGAATACCCGGCTCCGACACCCGACTTGACTCCGCCAAAGCGTTGGCACTGACGGCAGGACGCGGTATGCGACATGCTCGCCGTGCCGCGACCCGACGGCTGCGTGGTCAGAGCCCGTCGTAGAGTGGCGCCGCAAGCCAGCACTAAATCATCAAGCGACGACAATTCGGTCGAAGGTCCCGGGGGTCCGCCTACCTCTACACTGAAAACCTTCTCACACTTCCCGAGTTAGTCCTGTGACTCAACAAACGCAATCGCGGTGGATGACCCTTGTAATGACGCCGGTTGATTTTCGGGTGCAAAGGTGCCCTTGGGTAACTGGGCCGGCGGAACGAATGGAATCTGCTCGCCGCTGCTAAGGCGTTCTAGTCTGAACTGGCATACCAAGAACCCGCTCTTTCCAACCTGACCCCAATGATCCGTAACGTGTAAGGCACCACCATCCGATCAATAGGAAACTCGACGTCGATGATGTCACCCACCTGAGTGAGGAGGTACTCCCGAGTGTCGGTGTCGAGTGCTGCCAATAGCTCTTTGCTGCTGAGTGACGTCTCATGAAGGAGTCCGAGCGAGATCCAATAGTGACCCGACCTTGCCCGTGAGAGCCGCTCAGACGCCGGGACGAGGTGCACTGATTACTCAATTCGTAACAGGGTCCGGGTATCCCGCACGACGGGAGGGGGATTGGTCCTAATCTGAGGTGGTGGGACTCTCGGTCGAGGACATCGTCGTAAGGTGCCAAGCTTCGCTCGCCGAGCACACGCCGGTCTTGGCCGTGCGAGACGTCCTTGACGAGCTCGTCGCCAATCGTGGCCAACTCGAGCACACGCTTGGCCCCGTCGTGAGCGGTGGAATCACGACACTGCACAATTCCTCTGACCTCACGGTGCTACATGTTGCGTGGACCCCAGGAATGGCCCTCTATCCCCACGAGCACCGCATGTGGGCAGTGATTGGTATGTACGGTGGGCAGGAAGACAATGCGTTCTTCCGTCGAGTTCCCAACGGCCTCGAACCATCTGGCGGCCGAGAACTCCCCGCTGGGGACGTTCTGGTTCTTGGGGACGACGTCATCCATTCGGTTGCCAACTCCGGTCGTGAATTTGCGGTGGCGCTGCACGTTTACGGTGGAGACTTTTTCTCGGGTGACCGCTCCGAATGGGACGCTGAGACGTACGAAGAGCGGCCCCGTGATTTAGAGCGCACCCGTCGTCTCTTCGAGGAGGCCAACTCTCGCTGGGCCGAAGAGTCCTGACCCGGCAGCGGGGTCTACCGGTTCTTTTTCGCCGGACCTAGCTTTCATGCCGGCCAGCATGCCTATGAGTTTGGCACCCAAGAGACAACCAAGCTCATCGACGGTCATCAGCTGATCAGAGTGGTAGACCCAAGTTCGACGCGGCTGCGGGTTTACGAGGGATACGACTCATGCTCTAAGACGTCAGGCCCTGCGGCGACGCCAATCACCACCTGCATTGCCCCCGCTCTCGAAAGCCGTCCCGACGACCTGGTTCTGTACCTCCCCCTCGGAGTGCTCCTAGGGGCTTTTCTTTTGTTCATCGTCCACTACATGCGTCCCGCAGGACCAATCAGGAGGAAACGGCATTATCGGTCCAAACAAGAAGCCTTGGTCCAGGCAGTAGCCCCGCCGGTCCACGCGGAGCTTGGCGACCTGGACGTCAAGGAGCTTCAGCGACGTCTACGTAGACTTGAGAAGTTCGTCTCTCCGGAACTCTCAGAGTCGCAACACCATTGGTTCCACGCACTTGTTGGTTCGGACCGCCACGGAATAGCCCTCGAGGCGCTCGCGCGCTGGTTGGCCGAATCGCATATGAGCGCCAGACCACATCCGCGACGAGGTTCTTTGGATCGCATCATCGCTGAAGATTGAGCGCCAAGTTCGACCCGTGCTCGACGCCGGAGTGCAAAATCAGATCGTCGATGCGAGCCCAGCGGCAGACGTGGTTGCCGGATTTGATGTTCCTCTCACCGAGTTCAAGCAAATGGTGGCCGACGCTGTGGGCTCGTTGCCCGATGCGTTTGGTCGTGCCATGACCAACGTCGCGGTGGTGGTCGAAGAAGAAACAGAGGGGAGGAACCTGTTCGGGCTCTGTCAATGTCATCCACTCACGAGATATCGCATTCGCCAGTGGAGCGTGCACCCCGACAAAATCACGATTTATCGGCGCACCATCTGCGAACATTCCCGCAGTGAGGACGAGGTGCAAGCTCGCGTCTACCAGACGGTTATCCACGAAATTGCGCATCACTTCGGAATCGGCGATCCAAGGTTGCGCGAACTCGGCTGGTGACGGATTTGAGATATGTCCCAGACGGGTGCGGGGCTCTGCTGCAACCCGGTGGATGCGTCAATTCCCCGTTCGAAATCTCGCAGATATTGATTGTGAGGAATCGGAATTCATGTAATCCTTAATCGGAAGGCCCCATTTGGGGGGAAGGTCGACAGAAGTTCAGGATCCGTACTCTTCTAGGTCTTGAAGCTCCTGTGGTATCTCCCTCGAGCCCTACTCCCGAAACATATCGAACAAAGTTGGGCGAAAGTTGGGATGGCCTAGCCCTTTAAGTGTGGTGGCTCAATCACAGTGCTGTAAACCCGCAACGGGGGTACATCGGCCAGGAGCGAGGACGGCTACATGGTGACCGAAGAGGAATGGGAGGAAGCTCAAAAGCGCCAGCTTCGGCTTCGCTTTTTGAGCTGCGCTGCCGGAATCGTGATTCTCGGAGGAATCAGTCTGCCCGCGATGATCCTGGGTGCAGTACTCACGGATGGGGGCATTATCCGCTATATGGTATCGGCAGGGTTTCTGATCGGATTCGTGTTACCAAGCATGTGGGGGATGATTCATGTTGCCAACAAACAGCAGGCCGACGCCGATGAAAAGGTGCGCAAGCTGAACCACGATCTCTCTGACGCCATCGTGTCGGCAGAACGGGAAGCGGCGGAACGAAAGGTTCAGGCAGGACGCCAACAGTTCGAGAGTCGTTTGGCGAATGCTCTGGACATGGCGGAGGGTGAACCTGAAGTCCTCGATGTCATCGAGCGATCTCTGGCGGCTGTGATTCCCGCCGCATCGGCTGAGCTCCTTTTGGCCGACAACAGCCATGCCCACCTTCTCCGTATGGCCAGTGTCTCTCCTACCGGAGAACCTTCAGCATGTGACGTCGACTCTCCCGACCGCTGCCCGGCAGCCCGACGGGCGCAGGTCCAGCGCTTCAGTGACAGCGACGACCTCGACGCATGCCCCAAGTTACGCAATCGGACGCAGGGACGGTTGTCCGCGACCTGCGTTCCGGTCTCGATTATGGGCCGCACGGTCGGCGTGATCCATGCCACCGGTTCGCCGCAAGAAGAAATGGAGGAAAATGCGGTAGAAGACCTCGAGACCCTGGCCAAACTGGCGGGGGCGCGCATCGGGCTGCTTCGGGTCATGGCAGAGACTCAACTGCAGGCAGCCACCGACAGTCTGACCGGCCTGTTCAACCGTCGCACGTTTGAAGAAAAGGTATCTGCCATTCGTAGGGAAACCGAGACCATTTCGGTGGCAATGGTCGACCTCGACCATTTCAAGACGCTCAACGACACCTATGGGCATGAGACCGGGGACCGCGCCTTAGTGCTCTTCGGTCAACTACTGAAGGAGTCCTTCCGACTACGGGATCTCTGCTGTCGTTACGGGGGAGAGGAGTTCGCCATCGCTTTCCCGGCTTGTTCGGCCGTGCAGGCCCGACACGCCCTTGATGCCTTTCGCTCCCGGTTAAGTGCAGCGATCACTGTGGCGGGCCTCCCCGCGTTCACCGTCAGCGGCGGTATCGTTGACGTCAAGGTTCACGAAAACCTCCCCGCCGCCCTCGCTAGGGCCGATGCTGCCCTATATGAAGCGAAACACGGAGGGCGTGACCAGATGGTGGTGCAAGACGGTGGTGGTGGCGCGCCATCCGGGACCGAGGTCCATGTAGACCTGGCCGAGACCGGTATGTCGCTCGCTACCGTCTCAGACGTTCGACGACAGATCCGCTAAGCCCGAGTCCAAAGGTAGTGCGTCTACGAGCACGGGTCGTAGGTAGCGAGGACCGCCGCTCTATGCCGAACTACTAGCGAGGATGGCGCCCAGTCGCAGTAGTGGAACGAACTGACGGTCCGCAATGGGAGAGTGGCTCGGCATGCTCCGAAGTTGTCAGACGTCCCTCTCCCCCGGGGGGGCTTAGCTCCGTGCGTATGTCTCCGCCGCCTTGCTATCGAATTCGAAGGCTACGAACGGTTCCGAACCGACGACCCACGTGTCGTGGCCTGGCTCGATGACATAGGCATCACCTGGACCGACTTGTACTTCCGTCCCGTCATTGTGGCGTACCGCCAACTCCCCAGACGCCACCGTCCCCACGTGATGCGTCTGGCAACTTTCGGTTCCTGCGACGGGCTTGATGCATTCCGACCAGCGCCAGCCGGGCTGAAGGGTCATCCGGGCCGCCTTCACCGACCCGAGATCGACAACCTGAACGGTCGTCTTGTCGGGATTCCGTTGCTCATCGGGCGCCTCAAAATTCTTCTTGGCAATACCAGCCATGCTGTCCTCCGATCGAGTACTCGACAGTCCCCCCAAACGCCAATTGGTATCACCCGTTCAACACTCATGCAACGGGGTATTTCCCGGCGAACTCAGCTTCGAAAGGAGCAGCGAGCGGCCTTGCCAACAAGCAGTGTGGGCGGGGTGTCCGCCGAGCGGTCCACACGAAGAAGTGACCCACCCGCCTCCGGCGAGGCTATCGAGATGCCGATGTTCCCACTTGGTCGGGTCTCCCAAAGAGATAGCCCTGCGCGAGACCGCAGCCGAGCTCCCGCAGCGAATCAGCTTGGGCTTCACTCTCCACCCCTTCGGCAACGACCTCGAGGGCGAGCGCGTCAGCCATGGTGATGATGGCGCCGACGATGGCATACGCCTGACGGTCAAAATCAATGTCCGCGATGAAGGACCCGTCAATCTTTATAAAGTCGATAGGAAGACGTCGTAAGTAGCTGAGAGAGGAATAGCCCGTTCCGAAATCGTCCAACCCGATCCGGCAGCCGAGCTGCCTGATGGCGCGCAGCACGTCGACGGTGTACTCGAAATGCTCAATGAGGAGAGTCTCCGTGATCTCGAATCCGAGCGAGGAAGGCGGCAGGCGACGGGCCGCGAGAACCCGAGCGATGCGCTCAGGAAGCCCCGGCGATGCCAGTTGCTTGGCCGATAGGTTCACCATTATCTGGCCACTCGGAGACGTAGGGGCTAGTTGTGCCGCCTTATCGATTATCCAGTCGCCGAGCGGCACGATCAAGCCAGTCTCCTCGGCGACCCGGATGAACGCATCAGGCAGGATGATGCCATCGTCCGTGTTCCAGCGGACAAGCGCCTCGTCGTGCACAGGGGTGGAATCACGGAGTCGGACAACTGGTTGGAGCGCCAGTGCGAACTCCGAACGGGCGAGGCCGCGTCGGAGATTCGCTTCAAGCTCAAGGCGAGCGATGGCTTCATTTCGCATGTCGGTCTCGAAGAGTTCGACGCGTCCCCCGTCGTACTCATTCGCCCTATGCAGGGCCAATCCGGCGTCCCGCAGGAGTGACTCGGCCGTTGCTGAGTCGTCTTTGCGGGCGATGCCCGCGCTAGAGGACAGCCGAAGCTCATGTCCGGCGATGAAGAGAGGCTCACCCACCCGCTCCACCGCTCTCCAGAGGATGGACCGCGCATCGGCGGCGGCGCTCCCAACGATGAGGACGACGAGGAGAACTCCTCCGTAGCGGCCAACGACGCTCGCCGCCGGAACTGAGGCGCGCACACGCGTGGCAACGGCCTGCAGTACGACGTCACCCGTGGCATGGCCGAGGGAGTCGTTGATCAAGTTGAAACGATCGATACCGATGAATGCCACCGCAAGCGCCGCTTCGCGCTCCATGAGCGTACTTAGGTCATCAGTGACCTTGGCTCGGTTCGGGAGCCCAGTGAGTGGATCTCGATAAGCAGCTTCGTACAGGGCGCGTTCGTGAGCCTTCTGGTCGGTCACATCCCGGCTCGAAACGAGGATGCCGCCAATATTGGGGTCATCTATGAGGTTGTCGGCGATGGATTCGAAGATCCGCCATTCCTCCGTCGGATGGGCGCGGAGGCGGTACGTGGTGAAACCCCCCGAGGGGTTCCCAGAAGACACCTGGCGGAGTTCCCGGCGTATCCGCGGGCGATCGTCGGGATGGACGAGTCCGAGCATTCTTTTGCCGATCAACTGCTCCGGTTCCTGACCAATCGTGTGCGCCGCGGCAGGATTCACGTAAAGAAGCCGGCTGTTCGGGGCGACCACGATTACCGGGGACAACAACCGATCCGCGGGAGGGATCAATTGAATCCCCATTCGTGAATCAGACAGGGAGTCTCGATCAACCGGCGGCACGAGGCATCGAATCGAGTATCACTGGTTTGCCGCCGGCCGCTCAATGGGCGAGCGTCACCAAAATCTAGGCAACGAGTCACGCTCCACCTGCATCCTCCGGCATCTAGCATGGATCGGGGAGGCATCATGCCTGTCGAAGACCGAGACGAACTCATTCGTTCACTTGACGCCCTGCCGGTCGCGGCGATCCTGACCGAGCTCCACAACCACACCTTTATTGCAGTAAATAGGCACGCGGCTGCGTTGTTTGGCACAAAGGTGGATGAGCTGATCGGCAGTGACGTCTTGGCCCGGATCCATCCCGTCGACCGCGAGGCGGCTCGAACTGCTTATGCAGCTATGGCGGACAAAGTGATCGACGGGTACCAGGTGCGACGCCGGATCGTGACACCCGACGGATCTGAAGTGACCGTCAACATCTCTGGCCGGCGTATCGATGATCCTGCCGATCCTCTTGGCCTGTGGGTCCTGATCCCAGTATCGGATCCTGTCACCGAGCTTGAAATGCTCATGATGGAAACGTCTGGAGTCATTCTCGCCGTCACCGATCACGACTGGCAGATCGAGTACATGAGTTCAGATGCAGAGCTCATTGGCGCCAAGGGTTCACAACTTAGAGATTTTCCCCTTCTCGGGCTCGTGCATCCGACCGTGGCCCCGCAGTTCTTAGCCGCCGCCGCCCAGACCTCCGTCGACCATGTCGCCATCACCTTGCTCACCAAGCTGCGAGCCGGAAAAGGTCGCTGGGAAGATCGCTACTGCTTACTGGCTCCGATGTGCGAGCACCATCCACCCCGGTTGGGGGTCGTCATCAGTGCAGGACCGTCAGGGACGCCCCCTGGGCCCTCCGGTGTTCTTCTCGATGAACAGGCCCGTCATTGCGCCCTCGACGTTCAAACCATGAAGGCCCTTGACACGCTACCGACCCTGACCCGACTGGCCAAGGGCCGTGAGCTCTCCGCCCGTCAAACTGAGATCGTGGCTCGGCTCATTGCAGGCCAGCGTCCGGGCGAAGTCGCCCGCTCCATGTTCCTCAGTCCCAGTACGGTGCGGAACCACCTGTCAGCTATCTATCGAAAGTTCGACGTGCATTCTGAGGCTGAGCTCCTTGCGACTCTCTTGCGCAGTACCACCTCGGATCACGAGGATTGACCCCCGGCATTAAGCGGAATCGACGCAATCAAGTGATTTGCAGTCACAACGCGTCGAGGATAGAAGCCCATCAACAAGCGGATGTTTCCTGTTGTTGTGCGAGAACCGCCTGGACCTGACGACAGTTGCCACGCATGGTGGTGATGGGTAGTCTGCGCACCAGACGGCAGGCAGTAGGGCGGGGGCCAAAAGTCGTCGATGGGGGTGGAACGTGCGTAAGCCGTTGGCAAGGACGCTCGGAATCTTCGCGGGTGCCGTTTCTCTGGTTGCGTCACTGGTCTGTGTGCTCTCCGTGAGTACGGCCACTGTCGGCGCTGCGGCGAGCGCAGCCGCGCCCGGGGTGACGAAGAATTCCATCCTGATCGGGATCCCTGGCGATTTAAGCGGAGCAGGCGAATCCAGTAACGGTGACGCGAACGCGGCGATCGAGGCACGCTTCGAGCTGGAAAATGCCCAGGGCGGCATTCATGGCCGCAAGATCAAATGGGTTTCCGTCGACACCCAGTCAACGCCGGTCGGAGCGCAGACTGCGGCGGAAGACTTGGTGGAAACCCAAGGAGTCTTCGCCATCGCCGAGGACAGCATTGCAATTTATGGTGCCGCCAGTTATCTGCATAAGCAGGGAGTACCCATGACCGGAACCGCGGGCGACGGTAGGGAGTGGTACATGCAACCGAACACGAATCTGTTCGCCACCAGCGGTAATAGCAGTCCCGCCGTACCCGATTATACGGACGGCGGATTCTGGAAGTTCGTCGCGGGAAAGGGTGCAAAGGTCAGTGCGGTTGTGGCCAACACCCCATCGGCCATCGCCATCATCCCGGAATTCAAGGCCGAACTAAAGGCGGAGGGGTTGTCGCCTTGTGACATCACGATCGACCCTCTGGCCACCGCCGATGTGACGACGTACACGCTGGCCTTGAAGAGCGACGGCTGCAAGGCGGTGTACTGCATTCAGCTGCTTACCACCTGTATCGCGGTCTCCACTGGGCTCCACCAGGATGGGTTGAATAACGTACGAGTTGAATTCGCTGCGGGTCCCTCGCAAGCAGTGTTCCAGAGCGCCCAAGATATCGCCGCGGCCAAAGGTGGCATCTTCCCTGGCACCGACTGGTCGTCCTTTCCGGCCGGCCGAGCATTCCTGGCGAGTCTCAAGAAATACGACCCCAGTTACAAAGGGGGCCAACCGGACATCGGTACCTACGGCGGCTGGGAGGCGGCCAACCTGATGATCGAGGGCCTAGAGGTGGCGGGACCAAACCCGACTCGCCAGTCGTTCATCAAGAACTTGCGCAATGTCACCAACTGGACCGACGGCGGCCTCGCCGCACCGGTGAGCTTCAAGCACTTCGGAGTGGCGCCAAAGTCGGGTGGCTGCACCAGGTATTTGACCTTCAACGGAAAGGCATACGTTGCCTTCCCGGCGGACGGAAGGGAGTTCTGTGGCGCGCTCCTGTCCTCGTAACCTGCACTGCGCCGTCGGTTTCGGCTGCCCGGGAGCGCCCAGAGAATTTGTAGTCGCCATCGAGTAGCTTCTTCTTATTGCACCATGAAACGGGGGCTAAGGGTATGCGTACCTATCAGCTGATCTCTGGAGACGGCCACATCGAGGGCCCGATCGACTTCACGCCTTACCTGGCCGCGAAATACAGCGACCTGGTGCCGAAGCTATCCAGGCGTGAAGATGGCGTGTGGATGTGGCGCGGCGAGTGGCAGGGCAATACCGCGGAAAGCATCGTCGGCTCCAATGTGTATTCGGGACTGCGGTACGACCAGTTTGTGCCCGAGAACGCCTGTACCTACTGGAATCCCGACGGGTCTTCTCGGCCCGGTACCTCACCGGACCCGGCCGTTCGCCTGCGCGAGCAGGACGAGGACGGCGTTGATGCTGAGGTCCTCTATCCACCGATGGCGTCGGGGATGATGGTGGGGGCGGCGGGAGCTGACGTCGATGCCCACCGCGCCGCCATTCGGGCCTACAACGATTTCCTGGCCGAGTATTGCTCCATCGCGCCTGACCGCCTCATTGGCAACATGATGCTGCCCCACACAGGTATCGACGACGCGGTGGCCGAGATCCGCCATGGAAACGAACACGGTCTCCGCTCTATTGGATTGCAGGACTGGCCCAACGGGAGCGGTGCGCCGACATCCGACGATGACCAATTCTGGGCCACCACCCTCGAGCTAGGGATGACGATTGCTCCCCACATCACCTTCGGAAACGGTCAGGTCCCACCCCACGAGATCCACGTGACCCCGGAGCGGGCCATGGGTGGCTTCAATCAGCTCGCCAACCCGCGGACGGCCATGCCGATCGCGCAGATGATCTATAGCGGTGCCTTCGACCGCTTCCCCACCCTCAAGCTCTACTTCGCGGAGTCCGAGGTCTCCTGGCTCGCCGGGTGGCTCGAGTACATCGACGAGTTCTACGCGCGATGGGCACCCTTCCATGGACTTGAGCTCTCGAAGATGCCCAGCGATTATGTGCGTGACCATTGCCGATTCTGCATGATCTCGGATCGCATGGCGGTGCCGTTGCGGCACTACATCGGGACCGAGATGTTCCTCTGGGGATCGGATTTTCCGCACAGCGTCGGCACCTGGCCAGAGTCCTCCTACATTCTCAACGAATTCTTCGAGGGCGTGCCTGAAGACGAACGGCGCCAGATCCTCGTGCTCAACGCCTGTGCAACATTCGGGCTCGATCCCGAGCACGAGCTGACCCCGACGCCGTAGCCGAGACCACTCACCGAACCGAGGGATTACATCGCATGGCTGTGCTTGCCGCTGAAATAGCATTTCCTGCTGCACCGATCACGTCACACCAAAAGCGGATCGCCAAAGGGATCGAGCAGCTTTATTACACCAAGCTCTTCCTCACCAGCCCGACCTATAGCGACGGCGAAGTCTGGCGCCGCTGGCACGAGATGGGCTTCCACGTGGCCATCTTCTCCCCGCCTCCTGGGACGGCGGAGGGCGACCGCATCCGCGTGAGGTTGCGGGCGCCGTCGCGGACACCCGTGGTGTCGGTCACCGGTGCCAACGCCGACGCGCTGAAGGATCTCGAGTCATTGCTCGCGGTGGTCGACGCCGTGCGCCCAAGCCTGACTGAGAAGGGCGACGAGGACCGTGTGGAGGCCCTGCGAGAAGGCGAACTCGGCCAACTCGTCGTCCAGCCCCTCGTCGATGCGCTGACGCGTCTGGGGTTGAAGCCCTCGGTGATCGACGATTTTGTGGCGATGCTGCAGCGGGGCTTTGACGCCCTCACGAGCGATGAGATCACGGCGATTGACCTCTCGCTCTCCTAGGGCATAGAGCCGAGCATTGATCCCCGGTCCGATGCCGGCGTGGAACTCAATAAGTCAAGTGCCGGTCGCACGCAAGGGTCGGTGTGAAGCACGTTAACCCGGCGAGGCGAAACGTCTTATTGCGTGACAAATAATGGATACATACGCGACGGAATGAATGACGATCGCGCGCGGCGATTCTCGCCATAATCCAAGCACGAGAGCCGTCGTAACGAATGCCCTAGTTGTGCCCTCGGATTTTCGTGGGACGCCTTCCCCCGGAGCCTGCGTGGGAGAACAGAGAGTGGACGCAGCACAAATGCGAGTGGGGCGCGGAAGGGCGGAACTGTGCCTTCCACGTGCGCTGCCGAGACTGCTTCGCCTACGCTCTCCCATTCTTCAAGGCCGACCGTTATTCGATCGTCACCGGGAAATCGCCCGAGTTTGTCCTATACGGAGGGCTTACAACAGAGCAGACTGAAGATATGACACTCTCGTCGAGAGTTTTCACCGCCTGCCACATGACCGGCACCTTCGTGCTTCGTTCGGGGCTCACGGCAGATCGCTACTTCGATAAGTACCGGTTTGAATCTGATCCAGCACTACTGGCCGAAATTATCGAGAATTGGCACCCCTCGTGCCTGCAGAGACGGACGGGCTGGCGGGCATTGAGCTGGGGGGTGTTCCTATCGCGACCTTGCTGTCGGCGGCGACAGGGCTACCAGCCTTCTTTGTTCGCAAGCAGGCCAAGAAGTACGGCACGGAGAGGATCTGTGAAGGAGGTGACATCAGAGGGATGAGACTCCTCATTGTCGAAGACGTCGTTACTACCGGCAGTCAGATCCTTCTCTCGGCTCAAGATCTCCGTGGTGCGGGAGCGGTAACGAGCCACGCTCTATGCGTTATTGATCGCGAATCGGGAGCTGTTGATGTCACCAGCGCGGAAGGTATCGAACTGCGGTCACTGTTCACTTTGTCTCGTCTCGAATCGTCCTAGGTATCGTCTTCCAGTATCGTTCACTTGAAGGTGTCGAGCTCTCGACCGCCCTGCCAGCCCACTCTCTCAGGGCTTGGAGATGAGCAAGTCGTGCCGCCGGTCGTCAGGTAGCTAGCGGCAATTGGCAGCCCTCCTTGCTCCGTCAGCATTTGGACCTGGCGAGAGTCTGATTAACTGATCGCTCTGGCGTTTGTGCGCCACCACCTGCGAAACGGTACGGTGACCTACGGCGAAACGACCCGCCAGGATGGTTCCGGTCAGGTTCGCCCATCCGTATGGGCCTCAGGGAGGAAACGATTGCTGTGGTAGTGCACACCGAAACGCTGGAGGGGACGGAGGCGGCTCGAACGTTCCCGCAATTGATCCGAGCGGCCGCGGCCTCGTACGGCGACGAGGTGGCGATCGTCTTGCGCGGCGAGGATGCCCCCGAGGAGTCGGCGACCTTCGCTGAGCTTGACCGGCAGTCGGCGCAGATCGCCAAAGGGCTGATTGCTCGGGGCGTCGGTAAGGGGGCGCGCATCGGATTCATCTTTGGCAACGGCCCCGGTTTCGCAGTGATGCTGGCCGCTATAGCCCGCATCGGCGCCGTGGCTATTCCGATTAGCACCATGATCAGGTCCAACGAGCTCGTGCGGGTGATCCGGCAGTCCGACGTGGCCGGTCTGATCGTTCACCGGACATTTCTTGGTCACGATTATGTCGAGCGGCTGTGCGATGCCTTGCCGGAGCTCCGCGAGCGATCCGATCCAGATTTGAGAATCCCCAGCACGCCATATTTGCGCTGGATCGTCTCCTCCGGGGAAGACCTTCCTCCGACGATACGGGATCTCAGCTATCTCACCGACGCTGCGAACACTGTCAGCGACGCCATGTTGCTGGAAGTGGAGGCAGGAGTACATCCGACGGACCAGATGGTTGAGATCTACACCTCGGGCTCCATGGCCCTACCCAAGGGCGTGAAGCATGATCACGGCCCCGTTCTCTTTCGCACCCATTACCTTCGTGAGACAACGGGGCCGACGCGCGGCAAGGAGTTCAGCGCCATGCTCCCGATGTTTTGGGTTGGCGGCATGATGATGTATCTCCTTCCCAACTGGGAAGTGGGTGCGACGACGATCTGCACCGAGCGAACGATGAGCAATAGTCAATTTGCCATGGGCAGCGTGTTGGCGGAGGACGATCTCAAGCTCATGGCATATTCGCCGCCCTATTGGGGGCTGGGAATGAGCGAAACGCTCGGACCCTATTCCTTTGGTGATGAATTTCGAGCGCCCGGTTATCCCATGTGTGCCCCGATGGACCATTGGGCCGACGGCTACGAGGTACGGGTGGTCAACGAAGACGGCATCCCCGTCGCCGATGGTGAAAGCGGCGAAATTCAGGTGCGGGGGTATCCGGTCACGCCGGGGCTCCACAAAGTGGAGCGTGATGCGTATTTCACTCCCGATGGCTTCTATCACACCGGTGATCTTGGCTTGGTCGAGGGCACCCGAGTCAACTTCATCGGCCGTAACGGAGACATGGTCAAGACTGCAGGTTCGAATGTGTCCCCAGCAGAAGTCGAGATGGAAATGCAGCAACTCGACGGCGTGCATTCGGCCTATGTGGTGGGCCTTCCCGATCGAGAACGCGGACAACTGCTCGTGGCCGCAGTCGTCCCACGCGAGGGCGCCGAGCTCGACTTCGATGCGATCCAAGCGAAACTACGACAACACCTCTCCGCCTATAAGGTGCCGCGCGCCTATGTCGCTATTACACGCGACGAAGTGCCGGTGCTCCATAGCAACAAAGTGGCTCGGCGCCAGATCGAGCGCATGATGGCGGAAAAGCTGGGACGCGACCTGTAATCGAGAGAGGAGCCCACTTCCTTAAGCACGCCCTCCGTAGAGCTTGGAGGCAGGGAGGAATCCCGCCTTGGCGGTGCCAGTCATCGCGTCGCCGTCAATGGTGACATCGAATTTCAGTGTGAGTTTCATTGGTGTTGTGACATCTTGGGTCCATGTCAGTTGGTTGCCGTCAGCGACCGGATCGATGAGATCGACGGTTTCGTCCTTCGAAATCGCCGTGCCTTGAATCGCGCCATCCTTTTCGGTGATGTCAAAGACAACTTCTAGCTTTCCTATAGGTGTCTCGATCGTCACGTTCCATTTTCCCGCAAAGGTACTCAAATCGTTCGTTCTCCTTTAATGAATGCTGCCGCCACACCGTATCTCGGTCACCGACGAACTCTCGGGATCGGGCTTGCGCCACTGAGCTGGAAACGAAGGAGTGCATCGGTCCCGAACTTGAAAGAGTACGAGTGCGTTACGAGTACACGGCAGACTAGGCAGATGGAAAGCGAACCCTTCCCATCCGGATTTTTCGAGCGGGCGGACGGCGCGGCCGATCAGACGTTCTATTCCTGGCCGCGGCTGGTCACCCACATTGATGACGACGCCATCGCCGCCGTTGGCGCCCTCTACGAAGAACTCGGGATCGACGGCGAGGTGCTCGATCTGATGAGTTCCTGGGTGTCGCATTTTCGTGCCTCGCCGGCGCGCCTGACTGTGCTGGGAATGAGCGCTGAGGAGCTCCAGGCAAACAGCGTCGCTGCGGTCAGAGTCGTTCATGATCTGAACAGTGATCCAGAGCTGCCCTTTCCCGACGCGTCGTTCGATGCTGTCGTGTGTTGCGTGTCGGTGGATTACCTGACCCGACCACTGGAGGTATTTGCAGAAGTGGCGCGCGTGCTGCGCCCAGGGGGGCCATTCGTCTGCACGTTCTCGAACAGATGCTTTCCCACGAAGGCCATTCGGGGATGGCTCTACGCCTCCGACGAAGAACGCTGCGGAATCGTAGGCCGCTACTTCGGACTGACGCCGGGGTTTGGTGAGTCGCACAGCGAACGACGTACGCCAGCGTTTCACCGGGGTGACCCGTTGTTGGCGGTGTGGGCCCATCGGACGCCGCGGCCTGAATAGAGCCCGTCGTGCGGCCGTTTACCCAGGGCGATGGCCATTTGGACGTCGTCAATAAGGTTGCTGGGACCGTTTCAGCTTGGACAAGGTGAAAAGGCAGGCCACGATCCACGCCGAGTGCGATGCCGGCGAAGATCAACTTGTCGTCCACAAAGAAGTCAATCGTCAAGGCAACGCCGAGGACGAGCATGAACCTCCAGAACCAGCTTCCACGCACTGTTCGATTCACCGATAGTCGATCCGTCTCGTCGGCACCGGCCCCGGACGTGGGTGCCGCACGCCGTCGAACATCGAAGGACCTTACCGGTCCCAGAGGTCCTGAGGATCCTCGACCCGGAAATAACAACGATGTAATCTTGAGGTTCGAGTCAGGGTGAAAGGAAGCAACAGATGGTCATTACCGAGGATCGGGGCATAGCCCAAGAATCCGTCGAAGTTGGGGAGCTCGTGTCGGACCGGGTGGCCGTCGAGGACCGACCGCGGGACGCGCAGGGCCATTGTTGGGACGGTCAAACGTGCGACCACCCCGACCATTCGACCTACTCGACCATTCACTTCATTCGCTAGGACTCACCAGTTCAGCGGTCGCTCAGCTCAAGCTCGCGAGCCAAGGGCCGACGATATCGGCCACTTCTGACTCTCTTTTGCGCAGCGAGTGATCTCCATCGATGAGGACCAGGGTCACCTCGCCTGGGATTGCCGCCGTCTCCTCTTCCAATTCGGCGGGCGTTCCGAAGGCATCACGCCGACCGGAAACAAAGAGGCATGGGACATCTAACTGCGGAAAGTGTGCCGTCCGAAGACGCTCGGGACGTCCCGGGGGATGCAGGGGATAGCTGATCAAGACCAGCGCAGCTGCCCCGAGCCCCTTGGCCACCGCAATTGAGCACATCCGCCCGCCCATGGAACGACCACCAAGCGCCAGCTGAGATGGCGCAACGCCAAGCCGTTCCGCCAACTCGGCTGAAGCGTCGCGAATGGTCGCGACGCAAACGTCCTCAGAATCAGGTCGTCGCTTGCCTGCGGCCTGGCTCGGAAACTCAATACGCTCGACGACGATTCCGCGGGCCGAGACCACATCGTCGACCGCCATCAGGCTTGGATGATTACGTCTGGCGCTGCTGCCCGGGGTGAGGATGAGGCCGGCCGGACCGGATCGGGTCATGGCGCCATCATGGCTCACGACGTCGGATCGACGCGAAAGGGGTCAGATGAAGGAGGCGGTCAGAACCCGGTCCCGGCGATGATCGATCCGTTGAGACGCGTGCCGGTGGTGCCACCGTCGTATGGCGCGTCGCCGAAGGTGAATATGGACCCGGTTGCCGTGGTTACCCAGTATCCCTGGCCGTCGGCGACGGCAAAGATCGCCGTGGCCGGGTTTAGGGCACCCACTTCATTGACCGGGCCGCCGTGGTTGGCGGCGTCACCAAAAGCATCGACCGTTCCGTTGGCGAAGAGGATCCAGTAGCCCTTGCCGTCCGGAGTCCGGGTGGCCGACGTCACCGGAGAGCCCTGTGGCCCGGGTTGCCCGAAGGTTGTGGCATCGCCGAACGCGTAGACCTGCCCCGTCGCCGTGACGAGCCAGTAGCCATTTCCGCTGGCGTCCGGCATGACGGTGACGGCCGTTCCCGAACATCCACCGATGCCCGGGCACGATCCTTCGAACTTGGCGTCCCCGAAGGCGAAGACCCCGCCATCGGAGCCGACCAGGAAGTAGCCGCCTCCGTCGAAAGAGGGCACCATGCCGACGACGGGCGCATTCAGTTTCTTCCCGTTGCCCGCACTATTCGCCGGGGCGTACCCCATGCCGGGCAGGGAGCCAAAGAACCCGGCATCGCCGAACGTGAAGATGCCGCCGTCCGAAGCGACGAGCCAATACCCACCCTTATCGGCCGTCAGGGTCATCCCCACAACGGGCCGCACCAGGCTTAGCGAACCCGTCGAGCCGTAGAACGGGGCCGAGCCGAAGGTGAAGATCCCACCGTCGGAGCCGACGAGCCAATAGCCGTGCGACGTCGCCGTGGGGCTTGGCGACTGGGTGGGGGTTGGCGTTGGTGTCGGGGTTGACGCCGCATTGACCACCAACGACGTGCTCCCGCTCGATGGATTGAAAAACGAGCTGCCTGAATAGGTGCCGAGGATCGTGTCATTTCCCACCGGCGCTGCTGTCACTGCGCATGACCCGAACCCGTTTACGAGGCTGCTGGTTGTGCACAGCACGGTCGAACCGTCGGTGAAGACGACGGTGCCGGTCGGCGTTCCACCGCCCGAACTCACGGCGGCGGAATAGGTCACTGAGGTGCCGACGGTAGTGGAGGCGGGATTCACCGAGATACTGGTCGTGGTGGCGGCCGGGGTTACGGGTGTGCTGGGCGAATCGTCGGTGACGGTGAAGGACGCGTTCGTCAGTGGACCAGGCGACGCGATGACGGTGCCGCTGGTGTTGACCATGTCGATGGGAGTGTGCGTGACCGAGGAGGCGTTCACAACGGTCTCGCCGAGGTTGGTGAACTGTGCCGTACCGAAGTTGGCCAACGTTGATTGTTGATTGTTCACTGTTGGGGCCTCCTCGATCCATTCCGCAGAAGCCCCCGGACCGGTGTACTGCGTCACGACGGTTTTTGTCTGTCCTGACGTCACGTCGGTGATGGTGATCGTCCAGGCCGTACCACCCGGCGAGACCTGTTGCACCGAGGCTGTCATATGGTCCCCCGGTGTGACGCCAAAGACCGGCACCGCATTACTCGGCAAAATCTCGTACCACGCGTAGTACGAAGTGGATCCCCCCGATGTCTCTTGGGCCGTGCCGGTCTGGATGAGATCTGAATTGGTTGCACCGTCGACGCCGACCCACGTGGCTGAGTACAAGGCTGTCTGCGACGGCTGTACGGATGGCACCACCCATTGCCGCGCTGGCGCCGGTGAATTGTGGTCCGGTGTCGACGTAGCCGGACCAGTTGTGTGATTCCTCCGTGTCCTGTGCGCCTGAGGTGTGAGGTTGGAGGCCAGTCACCCAATGCGCGGGCTCGGATTGTGCGAGCCCGGTGAGGGGGGATTGCAGCACGACGTCGGACGATTTCGTCGGGAGCGGCGTGGCGCCAGCTGACGCGCTCTGCGCCACAGTCGCCGAGGCGCCGATCAGCAAGAGCAAGACGCTGAGTGCCCACAGTAATCGCTTTGGAAATTGCATTGGGCCTCCCGGCGCCATCAATCTGCTCTCACCGGTACCAGGCAGCTTCCCGATGCGCACTCAAGATCCGATTGGCCGTGGTTCCGACAATGCTTGGACCATACCGGAGCGTCTGTCGCCTGTCAGGGCTTAGGGGGGCAAATACCGGTCCCGCAACCGCGGCGCCATCTCGTTGCAACTTGAGGGGCGATACTCGTCGCATGCAAGCGGCAATGCCCGGTGAGCAGGGTACGGCGCGCGGAGACAAAGCGAGGAATACAGATGCGAACGCCGACGTTCCTGCGCGCGTTCGAAGGGCGACAAGGTTGTGTTCGGCTCCGACTTCCGCGGGGCGCGCAGGAATGGTCATGACGGCGAGGGAGGGCGAGCCGCAGTCCTTCGAAGTGGACCCCGGAGACGTCGTTTCACAGTTCCTCATTGAGTACTTGCAGCAAAACACGCCGGAAGGAACGCTTGAAGAGGTCTACCGCGTTGCGGACATGGCGCGCCGACGCGGCTTCACAAAGTGATGGCGGTGTATGGACGCTCTATTGGCAGCGCCGCAGTCTCCTCGAGTCCGCCGGTGTCGTGTTGGGAGGCGGACCTGACGCCTTGAAAGCGGTCGGTCGCTGTGCGTTCAACTCCATTCGGAGACCCGAGCGGATGGAGATCTTCCAAGCGCTGGGCTCTCCCGCCGCCGTGTACGACGCCTTACCGAATTACGTGGAGGCGTTCGGGCCATCCTTTTGCATGGCGACCGACATGGTCGGTCCATACGAATACCGGATCGAAATGTGGATGCGTGAGCCCCATGAACCTTTTCCTGAGCTCTGCGCCTTCGGTTTGTCCCTTGCTTCGACTGTGCCGCAACTCTTCGGTCACTCCGTGGCCGAGATCGTCCATGAGTCGTGCCAGAGTGATGGCGCGACACGTTGCTCGGCTCTCTTGCGTTGGGGTTCGGTCGAGCTCGAGACCGCCAACGAGAGCCGCGCCGAAATGCGCGTGCGGCTGCTGCAAGCAAGGCTCGACGAACTGCAGGGCACATTGGCGGACCTCGGCTCCGGTGAGGGCCTGCAGCCAGTACTGACTCGGGTCATGGCCGGTGCCATGCGCGCCGTGCAGGCCGCCGGCTACATCTTGGACATAAAGGAAAGCGCGGCCTCGAACCACTTCACCCTGACCACGCGGTGTCGGCGAAGGCGACGCCGCCGCGATGGTTTTGGGCCTGCGCACATCGCCGGATGCACCGAGGGCTGACCACGTCCTGGCATGTGAGGTGGCATCGGACCGCTGTCGCTACGGCCACCTTGTGGCCCTACGCCCCGAGGATTCCTCCTTTGAACCGAGCGACCGTTCGGTGCTCGATTCCTACGCCCGTCTCGCCGCCTCGGCTCTTGACTCGGAAGTGGCCGTCGTCGAGGCCCGCCGCCAGGCCGACGACGGCGCAGGCCCTCCTCGCCCTTTCCAGCTCGTTGGGGGAACTCTTCGACGAGCGAACGAGATGGCAGCACCACCTGGCGTGGACCATCCCCTCGGTCGTTGACTGCGATCGAGTGATCGTGCGCTTCGCGCTGTCGACCGGGGATGAGCCGCGGTGGATCTATGCCACCCACGGCTTCGATGACCAGACCGCGGACGAACGCTGACGCGCGATTGCCCCACGCCACCTTCGATCGGGGAGTCTGGATGCGTGGCTCTACCGGCACCCCGTCGATCTGCCCAGCCGGTGGCCTCAGCGCCACCCTCGTCGAGCGCCGGCTCCTTGGGCCGCCCGATCCTTGGGCATCACGTTGAACGGCGAGCTCTTCGGGTGGATCACCATCGATGTCACGGCGCATCCCGATCGGTTTGGACGACGACGTGGAGATCGCCGAGCGGCTCCGAGGCCTGGCCGGGCAAGCGGCCATTGCCATGCATAACGCCCGGCTCCTGGAGGAGATCCGTTACCAGGCGCTGCACGACAGCCTGACCGGGCTGCCCAACCGGGTGCTCATTCTTGATCGGGTCGAGCAGGCGATGGCGCGGGCCCGCCGGGACCACGTCGACATGGCCCTGCTCTTCATCGACCTCGACGGTTTCAAAGACGTGAACGACAACTTGGGCCACACAGATCGGGGACGACCTGCTCCGCTCGGTTGCCGCCCGGTTCTCCGGCACGCTGCGCGAGTCGGACACCGTCGCCCGCCTCGGCGGTGACGAGTTCGTCGTCTTGGCCGAGGGCATCTCGCTCGCCGCCGGTCCCGAGCTGGTGGCCGAACGGCTCCTGGAGGTGCTGGCCGAGCCGTTCTATCTCGAGCATGGGCTCAGCCCATCGCAGATCCCGGTCTCCGTCTCGGCCTCCATCGGCATCGCCGTCGGGCTCGCGCGAGACGAGCGAAGAGCTGTTCCGGGACGCCGACGTCGCCCTCTACCGGGCCAAGGAGGCGGGCAAGAACTGCTACGTGCTCTTCGAGTCCGAGATGTACAACGCACCATGCACAGCCGGCACGAACTCGAGCTGGACCTGCAGGCCGCCGTCGGCACGGACCAGTTCTTCCTCTGCTATCAGCCGATCTTCAACCTCTCCGACATGTCCGTGATCGGCGTCGAGGCGCTTCTGCGCTGGAACCACCCGAGCCGAGGGGCTCCTTCAGCCCGACGAATTCATCCCGGCTCTCGAGGCCTCCGGCCTGATCATCCCCGTCGGGCGTTGGGTGATCAACGAAGCGTGCCGTCAGGGAATGGCCTGGCGGGCCCTGGGCCATGACATCAAGATGTCGGTCAATGCTTCCGCCCGTCAGCTCGATGCGCAAACGCTGCTCGATGACGTCTGTTTCGGCCTTGAGATGTCGGGCTTCCCGTCCGAGATGCTCATCGTGGAGATCACCGAGACCTGTCTGATGCGCGACGCCAAGGGGGCCCTGCAACAGCTGAACGCGCTCAAGTCCTCGGCGTGCGGATCGCCATCGATGACTTCGGCACCGGCTACTCGTCGCTGGCGTACCTCCAGCAGTTCCCGGTGGACTCCCTCAAGATCGATCGCTCGTTCATCTCGGGGATGGGCAAGTCGCCCGAAGGTGATTCTCTGATCCACACCCTGATCCAGCTCGGCAAGGCGCTCAACCTCGAAACCTTGGCCGAAGGGATCGAGGAGGACGGACAGCTGGCCCAGCTGCGCGGAGAGTGTTGCGACGTTGGCCAGGGGTATCTATTCGCACGTCCGGTCGCTCCCGAAGAGATAGAGGAGTACCTCGTCTCGTCGGCCTCGCCGGTCTCCGCCTGAACGCACCGTCAGGTCTGAACGCAGCAACAGGTCTGAAATGACCGGCGTCGTCCGCCGGTGCCGCTCTGTGAGGCTACATTTGTACCCGGAGAGCCGGGAAGTCTGGTCGGCAAGCCCTTCGTCCGCGCAAGGAAGCCGACATGTGCCACATCCTCACTCGCCTCCACCCGGCTCTCAATGCGTGCCATCCCGCGCCTTGCGCTCGGTCGGCTCACGATCACGCCCGGTTCCCGGGCCGATAGACACCGGGACGAAAGACACCGATGGGAACGCAGCTCTCGGTCGTGGCGTTCGTCGCCGGTGCCGCCATCAGCCTTGCCACCAGTTGGTTGCTGGTCACCCGATTGGAACGAGTGGGGGAGCGTCTCGGACTATCCGAAGCGCTTCTCGGCATGGTGGCCGCCCTGGCTGCCGATGCGCCTGAGGTAACCGCCTCAATCACCGCGGTCATCCACCATCAGCGGACCATCGGCTCTGGTGTGGTGATCGGGTCGAATGTCTTCAATCTGGCCGCCCTCATCGGGCTGGGGGCAGTTGTCGCAGGTCGAATCAACCTGCACCGAAGAGTCGTGGCTCTGAGCGGTGTGGTCGCTCTCTCCATCTCGTTGATTTGTCTCTTGGCCGTTGTCGGCGTCGTGGGGCCGGTGGTCGCGCTCACGCTGGTGCTCGCCGTCTTGGTTCCTTACGTGATCACCTTGGGCGCCCACCGATGGGTGGTCCGTCGCCTCCGTTTGCCGCCTCGGTGGGGGGCATGGCTTTCCTCGGCCATCGTTGAAGAGGAGAACGAGCTCGAAATGGCGATTCGACCACGACGCGGGACGATGAACGACACCGTGGTGGCCATGGGGGCGCTGGTCGTCGTGATCGCGGCCAGCATCGCCATGGAGCAGGGAGCCTCTTCTCTCGGGAGGCACTTCGGGGTGGCCGAGATCATCGTCGGGGGTCTGGTCCTGGCCGGCGTCACGAGCTTGCCCAATGCCGTGGCCGCGGTGTATCTCGCTCGAAAGGGCAGGGGCGCGGCCAGCCTCAGTACCGCCCTGAACTCCAATGCCATCAATGTGACGGCTGGACTCCTCGTCCCGGCCATCTTCGTCGGTCTGGCCCGTCCGTCACACTCCGGCTTCATCGTGGCCGGCTGGTATATCGGTCTGACCATGGTGACCATGGCGCTCGCTTACCGGGGCCGAGGTCTTGGGCGCTTTTCAGGTGCGCTCATCTTGGTGGCGTACGTAGGTTTCGTGATTGTGCTTCTCTCCACCACGTAACGCGGCGCCTCGAGGTCACGACGAATGGCACCTGGGCGAATGGCCCTGGGCGACGCTAATTAGCCGGCAGCTTCCAGCCCATGGACTGGGCGATCTCCTTGCAGGTCGGGCAGAGACCGTAGCGCTGGGGATTGCGTCCCGGCACCCACTCTTTGCCGCAGAGGGCGCGCACGGCGGTGCCGTTGACGATTCCCTCGACGACGCTCGGCCCGGTGGAGACGAATTCGCCCTTCTTGTCGCCCTTCTTGGGGGTGTAGCCCTCCAGCACGATGTGGGCCATCCGGTCGTGGTCGCCCGTCGTCCAGCTCCTGGTCAGGGCGGGCGGGGGCCAGGGTCGTCCCGCCCTCGTGGTCGGGCGCCAGGGACCCGGAGATCGCGTGCGGCGATGCGTATGCGTGGTCGTTCCCATCGCCTCAGCGTATGCCTCTCGTGGCGCACGCGAACCCCCGTACGCCGAGTCGTAACCTCCCTGGTCAGGAGCGCCGGGAATCAGATCGCGCGGAGGATTGTTGACTAGTCAGACAAGTAACACGGACCCAGAGGGGACATCCCATGTCGAATGAAAATGTGACACTTCCATTGCTGCCCTTGAAATCGGGTGTGGTTCTGCCCGGAATGGTCTTCACCATGGCGCTGGAGTCCGACGAGGCTCGTGCCGCCGTAGAGGCCGCCCAGTCGGCCGGCGGAAAGCTGCTGCTGGTGCCCCACATCGAGGGCCGCTATGCCAGCGTCGGCGTGATCGCTGAAATAACCGAAGAGGGCGCGCTCCCGGGCGGCCTCCAGGCCGTCGCCGTGCGCGGTGACCAGCGGGCCACCATCGGTACCGGCGTGCCCGGTACCGGGGCGGCGCTGTGGGTGGAGGCCGAGCCTCTTGACTGAGGGCGAGCCGACGCCGGCCGCCGGAGAATTGGCCCGGGAGTACCGGGCGGTCCTCGAGAACATCCTGCTCAGCAGGGGTGCCGGCCGGATTGCCACCCAGTTGCGCGACATCACCGAGCCGGGCCGGCTTGGCCGACGTGGCGGGCTATTCGCCCGACCTCTCGTTGTCCCAGAAGGTCCAGGTCCTCGAGACGATCGAGGTCGAGGAGCGGCTTGCGCTTGGTCCTCGGCTGGGCCCGTGACACCCTGGCCGATCTCACGCTGCGTGAGCGGATCAAGACCGACGTCGAAGAGGGCATGGAGAAGACGCAGCGCGAGTTCCTCCTCCGGCGTCAGCTCGAGGCCATCCGCAAGGAGCTGGGACAGCTCAGCGGCGGCGAGGGCGACGAGTCCGACCCCGACGACTACCGGGCCAAGTTGGCCGAGCGCGACCTGCCCGAGCACGTCCGGGTCGCGGTCCAACGTGAGGTCGACAAGCTCGAGCGCACCAGTGAGCAGAGCCCCGAGACGGGCTGGATCCGTACCTGGCTCGACACGGTCTTCGAGCTCCCCTGGGGCGTGGAGTCCGACGACAGCCTCGAAGTGGTCGAGGCGGCCCGGATTTTGGACGCCGACCACGACGGCTTGACCGACGTCAAAGAGCGGATTCTCGAGCACCTCGCCGTGCGCAAGCTGCAGGCCGAGCGCGGCCTGGTGCCGGTGGACGGCCGCGGCTCGGGAGCCATTCTGGCCCTCGTCGGTCCTCCGGGCGTCGGCAAGACGTCGCTCGGCGAGTCGGTGGCCCGGGCCCTGGGACGCAAGTTCGTCCGGGTGGCCCTCGGCGGAGTGCGTGACGAGGCCGAGATCCGTGGCCACCGCCGTACCTATGTCGGGGCGCAGCCCGGACGCTTGGTGCGGGCCCTGCGTGAGGCCGGGACCATGAACCCGGTCATCGTGCTCGACGAGGTGGACAAGCTCGGAGCCGACTTCCGGGGCGACCCGTCCTCGGCCTTGCTCGAGGTGCTCGACCCGGCGCAGAACCACACGTTCCGGGACCACTACCTCGAAGTCGACCTCGACCTCTCGCGGGTGATGTTCATCGCCACGGCCAACGTGATCGACACCATCCCCGGACCGCTGCTCGACCGGATGGAAGTCATCCGTCTGGACGGGTACACCGAGTCCGAGAAGGTGTCGATCGCCCGTCACCACCTGGTGGGGCGCCAGCTCGGCCGGGCCGCGTTGCGCGAGGACGAGGTGGAGATCAGCGACGACGCTCTTCGGAGCATCGTGGCCGACTACACCCGTGAAGCGGGCGTGCGTTCGCTCGAGCGTGAGCTCGGCCGGCTTCTCCGCAAGGTGGCGACCAAGCTGGCCGCCGGTGAGCGCGAGGCTCCGGTCGTCGTCGACGCGCCGGATGTGCGTAGCTGGCTCGGTCGGCCCCACTTCTACTTCGAAGCGGCCGAGCGGACCAGCGTGCCCGGTGTCGTCACCGGCCTCGCCGTGACGGGTGCCGGAGGCGACGTGCTCTTCGTCGAGGCCAGCATGTCCGATGGCCCGGAGGGCTTGACCCTGACCGGTCAACTCGGGGACGTCATGAAGGAGTCGGCCGAGATCGCACTGTCCTACGTGCGCTCACACGCCGAGGAGCTCGGCATCGACCCGAAGATCTTCTCCGGGCAAGCGTTTCCACGTGCACGTCCCGGCGGGCGCAGTGCCCAAGGACGGGCCTTCGGCCGGCGTCACCATGACGACGGCGTTGGTCAGCCTGCTCCGTGACATTCCGGTTCGCTCCATTGTCGGGATGACCGGCGAGGTCACCCTGCAGGGCCGGGTGCTCCCCATCGGTGGGGTCAAGCAGAAGGTGCTGGCCGCACACCGGGCCGGGCTCAAGGAAGTCGTCCTCCCGGTGCGCAACGGCCCGGACCTCGAAGATGTGCCCGAAGAGGTCCGAGACGTCATGACGTTCCACTTGGCCACCACCATCGCCGATGTCCTCGCTCCGGCCCTGTCCGGAGAGGACGCGGCGGCAGTGGACGACGAGACCGACCTGGCGGCCGTAGCCTGAGGGTAGGTCACATACCTCTGGCCCGCCTCCGGTTCTCCGGGGCGGGCCAGGGTCGGTCGACGAGTGGCGAGTCGAACGAACGAACGGAGAGTCCAGATGGACGACAAAGAGATCCTCGCCCAGATCAACAAGTTGGCCGAAGAGGAGCAGCGCCTCGAAGAGGGACATGTCGGTGACGGGCTCTCCGAAGAAGAGCATGCGCGCCTCCACACCATTGAGGTGACGCTCGATCAGCTGTGGGACGTGCTGCGGCAGCGCCGAGCCAAGCGCAATGCTGGTGGTGATCCCGAGGACGCCACGGAGCGCCCGGTGGGCACGGTGGAGGGCTACCTCCAGTAAGCCGTGCCCGGAGGGTCGGCGCGGTACGGTCGGCTTACTTCTTCCGGCGGGCCTCGATGATCGGCCAGCCCAAGTGGGAATACTGCGACGACCGCAGCCGCCAGTGCGACGAATGCACCCAAGTCCCATCCGACTCCATGGCCACCCGGCTTGAACAGGAATGCGATCAGGACAAGCACGAAGTTGATGGCCGTCGCCACGAGCAGAAGCTGCTCGCGCCCGAGCGGTGACGTGGTGGGCAGCTTCCACAAGCCCAGAATCTCGGCGACCACGAGCCCGATGATGGCGAGGGACAGGATCAGGGTGATGTAGAGGTAGCCATGGGCCGTGAGGCCGCTGGCACTGGCAGAGCCGAAATCGAAGTCGACCTTGAACCAGGGCAGGAACAGTGCAATGAAGAGGACGAGGGTCCCACCTCCCACGAGGCGGTCGATGTGGCCGATCGACTTCCAGTCGACCTTGATCTGCGGCCGGGCGGCACCAGGCGAGGCCGGAGGCGCTGAGGGCGGGGGAGCAAACGACGCCTGACTGGTGCCCGAGAGGGCGGTCCCACAACTCGGACACACGGCGATATCCGCCGCCGTGACAGTTTGGCAATTGGGGCACGTTATCGACGCCATCGGCACATACCTCGATCAGGTTCGTAGGGTTATGCGACCGGAGGATAGCTGGTCAACCGGTGTGTCGCTTGGACCCGTCCGAGAACCCTCTCAGAGAGAGACTGGCCTCCGAACCGACAGTCCGAATGACCCCATCGGAACCGTCGAGCTGGTGATCCCGAGATACACAGATTCCAGCTCGACCGCAGCCCCCACGCGTCGCCGAACAGAATCATCCATCCCGCAACGACATCTCCGCCCACCTCGATCTGCTCTGCGTGCCAACGTCCGGATGGGTCATGCAAGTCCTCGACGGTTGCCGTAAGTGGTTGGGCGGGCATGTGCAGGGTGCCATTGAGGCGAAGCTCGACGTTGAGGACAGCATCCATGAGCTCGGTTGGTTCATGCCCCTGTGATTGATTGGTTCGACGAACACCTGGGAGTTTCGGAATCGTGCTGACGGCAACCCACGGCAATCCGGGCGCATTGCTTCCATGGCATAGATCGACTCTGCTGAGGGGGTTACCCGCCGAGCTCGGCACCGCTTCAGACTGTGCCAGCAGTCTCGACACTGGCGCCTGCCCCAGCCCGTAGATGAGGTCCCAGAAGTCCAGCCACCGCGATCCGTCCAGTTCAAGATCCGGGCCCCAGATGGGGGAGGTGGGTGCGATGGGCAACGGTCCGAGCCCTTCCGAGGTGGCATAACCGTCGAAGGTGTATCCGCTCATCGTTCCATTACTGCGGTCACGTTGGAGATCTCGTCCACGTCGATGCCGATGCAAACGCCGATATCGGTCAACGCAACGGGCGAAAGGACGAACGGACCTCGTTGACGAAGAGTTCGGGTTGTTCGAAGGCCGCAAAGTGGCCACCTTTTGCCGGCTCGTTCCAGTAGTGGATGTGCTTGAATCGCTCTGCCGCCCATCGTCGCGAAGGCCGGCGAATTTCCTTGGGGAATACGGAACACCCAGTGGGTACGGTGACCTGACCCATGCCCGGTGCCATTCCCGTCGTGGCGATCTCGCTGGCGACGATCGGACCGGCGCTCTCCCAATACGAGGCGCGTGGACGACGCCCCGGTGCCGGTGAACCAGTACACGGTCGCGTTGTCGAGGAGCTGCTCGCGGGTGAAGACGTTGTACGGATCTGCCGTCGCAGTCGGTCCACGCCCAGTACTTCTCCGTCACCCACGCGAGTTGGGCCACCGGCGAATCGACGAGGCCGTAGCCGAGCGTCTGCGGGCGGGTCGATTGTTGCTGCTGGTATCCCGTGCCCCACCGGGTGTGCCACTCGAAGTCCTCGAAGTTCTTTCGCTCCTGCTCGGTGCTGTCTTCGTCGATGCGGGCCGAGCATCACCGTCGGCATGTTCACGTGGATGCCCACCACGCGGTCCTTGTGCGACTCGCCCAAGACGCTTGTCACCGCCGAGCCCCAGTCGCCGCCCTGCGCACCATACTGGTCGTAGCCGAGCCGGGCCATCAAACGTTGCCCACGCCTCGGCCACCCACGGGCACACCACGCCCGCGGGTCGACGGGCCGGTCGCTGAATCCGTAGCCGGGAAGGCGATGGGCACATGACGTCGAACGCGTCGGCGGCATCGCCCCCGTAGGCGACTGGGATCGGTCAAAGGTCCGATCACATCGAGGAACTCGACGTAACTGCCCGGGAACCCGTGGGTGATCACGAGTGGAAGCGCAGTGGGCTCGGGCGAGCGGGCGTGGACGAAGTGGATGTCGAGGTCGTCGAGGCGACGTCTTGAATTGCGGCCACGCGTTCATCCGAGCCTCGGCGGCGGCGAGAATCGTAGGTATCGGACCAATACGCCGCCAGGTCCTGGACGAAGGAGAGTGGGACGCCCTGAGACCAGTCCTCGACGGTCTCGCGTTCCGGCCAACGGGTGCTCCGCAGACGCCCTCCGCAAATCGTCGACTGCCTCGGCTTCAAAGATCGACGCGGAACGGGGTGATCTCGTCCCCGGCATCGTTCGTCATATGACACCAAGGCGACGACTGCCGTCGGCTGACTCGATGGCTGGCGATAGATCGCACTTTCCTGGCCGGTGTCTTCGAGGAGTCGATCTGTGGTACCTCGACGACCCGTTCGTAGTGGTCGATGTCGTTGAGAACCTGGCCCAGCCACTCTGGGTCCGGCACCACCATCTCGAGGTCGTTGGTGGCTCGCATCGACGGTCACAGTACCTTCGGCCGGGTGGTCGCTTGACCTTCCGCGGCTCACCCGCTCGGGTCAGGGCTGGAAGTGCAGGCGCAGCCCGGGCCAAGGCCACGTCACGGAGTAGAGCATGCCCCGACCACCCGAAGCCACATAGGCTGTGTCATCAGCGAAGCAAACATTTGTCACGTAAGGGTCGTAGATCGTTGTGACAAAGGCGTCGATGAGTTCACCTGATGGGTTGATGACGCTGATGCCCGACTCCTTAAGATTGGCCACGCAGACGTTTCCGGCGCCGTCGACGGCCAAGCCGTCCAAGCCATGGAGAGTCTCATCGACGAAGTGGTCTCGGCGTTCACCGAGCACGCCGAGCGACATGACGTCCCACACGAAGATATGACCCGTGAAGGTCTCCGACACATAGAGGCGAGCGCCGTCAGGAGACAGTCCCGCACCATTGGGGATTTCCAAGCCACCCGCCACTTCGGCGATGGTCCCGGCGCAGAGGGTCGCCGTAATAGATGATCCCCCTTCGTGCTGTCGACGAAGTAGCATGATCCCGATCTCATCGAAGACGATATCGTTAAGGACACCGATCCGTGTCCCCGTTGCACTCGCTGAACACGACGCTGACGGTTCCGGTCGCCGGGTCGACTCGCTGCAACGGCCTCCGTGCTGCCTCGGCGCCCCCGACCGGAACTCGAATTTCGTCATGGGTCTCAAAAATAAACCCGCCGTCGTTGCAGATGTAAAGTGCGCCATCGGGGCCAAAGGCCGCGCCGTTCGCACCACCTCCACAATCGGCCACAGAGCTCCCGTGTTCCGTCGGGCCGCACCCGCGTCACCGATCCGCCTTCTATCTCGGGCACCAGAACGGAGCCGTCGGCGTCAAAGACCGGGCCTTCAGGGAACAGCAAACCTGTCGTTACCGTGTGGATCGTGGCAATGTCAAAGTTCGTCATCGCCGCCTGAAGATCATGTCGGTCCCCCTACTCGGTTCCATCCCACTGGCGCAGAACTTATCGGATTGCCCTGCCGTCGTCTCAGAACCGGTGGCCAAGCGTCGATCTCAGTTGCCTGGCATGCTCGAAGACGGCGCTGACCGTCGCACTGTCAGTCGCCTGCTGTGTACATCCTACGCGCACGAGCTGGTAGAGGCTCTTCCCTGTGCCCGGAGGTTTGGGTGGACCTCACTCTCAAAGAGCCGCAAACTCTCCCACGCCAACGACGGTGGGATCCCGCCCATAAGAGGGTGGAACACAAGCTGCCCATCTGCAGGTAACGCAGCGAGCTCAGTTAGGAGTTCGCGTGGTGACATCGTCCGATAGATTCCTGTCGCTCTAAGTTGCTCGATGTCCTCGACTGGCGCGTAGCTGCCCTGCCCGACCAATCCGGCGTCAGACAGCCACTTCCCGTACGCATTCATTTCGTACAGTGCGTAGGGAGCGATTCCGTTCCAAGCAGCATCTGGATCATCGGCAAGGTGAACGAATTGACCCCTGCAGAGAGGAGGTCGCCGGTCCTGGATCGGGGCGACCCAAACTGCGTAGCTCGTCTCGATAGGCATCCCAGCACGAACGGTCGCTCGGCACGAAAGAATCGGCAATCCGAGTCACACGCCGGGCGGCAGCTTCCGTCTTCCCCCCAAGAGCGATCTTAGGTCCACCCAGTTGGAAAGGCGGCGGCGTCACCTGCACAGTGCGGCCACGATAAGTGAAGGGTTTGCCGGACCAGGCCCGGCGAAGCGTCGCAACGATCTCCTCGGTCCGGCGGGGACGGTCGCTTGAGACGTAACCGAACATCTCGTACTCAAGTGGCACATAGCCGTTGACGACGATGACCGAAAGGCGCCCTTCGGCGAGATTGTCGAGAACCGCCAGATCCTCGGCGAGCCGGAGCGGGTCATGGACCGGAGCGATGATCGCCCCGAGGCTGATCTGTATACGACGAGTGCGAGACGCTATAGCGGCCGCCATGATGCAGGGGCTCGGAAGATACCCATCCTCAACACCGTGGTGCTCGGACACACCCACGCTCGAGAACCCCAAGTGTTCCGCCCACTCGACCATCTCAAGTGCTGCCCGATATCGCTCGCTCATTGACGTGTCGGCGAAGGCCGGGTTCCGAAAGTCGAAACGCATAGTTAAGCGAAGCATTGGTTCCTCCCCATCAATGTGCGTCCCGTGGTGAGAAGGGATCATGAGGACATCCTGGTTTTCCTACGACCCCTGGGCCGGCCCCAAGGCTGGCGTAGAGGTCGGCGTCTGAGTCGCTGGTCAGGGTGAACTAACGCGGTTCACCCTTGTTGGGAAGTACGGGAGTTGCCTTCGCATCAATAGGGAGTCCGAGGGAATACACAATTCCTCGTTGAACCTGTGCGGCACCGGCTCGAACGGCGTCCGTGGTAATGAGGTTGAGTGCTCCTCGTTCATCATCGGCTCCCCATCGCCCCCAGTTGTCGCCATTTACTCTCGACTCCATTTGAGGTCCTCCTCCCCTTTCTGCTGGACTCCCTTTCGGTCGACATCTGCCTCCCGATCAGCGTGGAACGGGAGCACGGTTCCTCCATCACTCCGTCGTCCACGGCCCCAGCTCGATCTCCACTCGGCCCACCCCGCTCTGACACCTTGTCTAGTTGTTATCTGTCCTAAATCCTAGGTAGGGCTCCATTCACACACGGCGTAGGTAACGCCAGGCAATGTCCGGGTGAGATCGCTACAGAAGGGCTGACGGGCAAGGGATCCGTGCCTAATGGCAAATAGCCATCGTCCTCAGCGTGATGTTCCCGGTTGGAAATGGCTAGGCAACCATGTTCTTCGAGCCAACCCCAACTCCAACGCGGCGCCATACAACACCGACCTCTCCAAGATCTGCGTACCGGGCGAGCGCATATCCAATCGCAGCATGTACATCGTCACTCCGCCCAAGAACGACAGTTCAGATCGTCTGAACCCTACCTTGACCAAGTTGGGAACGCGTTATTCCCCTGGTCCGAGGTCCGTGCGTTTTCTGATCGCGAATGGCGATACATGGTCGCCTTCGAAAATCCGCCTCCGAGCCTGGACCGCTCAGACCAAACAATCTCTTAGGAAGCGATCAACGGGGATTTGCACCCGCGGGCGGGGCTGAGTCGGCTAATGAGTTCAACCCGACCTCGCCTCTTGCGCTAGCTGGAAGAAGAGACGACCAACTTGCCGCAGGCCGCCTTTCCATGGAGGGCTGGTACATATGATTTTCCCTTTACTTGGTAGATCACCTCGCATTGGGTCTTCGCCACTCCGGCGAGGGTGCCGAAGTGCGTATAATCGAGTCCAGGTGCGGGGATCAGACCCCCAGCGGTGTAGCTGGAGACTTTGCGCAGGTCGGAGATGACGGCCTTCCGCGTCGGATTGGGACCCGCTGCTTTCAATCCTTGGATCATGAGGTCGGCAGCCTCGTAGGCATAGTCGAGTTCCGCGCTCGGGATACCTCCGGGCCAGCTTGTGTACTTCCGCAAGCGACTAAGCAGAAGCTTGGCTGGAGCAGATACGTCGTTCCCAAGGACGTTCACAGCCGCCGTGGCGTACGTGGCCTGCATGGTCGCCAGCGCCGACGGCTCGCTGAGAACTGACTGGTCATAGCCCGTGGCGCAGAAATCAGCGGCTTTGAGGCCAGCCTGTTTGAGGGCGCTCTGTACGCCGATGCAGGTGGAAAGGATACTCAGCACTTCGACGCCGTTGCATCCATCCTGCTTCATTTGCAGGGCAAATGTGGTGAAGTTGACGTCGCCGATCGGGACCACATCATCGAGACATTTGCTGATGCCGAGCGGCTTGGCCGCTGCAAAGATGCCGTTGGCCGAATCGATCGCCGAGGGGACGTTTGCCACGACCTGAGCCAACTTGGTGACACCGAGATCCTTCAACGCCGCTTCACCATCGTTGTAGCTGTAGAATTTCCCGCCAAACGGCGTGAGGAGAGCCGGACTTACTCTGAACATGTTCGAATTTGGCGCTTGATCCCATTCGGGACCGTCCTCTCCTGAGCCAGTCACGGGAACTCCGGCCTTATGCATGTAACCGGCAGCAGCGAATGTCACCGACGAGTCATCCAAAACCCCAAAGGCGCCCTTGTCCTGAATCAAGGTTTGTGAGGCGGCCAATGTTCCAGTCGTCGTGGACTGGTCGTCTTCGACCACAAGCTTGAGCGGATGGCCGTCAATCCCTCCAGCGGCGTTCTGCGCGTCGACGCGGGCCTGGGCCCCGTCGGGGACATTCACGTAAGAAGATGAGTCGCCTCCTGTTCAGCCAGGATCAGTCCAAGGACAATCGGCGACTTGCTCGTGGTGGCTCCTGCGTCGACCCAAGCAGGGGCTCCGACTATGCCCACGAGAACCCCCGTCAGACAAAAGATTGCCGTACCAAGGCGTGCCGTCCTCAATCCCGTCCTCATGGACGAACCCCGCCTTTATGTTGGCCAAATTGGCGACTCTGAACAGCCCGCTGTTTTGCCGGCATCGTGACGAGGTACTGCCGGATTGTGGTGAGTAATGTCACATTCGTCATGCGTCACTAAGGTTCTGTCGATATGGGCGAACGGTCGGACCGCAGGTATGAGAGCTTCATGGTCTTGATGCGCCAATCGCCATCGGTTTTCTCGTAGGTCTCAAAATAGTGTCCGTATCCGTGGGACTCGAAGCCGTCGGACCAACGCACGTGGTCTTCCATCGACCAGGTACCGGTGGCGCTACTCGGCGAGATCAGCTCTATCTCCGGCATATGACCGTGGTGAACGCTGGTCATCGTCAACGATTTGGCGTACTCCATGAAAGGATCAAGTCCTTCGATGCTGTCCCCAGTACCCATGTAGGTGAACACCATGTCGGGCGTGAAAACGCTGCGGTAGAGGTCCCAATCCTTGGTATCGAGACCTCGAAAGTATCGTGCCTTCAGCTTCTTGATCTCCTCGACATCGTCCATTGATTCGCCTTTCGTTTGGGCTATGAGCTGAGGGGGGCCACTACTACCTGGTTCAATTGGGGGCTTGGCTCGGCCGACCGGCTTTCCGATGCTCGGATCGGGCGCGAACTTGGTCCCATGCAGCTATGTTCCCGGCCCAGGCTTCGCTCGGAACCTGCCCGAACTGTGAGTGGCATTTCATGGCGTCCACGTTGGCTTCCTTCATGCCGACGGGATTTTTCTGGAGTGACGCTCTAAAGATAAGCTAGAGTCCCACTCCAATGCAAACGAACTTCTGAGGGGGAGATGCCACGATGTTGTTCTCGCTGAGATTCGACTTCCGTAATCCTCCGATCGGCGGAACGTCGACGGCCGACCGCTACTCAGCTGCGCTGGAAATGGTCGAGTGGGCCGATGCGCTGGGATGTGTCGCCATAGGCGTCTCGGAACACCACGGATCAGCCGACGGCTACCTACCCAGCCCACTGCCCATGCTCGCCGCAATGTCCCAACGTTGCCGAACCGCGCGTCTCGGCATCGGGGCCCTTATCGTGCCCTTCCACGATCCCCTCCGCCTAGCCGAGGACATCTCGGTAGTGGACAATCTCAGCAAAGGCCGGATTGATCTCATCCTCGCCGGCGGGTATGCCCGGTCCGAGTTCGCCATGTTCGGCGTACCCATGAGAGAACGCCCAATGCGAGTGACCGAAGCCGTGGCGACTCTACGAGCAGCATTCTCGGGCGAACCTTTCGAATTTCGCGGCCGGACCGTGGTCATTACCCCTCCCCCCTACCAGCCCGGTGGCCCGAAGCTCCTCCTGGGCGGCGGGAGCGAACCGGCTGCCCGCCGCGCCGCCCGGATTGGTGACGGGTTCGTCCCGAGCATCCCCGAAACATGGCATTGGTACCGAGATGAGATGAAGAAACTCGGTAAAGCTGATCCAGGGCCCTTCCCGGGGTCCGAGACGATCAACATCGCTCTCGCCTCGGACACGGAGAAGGGGTGGGATCAGATGGCGCCTTACTTCCTGCACGAAATGAACGCCTACGGGGCGTGGCAGGCAGAAGACAACATTTCCAGCCCCTATCACGCCGTTGCTTCGGTCCAAGAACTGAGAGCCAGCGGCCGCTATCGAGTGGTTACTCCCGACCAACTGATCGCCGAACTTCAAAATCAGACGCCGCCGATCCTCCACCTTCACCCGCTATGCGGCGGAATCCCACCTGAGATGGCCTGGGACAGCCTCCGGCTGTTCGAGCAGGAGGTCCTACCGGCGTTCACTCGATGAGGGTTCGTATCGCCTGGGTTAGGAAACGGGCGTGACGTAGTTGGAGCGAGGCTACGACTCGCGATCGAGCAGGCCGGACAGCGCGTATCGGCACGGGCCGGTCTGGTGGGGGGTCGGACGGAGACCGTGGCGTGAATTTGGTCGCGTAACTCAAATCGACTGCCTCAACGAGGTCCTCGCGGACGCTGCAAACGACCCACCTTCGGGCTGGTTCCCGTCCTGCACGGGAGCGCCAGCTTCTTGCGAATCCGACTGCCGGCTGGTCCTCCGTCAACAGTGGGTATTCCAGGCGAAGGGGCACCACGTCGCAGCCCGAGACATCGTCCGACGTAGCGCGCACTTCTGCTCCAAGACGGTTCGGTCTTTTCGGCCCGCCGAGAGATCTGATCATGGATCAACACACAGGTGGGGACGCCTCCGGGGAGATGGTCCCGCGCCTGCGACAGAGTTTCTCTGGGTCTGCCGGTGCAATACAGTTTAGGCTGTGTCGTGGGTTGAGCGGTCGGCGGAACACCGGGTGAAGCTGCGCGCTTCGAGCAATGAGCGCTCGCGTGCCAGGGCGGCTGGGCGCGCTTCGAGCCATTGTCGCAGTGGCTCGCCAGCTGTTCGATGAGAAGGGCGACGAGTTCACTACCCAGGACCTTGTAAAGGAAGGTATTGCCCTTCAAACCTTCTACAACTACTTCGCCGGGAAGGACGAGTTGGTACTGGCGGTGATCGAAGATAAAATCCGAGAGTCGTGCGAATCGTTCGCCGAGCAAGCCGCAGGTCTCCCGGATCCTATTGATCGTGTACGGTTTTACCTTGAGTCGTCGCTGGCATCATACGACGGCAAGACGCGTAATACCCCCGAGACCGGGTTTTTGGTTACTGCGCAATGGCGTCTTCGGCGGATCCTTCCTAAGGAGACCGAGGTCGCTGCGATTCAGCCTTATGTAGATCTGTTAGTCCCAGAGATCAAACAAGCTGTTGAGGCGGGTCGCCTACATTCGGACAATATCGAACGGGACGCGTGGTTTGTGACTCACTTGCTAAGCAGCGTTGTTCACGATCGGATCCTATGCCCCGATCAGAACTCGACGGTGACCGCAGATCTGTTGAACTTCTGCCTGCGAGCACTAGGGGGGTCATCGGAGGCCAACCGCGAGATAATTGGCGATGTTCAAGTCGCGATGTTGTAGTTCCATCGATGGGTTTCGCCGTACGGCCCACTGGCATTTGAGCAAGGCGCCGTCGCTGCAAACGTAGAGTGCGCCATCGGGACCGAAGGCGGCGCCGTTCGCGCCACCCGCCGCAATCGGCCACGAGCTCCCGTGTTCCGTCGGGCAGCCCCCGCGTCACCGATCCGCCTTCTATGTCACGCACCAGAACGGACCCGTCGGCGTCAACGACGGAGCCCTCGGGCAACTGCAGACCCGTCGCGACCGTGCGCACCGTTGCCACGTCAAAGGCCGTCATGCCCCAGGATCCCGTCGGCTGCAGAGTTCTGTCCCACCCGTGAAGAACCTTGTCGGATAGCCGGTCCAGTCGCCCGCTCAGTGCCCTTCCGGGCGTGCAGTCCTGAGTTCCCCCCAAAGCAAACATGCGAGAACTCGTGTTAGAGAGTAGCGCTATGGCCGAAACTCGACTGTCTGCCCGCCGCCGCATCGCCGCATCCGCTGACCGTATCTGGGCGTTCGTCTCCAATCCCGACGGCCACGTACAGATCGACGGTTCAAGCATGGTTGAGGCAGCGCTGGCCGCTCGGACCCTCACGGCGGTGGGTGACACCTTCGATATGGACATGGACCGTGAACCGTTGGGTGATGTACCTCTCGGCAAGTATCCGGTTCGCAACTGGGTCACCCGAATCGAACCAGGCCGGCTCGTCGAGTGGTGACCGCCCTCATCACCAACGACACACCCGTCGGACACGTGTACGGCTGGGAGATTGAGCCGGTGTCGGAATCCGAGTGCGAGGTGACGAACTACACCGACTGGAGCGCCGTGCCGCCCCGCCTACCAGGAGCGCTGGCCGATCATCCCGTTATCCATGCTGGAGCAATCGGTGCTGAATCTCGAACGATCATCACGAACGACTGACCGCCCCGAACCTGGCCGGGGCCATCAAAACGCCGCGGACACCGGGATCGTCGATCGAAACGATTATGAAGGGCGAGCCTGGGTACACCGCCTAGGTGAGTCCATCGTCTAAAAGACTTCGCTGCGCCGTCGTTGCCGTTGGAATCGCCCTCGGCTTGACGGCGTGTACCAATACCCCGACGCATCAGCCCAACAATAAAACTCCCACTGGGACGGTTCCGAAGACGCCCGGGGGAACGACGGGCGGCCCGTAAGCCTGCTTCACTGCGGCACGCGCCGACCCAGACAGAAGTTTACGACTTGTCATCGTGGGTTCGGTCGCCTCGAGCCCTCTCCGGCGATCGGCAGCCCTGCCGTAACAGTTAACAAAAATAGGCGTCCTGCGGCTCTCTCTCCTTTCATGCCGGCTCCCACCGCCACCCGTCGTTGTCCTCGCAGCCGATCGCTTCGCCATTGCCGGCGACGCCGGTGAACCCCATGGTCAGCATCAATGCAGAATTCGCCAGCCTGGTAGCAATTGCCGAAGCGGCCGTCGGATGACACCCAGCAGCAGCGGGCGGTGTCGTCGTCCCGGAGGCTGAGGGGCGGTTGTCGTGCTCGTAGGGGCACGAGTGGTGGTGGTCGTGGGAGGCGGTGGAGCGGTCGTTGTAGTAAGCGGTAGTGCCGCGGTTGTGGTGGTCGGGAACACCGTCGTGGATTGCGTCGTCGTAAAGCAGCGGTACTAAGCCCGGGCGAAGCTTGAGGCTTCGTAGATCCGCATGCAGCCACCATCAGTCCAGATGCCATCGAGAGCACCAATGCCCATTTGTGACCGACCATCGTTGGACCCCCTTGAAGCCGCCAACGCGACCTTTCCGCCTGGAGCTATCCTGATGCCCTATGGATCCGTAGGACCAGGGCCTAAATGTCCTCGTTTGCTGGATCGCTCCCGGGATTGGAGGCTCGAGTCTCTTTTACCGGACCCCCTCGGACCTCTGTACCATGCTGCCAGTCACGCTCCCCTCGTGCATCGCCGTTGTGGGGATCTGTGTAGGACAGAGTGACGGAGCGAAGGTGAATTACCCTGACGGGGCTGTAGCTCAGTGGTTAGAGCAGGGGACTCATAATCCCTCGGTCGTGGGTTCGATCCCCACCAGCCCCACGGAGAAAAATTCTTCGGCAAAGGTATCCGTCGTGGGCACCGCATATCACGACGACGGGTCAGGGTCCCGCCCGTGCGCATGCTCCGGCTGTGTTGTAGGGCACGGCGGTGGCCGTCTTCGGTGCGGCGATCATGACTACGCCGTTGACGATCGATAGCGAGTAGTCCGGACTCGACGGGAAGGACTGCAGGAATGGAGTCGATCCCGCCGTGAGGGCTGCGGGCGTGACGGCCGAGGCGCTGCCACCGTGGAGGGCCTCATAATCCTGGACCGCCGCCGCGACAGTTTGCGCGTCGGCTTGGCACGCCTCTGCGGCAGCCTCCGAAGGGATGCCAGTTGTCGGTTCGGTCGTGGTGGCCGAGGCGACGGGATCGGTTCCTGCATGCGTACCGTCCACCAGGGTGGTCGTCGTCGATGACCCACCACCCTTGCTGCCGCTTAGAGAAGGAACCGCAATCGCCGCGGCTATCCCGAGGACCACGACGACCGCCAGAATTCCAAACAGGCTGAAGCCGACTCCTGCGGCCCCTCCTCTTCGTCCGCTCACAGTCACCTCCGATCCGTGGCCGTTAGCCAGGCCGCGGGCGTCAGAGGGCGCGCTCGCTGTGCCTCCTACCCGGCGCAACCCTTATTGGAGAAGGTACGCCGCCGGTCACACTTTGAGCCGAACGTGGCATCAATGTTCGCCCAACTGAACCTGCACCTGAGGCGGCCGCTCGGGGGAGAAATGCCCCTTCAGTCGGGCTCGGGTTCGGTCGCCGCCCAGGCGGCGGCTCCTCCCGTCAGGTTCTCGGTCGTCCATCCGGCCTCGCTGAGCGCCGTGGCGGCCTTGGCCGAGCGAACGCCGGCGGCGCAGGCCACGACGATCGTCGTTCCCTGGGGGAGCTCGCCCACCCGATCGCTGAGCTGTCCGAGGGGGATGTTGACCCCGATCGGGTAGGCCCACTCGGCGACCTCGTCGGGCTCGCGCACGTCGAGCAGGAAGACGTCTTCGCCCCGTGACAGCCGAGCACGGATCTCGTCGGGGGCAACCTCGGCATACGACATCGCTCCAGACTAATGGTGCCTGGCCCGTCGGATCGTGGGCGGTGTTGCGCTGTCAGCGCTCCTGCGGGGCGCGCAACTACTCTCAGGAGGTTGTGCCGTTGCCCCGGCGGTTCCTCAATGACGACGAGGACCTCCTGGTCGAGTTGCGCCCGCACTGGATCTTTTTTGCCGGACCCCTGGCCGCTGCCGTGGAGCGCTGGCGGTGGTCATCGCCATCGTCGTGGCCGTGCCATCTCTTCCGAACTGGTTGGCTGACGTCTTGTGGGCCTTGGCGGCCATTCCCGCGCTCTGGCTCCTCGGGCGCCTCTTGAGGTGGCGGCTCTATGCGCTGGTCCTGACGACGACCCGGATCCTGGTGCGTCGGGGTGTCTTCGACCGAGACATCGTGCAGATCCGCCTGCAGCGGATCACCGAGCTCAACCTGTCCCAGAAGCTCTGGGAGCGCGTGCTGGCCACCGGGCGGCTGATCATCGATGTGCAGGGCGAGGACGACGCCGTTGTTCTTCAGTTCGTCCGCAAGCCGGCCATCGTGCAGCGGGTCATCAACGGCCAGATCAACGAGCTCGTCGGCGGCGGCACGGCCGAGCCAATTCCCGCCGAGTTGCGCCAGATCGACGTGCGCTCCCAGGCTCGAGGGTCGAAGCCGACCTCGAGGGACCTGAGACGCCGCCCTTCGGCGTTCCGCCGGTGGCGGCTGACGACGACATCGGACACCCCGGGCCGGATCCCGCACCTTCGACGCCGCGGACCGACGACGGCCCCGCGTCCGCCACCCGCAGTGGCCGGTGCCCGCAGAAATCAGGGACAGGCTCATTGAGCTCGACGATCTGCGCCAGCGGGGGATCATTTCGCAAGAGGAGTTCGCGGCGAAGAAAGCGGAGCTGCTCAGCCGTATTTAGCCTTCCGGGGTACCCGTTTGGCGGCGACTACCGTGGTGCGGCGTGGACACCCCTCGCTACAGGTGCGACAGCTGCGGCAATGTGACCCGCTTCGACGTCACGACTTCACAGACGACGAAGGCGTTCCACCACTACACGGTCGGGGGCGAGCTCGAGATCGAAGAGGAGACAGTCCTCTCCCGCCACGTCGACGAGGTCGTCTGTCGCTGGTGTGGCCACGGTCGCAGCGTGGTCGAGACTGGGCGACGACGAGCTGCGAGAGCGAGGAACCGGGCGCACCATCACGGCCCCGTGAACGACCTGCCGCCGGCGGAGATCCTGCGCCGGGCGCGGCCCATCCCGACCTACCGGGATCATCCGGCCACCTCACCGGCCGATATCGAGGGCGTCACGCCGCGCTGGTGAGCCCGTGACGATGCAGCATCGTCGACTCGGCGGACGCCGGTTCTCCTCGTCTTCCTCTCGTCCATCGTGTCTCGGGCTGCCGTGACCTGTGGGAAGGCACGGCAGCGTTGCGGCAATCCTTGCCCGACGAGCGTCCGGATCATCTTGGTGACCAGAGGGCCCGAGCAGGAGGACGCCGCAGGCGATCGCCGCCCTTGGCCCCGGCGGACACCCAGACGGTGATGAGCTCGCAGGCCTTCGCCGACTATCGGGTGGGCGGCCCACCGTTCTTGGTCGTGGTGGCCGGCGGTGAAGTCCAAACCGAGGGCGTGGCCTGGGGCATCGCCGAAACCGTCCGCGCCACGCGGCAGGCGCTCGGCGAGAGCCCGGTGACCGCTGAGCGCGTGGCCGACAGGTCGGAGCTGTCACAACCCTCCGGCATGCTCTGGGCAAAGAAGGAGGGCCGCCATCATGCCCGAACTACACCTGTTCAGCCCGGACACGACGGGACCACTCACCATTGACTGCGAATGCTGCGAGCTCCAAGGGACGAATGCCTGTGACGACTGCGTCGTCACCTTCCTGCTGGGCCGCGAGCCCGATGACGCCGTGGTCATCGATGCCGACGAGGTCCGAGCCATGCGCATGCTCGAGCAGGCCGGTCTGGTCCCCTCACTGCGCTTCAGCCACCGCGCCGGCTAAGTCCGCTCCATCAAGGCGAATCCGGCGCCGACGCAATGCGGACGGGCTGCAGCGCGATGAGGCGCCACCTGCTGGTGACGAACGACTTCCCGCCCAAGGTGGGCGGAATCCAGAGCTACCTCTGGGAGTTGTGGAGGCGGCTCGATCCGGAGTCCTTCGTGGTGCTCACGGCCTCGTCGCACCCGGACGCAGCGGCGTTCGACGCCGAGCAGAGCGCAACGCGGCGTCCACATCGAGCGCGTACCCGAGTCGATCCTCTACTTCCCGACGCCGCGCGCCGTGGCCCACGTGCGCCGTTGCATCGCCGAGCACGACATCGATCTGGTCCTGCTCGACCCCGCCCTCCCGCTCGGTCTGCTCGGCCCTCGCCTCGGAGTGCCCTACGGGGTGATCCTGCACGGCGCTGAAGTCACCGTGCCCGGCCGGGTGCCCGGGGCCGCGTGCCGCGCTGGCCCACGTGTTGCGGGGCGCGTCGATCGTCATTTCGGCCGGGAGCTACCCGGCCGCCGAAGGGCGCCGGGCCGCCGGCGAGCATCGCGGCGCCGGTGATCGAGGTGCCGCCCGGGGTCGACACGTCGGCCATCACCCCGCTGCTTGGCGGCGCAGCGCCGGGCGGCGCGGTCCCGTCTGGGGTTGCCGCAGCGCGGCCCGCTGATCGTCAGCGTGAGCCGCCTGGTTCCGCGCAAGGGCATGGACGTGCTCATCGCGGCCGCCGACCGGTTGGCCCCTTCCTACCCCGACCTGGTGGTGGCCATCGGCGGCGAGGGCCGGGAGTTGGAGCGGCTCCGCCGGCAGGCGGCCGCCAGCCCGGTCTCGGTCTCGCTGCTGGGCCGGGTCAGCGACGAGGACCGGGCGGCGCTCCTGGGTGCGGCCGACGTCTTCGTCATGGCCTGTCGCAACCGCTGGCTCGGACTGGAGCAAGAGGGGTTCGGCATCGTCTTTCTCGAGGCCGCGGCGGCCGGTGTGCCCCAGATCGCCGGCGACAGCGGAGGGGCGGCCGAGGCCGTGGTCCACGGCGAGACCGGCCTGGTGGTGAGCGATCCCGAGGACCCGGGCCGGGTGGCCGAGGCCCTGCGCACCCTGCTGGCCGAACCCAAGCTGCGCAAACGCATGGGCCGAGCGGCCCGGGTCCGTGCCCAGGCATCCTTCGACTATGACATTCTCGCTTCTAGGCTGGCCAGCACCCTGGCGGAAGTGGCAGGCTGACTCCCCTGTCCGAGCCCGAGGTCAGGTTGACAAGAGAGGAACACGAGATCGTGGCCGATCAAGCCACCGAACACATGTCGGTGTCGGCATCGCCTGAGCGGTGCTTCTCTGTTGTCGCGGACATCGAGCGCTACCCCGAGTGGGCGGCCGACATCAAAGAGATCGTCGTCGACGAGCGCGACGACGAGGGTCGTCCGGTGCTGGTCACGTTTCGTGCCGCCGCCTTCGGGCGCAGCACGAGCTACACGCTGCGCTACGACTTCTCCGAGGCGCCGCACGTCCTGTCGTGGAAGCTCACCAAGGGTGACATCACCTCGAAGTTGGACGGGAGCTACGTCTTCGATCCGGGCGAGGGCTCCGGGACGCGGGTCACCTACCACCTGGAGGCCGAGCTGCGGGTGCCCATTCCGGGCTTCATCAAAATGCGCGCCCAGAGCCGCATCATGTCGACGGCCATGCGGGAGCTGAAGGCGCGGGTCGAGTCTTCGGCATGACGCCGGCCGCCGGCTCGTCGCCGACGCCGAGCGTGGCGTTCGGGGTCGACATCGGTGGCACCAAGGTCCTCGGGGTCGCCCTCGACGCGGCGCGACAATGTCGTGGCCGAAGTGCGGGTGGCCACCCCCCGAGGCCAGACCAGGGCGGACGAGACCTCGTCGCGGCACCGAGGCAGAAGCGACCGCGGTCGCCGATGCGGTCGTCGAGGTGGTGGCGCAACTCGATGCGGTGACGGCAACCGGTGCCGGACCGACGCGCCCGATCGGTGTCGGGGCCCCCGGCATGGTCGACCGCCAGGGCCGCCTGCGCTTCTCGCCCAACCTCCCCCAGGGCCAAGGGGTGGACTGGAGGGTCCTCATCGGCGAGCGCCTGGCCGGTCGCCGGATCGTGATCGAGAACGACGCCAACTTCGCCGTGCTGGCCGAGCACCGGCTCGGTGCGGCCCAGGGCTATCGGCCACGTGGTCATGGTCACGCTCGGGCACCGGGATCGGGGGCGGGATGGTCGTCGACGGGCAGGTCCAGGTGGGCGCGCCACGGCTTCGCCGGCGAAATCGGCCACATGGTGGTCGACCCGGCCGGGCCGCCGTGTCCGTGCGGGCGCCGCGGCTGCTGGGAGCGCTACGCCTCGGGGGGCGGACTGGGCCTTCTGGCCCGGGAGGCGGCGCTGGCCGGCAGGTTGCCCGGGGTGGTCGCTCGCTCGGGCGGAGATCCCGAGAGCGTGCGGGGCGAGGACGTGACGGCGGCCGCCCTGCACGGCGACGCCGACGCACGGCGGGTGGTGGAAGAGGTCGGATGGTGGGTCGGCTTCGGACTGGCCAACCTGGCCAGCGTGCTCGACCCCGAATGCTTCGTCCTGGGCGGCGGGCTGGTCGGCGTCGGGGATCTCCTCCTCGATGCCACCCGTCGCGCCTTCGCCGAGCTGGTCGAGGGCGGGACGACCCGACCCGGAGACGGTCATCGTCGCCGGCCGCGTTCGGCGAGCGTGCCGGCGCGGTGGGGGCCGCGCTGGGAGGGCGAGCCGGGGGGCTTGGGGTGATCGACGCTCGGTGATCCGGACCGGCATCGTGTTGCCGACGTTCAGGGACACGCCCGACGATGCGCTTCGCGGTGGCCCACCGGGCCTTGGCCGCCGGCGTGGACGGCGTGTTCTGCTACGACCATCTCTGGCCCATCGGCCAGCCGGATCGCCCGGCGCTGGCCCCGTTCCCGATACTGGCCACCCTCGCCGCCTCGGTACGCCAGGGCCGCCGAGCCCCGGCGGTGGGCCGTTCTTCGGGACGCTGGTGGCCCGGACGGGCCTGGTGCCCAACGCCGTGCTGCTGGACCAGTTCACCGCACTGGCCCACCTGGCGCCGGGCCGGGTCATCGCCGGATTGGGCACCGGGGATCGGCTGAGCGAGGCCGAGAACCTGGCCTACGGCATTCCCTTCCCGCTCCGCGGCCGAGCGACGCAGCGACATGGTCGATCTGGCCCGCGCCCTGCGCGCGCGGGGTCTCACGGTGTGGCTGGCCGGTGGCGCGGCGGCCCGGATCGAAGAGTCGCTGGCGGCCGGGGCCGCGCTCAACGTCTGGGATGCCGACCCGACCCTCGTGGCCGACCGCGCGCAGGGGCCGGCGGCGCGTCGAGGTGACCTGGGGCGGCCCGCCGCCCAAGGACGAGTCGGTCCTGCGCGAGACGGTGCGGCGCTCTGGCCCAGGCGGGCGCCACCTGGGTGATCTTCGCCACACCGATCGACCCGGTCGCCCTGGTCGCCGCCGCCCGTGCCGTCGAGGCCCCTGAGAGGCTCAGCGAGCATCGTCGGGCGGGCCTGGGGCCGGGTCGTAGACTTGCCAGATGGAGTTCCGCCGGATCAACGGTCTGCCGCCCTACGTCTTCGCCACCATCAACAACGATGAGGGACGAAGCCCGGCGAGCCGGCCTGCGACGTGATCGACCTCGGGTTCGGCAACCCGGACCTGCCCTCGCCCGACGTGGCCGTGGAGAAGCTGGCCGAGGCGGCCCACAACCCGCGCAACCACCGCTACTCGGCCTCGCGGGGCATTCCCAAGCTGCGCAGCGCCATCACCGACCTCTACCTGCGCAAGTTCGGCGTGGAGCTCGACCCCGACACCGAGGTCGTCACCACCATCGGGGCCAAGGAGGGGTTCTCGCATCTGATGTGGGTCCTGGTCGGCCCGGGCGACACCGCATTGGTGCCGTCCCCGTCGTACCCGATCCACATCTGGGGCCCGCTCTTCGCCGGCGCCGACGTGCGCCAGGTCCCGCTCAACGGGCCCTCGGTCGACGTCGACGGGACCGGCGCTCCCGACCCCGGCGACGACTTCTTCGACGGCTTGATGCACGCCTGGGAGGAGTCGTGGCCCAAGCCCCGGGTCATCGTGCTCTCGTTCCCCCACAACCCGACCACGGCCTGCGTCGACCTCTCCTTCATGGAGCGGCTGGTTGCCTTCGCCCGTGAGCACGAAGTCATCCTGGTGCACGACTTCGCCTACGCCGACATCGGGTTCGACGGCTACGACCCGCCGTCGATCCTGCAGGTGCCCGGGGCCAAGGACGTGGCGGTCGAGCTCTACACCATGACCAAGTCGTTCTCCATGGCCGGCTGGCGGGTCGGCTTCGTGGTCGGGAACCGCGAGATCGTGCAGGCGCTGACCAAGCTGAAGACGTATCTCGACTACGGCACCTTCCAGCCCATTCAGATCGCCGCCATCGTGGCCATGAACGAGGCCCCGGACTATCCCAAGGTGATCAACAAGATCTACAAGTCCCGTCGCGACACGCTGTGCGACGGCCTCAATCGCATCGGCTGGCATCTTGTGCCGCCGAAGGGGACCATGTTCGTCTGGGCCCCGATTCCCGAGCCCTATCGCGAGATGGGATCGCTCGAGTTCGCCAAGTATCTGGTCAAAGAGGCCGACGTCGCCACGTCACCCGGCGTCGGCTTCGGCCCGGGCGGTGACGGCCACGTGCGCTTCGCCCTCATCGAGAACGAGCAGCGCATCGGCCAGGCCGTGCGCAACCTGCGCGGCGCCCTGACCAAGCTGGGCTGACCGGCCCTCGACGTTCAGGACAACGCTGGTCGGGGCCTCGCGCCCGGACGGAACGCCGGGGTCGGGACTACGTTGGCCTCGTGGCGTACTGGGTGCTCAAGGGATTGCTCAGTCCGATCTTCTTCCTGCTCTGGCGGATCAAGGTCGAAGGGACGGGAGAACATCCCCAGGGAAGGGCCAGCCGTGCTGGCGGCCAACCACCAGTCCTTTTGCGATTCGTTCTTCATCCCCCTCGTCGTAGCCCGCAAGGTCACCTTCTTGGCCAAGGCGGAGTATTTCGACTCCAAGAAGACCGCCTGGTTCTTCCGGGCCGCCGGGCAGATCCCGATTCGCCGCGGCGGGGGGAGCGAGAGCGAGCGGGCGCTCGAGACGGCGCGGACCGACGTGCTCGGGAAGGGTCGCGTCCTCTGCCTCTATCCCGAAGGGACACGCACGCTCGACGCGTACGTGCACAAGGGCCGCACGGGCGTGACCCGGCTCTCGCGTGAGTGCGGTGTGCCGATCATCCCGGTCGGCGTGGTCGGCACCGTCGAGGTGCAGCCGGTTGAATTCGAAGTTCATGCGCCCCTTCAAGCGCGTGACGATCCGCTTCGGCCAGCCCATGGAGATGCCGCCCCCGGCTCAATCCCGACGATCCGCTGGAGGGGCACGACCACACCCAGTGCCGAGCCTTCACCGATCGCCTCATGCACGAGATCGCCCGCCTCTCCGAGCGTGATTACGTCGACGAGTACGTGCCGTCACGGCCGGCCGCGGCGGCGCGCTGAGATGCGCCGAGCCTCCGTGCGCACCGTCCGAAACAGCCTGTTTACATTGATCGCCTAGCCTCTGCGCCATGGCCGGATACCTCGTTCGCATCGCCTTGCCCGATCGCCCGGGCGCGCTGGGGTTGGTGGCCAGCCGCATCGGAGCGGTGGGCGGGGACATCGTCGCCATCCACATCCTCGAGCGCGTGGACGGCAACGCCGTGGACGAGTTCGTGATCGAGCTCGGCGGCGAGCACCTGGTCGAGCTGCTGCGCAACGAGATCCACGAAGTCGACGGCGCGGTGGTGCTCGACATCGCCCCGATGGCCGCTACGCCGTAAGCACTCCGGTCGCCACCCAACGTTGCGTCCACGTCTTCGAGGGGCGTGACGCGGTAGGCGCAGACGTGGGCGCCGTCCATGAGATGCGCCACCCGCTCCACCGTGGCGCCCGGGCAGGGCATCGCGGATGAACGAGAGCTCGCTCGAGCAGGCCTGGGAGAAGCCGTGTGCCACGGTGAGGATGGCGCAGTTGTGCTCGGTGATGAGCCAGCTCCCGTCCTCCTGCTTCGTCGGCGTCGGCCAGGTAGCCGTCCTCGTCCAAAATGGCGGCGAGCGCCGCCACCTGCTCGTCGAAGGAGAGGTTGGCCAGCCGCGGGCGGGCGCCGTCGACCCGGCGCCGGCGCCGGCGCTCGAACAGCTCGTCCACCTGCTCGCCGTCGGGTCCCCCGAGGTAGCCGAGCAGCTCGGTGGTGAGGTCGCCGTAGCGCTTCGGGTAGAGGGCCTCGGCCGCCGCGGTGAGCGTGTAGACGGTGCGACGGGCGGCCGCGCCGGCGCCGCCGTCGGCTCCGCCGACGTCGTCGCGCGCCAAGCAGCCCGTCCTCTTCGAGGCGGACCAGCTGCATGCGCATGGCGGCCGGGGTGAGGCCGAGGGCGCTGCGCCACCGCATTGGCCGCCAAGGGCCCTTGCCGCTTGAGCAGGTTGAGGATGGCCCGGCGCGTCGTCGGCAGCGTGTCGCAGCGGGGAGTCGCTCATGGCAGGATCAGGTGCACGTCGCCGAACTCGTGCCACAGGTAGCCCTCGTCGAGGGCGGCGGCGTACGAGGCCTCGAGGAGCGGGCGACCCGCGATGGCCTCGAGCATGGCCAGGTGCGATGCCTCGGGCTCGTGCCACCCGGTCAGGAAGGCGTCGATGGAACGCACCGGGTGCTCGGGTGAGACCACGGTCTGCGTCCAGCCGTCTCCGGGGTGCACGTGGCCGTGCTCGTCGACCACCGACTCGAGGGCGCGGACCACGGTGGTGCCGATGGCCACCACCCGCCCGCCGCGCCGCCGGGTGTCGTTGACCCGGTGCGCCGTGGCCGAGGAGACTCGGAAGTACTCGGCGTACGGCGGCTCGCTGGCCTCGAGCGAGGCCACGCCGGTGTGCAGGAGCAGGGGAGCGACGCCTACGCCCTTGGCCACCAAGCGGGTCAGGACCTCCGGCGTGAACGGCCTGCCGGCGCTCGGCATCTCGGCCGATCCCGGCTCGGTGACGTAGACGTTCTGATAGAGCGAAAGCGGAAAGTCGCCTTGCACGTAGCCGTAGCGGATGGGGCGTCCGTGGCGGGCCAGGTAGGTGTGCAGCGTCTCGGGCGTGTCGATCAGGGCGACCCACAAGCGCACGCCGAGGCCGCCCGGACCCGGTGAGTACGGCGTGAGCAGGCGGACGCAGCCGCCGCCCGCCAGCTCAATGTGTCGCTCCCGGCCTCGGCCGCCAGGAATGCCTCGCCATCCTTGCGCACCTCCACCGTCCACAAGCCGGCGGGGAGCTGGGTCGACAGGTGCACCTGCACGGCGTCCCCGTCGGCGACCGGTGCCGTCGACTTCTGCCGCCAACGTGCCCGAGGTGTTGAGCACGACGAGGTCGCCCTCGTCGAGGAAGCGGGGCAGCTCGGAGAAGTGCGAGTGCACCAGCGGGCCGTCCGACTTGTAGGCCACGAGCATGCGCACCGAGTCGCGGGTCATGCCGCGACGCTCCGGCGGTGAGGGCGCCTCGAGCTCGGGCGGCAGGGTGAACGACAAGCGGGTGCAACTCGGGGAGGGACGGGCGGGGCCCTGTCATCACGGTGCTGACGGTCGCCGTGCCGCGGCCGGCGTCATGCCGGTACTCCGGCGCCGACGAGCTCGCTGGCCCGGTAGCGGCCGCTCGGGCGGTCGCTGTTGATCAGGGCGAGGAAGGCCGGGACCACGGACGCCGGTTCGGGCCGGTCGGAGATGTCCTCGCCCGGGAACGCCTCCTGGTGCATGGCGGTGCGGAGGTCGCCGGGGTCGACCGACCACACGGTGACCGAGGGATACTCGACGGCGAGCACCGCACCGAGGTGTTCGAGGGCCGCCTTGCCGGCGCCGTAGCCGCCCCAGCCTTCGTAGGCCTCGACGGCGGCGTCCGAGGTGATGTTGAGCAGGCGGGGGTGTGGCGACGAGGTCAGCAGCGGGAGGGCGGCCTGGGTCAGGCCCAGGGGTGCCACGACGTTGACCTCGAGTGCCACCCGGAGGTCGTCCAGGGGATACGCGCCAACGACGGGGAGGGGCGACGTGCCGAGGGTGCCGGCGTTGTTGACGAGGAGATCGAGCCCACCGAGCTCGGCCGCCGCGGCGACGAGGGCTTGGCGATGTGCGGCGTCGGTGATGTCGCCGGCCAGGGCCCGGACGGTGCCGCCGGGGGCGAGCAGCGGGTGCGAGCCCGGCCGCTGCTGGCCTCGAGGGCGGTCGGATCGCGGCCGTCGATGACCAGCGACCAGCCCGCTCTGACCAGCCCCTCCGCCAGTGCCTGCCCGAGCCCCCGAGATGCCCCTGTCACGATTGCCACGCTCATGGTGGACCACCTTCCCGAACGAGAAATGCTCGTCTCGAGTGATTATAACAAGGAAAAGCTTTCTTTATTTCTCTTCGTCATCTCGTTACGTCACGCCGGGATGTTCGGGGTCGACCAGGTCGGCGTAGTCGGGGTGGCTGTCGATGAAGGTCCTGACGATCGGGCAGAGGATGGTGATCTTCTTTCCCTTTCTCCGGATGTCGTCCAGGGCGGCTGCGATCAGCGTGGTGGCCACTCCTTTGTGCTGGAAGCGCTCCTGCACCGCGGTGTGGGTCAGGACCAGTCGGGGCCCTTCGATCTCGTACAGCATGGTGCCGGCGATCTGGTCGCCGACGAGGGCGTCGTAGGTCTGGCTCTCCGGGTTGTCACGCACCACGACGTCGAGTGCGCCGTCCGGGGCCGGGTCGGGATCGTGGGAGGCCTCGTCATGCTGCTCGGTCATGGGCGCCTTTCTTCGAAGCTCTGGCCCGAAGTTACCCGTCTCCTCCGTCGGCACGTCCGGGCCTCGCCCCGTTGGCCCAACCCCGGGAGCGGTCGACGGCCCGGCGCCAGACGGCATAGAGCGCATCGGTCAGCTCGACCGGGAGCTCGGGCTCGAACTGGGCTCGATGCGCTCCACAGACGCGCCCAACTCGTCCAGCGATCCCCACATCCCCTCGGCCAGGCCGGCCAGGGTGGCGGCGCCCAGGGCGGTGGACTCGGTCGATCGGGGGCGGGCGACCGGCATCCGGCTCTGCTCGGCCTGGAGGCGCAGGAGGAGGTCCATGGCGGCCGCACCCCCGTCGGCCCGCAGGCAGGACAGGGGGTGAGCCGAGGCGGCCCCCATGGCATCGGTCATGTCGCGGACCTGGAAGGCCATCGCCTCGATGCAGGCCCGGGCGATCTGGGCCCGGCCGGCGCCCCGGGTGAGGCCCGGTGATGATGCCGCGGGCCGCCGGGTCCCACCAGGGGCTGCCGAGGCCGGTGAGGGCGGGCACGAAGGTGACGCCCCCGCTGTCGCCGACCGACTCGGCCAGCGGGCCGACCTCCGCCGCGTCGTCGATGATCCCGAGGCCGTCGCGCAGCCATTGGATGGCGGCGCCCGAGACGAAGGTCGACCCCTCGAGGGCGTAGGCCAGGGGCGGCTCGAGCCGTGCCCCTGCCGGCACGCCCCGCCGATGCTCCCGGTGGCGCCGCCGTGCGATCCGAGGTCCCAGGCCACGCTGACGGTGAGGCCGTCGGGTGCGCCGGCCGCACCGGCCCGGCATTGGCCAGGACGAAGCTGCCCGTGCCGTAGGTGACCTTGACCATGCCGGGGTCGAAGCAGGCCTGCCCGAAGAGCGCCGCCTGCTGGTCGCCCAGCACGCCCGAGATCGGGAGCCCGTCCAGCACGGCGCCGGCCGGGCCGAGGTCGGGCAGGTGGGCCGTGCCGAAGCGCCCGGCCGAGGGCCGCACCTCGGGCAGGGTGTGCCGGGGCACGCCGAAGAGGGCGCAGAGGCTCGTCGGACCAGGCGAGGGTGGCCGTATCGAGCAGCATGGTGCGGCTGGCGTTGGAGGGGTCCGTGGCGAACTCGCCCCCCTGCGTGCCCCCGGTCAGGTTCCACAGCAGCCAGCTGTCGACCGTCCCGAAGGCGAGGTCGGCGGACGCGGGGCCGAGGGCGAGTTCCCCGTGACGCAGGAGCCAGGTGATCTTCGTGGCGGTGAAATACGGGTCGAGCATCAGCCCCGTGGTCTCCCGCACCATCGGGAGATGGCCGGCCTGCTCGAGCTCGGCGCAGATGTCGGCCGTGCGCCGGTCCTGCCAGACGATGGCCCGGTGCAGCGGCTGCCCGTGGAGCGGTCGAACGCCACCAGGGTCTCGCGCTGGTTGGTGATGCCGATGGCCGCCACCGTGCCGCCCCGCATCGGCGAGGCGGCCTCCCACCTCGGCCAAGGTGGCGCACACGGCCTCCCAGATCTCGATCGCATCGTGCTCGACCCACCCCGGGCGCGGGAAATACTGGGTGAGCTCCCGGTAGGCCACGTCGACCACCCGCGCCTGTTCGTCGACGACGAGAGCCCGCACCCCGGTCGTCCCGGCATCGATGGCGACCACGTAGCCCACCTGCGGGAGGCTAGTGAACCGCGCTCGGCCGGCGGGCCGTGGCTGCGGACCAACCCGGGGTGCAAGGGGGCATTGACGCCGGCCCGACGCGCTAACCATCGCGAGCAGCCCCTGACCTGCGCCGATGAAGGCAGTCTTTCGTTGACAAGGACGTAACTACAGTGCTGTAATGAACACAGCATCTCGTGGCTCTTGGGCGGGTCAACCACTACATCTTGTGGTTAGGCTGTATGTACCCCTCCCGAGCACAAGATGATGACATACGCCGGGAGACGCCAGTTCCGCAGTCTTGGGGGCTGGCGCCGCTGTCGGCTCAGACCCGAACAACGAGGAGGATCTCAGCATTATGGCCATCGCCCCCCAGCGATCCGAAATTGGCATCAGGCGGCACTTCACCACCGCCGGTGTGCACCCCTACGACGAAGTGCGTTGGGAGCGGCGTGACGCCCGGATCACCAACTACCGGGACGGCAAGGTGGCCTTCGAGCAGCTGGACGTCGAGGTCCCCGAATTCTGGAGCCTGAACGCCACCAACATCCTGGCGCAGAAGTACTTCCGGGGGACGCTGAACACCGGTGAGCGTGAGTGGTCGCTCAAGCAGGTGGCCGACCGTGTGGCCGACACGCTGACCGCCTGGGGACTGAAGGACGGCTACTTCGTCGACGGCGAAGAGGCCCAGATCTTCAACCATGAGCTCAAGCATCTGATCATCCACCAGAAGGCGGCCTTCAACTCCCCGGTGTGGTTCAACATCGGCGTGCCGGGCGTGCCGCAGCAGGGGTCGGCCTGTTTCATCCTGGCCGTCGAGGACCAGATGGACTCCATCCTCAACTGGTACACGGAGGAGGGCATCATCTTCAAGGGCGGCTCCGGGGCCGGGGTGAACCTCTCGAAGATCCGCTCGTCGCACGAGCTGCTCAAGGGCGGCGGCACGGCCTCGGGCCCGGTCAGCTTCATGCGCGGCGCCGACGCCTCGGCCGGCACCATCAAGTCCGGTGGCAAGACCCGCCGTGCCGCCAAAATGGTCATCCTCGACATCGACCACCCCGACGTGGAGGACTTCATCTGGTGCAAGGCCATCGAGGAGCGCAAGGCGCGCGTCCTGCGCGACGCCGGCTTCGACATGGACCTCGACGGGGCGGACAGCCACTCGACGCAGTACCAGAACGCCAACAACTCGGTGCGGGTCACCGACGAGTTCATGGAGGCCGTGATCGACGGTCGCGACTGGGACCTGCTCGCCCGCACCGACGGCTCGGTCATCCGCACCGTGCCCGCCCGTGACCTGTTCCGCCAGATCGCCCACTCGGCCTGGGAGTGCGCCGACCCGGGACTGCAGTACGACACCACCATCAACCGCTGGCACACGGCGCCGCTGACCGGGAAGATCAACGGGAGCAACCCGTGCTCGGAGTACGTTCACCTCGACAACTCGGCCTGCAACCTGGCCTCCATGAATTTGCTCAAATTCCTTGACGAAAACGACGAATTCGACGTCGAGGGATTCAAGGCCGGCGTCGCCGTCATGTTCACCGGGCAGGAGATCATCGTCGGCAACGCCGACTACCCGACGCGCGAAGATCGGCGAAACCACCCGGGCCTTCCGCGAGCTCGGCATCGGCTACGCCAACCTGGGCGCGCTGCTCATGGCGCAGGGCCTGCCCTATGACTCGGACGCCGGACGAGCCTGGGCCGCCGCCATCACGGCGCTGCTGACGGGCCACGCCTATGCCACGTCCGCCCGCACGGCGGCACGCATGGGTCCGTTCGCCGGCTTCCACGACAACTCCGAAGCGATGATCAAGGTGCTGCGCATGCACCAGGCCGAAGCGGCGCGCATCGACGAAGAGGTCGTGCCGCCCGAGCTGCTCTCGGCCGCCCAGGAATCGTGGGACGACGCGGTGGAGCTGGCCGAGCAGTACGGCGTGCGCAACTCGCAGGCCAGTGTGTTGGCCCCCACCGGCACCATCGGCCTGCTCATGGACTGTGACACCACGGGGGTCGAGCCCGACCTCGGTCTGGTCAAGACCAAGAAGCTGGTCGGCGGCGGCACCATGTCGATCGTCAACCAGACGATCCCCCGTGCGCTGGCCAAGCTCGGCTACGGGCCGGACCAGGTGGCCGAGATCGTCATGTACATCAACGAGCACATGTCGATCCTCGGTGCGCCGCACATCGCGCCCGAGCACCTGCCGGTCTTCGCCTGCTCCATGGGCGACAACACCATCCACTATTCGGGCCACATCCGCATGATGGGGGCGGTGCAGCCCTTCATCAGCGGCGCCATCTCCAAGACGGTCAACATGCCCGAAGACGTCACGGTCGAAGACGTGGAGCAACTGCACATCGACGCCTGGCGGTTGGGGATCAAGGCGGTGGCCATCTACCGCGACAACTGCAAGGTGGCCCAGCCGCTCTCGACCACCAAAATGGCCAGCGTCGGAGACTGACGTGGCGGCGATCATGGGTGGCGACATCGCCCCTCCCGGATCGGCGGCCGAAGCCAGGGACCGTGCCGTGGCGGCGCGCATCGCCGAGCTCGAGGCAGCCCTGCTGCACGAGCAGGAGCGCAAGACCGAGTCGGTCGTGGTGGGTGCCATCAGGGAGCGCCTGCCCCGGCGCCGCAACTCCAAGACGTTCGCCTTCAGGGTGGCCGACTGCGAGGGCTACGTCACGGTCGGCGAGTACGAGGACGGTCGACCGGGTGAGGTCTTCATCAACGTCTCCAAGCAGGGTTCGACCCTGGCCGGCATCATGGACGCCTTCTCCATCTCGTTGAGCCTGGGCCTGCAGCATCAAGTGCCCCTGGCCACCTACGTGCGCAAGTACACCAACATGAAGTTCGAGCCGGCCGGTATCACCGACGACCCCGAACTGCGCATCGCCACCAGCCTGGTGGACTACATCTTCCGCCGGATCGCCCTGGACTACCTGTCGGTCGAGGAGCGGGCCGAGCTCGGCATCCTCTCCACCTCCGAGCGCATGCAGCCCACGCTGCCCGGCGTCGAAGAGATGGCAACGCCCTCGGTCGGCCTGATCGACGACGGCCTGGGCGCAGACGCCGGGTGTCAGCTGCGGTTGCACCCGACGCCGGCCGATGCAGCCGCTTCTCGGCAGTCGGCCTCGACGGCCGCGGGCTCAAGCCGCTGGCCCGAGCCGAGCAGCGCGACGCCCCGTACTGCTACAGCTGCGGCAACGCCATGCAGCGAGCCGGCTCGTGCTACGTCTGCGGCAGCTGCGGGACGACGAGCGGCTGTTCGTAAAGCGAGGGCCGCGGTTCGCGCCTGGGTCAGCGCGAACCTTCCGACGGCGTGAACTCAAGGTGCAGTTCATGTAGACCGCGCAGGAGCCAGGTGGGCTCGTAATCGAAGTGACGGGCCGAGGGGGGTCCGTGATGCTCTTCGGAAAGCCGGATGTCGCGCATGCGGTCGAGGATGCGCTCAATGCTGACGCGACCCTCGACGCGGGCCAACGGGGCCCCGGGACAGGAATGGACGCCTCGCCCGAACGCGAACGTGGAACTTGGCGTTGGGACGGTCGAGGCGAAATTCGGCTGGACATTCGAAGAGTTGGGGGTCGCGGTTGGCCGCGCCGTTCAACAGCATCACGGGCGTTCCGGCTGCGATGTCGACACCGGTAACGGTGGTTGATCGCCGGGCCATGCGGAAATCCGCCTTCACCGGGCTCTCGATACGAAGGGACTCCTCAATGAAGGCCGGGATCCGCTCGGGGTGGGCGCGCAGCTCATCTTGGAGATCGGGATACTCGCACAGGTACTTCAGGCCAACGGCGAGCAGGCGGGCGGTCGTTTCTTGGCCGGCGGCAAAAAGGAACGTCGCCACCCGTACCACGGCAGCCACGTCGGGAATGGTCCCGTCGGGATAGGTGGCCAGGGCCAGGCGCGTCAGCGCATCATCCCCTGGCTCGCGCCGACGGTCTTCGATGTACCGGGCGAACCACTCGTCGAGTGCCGCCGAGGGCGTTTTCGCCCACTTCGGTCTGTCCGATCTCACCGGGCGTATTGGTCAGGCCGAAGAACTCACGGAAGCGCTGGTGGTCGGATTCGGGTACCCCGAGCACGTCGGCCACGGCGAGCATGGCGAATGGCTGCGTATACGCACTGATGAACTCGCAGTGGCCGGTCCCGACGAACTCGTCCATCTGCCGATCGGCCAGTCCCCACATGAACTCCTCGTTCTCCTTGAGGCGTTTCGGCGTGAGGAGGCGCATGACCAGCGCTCGCTCCTGCGTGTGCATGGGAGGGTCCATGGTGATCATGTGATCGCTCAGCGGCAGTTCGTCCCGGTGGCGGTCGATGATGCCACTGATGTCGTCCCCCTCCAAGAGGCACCGAGAAGGAGGCGAATGGACCGACCACCGCGTTGCAGGACGAGAACGTCTCGGGGTCGAGGTAGATCTCCATCGCCGCCTCGTATCCCGAGACGGCGACCACCCCGAGATCGCCGGTGGGAAGGATCGGACACTGGGACCGCAGGTGATCGAAGTACGGGTACGGGTCTTCAATGAGCGATTGGTCAGAGAAGAAGTCCACCGATTCGTAATCGCTCACATCACTCCAGTCATCTCGCCGTAATGCTGAGCAATTGCATAGCATTTGGCGGATGATTCCGTCAACCACCCCTCGCAGCGATCAGACGTGAGTTGATGATCGTGGTGTTGGCCGCCGGTCCGCCGCGATTCGATGCGAAGATGCTAAATCTGACTCTCCATGTGAGAACCAACGGACGGACAAGGGATGGCTTCGAACCGCCGAATCGGGACAGAGCACTCGCAGACTCGCCTGGCACTTCTGGACGCCACGGAGCAACTCATGCTCGAAGAGGGCTACGCCTCCGTCACTTCCCGGCGTGTGGCGCAGAAGGCGGGACTAAAGCCGCAACTCGTGCACTACTACTTCCGCACGATGGACGACCTCTTTTTGGCCGCCTTTCAGCGCCGGGCCGAAGAAGGTCTGAAGCACCGCTCGGAGACGTTTGACTCAGAGCAATCGCTCCGCGTCCTGTGGTCCTTCAGTGATGATTCGCGGGGCACGGCTTTGTTGATGGAGTTCGCCGCCTTAGCCAATCATCGCAAGTCCATTCGGGCTGAGGTCGTCCGCTACGGGGAGATGTTCCGTCTCCGGCAGACCGAAGTCGTCGCCAAGGTCATGGAGGAAAGGGGAATCGACACCGACCGATTTCCGCCGGTCATGGTGAGCGTCCTCATGACCAGCCTCTCGCAGATTCTGGTCATGGAGGAGGCTCTCGGCATGAGCGCGGGACATGCCGAGACGCGTGAGGTGGTGAACCGATATCTCGAGGAATTGGAGGTGAATTCGGGCCCGCAAACGGCCACCGAGAAGAAGAAGACGGGCACGGTGAGGGCACTCAAGAAGTTGCCTCCCGCCGAGAAGTCGAAGGCCCGCTGACGCTCGAGTCGACAACCTCATGGAGCGCCTTCCATGCACCGGGCACATCCAGGCTATCCGCGGCGTAGGAGACGTTCTGGAGGGGCTCGGGCAAAAGACCGTCGTACTTGTGCACAGTCTTGTTGGCCACGGTGGCTGCCAGTTCAGTCGGATCGGGCTGGTCTCCAACCAGGAGGGCCATCAATTGCGCTGACAGTTCGACCGGTGTGACGTCGGTGACGGAGAGGGCAAGACCGTCCCGTGTCGTCTTCAGATCGGTGGCGGCCAGGATCGCTATGACGGTGTTGATGATGCGGTCACCGGCCCACAGAAAGATGTACGTATCCTCGCCGTGCGCCAACAGACGTCGTTCGTAGAGACGAAAGCGGGAGAAATTCTGGCGGGCCTCGGTCAGGAGGCGGGCCGCTTCGGCGTCCAGATAGGCCGGAATATCGGCGCTTTGATAGACCCGCAACATCTCGTGGCGCACGTGATGATCCACGGCAGGCCCAGATCCCGAAAAGACCGGGGGGCGCCCACCTGGAGCGGGAACAAGGTCGACGACCTTGTGCGGCGCGTCGACTGCGGTGACCCGCCATCGACGCCCGGCGAAGATCAAGAAGAGTCCGGCAGACAGCTGGAAAGTCGATAGGCAGTGTGCCGAGTGTGTGCCCATCGCTGACGAGTCGCCACTCCTCGACAGACGTGAAGGCGGCGTAAAAGCTGAAATGGTTTACGATCCGCTCGCCCACCGGCCCGTGCAGAAGCGTCCCATCGTGGGACTGCTGCAGAACCTCCTTGGCGCCGAGACTCCGCAAGAGCTCGGTGAACTGAGCCGGCGTCACCCGGCTGAAGGGTCCGGACTGGCACAGGGCGGAATAGGCATCGGCCGCCAGGACGCCGCCATGCTGGGCGATGAGCGACAGAAGCTGTTGGATGAGCGTTGACAGGTGGAGGTCGCCCGCAATGGACGGCTCGTACCAGCGCCGGAGGAGAAGGTTGACCATGGCCACCGACTGCACCAGCTCAGCCCGCAGGGCGTCGGGGGGCGGCGTGGTCGAGGTCACCTCGTCCTCGGAGATGTAGACCCGCAAGACAGCCGCATCGCCGCGGCGACCGGACCGCCCCAACCGCTGGCGCAGGGAGGCGACGGCAGGCGGAGCTCCGATCTGCACAATGCTGCGCACGTCGCCGATGTCGATGCCCATCTCGAGTGTCGAGGTGCAGACCGCATTGGCCGGTTGTGTGGCGTCCTTCAGTCGCCCTTCGACGAACTCGCGCAGCTCCTTTGAGAGACTCCCATGGTGGGCGAAGAACTCATTCGGCACGCCCCGCTCTGCGCACAATGCGGTCAGGAGGTCGGCATAGATCTCCACGTTTCGCCGAGAGTTGGCAAAGATGAGATTGTCCGAGCCCCGCAGTGCATCGAAAATGTCCCGGGCAATGGAGGTTTGGTTCCCCTCTCCTCCCTCACTGTCTTGGGAGGCCATATCGGGCGGGATTGCATATAGCCCCGCAGTTGCAGTTTGAGGGCTTGGCCATCAGCCTCGTCGACCAGATGGACGACGTCGCCCCCGCCGCGGGACGGAGATGCTCGGCTGCGCTGCTCATGTCGCCGAGCGTGGCCGACAGGGCGATGCGAGGGACTCGCCTGCGGACGGCCAGTTCCAAGCGATGGAGCAGCGACTGAAGCTGGGCTCCACGTTCGGTGCCGATGAAGGAATGCAGCTCATCGACGACGACGTAGCGCAGTGCGCCGAACAGGGTGGAGATCTGCGAACCCCGAAGAACGAACAGAGCCTCGAGCGATTCGGGCGTGATGAGGAGGATGCCGGTGGGCTGGCGCAGCACGTCGGCCTTTTTGTCGCTGGCCACGTCGCCGTGCCAGCGGTGGACAGCGACATCGACCGAACCGGCCAACGCCGTAAGGCGGTCGAACTGATCGTTGATGAGCGCCTTGAGCGGGCTGACGTAGAGGATTTCTACCCCGGGGACGGTGGCGCGCTGGTCAGCCAAGGCCGAAAGCATGGGGAGGAAGGCGGCCTCGGTCTTGCCCGATGCGGTGGCGGCCGAAATGATGACATCGCGCCGAGCCTCGAGGATCGGTGGGATGGCTTGGGCTTGAGCCGGCCGTAGTTCGCCCCACTTCTGATCCCAGATCCAACGCTGGAGATCGGGATGAAGTTGGGAGAAGGCCGAATGCTCAGAGTTTGAAGGAGCTGAGTTCATCGTCACCGTCGGGGGGGCCGGCCGAGCCGACCGGGAGCGGGGGGTCGGCCGGGGATGCGTCGTCGGGGTCCGGCAGCGGGGCGAGGTCGGGGTTGGTCTCGGGCTTGATTTCGATCCCACCGAGGAGGTGTGACCACGATGCGCCGGGGTTCTGTTCCAAAACGGCCAGGAAGTTCACGAACTCCTTGATCGTGTTGCGCGGCGTCCGAAAGTAGGCGTCACCGATGCGCCGCGAGCAATGTTCCATGAAGAGCCGGAGGGCCTCGTCGGGAAGGAGGTATTTCGCCGGGTCCCCTCCGGCGTAGACGTGGCGCAGGTTCACAAGGAGGACGTAGAAGTCCACCTGTGACAGGTTGGCCAGCCGCAGCACCGGACCGGAGTAATCGACCAGGCCGGCGGTGGCGAAGCTGTTTTCCTCCAAGCGCGATTGCAGCGCTTGATAGCTGTACAGACCGCGTCTGGTGTCGAGCAGGAACTCGGGAGTGCCCCCGAGAAGCCAGCCCACGCCGGCCGCTGATCCCTGGAGGGAGTCGTTGAGGATCCGCAACAACTGCTCGTAGTTCGCGGCGCGCGAGGTGGTGTTGGCCAGCTTGTACAGATTCACCATCTCATCCAGACAGATCAGCAAGCCGCGATACCCAGCCATCCGCACGAAGCGCGACATCAATTTGAGGTGGTCGTACCAGTTGGCGTCGTCGACGATGGTGCGGACGCCAAGGGCGGCTCGAGCGTCGGTCTTGGTCGTGAATTCCCCGCGCAGCCATCGCACGGCATTGGCTTGGAGCTCGTCGTCGCCGTTCTCGGAGCCCTCCCAGTAGGAGCGAATGACCGTGGCGAAATCGAAGCCGCCGACCATTTCGCGCAGGGAGTCGAGTCTGGTGGTGATGATTGCTCCCGGATCGGTGTCTCCTGCGGCAGCTTCCTCCATCGCACTCGAGACGAAACGCTCCACCACGCTCTGGAGGGCGCCGCCGTCGGGCTTGGTCCGGGTGGACATGTTCACCATGAGCTCGGCGAAGAGCGAACGAGCTTGGCCGCCACCGCCTTGAAGGCGCCGGTCCGGGCTCAGGTCGGCGTGGACGGTGACGAGCCGTTCCTGCAGCGCGATGGCGCGCACCAGCATGAGAAAGAACGTCTTTCCGGATCCGTACTCTCCGATGATGAAGCGGATGGTCGATCCGCCCTCGGCGACTCGAGCGACGTCGGTGACCATGACGTTGAGCTCGTTGAGGCGGCCTACCTGAATGTGCTGTTGGCCCGACGCGGGGGACCACACCGGCGCGTAGCGATTGCAGAATGGCATCGCGCTCTCGTGGCCTGATGTGACTTGTCGTACCGTCGCTCACCCGAGCAGCTCCTTCACTACGTCTTGATTGACCTCCAGGACGTCCTCTCCTTCGAGAACAGGCTCGCCCACGTGGTCCAGGGCCGCTTCGTTCAAAGCCTCGATGGCCCGATTCGGCAGAAGGTCCAGGCTCGATGCCAGGCCGGCGAACTCGGGACGGCTCCACCTGGACCGAGTCGCCAGTTGGCTCAGCAAGCTCCGATAGGGGGTACTCAGATCACTGGGTTCGTGGCGGAGCGGGGATGCAGAGGCAACGGGCAGCTCGTCATCGACGAAGATCTTCCCGAGCAGGGCCGTCGAGGCCGCGGTGCTGGCCAACGCGGCATCGAGGGCGCCGCGGTCCAGCACGACCGAATGTTCCCGGCCCTCCACGGAAGGAGGGGGCGTTGGAATGGCTTCGCCTCGCGAGGTGCCCCTTAGCCCGCGTACCTCGATCGGCTCCGACGACGGATTGACGGCACGCTCATGGATCAAAGAGAACATGGACGCGGGCTCGAGTCCCAAGGCCGTGAAAGCTCTCGTCAGTCCTTCAACTTGTGGGGGACCAACAGCGCCGCGCTGCGTCGTCCACTCCACGAGGCAGCAGCCGATGAGCTCCCGAGCCTCTCGGCTCTCGCTCCGCATCGTCTTCTTGGCCGCGCTGAGGCTCGGGGATTGGATGGCCACCCAGCGGAGGTGGGCTCTGACCCGCCGACGACCGGCGGGTGGGAGCTCGAGCGCGGCGACGACGTGATCCGTCAACTCATCGAGTGCCTCGTCGTCAGTGCTACGCACCGCGGTGGCCGTCGCGGCCAGGTCGAGCATGGCCAGGTCGAGCATGGCCAGGTCGAGATCTTGGCGCTCTACCCGAAGAGCGGCCTCTGGATCCTCCCCGAAGACGACGGCCTGGCCGGGACCGAGCGCCGGTCCGCCGAATCGGACGTCGGGTTCGATCCCGTACCCGTACGCCGCGAGCAGTTGGCACAATGCGGCCGAGTCCCGGTTCGCCAGCCGGGCGACCGGGCCGGTGGGCCAGAGTGCGAGCAATCGTTCCGCGTCCACCACCGCCTCGTTGGTTTCGCCCAATTGCGTAGCCAACCATGTTCGTATCTGCTCGAGTGCGGGAGGGGGGCTGGCTCGTACCAGGTCGGGCGGGAGTAACGCGGTGGCCGCCAGCGAGGTGCGATCGGGATTCCGGCGGACCCAGCGGCTGTAGGCGTCCAGTGCGTCGGTGCACTCTTGGCTCAGTTTCCTGAGCTTTCTGATTGGTTTTTCCAACGCGGTGACGTCGGGCAGATCATCGACCGGTAGCTCGACCTGGCCGAAGCTTCGGGAGGCCGGTCGGTACTCGATGTGCAGCTTCTTGTCCGTCTTGATGGCCAATCCGTCGCCGTAGCGCATGGCGTAACGCAGCGTGAAGAGTCGGGCAAACTCGTCGGGGCAACGTTCCTCCGGTGTGCGCGTGAACGACTGGGGGTCTGTTTTGAGCCAGGCCAGGGCCCAGTTTGCCGGGAGTGGCCGACCCGCCTTCGCCAATTGCGCCAGCCCCAGCTTGATGGACTCGGGCACGTACCACATGCGGGTGGAGACGGCCGGAGGCTCGATGAGATCGCCCGACCCGTGAAGGCAGTCGATGGCCCACAGAAAGCGCTGGGCATAGCCGTCGAGCGAAGGGTCCGCACCGTAGACCCGGCGCAGTCGTTCCACCTCGGCCCGGATCCATGGCAATTCGACCGAGAGGCCGGACGTACCGAGCAAGTCGATGAACACTCGTCGTTCGAAGCCGTAGAAATACAAGAAGACATAGCCGATGGGCAACTCGACGAGGTTGCGATCGCTGGCCAGCCAACTCAAATAGGTGGCGCGTTGTCCAGGTGAGAGAGATCCGTAGGACGGCCAGTAGTGCATATGTGGGTCCCGACCACTCAATGTGGGCGCCTCGACCGGGAGTTCCGGATTGACCAGCGCCGGCTCGTCGCCAAGGAACGGGGACGAGAGCGCGGTCCCGAGGTAGAACGCGCCACCCGAGATGATCGCTCCCTGAATGGCGACCGCCTGGCCCGGCGCGACCCACCGCGCGGCATCCGTGCGCGTGGTGCGCCGCTGGATGTGATCGATCTGGGCCGCTAACTGGGCGATGACGGCGCGGTCGGGTGCCCGACTGGCCGGGGACGGGGCGTGCGCTGTCGGACTCTCTGCTCGCTCTTCGTCCCGGCCCGACCTGCGGCCGAACTTCATGGTCCCCGCTTCCGTCGTGCTCTGTTCTGAGTGTACCGAAGGGTTGTGCGCAGCCGGGACCGTGCCCCGATGCCATAGAGTGACCTGCAACCCCCCGGAGCGGAAGGCGGATTCGAGATGTTGCAGCGAGCAAGGCTTGGAATCGGAATGCTGGCGGTCGGCGTGGCTCTCGCACTTCTGCCCGCCGCGACCGCGTCGGCCACGTCGGCCACTGTTGGCAAGTCGGCTCTGTGCAAGGCATATACGACCGAGATCAATCAGCAGACCAAGGGGGAGTCGGGGCTGGTCAAAGAGATGGAGTCGGGCAACTGGCCCGCGGTCCAAAAGGCGCTCCTCTCCACGTTCGGCAAAGAAGCGAGTGAGGAGAAGGCATTCGCCGCCTATCTCAATGGAGCATCGGCCAAGGTCAAGGCGGCCGCAGTTGTGGCCGAGAAGCTGATCGGGCAGTTCAAGACGATCATTCAGCGGTCCACGAGTCTGGCGCAGTTCGAGACCGGCATTACCTCGGCGGAGTCGAACCCAAAGTTCACCGCGGCCGAGAAGGTGCTGGACAGCTACACCAAGAGTCTGGGTTGCGGCTCCCTATAGGGACCGCTTTACCCGTCCAACTCTGAGAGCACCTCGCCGATGATCTTCGTCGTCTGGTGCGCCGAAAGAGGCTCACCGCCTTCGGCCTCGGCCACTTCGGAGGCAAAGTCCTCTACCGAGTGGACGCCACCGACGAGCACATGGCGGAGCGCCTCGCCGCTGGCTTCGGGATCGTCCAGCTCCTCGACCGCATGTGCCACCGAGTCGTCCGGTGCGCTCGCCACCGTGTGCACCAACGACATGGCCTCTTGACGACCGCTCACGGTGGAGACTGCCGGCTCGCGATCGGGATCCTGCTGGAGGTCCCATTCCGAAAGTGCCTCGTCGTACCCGCCCTCGCCGGGATGGAGGATCCGGGTCGTGGCCGGCACGGCGGTGGCGAGGTCTTCCCCCGAATCGTCGGCCTCGACTGTCTCTTCGGACTTGTGCTGCCGGGGCGGCTCCACCGGCACGACAAGTGTGCCATCGGCGTTTCGGATGATGTCCATGCAAATCTCCTTGGTCGTGACACCGACCAGGCGCCCATGCTCGCTATACCCCAAACGCACGGTCCCTACCCCTGAGGCGAAAGTTCGACTCCGAGGTCTCCCTCCCTATAGTGGGGCGATGGCCCCTGATGAGACGTACGAGCCGAGCCCCACAGACTTCGTGAAGGATCAGGTCGCCGAATACGAGGCCTCTGGCGGCACGAAGGCGAACACGCTTCCCGGGACCGACATGCCGATCATCGTGGTCACGACTCGCGGCAACAAGACCGGCAAAATACGCAAGACCCCCCTCATGCGGGTGGAGCATGGCGGGGAGTATGCACTCGTCGCCTCCAAGGGTGGGGCCCCGACCCACCCGGTCTGGTATTACAACCTGATCGCCGCGCCGGATTCGGTGCACATCCAAGATGGGCCAGAACCCTTTGCCGTGACCGTGCGCGAGGTCACCGGCGACGAAAAGGCAACGTGGTGGAAGCGCGCTGCGGCTGCCTACCCACCGTATGACGACTACCAGGCCAACACGGAGCGGCAGATCCCCCTCTTCGTTGCCACTCCCCGCTGAGCGACGACACGCTTCCTAGGCGGCATGATGAGGCGGATCGTTCTGGTCGACCACCCACGCTCCGGTCAAGGCCCGTTCGTAGCGGCCCTTGCCGACGAAGCTGATGGTCCAACGGGCCAACGCGGCGAACCTGTTCTTGAATCCGGTAAGGAACGTCACGTGGACGACGAGCCACAACAGCCATCCGATGAACCCGCCGATCTGCAGTGGTCCCACTCTTGGCCACGGCCCGGAATCGGGAGATCACCGCCAGCGTTCCCAGGTCTCGGTAATGGAACGGTTTCGTTGTCCGTGTCCCCGCGGAGCCGACGTTCGATGGTGTGCGCGGCGTGGGCGCCCGACTGCATGGCCACCTCCGCCACGCCGGGCAGGTCGTCCAGCGCCATGAGGTCGCCGACGACGAAGATTTCGGGATAGCCGGGAACCGAGCAATCCGGTTCGAACCTCGACCCGTCCGCTGCGATCCAAGCTTCGCCCCGCGTGGCGCTGGCGAGCTTGGCCCCAAGCGGGGAAGCGCGGGTGCCGGCGGCCCACACCTTGGTGCTCGCCTCGATGCGCAGGTGCTGGCCGTCGGCCTGCGTCAACTCGACCCCTTGGGCATCGACGTCGGTCACCATGGCGCCGAGGTGCAGCTCGACCCCCATCCGCTCGAGATCCCGCGCCGTCATCTGCGACAGGCGTGTGCCCATGGTGGACACCAGGCGCTCGGCCGCCCTCGATCAGACCACCCGCGTCATGTGCGGATCAATCCTGCGGATAGTTGTGCTGGAGGGCCCGCCGCGGAGAGCTCCTTCAGCTGCCCGGCCATCTCCACGCCGGTCGGACCACCACCGATCACCACGAAGGTCATGAGGGCCCGCCGGCGGTCCTCGTCGTCCTCTGACTTCGGCCTGTTCGAACGCACCGAAGATCTGTCCCCGCAGATACAGCGCATCGTTGAGCGATCTTCATGCCCGACGCCGACTGACGGAATTCGTCGTGACCGTAGTAGGAGGTCACTGCGCCCGCGGCCACGATGAGGCTGTCGTAGCCGATGGCGACGTTGCGGCCGCTGAGCTCGGTGGTCGCGACGGTGCGGGCTACCGGATCGATGCCGGTGACTTCGCCGAGCACGACATGCACCGACGGGGTTGTGGCGCAGAACATCGCGGATGGGAGGGGCGATCTGACCCTCGGAGAGAATCCCCGTCGCCACCTGATAGAGCAACGGTTGGAACAAGTGGTGGTTGGTCCGGTCGATCACGGTAGACCCGCACCGGGGCTCGGCGCAGAGCCTTGGCGGCGAACAGGCCGCCGAAGCCCGAGCCGATGATGACGACGTGGTGGCGTGCGTCTCCGGGGTCCGCGTTCACAGGAACTTCGCCACCACCTCGTTCGACGTAGTGCGCCAGCGGGAGCTCGGCCAGCTCGCTCGTTGGCGAACCACTGCACCGCATCGGTGGTTCCTTCCAACTCGGCTCGGAGGCTTCCGGTCCACGACGCCACCCGGTAGATCATCCTCACGGTGTGCAGGCTCGTGCCGTCAGGCATGACGCGTACATCCGAGAGGACGTCGAGCAGTGGGCCGAGCACGACCGTCAGCCCCGCTTCCTCCTGGATCTCCCTGCGCAGGGCATCGGTTGGATGCTCACCGTGATCCACCCCACCGCCAGGCAGGAACCATCGACCGCTGCAAGGTCAGCCAAGGAGCAGCCCGGGCCAGAAGCAGACGGCCTTCGGCGTCGAGGCATACGCCGTAGGCGGCAATCCGCTGGCGTTCGGGCATGACGGGAGGCTACTGCGGCACTTTGGGGTTACGCCGCAGGGTGTCGGGCTGAAGGTGAAGCCCGGGTCGAAGAGCGTCGTCGGCGCCAGAGCCTTCTCGATCGCCTCCACGAAGTCAGGTTCCAAGTCGATCTCGAGTGCCTTCGGCGTTCTCCAGGATCTGCTCGGGCCGCGAGGCCCCGATGATGGCGCTGCTGACGTTCTCGTTCTGCAGGACCCAGGCCAGGGCGACGGAGGCCGGGGTGTAGCCGGCCTGGCGGCAGAGGTCGGCGTACTCCTGCACCGGGATGAGCACGTCGTCGCCCAAGAGCCAGTTCATCTCCTCGGCCTCGACGCCCGCTGGCCCGCGAACCCTTGAGGGGTGCGGCCCCGGGCAGGTACTTGCCGGTCAGGACGCCCTGGGCCAACGGCGACCAGACGATCTGGCCGATCCCTTGCTTCCTGGCACAAGGGAACGATCTCGGCCTCGATGACCCGCCAGATCAGGGAGTACTGCGGCTGATTGGAGATGATGCGGTCGAAGCCCATGTCGTCGGCCAGCCGCAGAGCTTCGGCTATCTGCTCGGCCGTCCATTCCGAGACGCCGATGTAGTGGACCTTGCCCTGCCGCACCAGGTCGTCGAACGCACGCAAGGTCTCCTCGAGTGGCGCCTCGTAGTCGAACCGGTGGGCCTGGAGAAGATCGACGTGGTCCGTCTGGAGGCGCTCGAGCGAACCGTGGAGCGCTTCCATGATGTGCTTGCGCGACAGCCCGCCATTGTTGGGATTGAAACCGGTCGGCCAGTACACCTTCGTGAAGATCTCGATGGAGTCGCGCCGCACGCCCTTGAGGGCCCGGCCCAGGACCGACTCCGCTCTGCCCCAGGCGTAGACATCCGCCGTGTCGAAGGTCGTGATCCCGGCGTCGAGCGAGGCCTTCACGCACGCTGCGGCGGCGTCTTCTTCAATCTGGCTTCCGTGGGTGATCCAGTTGCCGTAGGCGAGGGCGGAGACGAGCATGCCCGATCTTCCGAGGTGGCGATAGTCCATGAGTCGGACTGTACCCGGTCGTCGTACGCTCACCTTCGTGGCACCCGACGACCCGCACCGCGAGCCCACGCTACCGCGCATGCGCGCGACTGCCGACGTCCGCCACCGGCCGGCGCGACGGCCCGCCAGCGCGGCCACGCTGCGCGTCAGCAAAGTCTCTGAGCATTCCCGCTGAGCGAGATCACCTGGCGTGCCACCACCTCGGGCGGACCGGGGGACAGCATGCCAACCGCACGCTGAGCCGGGTCGAGGTCCAGTTCGACATCGCCGCCTCCACCGCCCTTGGCCCCCGGCAACGGGCGCGCCTGTTGGAACGCTTCGGGCCGGTGGTACGGGCGGCCGCCTCCGATTCACGCTCGCAGGCACGGAATCGGCAGCTGGCGCTGGAACGCCTGGCGGCCAGGTTGGCCGATGGACTGCGGGTCGACCCGACCAGACGACCCACGAAGCCCACCAAGGGATCACAGATCAGGCGGGTCGAGGAGAAGCGCCACCGGTCAGAGGTAAAGCGCCGACGCCGGACGCCCAACGACGACGAGTGAGTCGTCACGTGCCAAAGGGACCGGCACGCGCGAGCCCTCAGCCATGCAACCCCAGCGGAGCGATTGCCTCGGCGAGGCCTTCGTCCAGCGAGCGCAGCGAGCGCCGGGTCGTCGTCGGATGCTCGGCCCGCGCAGGGCGGTGAGGGCGGCGTAGCCCTGGGCGACCAGCGTCGCATCCTCGCTCGGATCGGGCAACCGCATGATCACCGGCCTTGGGGGAACGGCGAACCGACGTTGAGGGTGATCTCGCCTTTCTCGGCCGGGCTGTCGTCGATGACCGCCGAGGCGGCTTCGGCCGCCGCCGGACCCTCCATTTCGGGATGGTTGGGCGGCGATACCCAGCCGTCACTGGCCGCCTTGATGAGCCCGGATCCGCCGACGCGGGCCCATCGCAGCCGCCGAGGATTTCGTGGAGGGGCAGCGAGGGGACGTTCAGGTTGAGCACGGTGCCGACCGGCGCGCCGACCAACATGGGGATGAGGGCCATGGCGAGGTCGGCTGCCGATCTCCCACCAGTCCTCCGGCATCCCGGCCCGCAGCGAGACGGCAAGAGCGCTGATGCCGACCTGCGACGCCGTCAGAGCCGCCCCGACGGTGCCCGAGTGCAGGACCGATCGACCGACGTTGACGCCATGGTTGATGCCGGACAGCACCAGGTCCGGCTTGGGCCCGACGGCGCCCAAGGCACCGGCGATCACCGAGAGAGCCGGCGAGGCGTCGAGCCCGTAGGCGTCCACCTCTTCGGCGCCGCTGACCCGAGCCCGCACGTAGGGGATTTTGGTTCCGTTGGTGACCGAGCCGACCGCGGCACCCGCACCGCTGTAGTTGGAGCTCGGGGCCACCACGACGATCTCGTGCGATGGGCCTCCAGTGGCGGAGGATGTTCTTCGATCCAATGCACGAGAGCCCTGGTCAGAGCGGCCAATCCCGGGCGCGCCGACGCCGTCGTCATTGGTTACGAGGATCCTCACGTGAGGGCACCCTAGCGTCCGACCGGTGTCTGGCCCCGCACGCCCGTACCTCCTGTTTGCACCCGTCAGCGTCACGTCACCGGTTCGCCGGTCCTCTTGTGCCTGCTGCCCGGGGACTTCATCACCGACGTTGCTCTGGGTCTGCTTCAATTCACTCCGCCATGCCCTATCCCTCGCCTCGCATCTCCGTCGCCTCCCCGACGGGCCAGCAGTGGCGCATCGGGCACGGCGAGCAGGATGTCGTGGTGTGTGAGGTCGGTGCCACCCTGCGCACCTACAACGTCGGCGCCACGCCGGTCATCGACGGTTTCGGGCCGCACGAGTGGTCGCACAGTGGCCGGGGACAGGTGCTCGCCCCGTGGCCGAACCGGCTGGCCGACGGTCGCTACGAGTTCAATGGGGTGCAGGCGACAGGCCGCCCTGGACGAGCCGGAACGCCGCAATGCCATCCACGGGCTTGGTGCGGTGGTTGCCCTGGACGCTCCAGACCCGCCACCAGAACCAGCTGTCGCTGCGGCTGCAGTTGCATCCTTCGCCGGGGTATCCGTTCTCCGTGCTGCTCGAGATGGAGTACCACGTGGGGCGCAACGGTCTCAGCGTCACCACCACCGCGCACAGTACGGACGACGGCCCGGTTCCCTTCGGCCTGGGTTTCCACCCCTACCTTGCGGCCGGACCCGGGATGGTCGACGACGCGGTCCTCCAGTTGCCGGCTCATGAGACGTTGGACCTCGATGATCGTGGCCTGCCCACGGGAGAGGTGACGCCGGTGGCTGGGACGGACCGTGACTTCACCACGGCACGCCTCATCGGCCCGACGGTGCTCGACACTCCCTTCACCGCCCTGGACCGTGACAGCGACGGCCGGGCCTGGGCCAGCCTCGATGCACCGAACGGCACATCGGGCACCGCCCTGTGGGCCGACGCAGGGTTCGGCTACCTGATGGTCTATACGGGCGACACGCTCGGGGAGGTGGAGCGGCGTCGGCGGGCGGTGGCGATCGAGCCGATGACCTGCCCGCCCAACGCGTTACGCACCGGGAAGGATCTGCTTTCGCTCCAACCCGGCCAGAAGTGGTCGGCCAGCTGGGGCCTCGTCCCGCGATGAGTGAGCACGCGGCCGGTGTGTCGATGGTCGCGGCCGAGGCGGTCGAGGCGGCAGAGGTGGAACTCCGTCTCGGTGGCTGAGGTGTGGCCACCCAGCGCAGGGCGGCCGAGAGCGCCCGCGAGGCGGGAATGACCGCCACGGTGTCGATCAGGAGATCGACGGGGCCGCGTGTCGAGAGTTCGAGCTCGGCGCGAGCCCATTCAGGCAACATGCTTACCGCCCCGGCGTAGAGCACGTTGAACACGGCCTGCTCGTTGGGGCGCCGCCGCACTCCGTGACGCAACCAGTCGAGCGCCTGGTGGGCCTGTTCGGTCGCGCAGAGCTCGGGACGCACACGACGGAAGTACTCGTCGACGTCGACGGCCGATCGGGGCACCCAGTCCGCCCCGAGGGCGACGGCGATCGGAGCAACCTCCTCGTAGTACTGGTCGCACTGCTCGGGCTGACGATCGAACCGGCCGAACCGTCGGGACGACTCCAAGAAGCTCCACACCTCGGCCGCATGGATGAACGTCACCAACTCCGGATCGTCGGCCGAATACGGGCGTCCGTCGGGTGCGATGCCCGTGACCCGACGGTGTACTCGGCGTACTTGTTCGATCGCCTTCTCGGCTTCTTGCGACGGTCCCGAAGGTCGTGGTCGCCGACGAAGTTGGCCGTCCGGCGCAACCGGCCCAGCGGATCCGCCTGGTAGTTGGAGTGTTCCGCCACGCCGGCCATGGCCAGTGGGTGCAGGGTCTGCAAGAGCAGGGCGCTGATGCCCGCCGATCAGCATCGAGGGGAGATCCCCATGCACCATCCGGGCCACGCCGTCGGGCGGGAGATAGGACGCGGACGGGTCGATGGATATCGCGATCGGCGGCCTGGCCCAGCCCGATCGCCCGGCGTACGCTCTCTGCCAGATCGTCCCGCACCGGGAGCGGCCAGGCCGTGCAGGAGACGCCGGGGCACATTGGCCGACGGCTCCACCCAGCGCTGCGGCGTTGAGAATCGAGTGCGGTTGAATGAGGCACCTGCAAAGCCTGACATGGCTCTGGCGTGGCAAAGTGCCGCATGCGATTCGTCGTCTTTGGTGCCGGGCGCGATCGGGGGGCTCGTCGGGGCGCGCCTCTTTCAGCACGGTGCCGACGTCACCCTTCATTGCCCGTGGTGACCACGCCCGCGCTCTGGCCTCCGGCCTGGTGCTCGAAGCGCCCGACGAATCGGTGACCCTGCCGATACCGGTGGTCACCGAGGCTCGGGGCGTGCGACGTGGACGGACGACACAGTTGTCCTCCTTGGCGGTGAAGGGCCAACACACCGAGGAAGCCTTGGCCCAGCTGGTCGCGGTCGCTCCGCCTGACACGCCGATCGTCTGTATGCAGAACGGGGTCGAGAACGAGCGCCGGGTGCTACGCCGATTCCCCCGGACCTACGCCATGTGCGTGATGTGTCCGGCCACCCACCTCAAGCCCGGAGTCATTCAGGCGCATTCGGCCCCGGTGAGTGGGCTGCTCGACCTGGGTCGCTACCCGGCGGGCGTCGATGACGTCGCCCAAGCGATAGCCGACGCGCTCGACGCCACGACCTTCCAGTCGATGGCCCGACCCGACATCATGCGGTGGAAGTACCGCAAGCTCCTCGATGAACCTGGCCAACGCAGTGGAGGCCCTGTGCGGTCCGGCCGGCCGTGGTGAGCGCGGTGGCCGCTCGAGGCCCAGCCGCGAAGGCAGCGCGGTCCTCGAAGCGGCCGGGATCGCAGTGGCATCGGTCGAAGAGGACCGAGCTCGGCGGGCTGACCACCTGCAGATGCGCACCACGGAGCGGCGCCAGTGGCGGGGGGTTCGAGCTGGCAGAGCCTCGTGCGGGGCACGGGCTCCATTGAGGCGGAGTTCCTCAACGGCGAGATCGTCCTCCTTGGCGCGCTCCACGGTGTAGCGACGCCGGTCAACGCCCTGCTGCAACGGCTGGCGGTGGAGGCCGCGGCCAGCGGGAGCCCTCCCGGCAGCTGGGGAGTGGAGCAGCTGGGTGCGGCGGCCGGACTGACCGTCGCGACCGAGGGCTGAGGCCAACGCCGTGCAAGGCTGAGCCCAACAGCCTTTGGCGCATCGCGCTGCCGGGGATGTATATCCTCGGGTTGATGCAGGGACACCTGCCAGTTCCACCGCAGCCCCACGTGCCCATCGGGATCGCACCCGTCATCGGGTACATCGCGACGCCGCGAGCCACAACCGCTCGAGGCACGACGCCGGTGGAGCGGGACTGGTGGGAGATCGATGACGATGAGGACGAACCGTGGGCCTCCCGCCGCCCGGCCGTCATGAAGGTGACTGCAATCGTGGTCTCGGTCTCGCTCCTTCTGGCAGGACTCGGGACCGTGCTCGACGTCGTTCTTTCCGCTCGCTGACTTCGCGTCGTGGCTCGTGCGACCGGAGTCGTGCAGAGGCGATACGCCCAGGTGGCAAGGATGTTTGGCGAGTTGGCGCGATCCGTGTCAGCCTGATTGACGTGACATCAACTCTGCAACTCGTGGTCTGTGACGGCGATGAAACCGGACAGGAGCTGCTCGATGAGGCACTGCGCGTCCTCGATCCCACCGTGCTTGGTTTCGAGTGCTCGCTTATTCGTTTCGACCTCTCCCTCGAGAATCGTCGTTTGACGCAGAACGCGCGTCGTGCACGAGGCGGCCGAGTCCATGCGCGCCTACGGACTTGGTCTGAAGGCGGCCACGATCACGCCTGAGAAAATCGGGGACGTCGGAAGTCCCAACCGGATCCTTCGTGAAGGTATCGGAGGTTCGGTCATCGTCAGAACGGGTCGGCGCATTCCCGGGGTTTCCCCCCTGGCGCCGGTGGTTCACCCGATCGTGGTCGTCCGCATGGCCGTGGGCGATGCCTATGGCGCGGAAGAGGGTCGGACGGGGACGCCGGGAGGTTCCGACGAGCAGGCCTGGCGGACCGAGAAGATCGAGCGCAAGATCTGCCGAGAGGTGGCCGAGTTCTCGTTCCAAACTGCCGCAGCCCGCGTCAGGCGTGTGTGTACGGAGGCCCGAAGTGGACGGTCTCTGCGGTCTACGAGGGAATGCTGAAGGAGGAGATGGATGCGGCGGCGACGCGCGGCATCCCGGCGTCGTCTATCGGCCCACCCTCATCGATGCCGCCTACGCCGGAATTCTGACCGAGGCCGGACATCAAAGCCTGGTCATTCCGGCTTTGAACAGAGACGGCGACTGTCTTTCGGATCTCGTGCTGGCCATGTTCGGTTCCATCGCCGGAGCCGAATCGGTGCTTTTGGCGCTGGACGACGAGCTCCAACCGACGGTCGCCATGGCCGAGGCGCCCCATGGGACAGCTCCCTCCCTGGCCGGAAAGAACGTCGCCAACCCCATGGCCATGCTCCTGGCGTGCGCTGCCGTGCTGGATCATGCCGCGATGAAACGGCGATGCCGATATCGCTCGTGCCGCCCGGGCCATTCGTCACACGACGCTGGTGTCGCCGTCCGCCGGCATTCGCACCTTCGACCTCGGGGGTGAGTCCTCGACCTCTGAGGTCGTCGATGAGGTACTCCGCCGCCTGCCGGCAGAGATTGCTTCACTTTAAAAGGCGAGGCTCGTTCACAGGGCACCGATGCCCTACGTCGAGTGGTTAGCGTGCTCAGATGGCCGAGCGACGACGATTGCCGTTCGACCCCATTGCCGAAGCACAGCGGCAATGGGAGTCGCATGGCTGGGTGTCCGAAGCGGCGGCCATGGCGACGGTCACCTCGGTCATGCGGGTACAGCAGGTGTTCTTGGCCCGCGCCGATGCCGTATTGCGGCCGTTCGGGTTGACGTTCGCCCGCTACGAGGTGGTGATGCTTTTGCTGTTTGCGTCCAAGGGCGCCTTGCCGCTGGGCAAGATCGGCGAGCGTCTGCAGGTCAATCCGGCCAGTGTGACCAATGCGGTCGATCGCCTCGAGGCACAGGGTCTCGTACGGCGACGGCCCAACCCTCGGGACGGGCGAGGCACCTTGGCCGCCATCACGGCCAAGGGCCGTCGGTTGGCTGAGCGCGCCACGGAGGCCATGAACGCCCAACTGTTCGCGGACGTGGGACTCGAGCCTTCTGCCCTGCCCGCTCTGGTCGATGCCCTGGCCGATCTACGCCGCGCCGCCGGAGATTTCGTCTGAGCTTGATCTAATTGGTTACCGCGCGAGGAGTAAGGAGCGTGAGATGGTGAGCAATCCGGGGGGCGAGGAGGGCAGGCGCGACCGCGAACCCGACCGCATCTCGGGCAATCTCGGTCTCGAGCGCCTCCTGGCTGGATCTCTCCTGCTGGCCTACATCCCGGTGGCGGTGCTCCTTCTCGCCGCCCTTGGTGCCTTTGTCTATGGCACCTACATCTTCATCCATTCGGTCGACCACATCGCCAGACCATCCGATCCCCGGTCCGCCATCAGATCGGATTGTTCATTCTGGACATCGACCTCTTCTTGATCGGGGCGACGTTGCTGATTTCTTCCGTCGGCTTTTACGAGTTGTTCGTGCGCCAGATTCAGTTCGAAGAGCGACGCGCCTACCGGCATGGTTCCAGATGCGTGATCTGAACGACCTCAAGCGGCAGGTCATCGCCATGATCGTGCTGGTGCTCTCGGTCGCTTCGCCGAGGTCGTGGTGGACTCGCCCAGCGGGCGCACGCGCTGGAGCTCGGCGGCGGGGTCGCACTGGTGATCGGCGCGTTGACGGCATTCCTGCGCTTGAGCGGCCAGGGACCGGCCAACGACTGAGGGCCCGGCGCAACCCCCGGTGACGAGCGCTACTCCGGCGGTCAACCCACCACCGCCGGGGGAGGCGAGGCGAACGCTCGAATCCTCACGGCCGCGCTGCGCCAGAACGGTTCGAGAATTGGGGTGTAGCCTCGACTCAGGCCGGGTGAAAAAGTCGCCTGTTGGGGAATCTCTCCCATATTGAGCCGTTGTCGGAATAAACCTGCTTGGGAAAGCGCACCACATGTCCTCCGTAGAAGGTTCGCCTCGTCACGAGCCCTCATTCAAGGTCGGTGTGAGCCGGGTCAATGGCCAGGTCCTCGTTACCGTGGAGGGCGAACTCGACCTCGCCACTGCGCCCCAGTTGCGGGACCAGCTGGTCGAGTTGTCAGAAGACAAGGTGGAGATCGTTGTGGATGTGACCCGCCTGCGCTTCATAGATTCGACGGGTTTGTCCGTGCTGGTCATGGCCTTTAACCGGACTCGAGCGGCCGGCGGATCCATGGTGGTGCGGAACCCATCGCAGTCGGTGTTGAGGATTCTCGAGATCACAGGCCTGGTATCGGTCTTCACGGTAGAGACCGATACCGCCGTCCCCTCTGCCGGCTCATAGCAACGCCTGAGTGAAGAATCCCTCAGCCCCATGGGCCCGATGAGCGTCCGCGTTGCCAGTCGCCCGCCGGCTTGCCCGAAGTGTGCCGGTCTGCGGGTCGACGAATACACGCACTACGAGTGCCCGCCCGGCATCTCACCGGATCATCGACACTGGGTCTGCGCCATCTGCGCCCACGAGTGGATCGAGACCGCAGCTAGTTGAGACTCACTGCCAGTTCACCCCACTGTGGCCAGGTGGACCTCGCTCGCATTTGGGCGTGATATCGGGGTAAACAATCGCTAATGACCTCCAACGGGATCTCGACGGGCACCGCCGAAGATCAGACCACGAGAGCCCAATCAGCCCTGACGAGCGCACCGGGTCGCCGCTCGACAGTCAAGACGGCGCAGCTTCCAGAGACCCTCAATTATCGGGTGAAGCGGTTCCTGCTCGGCCCTCCGCTTGTGAACGATCAGCTCCAGGGTCAGCGTTTGGGCAAACCGACGGCGTTGGCCGTCTTGTCCTCGGACGTCATGTCGTCCTCGGCCTATGCCAGCGAGGAGATCCTCCGGATTCTCGTTCCTATCGCGGGTCTGGTGGCGTTCTCGCTCGTGACGCCGATAACCGGCGCCATCCTGGCCGTTTTGGCGCGTCGTCACCATCTGTTATCGCGACGTCGTCCGTTCGTATCCCAAGGCCGGGGGCTCCTATGTCGTCAGTCGGGACAACTTCGGGCCCAATGTGGCCCAAGTGGCCGGAGCCGCCCTCCTGATCAGTTACACCATCACCGTGGCCGTCTCGGTGGCGGCCGGCGCGGACGCCATCATCTCGGCCGTCCCCGCCGTCGGTCACGCGGCACTGCCTCTCTCCGTCGCGTTCGTCGTCCTCCTGGCCTTCGGCAACCTGCGGGGCATCCGCGAAGCGGGCAAGGTCTTTGCGCTGCCGACCTACTTCTTCATCGCCAACATGGTGGTGCTGATCGTGGCCGGGTTCGTGCAAAAGATCGACGGGAACGCTGCACCATGCCCCGCAGAGTCATGCCGACGATGCACCTGGGCCATGCCGCCAGCGGCGGTCTGATTCTCGGCGTCTCCGCCTTCTACCTCTTGCGGGCCTTCGCCAATGGGAGTTCGGCCATGACCGGCACCGAAGCCATCTCCAATGGCGTGAGCATCTTCCGGGAGCCTCAGGCCCGAAATGCGCGGACGACGCTCCTCTTGATGAGTACCATTTTGGGCACGATGTTCTTGGGGGTCTCCATTCTGGCCGCCTTCACCCACTCCGTACCCTTCGTATCGGGCACTCCCACCGTGGTCTCAGAAATCGGAAAGCTGGTGTACGGATCGAGCACGCTCGGCCATCTGCTCTTCTACATGCTGCAAGCCGGCCACGGCCCTGATCCTGATTTTGGCGGCCAACACGAGCTTCACCGGGTTTCCCTTCCTGGTGAGCTTCGTGGCGGAGGACTCCTTCTTGCCGCGCAAACTGACCGTGCGGGGGCACCGGCTGGTTTTTTCCAACGGCATCCTGCTGCTGGCGGGGGCGTCCATTGCCCTTCTCATCGCCACCGACGCCAAGGTGTCCGCCCTCATCCCGATGTACGCCATCGGCGTCTTTACGGGTTTCACCATGGCCGGTGCCGGCATGGTGAAACACCACATCGACCACAAGGACGCGCACTGGAAGACCCATGTCGGCGTCAACAGTGTGGCGGCGATCGTCTGTGCCGTCGTCGTCGTCGTGTTCGCCGTGGCCGAGTTCACCCAGGGGGCATGGGTCGTCGTGGTCGTGATGCCACTCCTCATCTATGCGCTGGTGCGTACCAATCGGCAGTATCGGGCCGAGGACACGGTGCTGGAAGAAGGGGCGGCGGTGCAGGCATGCGAGGCTCGCATTTTGCATCGCCACGTGGTCGTCATCCTGATCGACCGTATCGACTTGGCGGCGGCTCGGGCGATCCAATACGCCCGGACGCTCATGCCCGACGAGTTACGTGCGGTTCACTTCAACATCGATGATCGCCGAGCGCAGATCTTGATGGAACGCTGGCAACGAATAGGCCTCTCTCGTTTGCCGCTCGATGTCATTGACTGCCCGGATCGCCGACTGGGAAGGGCGGCACTCGAGCTCGCGGCAGAGTTGGCCGACGGCGAGACCGAAGTGAGCATGCTGCTGCCTCGCCGTTCGTACGGTAAGGCCACTGCGCCGCATTCTCCATGATCAGACGGCGGACTACATCGTCGACGTCGTCAGCCAGCTTTCCCATGTCAATGCCACCATCGTGCCCTTCATGGTTGCGCCAGGGATCGACCGGCACGAGGAGGAAGCTGTCGTGGCGGCGCTCGCCCCGAAGAATGGCCGGGAGGGACGGAGTCCTCGCGGCCTCATAGCCGAGCCGCCCTCGTCCGCGCTGCCCACGATCGAGGGCGTGACGCCTATCGCGTCCCTGCAGTGGCGACAATCGGCCCGCATCGCCGGTCGGGTGAAAACGCTCCGGGTCCAGCCGTGGTCGGGTGTACCGACGCTGGAGTGCGTGCTGGTCGACAACAGTGGCGAATCGATCGTGCTGGTCTTTCCTCGGTCGTCGATCCATCCCGGGAATCGGAGCGGAACGCTGATGGCCGTCGAGGCCTCGGTGGGCAAGCACAAGGGCATGCTGGCCATGATCAATCCCCTCTACGAGCTTCTCTCGGTCTCGTTCCCAAAGCGATCGTGAATGAGAAGGCCGCAGCCGTCTGGGTCTGATGACCATCATGGTGGCCACCGCGCCATAGAAGCGCATCGGTGCTGACCTGGCTGATTCCCATCGTGGGTCCTCTGGGCGCCGCAGCCATTGCTCATCCCGAGCCGGGGCCATCTGGACTCCGCCGACGATGCGCTCGTGCTGGTCCTGGTCACGGTCGCCATCGCGTCCCGGGGCAACCGCGCCGCCGCTGCGCTGTGTGCGTTGTTGTCGCGCCGTTTCGTTCGACTTCTTCCTGACCGTTCCCTACCAGTCGTTCCGGATCAGTGGCAACCGCGACCTCACGACCGAGATCCTCTTTGTGGTCGTCGGTCTCCTGGTGGGTGAGTTGGCGGCACGCGGCCAACGACATCGTCGGGCGGCCGCACGAGGGGCGCCATGAGCTGAGCCGCATCCACAACGTGGCCGAGCGCATCGCCGGCGGTGAAGAGCCGGACTTCGTTCTCATGGCGGTGGCGGCCGAGTTGCGAGAGCTCTTGTCGCTCCAGGATTGTCGATTCGTGTGGGATCCACCCGTCCGAGAAGGGGGCCCGCATCGATCCCGACGGCACCGTCCGGCTCAATCCCGCTCCAATGGCCGACGTCATCAGCCGGCCTGCCCACCAGGCAAGTGCAACTTCCCGTGCGGGGCGGTGGGAGGAATGTCGGCACGTTCCTCCTGACCCCAACGCCCTCCTTGCCGATTTCACAAGAGCAGTGCGTGGTGGCGGTCGCCCTGGCGGATCAGCTGGGCTCCATCCTCTCGGGCACCGGCACATCGGACGACAGCGCCGCACCGTAGGACCACGCGGCCCTCGGAGCGCGCCCGTATGGTTGAGTCCGTTTACTCGCCGAATGGGCCGAGAATGGCGGACTGTTGCTCGGCCGTGCCACAACGCCTACGTTCGCAGTGAAGGAAACGCTCGACCGAAAGCAAGGAGGGACGGAGAAGACGTGAGAAGCACGGACGACGGATCTCGTTGGTCCTACCGGTCTCAGGACTCAGTTCTGTGCATCGGATCTCGTAATTCGGTGTTGTCGATCGGATCTGTCGGCTCAGTGTTGTCGATAGGAAGCATCGGATCGGCCGGCTCGATCCTCTCCGTAGCCTCATTCCTCTCCGGGGGCTGCCTCATGTCGGCTCTGTCGCTGTGGTCAGTCATGTCGTGGAGGGCCACGAAGGCCGTCGCCCGGGCTCGACGCGAGAGGGCTCCGGGGTAGCCTGCGCCCATGTCCAGCGTTTGGCCAACCATGCGCTACTCGGACTGGAGCGAGACGTGCGACACGCTTCACGCCCACACCCAGGTCCTCGGGAAGCTGGCCGTGAAGCTGGCACCTCCTGAGCCGCAGCTCCAGCATGCGGCTCTTCGCCTGACGGCTCGAGGCTGGGAGACCGGTCCTTTGCCGGCGCCAGATGAATCCGGGACGCTTGTGGTCGCACTGGACTTACGGACGCACGAGGCAGTGATCGAGGCCAGCAAAGGAGGCGTGTCGTCGCGTCCCGCTCGGGTCCCGATCGTGCGGTTGGTGTGGTCACGAACGAGGTGCTGGCAGCCATTGAAAGGCTGGTCGGCGCGGTAGCGATCGACCCGAGACCACAAGAAGTGGCGTGGAGCGTTCCCTTGACCGAGGACGAAGAGCACACGCGCTACGACGCCAAAAGCGTCGAGCTCTATTTCACCATGGCGACGCGGGCCTCGTTGGTGCTTGCAGCGTTTCGGGCCCCGTATCGAGGACGCTCGACGCCAGTGAATGCATGGTGGGGTTCGTTCGACCTGGCGGTGAGCCTGTTCTCGGGCCAACCTGCGACCCCACCCTCGAATGATTTCATCATGCGCAATGCGATGGATGCCCAAGAGGTGGCGATCGGTTGGTGGCCCGGTGATCGCAACTACGCAAAGGCCGCGTTCTACGCCTACGCACACCCCGCCCCGGAAGGATTTGCCGCTGCGTCTCTCTCCCCGGCCGCCTCTCGTTGGGAAGCGAGTCTGGGCGAGTACGTCCTCGACTGGGAGGATGTGTGCGCAAGCGACGATCCGCATGCCACAGCTATGGAGTTCGCCCATTCAGTTTTCGGCCACGCCTGCGCGGTATGCCAATGGGACGCGTCGTTGCTGGCCAGCGTGGAGGGGAACCACCGCCGGTCGTTTAAGCCGCCGGTCGTTTAATAGGCAGCATGGACTCAGCGGTACGTGAGTTATGAAGAACTCATTTTTTGGGCTTCTTGAACGATTTGTTCAATTTCACGAGTTCGACCCGGATGTCAGTGAGTTGCCTCTCCAGAGCCAGCTGCTCCGCCGCACGGTCGTCGCCTTCGATCCCGGAGATCCGCTCAATGAGTTCATCCACCACATCGGCCAGGGCGATGCAGGCGACGAGTGCCAGGGCGGCTCCGGCCTGTGCCTGCTCGACCCTGTTGGTGCCACCGGCGATGGTAGCCCTCCCGGCGTCGATGAGCTCCTGAATCCGATCGCGTGTCGTCATGACGACAGAGTCTGCCCGACAAACCACCCGAGCCGACAAGCAGAGGGCCCATGGTCAGCGTGGCCGCTACCCTACGATGCAGCGGTCCGAAAGAAGGTGGCATGGCTCCTCCCCCCATCCGCTTGTTGTTAGCCGACGTGGACGGAACGCTGGTGACGCAGGACAAGGTCCTGACCGACCAGACGATTGACGCCGTCCGCCAGCTCCGACAGGCAGACATTCTCTTCGCCGTCACCAGTGGACGCCCTCCGCGCGGCATGCAGATGCTGATCGAGCCACTCGACCTGCAGACGCCGATCGCCGCATTCAACGGAGGTCTCATCGTCGATCGAGAGATGGCCGTCATTGAAGAGCGCGTCCTCCCCGAAGAGCTCGTCATCCCGATCACCGACTTGATGAAATCATTCGGCCTCGTCTCGTGGATCTACCGGGGGGCCGATTGGTACGTCCCTGATCTCAAAGGCCCCCATGTCGATCGTGAGGCGTGGACGGTGAAATTCGAACCAAAGGTCATGACGAGCCTCGAAGGGCTCACGGAGCGAGTCGCGAAAATCGTCGGAGTGAGCGATGACCATGCGGCAATCAGCAAGGCCTCGGGGGTCATGCAGCAGAAGTTCGCAGGCCAGGTGACGGCGGCTGCCTCCCAGCCCTACTACCTCGATGTGACCCACCCCGACGCCAACAAGGGATCGGTGGTCAAGTACCTGGCCCAGCGTTTCAAACTTTCGAGTGAGGAGATCGCCACCATCGGGGACATGCCCAATGATGTCTTGATGTTCGCCCACTCAGGTTTAAGCATCGCCATGGGCAACGCCGATCCCCAGGTACAGAGAGCAGCGCGCTATGTCACCGAAACCAATGAGAACGAAGGCTTTGCAGTGGCAGTCCGGCGATTCATCCTGCCGGATCGATAGGTGACCCAGTTGGTGACGAGCTCGCTTCTCCTTGTCTCTTGAGGCGCAGATAACCGGCACACCCAGTGCCCCATACGAGCACCATGACCCCGTAGAGGCCGAGGGGTGCGGCTGCCTTCGATCCGAACGCCGACGCCGCCAAACCGGCCGCGATGGCGAAATCCCGCATTGAGGTGGTGAGGAGAAGGGCGCTCCCGGTGCCATTGCGGTTGGGGCGTCCGATCACATGACCAATGGCGATGGAAGCGGCGAGGAAGAGCAAGAGGGCACCCGCCACGTGCAGGTACGCAACATCGAGGTTGATTTCCGCTGCGATGAGGGCGACGAGCGCGGCGACCGAGAGGGAACCACTCGTCTTTGCCACCGGCTCTACTCGGGTCGGGAGAGGGAATCGCATCCGGACCGCCAGCGCCACGGCCAACGGCAATGCCACCACGATCAGGAGATTGAACACGATGTGGAATGGGTGGACGGACGTATGACCAGCCTCGAGAGCCAAAATCGGTCCCGCTGCTGACACGGTGAGGATCGTGGAGCCGACGAGGAGCCCCCCTGCCAGAACGACGCTCCCTCCCGCCATGGCGGTGGTAGCGATCGATGCGATCTCACAGGGGGCAAGGCCAACGGTCATGACGCCTTGGCGTAGTGACCCCTCGCCGACGAGGTGGGCCACCAGCCACGAGAGGGCCGGGAGGACGATGATTCCGACCAGAAGGGCGTACACCAGCTGGCGCCACAATGAGGGGAGACGGCGCAGCGTGGTCGGCTCGATGCAGATGGCGGTGGAGAAGACCAGAATGGCCAGCAGCACATTGATGCCCTGATGGCGTACGAGCCACGTCAGAGGAGCCTGCACCGTCAACCCCAAAATGGCGGCGCACAGCACCATGATCAGCTCTTGGTAGTTCCGGAGGACCGCTTGACCGGGCAGCTTCAAGGAGCGGCCTTTCGCCGGCGGTGTCGTCTCACGTTGCCACGACTGGCGACATCCAGGCCCGGTTCGAGACGGCGCGGTGCATTCCCCAGTGTACGGGTTGGTCGGTCGGTCAGAATCCCGAGAACCTCCGTTTACCTTTGTCCGGCTCGTCGAAGTGAGATCCGGTTACGATCGGAGCTCTTGCTGACGCACGGGCGTCGGGTGAACGGGGAGGACCGAGGAAGTGACAGACACGCCGCAATTCAAGCGAGCCAACTTGTCGCGCACCGGAACGACGGCTGTGTTGGCGCTTGCCAGTGACAAGGTCAACGCGCTGGATCGAGAGGTACTTGGGGAGATCTCAACATTCGTCGAATATTGCGAACAGGATCCTGGGATCCGTGCCCTCGTCTTGACGGCGGAAGGCTCCATATTCTCGGCTGGACTAAACGTGAACGAGGTGCTGAGCAACGACACGAGTTACACGGACGAGTTGCTCCATGCGTTAAACGACGCGCTTTTGCGTCTGTTCCGGTGTCCAAAGCCAACGGTGGCGGCAATCAATGGGGCAGCGATTGCCGGAGGGTGCATTCTTGTTGCCGCCTGCGACAGGCGCCTGATCGCCGAGGGGGCTCGCATCGGCGTCACCGAGCTCAAAGTGGGGGTCTCGTTTCCCCCCGTGGCCATCGAGCTCTTGAAGTACGCCTGTGGCCCGCAGGCCGAGCAATTGATCTTCGATGCCGGATTACTCGATGCGGAAGCTGCGTGTCGGAGCGGGTTGGTGCACGAGCAGGTGCCCGGATCCGACCTGCAAGCGGCGGCCCTGGCTGCGGCAGAGCACTTCGCCTCGCTCGATGCCGAGGCGTACGCATTGGCGAAGGCTGCAACCCGCAGGGCCGCGTTGTCGGCCATGGAGGACGAGGGAGCAAAGGCGCTCGACCGGCAGGTACGTGAACGCTGGAAAGACGATCAGACGCGGGCCAATCTGGAGAAATTGCTCAAGCCCAAAGCGTGATCTCTCGATCCTGAGATTCCGAGGGCAACCTTCGCCTGAGCCAGGCCCACGTGTCTCGTGTCTCGTAGGAGCGTCGGGATGGTTGCTTCGTATCCTCTACATACGGCCCAGGAGGAAGTTCACGGTGGGTGTGGCCGCCGGGAAAACCTCTGTCATTCCCGAGGCGAAGTACCCGCTATCGGTGATGAGGGTGATCCCGTTGATCGATGAAGCGGCCGCGCTGCAGAGAAACACGAGCGTGTTGGCCTGTTCCATGGGCGTCAACACTTCGACGCCGACGTCACTGCGAAAATCCGCTCCGAAGCTGAGCCAGGTGTCTGCATGGGCACGGGCGAGGGGGGTGTCGGTCGGGCCAGGGCATATGGCGTTGATCCGGATCCCGCGCTTTATGAAGGAGTAGGCGTGAGTGGCGACGTAGGCACAAATCGCCTGTTTCGTCGCCAGGTAGTTTGCTCCGCCGTTGGCGGCGACCCAAGCCACGGCACTGTCGAAATCTGGGGTGGCCAGATACTCCTTGAGGCTCGAAAGGTTGGCTTCCCAACCGAGGCCGGCGGCCGACGAGATGAATCCGATGGCAGAGCCACGGGGCAGCATGTCTGCGGCCAAAAGCCGATCGATCATGTGACGATGTCCAATGAAATTGATCTTCTCGATGCCATCCGTCCCATCGGCCACTCCAGCGCACGAGAACAAGGCATGGATGGGCCCACCGCACTGATCGAGGGCGGCATCGATCGAGTCACGCTCGGCCAAGTCCATTGTGATCGCCTTGACTCCTGGGAGTGTGATCTCGGCGCAGTCCATGACCACTACCTCGGCCCCGGCGGACAAGAGCAATTCGGCCGTTGCCGCTCCCATTCCCGTTGCCCCTCCGACGACCAGCGCCCGCTTGCCGTCGTATCGGAAACTGTCAAATGGGGTCATGAGCGGTCACTCCTTTTAGAAGCCTGGGACGAGGTGATTCTTGGTGTGTCGTCTTATCAGGTGATCAGACCTCCGTGCTGGGCGATATCACTTCGGCGGCGCCCATCGACTCGGCGGGGTGGCTAGGCCTTCTCAAAGCGATCCGGCCTGGAATTGCCCTTTTCCCCATGACTACGATGCAGCACACCATGGGGGGGACGTCCACAGAGGTACTTCTCGCGCACGAGACGGATAGTCGGCCCGCACCGTACGGGGAGGCCTGCTTGACCTCGCCCTGGTCGGCCCGTGGCGAGGACCTCGTCTGATGAGTGCGGTCCGATCCACGCGTCATCACCCCTTACAGCTATTCGGGAAGCGCGTGATGCTGCGACCTCTCACGGCGAGCGATTTCGATCAGTGGCATGAGGTCCGAATCCGATGCAGCGACTGGCTACTCCCTTGGGAGCCTCGTCCCAACGGGGCCCCAGCCCCATCAGAGGATCGGCCAAACTTCGCACACCGCTGTGAAATCCGGGAGCGTGAACGGCATCTTGGAATTGGCTACGGATTCGGGATCTTTCTCGGCGACCGCTTTGGTGGCGAGATCACGTTGTCCTCCATTCAGCGCGGCCCCTACCAGTGCGGTTCAATCGGGTATTGGATCGACCAGTCTTTGGCCGGCCAAGGCTTTGTGCCCGAATCAGTTGTCGTGACACTTAGGTTCGCCTTCGAAGCTATTTCGTTGCACCGGGTCGAGATATCCATCATCCCCAGGAATACGGCGAGTCGCCGAGTGGTCGAGAAGCTGCATATTCGTCAAGAGGGCGTGGCCGAACGATTCCTTGAGATCGACGGAGCGTGGGAGGACCACGCTCGTTACGCCATTACTTCCGAAGAGTGGTCGAACCGCAAGCTCGACCTCGCCCGCGATTGGCTTTCCGAGTGAGGGTGAGCCGCACCTCTTTCCGGTAGGGATTTGTCGATTTCTGGTAACGTCAGCACGAAAGAGGAGTTCGGTCCAAGGGGGGCCCACCTGGTCGCAACAAGGCGAGACTGCAGGCTCCAACGTGTTGGAGGACCAGCCGCTCGGAACCATTGGCTGATGGAGCAATGACGCAATCGACACGAAGTCGATAGACAAGACCGCCGCTCTCACCGATCGAGAACGGCAGTTCCCTGGCTCGCGAGCACGTAGCCCGGCGCCATTACACTGAAGTTTGTCCCCCCTAGAGTCTCTCCACACAGGGTCTCATAAGCACGAAAGGGAGCGTCTGAATGACTTCGCAGGGCGAGCAGCGTTTGCTCATTGACGGCGAGTTGGTGCTCGCCGATTCGGGCAAAACGTTCGAGAACATCAACCCAGCCACCGAGGAGGTCCTCGGGACTGTCGCTGACGCTTCCTCGGTTGAGATGCATCGGGCGATCGATGCAGCCCGGCGCGCCTTCGACGAAACATCGTGGTCGAGTGACCACGGATTCCGGCAGCGATGCCTCAACCAGCTTCAAGAAGCTCTGGAGGGAGAGCAGGAAGCCATTCGGGAGGAACTGATTCTCGAAGTCGGTTGTCCACGAATGACCACGAACGGGCCGCAACTTGACGTGCCGATGCAAGACGCACTGCGCTGGCCCGCCAAGCACATCGACGAGTTCGCCTGGACGACTGTCCTCCCTGAAGGAGTCGACATGTTCCAGCCCGGTCTCCGGATGGCGCGCCGGATCGTGAGGGAGCCGGTTGGGGTCGTCGGCGCCATTACGCCGTGGAACTTCCCCTTCGAGGTGGTACTCAACAAGATCGGACAGGCCTTGGCGACGGGCAACACCATGGTGTTGAAGCCGGCGCCGGACACGCCGTTCAATGCCACTCGGCTAGGCCGGCTGATTGCGGAACGCACCGATATTCCCGCCGGCGTCGTGAACGTGGTGACCTCTTCAGATCACTTCGTGGGCGAGGAGCTCACGTTGTCGCCGAAGGTCGACCTCATTTCGTTCACCGGCTCAACCACCGTGGGCATCCGCATCATGGAAAAGGGGGCCCCGACGTTGAAGCGGCTCTTCCTCGAGTTGGGTGGCAAGTCCGCCACCGTGGTTCTCGACGATGCCGACTTCAGCCAGGCCCTTCTTTCCGGCTTGGGCACCTGCTTCCACGCCGGCCAGGGCTGCGCAATTCAGACGAGGATGTTGTTGCCCCGCTCGCGCTACGCCGAAGGGGTAGAGATGCTGAAGGGCATACTCTCCTCCGTGCCGTACGGTGACCCGCAGCGCCCTGACGTGATGATGGGTCCGGTGATTTCCGCCAAACAGCGCGAACGCATCGAAGGCTATATACGGACGGGTGTGGAGGAAGGCGCCACCCTCGCTCTCGGCGGTCACCGTCCCCAGGCGCACCCCAAAGGCTGGTTCCTGGAGCCCACCCTCTTCACCGACGTCGACAACTCCATGAGAATCGCCCAAGAGGAGATATTCGGCCCGGTTCTCGTTGTCATTCCCTTCGAGGACGATGATGACGCGGTGCGCATCGCGAACGACAGCGTGTACGGCCTGGCCGGTGGCGTATGGTCGGGGTCGCTTGACCGCGGTCGGGCGGTGGCAAGTCGGATTCGGACCGGACAAATTGGCATCAACGGCGGCAACACCTATGGACCCGATATGCCATTCGGCGGATACAAGCACAGCGGGATCGGACGCCAGAACGGGTCTGAGGGCTTCGAGCAGTATTTGGAAGTAAAGGCCATGGCGTGGCCCGAGTCGTAAGGAGGGTTGCAGCGTGACGACGACCGACGTTCCCGAGATTTACTACGACCCCTTCGACACGATCATTGACAAGGATCCTCATTCGGTCTGGCACCGGATGCGTGAAGAGGCGCCGCTTTGGTACAACGAGAAGTACGACTTCTTCGCTCTGAGTCGATTCGATGATGTCGAGAAGGGCATGATCGACTGGGATACCTATCGCTCGGGTAAGGGTTCAACCCTCGAGACGATCAGGGCGGGGTATCCCATGCCACTGGGATTGTTCTTGATGGAGGATCCGCCGATCCACGATGTACATCGGGGCCTCATGTCCCGGGTCTTCACGCCCAAGAAGATGGGCGCCCTCGAATCCAAAGTCCGCGAATACTGCGCCCGTACGCTCGATCCACTTGTTGGCAGCGGGAGTTTTGATTTCATCGGCGACCTCGGCGCGCCCATGCCGATGCGCACGATCGGCATGTTGCTCGGCATCCCCGAAGACGACCAGCAAGCCATTCGCGACCGTTTGGACGCCGGGATGCACATCGAGGACGGACAGGAGTACATTCCGCCGCTGACGAGTGAAGATGTCGACAATTCCGGTTCGATCTTTGCCGATTACATCGACTGGCGGGCCAAGAACCCCTCCGACGACCTCATGACCGAGCTCCTGAATGCGGAGTTCGAAGACGAAACCGGTACCTTGCGGAAACTCACCCGGCCCGAAGTCCTGACGTATGTCTTCCTCCTCGCCGGTGCAGGCAATGAAACAACCACGCGCCTCGTCGGCTGGACGGGCAAATTGCTGGCTGAGCATCCCGATCAGCGGCGTCAGCTGGTCGAGGACCGCTCGTTATTGCCAAATGCCATTGAAGAGATCCTCCGTTACGAGGCGCCGTCACCGGTGCAGGCGCGGTGGGTTACCCGTGACGTCGAGCACTATGGCCAGGTCGTTCCGAAGGACAGTGTCATGGTGCTCTTGAACGGGTCTGCCAACCGCGACGAACGGCATTTCCCGGACGCCGAGGCGTTCGACATCAATCGTGCCAGGATTCCTCATCTGAGTTTCGGCTACGGAATCCACTTTTGCCTTGGCGCAGCCCTGGCCCGCTTGGAAGGGCGTGTCGCTCTCGATGAGGTTCTCAACCGCTTCCCAGACTGGGACGTCGATTGGGATGGAGCCGTGCAAGCACACACGCCGACCGTGCGTGGTTGGGACAAACTGCCCGTCGTGACGGGCTGAGAGGAGCAACCCATGGATATGGACGACCTGATCCTGGTCAGCATCGATGATCACTCGATCGAGCCACCGGACATGTATGAGAACCATGTGCCGGCGAAATGGAAGGACCTCGCCCCGAAGGTCGTGCGAAACGATCAGGGTGTGGATGAATGGGTCTTTCAAGGTGCGAGCACCAGCACGCCGTTCGGGATGGCGGCGACGGTCGGATGGCCCCGGGAGGAGTGGGGCTTCAATCCCGGCGCATTCAGCGAGCTCCGTCCCGGATGCTTCGACGTGCATGAGCGGGTACGCGACATGGACGTGAACGGCGTGTTGGCGTCCATGTGTTTTCCGACCATGGCCGGCTTCAATGCGCGCACATTTAACGAGGGCGTCGACAGGGAGGTATCCCTTGTCATGCTGCGCGCCTATAACGATTGGCACATCGACGAGTGGTGCGCCGCCGAGCCGGGGCGATTTATCCCCCTTGGGATCGTCCCGATGTGGGACATCGACCTCGCCGTGGAAGAGGTGAATCGCATTGCGGCCAAGGGATGCAAGGCCATCAGCTTCCTCGAGGCACCCCACTCGCAGGGCTATCCGAGCTTCCTCTCCGGTCATTGGGACCCGATGCTGAAGGCACTTGTTGACAACAACATGGTGCTCTGCCTGCACATCGGCGGGGCCTGGAGCATCGTCACGATGGCGCCCGAGGCTCCGATCGACCACATGATCGTCATCCCTTCGCAGATCACGATGCTCACCGCGCAGGACCTTCTTTTCGGGCCGACGCTGCGTAAATTCCCGCAGCTCAAGGTCGCGTTGTCCGAGGGCGGTATCGGTTGGATCCCCTTCTATCTCGACCGCGTCGACCGGCATTTTCAGAACCAGTCATGGATCGACAACAGTTTCGGGCAGGGCAAGCTTCCCTCCGACGTGTTCCGGGATCACTTCCTGGCCTGCTACATCACTGACCCTTCCGGCCTGAAACTTCGACACGAAATAGGCATGGATGTCATCGCGTGGGAGTGTGACTATCCCCACACCGACACCACGTGGCCGCAGTCGCCTGAGTACGCCTGGAAGGAATTCCAAGCCGCTGAATGCACCGACGAGGAGATCCACAAGATCACCTGGCAGAACGCCTGCCGGTTCTTCGACTGGGACCCCTTTGTCCATATTCCACGGTCAGAAGCGAACGTCGGCGCCCTCCGTGGTCGCGCCGCAGACGTGGACACGGCGCGGATGCCTCGGGCGGAGTGGCGCGAGCGCAACGAAGCGGCCGGAATCGGTCAGTTCTGACACTCTTGGGCGATGGCGGGGCGCAGTAGCGGCACCCCCGGGTCATCTCGAATCGACTGAAATGCGGCTCGGTGCGATTTCGACTTGCTTTCCACTTCAGCTTGGATAGATTTGCTGTGGCTGTGGATAACAGGCCTCGTCGCGAAGGAGAGTAACCACCATGTCGTCCGTTGGGGAATACATAGAAGTCATCCATCGAGAGTTGCCCTTTTCGTCGTTCGACGCGGACAACCACATGTACGAGACGAGGGACGCCCTCACGAAATTCGTGCCGAAAGAGTACGAGGGGGTCATTAAGTACGTCGACATCGATGGCCGCACGAAGCTCGCGCTCAACGACAAGATTTCGGACTACATCCCGAATCCGACGTTCAACAAGGTCGCGGTCCCCGGCGGCGCCGGCTATGACATCACCAAGGGCAGTAAAGGCGGTTTCGGGAACGCCGGCCTGGGGTTCGGAAAGATGCTGGCCATGCCCAGTGCTGACGCCTTCTTCGACCCCGAGCCGCGGCTTGAGCTCATGATGGAAATGGGGATCGATCGCACGCTGCTTTGGCCGACATTGGCGAGCGCCCTCGAGGAGCGATTGGCTGACGACCCTGACGCGGTAGTTGCGGTTGTTCATGCTCTCAACGAGTGGATGCACGAGCACTGGTCGTACGTGTACTCGGATGCCCTGTATTCCACGCCGATCATCAGCCTCGCCGCTGGCAATCAGACGGCGATCGACGAGCTCGAGTTCATCGCCGAGCGTGGCGCCAAAATTTTCCTCATTCGTGTCGCCCCCGTGCCGACGTGGAAGGGTCGCAAGTCCTTCGCGCTGCCGGAGTTCGATCCCTTCTGGGAGCGCGTACAGGAGTTGGGCCTCGTCGTGGGCATGCACTCGGGTGACCCGGGCTACAACCGCTATATCAATGAATGGGAAGGCCTCAAGGGCGAGATGAGCATCTCCCGCCACGCCCGACGCCCCAGTCCCGGCTTCGTCGTCCTGTCCTCGGAGAAGGACAGCCTTGTCGACGCCATGGCATCGATCATCGGCCACGGTTTGGCGACACGGTTCCCCAAGTTGAAGTTCATGCCCGTCGAATTCGCTAGCCGCTGGGTCCGACCGTTCTACGAGAAGCTCCAGCGGGCCGCAGAAATGCCGGCCCTCTTTGACGAAAACCCCGTGGAAGTTTTCAACCGCAGCGTCTGGATCCACCTCTTTCACGAGCCAGATCCGAAGGGTCTGATCGACTTGGGCATTCCGGTCGACCATCTCATGTTCGGCTCCGACTTCCCACACCCAGAAGGCATGGCCGACCCGCTCGCCTACGCCGAGGTCGTGCAGGACCTTTCTGTTGAGGAGCAGGAGCTCATCATGGGCGGGTCGCTCGAGAAGGCGATGGGGGTTGGCAAGTACGCCTGAAAGGGCGGTTCGGCACCGATCGGCCCGCCGATCTGTGCTGAGTGAGCTGGCGTAAGGCGGTGCGCTACCTGCCGTCAACGTCGTCAATGACGCAGGCTCGGTCGACGTGCATGGCCACAACCCATGTCCGGGGTAGCCGAGGGGATTGAAGGTCGATTCCTCAATAGGCATATCCTTCACGCCCATGGATCTTGAGGTCACTGAGATGGGATCTGGCGAAGATCTCGTGGTGTTCGTCCACGGGGTTCTCGATCGCGGCGTCTCGTTCGAGAAGGTGGCAAAAATCCTCGACTCGGAGTGCCGGATGCTCTGGTACGACCGGCGAGGCTACGGGCGGTCGACCGGCATGGGCGAGCCAGTCGGCGTTGACCGTCACATTGCCGATTTGATTTCGGTCCTCGACGGACGGCGGGCCGTCGTCGTGGGTCACTCGTTCGGCGGTGTCACTGCCATGGGAGCTGCGGTAAAGGCTCCCGAACTGGTGGGAGCGCTGGTCCTGTACGAAACCAGCACGGCCTGGGCGCCGACGTGGGATGACACGGTGTTGCAGGGTATTTTTGGTGCCGAGGACCCCGAGACGGCGGCGCTACGGCTGATGTTGGGCGATCGCTATGACTCCTTGAGCGATGCGCATCGGGCGCGTCGTCACCACGAGGCGGGTGCCTTTCTTGCCGAAGAAAAGTCGGTTCGGGGAGGGCGGGATCCGTTCGACCCGGCGGAGATCCACATGCCAGTTGTATATGGCCAGAGCGACGCTCGAGTGATGCCGATGGCCGTCGATCACCTGCAGCGAGCGGTTCGGCACTTCGAGATTGTGACGATTCCCGGTGCAGGCCATAACGCGCACCGCACCGCACCAGAATCCTTTGCGGCCCTCGTTCGCCGGGGCCTCGAGCTACAGCGCGTCAGCGACGTGCGGTCTTGACGACGGTGTCACCAGGCGATAACTTGCCAGAGCGACATTTCAGGAGACAATTTCATCGTCGGGGGGCAGGTGAGCGCCCCAAAAGGGGGGCAGTCGTCCAGTTGGATGGGCAGGCGGGCGTGTGTCTCGGAGAGCCAAAATTGCTGGCGCCGGTGGATTTCTGTCGAACTGTCAGGAACCGCCATTCTCAGGGGCACACAAGCCCGTTTCCCTCGGGAGCTAATCTCCTCACATAACGGTCTCGCAACGCCGGCAAGACAACGGTGCTGCGGACTGAAAGACTTATCGAAACGCATTAAAATTTATTCGTGCTAGTCCCGAAAAGGGAGGGGGATCGTGCTGCAATTCCTGATTGCAGGGCTGGTGTTGGGTGGCATTTATGCCATCGCGGCGGCGGGGCTGGTTGTCACATACCAGTCGGCTGGCATCCTCAACTTCAGCTTTGGGGCCATGGCCTACACGGTCGCTCGCTTTTACTACTTCTTGAACACAGAGCACACCTGGCCGATCCTCCCGGCCGCCCTCCTGGCGATGCTCGGTCTCGGACCAGCGCTCGGCCTCTTTCTGTACGTCACGATCTTCCGGCAGATGAGCACATCTTCGACCTTGGTGAAGGTTCTGGCCACAATCGGCATATCGGTGGCGTTGCCCTCCATCGACACAGTGATCTTCGGGACGGGGCAGATCCTTAGTGCGCCAGGTTTGGCTCCCCAGCCCGTGCGCGTGTACTCCTTCTTGGGTGTACCTGTGACTCTGGATCAGATCATCGTCTATATCGTGGTCGTCGCTTTGATGGTCATCGGGTTCGTCGTCTTGCGGTACACCGACGTTGGACTCCAAATCCGAGCACTCGTGGACTCTCCCGCCATGACATCGCTTGTCGGAACGAACCCGGGCCGGATCTCCATGGCCGTGTGGGCGGTCAGCAGCACCCTCGCTGGTTTGACGGGAGTGCTCGTAGCGCCCATCGTTGGCCTCGACCCGGGTCAGATGACTTTTCTGATGGTGGCCGCCTTTGCGGCGGTGATCGCAGCAAAACTGGTGAGCCTGCCCTGGGCCGTCGGCGTCGGATTGGCAATGGGCATCGTCAGCGCTCTCGTGCAGTACTGGTTACCACCTGACAGCACCTACACCGCCGACCTCCTCTACGGCGTTCCTTTCCTCACCATGACCGGGTTCCTCACGTACTTCATCATCAGTGGGGGATCCATCGACGAGGGGCAAGGGATCGGGGGAGCAATCGACCGCGCCATTCGGCCCCATGAAGCCGAAGTTGTCCAGGCCATCAGCGGTTCGGGTGCGGGCCGAGTCGGATGGCAACCTTCGCTTTTCGCGTTCGCCTGCCTGCTGGGATTTCCGCTCATCCTGCATGGCCTCTGGATCGGACTGCTGGCCGAGGGAGTTGCCTACGGCATTATCTTCCTGTCCTTCAGCCTGGTGACCGGTGAGGGCGGGATGATCTGGCTCTGTCAGGCTACCTTCGCCGGGGCAGGAGGTATGGCCGCGGCATTGCTCAGTGTCAACGAGGGGGTGCCGGTTTTACTTGCCGTGCTTTTGGGCGGCTTCATTGCGGTCCCCGCCGGCCTCCTCGTGGGATGGATCACCATTCGAATGGGCGATCTCTATGTGGCGCTCGTCACACTGACGTTCGGCCTCTTGATCGAGAACATCGTCTTCGATCAACAGATTTTCAGCAACAACGGCGTGGGCGTGAACGTGACTCCACCCCAGATTTTTGGCGGGGCCCGGGCCCTCGTCTATCTGGCGATCATTGTCTTCGCCATCGTCGCCATCATTATCGTTAACCTGCGGCGATCGACCATCGGGCTCGCACTGGCCGCCGTCCGCTCGAGTTCCAACGCTTCGAAGTCCATCGGCATCGGCGTCGTGCAGATGAAGGTCCTCCTCGCCGGCCTGGCTGCCTTCGTTGCGGGCATTGGAGGGGGCTTACTGGCCATAACGATGGGGGTGGCCGTTCCCTCCAACTATGCAACGCTTACCGGAGAGATCTGGCTCGTGGTGCTGGTAACCCAGGGCATTCGGTCTAATGCATCGGCCCTCTATGCCGGCTTGAGCTTGACGCTGGCGAGTGGACTGTCCCTGGTCTATCTCCCCAAGGTATTCGGCAACTTCGTGGCCATCGGTTTCGGCCTGGGGGCCATCGCCATCATCAAGTTCCCCGAGGGCATCCTCACCATGCAGGCTCGACAATTCCGGTTCGTGATCGCCCGTTTCCGGGCTGCGTATCCGCAGCAATACTCGATACTCAAGGTCGTGGCGGCGGTGTACTTTGTCGTCTTTGTGGTGCTGGTCGTCGCAGTATCCCACTGGTGGTGGCTGTGGCTGGTCATCACCTTGGTTATCGTGCACATCACCGCTGGTTACTTGTTCTCCACGCAGTTGCGCGGGGAAAAGGCGAGTAAAAAGTTACCGACACCCCCGGATCCCCGCTTGGCGCCGCAGGGAACGTCCCATTAATGAGAAGCGCAGACGCGGAGGGCAGGACATGCAGCGGCACATACTTGTAGCACCTGAATCATTCGCTTTCCCGGTGAGGGAGCAGGGATGACCTCGGTCCAGCCCAGTGGGCCTCTCCTGGAGGCCAAGAATGTTACCGTCAAGTTCGGCGGGTTAACGGCACTGAATGCAGTCGATCTCTCCGTACCCGAAGGAAGGCTCATTGGTCTCCTTGGCCCGAACGGCGCCGGCAAGAGCACAATGTTCAACGTCTGTTCTGGTTTCCAGCGGGCAACGAGCGGACAGGTTTTTCTGGCCGGTCAAGAGATCACGAACGCAACACCACAGGGGAGAGCGCGCCTCGGACTGGCGCGGACCTTTCAGCAGCCCGAGGTCTTCTTTGGTCTCACAGTTCGCGAGCATTTCGTGCTGTCGTACCGTGTCCGTCATGAACGCTCACGGCTGTGGAAGGACCTGTTCACACCCAGCAGCCTGAAGAAGCCCAGCACGGCCGAGACGGAGCGGACGGAATACCTGGTCGAATTGCTGAAGCTTGAAGACATTGCAGACTCGCTCGTCGACACGCTCCCGCTGGGGAGTGTCCGTCTCGTAGAAATCGGGCGTGCGCTGGCCACCGAGCCCCGGGTGATTCTGCTCGACGAACCGCTCTCCGGTCTCGACAGTCACGAGGCCGCTCGGCTCGCGGCGGCCCTGAAGCGCACAGTCGAAGAGGACGGCACGTCGCTGCTGCTGGTCGAGCACGATGCGCCCCTGGTGCTGGGGCTGTGTAGCGAGATCTTTGTGTTGGACTTCGGCCAGTTGATTGCTCAGGGACCCCCCGAAATGATCAGGAATAACGAGAGCGTGAAGACGGCTTATCTGGGGGACGCTCAGCTCGACAAATCGACCACCGCTGGAGCACGCAGCGAAATAGCCTGACCGATGGAGGTCAACGCGACCAAGGCGGCTCTGTGAATTGCAGCACGAACGAAGGGGAGATTGGGTGTCGGATAGCAACGTTGCGGTGATGGGGACACCAATGCTTGATGTCGTAGATCTCGAGGTTCGCTACGGCGCTGCCCTGGCGCTGTCGGGAGTGTCGTTTCAAGTTCCGCGGGGCCACATGGTCGCACTTCTGGGCCCGAACGGCGCCGGAAAGAGCACCCTTGGACGCGCCATTTCGGGTTTGATCCCACTGATCAGCGGAGAGGTCAAGCTCGAGGGTGAGAGCGTGAACTCATGGGCGGCCTACCAGCGCAGCAGGGCCGGGATCGCCTACATTCCCGAGGGTCGAGGGATATTCCCTGGTCTTACCGTGATTGACAACCTTCGGATGGCTTGTCGCCAAGCCGGTTCGAAGACTGAACGTCAGGCTTCCATCGCCACGGCCATTGAGCTCTTCCCGGCACTGGGCTCCCGTCGTTCGCAACGAGCTGGAAGCCTCTCTGGTGGCGAGCAGCAGATGCTCGCCTTGGCGAGGGCGCTTGCGGTGCGCCCCAAGGTCGTCATTGCCGACGAGATGTCCCTCGGCCTCGCCCCCCTCGTCGTGGAGTCCGTTTTCGATGGGCTCACGAAGGCGTGCGAGATGGGGATCACCGTGCTCTTGATCGAACAATTCGTACACCGCGCCTTGGCGATGGCCAATACCTGCGTGATCCTCCAACGCGGTGAAGTGGCCTGGTCCGGCGCAGCGGCTGATGCGAATGAACAGGTGGTCAACAGCTACCTCGGCGAGAACCAGTCGGCCTGATCGAAGACGTATCGTCATTCGGTACCTCGTGAGTGGGAGGACGCTCAAATGAGAGTCGTGGTGGTGGGTGCATCGACCGGATTGGGACGGTGCCTCGGAATTGGGCTGGCACGGCGCGGTGCCAATGTGGCGCTCATGGCCCGGAAGAAGGATTTCCTGGACGAAGCGGCCGAAGAAGCCGGCGGGGGTACGTTGGCTATCTCCTGTGATGCCACCGATGAAGCGTCCTGCCAGGAGGCCTTCGGCGAGGCAGCTCGCAGTCTCGGGGGAATCGATGCCGTCGTCTACGCCGCCGGCATGGGTGTACTTCGGCGGATCGAGGAACTCAGCTATGCGGACTGGCAGCGAGTATTTGCCACGAATGTCATCGGTGCGTCGCAGGTCACTGCGGCCGCCTTGCCTCACCTCGCGGAGTCCAAGGGGATGGTTGGCTATCTGTCTTCGATCAGCGCCTCATTGACTTCGCCCTGGCCCGGTCTGGCCTCGTATACCGTCACCAAGGCTGCCTTGGACAAGCTCGTCGAGGCCTGGCGCGCCGAACATCCCGAGATTGGGTTCACGCGTGTCATCGTGGGGGAGTGCGGCGGCGGCGAAGGTCCCGGGGGATCACGCTTCGCCAGCGAATGGGACCTCGAACTGGCGGGGGAGCTCTATCCAGTCTGGACGGCGAGGGGTCTGATGACCGACAAGCTGATGGAAATCGATCATCTGGTCGACGCGTTGGACTCCTTGTTGCGGTCCGGGCCAAGCGTCAGCGTTCCCTCTGTGTCCATCACGCCGCGCCGACCCATCTGACCATCGCTCGCGCCTGTCACTCGCGCGCTCAGCGGAGTTCGACCCGGCCGTGACTGATGACGGTTGCTCCGGCGCATTCAGCCTCGAACGCATACACCGAGGAACCGGCGTCATAGAACTGCACATGGAGATGCTCACCCATCGGGGTTGGTGAGGCAAACCGGACCGCAATGCGGCGTACGCGGTCCGGATCGCCGTCGGCGAACTCCTTCACCGCGCCCTGGGCACACAGGGCCATTGTGCACAGGCCGTGAAGGAAGGTGCGATCGAACCCGGATCGGCGAGCGGCTTCGATGTCAAAGTGATGCGCCGACCAATCTCCGGAGACTTCCGCATAACGCCGAGCCATGTCCTCGTCCACTTCGACCTGGTACGAAGCGCAAGGCCGTTCGCGAGCACCATCGGACAACGAGTGATCGGGGACCGGGTCCCCGGTCGTCTGGCACGTCGTTGCGAGGTACACGGTTGTCCACCATTGTTCCGCCACGAGGTCATCGGAGGTGTCGAAGGTCGAGAACTTGAGCGTGACCAAGGAATTGCGTCCAGCCGCCCTTGCCCCATGTGCCTGAACCCATGTTCGTAGATCCTCGCCGGGACCGATTGGACGGTGAAGGATGATGTCGTGTTCTCCGTGCACCCCTCCCTTCGCAGTTTGTTGGACCTCCTCTGAAACTGCGGCGGTTCGGCCTTCATTTTGTGCCTCCCAAATCTGGGTGGCGATAGCGACGAGCGGGACAGCCGTCCCAGCCTGAACGCGAGAGGAAGGATCCGTGGTTGCCTGGGCGTATTGCTTCAAGAGCTTGGCGTCCAGACGCCCGTCGAAGGGTCCCACTCGCGACCCCAGAATCACTCCTGGTGTTGGCATTTCAGCCCATCCCCTCCATGGCGCGGAGGAACGGCGGAAGAGCACCCTCGTACTTGGTGGCCGCCTGATTGCACCTCATGGCCCCCCTTCGGGACGCAGTTCCACGACGGGTGGTGACGTCGCCGCGCCGATGTTATAAGCTCTGCACTTATAGCTTGCTGAACTCCACCTCGTGCCCAGCCGGATCCCGTTGTCGGAATTCGCTGACGGTGTAACACCTTCCGGTCGGCGCCCCTAGGGCATCGACAGTCGGAGCCAGAGTAGTGACGATCAGGCCGAGCGACCCTCCCCCGGAGAGATCGCGGTGCACCCGATGTTCGACAAATTCGACAACTTCACCCGACGGTTCAGGCGGTTGCTCATCGTGGTTGTAGAACGACACTCGTTTGGCCAAGGCCGTACGGGTACCGAGTGGCTCGAAGGAGCTCCTCTGCCGCACGATTCTTTCGTTGACAACGTAGACGTCGAAAGGACCCATGAAGGAGTCGTGGTCAGCCGAAATCAGGGCGGCGTCTTCTCTGGAATCGAAGGCCCGGTCCGGATCCATGAACTCCTCCGCCGACGAAGTCCAGATCTCAGTGATGGCGTCCGGGCCGTCGCTCCCAGGGTCTTCGACATCGGTGAGATTGACCGTGTATCCCACAATGGCTTTGGCCACACGGAGCCCGAGTGGAGCGTGATGTTGCAAGTAATGCTCGAAGTATTCCGATCGGCTCATCTGCGGACGCCGTGTAAAGCAGAACACCAGTTTGTCCATGCCTGCCCCCTTTTACGTCGAGCGGTAGGGAACTCGAGAACGATAGGAAACCACCGCCGTTGTCAACGCAATGCTACGCCTTCAATCGGATAGCGTCTCGTGGGCAACAGCCCCCGATCCCCCTCGGGTCTCGAGCGTGCCGGCCGCCAAGGAGGACCATGTACCAGCTCCGATTCTCGATGCGCACTCCAGACGAAGGCCGCCCACCAGACGAAGAGGGGGCGGCCAGGACCGCCGCCTATCAGGCCGCAATCGAAATGGCAGCCTGGGGTGAACAACACGGAAATCTTGGCATTGCCATATCCGAGCATCATGCTTCCCCTGACGGGTACATACCTTCGCCGCTGATCCTGGCTTCAGCCATGGCGGCACGGACACAGTCCACGATCATCGTGGTCGCCGCACTCCTTGGGCTTCTCTATGACCCGATACGGCTGGCCGAGGACCTCGCTGTCCTGAACCTTGTGAGTTCAGGTCGGGTGATGTGCGTTATCGGGATGGGCTACCGCGACGAGGAGTTTCAGATGTTCGGGGTGGATCCGCGGACGAGGGCGGCACATATGGAGGAGCTCTTAGTCACGTTGAAAGGCGCTTGGACGGGTTAACCCTTCGATCACCCCACCCGCGGGACCGTTCAGGTCACGCCTTCGCCGGCCTCGCCCGGTGGGCCCCCGCTCGCCTACGGCGGCCATACGGTCGCCGCGGCCAGACGTGCGGCACGACACGGTCTCATGTTCCTCGCCGAGACGGGTGGAGACCATCTGCGTGAGGCCTACGAGAACGAGGCCCGAGAGCTCAATGTGCAGGCCCCGGGGTGCCACCTGACGGCGCCTGGCGCCGCCACGACGGCATTCGTCGCAGACGATCTCGACGCGGCATGGGCCGAGCTCGGTCCTCGAATGCTCAATGAAATTCGTCTGTACCGAGAGTGGAATGCGGCCGCGGGGAAAAGCAGCATCGCCTCCCTCTCCGAGGCGGACACAGTAGACGATCTACGGGCCGAGCAAGGTTCCTACCGTATCTACACCTCGGCCGAGGCGGCACAGTTGGCTGCAGCCGGACAAAGTCTCTCCCTTGAGCCGTTATGCGGTGGCTTGCCGCCCGAGCGCGCCTGGCACTACCTACGGACGGCCGCCACCGCCGTAGCCGTTACTCCAGAACCGTGACGACTGGTGCGTGATGTGCTTCAGTTTCCCCAGTCGTGTTCGACCTATGCCGCGGCCACGACCTTTTCTGTGGGATCGCACTGCATCAGTTTGGACAGAGTGCCCCCCATGATCTTGGCCTTGTCCGCCTCGGGCAACGGCTCGATCTCTTCGAGGAATGAGAGGGGATCGAAGAGTCCTTCTGGGTGCGGATAATCCGAACCGAAGACGACATTGTCCGATCCAACCAGGTCGACAATGCTCAACACGTCCTCTTCGAAGAAGGGGTGGACGAAGATGGAGCGGTGGAAGGCCTCGATGGGATTCTCGTCGAACGCCTCTGGACTCCGATCGTAGAGTTTTCGGAATTGCTTGAGGGCGGTCGGAACCCACTGGCTTCCGTTCTCAACGGGCATGAAGCGAATATCGGGGAATCGGGTGGCGAGACCGTGTCCGATGATCGAATAGATGCTGTCTCGGATGTTGCGGTACTCGCTGTTCACCAGTCGGGAGAACAAGCTCGGTGTCCGGAACGGCGTGAACTCCTTTGTGGCTCCGTCCCATTCATTGATGTAGCGCTGCGCTCCGTCGTCTGAGGAATGCATGCCGACCAGTACCCCGGACTCTTGCACTTTCTTCCAGAAGGGGTCGTATTCCGGCAGGGCGAATGAGCGCCGGCGTCCGTTGTAGTCCGGCACGCTGGCGGGACGGATGAGGATGGCACGCGCTCCCCGCTCGACGACATAGTCCAGTTCCCGAATGGCCTCGTCGAGGATCGACAGATTGATCACAGGCGTGGGAAGATGCGATTGTCGAAGTTGAAGGTCCAGTGCTCGTGCATCCACTCGTTCAGCGCATGCACGACGACCGCCGTACCCTTCAGATCGTCCGCCAGGCGCTCCTCGAGCAGGCTGGCCAGCGTGGGCCACATCATGGCTCGGTCGATCTGCTGCTGGTCCATCAGCATGATCCGTTCTTCGGGATTGAAGAACGCAGGTGGTGACTCGATGTACCGGGGAGGCTTCCCCGAACTGTCGAGTGCCCATCCCTTCGGTCACGATCGTGTGCTTCGAGGAGGGATTCTTGAGCCGGAACTCCAATTCCTGGGCTCCGGGAGGGGCAACCTTGTTGAACGTCGGGTTGGGAATGTAGTCGCTGATCACATTGCGAAGTGCGATCTTCGTCCGACCGTTCACCTCCACGAATTTCACCAGTCCGTCGTACTCCGGTGGCAGATACTTGACGAAGGCGTCCATCGTCTCGTACATGTGATTGTCGGCGTCGAACACGGGATATTTCACGCTGATCGGCATTTGGATCCTCCTCTGACTGGACGTTCGAACGCCGGCGGCTTCACGCATATCCGACGGGTTGCTCTGTACAAGAATTGGGTGCGCAGTGCATCTTAGCTGCCCTTTTGCGCCCGAGACCATCGCCGTCCGGTCCCCGCAAGAGCGGTGATGAACATTCAAACGAGAAGGTGAATCTCATCCGAGTGAGTTTTTTGATTACAGAGCGGACTCGACGTCGAACCAGGATTGAGCGGCTGTTGATGCGTAGTGGACCGGATGTAGATAAAGGCGACGCACGCTGGAGGCTCTCCAAACGAACGAGCGGAATGAATATGAGAGTCTGGATTTATTACGATCCGGCCAATCCGGAAATACACGTCTACGGCAAGGAACCACCGACCAATTTCGGTCGCCGTCAATTCGACATCGGCCCGATCGAGATCGACGATGAACTGATCGAGCGGTATGGAGCGATCCGGGACGCTTGGCGTTCCGTACGTTCGGAACTGGTGACGGCAGTCAGAGGGGATACGGAGGGCCTGCCTTCGGTAGAGAGCGAGGCGCAGTCGGGACGAACGCGGGGGTTGCTTTGACGTCGACGAGCTAGCTGCCGCTTCTGCTCGTTGAGGCAGGGGTGGTTCGAGCTCTGCCGATCGGGAATAGTTAGTAGTCATGCCGGAGAAATTGTCGGAGTATCGGGCCAAGCGTGATCCGAAAAAGACGCCGGAGCCGATGGGAGCGAAATCTGGCAAGGTTCCACGCGCCAAAAAGGGTAAGGATCCCACGTTCGTGATCCAAGAGCATCACGCTCGCGCGCTCCACTGGGACTTCCGGCTCGAACACGATGGCGTCTTCGTTTCATGGGCCTTGCCGAAAGGGCTGCCCGAGAGCCCAAAGACCAACCATTTGGCGGTCCACACCGAAGATCATCCGCTCGATTACGGCAGCTTCGAGGGAGATATCCCTCAAGGCGAGTACGGCGGCGGTCACGTCAGCATCTGGGACAGGGGCACCTATGAACTGGAAAAGTGGCGCGACAATGAGGTGATGGTCGTCCTCCGAGGCGAGCGGGTGTCGGGCCGCTACGTCCTCTTTCCGACCAGCGGGAAGAATTGGATGATCCATAGGATGGATCCACCAGCAGCGGACTTCGAGCCGATGCCCGAAAACGTGAAGCCGATGCTGGCGCAACCGGGGTCTCTGCCCGCCTCCGACGAGGGCTGGGCCTACGAATTCAAATGGGATGGGGTAAGGGCGATCGTCTATGTCGAAGGGGGCCGCGTCCGCGCTTTCACCCGCAATGGCAAGGATCTGGGCGTCAGCTTTCCCGAGCTGCGCCACGTTGGCGAGTTTCTCGGCTCTCGGTCTGCCATTCTCGACGGCGAGATGGTGGCGCTTGACGACGAAGGGCGTCCGAACTTTGGGCGGCTCGCCCACCGTCTCCATCTCACCTCGAAAGCAACCATCACCCGGCTGGCGAAAGAATCGCCGGCCACTTTCTTGATCTTCGATCTGCTCTACCTCGAGGGTCGACCGCTTTTCAACGAGACGTACGACGAACGCCGCCAGACCCTCGAATCACTGGAGCTCGCGGGAGAGACCTTCGCCGTGCCCCCTTCGGTGAAAGACGCCCATGGTGCCGACGTTTTGGCCGTGGCCAAGGACCGAGGCCTCGAGGGTGTCGTGGTGAAGCGGCGAAGTTCCCCGTACCAGCCGGGGAAGCGAACCGGCGACTGGCTGAAGGTGAAGAACTTTCGCACTCAAGAGGTCGTCATTGGCGGATGGACCGAGGGCAAAGGGGAGCGCTCCGGCAGTCTGGGCGCCCTGCTCTTGGGCATCCCGTCCGAAGAAGGCCTGGAGTATGTGGGCAAGGTGGGAACGGGGTTTTCGGACGCGGCACGCGACGAACTCCTGGCTGATCTTTCGCCTCTAGCCCAGAATAAGAGTCCGTTTACCCGGCCACTGACACGAGCCGAGACGGCTCTTGCCCACTTCGCCCAACCGAAGTTCGTGGGCGAAGTGCAGTTCGCGGAGTGGACGACGGACGGGCACTTGCGCCACCCGTCATGGCGGGGACTTCGCCCCGATAAGAACGTGGATGAGGTGATTCGTGAGCCCTGATCGGGTGGAGACCGAGATCGACGGGCGTCGTCTCTCGTTGTCGAATTTGGACAAGGTCATGTATCCCGAGACCGGATTCACCAAGGGTGAGGTGCTGGATTACTACGCACGAATCGCCGAGGTGATGCTCCCGCACGTTTCGGATCGACCGGTCACAATGAAGCGGTATCCCAATGGTGTCGATGATAAGTCGTTTTTTGAAAAGCACGTCCCGTCCCATGCGCCGGAGTGGGTGCGAACAATCGAAGTGCCATCCAATTCGGCTCCAATTGAATTCGCCCTCATTTGTGATCGTCCGGCTCTGCTCTGGGCGGCCAACCTGGCGGCATTGGAGCTCCATGTTCCGCTTTGGCGGGTCGGCAAGCGACGCCACCTTCCGGCTCCTCCCGATCATATGGTCTTCGATCTCGATCCGGGGCCGGGGACGACGATCGTCGACTGTTGTCACGTTGCTCGACTGATCACCAAACGACTGGGTGAGAAGAACGTCTTCGCCAAGACGAGTGGCTCGAAGGGATTGCAGCTCTACGCGCCTCTACGCCGCGTGACATCCGAGAAAGCCGGCCAGGATGCACATGACTTGGCGCTCGCCATAGAGAAGGAGTATCCCGGCGACGTGGTCTCGCGCATGAATAAGGATTTACGCAAAAACAAGGTCCTGATCGACTGGAGTCAGAACAATCCGGCCAAGACGACCGTCGCGGCCTACTCGCTCAGAGCTCGTTCGAGGCCCACGGTGTCAACCCCCGTGACCTGGGCTGAGGTCGACGCCTGCGCCAAGAGCGGTGACCCTGATGACCTTCGGTTCGAGGCACTCGATGTGCTCGCGCGGGTCGAGAGGTTCGGCGATCTCATGGAGCCCTTACGTGCGGCCCGACGGTGATCGCGAGATCCGAAAGCAACCGCCTCTGCCTTGTTCTGACCGACGCTGGCGGCGATCGGTCCGCCTGACCCCATACGTAAGAATCAGATCCAGCGTTGTCTTCGCGGCGTTGGCTGTCGCCGCCGCAAGTTGTACGGGCTCACCGCACGATGCTTCGGGTGGTTCGAGCACGACGACCCCCACGCCGTCCACCACCACGTCCACCACCACGACAGGTTCGACAACTCTCACGGTGCCGACGCTTGGGGCGACGACAGCTGTCCCATTGACCGTCTTGGCCGGCGAAAATTCCACGCCATTCTCGGTCGCCCGCAGCCTAAATCTCCCGGCCGGCTGGACGGCTGAGGTCTGGGCTCGGGTGCCCGACGCGCGGATGGAAGCATGGAGTCCGGAGGGCGATCTGTTGGTCAGTGAACCTGACGAGGGCAAGGTAGTCGAGCTTGTCCCCGGGGCGAACGCCCAGACTGCTCCGACGGAGCGGACCATCTTGTCTGGGCTTACCCAACCGCAGGGATTGGCGTTCGCCCGCCTGAACGGCCACTCGGTGCTGTACGTCGGTGAGTCGAACGAGATCGATCGCTTCGACTGGAAGGCGGGGACCGTCGTTGGGGAGCGCACGCTCATTGCGGGGAACCTCCCTGATTTGGACCCGACCGGCGATGATGTGCACCGTCAGAAGGACGTCGCGGTCGCCCCGAATGGAACCGTCTATTTCAACGTCAGTAGTTCTTCCAATGCCGATCCCGACGACCGGACGATGACCCCTCCGCGGGCGGTGATCATGGCGGTTCACCCCAACGGAAGCGGGCTTCATGTGGTGGAGACCGGTGTTCGCAACGGTGAGGGACTTGCCGTCGCGCCGAATGGCACGGTGTGGACCGCCGTCAATGAGCGCGACAACATCACCTATCCTTTCAATGGACCCGACGCTGGCTACACCGATGCCTTCGGCCGCGTCATTCAGGCCTATGTGAACGATCACCCGCCGGATGAGGTCGTTCCGATTACCCAGGGACGGGACCTGGGCTGGCCATACTGCAACCCCGACCCTGATCGCAGCACCCCGGCCGGATCCGAGGCCGACGTCCCGTTCGTCGACGACGCGGTGACCAATCCCGGGGGAGCGGCATTGGACTGTGGCGCCCTGACCCCCATCGAGGTCGGGCTGGCCGCGCATAGCGCTCCCCTCGGCCTGGATTTTCTGGAGGGGAGCGAGATTGGCGCGCCGTGGACTGGAGGAGCAGTCGTCGCTGTGCACGGCTCGTGGGACCGTCAGCCGCCCAGGCCCCCTGCCGTCCTCTGGATGGCATGGGACTCCACCTCGGAGACTCTGCAACCGGCTATCACCCTCGTGAGCGGTTTTCAGGAGGCCGATGGCACGCGCTGGGGGCGACCCGTCGACGCCGTTCCCGGTCCTGACGGCGCCCTGTACGTGAGCGACGATACCGCCGGAGCCGTTTACCGCCTCATGCCCCCGACGAGTTAGGACGCCGGATATGCCCCAACCGATGGCGGAGGACCTTCACGATCGGTCGCCGACACCTCGAGGTTCGTTTCGGTAGGTCCCCACTTCATCTCTGATGCGGTCACGTCGGGCCATATCGCCAGGCTCCCCTGACGACGACGGCTTCTAGGATGTGCGATGTGGGCAGGCGACGTCATGGTTATGGTCTTTCCCGGGTCCCATGAGAATCGCGCTTTTGCACCCGGGAGAAATGGGAGCAGCAATCGGTACTGCTCTCGTTGAAGCAGGCACGGAAGTGCATTGGGCCTCGGATGGCAGAACCGAAGCAACCCGAGACCGCGCACGTGCCGCCGGACTGGTCGATGACGGCGATCTCGTGACACTGGTGGGCTACGGCAGCCTTGTCGTCTCCGTGTGCCCGCCCGATGCGGCGCTCGAGGTTGCCTCGGCCGTGGCCTCGGCCGCAAAAGACAAGCACGATTGGCTGTATCTCGATGCGAACGCCATTGCGCCGGCCACCGCAGGCAAGGTCCGCGAGGTCGTCGAGGATGCTGGAGCGCAATATGTGGACGGCGGAATCATTGGCCCTCCTCCGGTCTCTCCAGGCCGCACGCGTCTCTACCTCTCCGGCCTGGCTGCGGCGCGGGTCCGTGCATCGCTCGTCACGGATCGATTCGAGGTCCGCGTAATCGACGAGAGCCCAACTTCTGCGTCTGCGCTGAAGTTGGCCTATGCCGCGTGGACGAAAGGATCAGCGGCCATGTTGTTGGCAGTGAGAGCGGCTGCCGTGCGGGCGGGAGTCGAGGAGACGCTCCTCGAAGAATGGCGTACTTCCCAGCCGGAACTCCAAGGACGGTGGAGACGAGGTCAACGATCCGCCCTGGAGAAGGGCTGGCGCTGGTCGGGCGAAATGCGGGAGATCGCGTCCATGTTCGAGGAGCTGGGGCTTCCTTCAGGCTTTCACAGTGCCGCCGCCGAAGTCTTTGAGAATCCGGCGCGCTTCACCTAGTCGGGCACGAGGTTCTGTCAAAGACTTCGCAGTATGGCTGTGGAATACTTCCCGAGTATTCGCGCGAGCGGGTGAACGTCCCCGAGAAATGAGTGCCGCCATGCCGGTCACCGCATTGTCACATGTGAGCCTTACCGTTTCGGATTTGGAAGCGAGCAAAGCTTGGTACGCCGACGTGTTGTCATGGTCGGAGCAGGCCTCGGGTCGCAGTGACACCACCAGTTTCAGCTACGGGGTCCTTCCAGGTGGCATCTCGGTCGTATTACGACAGCACGACACTCCCGAGTCGTCGCCCTTCGACGAGCGAAGGGCCGGACTCGATCACCTTTCCTTTACGGTTTCGGACGTGACAGATCTCAACGATATCGAACGGGTACTCAAGGAGCGCGGCGGCCGGTACACGCCGATCGTGCAGCATTCCTATGCATATCAATTGACCTTCCGTGACCCTGATGGCGTTGCCCTTGAGCTCATGTGCCCGATTTGAACCGGCGGGCGGACTTCCAATCAGGACCTAGGTGCAACGACTCTGAAGGCAATGGTGGACACGGCTGCTAATTTGTTGTTGCGGCCCACGTCGGTCACATCGACTTGGAGTACGAATGTCGAGCGGCCTGCTCGCAGGACTCGAGCTTCGACTCGGGCCGGCCCGACCGAGACGGGGGAGAGGAAGTGAACGGTGAGATCGGACGTCGCGTTGCTGTACCCATTCTCGTGGTCGCACAAGAGATAGGCCAGACGTCCGGCGCAGGTATCGACGAGTAGGCAAATCAGCCCTCCGTTGAGGGCTCCGCGAATGTTCGTCAGTTCGGGGCGGAGGTCCAGTTCGACGGCAAGGTGACCCTCCGGACATGGGACGTCGCGCGTGCGGAAACGCTGAAAGAAGTGTTCCGTCTCATCATCGGATTGCACTGCGTCTGAGGCTTCGGAGGGGATCGACATCAGACAGCAAACATATCAACGAAAATTCCGTGGCTGGCCGACGTAGCGGCCAAACGTCACGCCGCGACACCACCGAGAACGAGTCTCGCCTTGCCAGCCATTCCGCCCGTTTCGAGTGCTGTGCGGATCTGAAGTTTGGCTACTTCGGGTAGCAAGCCCTGCGGCGGCCTCGAGTGTGGGTAATCCCCAACGGGTAGGCCAATGACCGAGGCGGCGTACTTAAAGGCTTCGCCCCAGTGCGTGAAGTAGTCAGGCCGACCGGGATATTGCACCAGCCATGAACCCATGGCGGCACTACGTGCATCGAGCCCGGATTCCTGCGAGAAGGATGCCGCCTCGGCCAGATGGCCATCCCAGATCAGGTTCCAATATCGGGTGTAGGCCAAATTGTCGGGTGTCTCCCACAGGTAGGCGGACGTCCCAAGCTGGGCCGGACCGACGATTCCCCGTTGCAGCCATCCGGCGCTGTACACGATCAGATCGCACTCCCAGATAACGAGCTCCGGAGCCAACGCGTGGAGCGCCGTCGTTCGCGAAACGCTGTCCATGACGCCCTCCTTGACGGCGACGACGGCCGGGATTGCGTGGTAGATAGCCGCCATCTCCTGTGCAGTGAGGACACTGCCCGATGACGGCGAGTTGAACATGCCGAGGGCGATGTCGGTCCGGTCGGCGACATACTCAAAGAATCGCAAGACGCCTTCTCCGGCATGAACTTCCATGGGCGGCGTCTGGATGTAGCAGATGTCAGCACCGTGCTCTTGCGCGTGCAGTGTGAGCTCGAGGCAGTCCTTGGCCGATGGTGCGCTTGTGCAGGCCTCGATCACCGTGGCGGGTTTCACGGAGCGGGCTTCCGTGATCGCGACCTCGAGCAATAGCTTGCGCTCTTCCATGGTGAGCGACCACCACTCGCCCACCCCACTCGTGAGCCAGAGCATGTCGTGCTGGAGGTCGTTGACGCAGTAGCGGACCAGGGTGCGGTACGCATCCCAATCAATGTCCTCGCCGTCACGCCCGCTGAACGGTGTGTAGAGCGAGTCACCGATTCCGTGTAGGCCACCACCCGCAGCCCATTCCCGCGCTTCTCTTGCTGTCGCCATCGGGTTCCTCCTTCAATCGAGTGAACTGCTCTCTACCGGAGAATCAGCGACGAAAGAATGGTCCGTTTCTCCAGCGAATGCTGGCCAGCAGGCACTTCCCGTTTGCACGGGCATACCCCCAATGTCGGACAATAGCCCCTCCGTGCGAGCCAATCCTGCTGAGCAACAGAGCTTTCGACGACGGTCCAAGGTTCCGTTGAAGGAGGGAAGGATTATCGCTATGTTTGCCCCGTGTCCGCTTCAGACGATCCCGTTGGACGCTGATGGATCTCGGAGTTCGTGATCGCGGATATCTGGTCGTTGGGGGTACGGCCGGAATGGGCTTGGCCACGGCAGCCGCACTGGTGGCCGAGGGGGCCAAGGTTGCCGTGGCCGGGCGCGATATCGTTCGAGCGCGGGCCGCAACTGGCCGGATCGGGGGAGAACAGACGATCGCGTTAATCGGCGACGTCAGCCGGGACGGGGACGCCGACAGATTGGTGGCCGAGGCGAACGAAGCCTTGGGTGGACTGGCCGGAATCGCCGTGACGACCGGAACCGGGTCATCGTCGCACCACAACTTGGAACAGGCTTCCGACGCAGTCTGGGCGGACGCTGTCGAAGACATCTTGATGGGCACGGTACGGACTGTGCGCGCTGCCATCCCGTACCTCCTCGCGGCAGGAGGCGGCAACGTTGTCACCACAGGCGCGTACGGCATCCATGCCTATCATCCCGACCGCTTGCCATACGTTGCACTCAAGAGCGGCGTGGTTGCCTTCACGAAAACGATTGCCAAGGCGTATGGGCCGGCTGGTTTGCGAGCGAATTGCGTTTGCCCGGGCGTGATCGAGACTGACAGCCTGGCGGCATTCCGACAGGCGCTGGCCAAGCAGCGCGACGTTCCTCCCGATGGACTGCTCGAACAGGTCATGGTCGACGAATGGCACATGGACGTCGCCCTCGGTCGTCCGGGCAATCCCGAGGAGGTCGGTGAGCTGTTTGCGTTCCTGCTCTCGCCGCGTGCTGGCTATCTCACAGGAGCGGTCATCAACATCGACGGCGGCACCAACTTCTAAATCAGAAGAGCAACCGTCGAGAACTGCTGCTCGATACGCTTTGATTCCGAGGAGGACGCACATGACCCAGACGTGGCACGACGAGGAAGAAGCTCCCGACCATCCTGATTCAGAAGAAGAGGCCCCCGAGGTCATCGGTCCGCCGGACAACCCGGATGCACCGGAAGTGGAGTTTTGAGGAAGATATCCTCGACGTTCTCGTGCGCGCCGACAATAGACGGGGGACCATCAAGCTCCTAGGCTGCCGTGGGCGACGATATGCACGCCTTGATGTGACCGACTGAGCGAGGAAAGCAATGGACAGCACCCTGGTACCCCTGAAGCAGCCCACCCATCCCGTCAAGGCGTATTGCGATGCCGACGAGATAGTGGCGTTTGCCCATGCCACCAACGATCCCAATCCGCTCTACCTGGACGGCCGTGCGACACCGCCCACCTACGCCGTGGTACCGGCCTTTAGCGCCTTCATGGGCGTAGCCGCGCTGCCGCGCGAGGCCATGCGCGGATCGATCGGTGGCGTACACGGCACACATGACCTCTACATTCACAAGCCGATAGAGCCCGGCACGCACCTCCACACCACCGCCGAGCGCTGCGCGGTGACGACCAGCAAGGCCGGAATGAACATCGTTGTACGTCTCATCAGCCGCGATGATGCCGGTGACGTGGTGATTGAGCAGTACTGGTCGTCCCTGATGCGAGGGCCAGCCACTGGTGGGGACCGTGGCGATCAACTCGCAGACCACAATTTTCCCGAGTCCGCTCGCTCCAGCCTCATCGGATCGCTTTCTTTGCCCACCACGCAGGATCAGACGTTCCGCTACGCCGGCGCCTCGGGTGACCGATCTCCGATGCACGTGAGTGATGAGGTCGCCGTGGGATTGGGCTTCCCCCGCAAGTTCAACCAGGGCCTCTGTACCCTGGGTGTGACGACCCGTGGCCTGATCGAGCTGGCCGCAGACGGCGATCCTCGTCGCGTCGCTCGCATTGCCGTGCGTTTTGCCTCACCCACCTTTCCTGGGGACGCGATCCAACTTTCTGTCTATGAGGTAGGAAAGACGGACCAAGGGTTACGCTCCTGTGCGTTCGAGGCCTTCTCCGGTGACGTGGCTGTACTGCGGCACGGCCGGATCGAAGTACGAGACTGACCTTCGAGGATCCGGGACCCCCAGCGGTGTACTGCCAATAGATTTGCAACGCATGGAGACTTGGGACGCCATTCGAGCTCGTCGCAACGTTCGCAGCTACGACGATCGTCCGCTGACCGACGACGACCTCAATCGAATCCTCGAAGCAGGATGGCGATCTCCCTCTGCGTCAAATCGCCAAAAATGGGATTTTATTTTGGTCACCGAACCCGAGCAGCTTCGTGAGCTCGCGACCGTGTGGGTGGGGGCTCGACATCTCGCCACGGCCAAGGCGGCGGTAGTCCTGGTCCTCCCCGAGCCCGAGTCCGAGCGGTACCGGATGATCGACCAATACGACCTGGGCCAAGCAACCATGGCCATGCTGCTGGCCGCCACCGACCTCGGAATCGGGAGCGGTCACTCCGCCGTGGGTGACCAGGAGGCCTGCCAGCGTATTCTCGGCCTTCCCGCCACGCACACGTGTGCCTACATGGTTGCGCTTGGTTACCCGGCCGATCGACCGCTGCAAGCCATTCTCACTCCCGACCGCCGGCCCTTCGAGGAGGTAGTCCATCGCGGCAGTTGGTGAATTTCAACGCTCTGCCGCAGCGCCCGCAGCGCGTGAGACCGCCGACCCTCCATTTCGGCAATGTTAATTGCCGCAAACTCATGTTGCCTCTGAGGCATTTGGGGCGTACCTTGCAGGCATGGAAGCAGGAGCCACGCAGATGACGACCATCGGCGATTGCCTGCGGTCCACGCGCGAGCATCAAGGGCTCACTCTCGAACAGGCCGCTGACCTCTCGGGAATTTCGATTTCTCACTTGTCCCGCCTCGAGTCCTCCGAACGACAGCCCTCGGTGGCTTCGCTCCTGGCGCTCTCCGCCGCGTTTGGCGTTCCAGTGGGAACCCTCTTCGGCGAGACCCAAGGGGCGACAACTCCGTTGACCGTTTCGGAGCCGGACGAGCCCCGACGAGAATCAAACGGTCTTTCGATAGCCACGTGCAGTGGTTATTCCGGCTCGAGTGCAATCGACGCCCTGCGAGTCACGGTTCCCGCGGACCGTCCGGCCCCGGTGCCAGCGCGCCACCCCGGCGAGGAGTGGATCTACGTACTCGATGGAACGCTCCGGCTCGAATACGACGGAGCGACCTATTTCCTCGAATCAGGCACCGCTGTTCACTTCAACGCCGAACTTCCACATCGCTTCGGAGCCGAAAAATCACCCGTCGAGGTGCTGTTGGTAGCGGCCAAGCCCACACGCAATTTGCACCAAATCCACTAGCTCCCTCAGGAGGGACAATGACACTCACCGACGCGATGACCTTCGAGGCCACGGGCACTGCCTTCAAGTTGGAGGACTTCATGGCGGTTCGGGCCCGGACCCGTAAAGCCGTTCACATGATCGCCGGCAGATCACTCCTGGCATGTCCGAGGACAAGGCGAAGGAGATCGCACGCACGACGCTGGGTGAGCTCGGCATGCGCCGCGGGTGGCACCACATCATCGTGCGCTGCGGATCGAATACCACCAAGGACTTTATGGAGCGCTCCGAGCCCGGGATCGTCCTCCAGGAAAATGATCTCTTCTTCATCGACATCGGGCCTGTCTATGGCGACTTCGAGGGAGATGCGGGCGACACCTTCGTGTTCGGTGAAAACCCTCTTCATCTCAAGGCAAAATCAGACGTACGTGAGATTTGGGAAATAGTCCGTGCCAAATGGTTCAACGAACAAATAACGGGCGTTGAATTGTACGATTTCGCCATAAAGACAACCGAAGACTTCGGATGGAAGTTGAATATGGATCTCTCGGGACATCGGTTGTCCGACTATCCGCACTCGGCTCACTACGACGGCCCCATGGCGGAGGTGGGGTTCCGGCCCGCCCCGAACTTGTGGGTGCTCGAAATTGCCATCGCCCATCCCGACAAGACGTTCGGTGCCTTCTACGAGGACTTGCTCCTAGACGACCAATCGTTTCCCCCCGGAACCCTCCCGTAAGCGAAACGATCGGTTCCTCCTTCCGCAGGCAAGGTCCTGCGTATCTCTCGGGAGTACCAGCAGGTTTGGTCATCGTGAATCGCTCCTCCATCAGAGGGCCTCGATGTCACGCGCCTGGCGAAGTTCTTTCACTTGTTTTCACCAGTTTCACCTGATTCAACCTTGTTTATAGAGCGTTAACGGTCCGGATGTTTTCCGGAAATCGCCCATCCGTATGTTGAAGGTAAGCCATCCCATTCCGTCCTTGTTCGAGGTAAGGAGCAACCAAATGGAAACGATTCAGGCCACCCGAATACCCGCCGAGAGTTCGATAGAGGGCAGCCAGGGGGTGCAACATCGACTGAAGTCGCGGGCACTGGGATTCCCAACGGTTATGGCGCAGTCGGTGGCGTTGATCTCACCGACCATGACGGCAGTGTTGATCATTCCTCTTGCCTTCGGTGACTCGGGCGAGGGGACGTGGCTGGCGTACGCGTTTGGAACGATAATGCTGTTGTTCGTCGTCTTCTGTCTGAATCAGTTCGCCAAGCGCTCGGCTCTACCCGGTTCGATGTATGGCTACACGGCCAAAGGGCTAGGCCCAGCGGCTGGGGTCATGTCGGGCTGGTCGCTTATCTGGTGTTACACGTTCATCGGCGTAGCCGGACTTACCGGGTTTTCCATCTTCGCCGCCCAGGTGGTCTCGTCGATGGGCATTCATACAACCATCCCACCCGTGATCTTCTTCTGTATCTCTGCGGCGCTGTGTTGGCTCGTTGCGTACAAGGACATCAAGATCTCTTCGTTGTTGACGCTGTTGTTCGAGGCGATCTCGGTCGCGTGCATCGTTGCGTTGGCCTGCGTCATCCTCTTCAAGCACGGCTTCCCGACGGATACGGCACAGCTAAAGGTGCACGGGATGACCCTTCACGACCTCAGTCTGGCCGTCGTCATCACCGTCTTCTCCTTGGTCGGGTTCGAGAGCGCCACCACCCTGGGCGGGGAGGCCCGAAAGCCACTGAAGAACATTCCGAGGGCGGTGATTGCGAGTTTGCTGCTCACCGGAGCGTTCATGGTCTTCATGAGCTACGTCGAGGTGTTTGGTGCGACGCACAGTCACGTCAGTTTGAGCAGCTTGGCCGCACCCCTCACCTTCCTGTCCAAGGCGTACGGGGTCGGCTTTTTCAAGGTGCCGGTCGCACTCGGCGCCATGGTGAGCTTCTTCTCCCTAACGCTGTCGTGTCTGAACGCGGGCTCGCGCATCATCTTCTCGATGGCCCACCACTCGGTTTTCCCGAAAGAGCTGGGCCAGGTGCACGAGAAGAACCGGACCCCGTACAAAGCCATCAGCTCGTACATTTTCTTGATTCTGGCTGTGCCCTGCGTCCTCGAAATCTTCACGAACCCGCTTACCAGCTTCGGTGACGCGGGCACGCTGGCGGCATTCGGGTTCCTCGTTGCGTACTACCTGATCACCATCGCCGCCCCCGTCTACCTGAAGAAGCGGGGCGAACTGAAGCCGCGGCATGTGGTGGTGGCCGTGATCGCCTGCGTCGCCCTGGCGGTTCCAACCATCGGGAGCTTTGTCCCCGTCCCGCCATTCCCGATCCGCATCTTTCCTTACATCTTCTTGGCCTGGATGTTGGTCGGAGGATCGTGGCTCTATACGTTGAATCGTCGCAAGGGTCATATCTTCGCCGAAATCGAACTTGACCTCGAGACTTCCATGCAGGCTTCGGTGCGAGGCCACGATGAGGACATGGGCAAGGTGCTCGAGGTGACACCCGAGAGTCGGCCAGTACCTCCGACGTTCGAGGAACTCGAGCTTGCGCTTACCGGAGCGGCCTAAGTCTGCGGATCTCGTCCGAGCCGGCGGGCGGCTCCGTGACGCCCGTCACGGTCTACCTCGTGGCGTTTGCGATGACCTGCCGAGAGTGCGGAGACTTACAACCGGACCCCTCCGAGCTCATGCTTCTTACCAGCGAGAAGGGAACGAGATTCTCTTCAACCGGGAAGTTGATTCTTCACCCTGGTAAGGTGCACGCGTGACTGACGACCGCCAACCGATATGGCAGGACCGTGTCTTAGACCGATCCATGAAGCGGGCGGAGGAAGCAGCCCGGGCGCGCACAACTGGTCCCACTACGCGGATCGTCAAAGCCGCCCTCGAGCTAGCTTCCGATTCGGGGGGCAGCATGTCCTTTACCGTGCAGGAGCTGGTCGACCGGGCGGGCGTCGCCCTCCAGACCTTTTATCGTCACTTCGGTAGCAAGGACGCCCTCATGCTCGCTGTGGTCGAAGAGTCGGTTCGCGGTCAGAGGGCGCGGATGGAACAGAAGGCCTCTGAAGCCAGCGATCCACTCGATCGCCTCCGCATCATTGTCATGACGCTATTTCGATCCGCAAATCGAGTCGTCGAAGACTCGCTCGGCTCGACCATCATGAAGGAAACTCGGCGCCTACGAGACGACTACCCCGAGGAGCTCGCCACGTTATTTGCGCCCAACATCAGGCTCCTTCAGGAAGCCATCGTCACCGCCGACACGGCCGGCCTGATCAATTCGGAGGACCCCGAGCGCGACGCACATTTAATCAACGAACTCGTATCGAGTGCGTTCACCCAGTTGACCACCGGCTGGAGCGTGCCAAAGACTTTGGACAACGAGCACTATATCTGGCGCTTCTGCCTTCGGGCTCTTGGCGCTGAACCCCACGTACTGGCCGGTGCGACCAGTGGTGGGCTTTAAACGGTTCCGAACGTAGGTGAGCCGCCGGCCGAGCTCGTAAAATCTGTCGCCTAGGCGCCGACGGGTGGTCGGACACGATGTTGCTTCCCAAGTGTGCCGCCAGCGGCCTGAGCAGTTCGAGCAACATCTACCTCCGTTCCACACGAATGAGCTGACCCGGCCGGTTGGCAGTTCATTTCCTCTACCGTAGGGACAACGGGAACGCGCGTCTATCTATCAAATCGCTGTAGTTCGCAGTCGCTCATTGGACGTGAGCATCCTTTGGGAGGGACAGTGCGCCACACCAAACAGTTTCACTTCATTCACATGACGGGCGACCTCACGGGTCTCGACGCCTGGTATGACGACGTGTTTGCGGTCAAGCGGGGGTGGATGGACCACGGCTACATGGAAGCGGAAGTTCGGGACGCCTCTCTCGTCAGCCTGGCGGACACGTGCATTGAGCCTCTCGCGCCGGCCTTCCGCGTCGATGGCTGGGCCACCATGCCACTGGGGAAGTTCTACAACCGCTTCGGCTCACGATGGGAATCGATTGCCGTCTACAGCGACGATGTGCCCGAAGTATGGCAAGCGTGTATGGACAACTCGATTCGGGTCTATCTCAATGGGGGCATCGTTGCGACTGAGAAGCCATCGCAAGATTGTCCTGCTGTGTTCACTCACCCCAGGGAGACGGTCGGAAAGATGCAATTCACGGCGCCGTCTCTCATGTCCAATGACCCCCGCTTCAAGCCGGGCTATGACCCGCACTGGTGGCGTGACAACCACCCGACGACGCTCGAGCGCTTGGCGTACGCCACCGCCATCACGAGCGACCTCGACCGAGCCATGCACATCTACGTCGATGTGTTTGGCGGTGAACTTTTATATGAGGCCGAATCGACGCTGACGGGAACCTCGAACGCGTATGTGGCGATCGGTGAAACCGTGATCGAACTGGCGATGCCCACCAGTAATGGGACATACGCCAGCGACGATTTGGAACGGAACGGTGAAATGCATCATGCCGTGACGTTCAAGGTGACCGATCTCGAACAGGCGGACGAGTTCCTTGCGACCAAGGGTGTGAAGTCCGTTGCGCGCGACGAGCAGACAGTCATGTATGACCCAGACACCACCAAGGGAGCTTTCTTTCGCCTCACTACGTGGTCAGTTCCGAACGATCCGCGCGATTGAAGAGTTCCACTTGGAGCGGTCACTCCCAACCTAGGAGGTAGGGGATGTCGGAAGCTGTTCGATATGAGACGCGGGATCGAAAGTGCTACATCACGATCAATCGTCCAGAGGCAATGAACGCACTCAACGTTGAGGCGAGGCGGTTGATGGCAGAAGCCATTGACAGCTTCTCGAGGGATAGCTCGACCTACGTGGCCATTCTCACCGGCGAAGGTGGTCGGGCCTTTTGCTCGGGCGGAGACCTCAAAGAGCAGGCGAGCATGACGGCGGACGAACGTCGCCAGAGCAACAACCAACCTCTTCCGGCGATGGGCAACATCTCGGACTGTCCGAAGCCGATTATCGCAGCGGTCGATGGCTATGCATATGCCCTCGGCTGCGAAATGGCGATTCAGTGTGATATCCGCATTGCCACGCGTCAATCGAAATTTGCCATTCCCGAAGCGCGGAGCAACATCATCGCTGGTCCCGGAACGACGCACCTGCCCCGCATCATTCCGCTTGGGGAAGCCCTTCTCATCGCGCTGACGTGTGAACCGATCACCGCCGAGCGGGCGTATCAGATCGGGTTGATCCAGAAATTGTGTGAGGACCGTGAAGAGCTCTTCGTAGAAGCAGACCGGATGGCGGACAACATCGCCCGCAATGCTCCGATTGCGGTGAGAGACTCGAAACACATCATCAAGGTGGGGTCGAATATGCCGGTGGAATACGCGGTTCTCTTACGCGAGAAGTATTTCGACGCCATTTTGGAGACGGAAGACGCGCAAGAGGGTCCCCGCGCTTTCGCAGAAAAGCGGGCGCCGGTTTGGAAGGGCCGATGAGGCGCTTCAGGCCGAGTGGCGGGAGGCCGCACGCACCATGGGGGCAGCCTGGCCACGTGGGTATAGTGCAATTCGAAGATCGAATCGATCTCGAGGGGGGTGCTCCCCGTTCGCTTCCCGGCGCGCTCGACGTGTCCGATCGGAGTCAAACGGTTATCGCCGCCCCAGATGCAACGGAGATGGCCGCATGACCGCATCGATATACCTGACTGTTGTTCGTCTATGCGAGAGGATCCTCTAGTGCGCCAGCTACTGGACGATGTGGCGGTCGTCGAGATTGCCCTAGGTAGTATCGCCGCCAGCTACTGCGGCAAGCTGTTCGCCGACATCGGGGCGGATGTCATCAAGGTAGAGCCTCCTAACGGGGACCCCATGAGGGCCGATGGTCACCCAAGTAATGGGCCGCCGCCAGACCAAGACAGCAGCCTGTTTCGGCACTTGAACACCAACAAGCGTTCTGTCGTCATCGACGCGAGCAGCTCGGATGGCCAGTCACAGCTCTGGGCCCTCCTCGAAGGAGCCGATCTCGTAATCGAGTCGGAAGGTGAGGGGGCCCTGAGCAAATGGGGCTTGACGTGGGATGCGGTCCACGAGCAATTTCCTGCACTCACCGTGACCACGGTGACCGGGTTCGGAGCCGAGGGCCCTTACAGCGGATACAAGTCCGAGGACCTCGTCGACCAGGCCGTCGCCGGCGTCCTTCTCTTTCAGGGCCGCACCGACCAGGACCTCTTGAAGCTGCCTGCGAACACCGCGATGTACATGGCCGGCAACATGGCCGCCCTCGGATCTCTGGGCAGCATTACTCGCGCTCAGACCACGGGCATCGGGGCGCGCATCGATAGTTCAGCGGTGGAGGCGTTGGCCACCATGCCGCTTCGGGCGACCGGGCTGTTGAGCTATGAGTACGCCAACCACATGCCCAGGTCGCACTCCGTCACCGACGGGCAGACCCTCGTTCCCATGGGTGTGTATCCCTGCGCTGATGGCTACGTGGCGGTGGTGACGATGATCCAACAGCTCTCCAAGCTGATCGATCTGGTCGACGATGATGATCTTCGTCGAACGTTCGAGGACCCCGAGGCCCTCACCCGGCCCGAGACGCGCGAGGTGGTCGACAGCACCTTTTACCCATGGCTTCTCGCCCGCACCCGCGCTGAGGCGACCCGGGAGGCACAGGTCTATGGGTTCCCGTTGACAGGAGTCTTGTCGCTGCGTGAGGTGCTCGAGGCCGATCATCTGCACCAACGGGGCTTCTGGGTTCATTCCAACGATCCGAGTGCCGGTTCCCTGGACGTTCCAGGTCCTCCCTATCGTCATGCCGAAGGGGGATGGGCACTGCATCGCTCTGCCCCCGCTCTCGGACAGCACGACACCGAAGTCCTCGGGCGTGATCGCTCGTCGGCATCCCGCCATAGCTCTCGACCAGCGCGAGGGACGACCTCAGTCCTGCCGCTCGAGGGGGTCCGTGTGCTTGACATGACGGCGGTCTATGCGGGGCCATTCGTCACCATGTTGCTGGCCGACCTCGGAGCGGAAGTGATTCGCGTCGAGAATCCTTGGGTGTACCCGCCCTCAACCAAGGGCTTTCAACCGAGGCCGTCGCTTCCTCCCGAGTTACTCGGACAGCTCGCTTCGGGCTATGGACCGATAGCGGAGGGCCGACCGGATCGGCCCTACAACCGGCACTCGATGAACAACAGCGTCTCTCGCAACAAGCTGTCGTGTGCGATCGACATTCGCCGTCCCGAGGGCCGAGACCTGTTCATGCGGCTCATTGAAATCAGCGACGTCTTCGTCGAGAGCTTCAAGTCCACCAGTCTTGGCTCGATCGGGATCTACCCCGACGAGCTCGAAACCCGCAACCCGCGACTGATCGTGGCCCGGATACCGCCGGCGGGACTCAATGGAGAGTGGTCGAAGTGGACGGGGTTTGGCCAGAACTTCGATGCATTGTCCGGACTCGTCTCCATTTCGGGACATCGAGACACGACGCCGGTCGAAGCGCCCGGCATCATGCACATGGACTGCGTCACCGGCCCCGCCGCTGCGTTCGCCATCTTGAGCGCTCTGCACTATCGCGACGCTACGGGTCGCGGCCAACTCGGTCGAGATTTGCCAGCTCGAAAACGTCATCCAACACATGGGTGAGTTCTACCTGGATCTTCAGAACGGCAAGGAGCCCAAGCAATTGGGCAATCGACACGCATGGCGTGCACCACAAGGCGTGTACAAATGTGGTGAGCGCTGGCTCGCCATCTCGGTTGGGGATGAGGCGGAGTGGACCGGCCTGGCGAAGGTGATGGGCCGTCCGGATCTGGCAAGCGACCCGCGCTTCGCCACAACCGAATTGCGCCAGGCTAACCACGACGAGATCGACAAGATCATCGCTGCGTGGGCAGCTGACCAAGAGGTCTACGACGCCTTCCACCGCCTACAGGCTGTGGGCGTGCCGGCAGGGCCATTCCTCGACGAAGCGATGTTCAGCGAGGATCCGAACATCGTGGCGCGCCAGTGGCGGCGACCCCTGACCACGACCGACGTCGGGACCCACCTCCACGCGGGCTATGCCTATGCCGGTTTGGACCAAGCGTGGCGACGTGGTTCGCCCGGCCTTGGTGAGGACAACGAATACGTCTATAAGAAGCTCCTCGGTGTCAGCGACGAGGAGTACGAGCACTACCGCGAGATACAGATTCTTTCCGAGGACTACCTCGACAAGACGGGCAAGCCCTACTGATCCCAGCGTGGCCCCGCTGGGCGCACTATTGGCCCCCCTTACATGGCCGTGCTGAAGTCGCGCCCTCCTATGTCTGCCGCATTTTTGGGAAACGAACGCAGCATCCCGAGCACGGTGAAACTGCCCACGAGTCGGCCGTCCTGGGTGAAGATCCGAGTCTCACCATGCGTCAGGCCCCTTCCGCCGTAAGTGGCGACGTTGGAATACAGGAGCCACTCGGTGACGTCGAACTCGTCATGGAAGGTCAGGGCAACGTTCATCGGCCCTCCCGACAGCGTGACGTGGGCCTGCGACAGGCCGACACCGGGGATCGGTCGCATCGCGGCGCCGCCTAACCAATGTGTCGTCGATTGCGCCATGAGGGCCTGGTGCAGACAAAGTTCGCCTGGGTCGTCGCGAAAGCGCGCCCAAACTGAGATCTCTGGTTCACCCACTTGTTCGGGATCCATGTTCCACCCGTCGTTGACCACCCGGAAGTCGCGACCCGTGACGAACATGTCCAGCGGCGTAGATTCGTCGGGACCGGGGACGTCGGGCATTTCGGCATGCAAATGAAAAAGATCCGGAGAGCCGGCGTCGAGCAGGAGTAAGCCGGCGCTCCGCAGTGAACCCCCCTGCGTGAAGCGTGCCTCAACGGTGGAGAAGGTTCTCCCCTGGCGCAATACCTCGAGATCGATGTCGAGCGGTTGGCCGAATGACGCCGCCCGGGGGAAGAACATATGGGCAGCCACCACTCGTTGCTCGGGAATCGCACGACTGGCGGCGACGATCGCCGCACCAGTTATCTGCCCCCCTTCGACGACGTCTCGGCTGGCCCGTTGACGGTCCCCCCGGTAATGGGGAGCGACGAATTTTCCCTCTCCCATCGGGAACGCGTCCATGAGCGCAAGCAGGTCGCGCGCATCGCCCCACGCTGGGAATCGGTAGGTGGTGAGGACCCCTTCCTCGCCAGGCCAGCGCTCTTCAATCTCAACTCGTAGGCGCTCGTGGTAAAAGCACACGTAGCCCTTGATGCCGGCCATCTCGGGGATTGGACTGGGATATCCCCACAGGACATTTTCGACCGGCGGGTCGCTCGCCGTCATGGTCCAATAGTCAGCTTCACCCTTGAAAGGGCAAACGGTGTGGAGCTCGGTTTTCTCGAAGAGCTCGAATCGGACGTCTTCTTCTGGAAAGTACAGCCGATCGGCATGGTCGGCTTCGTCGAGAAAGAGGCACTTGTCGCTCTCCGCCAACAGCAGGTCACCATGCCATGCTCGAGCCCGAAAGGGGACCCGCAGGACCCGAATGTGGTCGGGGTACTTGCTCCAGGCTGACTCGGTCTCGCCCATGGTGCAACCTCACTCTCGCAGACTGTGCAATCAGGCCCTCAAGAGACTACGTAGGAAAAGACGAGTTGTCTATCGGGACTTTCGGCTCCAGGAAGAGAGTGGTGAAACAAGAATCTTCCTCTCTTCAAGACGGTAGCGACGCTTGACTCGCGTCGGGTGCGTGGTCTACATTGCGAGCGCCGCGCCGGACCTGTGGCGGTAACGACGAGCTGAGAGGTGATTTTCGATGGTGATGCCCGGTGGTGTCGTTACCGAGGGAATGACGGCAGAGGAGATCGAAGGCCTCGAGCTGATGGTGGTTCGGCAGAGGGGATTGCCCTATCCCGTGTTCGACGCCGACAATCATCTGTACGAGCCGGAGGATGCCCTGACGAAGTTCCTCCCCCGAGAGTACGAAGGCGTCATCAAGTACATCAATGTCGGCAACCGGACCAAAATTGCGTTCGACAACAAGATCACGGACATGATTCCGAACCCGACATTCGCCCGGGTAGCGCCCCCCGGAGGTCAGATCAACGACCCCCAGCAGCGACGCTCGCTAGCCTCCCCGGAGGCTTTCTTCGACCCTGAACCTCGGCTGCGGATGATGCGCGAGCTTGGGATCGATCGCGCCATGATGTTTCCCACTCTGGCCGGGCTGGTCGAGCAACGGCTTAATCACGACGTGCCCGCCACGCACGCCGTGATCCATGGCTATAACGAGTGGTTGTACGAGCACTGGTCCTTTAACTACGAAGAGTCGATCTTCGCCACACCTATGATCAGCGTGTCGATCGTCAGCGAGGGGATCAAGGAACTCGAGTACATCCTCGAACGCGGAGCGTGTGCCTTTCAGTTCCGCTCCGCCCCCGTTCCCGGGCTCAACGGCCCACGTTCATTCGCCCTGCCCGAGTTCGACCCGTTCTGGAAACTGGTGGAGGAGGCAGACATCCTCGTCTGCATGCACGGATCTGATTGCGGTTACGACCAGTACACGAACGTGTGGAATGGAACATTGGGCCGCGAGATGCGGCCTTTCGAAGGTGGGCCATCGCCCTCGTTCCTGCGACTCAGTTCGGAAAAAAACCCGATGGTGGACTCCATCGCCTCCATCATCGGTCACGGACTTGCCACACGGTTTCCGAAGCTCCGATTCGTCCCCACCGAAGTGGGGACGGAGTGGGTCCCATCTCTGGTCGAACGGATGCAACGGTCCTACGACGAGGCCCCGGTGATCTTCGATGAAGATCCCTATGAGGTTTTCAAGCGCAATATCTTCCTCCACTGCTTCCATGAGAAGAATCCAGCGCGACTGGCCGAGTTGATGGGCGTCGACCACGTGCTTTTCGGATCCGACTTTCCTCACATGGAGGGCCTCAACGACCCGCTCAGCTACGTCGAAGCCGTCGAGGACATGTCCCTCGAGGACCAAGCCAAGATCATGGGTGGCAACCTTGCCCGCCTCATGAAAGTGGACACCAGCGCCCACTGAATCGACGCACAAACCACCCACGTACCATGCCCGACAACCTCACAATTCGCGACAAGACCGCCATCGTCGGTATTGGTGAAACGACGTACTACAAGCACGGCCAGTCGCCAGAAACCGAATTCGAGCTCGCGGTGACATCCGTTACTCGTGCCGCCGAAGACGCTGGTCTGCCGCTCTCGGTGTTAGACGGGTTCGCTTCGTACAGCGGGGACAGCACCAACCCCGTGAAGTTGGCAAACGCCCTTGGTTTCGACGAGTTGCGTTATTCGAACATGTTCTGGGGCGGCGGAGGCGGAGGCGTTTGCGGCGCCGTCGGGAATGCGGCCGCAGCGGTGGCTGCCGGATATGCCGACTACGTCGTGGTCCTTCGATCCCTGGTACAGGGCAACTATAGATTCGGCGGCGGCGTCGGGGTTGGTGAATCCACGGTCAGTGGGTCGATGGCCTACGTCGTTCCTTACGGTCTGACAACGCCGGCTCAGCACATTGCGCTGAGGACGAAGAGGTTCATGTTCGAGCATGGGCTTTCCCAGGACGTGCTGGCCGCTATTGCTCTGGCTTCCTACGAGCACGCGGCAGCACAACCCGCGAGCCGTGATGTATGGCCGTCCACTGAGTAGGGATGACTATGACAACTCTCGGTGGATTGTGGAGCCGTTCCATCTTTTCGACTGCTGTCAAGAAAACGATGGATCAGCTGCTTTGATCGTCACGAGTGCTGAGCGGGCTCGGGATCTGAAGCAGAGCCCGGTATACGTCATGGCCGCCGCCCAAGGGTCGACGCGCAGTCATGAGTTGTTCACCCACAACGGTGATCCATACGGCACCGCGAACTTCGGCCCCTTGGCCAAGCGACTGTTCGCCATGGCCGACGTGAGTCCGGCCGACGTCGATGTGGCCCAGGTATACGAGAACTTCACCGGCGGGACCCTCATGAGCATGGTCGAGCATGGATTGTGCGCCCCTGACGAGGCCGAGGAGTTCTTCAAGCTGGAGAACCTCTTGTGGAACACCGGCAAGTTGCCGCTCAATACCAGTGGGGGCAACCTGGCCGAGTGTTATATGCACGGTCTCGAGCTGGTGGTCGAGGCCGTCCGTCAGATGCGCGGCACATCGACCTGTCAAGTCGCCGACGCAAACATTTGTCTCGTGGGGGGAGGGCCAGTGGCTGACCCGGTGAGCAGTCTGCTGGTGCGTCGATGACCACTCCGTATTTGTTAAACGCCTTCCCCGCACCTCGTGAACGCCCGGATGGCGTGGACAAGGAGTACTGGGAGGCTGCTCGTCAAAACCGTCTCGTCATTCAACGCTGTGTCGAGTGCGGACATGCCCAGTTCCCGCCTGAGATCATTTGCCAGCGCTGTCAGAAGCGAAATCTGACCTGGGAGGACGTTCCGCCGTCGGGGAATATCTACAGCTTCGTCCGAGTCTGGCATCCAACGAACCCGGTCGTGGCGGAGCGGGTGCCCTACGTGGCGGGCGTCATTGACGTCGGCATTCCGGGCGTTCGCTTTGTCGGCAACATTCTTGGTGACCCCCACCAGCCTCTCCAGATTGGTGACCGCGTCACTCCGGTGTTCGAACACGACCAGGAGCGGGACGTCACGCTGATCCAATGGGAAGCCGCCGCCGACGCCTGATCGGAGCTCGGTTGCCAGTAGAGGGCTGCTCTAGCTGAAGCACGAGTATTCGTTCACCTATTGCAGTATTCTGTTCTACAGACACATCATGTCGTCCCCTCGGCGAGGACGGACATGCCAAAAAGGCAAACGGAGGATCCAATGCACGTCGCGCGCCCAACCGAACAACGAGTTCCGCCCGTTTCACGCGTCTATGAACGGCTCAGTAATGAAGGGCACGGAGCAGCCAACCTCTACGCCACTCTCGCAACGAACAAGACTGCCTCCAACGCGATGGCGGGCGTCATGACCTATCTGTTCTACGGCGAAAACGCGAGCTCGACGCACGCACCCGGGAACTGATTGTTCTACGGCTGGCGTGGAATACGGACACCGTCTACCACTTCGGGCAACATACGGCCATTGCCCAGAGCAGTGACATCTCGGACGACGAGATCTTTTTGACCACCCGCCCTCTCAGTGAGGGTAGCTGGACCCCCCGCGACGTGGCCGTGCTCCAGATGGTGGATGATCTCTACGCTGATGACTTCGTCACCGACACAACGTGGCGTGACCTCTCAGAACACTTCAGTCATGAAGACATCATGGCGATGATGGTCTTGTCGGGGGCCTACCGCATGCATGCAGGAGTGCTCAATAGTTTTGGGGTTCAGCTTGACGAGGGGATTCCGACGTGGCCCTCGAAAGCGCCCGATTGAAGAGGTCGCGCTCGCGCCGCAGTGGGCGAGCGCATTGTGACAGACCTGTCTCTTTATGCGGGCTTGCCGTCGACGAGTAGGTCGACCTTCTCGGTATAGAAGGAGATCATGCCTTCTATGGGTGCAGCATCCCTAAGAACGTTGCTCTCGTACATCCATGCAATGTCGTCGATCACGACTCCATTGATATTCGCCGACCAGTAACGTGCGGCGCCCTTGTACGCGGCATTCCGTCACCGTCCGACTCGGAATGAGCAGCGCACGATTGACGTCGGCTGGTGGAAGGTAATAACGGACCGCAAGACCGTTTTCATGGAGGGCTTTGGCGCGGGTGGAGGAAGCCAGCGACACGCCGTTCACGCTCACCTCTATGCGGCGAGAGGTCCGGAACGTGTCAATCCGGTGGTAGGGATTGATGGGATGACCGAAGATTCGCTCGTCCTCTTCGAACCAGGCATCAGCCTCACTCCAAGCGACCGTGACGTGATCGTCAACGTTCGGGAAAGGTTCGGCCGGAATCTGCACATCCCTTGCGGGAAGGAGATAGCGGGCGGACTTTCCCGTTTCGTACACCATGAGAGCATCATCACTGTCCACAACCGTTTGACCTTGCTTGATCGCTCGCACCCTCCGCCCGAGCGGCTCGACGTACAAGACGTAGTCCGGTAGTTCGAAGTTCAAACGGCCAGCGGCGTTCTTGGACAATGGCCCAGATCCCGAAGTCAAGCTCACGAGAGAGTCCTTTCTCTTGCACCCATGCCTCTTGCACCACTGGCACGAACGATAGTGGGATCGAAGCGTCATGAGGCCGTCGACGACGTTGGCGCGAACAATTTCCCGTCGGTCACGCTGCCCCATGCTGAAGTCCAGCTCCACGCGACGAGATGGTGGTCACCTCGACCATCGCTGCGCACGTGGGTCGCCTTCGAAACGGCGAATAGCGCACACCGATTGCCATGTCGCTGGGCCCGCGGAGCGCGGGCATCGCCGCCACGTATCGCATCCCGGCATCGAGTGCGGCGTACGCGTTCGATGTCGACGAAGCGCGACGTCGTACAGCAGCGAAAGAATTCGAGCCGCAGTGGCGGTCGGAGCTCCCTCGTATGCCGCCCTCCTCCCAAACCACTGCGGAACGAACCGGAGAGATGTATCCAGAATGAGGGTCACGTGCACGCGACGTCCGGAAGTTGAATTCCTGGTAGAGTCCCATTGCACAGTTATGGGAAGTCGACTATAACGGTGACTACAAGTTGTCCTGAGTCACTCCGATCCTGCGGCGGGCGGAGACGGGTCAGGACTCAAATTAGGGGGGTAACCGCAATGTTCACGAGACGTCATCATCGAACTCTGGCGAGCGTGACTCGCACCGTAGGGTCAGTCCTTACAGCGGCCGTTCTCGTCGGCGGGGTCGTCACTCTTTCTTCGGGTGTGTCGGCGGCGGCCGACTCATCGCCGGGGATCACGGCGAAGACCATCGACCTCGGGTACTTGTCCGATGTCACCAGCTTCGGTGCCACCTCCACCGGCCTCTCGGTTATGGGCTTTAAAGCAAGAATCGCAGCACAGAATGCCGCGGGCGGCGTCGACGGTCGGAAAATCATTTACCAGATCGGCGACACGCAGAGCTCTCCGGCGAGCTCGCTCACGGCGGCGCAGTTGCTCGCCACCCAGGACAAGGTTTTCGCTATTGGCTCGTTCTCCTTTGCCACGTTCGGTGCAGAGCCCTTCCTGACCAAGGCCGGCGTTCCGTTCATTGGCGCCGCGGATTACGACGGGGGTACCTGGACCAAGGCACAAACCAACATGATCTCGATGGTCGGCAGCCAGAACACCGAGTACAACCCTGCGAATTCGGCCATCCTCGGCGACTTCAAGAAGGACGGAATTACCAAGGTTGCCTACCTGACGTACAGCAACCAAGCAGCGGTGGTCAAGGGCAATCTCGCCCTTGCCTACGCCGCCAAAAAGCTGGGGATCACCCTGACATTGGTGCCGATCACGTTGGGTGCGATTCCCAATATCACGAGCCTGGATCTGAGTATTCGGAACTCCGGTGCCACCGGCCTGTATGCCGGCGTCCTCCCCAACTACACCTATAGCGTTCTCACGGGCCTCAAGCAGGCGGGGTACAACCTGAAGAAGGTGATTTCCGTCTCAGGGCAGGGGCAACCGCTTCTGGACGACCCGAGCGCGCTCACTGCCGCCCAGGGCGTCTATTTCCTCTCTGAGATCAACACCACCAGCCCGGGTTATGCGCAACTGCGTGCGGCGCTCAAGAAGTACGAGAATTACACCGGCGTTCCCGACCTGAACATTCCCTACGGATGGCTCGCGGCCAGCCTCATGATTCAAGGCCTGCAGGGAGCTGGAAAGAATCCAACCCGAGCGTCTTTCCTGAAGGCCACCAAAGCAATCAAGGCCTTCAGCGCCAACGGTCTGCAGTATCCCGCAATCAATATCTCGGCCGACACTGATGCGAAAGCACTTGGTGCCCCAGGCTTCTGCGAGCAGAGCCTGCTCCTTCAGGGCAAGAAGTTCATCCCGAAGGGACCCGTTTGCGGCAAGCTGGTCACCGGGTTCGGCGGCTTATAACGACAGGCGATCGAGGGAGGGGCGGATTTGAGCTACGAAATCGAAAGCTGCACATCGTCCCCTCCCGCGCCCTGTTCTTCCATGGAGACGAAGCACGACGCCCGAGACCCAATACGCCAAAACGCGGGTAGCGCTGGCTCACCTTCCGAGTCGGCCGGCCATTTCGCCGATTTGACGAATATGCCTCAAGAGGGGGTGCGATGCTTGCGTTTGCCATTGCAGGCTTAGTCCTCGGCGGTATCTACGCCATCGCGGCCTCGGGGCTTGTCATTACGTACTTATCGGCCGGCATCCTCAACTTCAGCTTCGGAGCTGTGGCGTATGCCGTCGCTCGCTTTTATTACTACCTGAATACGCAAGAGCATTGGTCGATCTTGCCGGCGGCACTCCTTGCGATTTTGGGGTTAGGTCCGGCGCTCGGGGCGTTTCTCTACGTGACGCTTTTCCGTCTCTTGCGTATGGCGTCGACGTTGATCAAAATCGTGGCCACCCTCGGTCTCTCGGTTGCTATTCCCCCCCTATGTACCGTTATCTTCGGCAACGAGGAGATCGCGAATGCGCCGGGCCTGGCTCCCCAGCCGGTTCACGTGTTCCATGTGTTCTCGGTTCCGGTGACGCTGGATCAGGTGATCGTCTATTGCTGCGTGATCGGCATCGCCCTTATTGCCACGCTTGTCATGCTTTATACAGACGTAGGTCTCCGTGTGCGGGCTTGGGTGGATTCGCCGGCCATGACGTCATTGTCGGGGACGAATCCTTCGACCATATCCTTGGGCGTCTGGGCCGTGAGCACGGGTCTGGCGGGCCTCGTGGGCGTGTTGTCGGCCCCAATAATCGGCCTCGACCCGAACGATTTCACGTTGCTCATGGTGGCCGCCTTCGCCGCCGTCATCGCAGCGCGATTTCGGAGCATTCCGATGGCCGTCCTGGTGGCCTTCGCCATTGGAGTCGGTGGATCGCTCATTCAAGGTGCTTTGCCGACGGGGAGCACCCTCGCCAGCGATTTTCAGGTGAGTCTGCCGTTCGTCGTGACCGTGCTCTTCTTGATCTACTTTTCCGTCCGCAAGACACTGACCGACGAATCGGCAGGGACAGGTGGCGCGCTGGACCGCGCTATTAAGCCACAGGGGGATCCGGCCGGAACACCCGGGGCGATGAACGAGCTCGGCACCAGAGCTTTGGGGTGGCGTCCCCCCGTTATCGGATTCGCCGCACTTTGCTTCTTACCGCTGATCTTGCATGCCTTCTGGGTCGGACTGGTCGGTCAAGGTGTTGCATACGCCATCGTTTTTCTCTCCTTTACCCTCGTCACGGGGGAGGGGGGAATGATCTGGCTTTGTCAGGCCACCTTCGCGTGCATCGGCGGTATGACGGTGGCGCTTCTGGTGGTCCATCAAGGATGGCCTGTGATCGCCGCCGTCGTATGCGGGGGTATTTTTGCCGTCCCCTTCGGCTTGCTGGTGGGATTCCTCACTATTCGGTTTGGCGATCTTTACGTGGCCTTGGTGACCTTGGCGTTCGGATTGCTCATGGAGAACTTGGTCTTCAGTCGCCAGACGTTTCAAAATAATGGTGTCGGAATCACGGTGACGCCCCCGCAGTTCGCGTCGGGAAATCGGGCGTTCGACTGGTTCGCCTTGGCGGTATTCGCAGTTCTGGCCCTGATCGTGGCGAATGTCCGTCGATCGACGACGGGTCTCGCCCTGAATGCGGTTCGGACCAGCTCGCCCGGAACCGTCACCCTCGGTATCAGCATTCTCAGGATGAAGCTCCTCGTTGCCGGTCTGGCTGCCTTTGTGGCGGGAATAGGTGGCGCCATGATTGCGCTCTCACAGGGAGCAGCGCTCCCGGCGAACTATGCCACGTTGACGGGGATCGTGTGGCTGGCCGTCTTGGTAACGCTGGGCATTCGGTCCAACTTGGCCGCGCTCTTGGCCGGGTTGTCAAACGCTCTTATTGCTGGGATTGCGCTTGTCTATCTTCCACAAGCGTTCAGTAACTTCACCCCCATCTTCTTTGGCCTCGGTGCCGTTTTGGTGGCGAAGTTCCCCGATGGCACCTTTGCCATGCAGGCTCGTCAGGTCCGTACCATGGGGGGCAGATTCCGAGCCCTTGATCCTCAGCGGCGACGCATCATCAGCGGCATAGCGATCGGAATGCCTGTCGTCATGATTGCGTTGATCGCGGCATTTCCGGCCGATTGGTGGATCCCTGTCGTTGCAGTCTGGGCTGGCTTCAATGGGCTGGGAGGGTATTTGCTCTATCACCGCGAACCCGCAAGAGTCGCGTTTGAAGAATTTGAAGAAACGAACAGTTCCCCCTTAGCGACCCCAGTTGCCCCTGGTGTTCGATAAGCAGGCCGCGCCATTCAGGTTCCGCCAGAGCCGGAGCGTCTACGTCCTGCTTGTGAATTCGATGTTGTTGCCATCGGGGTCGAACAGGTCGATTGAGTGACCACCGGCAGGATTCACTTTTACACCTTCATGGTCGACACCGATAGCGACGAGATGGGCGGACCAAGCGGTAAGTGCCTCGAAGTCGGCGACCGAGAACGCGATGTGGTCTAGTGCACCATTGCTTTCGGGCTGACCTCCGGGCACTAACGTCACCAGAAAATGGCCGCTCGGTGAACGGAGTCCGACGAAACGACCGGGCTCGCTTTGAAAAGGTTGCAGACCAAGGGCCTTCGTATACCACTCTGCACTTGTGTCGAGGTCCGAAATGCGGAATACAAGGTGAGAAAGCCCAGTTAGTGGTGATGCTTCCATCAAGTTTCAGAGTACACCCAGCGCAGATTTCTCTCGCCTACGTGGGCGCGTGCCGCCTGCGCACTGGTTGCTGATTGCCGTGCCCGAGGCCCCGAAGGTTACCGGACCGATTGTGGCACCTCGTCCACCGTGGGGCGTTCCTGAACGCGATGTCTCCGAATCGGATTACGTGGTGGAGGAGTTTCTCATGGAAGGGGTGGCGAACGCCTATCGCTATGCCGATGATTCCCACCCTCCGCGCAACGGGCGGTGGGAGGCCGTGCCCTTCGCAGATGCTCCGTACCGGACCCGGATCCTGGTGGTGCGCCCGAGACACCCTGCACACTTCAACGGAACGGTGTTACTCAACTGGAACAATGTTTCAGCAGGGGTGGAATCAGAGGCGCCGTCGACGGGTGAGACGTACGAGGGGTACGCCTGGGTCGGCGTGAGTGCGCAAGAAGTCGGTCTGTTCGGCTTTCCAGCCGGTGTGGGCGGCCGCCGAAGAAAACAGCCATTGGTCGACTACGACTCGTACCGTTATGGCACGCTTCGGCATCCGGGGGACCCCGCATCGTTCGATATCTTCGCCGCCGCTGCCATCGCCGTCGGTCCGAATCGCGCCGCCGAAGTCGATCCTCTCGGGGGATTGGACGTCCGTCGCGTGATCGGAACCGGGGGCTCGCAGTCCGCCATGCGCCTGGCCACGTATCTCAACGCACTGCAGCGCCGAGAACCGGTCATCGACGGATTTGTCTTGCGCGTGTGGGAGGGGAGGGCGCCCCTTCTCGAAGAAGGGCCGGTCGGCTTTGGCACCCGAACCGCCATTCGGGACGACATCGACGTCCCGGTGGTCGTGGTGAACAGCGAATTCGAAGCCATGCCGGTCTTCTTGGCCGGTGGCCAGGACGGGCCCATGTTACGAATCTGGGAGGTGACCGGTGCACCTCACGGCGTGGCGTGGGGTTCGTCGCACAAGAAGGGCGAGTGGAGTCGTAATCCCCTCAGTATCGACCCGGTCTTTGATGCCGCCGTGCGCGCCGTGCACCATTGGGTGTCTGGCGGCCCGAGCGCACCCCGGCAGCCTCGTATCGAGATTGTCGATGGGTCACCTCCGCGTATACGACGTGACTCCCTGGGGAACGCGCTCGGCGGAATCCGGCTGCCCGAAGTGGCAGTACCGACGGCCGAATACCGGGGTTCGTCCATTGGGGCCACCGGGTTTGCGCTCTTCGGGGCCGCCCGGCCTTTTTCCGACGACGTTCTGCGCTCCCTGTATCCCTCGAGGCAGGAGTTCAATCAACGTTGGGCGTTGGCTGTCGATGCCCTCCTTGATGCCGGCGCTCTTCGACCCGAAGACGGGCCCGCTTACAAGCAGCGAGCCAACGAGGTGGTCCTCCCCCCGCTCCTCTACGAGGAAGAGGGAAAGTAGGAACCAGAGGCGTTAGGCCTGGGCGGCCTTGGCCGTCTCGCGTTCGGCAATGTCCTTGTTCGTGGCGCGCATGTGGCTGAGCATGTCGGGCCGTGGCGCCTCGGGGTTGGCCGCCCGCGCCGAACCCTGGATGCCGTGGGCGAGTTCGTGGAGATCAAAGCTGTGGGCCAAAGACGACGAGAACCCCATGGTGTCGAGCGTGCTGTTGATGCCGCGCTTGATGACCCTCGTCATCATCGGATCGAGGGCGGCGATATCGCGGGCCCACTCCATGGTTTCGGGCCGCAGGCGGTCGAGACTTACGACCTTGTTCACCATCCCGAGACCGAGCGCCTCTTCGGCGGAGATGGAAGTGCTCCGGAACAACAGTTCCTTGGCTTTGCGGGGACCGAGCTCCCAGGCGTGAGCCATGTACTCGATTCCAGCCAGGCCCAGTCTTGCCGTCGGATCAGAGAACTCAGCGTTGTCGGCGGCCACGATCAGGTCACAGGGCCAGCAGAGCATCATGCCGGCCGCGACACACTTGCCCTGCACCGCCGCGATGGAAGGTTTGGGTGTGTTGCGCCATGCCATTGAGTAGCCGAAGAAGTACTCGCTCTCGTTCCGGTAACCTTCCCCAAGTGTCCACGGCTGTGTCGGGTCCCGCCGAAAGGGCCCTGCTCCACCGATGTCGTGACCGGCTGAGAAGTGTTTGCCGTTTGCTTGGAGGACGATCACGTTCACGTCATCATCGGCGGCGGCAGCCACCCAACAGTCGTTGAGTTCCACCAAGAGCGGTTGGTGTTGCGCGTTCGCCTTATCGGTTCGGTCAAGCGTGATGACCGCGACATGGTCGGTCACCTCGTACTGGATGAACTCCATCGGGACCCCTCACTTTGCACTCGTGCCAACGGGCATAGATGCCGTTGAACTGGAAATAGTAACACCGCGATCGAAATTTCACTTGGGTGCTCAGAGGCTCAATTCCTTGGCCAATTGCTCTTCGTAGTAGCGGGCGTCGCCGAGGTTGTATTCCCAGAACTTCGATCGACGCGAGAAGAGAGTGAGGTCGTGATCCAAAATGAAGCCGACCCCCGCGTGAACCTCGTGAGCCTGCCGATGCAAATGTGCGGCAGCCCGTTTCCCATAGGCGACGGCGATCGCCGCCTCACGGTTGAAGGACTTTCCCACATCGATTCTGTACGAGGCCTGCTTGGCCAGGAGCTCGAGATTGTGCAACGCAAAGAGGATGTCGGTGACCATGTATTGCACGGCCTGGTATCTTCCGATTGGGGACCCGAACTGCACGCGGTCCTTGGCATATTGGTTGGTCATGTCAAGGACGGCTCGGGCAGCTCCAATGATGACGATCGTCTGCAGGACAGCGGTCTTCGTCGTGGAATCGGCAAGAGGTTGCCACCCGTTATCGACCTCACCCACGACGTTGTCGGCCGAGACCTCCACATGGTCGAAGTCCACCTCGTAGAGGGCCCCACCCGCAAGATTCGATAACGGTGCCCATGAGATGCCAGCAAGGGTTGGATCGACCAGGAGGAGTGTGACACCCCCCGAGCCCTCTGCCTCACTGGTCCGCGCTGCCACCAAGAAGTGGGTGGCCGACGCGGCGAATCCCACCAGGAGTTTCGTTCCGGTCAGCACGTAGCTCTCTCCGTGACGTACCGCACGCAACGTGATGCTGCGAGGGCCGTAGCTCCCACCTGCTTCCAAAATGGCCGGGCTCACGATGCACGTGCCCTCGGCGATCGCGGGCAACAAGACTGCCTTTTGGACTTCGGTTCCACTCGAGAGCAGCACGTCGCCGGCCACGCCAACGGTGTCGAGGAGCGGACTTGGAACAAGAAACCGGCCCATCTCCTCGCAAATGGGATAGAGATCGAGAAAGGTGCCGCTCGCCCCGCCGTACTGCTCGGGAAACGTGATTCCGAGCCATCCCAGATCCGCCATGTCGCGCCACATCGCTGGCTCATAGCCGATTGACCCAGCTTCGATCTCCCGAACGACCGTGCTCGGGCAGCGTTCGGCAAAAAAGTCGTGGGCCGACTGTTGGAGCTGCTTTTGTGTTTCGTTGAGGTCGAGGTCGATCGCCACAGAGCCCCCTTTCGTCTGAGGTTTATCGTGGAAGTCCAAGGGTGCGGGTGGCGACGACCATTCGCTTCACCTGCGGCGTCCCGCCACCATGGTTGGAAAATGAAATCCGGTACAGCAATTGAATTTTGCCCGCCAGGGGCGCCCAAGGGCCGGATTCAATCTGAGCCAGCGGTCCGAGGATCTCCATGCATATCTGCGCGAACCTGGGCGCAAACTCCTTCGAGACGGCTTGATGAATGTAAAACCCGTTTTGGTACTCACACCGGTTTTCGTACATGGCCATCTTCTCGATCTCGATACCGATGGCCAGATCTGCCAATTGGCTGCGCACGACCGGATCCTCACTGAGCGGAAGTCCGTCGCGTGAAGTCTGTCGACAGTACTGGATCATCTGATCGAAGATCCAGGTTCCCAGACCAAATTGGACGTCTTGCGTCAGTGGTGGTTCGTACTCTTCCTCAGGTCCTGGGTCATCTTCTGCGAACACGGGGAGTGGGTCCCCGCCGAGACCAAACCACACCTGGTTCCAACCCTCGTTCTCGTCTCCCAACATCCTGCTGTGTGGGACCCTGAGCCCGTCCAGGAAGGTCTGGTTCTGACGGCCGCCGGACAGGTTGAACAGGGGAAGGAACTGGATGCCTGGAGCATCGGTGGGGGAGAGGAAGTAGCTGATGCCCCGATGATTTGGCGCATCGGGATCGGTGCGAGCGGCGATGATGATCCAGTTCATGAGATGAGCCGCCGTGGTATGCGTCTTTTGGCCGTTGATCACCCACTCGTCACCGTCCCGCGTCGCCCGCGTACGGAGTGAGGCGAGGTCCGAGCCGGCGTCCGGTTCTGTATAGCCCTCGGCCCAGAAGATTTCTCCGGCGGCCATACCCGGGAGGAATTCCCGCTTTAGTTCCTCGGATCCAAGACGGAGGATGTTGCGACCGACGCTGAATCCGATCCCGGGGATCTTCCCGGCGCGCCGCCGCCCGAATTCCTCATCGATGACCCTGCAGGCCCGAGGAGACAGCTCGGCCCCACCGTATGCATATGGCCAACCTGGCTCGAGCCAGCGCTTGGCCCCCTGCTTCTTCCAAAACTGCCGATAGAAGTCCCACGCCTCCGCTCGTTCGTCGCTGTGAAAAATGAACCCCTCATATTCCGGAGGCATTTTTCCCTCGAGCCAGTCACGAACCTCTTCGCGTAGTGCCTCTAATTTTGGTGTCGTGGTATGCGTGATTTCCACCGGCCCCCACCTCTTCCGTACGTCAGTATCGATGCCGCGCCGAACCGAGACCACGGATCGCCATTCCTCTTCACTCTGCGAGAGAGAGGACGCCTCTGTCCGTGGCGAGAGTACGCTTCCGGGCGAAGACCGTCAAACCGGCTGGCTGGAGATCACGGATCCTCGACCTCGTGGTGAGGACGAGAGGACCGGGGGAGGGCCGTGAGCGAAGCCCAGTTTTGTCTGCTAGACCGTTTTGGTTGAGCGGGCCGTGGAATCATGGTCTGCCCTGAAAGCCGTGGTCGAGCCCGTTTTTCGGGTGACCACTCCAACGAGACTATAGGATATCGATGAAATGAAGAGTGCCATTCCCCCCTCCCAGAAGTCACTGATGAGGATCACACGACCGTGAGCGATTTCATCGATGCCGCTCCCGACGACTGGGTTGAGCCGGGCAGTACAGCCACCGTCGATGTCGACGGGACGCCCGTGGCCTTGGCCAACGTCGAAGGGACCATGTGGGCCTTCTCGAATGAGTGCCCGCACCAAGCCACGCAACTCGGCGGCCTCCCCCTCATGCGAGGCCGTTTCATCATGTGCCCGGGACACAACTCGATGTTCGACGTGACGTCCGGACAGTGCGTCGTGCCCTCACAGGATGGCTGGAGTGGCACCTTGCCGACCTACGAAACCCGAGTGGTGGATGGCGTCGTGCAAGTCCGACTGCCGTGGTAACGATGGCGACAAAGGCTTACGCAACCGAGACTGAGGCCTGACGTATGGAAGTCGAACTCACAGAGGACCAGGAATTACTGCGGTCAACCGCTGCCAAATTCATTCAGGAGGCCGTACCCCTCGAGACGGTACGGCAGTTGGTGGAGAGTGAGACCGGACTGCCTGCGGACTATATGGTCCGGGCCGGGGAACTCGGGTGGTTCTCCATGCTGGTACCCGAGGAGTTGGGCGGGGGCAGCGTTTCGGGCGAGGGAATGCGCGACCTGGCGACGATCGCCGAGGAGCGAGGTCGGGGCTTGCAGCCAGGCGCCTTCATCCCCATGAATGTCGTGGCCCAGGCGCTGGCGCGATTCGGCAGCGCGTCACAACAGTCTGAGGTACTCCCGGCCATCGTAGGTGGCGAATCGATCGCCACCTGGGCCGTAACGGGCGTCCCCGGAGCGTGGAACCCCGACTCGACCGTGCAGGCCATCGCACAAGGCGATCACTACGTGCTTTCGGGCGAAGTCGGGATGGTCCAGGACGCCCACGTGGGGGAGTGGCTTCTTCTTTCCGCCTCCGACGGGTCGGGGCTGAGCCAGTTCCTCGTTCCGTTGCACCGCGATGGAATCGTCGTCACCCCGCTTCGTTCCCACGACATCACACAGCGATTCGCCACGGTGCGCTTCGATGCAGCGCGGGTCGAAAACACTGAAGTGGTGGGCCACCCCACTACTGCATGGCCGCAGGTCGAAGCCCAACTGCACACGGCACTCGTGCTGTCGGTAGCAGAGTCGATCGGCGCGATGGATGTTCTGTTCGAGATGGCCCGAAAGTATGCGGTGGACCGCATCGCCTTCGGACGCCCGATCGGCTCGTTCCAGGCCATCAAGCACCAACTGGCCGATTTGAGTCTCTCGCTCGAGGTCGGAAAGGCGGTGGCCGTAGCCGCCACACGGGCAGCGCAGACGGGGGCGACCGACGCGGTGGAAATCGCCCGCATGGCAAAGGCGTGGATCGGCGATACCGGGATAGACATTGCCCAGGGCTGCTTTCAAGTGTTCGGAGGAATCGGTTACACCTGGGAACACGACTCCCATCTTTTTCTTCGCCGGATCACCTCGAACAACCTCTTGTACGGGCAGCCGGACTTTCAGCGTGAGCAGATCTGTGTGGCCCATGGAATTTAGGAGGGGCATATGACCATCAGCATCTCGACCGAAGCAATCCCTGACGTGGACGACTTCAGGGCGCAGGCGCGGACCTGGCTGGCCGACAACCTCGAGCTTCGCGATGGTCCCGCCATCTGGCACACCGTCGATCACTACACACCCGAGGTCATGGCGACCAACCGCGCCCTGCAGCGCAAGCTCTACGAGGGGGGTTACGCCGGCATCTCGTGGCCGAAGGAATACGGCGGTGGCGGACTGCCGCCCAAGTACGACGCCATCTTTGCCGAGGAAGCCCAGGACTATGTGATGCCCCAGTTCGGCATCTTGTCGGGGACGACGTTCCAGATTTGCGTTCCGACCATGATCGCCCACGGTTCCCCCGAACTGCTGAGTTGGTTCGTGCCCAAGGTGCTGGCGGGGGAGGCCCTCGTCTGCCAATTCTTTTCCGAGCCCTCCTCGGGTTCGGACCTGGCCGGCGCGCGCACGAGCGCAGTCAGTGACGGGGATCAGTGGATCCTCAACGGTCAGAAGATCTGGAGTACCTATGCCCATCTGGCCGATTGGGGTTTGTGTCTCGCCCGCACGAACTGGGAGGTGCCCAAGCACAGCGGCCTCACCTGGTTCGCCGTCCCCTGTCACGCCCCGGGTGTGACCATCAGGCCGATCCGCCAGATCAACGACCAGTCCGAGTTCTGCGAGGACTTTTTCGACGACGTGGCAATCCCCGACGGCAACCGCGTCGGTGAGGTCAATCAGGGATGGACCGTCACCCAGACGATGTTGGTCCTCGAGCGCGGGGCGGGCCGGCCTAGCGATGGAAGTGGAATTGCCGGCCCCGGTCCCCTGGCGCCGGATCTCGTGAGATTGGCCCGCCAAGCCGGACGCCTCGAAGACCCGACTGTGCGCCAAAAGTTGGCGCGGGCCCACACGAACGACTTCGTCGGCCGAGCACTGGCGGCGCGCATCGGGGAGATGGCTACGGTCGGACGTCTCAATCCCGGCGTCGCCGCGTACGGAAAGCTCTTCGCTGGGACATACAACCCGATCCGGGCCCGGCTCGCCGTGGAGATCGGTGGCGCGGGTGCGATGTCGTGGGATCCAGACGACCCAGCGGGGCCGGATCTGTCGCACTCGTACCTCAACGGTCGCTTCATGTCCATCGCCGGGGGCACGAACGAGATGCAGCGAAATGGGATCGGCGAACGAGTGCTTGGCCTCCCGCGTGAACCTAGCTTCGATACCAAAAAGCCGTTCAACGAAGTCCTGCGCGACGCCGCGAACTGGACCGGGGCGAATTAACCCGCCGTTCCCGGCTCCCTGGCTCGTCTCCGTGGGAGGCGAACAGCCTGCGAGAAACATGACTGTTATCGGATCAGGACATCTGAGCTGAGGAGCACGCGGGCGGAGAGCGCTCGTCGAGACAGAACGGAAGTAGGGAGAACGACGTGGAACAGCGCAGCCTGGGACAGGGGCTAAAGGTTTCGGCCGAGGGCCTCGGTTGCATGGGCATGTCCGCCTTCTACGGTCGGTTGGACGAGGAGGAGGCCCTCAACACCATCCAACGGGCGCTCGACCTCGGCGTCACGTTTTTCGACACCTCTGACTTCTACGGGCCTTTCACGAACGAACGCCTGGTTGGACGAGCGATTCAGGGGCATCGCGAGGAGGTCGTCGTGGCCACCAAGTTCGGGATCGCTCGGAATCCTGACGGAAGCCGAGGAGGGGTCAACGGGCGCCCTGACTATGTGATTGCTTCATGCGATGCCTCCCTGGAGCGCCTGGGCGTGGACGTGATCGACCTCTACTACCAGCACCGGGTGGATACCGACACGCCGATCGAGGAGACATGGGGGGCCATGGGTCAGCTGGTCGAGGCGGGCAAGGTCCGCTATCTCGGCATCTCCGAAGCGGCGCCCGAGACGATCCGTCGAGCGCACGCCACCCATCCCATGGCGGCCCTCCAGAGCGAGTATTCGCTCTGGACGCGTGATCCCGAGAACAACGAAGTTCTGGCGACGGTCCGCGAGCTCTCGATCGGGTTCGTGGCCTACTCGCCCCTCGGCCGAGGCTTCTTGTCCGGAGAGATCCGTTCGGTCGACGACCTCGATCCCGACGATGTACGCCGGAACTTCCCGCGCTTTCAGGGTGAGAACTTCGCCAAAAACCTCGAGCTCGTCAATCAGGTGCGCGAGATCGCCGAGGAGAAAGGAGCGACGGCCAGCCAGCTCGCCCTGGCCTGGGTGCTGGCCCAGGGTCCGGATGTGGTCCCGATCCCGGGAACGAAGCGGGTGCGCTATCTCGAGGAGAACGTGGGTCCCTCCAGATCCAACTCGACCCCGAGGACCTCGAGCGACACGAGGCGGCGTCACCGGATGCGGACGTGGCAGGGGCCTTCAAGCGGACATGTCTCAGTTGAACCGTTGAGCGACGGCCTTGGCGGACCATGTCTGAGGGTCGCCGGAAACAGGCGGCGAAAACTCGGCCAGCAGTATGATTTAGTTTGACGTTGAAGTAGAATCTGCGCATGGCCGATCGAGACATTTGGCAGGAGCAGTTCGACCGTGCGCCCAAGCGCCAAGCCCGGTTCGAAACCATGTCGGGGGTGCCACTTGAGCCGGTCTACGGGCCTGACGAGGCCGAGCTGCCGGGCCAGTACCCCTACACAAGGGGCCCGCACGCCTCCATGTACCGTTCCCGCCTCTGGACCATGCGCCAGTTCGCCGGCTTCGGCACGGCGACCGACACGAATAATCGGTTCAAGGAACTCTTACGATCAGGCGGTAACGGACTGTCTACCGCTTTCGACATGCCCACCCTGCTCGGGCGGGACTCTGATGACCCGCTGGCCAAGGGCGAGGTAGGGCGAGCGGGCGTCGCCATTGACACATTGGGCGACATGGAGACGCTGTTCTCGGGCATTGACCTCGGGACGGTTTCCACGTCGATGACCATCAACTCGCCCGCCGCCGTGATCATGGCCATGTACGTGGGAGTGGCGGACAAAAACGGGGTGGAGCGGTCGGCCCTTTCGGGCACTATTCAAAACGACATATTGAAGGAGTACCAGGCCCAGAAGGAATTTGTCTTCCCTCCTCGGCCGAGTGTCCGCCTCGTCACCGACCTGATGCGCTTCGCCACCGCCGATCTGCCCCGGTGGCACCCGATCTCAATCTCGGGCTACCACATCCGCGAGGCCGGATCGACCGCGGCGCAGGAGCTGGCCTTCACCCTGGCCAACGGTTTCGCCTACGTTGAAGCGGCCATCGCCGCCGGGCTGGCGGTCGATGCGTTCGCTCCCCGGCTCAGCTTCTTCTTCAATGCCCATATGGACTTCTTCGAAGAAATCGCCAAGTACCGTGCGGCCCGGCGGATCTGGGCCCGTTGGATGCGCGACCGCTACGGGGCCGCCGACGGCCGGTCACTCCAGCTGCGCTTCCATACCCAAACCGCCGGCGTGTCCCTGACCGCCCAGCAGCCCGAAGTCAACCTCATCCGCGTGGCGATTGAAGCCCTGGCGGGGGTGCTGGGCGGCACCCAGAGCTTGCACACCGACTCCTTTGACGAGGCCCTGGCGCTCCCAACAGAGCATGCCGTGCGGTTAGCGTTGCGCACGCAGCAGGTCATCGCCGAGGAGACGGGCGTGGTGCACGTGGCCGATCCCCTGGGCGGATCGTGGTTCGTGGAATCCCTGACCGACGAGATGGAGCGCCAGGCCGAGGAGATCTTCGCCCACCTCGACGAGGCCGGTTCTGGTTCCATGTTGGAGGGGACCTTTGCCGCCATTGACGACGGCTGGTTCATCGCCGAAATTGCCGACGCGGCCTACCAGTTCCAGTCCAAGGTGACCAAGGGCGAGTGGATCCAAGTTGGCGTCAACGGCTACGTCGACGGCGAGGACACGCCGCCCCCGACCCTGTACATCGACCCTGCGGTGGAGACCCAGCAGTTGGCTTCCTTGGCTGCGGTCAAGCAGGCCCGCGACGACGACGCCGTACGCCGGGCCTTGACGCGCATTCGAACTGAAGCGGTCGATCCGACGGTGAACCTCATGTCGGCACTGATCGAGGCGGCCAAGTGCGACGTCACGGTGGGGGAGTCGATGGGTGCCCTCGAGTCAGTCTTCGGCATTTGGTTCGAGCGCAGCGTGGCCTGATGGGGCACTCGTGACGAGCGCACCCGACCACCCCCTGCGGGTGCTGGTGGCCAAGGTCGGGCTCGATGGCCACGATCGCGGTCTGCGCATCGTGGCCCGGATTCTTCGCGACGCTGGGCTGTGAGGTGATTTACGCCGGCCTACGCCAAACCACTGATTCCATCGTGGCCATCACCATGCAAGAAGACGTCGACTTGGTCGGTGTGTCGATGCACAACGGGGCCCATATGACACTGGCCCCGGCTGTGGTCGAAGCGCTCAGGGCGGCGGGTCTGCCCACGCCCGTCGTGGTGGGTGGCATCGTGCCGCCGGCCGACGTGCCGCTCCTGAAGGCGGCGGGCATCGCCGCCGTGCTCGGCCCGGGAGCTTCGAACGAAGAAGTGATCGCCGCCGTCGTGGCGGCGGCTGGAGAGGTGTCCTCGATACAGTGACAACCATGCACGTACGCACGACAGGAGAGCGCAGCGAACCAACCGGGTCTGCCGGGTTGGGCGACTACGAAGCTCCCATCGACGACATCGTGCTGGCGCTGGACGTGGCGGGGCTCGACGAGGTACTGGCGTTGCCGGCGCATGCGGACGTGGACCGGGAGAGCGTCGAGCTGGCGCTGGCCGAATTCGGGCGGTTTGCATCCGATGTGGTGGGGCCCACGGATCGGATCGGGGACACGCAAGGATCAGTACTCGATCCGACCACCGGAATGGTCACGACGCCGAGTGGGTTCAAAGAGGCCTACGCCCAGTACGTGAAGAGTGGCTGGGGCGCGGCGCAGTTCCCTCCCGACCATGGAGGCGGCGGCCTGCCCTCACTCGTCGGTATTGCTCTCCAAGAGATGTTGGCCTCGGCCAACCTGGCCCTCTCGCTCAATCCGGTGCTCACCCATAGCGGCATTGAGCTGCTGCTGGCCTGGGGCACAGAGGAGCAACGGTCGCGGTACCTTCCAAGACTCCTCACCGGCGAGTGGAGCGGGACGATGAACCTGACCGAGCCCGAGGCGGGCTCTGACCTCGGCGAGATTCGGACTCAGGCGGTGCCCGACGGTCAGGGCAGTTGGCACGTCTCGGGCACGAAGATCTTCATCACCTGGGGCCAGCACGATCTGACCGAAAACATCCTGCACCTCGTACTGGCTCGCACACCTGGCGCGCCCGCCGGGACCAAGGGATTGTCGTTGTTCCTCGTCCCCAAGGTCATGGTGACGCGTGATGGTGCCTTGGGTCAGCCCAATGCGGTCAGGTGCTTGCGGCTCGAAGAGAAGCTCGGCATCCATGCCAGTCCGACGTGCGTCATGGAGTTCGACGGGGCCGTTGGCGAATTGGTGGGGGCTGAGCACGGTGGAATCCGGGCCATGTTCACCATGATGAACGCGGCCCGCCTTGCCATCGGCGTCCAGGGGCCGGGTGTGGCCGAGCGGGCGTTCCAGCACGCGTACAGGTATTCCAAGGAGCGTCAGCAGGGCCGGGCGGCCGGGACCCGACCGCCGCAGCGCTCGGTCCTGCTCGAGCACCCCGACGTACGGCGCATGTTGCTGAGCATGCGCACGTCCGTCCTGGCCGGGCGCCTGCTCGTCTACACCGCCACGTACCACAGAGACATTGCTCGTGATGCCGAGGACCCTGAGAAGCGAGAGGCGGCTCAGGCGTACCTTGACCTGCTCACGCCCGTGGCGAAAGCATGGTCTTCAGACCTCGGCTTTGCCGCGGCCTCCACCGGAGTGCAGGTGCTCGGCGGTGCCGGATTCATAGAAGAAAGCGGGATGGCCCAGCGACTCCGCGATATTCGGATCGCTCCGATTTATGAGGGTACCAATGGGATCCAAGCGATTGACCTGGTAACGCGCAAACTTCCCCGTGAGGGTGGACGATGGGTTCGGGCCTTGCTCGATCAGATCGCAGAAACGGCGAATGGTGGTTCGGAAGCATCACTCGATCTGCATGAGAGCTACGCCATTCTGGCCGACGCGGTCGCTGTGCTTCGGACCGTCACAGAGCAACTGCTTCTGCGGATCGATCGTGCTCCCGAAGACGCGTTGGCCGGCGCCACAACCTATCTCGAGCTCATGGGCCTGACCGTCGGTGGGTGGCTCATGATCCGTCGAGCCGAGCGTGCTGCCACTTCGGGATTAGTGGCAGCCCAGAAGATCGCGGCCGAATGCGAATTCTTCGCCACCGAGTTCGTGGCTCGAACAGCTGGACTCTCGCCGCCCCATCCTCGCCGGCGCAGGACGCTTGTCGGCGCTGCCGTCCTCTGGTCAAGCCTCGTAGCTATAAGAACCCTCGGCCTGACTTGCGGCCATGCAGGCCGGCTTCGACCATGCGGGCGAGCAGCGGCGGCGGAGCATAGAGCGGCTCCCTGAACTCCTCGTACAGCGACTTGCCGATCGCCGCGATCGTGTCGAGCCCGATCAGGTCGGCGAGAGCCAGTGGGCCCATGGGGTGATTGCACCCCTTGACCATGCCAGCATCGATGTCCTCAGCCGTGGCGAAACCTGATTCCAACATCCGCATGGCCGAGAGGATGTACGGGATCAGAAGGGCATTGACGATGAACCCGGCCCGGTCTTGTGAGCGGATGACCTGCTTGCCGAGTTGGTTGGTCGCGTAATCGTGGGCGGTGGCCACCGTTTCATCACTGGTGAACAAGGAGCGGACGAGCTCCACCAACGGCAATACAGGGACGGGATTGAAGAAGTGGATCCCTATGACCTGGCTCGGACGCGTCGTGGCCATAGCCAGCTTCATAATGGGGATGGAAGAGGTGTTCGAGGCCAGGACCGCATCGGGAGACTCGATGACCTTGTCCAGTGTTTCGAAGAGAGCCACCTTCTCGGCCTCCGCTTCCACCACTGCTTCGACGACGAGTTGGCGATCGGCCAATGAGCTCATGTCGGTCGAATACTCGATGCGGCCCAGCGCCGCCTCGGCCTCGGCCTCGCTGAGTTTGTCCCGTTTCTGGGCCCGGTCAATCGATGTAGCGACCCGATCGCGACCCCTCTCAACCGCGGTGCGGTCGAGGTCGACAACGCGCACGTCCAGACCCGCCAGCGCTGACGCCTCGGCGATGCCCGAGCCCATAAGACCGCAGCCCACCACGCCGACACGTTCGATTTTCATTTGTCTCCTCGATTGCTTGGCACGAATCTTACTATTTTGGCCTGCAATAACGTCCAATCGCGGCTGACGAGCGTCAGGACTGGGCGTCCATCGCCCTTGCATTGAGCGTTGGATCTGACGAAATGGAACCGAGTACGTACAGAGAAACACGCACTCATGTCCGGTCTCGCCCGGGTTGTTCCCGTCTACATCACACCACCGTGTGCAAGTTCGTCGGGTAGCGCGCTCTCGTCCTGGATGCTCCGACGGGGCATGGCGGCGAGGGTGAGGACTCCCGCCAATACGGCAAGTCCGATTGAGACGTCGAACCCGATCCGGATCCCGTGCAACTCGCCGAGCACGCCGCTGCCGGCGCTCAGCGTGGCCGCAGACACGATTGTCGCAATCGCGGCAAGTCCGAGTGAACTCCCCAATTGTTGCGAGGTGTTGTAGAGCCCGGCGACAGTACCCCGTTCATCACTTGGTACCCCATCGGTCACAAATCCAATGACGGGGATGATGACGAGAGCCTGCCCTAGCGAGCGGATGAACATGGCGGGCATCATCGCGGCGAAGTATTCCGAATGTGCTGGGGCGAGGACGACAAGCACCCCGCCGAGCGCCATCAGTCCGAAGCCCACGGCGATGAGGGGCCGTTCCTCGAAGTGATCTCTCAAGCGCGGAACGAACCGGGCTCCTACTGCGAATCCGATGGTCATCGGTAGGGCACCGACGCCGGCCCGCCCCGCTGAGTAGCCCCAGACCTGCTGCATGAAGAGCGGCAGAAGGAAGGGCGAGGAGATCCCCGCAGAAGCTCGCAGAATTCCCAGAACGTTGCCGACAGACTCACGCCGGAAAAGCAGCTGAAGCGGAATGAGGGGTGTCGGCGACCGGCGTTCGTACAGATAGAACGCGGTGAGCAGCACTGGACCGGCACAGAGGGTGCCGAGCACTGGCGCAGCCGTCCAGCTATCCGACTGGGCTTCGCCAAGCCCATAAATGACAGAACCGATGGCGGCGGTGACCATGAGGGCTCCCGGCACGTCGAGACGCATCCGGGTGGTGGGCCGCGTGATGCGCCCGGGCACCAGTACGCGGAAGGCCGCAATGGCGGCACCACAGATCGGCACGTTGATGAAGAAGATCCAGCGCCAGCCGATCCACGAGGTCAGCAACCCGCCAAGCACGAAGCCGATCACCCCACCGGCGGCTCCCGCCACGCCCCAAAAGCCGTAGGCCCGGCGCCGCTCGGGCCCCTCCGGGGAAGGTGTCCGCCAGCAACGCCAGTACAACGGGAGAGACCACCGCAGCACAGGCTCCCTGGGCGGCGCGGGCGGCCACGAGCTCGATCAGATTGTGTGCGGTGCCGGCGCCGAACGAGCACAGTGCAAAGGCGCCGACGCCCAGCACGAACACCCGCTGGCGCGGGAAGAGGTCGGCGATGCGGCCACCGAGGAGAAGGAAGCCACCAAAGGTGAGGGAGTAGGCCGTGATCGTCCACTGCAGATTGGCAGTGTCGAAGTGCAGTTCACGTTCGATGGTGGCGTTTGCCACGGCCACGACGGTGATATCGACAGCGAGAATGAGCTGGGCCACGCAAAATGTGGCCAACAACAGATTGTTCCGGCGCCGACCGAGATCGGAGGCGCCGGAGGTCGTAGACGTCGGGCGTGAGGGAGACCGCGAGGACTGGATGCGGGCCATGATAGCGCCTAGAGAACTACCCTCTAGCGTTTAACTAGAATTGGACATCAGTTCCCTAGATGCGCATCGGAGGACCCTCCCGTAAGCAGAGATGGCACCGCGCCATCGACGGGTGCTCGAACTGGGCGCTAGTCTTCCTCAACAGAGGATTCTTGTGGGCAAAAGGAGAGTCACATGTCATCGACCGAAACAATCCATGTACCGATTGAGAATGCAGATCGTCTGTTCATTGGCGGAGATTGGGTCGAGGCGAGCACCGACTCGAAGATCCAGGTCATCGACTCGGCCACTGAGGAGCTCTTCTTCGAGGTCGCCGAGGCCCTGGGTCCCGACATTGATCGGGCCGTAACCGCAGCACGTCGTGCTTTCGACGAGGGCCCGTGGCCTCGCCTTTCCCACGCTGAGCGCGCGTCCGTCCTGCGTGCATTCGGCGCCGCCATCGAGGAGCGCTCCGAGTTGTTGGGCCAGCTGTGGCCCCGGGAGTCCGGCGTACTGTTCGATGTCGCACGCGGTGCAGGCACCGGTGCGGCCATGACGATGTACGCCTACGCGGACCTCGCCGACACGTTTGTCTTCGAGGAGGAGGTCACGCCTGGTGGGGGCGGGGACAGCGCGCTTCTGGTACGAGAGCCGGTGGGTGTGGTGGGGGCCATCATTCCCTGGAACGGGCCGCTGACTCTCGCCTGTCACAAAATCGCTCCCGCACTGCTCGCAGGCTGCACGGTCGTTCTCAAGTCGTCGCCGGAGGCCCCGGGTGAAGGGCTCGTGATCGCCGCCGCCGCGCAACAGGTCGGGCTGCCTCCGGGCGTACTCAACGTCGTCACGGCAAATCGTGAGGCGTCTGAGTTACTGGTCCGCGATCCTCGCGTTGACAAGATTACGTTCACAGGTTCAACCGCGGCGGGTCGACGCATCGCGTCGCTGTGCGGCGAGCGTATTGCTCGCTGCAGTCTCGAGTTGGGCGGGAAGTCGGCTGCGGTCGTGCTCGACGACGCCGATATCGGCAAGGTGGCCGACGTTGTCGCGACCCAAGAGGTATTCCTCACTGGCCAGGCCTGCAACTCGCTGACTCGTGTCGTCGTCACTCGTGATCGACACGACGAAATGGTTGAAGCGCTCTCGAGCATCTTCTCGCAGACGCAGGTGGGTAGCCCCTTCGATGCGCAGAGCCAGATGGGTCCGCTTTCGACCGATCGTCAGCGCGATCGTGTCGAGGGTTACATCGCCAAGGGCATCGCCGGCGGCGCGAAACTCGCCACCGGTGGACACCGTCCTACCCACCTGGACCGGGGTTGGTTCGTGGAGCCCACGGTATTTGGAAACGTCGACAACTCCGCCACCATCGCGCAGGAGGAGATCTTCGGACCTGTGCTCAGCGTCATTCCTGCCGACAACGAAGAGGACGCCATCAGGATCGCCAACGACACGATCTACGGACTCAACGCCTCGGTGTTTACCGATGACGAGCACCGAGCGCTTGAGGTAGCACGGCGCATCCGCTCTGGCACGGTTGGCATCAACGCCAAGCGCGGCGACTTCAGCATCGCCTTCGGCGGCTACAAGCAGTCGGGTATCGGGCGCGAGGGAAGCAGCAGCGAGGGTCTTCGCAACTTCTTGGAGACCAAGGTCGTCATCGTCGGGGAGGACTGAGCGCCCGAAGCGAAAGTCCTCGCCACCGATCGGACGTGATTGCCCGACTCCAGTGTTCATCGTAGTCAACGATGTTCACCGAGTGCCAGTTGAGTCGAGCATCCATTGGGCCGGTCGGGACAACGGGCCGGTGCTCCCAATTCATCCCGTCGCTTTCTGGGCTGAGCGCGGCTGTCCAAGCGGCGGTGTGTTTGGCGGGCCTCGAAACCATATTCCCGCCGCCGTCCATGCTGAATCCGGGCAGTTGCAACGCCACCGTGTACGGCCAACGCCCTCACTGCTTTACCCGAGTGGCGGATAGATCCGCCCGCAGCCGCTAAAATCCCGTCGCTGCGATGATTGCTCCGTTCAGTCTGGTGCCGGCCATTGACCCCTCGAACTGGTGCATCCCCGTAGGTGTAGACCGACCCATTGGCGGAAGCGACCCAGTACCCCTGGCCGTCCGCCGTGGCAAATATCGCCGTGGCTGGATTCTGGCCCCCAAAGACTCCCGTTGGACTCCCAAAGTGGCCGCGTCGCCATAGCCGGCGATGGCGCCATTGGAGAAAAGAATCCAATAGCCCTTTCCGTCCGGCCGTCCGCACGGCTGAAGTGACTGGCACATTTTGCGGCCCTGGGGCCCCGTAGTAGGCGGCATCTCCAAAGGTATAGATGTGGCCCGTAGCCGTGACGAGCCAGTAGCCGTTACCAGTGGCATCGGGCATTACGGTCACAGCGGCACCGGAGCACCCCCCGATACCGGGGCATGATCCTTCGAACTTGGCGTCGCCGAAGGCAAACACACCGCCGTCAGATCCCACCATGAAGTATCCCCCACCGTCCGAAGAGGGGACCATGCCGACGATAGGTGCGTTGAGCCTCTTGGCTGCACCAGACCCCGCTGGGGCGAAGCCCAACCCGGGAATCGATCCAAAGAACCCGGCATCGCCGAACGTAAAGACGCCGCCGTCGGAAGCAACCAGCCAATAGCCCCCGAGATCACTCGTGGGCGTGATGCCAACGACGGGTCGCTGCAACGTGAGGGCGCCCGTCGAACCGTAGAACTGCGCCGATCCGAAGGTAAAGATGCCACCATCGGACCCGACCAGCCAATAGCCATGGGTGCCCGATTGACCGAGACCGAGCGCCACCTGATCCACCGGCGTCCGAAGTGCTGGGTGCATTGGCCGCGTCGCCGCTATAGGTAGGCGGTCAGTACGTAGGTGCCGGGTTCTTTCGCTTCGATAGATACGACCGCCTGATTGCCCGTCAACGGAACTGTGCCGAGCGAGATATTGCCGTCGAAGAACTGGACCGATCCGGTGATCGAGCCACCTGGAGAAGTCGTCGTCACGGTGGCAGTCAGACTCCCGGCGTGACCCACGACCAACGGATTGGTCGCCGAGGTCAGGGTGGTGGTCGTCGCCGGCAGCTTGGGAGTCGCGGCGTTCACGACCTCGGCAAGTGCGGACGACGCACTCGGCGCGTCCAACGTGTCACCGTTGTAGACGGCGGTGATGGAGTGGGTCCCCTGGCTCAACGTGGAAGTTGTCAGTTCGGCCTGGTTGGGCGCGAGTGCCGACGTGGACAAACCCGAACCCGCGAGGGCGACAGTGCCGAGCAGCGTCGTGCCGTCGAAGAACTCCACATTGCCCGTTGGCGTGCCGCCACCGGATGGAGTCACTGTCGCCGTAAAACTGACTGACTGGCCGAACGTAGAGGGATTGGCAGAGGAGATCAACGAAACCGAGGTGGGCGATTCCACTACTTGGGTTAAGGGGAGACGTTGACGCGGTGAACGCTGGGTCGCCGGCGTAGACAGCAACGACAGTGTGGCTGCCGGTTGAGGCTAGGTCACTGCGCACGTTGCTATGCCGGAGCTTGAGTGGTTTGGCACCGCAGCCAGTGATCGGGGCGCCATTGTCGGAAAAGGAGACGGTGCCCCCATCGGGCGTAGGCGTTACCGTCGCCGTGTAGGTCACCGAGTTGCCCGCCAGCGACGGGTTGCCCGAGCTGGCCAAGGCGATACCGGTGGTCGCTGGTGCGTTGACGACCTGTGTCACCGTGTTTGACGGCCCCGAAGCGACAAATTCGCGTCACCGACATACGTGGCCGTGATCGAATGGCTACCGGTTGACGAATAGGTCACAGCGCAGGTGGCGAGACCCGAACTGAGCGACCTTGTCCCGCAGCCACCGATGGTACTGCCGCCGTCAGAGAAGGCAACGGTTCCTCCATTAGGCGAAGGAGTGACCGTTGCCCTGTAAGTGACCGAGGCTCCCGTGAGCGACGGGCTACCCGAGGTGGCCAAGCTGATACTTGTGGTGGTCGCGGGTGCGTTGACGACCTGGTTCACCGTGTTCGACGGGCCCGCCGCATCAAAGGTTCCGTCACCCCCGTAGGAAGCCGTAATCGAATGGCTGCCCGTCGACGAATAGGTCACAGCGCAGGTGGCGACGCCCGAACTGAGCATTTGGGCAGCACAAGCCGAGATGGTGCTGCCACCGTCAGAAAAAGCGACCGTTTCCCCATCGGGCGGCGAGGGCGACACCATCGCCGTATAGGTGACCGAGGCTCCCGTGAGCGACGGGCTACCCGAGGTGGCCAAGCTGATACTTGTGGTGGTCGCGGGTGCGTTGACGACCTGGTTCACCGTGTTCGACGGGCCCGCCGCATCAAAGGTTCCGTCACCCCCGTAGGAAGCCGTAATCGAATGGCTGCCCGTCGACGAATAGGTCACAGCGCAGGTGGCGACGCCCGAACTGAGCATTTGGGCAGCACAAGCCGAGATGGTGCTGCCACCGTCAGAAAAAGCGACCGTTTCCCCATCGGGCGGCGAGGGCGACACCATCGCCGTATAGGTGACCGAGGCTCCCGTGAGCGACGGGCTACCCGAGGTGGCCAAGCTGATACTTGTGGTGGTCGCGGGTGCGTTGACGACCTGTTTCACCGTGTTCGACGGGCCCGCCGCATCAAAGTTCCGTCACCCCCGTAGGAAGCCGTAATCGAATGGCTGCCCGTCGACGAATAGGTCACAGCGCAGGTGGCGACGCCCGAACTGAGCATTTGGGCAGCACAAGCCGAGATGGTGCTGCCACCGTCAGAAAAAGCGACCGTTTCCCCATCGGGCGGCGAGGGCGACACCATCGCCGTATAGGTGACCGAGGCTCCCGTGAGCGACGGGCTACCCGAGGTGGCCAAGCTGATACTTGTGGTGGTCGCAGATGCCGGCAACGCTCCTCCGAGCACCACAAGGAGCGCAGCCACCATGGCCACCCCTAGGCGTCTTGTGAACCACTCCAGTCGTCCTTGGCGGTTGCGATGTCCACGCATGATTGTCCCGACCTCCCTGGACCGTCGACCCGCTCAGCGGAACAACCAGTCCGGGAATTTATCCGACACCGATCATTGCCGCTTTTGGCCTGGTCGAGCAAGATCGGTGAGCTCCCCCTTTGGGTCCATAGACGGTCCGGAGTTCGCCACGACGTTGGGGTCAGCACCCACAACCCGCTAATGCCGAATCAAAGTTGCGGCAATTGCTTTCCTTCGGCCTCACCATTAGTGACGCTACAGCCGTAGCGCTCTCCGTTAACGAGCGTTGCGTAGATGGCCGTTGCCCGCGGGTGTTGCCCCGTGAGCAGAGCCCCAGCGGGACTACGCTCCACACTTTGAGAGGAGGGCCGCATGTCCGACAACGTCTACTCGATATCGGAGATTGTTGGCACGTCGAAGGTCGGTGTGGATGACGCCATCCAGGGCGCAATCGCAGGGCTTCTAAGACTTTGCGGAATCTGGACTGGTTCACCGTCAGCGAGATCCGGGGTCATATTGACAACGAACAGGTCTGTCACTATCAGGTCACACTGAAGGTCGGCTTTCGGCTCGAGGAGCCTTCGTAAGAAGCACACGAATAATCGGGGAGGAAGAACATCATGGAGTTAGACCAGGCCGAGGCGATAGAGACCCTGAACAAAATCGTCGAGCTGGAGCTTGCTGGCGTCGTCCGGTTCACGCAGTATTCCCTCATGATTTTCGGACACGCCCGGATCCCAATCATGGGATGGATGCGGGAGCAGGCCCAGCAGTCTCTTGCTCATGCCGTGCAAGCCGGTGAGGAAGTCACTGCGCTGGGCGGCAATATTTCTCTCAATATTGGTGAACTGGTCGGGACACACCACGCATCGGTGGATGACATCCTTCAAGAGATGTTGCTTCAAGAGCACCGGGGCATTGAGTTGTACCGCCGCCTACTGGCCCTCAGCGACGAAGGCCGCAGTGTGTCGCTCGAAGAACTGGCTCGCCAGATGATTCGCAGCGAAGAACTCGACGTGGCCGAGATTGAGAAAATGCTGCGCAAGAGAGGCGACGCATAACAGCTACCGCGGTCATCGGGTGCTTTACAGCCGCTATGGACAAAACCGACGCCACAGAGCCGAGCAGCGAAGAAGGATTGCGCATCACAGGTCCCTCTCCCGGACTAAAGATCCTTCTCGGAGTGTTCGCCCATGTCGCTTGTGACTCCTACGTCCCCGGTCTCCTCATCCCATTCGAGAGTGAGGGTGCGTCCGGGGTCCGCCAAATGGTCGGAGATATTGCCTTCATGGAGAGGGCCATCAGGCGTCCAGATTGTCTGCTCTCCACATTTAGTGCAGAGATGAACCATGAGCCGGGTCATGACGGGCTCTCCGGTCGCTCCGGCTCGACATCGGGGCCGGCCCAACTCGATGACGGATCGCTAGTGGGAAACGTGGCCTGGAGGTCCTGATCAACAGCGGCATCGACGTCTGATTCTTCGGGTCCCTCTTCATGGGAAGACTCGGTGCCTTTGGTGCATTCTTCAACGCCTAACCCGTGTCCGAGAGTGCCCTGTTCCATACGGGGGGTGCTACCCACTTGTGTGATCACCAACCAACATGGCTTAAGTGTCCGCTGTGAGCAGGCGCCGCCTGAGGTGGCATGAGCAACGATGACGGCCGAGGATGTATCGCAAGGATCGAGTGGGTGACGGTGATGCAATCCTGGGCGTTGGCAGCTGCAGTACCGGTCAAGACTAGTCGGGCTGGTACGGGTCTACCTCTCGACAGTGGGTAGGCCCTCGATGCTGGTCCCGTTCTGGCGGGGACACCCCGAAGTAGCGATCGCGTCCTCGGGTCAGAGTCCGGCTTGCCAGGCGGCATCCACTCCGACTTTTCTCGGAGAAAGGAGCCTCCACGGCTCCGGTCAGATTCAGGTGGCAGTATGGGTGCGAACGCTCGCTCAGTGTTGACGTTTGAAGGAAAGCTGGCCCCAAGTCTAAGGAGGTCCCACATGACGATGACCGATCGGTCTCCCATCTACTACGACCCGTTTGACGCAATAATCGACAAAGACCCTCATTCGGTCTGGCACCGGATGCGAGATGAGGCGCCCCTTTGGTACAACGAAAAGTATGACTTTTTTGCCCTGACCCGGTTCGACGACGTCGAAAAGGCCATGATCGACTGGGATACCTACCGCTCAGGGAAGGGCTCTACCCTTGAGGCGATTAAGGCGGGCTACCCCATGCCGGCAGGAATGTTCTTGATGGAGGATCCTCCGGTTCACGATGTCCATAGGGGCCTCATGTCTCGGGTGTTCACACCCAAGAAGATGGGGGCTCTCGAAGCCAAGGTTCGCGAATTCTGCGCTCGCACCCTCGATCCGCTTGTCGGCAGCGGAGGTTTCGACTTTGTGAAGGACCTGGGAGCAATCATGCCGATGCGTACCATTGGAATGCTCCTCGGCATCCCCGAACAGGACCAGCAATCCATTCGAGACCGATTTGGTGGTGGACAGCGCATCGAAGAGGGAGAGGAGTTCGTGCCGACTGAGCGCGGTGCCGGTTTCGAAAACGCTGGGGTGATCTATGCCGAGTACATCGACTGGCGGATCGAGCACCCCTCCGACGACCTCATGACTGAGCTGTTGAACGCCGAATTCGAAGATGAGACCGGTACATTGCGCAGGCTTAGCCGGGATGAAGTATTGACCTACGTCTCCCTGCTTTCAGGGGCCGGGAATGAGACAACCACACGCCTGATCAGTTGGACCGGCAAGTTGTTGTCTGAGCACCCCGATCAACGGCGCCAGCTGGTCGAAGACCGCACCTTGGTGCCGAGCGCCATCGAAGAAATTCTACGCTACGAGGCACCTTCACCGGTCCAGGCCCGCTGGGTCACTCACGACGTCGAGCACTATGGCCAGGTCGTCGCCAAAGACAGTGTGATGGTGCTCTTGAATGGGTCAGCCAATCGCGACGAGCGCCACTTCCCCGATGGTGACAGATTCGACATCAATCGGCCCAGAATCCCTCATCTGAGTTTCGGGTACGGAATACATTTTTGCCTCGGCGCAGCCCTGGCGCGGCTGGAAGGACGTATCGCTCTCGATGAGGTCCTCAACCGTTTCCCTGATTGGGAGGTGGATTGGGATCGAGCCGTACAAGCGCATACGCCCAACGTCCGAGGCTGGGACGAGTTGCCTGTCGTGACCGGCTAAGAGGATATCGAGGTCACGTTCTTCGATAAAGAATCCACGGAATACGACATCAGCACGGGCGGGAGAACTCCATCAACTCGGACGCCGGGTTGGGAAGACGAGTGCATCTTGGTCTCCCGCATTCTTCGTGACATCTAATCTGGTCACATCGGTAGCCTGGACAAGACAATGGCTTAGCGGGTCTGAGGGAGCGAATACATATGCGATATCGCAAGTTGGGGTGGACTGGGGTCGAGGTTTCAACTCAGTGCCTTGGAACCATGATGTTCGGCGGGTTTGGCAACGCCGATCATGACGACTGCATCGCGATCATCCACAAAGCTATCGATGAGGGGATTAACTTCATCGATACCGCAGACGTGTACTCAGACGGCGAGTCAGAGACCATTGTGGGCAAGGCCATCAAGGCTCGGCGTGACGACTTGGTGGTCGCGACCAAGTTCTTCAACAATTTCAAGGGGGAGAAGAACCGACGTGGCGGCTCGCGCCTCTGGATCCGCAAAGCCGTGGAGAACTCGCTCCAGCGCCTCGGTACCGATCACATCGACCTTTACCAGATCCACCGTTACGACTGGGACACCGATATCGACGAGACACTGGGGGCGTTAACTGATCTAGTGCGCGAGGGAAAGATCCTCTACCTCGGTCACTCCTCGTTCCCGGCCGACAAGATCGTCGAGGCGCAGTGGAGGGCCGAGCGACGCGGCAGCGAGCGATTTGTTTGCGAGCAACCGCAGTACTCGATTTTTGCGCGTTCGATTGAGCACGATGTCCTCCCCGCAGCGCGCAAGTACGGCCTCGGAGTTATCCCTTGGTCGCCGCTGTCGGGTGGCTGGTTGGCTGGAAAGTATCACCGCGGCGAGGCTCCCGAGGCCGGCTCACGGTATGCAGAAGGCTCGATGTTCACCCGGATGCAGGGCTCGATCGACACCGATCAGGATCCCCGGCTGGCCCTGGTCGAGCAACTAGAAGTAGTCGCTGCTAAAGCGGGGACCTCGCTGGCCGGACTCGGTCTCGGCTTCGTGGACGCGCACCCGGCCATCAGTTCGGCCATCATCGGTCCCCGGACCATGGAACAGCTCGATGGACTCCTCGCCGTTTCTGACGTGGTTCTCGACGCCGCCACACTTGACGCCATCGATGAGGTCTGCCCGCCCGGAACGAACGCTCCCGGGGTCACGAATACAGTGCCCAACAAAATGATGGCGCCCGCGAATCGTCGACGTTAGGGATAGATCTAGGTCGCAAACGCCGGCGAGATTGCGGCCGGCAGGATGTGGGGAGTAAGCCCCTCTAGGCGTCTGGTGAACCTCGGATTTGAGAGTGCAAAGGCTCGTTCGGTTAAGTGGTCCCCTTCGTGCGGGGGCTCTCGCCTTGGAGTTCATCAATCAGCTTCGAAGCCTCGGCCTTTGTCAGGCTCTCGGGAACCTCTGTACCGCAGTCGTGCGCCAGCGTGGACAAATAGGAAGCTTGGGCTCCCGTCATCGGCTCATCGCCTGTCACCCAGTCGTCGGGGTCTTTTTCCGCGCCAACAGGGTTTGTCGTTGTTGGAATGTCAGTCATAGGCATGGATATACCCATAGAAGCCTGCTTCGAACACACGTTCGTCCAAGGACGCAGACCCCACATCATCGATTTTTCATATCGCTGGCCTTCCAGCACGCTTTTTCGGGCGCTCACGACTCGCAATGCCGGGCAGCATGACTGGCGAATCGTCCCTACACACCCAGGATTCGTAGAACTACTACTCAGGGTGCGAGCACAACCTTGATAGCGCCGTCCAGCTTCTTCTGAAAAATGTCATAGGCATGCGGGGCATCGGCCAACGGAAATTTGTGCGTGACGAGATCCATTATTCCTAGGTGGTCGACGTCATCGCTTACGAGGGGCAGAATGTCGTCGACCCAACGCCGCACATGGGCTTGCCCCATCCGTACGGTGATGCCTTTGTCGAACATGGTCAGCATCGGGAGCGGATCGGTCATGCCTCCATAGACCCCGCTAACTGAAATCGTGCCACCGCGACGGACAATGGCAATGGCTTCGAACAGGGCGGTCAGCCGGTCAACCCCGACCTTGTGAAGTAATGGTTCGGATAAACGACTAGGCAGTAGTCCGGTTATCTTCTGGGCGGCCATAGCAACCGGAGAACCATGGGCCTCCATGCCAACGGCATCGATCACAGAATCGGGACCCCGTCCGCCCGTGAGTTCTTGGAGATAGGCGGCAACGTCGGGGCACTCACTCCGGTCCACCGTCGTGATGCCGTGTCGCATTGCCATGGCGAGGCGTTCTGGAACAAGGTCGACCCCAAACACCGTCGCACCACGGTACTGGGCAATGCGGGCACTCATCTGACCTATCGGGCCCAAGCCGAGAACGGCGACGGTGCCACCGGCAGGGACGTCAGCGAACTCAACCGCCTGCCACGCCGTGGGCAAGACGTCGGAGAGGAACAAGAAGCGTTCGTCGGGAGGACCTTCAGGCACCCGTATCGGACCAAACTGAGCCTGAGGTACCCGCAGGAGTTCGGCCTGCCCCCCAGGCACGTGCCCATAGAGCTTCGTGTAGCCAAAGAGCGAGGCACCGGTTCCTTCTTCGGTGGTCTGTGTCGTCTCGCACTGTGCGAATAGCTGGTGCTCGCACATCCAGCAACGTCCGCAGGAGATGTTGAACGGCACGACGACCCGATCGCCCACCGAGATATTCGAAACCCCGGATCCGACCTCTTCGACGATCCCCATTGGCTCATGCCCGAGAATGTCGCCCTTCTCCATCAAGGGGGTCAAGACGTCATAAAGGTGGAGATCGGAACCGCAAATGGCCGTCGCAGTGATGCGGACAATTGCGTCCGTGGGCTCTTGGATTGTGGGATCCGGGACGTTATCAACCCGAATATCTTTGCGGCCATGCCAAACAACGGCTTGCATAGGTTCCTTTCTTGTGGAGCGATCAAGCTGGAGATCAGTCCAATCACTCCGCTCAAAGGTGCGTTGGAGGTAGTCATCGCGTACCCGCCCGGTCGTCTGTTAATCATCCACGTCAGGTAGCCGACAAGAGCGCTGTCGGCCTGCGGATCGTTCCGCTCCAGCTCTGCCAGCCATGCGACGGCACTCGCGTCCGATGGTGCCCGCCAATCCCCTCTGGGCGATAGTGCTCCACCAGCTGACACCTTCGGTCCATTAGGTAATGCCGGGATTCAGAACCGCCTCGTTGGTTTGCCAGCGAGGTCAGGGGAACCGATCAGTTTCTCCGCACGACACCGGCATGTGACAGAAACCTCAGTTGTGTCAACACCGCTTTAAAACTGACCCCCTGCCACCGGTTTAAAATTGACCCCCCTCTCCGGAGCCACCGTCACGCCGCGTCGTCAGTAGGCACCCTCCCAAGGTCTCGATCCTTCAGCCGGTAGCTGTCGCCCTTCATGGAGACGACCTCGGCGTGATGGACGAGACGATCGATCATGGCGGCGGCCACCACGGCATCTCCGAACACTTCACCCCAACGTCCGAACGGCTTGTTGGACGTCACGATGACACTGGCTCGCTCATAACGCGAAGAGACCAGCTGGAAGAAGAGGTTGGCCGCTTGGGCATCGAAGGGGATGTAGCCGACCTCGTCGATCACGATCAGTGGGTAGCGGCCCAGGCGAGTGAGCTCGTCGTGGAGTTTGCCGGCGTCGTGGGCTTGGCCGAGGCGGTCCACCCATTCGGCCGCCGTGGCGAACAGCACCCGGTGGCCGGCCTGGCAGGCCCGGATGGAAAGACCGATGGCCAGATGCGTCTTGCCGGTGCCCGGTGGGCCCAAGAAGATGACGTTGTCCTTGGCTTCGACGAAGTCGAGCGCTCCGAGATGGGCGATCACGTCGCGTTTCAAGCTCCGTTGGTGATCGAAGTCGAACTCCTCGAGGGCTTTTCTGCCCGGGAGTCGAGCGGCCCGGATGCGGATCTCCCCGCCGTTGGCCTGACGGGCCGCCACCTCTCGCTCCAAGCAGGCGGCGAGGAACTCTTCGTGGGTCCAACTCTCGGCCCGGGCTCGTTCGGCCAAACGCTCGACGGACTGGGCCAACGACGGGGCCTTCAGCGCTCGGCACAGGTAGGCGAGGTCGGCGGCTGGCTTGGATTTGGTCGCCATCACGCCACCCCCAACGCTCTGTCGTAGTCGGCCAGGTCCCGCTCTTGCACCTCGGTCTCGAAGGGTGAGACGGGCGCCTGTTCGGCCCGCATTATGCGCAACGTCATGGCGTGGGTCGCGTCGAGCAGGCTCTGATGCTTGGCCAGACAACGTTGGTGTCGTGCCACCTCCACCCCACTACAGGTGGCGATCACCGACGTGAGATCGGATCGCACCTCGATACGCCGGCCGACATAGCGGGGATTCACCGAATAGTCGTTGGTGTCGACTCGCACATAGTGGTCCCGCGCCAACCGGGTGGAGAAACGCTCGGCCGGGTCGGGCAGCACCGGCGGGAAGTTGCTCATAGACCCCCGGTCCTCATAGATGAGTTCGGCTGGGACCAGGCGGATCGTCGCATGAACTCGGCGGTTGGCCCGCTTCAGCCAGCCGTGCAGTTGGGCGTTGAAGTCCGCCACGTCGGCGAAGGAGCGGCCGGGGAGGAACGAGGTCTCGTAGTAGCCGTTGGCCCGTTCGTTCATGCCCTTGGCTTCGGGGTCGTTGGGCTTGCACAACCGGGCACCCATGCCCAGGGTGCCCCGGAAGCGTTGGTACTCCTCGGTGTAGACCTGCTTGCCTCGTCGCCACTGGCCAATGCAGCCTTCGCCGTCCCAAACCGCGGTGCGGGGAATTCCGCCGACTTGGTGCAGGCACGACAGCATCCCGGCCAACACGTCGTGTCCGGCCCGGGTCGGGACCATGTGGGCCGCCATGAACCGCGAGTACCCGCTGACCGCGGTGACCACCCAGAGCTTGTCGACCTGGCCGAATCCGAGCGGGATCTCATAGTCGGGCTGCCACAGGTCGAACTGGACCAACTCGCCGGGCACATAGTGGGTCCGTTGACACGGATCGGGCGGTCGGAACAGGGGCCGAAGTTCGGCCACCCGGTCACGCAGGATCGTGATGCCGTGCTCCCACTCGATGCGTTCGGCGATCACCGTCGCCGGCATGGTCGGGCAGTTACGCAACAGCTCACAGATCTTGCTCTCGACATCGTCGACCAGTGACCCTCGAGCCTCTCGTTTGTAGTCCGGTGGAGCAGAGCCCCGCACTGCTGTTCGCACGGTGTTGCGGGCTACTCCCAGCTGCCGGGCGATGGTCTTGATGCCCAAGCGCTCAGCGAAGTACAGCCGACGAATCTCGGCCCAGTCATCCACGTTGATCATGTCCTTACTCCCCGGCCGGCAATCCAGCCAGGGTCCGTGATCCAGCACACTCAGTGGTGGATCACCGGGAAGGGGGGTCAATATTCGAACGTTGATAAGGGGTCAGTATTCAGCCGGTGGCGACAAGTTGCTACCGGTTGCATCCTGGCAGAGGCCGGGACATATGGCCGGGGAGGGCTGAAGGCGACTGGAAGACAATGCGGCCTTAGGCGGTACAGTGACAGGCGCTCGATACCCCTTTTCACGGTTTCCAATCGTGGATATCCCGTGGAAATTGGGGAAAAGAGCTTTTAGCGGGTCGTTGGCGTGGCATGTGACCTCTAAATGAAGGCTCAACGTGCAGTGGAGCGGTCGGAGCTGACACTGCGCACCCCACGTGAGGTCTCGGATCCTCTGGCGCCAGGAGCCGTCTCGAATTCGATTCGTCAACCGAACTCGAGGCGCATCAGCTTACCCAAACCACCCTCTACTCCATCTGGGTGGCCCTGATACAGATCGGAGCCCTGCCAGTGGCGCACCGCCCATATGGGGCGCAGATGTCTGCGACAAGTAGTCTTCGGCAGCCAGTGTCGACGAAAGCCTTCAACGGCATTCGCGCATCCCTCAATGGGCGGCTAACCATCGCCGACTCGTGCGCCCCCTACCCATGAGCGTGCTCCGATTCCACTGCGAAGTTCGGCAAACCTGCCAGAGACGCTGTCCGGCGCTAGTGGTTCCGTGGGACCACCATCCCCAGATGCGATTCCTTCGATCAGTTCTCCGCAGCGCAGTGTCAGCGGAAAACGCCGGTGTCCAGTTCAACTCGGTCCGAGCCCGAGCGATGTCCATACGAGGTGCAGACAGGGCGAGGTCGAGCCATCCGGCATCCGTTGGCTGAAGACGAAGGCGCCATGTAGCGGCAGCGACTGCCCGCGCCAGGGGGGCGGGTAGTCGGACGGTTCTCGCGTTCAGCGCCTCGGCCATGGATGTCATGTCCAGGGGAGGATCACTTGCCACGTTGAAAGCACCTCGCACCGGAAGTTTTACCGCCCGGCAATATGCGTCGGCCATGTCCGTCGCGTGTACGACCTGGGTCGACAGTCCCGGAATAACAGGGAAGAGCGGCAGCCGTTCTGGCTTGAGGAACCCGGCGGGAACCAGGGGGCCTAGGAAATAGCGCCGAATTTCGGTACTGGCTTGGCCCTGGAAGATCAATCCGGGGCGAAGTCGGACGACACGCACGTGTGGATGGCGTGGCTCGAACGCGTCGAGGAGCCGCTCGACGTAAGCCTTCTGGCGAGAGTACGAAGATGTCGGCACACCGTGGGTCGGCCACGACTCATCTACCGCTCGATCTTTCGGTCCCGGAGAATACGCACCGACTGATGAGGCAACGACAACCGCCTGCACGGAAGCGGTCCTACTAATCGCATCGAGCACATTCGAGGTGCCCACGACGTTGGTTGCCCAGGTCACATTCTCGTCCCGGGACGGTTGAATCAACCAAGCTAGATGAACAACGGCATCTGCCCTTCGGAACGTAAGCGACAGGTCGTCGCGACTCACGTCAGCCATGGTCCAGGTCACCTTGTCAAGCGTTAAGTCCGGCGCTCGTCGGGCCACCCCCACGACTGCGTCGATAGCGGCATCCTGGGCTAGCGCCTTAACAACCGACAACCCCACGTTTCCGGTCGCGCCAGTGATAACTACTCGCATTGTCGGATCCCTTCCTCGGTCGCGAACTACCCCATCGCGGGACGTACCCGCCTCGTCTCTCCAGCCTGAGCCAGGAGGCCGGCGCAATCCACATCTCGACGCCAGCCAGGGGATTGCCCGCTCGGTGTTGAAATCACCTACGGCAAGTCAACGTCGGTTATTAGTGCCTCCTGCTGACCGCTGCTCGAGGGATGCACGCCACCTTGTTCGCGTGGATCGCAGGCCAGCTCGAACCATTCCGGCTGGACAGGGGATGACTGGGTGCCGATAAGCCGGGTAAACGGACACCTGATCTCTTGTCACGGAAAGGGCGGGACCCGAGATGCCCCTTATTCTCCGAGAATTAGCGCTGCGACTTCACCTCGCCATGCGCCGGTCTCGGCTGGCTGAGACTCTATGAACTCCTTGAACCGTTTAAGGTCTCCCTCGAGGCGGTGACTCACTACACCGAGTTTCTCGCCGGCAGTTTCCACAAATCCCTCAGGGTCAAGGTCCATCTGGAGCATGATGCGTGTCGTGCTGTCGTCTAGGCGGTGAAACGTGACGACCCCGGCGTGCTCAGGCCCCTCCGTGCTCTTCCATGCTATCCGTTCATCAGGGTGTTGCTCAGTAATTGCTGTATCGAATTCCCGCGTGGCGCCACCAACCTTTGTGACCCAATGATTATGAGTCGCATCTATTTGGGTGATGGACTCCACACCATCCATGAAGCGTGGGAATGATTCGAATTGCGTCCATTGGTTGTACACCACGGTGACAGGGCGGGCGACATCGATTGAGTGCTCATGCGTGGCCACGGCTATGCCTCCTTTGGGTCGGGGATCCTCTCTTACCCGCCTCTTGCGCTTGTCTAACCGCGTCCTCTTCATCCGCTGATGTCGATTGATTGCAGCATCCTCGGGGTAACAACCCGCCGATGGACGGCCATTTCCCATGCCCTGAATGCGGCAATGAAGACACCGAGTGGGCAACGGCCGAGACTAACTGGCGGGTGTGTTCTCCGCCCAGGGGTTGCGGCTACACGTGGAAGGTGCCCGACGGGCCTATCAACTCGCTATGAACGAGCGACACCCACCCATCAGGTGTGTCAAACGTCGAGCGAGAACCAGACCACCTTGCCGGGCAAGCATGGTACGACGCCCCATGCCGTTGCGAGGGCATTGACGATCGCCAAGCCGCGGCCGCGTTCACTTGTCACGCTGGTAGTGAGAGGCGCCAAGTCCACGGTTGGGTCGTCATCGACCACGCGCACGAGAAGTTGGGACGGTGCAATCTCGATCGAGAGCCTTGGCTTCCCTGAACCATGTTGTAGTGCGTTGGCGACGAGCTCGTTCGTGAGAAGCGTGGCTATCTCAATTGTCTCGGCAGACTGGTGCTGCAAACGGGTACGGATGATACGGCGGGCGTCGGCCAAACCATCAATCGGTATTTCATTGGCCATACATGCGCCTTCGAACAGAGCGAGCCGGTCAGAAGGGCGTTACCCAGGTTTTGGATGGCAAAACGCGGATCCTCACTCCTTCACTCAAAGTCGTTGTCCACCGCCATTGGGCTTGGCGTTGCTTCAGTTTCAGACAGACTTACTTTGCAGTATGGTTCCTCGGGATCTGTGACCGCGTCGCCGTCGTGCGTCCCTTTTGCGACGCCGACAGTGGATGCCTAGGAGGTCCGCCTCTTGAGAGTAAGGCCAAGGTGTCCTCAACGTGGTCGAGCCGTTGTGGTAGAGGTCAATGGGATATCCAGCACGACGTGCGAACAAGGGGGACGAATTACTCAATGCCAAACTTCCCAACGAACGTTTGCTGCGCAATCCCAAGTGCTCGCCCATCGGGCAGCTTGACGGACGTAGCGCTGCCGGTGAATCCTTGCGACGTGAATGAGTCGCTTCTCACTGTCCGATCCCGAGTATTCGTAGGTGCGCGCCCCCTTCTTAATTGCGGGTAATCCGATCAATGCTGAGGCAGAACTGATCACATGACAGTGTCCCGTATACCAGCCGCCCGGATTGTCTTCTCCCCTCAGGATCGCCAGGAGATCCTGCGCATGATCGATCAATCGCTGCAGGATGGCTCCCTCACTCTTGGTCAGCGAACTCGGGATTTCGAGGAGGCTTTTGCTCTTCGGCACAATGTGCCTCACGCGGTAGCGGTGAGCAGCGGCACGAGTGCAATTGAGATAATTCTCCGCACCCTGGATGTGAAGGGCCGAGAAGTGGTGATCCCGACCAATACGTTCTTTGCGACAGCCGCCGCCGCCATCCACGCAGGGGGCATTCCCCGCCTGGCGGACGTCTCCCCTGAGACTCTGGCCCTTTCGCCCGAGACACTAGAAGCAGCACTGACCTCCCAAACGGCAGCCGTGATACTCGTCCATATCGGTGGATTCATCTCTCCGGACATCGACGCCATACGCTCCATCTGCGAACGCCGAGGAGTCGTTCTGATCGAAGATGCGGCCCATGCCCATGGTGCCAGTTTCGACGGCCGAGCTGCCGGAACTTTCGGCCACGCAGCTGCGTTTTCCTTTTACCCGACGAAGGTAATGACCAGCGGCGAAGGGGGGATGATCGTGACCGGGGATGAGGGGCTTCGAGACGAAGCGATCGTCTATCGCGACCAAGGGAAAGCTGGTTTCTTGGGTGGAGATCACATCAGGATGGGTTACGCCTGGAGGATGAGCGAGCTGCACGCCGCCGTGGGATTGATCCACCTATCCCATCTCAATGACGCGATCGCGACACGCCGACGTGTTGCTGCTCGTTATGACGAGGCACTGGCGCACATGTCCGGATGCCAGTCTCTTTCGATCCCTGGGGCCTCGGTGTCGAACTTCTATAAGTACGTCGTTCTGCTGGACCCGGGCATCGATCGCGCCGAACTGAAGCGTGAGATGTCCGAAGGGATGGGAGTCTCGCTTTCAGGTGAGGTATATGCGTCGCCCCTCCATCGCCAGCCGATTTTTGCCGATCTCGGTCGGAATTCGTTTCCGGTGGCGGATGACGTCTGCGCTCGACATATCTGCTTACCTGTTCACTCGGACATGACCGACGACGAAGCTGACTATGTCGTGGAAAGTTTGGCGACCGTGCTGGCGGATCGAACTATGAAAGAGGCGGCAAAAAAGTGAAGGTTTCTGTGACGGGCGGGTCAGGCTTCATCGGATCGCATGTGGTCGATTACCTGATGGCAGACGGTCACGAAGTTGTGGTTATCGACACCCGATCACCCCATCGTCCTGATGTTGGGTATTTCGACGCCGACGTGACCGATCTGACCAATCTGACCGAGGCCATGGCAGGCACCGATGCCGTATTCCACCTAGCCGCAGTCGCCAACGTGAACGACGCCTACGCCGATCCAGTTGGAACCATGGAGGTGAACGTGGTGGGCACGGCCCGGGTATGTGAGGCCGCCCGACGTAATGGGCTCGGACGCCTCGTATTGGCAAGCACAGTGTGGGTGTATTCGGCTGCCTCTGGCGATGGCCCCATGAGGGAAGAGACACCGCTGGCCTCCACCGGCAGCGAACACGTCTACACGGCATCGAAGATCGCCGCCGAACTTGTTGTTACAAGTTTCGGAGAGCTGTACGGGCTGCCCTATACGATCCTGCGCTATGGCATTCCATTTGGGCCCCGGATGCGCAAAGAGCTAGCGATTCCTCAGTTCCTGCAACGAGCCCGGTCCGGCGAAAAGATCACGATTCATGGTGATGGCCTGCAATTCCGCAACTACATCTACGTCGAAGACCTGGCCGAAGCCCATGTGCTGGCACTGAGTGAGGCGGGTGCCGACCAGATATTCAACCTTGAGGGTCCAGCGCCAGTGAGCATTCGCCATGCCGCAGAGTTGGCCTGCGAACTGACCGATTCCCTGGCTGAAATCGAGTACATACCGGCTCGGCCGGGTGATTACGCCGGGCGCGTTATTTCGGTGGACAAGGCAGATCGGATCCTGGGCTGGACGCCTCAAATGTCCTTCGACGACGGCATGCGCCGTTATGTCGAGTGGCTAGCCGAAGAAGACCCCATAGGCCACCCCAGCTCGGCGTGATGTCCTCAGCCCGAGGCTTGTCGCCCCCCCGGCACGCGTCTACGGCACGGATCTTGAGTGGCGCGCTCGGACTCGTCGCGGCCGCGCACATGGTGCCGAGCGTGGTCAGCCTGGGGCAGTGGGTGCCCATCGCCGCGCTTCCCGCCGATCTCTGCCGGTGGCGAGGAACCAACGTAAGCGGTGTGGCCCTGACCTTCGATGACGGACCGGACCCGCGCACCACCCCGCAGGTGCTTGACCGGCTCGAGCAGCTGTCCTTGTCCGCCACCTTCTTCTGTCTCGGCGAGCAGGTGGTAAAACATCCGGCACTGGTGAGCGAGATCCGCCAACGGGGGCACCAGGTTGAGACGCACGGATTTCGCCACGAGCATCATTTTGTGCGATCACCCCAGTGGGTGCGGGCGGATCTCGATTCGGCCATCGAGGCCTTGGAGCAAGTGGGCAACCGCCCCCGCTGGTTTCGCCCACCGTTTGGTCAGACGAGTGGAGCGACCATGATGGAAGCCCGGCGTCATAACCTTCGCCTGGTGTTGTGGTCTGCCTGGGGCAGGGAGTGGGACGAGCCTGATTCGAGCAGCGTCGCACGACGGGTCCAAGCAGGGGTTGGCCCGGGAGGAATCGTCCTGCTCCACGATGCTGACGTGCAGGCGCCGCCGGGGTCGTCGCGGCGCGCCACTGAGGCTCTCGGTCCCATCGCCGAAGATCTCCATCGTCGCGGTCTGTCAGCCCTCACGCTCGACGAGTTGGTCGGAATTTTGCCGTGACGGTCAAGCGAGCACTGTTCCTCTCCGGCAAATTCGGGGCCGGACATGACACCCTGGCCGAGGCTTGTGCTGCGGCGCTTTTGCCATACGGAGTGGAGAGCAAGATCGTCGATTGCATGCCGATGCTCGGCGGAGGCCCCTCCGCCGTCGGAAACTTCGTGTTCCGGAGCTTGCTCTCCATTTCGCCCGTGTATGACGGCTTTCACTTCTCGCAGCTTCGGGGGAACGGATCGCTGGGCCGGTTCATGGATCGGGCGGCGGTCAAAGTAATGTTGCCCAGACTCATCGCAGAGGTTGATGATTACGTTCCCGACTTGGTCCTGTCGGTCTTTGCCACCGGGGCCTCCGCAGCCGTCCACCTCAAGCAAGATCGACCCGACCTGGCCACTGTGGTTTTCATGACTGATTCGTACGCTCACAGGATGTGGGTTCATGAGGGGACAGACCTGTTTCTCGTCACCTCGGACTTGGCCGCGGCCTCCGTGCGTCGCTATTGCCCTGACGCCCGGGTCAATGTGGTGGAGGCGCCAGTGCGCCCAGAATTTTACGCAGCCCCCGTCCAAGCAGATGCACGCGTGACGTTGAAAATCCCCGCCGATGCCCCCTGCGTCCTCTTGATGTCAGGGGCCTGGGGATTAGGGCCTCTAGACGACATAGCTCGCGCCCTCGCATCCGAAGGGTGGTGGGTGCTCGCCGTGAGCGGGTCCAATGAGAGCCTGCGTGCACGATTAGACACCGTTGCCCGTGACTACCCGAGGTTGCGCTCGTTGGGATATACCGATCAGGTCTCGGTACTCATGGCAGCGAGTGACGTCGTTGTCACGAGCTCGGGGGACACCTGCCGGGAGGCCCGAGTGATCGGGCGACGCATGGTTCTGCTCGATATCGTGCCGGGCCATGGTCGGGAGAACCTCATGCACGAGTTGGAGCTCGGCGACGCCGCGGTGTGCCTCTCCACGCCGGCCTCGGTCGTCGGTAACGTTCGCCGACTCCTCAATGACCGGGGCTGGGAGCCACCGCGCACGACGATCGATTGGGGTCACGGTTTCATCGATGAGCTCGAAGCGGCGGGTATCGCCCTTGGGCGCGGCTAAACGGCGCGACTGACGGCCGCATAGCTCCGTCACATGTATGACCCTGTGGAGGGGAAGGGAGGCTCTATGGATGCCCAGGCTTACTCACCGTCGTTGCGAGGGTGGCCGCAGGAGGACCCTGGTTTTGCCAAACCGCTCGCCACTCCATCACCGGCTTCGCCTCGGGTGGGTCAAAGCGGCACCGTTAGCCGGGCTCAAACCATGGATTCTCGCAATCTTCGACTTCAGCTGCCTGAGAGTTTGCTCTCGTCATCTTGATGTGGTTTGTGAATCTCGCACGCTTCGACGACCCAAATTTCCCCGTTGACATCGCGCCAGGGGCCTTTCCATACGACGTCGCCATCGCAATGGGTACTGGGGAGCGCTTCTGACTTGATGATTCGAAAGCAATGACCACGCTTCAAGAAGAATGCATCACTGTCCTGCTTGGCGGAAGGAGCTAGTTCGAGCACCATGTCCGCCTCCTTTGCTGTTTGTCCAACGTGGGAGTTGACGTGCGTCTTTTTAACCCGTCAGAACGTAACTTTAGCCCGCCCATCCGCCGGTTCGATCGGGGGGACGGCGGCAATTCGGTCCGCTGTGTTCAGGAGCCTCTTTACTTAGGGGCGGACGCCGAAGTGCTGCAAAAATGCCGTTTCGAGGGACTCGTCAACTCAAACTCCACTGTAAGAACAGCGAAGGCGCAAGCGTTTGTAGGACGAGGACGCCCGGAAATGGTCCCGTGGCAATCGGTGATGCGCCGTCTGCTCGGCCCAGTCGAGAGTCAGTCGTACGCTGCAGTGTCGTCACACATCCTCAAGAACCAATGTTGCTCAACGACACCGAGATCGGGTCGGACCGCCCTTCTAAGAGCGGTCTAGTAAGAGCGGTCTAGCGGGCAGAACTGGGTCGTCCTTCTCATTCGATACCTTTTCTAGGCATAGACCGCCCGTGCAAAGAGGATGTAGGCTTTCTTCTACGTGCAGGCACCATCGATCTTGAGTTGAATGATTTCGTCTTCAGTTCGACCAAACTCGCGAAGGATCTCGTCGGTGTGTTCGGCAAACTGCGGGGCACGGGTGAGCGTCGGCGGTGTTTCGTCGAACTGAACCGGGCTGGCAACCAAGTGCCGCTGGTTTCCTTCGAGGTCGGTCACGGGAAGGATGTACCCGTTGGGCTCCATCTGCGAATCCACCGAGAGCTCCAAGGGGTCCTGAACCGGCGCCCATTGGCCCTCCATCGTGCGGAGATGCTCGACCCAGTACGAATACGGCTTCTGGGCGAAGGCTTCGGCGACCGCCTGGCCGGCCTCCGCAGCGTTGGCCATGAGTCCTTCGGCCGTTTGAAAGCGTTCATCTTCCAAGAGATGTTCGAGACCCAAGTGGCGGCACACGTCAGGAAAGTAGCGGCCGGGCTGAAGCATCATCAAAGTAATCCAGCGCTGGTCGGAAGTTCGGAACATGCCAACCGTTGGGTTCACAGCAATGTTCATTGGTGAGTCAAGAGGGGGAGGCGGTTGCACCGAGTTGGTGAGCATTGCGCTGGTCAGGCTCAGTCCCATCATCCAGGCACCGACGCTCATGAGAGAGACGTCGACCACGGACGTTTCGCCGGTCCGCTCTCGAGCGAATAGCGCGGCCGCGATGCCGCCGGCGATCGTCATACCTCCGATGGAGTCGCCGTACGCCCCTGCCGGCTGGTTGATCACTCGCGGAGAATCGCTTGGTGTCGTGGACCAGGCGCTCCCTGTCCGACACCAGAAGGTCGAACCGTCAAATCCGCCCTTCTCGGCGTCCGGGCCGCGCTGACCGTGGGCGCTTCCTCTGACGTAGACGATGTTCGGATTGGCTTTCCTGATGTCCTCAAGCTCAAGGTGAAGCCGGCGCCGGGCGTCGGGAAGAAAGTTGATCAGGAAAACATCGGCGTCTCGCACCAAGTCCATGAGGACCGCGTGACCTCCGGGCGTCTCCAGCGCCAGACCTATGCTCCGCTTACCTCGGTTCGGGTGCTCCATCAGCGGTTGGAATGAGCCTGCGGCTGCACTACCCGTCCCGAGACGCAAGCCGCGCTGCGCGTCACCGGTCACAGCGTGCTCGACTTTGATCACGTCCGCGCCCCAGTCAGTGAGCACCGCACCTGCGGCGGGGGTGAACGTAAATTTGGGCGACCTCCACCATCTTGACGCCCTTCAATGGTTGGTATGTCATATCGCCCCCTCGTTGGAATGCCTCGGCCGAGGCCCAGATGGGCATGACTGTAGTCGCAAGGGGTGACTTCCGCAGCCGGTCGCTAAGTGCCCACAAGAAAAATGAAACATCCGGGCTTCATGCCTGGCGACAAGTGATCAGGTCCTCGATCACCGCGAAGCTCCACGAACGCAACACAATCCAATTTGGTGCCGAAACGGGGGAATCGGACCGAGCTGCACGAATTCCACGCTCTCGTCACGTATGTGGCCTGTCGTCCCCTTGGTCTACGTCCGTTGGCTGGCGTGGTCAGAGGTGGAGGCGTACGCGCGCTCCCATGACGTCTGAACCGCCGTCGGGTCGTAGCCGAGGACCGGTTCGGTGTTGCCAAGCACGTCCAGTACATGTACGAACCGATGGCTGCCGACGGATTGTCCCGCCCGGTAGAGAAGTTCGACAATCTCCTCCGTATCGAATTGCTCCGCCAGCGTCAGCAGAAACGCCTCATCGATGGCATCGTGGTCGGTTGCCATGAGATCGACCGCCTTCAAGGCGAGAACCTCATGAGCCTGTAGGCCAGAGTGCTCCGGGTCGATTAGGCAGGCTACGTCCTCTTCGCTCACCGAAGGATCCTTTCGCGCCAGCGAGCAGGGTCCGCACGCCGCTATCTGCGCGCTGCGCAACCGTATGAGCTCCCCGAGACGTCCGCCCAGCCGACCTTGCCGGTATCGACCTTCGGATCGGTCGAGAATGTCCAGCGCGACGTAAGGGCTGTGAGCGAAAACAGGCATGCTGTCGCCCGACACCGTTCCCCGGCGTCGCCCCACTTCGATGTGCTCGCGCACCTCCTCGGGGAGGTCGTCCCACGGTACTGGTTGGATCCTTGCCACGATGTACCCCCAGTGTGTAGAACGCATGTCCGGACGTTCCCCGCCCACACTACGCCCAAGGTCCAGTGCGTGTCAGGGGTCGACCCGACTCGTTCAATGGCTGGTATGGATCCGAAATCCGCATACACGGTGGTTGGCAATACTGTCGAACAACTTTGGCGCCGGAATGAGGAACTCGCTCGCTGCGGATTGCTTGCGGAAGTCGAGGTCGTGGCGCCTCTCGACACCGGATAAACCGGTATCCATTTGCGCTCCACCAATCTCTCAAGGGTCTCTTTCTCACTCCAGATGCGGTCACCGCAGCCTTCGCCCAATTTCTGTCGAGTGGTAATCTCGTGAACCCGTTCCAAGCGGCGACATGGAGAGGAGAGCGCGTGGAACGTCAGAAGGAAGTCGACCTCGCCGGCAAGGTAGTCGTGATCACGGGGGCGAGCCGGGGGATGGGCCGATTGGCGGCACTGTATTTCGCCAAGCGCGGCGCCAAGGTGGTAATCGCAGCCCGGACCGTCGGTCCCCACGATACGCTGCCCGGCACTCTCGGCGAGGCGTTGGCCGAGATCGAGGCTATAGGAGCCGAGGCCATCGCGGTCCAGACCGATCTGGCCAACCAGGAAGACCTCAAAGGCTTGGTCGCTGGGGCGGTCGAGCGCTTCGGTGGCGTGGACGTCCTCGTGAACAACGCGGCCGCGACCGTCGGCGATAGCTGGAGCAAGTCGTTCATGACCCTCACGTTGGACGAGTGGAAGTACCAGTTCGACGTCAACTTGCACGCGCCCTTCACCCTGATGCAGCTGGTCGTGCCGATCATGGAAAGCCGCGGTGGTGGACGCATCGTCAATATCACGACCGGCAGCGGCGAGGTCTTCCGGCAGCAGGAGGAGTCGGTGGCGGCCCAGGCCGCGAATGGGCGCAACCTGGCCGTACCCGGCTATTTCGCCAGCAAGCGCGCGCTGGACCGCCTCGACAACGTCATAGCACCCGAGCTCGCAGCGAAGAACGTGTTCGTAATCACTATGCATCCGGGGTGGGTCGAGACCGAGATCGTTGCGAAGCGACTTGAGGGCGTACCCGATGACCAGATAAATGGCCGTCCGGTGCCGATGTCGACCCCGGCGCGGATGATGGTCTACTTCGCCGCGTGTGAGAACCCAGCTGAATATACCGGTCGGGTCTTCTGGGCCGAGCGTGAGCTGGCGGACATGGATATTGCCCCAATCTGAGAGGTACAGCGCCTCCGACCCGCCCGTACCCACCACCGGCGATGGCCACGGGATTACTGAGCTGCTGGCGTCTCATGTTTGGGGTTGGGGCGCCAACATTGGGTAGACAGGAGGGGTGACCTCCTCAGTCGAACAAGACCTCATTGTGGTAGCCAATCGCCTGCCCTTGAGTCGAGTCGCCGAGGGTGCGAATGAGCGCTGGGAGGCGAGCCCGGGAGGATTGGTCTCAGCCGTTGGTCCTGCCATGACAAATCGCCGTTGTACGTGGATAGGTTGGCCGGGCGACTTTGATCACGCAGACCCATTCGAGAGCGACGGCATTCAATACGTCCCGGTTTCAATAAGCAAACAGGAAATTGAGGCCTATTACGAAGGCTTCAGCAACGGGACTCTCTGGCCGCTCTATCACGATGCCATCCGTTCACCGGAGTTTCGACCTGGCTGGTGGGTGGCATACGAAGAAATCAATCAGCGATTTGCGGACGTGGTGGCTGAAGTGGCCAGCGAGAACTCGATGGTATGGGTGCACGACTACCAGCTGCAGTTGGTTCCAGCAATGTTGCGTCGAGTGCGGCCGGACCTCAAGATCGGATTCTTCCTCCACATTTCGTTCCCGCCCCAAGAGCTGTTCATGCAGTTACCATGGCGACAGCAAATAGTCGAAGGGATCCTCGGCGCTGACGTCGTCGGCTTCCAAGTGCCAATCGCTGCCCGAAACTTTGGCGTACTGGCCCGCAGGCTCACCACCGCCCACGGGCGCAGATTCCCACTTGTTTTTCAGGGCAGAGAAGTGAGTGTTGGTGCGTATCCCATTTCCATCGACGCGAAGCAGTTCGAAAACATAGGTCAGCGTTCCGAGACGTTGCGCCGAGCCCGAGAAATCCGCGAGTCATTGGGAAACCCCAAGACTATTCTGCTCGGAGTCGATCGTCTCGACTACACAAAAGGCATTACGGCCCGGCTCGATGCTTACAAGGAACTTCTACAGGAAGAGAGAGTCTCGGTACCCGACACCGTCATGGTGCAGATCGCTGTACCAACTCGATCCAACGTTCCAGCATATATAGAGCAACGCAACGAAATCGAACGTCTCGTCGGTGAGCTGAATGGAGACTTCGGTCGCATGGGTTCGCCGGCAGTGCATTATCTTCATCAAACCCTCAATGTTGAAGAACTTGTCGCACTCTATGTAGCGGCTGACGTATTAGTGGTCACACCCTACCGTGATGGGATGAATCTCGTCGTCAAGGAGTACATAGCCTCCAAGCCGACAGCTGGTGCGATTGTTCTGAGCGAATTCGCCGGTTCTGCCCTGGGCATGTCAAGTGCCTACCTCGTCAATCCCCATGACACAGAACAGATGAAGGAATCAATATGTGTCGCCATCAACGCGGGCCGCCAAGAACGTGAGCGGCGCTGGCGACCACTACGTCGCGCCATTTTCTCCTGGACGAACAACGACTGGGCTGATGCCTTTCTTCGCTCCCTCACAGCGATCGCGTGAGCGCTTAGCCACGGTTCCATGACTGAGCGGAGGTGAGTTCTTCGAGGATCCCATCGAGAGTGCAAAAAACCTCTCTGCGAGGAGCCAGCTTCGCTTGGTCAACGCCCCTTGATAACGGATTCACCGAATCGCTCCAGGGCCTCAATGGCGTGCTCGAGCGAGTCGCCGGGGACACTCACGCCCGACCAGGTGACACCTAGCTCGGCCAGCTCTGCAATGGCCTCCAGTTGCGCCTCGGGATTGAATGCGTCGCTGCCGGGACTTCCACCAGCGCTCGAACCGAAAGAGATATCAATCTCGGCGGGGTTGCGTCCGCCCTCCTCTACGTATTGCCAGAGTTCGTCGAGCATGGGGCGCAGGTCGTCGAGCGTCTCTAGGGGCGGAGTCTTGGTTGTCCGTGAGAGCACCCGCGGGGCTGGAAAAGGGTTCCAGCCGTTCCCGTAACGGGCGACGCGTCGTCGGGAGAGCCGGCTGTTCCCGCCTATCCAAATAGGGGGATGCGGGTTCGGCTTGGGGTTAGCTGTCTGGCCTCTCGCCGTGAAGGTCGTCCCTTCGTGTGCGAAGTCGTCCTCGCTCCAAATGCCTTGCATCACCTCGATAGCTTCGTCAAAGAGTGCATTGCGTTGCTCGAAGTCAACGCCCAACGCTTGATACTCACCGCGCAGGTACCCGGTGGCAACGGCGAGGATGAAGCGGCCGTCGGAGAGTGCATCGAGGGTAGCGGCCGCTTTGGCGACGATGAAGGGGTTGCGATAGGGCAACACCAAAATGTTCGGTATCAGGCGTAGGCGATCGGTCACTGCGGCACAGAATGAAAGCGCGGTGAAGGGGTCCAGTGCATCGTGGCCCCCGGCCTTCAGCCATCTTTCCGTCGGGACGGGATGGTCGGTGAATCCAATGCCGGAGAACCCAGCCTTCTCGGCGGCAACACAGAACCGTGTGAGACCTGCCTTGGTGACCAACTCTGGATGGTATGGATGCGTAATCAAGGGGTATGTCACCCAGAAATTCATCAGGCCACCCTCGTATGCCGAATGCACCAGCGAGGCGCCCCGGACCTCATTGACGAGTTCCCACCCGTGATCTCGTCGGTGGGGGAGATAAATCCCATTTCTACGTCACTATGTCGTGGACCACGCCCCGGCAAGCCGCCTTCTCCCATTCGTTCGTGTATCCCGCCGGTTGAAGATGCGGCAGGAGCGCCAATGGTCCTCTCAGCTGATCCCGTAGAGGGCGATGGCACTTTCCGAGGTGATGGCGTGCTGCTGCGCCGCCGTGAGGCCCTCCATCGCTTCGGCCAGTTCGAGGGTGACGCCGGGGAACTTGGCATCGGGGTGCGGATAGTCAGAGGCCCAGATGATGCGGTCAGCGCCCACCAGCGGAGACCGTGCCGTGAAGCCGAGCATGGACTCGTCAGGGTCAAAGCTGATCCAGCACTGGCGCCGGAAATACTCCGAGGGGAGCAACTTCAGGTCCGGTACCTCCCATTGGAACTTGCGGCAGTGGTGGTCGAGGCGCTCGAGCCAGGGCACGATCCACCCGCCGTTGGCCTCGAGGAAGATGAACTTGGCCTCCGGGAAGCGCTCGCAGACGCCGCCGGCGGTGATCCACATGACCGAGTCCATGACATCGACCGGGTTGGCCAGGGCCTGGCTGAAGAGCACTCCGGCGGGGAGGTGCAGCCCTTGACAGGCGCCAGGGAGATCAGGGGCAAGGAACGGGTGCAAGGCGATCGGGAGCCCGGTATCCGCGCTGGCCTGCCAGATGGGGTCATAAACCGGGTCGTTGAAGTGCTTCCACTCGACCGCAGGGTTGGGACGCATGAAGACCGAAACCATGCCCGGCATTTCGGCCACGGCACGGATTTCATCGGCCACACCTTGTACGTGTTCGGGGGTGTGCATAGCCGGAACAGCCCCGGCGGCAAAGAGCCTGCCCTCGCCCTCCTGGGTGTGATCCGAGGCCCAGAGGTTGTAGGCGTGTGATTGTGCCACCGTGAACGGCACGTCGGTCATCCCCTGCAGGCCCAACATCATCGTCGGATAGAGGACGGCCAAGTCGATGCCGTCCTCGTCCATGTCGCCCAGGCGAGCCTTGGCGTTGTACGCCGCCGGCCGCACCTCGGTGTAGCGCAACTCGCCTCGGAAGGAGCGGGCCCGCTCTTCGTCGGACAATCCTGCTGTGCCCGCGGCCGCCATGAAGTTGGCCGACATGACCTCCCCGTTGTAGTGCAGGAATTCATTGCCGTCAGAATCGGTTTCGATGTGCCAGATCCGGTCGCGGAACTCCTTGGGGGCATAGTCGGGCAGGGCGGTGGGAGGCTCGAGAATGTGCCCGTCAGAGTCGATGTAGCGCAGGTCGGATTCCGTTGTGGTCATGGTTCCTCCTCGGCTCGGTAGACGTTCCGCATGTTGAGGATATTGCCTCGGCTTCGAAGTGGTCGGTGCGGGCGGAAGCCCTCGTCGACAGCGGGGCTAACCGGCTGCAGGCGCGGAAACCAATGTTCCGCACACGGGCTTGCCGCCGAGGGCTGGAACAAATGACTTGCCCTTCAGTTCGAGGAGGGGGGCGCATTGCTTCTTTGGTACCCCAGCCAGAGTTCCGAAGTGCTGGAAATCGTCGCCGGGGGCTGTGATGAGGCCTTCTGCGGTCCAGTTGTCGAGGCCGCGAAGCTTGGAGATGAACTTCTGTCGGTCCGGACCGCCAGCCAATTGCAGCCCCTTGATAAAGAGATCAGCGGACTCATAGCCAAAAAGGAGTTCGAGGCTGGGGAGGCCTCCGGGCCACGTCGTGTACGTGTGGAGATTCTTGAGGAACACCTTCACCGGAGGAGCGATGTCATTGCCCAACACGTTGACAGTCGCCTGAGTGTACGTACCCTGCATGGTCTTGAGTGCCGACGGCTGACTCAGGAGGGCTTGGTCGTAGGAAGTGACACAGTCGTCTTTGACCTTGTTGGCCAGGCCAGCTTGCACGATTGCGGTCTGCACGCCGAGACAGGTGGCCTCCCCGTGGAGGACTTCGAGGCCGTTGCAGCCGAGCTGCTTCATCTGCAGGGCGAAGGTCGTGAAGTTGACCGCACCGAGCGGCACCACGTCGTCCAGGCATTTGCTTATGCCCAACGTCTTGGCGGCAGCAAAGAGGCTATTGCCCGCCTGAATGGCAGAAGGAACATTGGCTACCACGGTGGCCAATTTGGTCACGCCGAGATCTTTGAAGATTTGAACGCCGCCGTTGTAGCTGTAAATCCTCCCATTGATGGGGCTGGTGAGGATCCCCGACACACTGAACATGTTGGAGTTCGGCTGCTGTCCCCACTCGGTCCCGTCGTCGGCGAAACCCACGACCGGTATGCCTTTTTGATGCAAGTACGAGGCCGCACCGTAGGTGGTCGATGATATTTGGATGAGGCCGAAGGCGCCTTTGTCCTCGACCAAGGTCTGTGACGCCGTCAGATTGCCCGCCACCGTGGATTGGTCGTCTTCGACATCGAGGACGAGCTTGTGCCCGTCCACCCCGCCTACGGCGTTCTGCGCGTCGATACGGGCTTGAGCCCCGTCCACGTCGTTGACGAATGTAGCGGCCTCGGCACCAGTTTCATCGGTGACCATTCCAATGACGATTGGGGCTTTGGCCGCCGAGGCGGCACCACCCGATATGCCGACGAGAACTCCCGCCATACAAAAAACGGCAGCTCCCAAACGTAGAGCCCGCTGACCAGTCCGCATGGACGACCCCCCCTTAGCGAGGGCGAGCGCCCCCGATTAACTTCCGCAGTGCATTAGAAACACCGCTCTTTCACCCCTGAACTTCCACTGTCTCAATCGGAGTGCGACGCGCAATCCATGCACGCCAGTGAAACAACCCCGTCAAATCAACAGTCTCTGACTTAAACATCCACCCCTAAATCAGTGACAGTAATGTGTCACGTATGTTATGCGTTGTCAAGAGTCATTCATAGCTCATTTGTGCACGCACCGCTCGTTCCGAGTCGCTTCTCCATCGGCCCGCCGGTACGTGCCGGCTTTCGCTGTTGTGTCATCGGTCATATCCACTTTCTTCAGTGGGGATGCGACCAATTCGATCCGCTCGATCGTCCGCAGTGCTAGTGCCGAAGCGCTTTGCCGAACGTCACGCTGATGGGTGCGTGAGAAGGTGTTCTCACTGATGCCCTAAGAGATCGAGGACATCCTGTCGGCTGCTCGTCGTCACATGTGGAGGGTCATCTCGCCATCTATTTCGCCACTTCCCTATTTCTGATTATTTACATAAATACTATAGAAATTGGATAGTTTGCGGATCGTTGTGTATCGTGTGGAGCCTGACGGCTCGCTGACCGTTGACGGAAATCCCCGGACGGGTTGGCGGACATGATGGTTGTCGTCTGCCAGCCGCTGCGAACGAGATCGAATGCGCCCCATGGCGTGTCAGAATCCAAGCTGCATCGTGCGGGAACGCTTCGTAGTTAGGTGTATGGGTATTAGGTGGATGGGTACTGAGGTGTATGGCGGAATCCGATTGGAGGCTCCCGAATTTGCTTGCTCGATCGCACTCGTTCGGGACCGACTCGTGGGTGTACCTCAGCGCGAAATAGGGCCAATGATCGTGTCGGGCATCTGACGCTAATTCAGATGCAGTTGCAGTCCAAGCGAGTGGAAGTGAACCGCACGACTCCTCCGCACGAAGTGACGTACGAGGCAGCACGAAGCTCGACGCCTGCCACGTAGTTGCATCCCAGTGTCGTGACCCGGGCAACGAACTCCGGCTTCAGCAGAAGGGTGTTCCGACAAAGCCAAGGCCTCAAGGGAGGACATGGCTGACGGGGTATGCACTGATCGTCGGCAACACCTCGCCGGCAAAGCGGCGGAGGCCCTCGAGGGCGTCTTTGGTCGATTGAAAGGGCCTGACCAGTACCCGCCCGACGCCGATGTCGGCGGCTCGCCGTAGGTCGTCGATCTCGACCCCGCCGCCGAGCGTGATCTCGATGGGCTCGGTGCGCCCGGCCGCTTCACGCAGCTGGGCGATCTTCTTGGCGTCGGCGGGGATCTCTTCTAAGGAGTGGTTCATCGGAATCCACCCGTCGCCGACGGTGGCGGCACGGCGGATCGCCGCCGCCCCGTCGCCCCCGATGTGCAACGACGGCCACGGAGCGTGCACCGGCTTGGGCTCGAACATCACCGGCCCGAAGTCGAAGAATTCGCCGTGGTGCTCGATGACCTCTTCGCTCCAGAGGCGTTGGCACACCTCGATGGCCTCGTCCACGCGTCGTCCCCGGGTGCTGAAGTCCAGGCCCACGGCGTCCCATTCGGCCTGCAGCCAGCTGGCCCCGATGCCGAACTCCAAGCGACCCTTTGAGATGATGTCGAGCGTGGCGGCGGCCCGGGCGACCACGAAGGGGTGGCGCAAGCCGATGTTATAGACCTGGGTCCCAAAGTGGATCTGCTCGGTCTGCCCGGCCAAGAAGCTGAGGTAGGAGAACACGTCGTAGACCGCGATGTTGGGCGGAATGGGAGGGTGGGCGTCGCCGTGGTGCGGACTGCCGCTCATCGCCACCGAGAGCACCAGATGCTCGGGCATCCACACCGACTCGTAGCCGAGCCGGTCGGCTTCTCGGGTCGCCTCGGCCCAAAGGCTGGGGTTCATGCCTCCGAGCGAGATTCCGATCTTCATTGCTGGCCTCCTACCTTGTGAGTAACGTCAACTCGTCGGCGGATTTGTTGGTGGAGGACAAAAGCTCTCGTCCATTGGAATTCGCCGGGCGGTTCGTCACGATAGTGATTCCGAAACTTTTGATGCACCATACTGACGCGAAGTTCTAACGGTATGCCGAAAGGCGCAGCGAAATGGTTGCGTTACCGGCGACCGCCTTGACAATTCCGCTAATTCGTGTCAGGGTGCGTCTCCAATTGGCGGGGGTCGGCGTGGGGGTGGCACGTGAAGTGGATGTCTTGCGACGACGCCCAACTTCTCCGAGCGTCTTTAGGAGCCCTTCAGACCGGTCGCCCTCAACGGTGTCGAAACGGGATTCCGAGAGGTTCCAGACAGCCAGGCGAAGGGGTTGTACAACACGGGCCCGGGCGTGGCGCCATCGCGGCATCCCTCACGGCACGTATACATCAGCCCGCCCGGACGATACCCGCGCAAAATGGGGCCATTTGGTCGCCGTCCATATCGGCACGCTCACGAGCGCATCGGTCCGTGGCGGTGCGCGAGGAGAAGCTAATGCTCACGAGTATTCCATTCCATTGGATTCCAACGTTGATACAGAGAGGATGGCTATATGAGCGCGGACATGAGGGCTGACCCAGGGGGAGGACTTCTGGAGGGCCGGGTGGCAGTGATCACAGGCGCATCTCAAGGGATGGGGGTAACGATCGCTCATCGGCTGAGAGCCGAAGGTGCCACGGTTGTTCTGATGGCTCGCAGCAAGGACAAGCTCCAGGCGGTGGCAGCCGAGTTTGGCGACTCTGCGCTTGCTGTGCCGTGCGATGTCGCCGATCCGGACGCCGTGCGGTCGGCGTTCGAGGCAGTTGCCGAACGCTACGGCCGCGTCGATCTACTGGTGAACAATGCTGGCATCATCGGTATGGCGCTGCTCGAAGAGGCCGATGACCGTTCGATCGTCGATCAAGTTGCCACGAACTTGATTGGACCCATGTTGTGCACTCGGTCGGCGATTCCATTACTACGCGAGGCAGGTGGTGGCGACGTTATCAACATCTCCTCCCGTTCGGTCGAGCTGGCTCGCCCATACCTATCGGTGTACTCGGCAACCAAAGGTGGCCTAGAGATATTCAGCCGGACCTTGGCCGCCGAGTTGCGCCCGGTCGGGATCAGAGTAAGTGCGATTCGCGTCGGCCCGACCGCGACTGCACCGACGGTGCAAACCGTGCACGACGATGAAGGCGCAGCTCAAACGGTCACCGAAGAGTGGGTTGCTCGCGGGGGACCAGCGCCCGAGCCGCCAGCACCTCCGGAGAGCGTGGCGGACGCCGTGGTCTTCATTGCCTCTGCCCGGCCCGGGGCCCGGTTCCCGGTGGTTTACGTCGAACCGCGGTGAGCGAGCTCGCCGACGACCACCAGCTTGCCGCCGAGCTGGCCGAAGAAGCCGGGCAACTCCTCTTAAGGATCCGCTCAGAGGGAGGCGCCGTGGGCGATCGGCGCTCCAACGACCTCTTGCTCGAGCGGCTGGCCCAGGCGCGACCCGACGATGCGGTGCTCTCCGAGGAGAGTGCCGATGGCCCGACCCGGCTCGAGAGTCGGCGCGTGTGGATTATCGATCCACTCGATGGCACGCGGGAATATTCCGAGGCCCCGAGGCAGGATTGGGCGGTTCACGTGGCTCTGGCGATCGAAGGCGAGGCCCGGGTGGGAGCGGTCGCCCTTCCCGCAGAGGGTCTGGTGTTCTCGACGAGCTCCCCGTGGAAGCTCGGAGCCCCCAAGGCCAACCCGATCAGAATCGCCATATCGCGCACACGACCGCCAGAGGGCATCGACCGACTCGTCGACGCACTTGGCGCAACCTTGGTTCCCATGGGCTCGGCTGGGGCCAAGGCCATGGCGGTGGTACGGGGCGAGGCAGATCTCTACGTTCACTCCGGCGGCCAATACGAGTGGGACTCGTGTGCCCCGGTGGCAGTGGCTGCCGCCGCCGGACTTCACACCTCGAGGACCGACGGCTCCTCTCTCCGCTACAACCAGGCCAATCCCTACCTTCCCGACCTCCTCATCTGCCGTCCTGATCTGGCGCAGATCGTGATCGAGACGCTGAGCCGCGGGTTGGAATCCGAAAATGCATCAGCCTCATAGGCCGTGATTTGCTCTTTCGTCGTACCGCACATTGGGTTGAGGGTCAGGGAAGGAGTTCGACCCTCGTTTCGGCCGGGTCGGTTAATTGCCGACCTTCTCGCCCGGTGCATGGTCCGAACGATCCGTGGAATTCGGTGCTGTCCGACCTCCCGTCCGAGGAAGTGCAATCAAGTGGACCTCCTTGACGGCGCACGCAGAATGGTGGCACACTTCTGACTCTAAAAGGGGGCGACCAAACCTCGCTGGGGCTGGCGACTCAACAGCTTCTTGGCGTTTCGGTGTCCGATGGGGGAGTCGAAGTCTTACTTGTCCTGACCCGCAGCATGGTCGTGCCGTCCCCGCGACAAGAGAGGACTGATGGAGAGTTATGGCCCCGGCACGACTCACCCACCTGCAGAGACTAGAGGCCGAAAGCATCCAGGTGTTCCGGGAGGCGGTGTCGGAGAGCGAGCACCCAGTCATGCTCTACTCAGTCGGCAAGGACAGTTCTGTGATGTTGCGACTGGCGGTGAAGGCGTTCTATCCCTCCAAGCCTCCATTTCCCCTGCTGCATGTCGACACCACATGGAAGTTCCGCGCTATGTACGAGTTTCGCGACAAGCTCGCTAACGAACTCGGTATCGAGTTGCTCGTGCATCAGAATCCGGACTGTCTGGAGCGGGGGATTAACCCATTCGATCATGGGTCAGCCATGCACACCGATCTTTGGAAGACCGAAGGCCTTAAGCAGGCCTTGGACCTTTACTCCTTTGACCTCGCATTCGGTGGCGGCCGTCGTGATGAGGAGAAATCGCGGGCGAAGGAGCGCGTGTTCTCCATCCGCTCGGCCCAACATCGGTGGGACCCGAAACAGCAGCGACCTGAGCTCTGGCACCTTTACAACGCCCGAAAGAGGCCGGGAGAGAGCGTCCGAGTATTCCCACTCTCCAACTGGACCGAGCTGGACGTGTGGCAGTACATACATCGCGAGAACATTCCGATCGTTCCTCTGTACTTTGCCGCGCCTCGGCCAGTAGTTGAACGAGACGGGATGCTGATTATGGTCGACGACGACCGCATGCCCCTCGCCCCAGGCGAAGAGCCGAAGCTTAGAAGTGTGCGGTTTCGGACCCTTGGTTGTTACCCGCTGACCGGCGCGGTGGAAAGCTCCGCAGCGACTCTCAACGACATCATTCAAGAGATGCTCCTCACCACGACTTCGGAGCGGGAGGGCCGTTCGATCGACCACGACTCGAGCGGCTCCATGGAAAAGAAAAAGCAGGAAGGATACTTCTGATGGTCTACGAGATTGATCGCCTAGTGGGCACAGATATCGAGGCCTACCTCCGCCGGCACGAAGAGAAGTCGTTGTTGCGTTTTATTACTTGCGGCAGTGTCGACGACGGCAAGAGCACCCTCATCGGGCGACTCCTATACGACTCGAAGCTCGTTTTCGAGGACCACCTCAGCGCTTTGGAATTCGATTCGAAGAAGGTTGGCACGCAGGGAGGTGACCTTGATTTCGCGCTCCTGGTGGACGGTCTGACGGCCGAGAGAGAGCAGGGAATTACCATCGATGTCGCGTATCGTTTTTTCTCGACCGAGCAGCGCAAGTTCATCGTGGCGGATACTCCTGGCCACGAGCAGTACACCCGAAATATGGTTACCGGGGCGTCCACTGCCGACCTGGCGGTGATCCTCATCGACGCCCGTAAGGGAGTTCTCACTCAAACCCGGCGTCATAGTTTCCTGGTGTCCTTGCTCGGAATCCGCCATGTAATTCTGGCGGTGAACAAGCTTGATCTGGTCGGCTACTCTGAGGACGTATTCCGGTCGATCGATTCCGACTACCGGGCGTTCGCTGCAGAGATCGGGCTGGAAGACATCGTCTCGATCCCGATGTCAGCGCTTCGGGGCGACAACATTGTCGAGGCCAGCCCAAACACTCCGTGGCACTCAGGACCCACGCTCATTGGACATCTCGAGTCCGTGGAGATCACCGACGATCTTCACGCCGAGTCGTTCTGCATGCCGGTGCAATGGGTCAATCGTCCCGATCTCGATTTTCGTGGTTTCGCAGGCCTGATCGTCCGAGGAAGCATCCACCCAGGCGATCGGATACGCATTGTGCCTTCGGGTCGCGAGACGACCATCGCTCGCATAGTGACCGCCGAAGGCGATCTCGATGAAGCCATCGCGGGACAGTCGGTCACGCTCACCATAAATGACGAAATCGACGTCAGCCGAGGGGATGTCATCGCCGCAGCCAGCGACCCACCACAGACCAGCGACCAGTTCGAGTGCCATCTCGTCTGGATGAGCGAATCACCCATGCTCCCAGGTCGGTCCTACCTGCTCAAGCTCGGAACCCGCACGGTTGGGGCCACCGTCGCTCACCCAAAATACAAGGTGAATGTCAATACGCTCGAACACATTGCTGCGAATACCCTCGAACTCAACGAAATTGCTGTTTGCAATCTGAGATTAGATCGTGAGGTTCCCTTCGAGGCGTATGACCGAAGCCGCGACATGGGCGGGTTTATCCTTATCGACCGGTTCACCAACAATACTGTCGGCGCCGGATTGCTTCGTTTCGCATTGCGGCGAGCCGACAATGTGCATTGGCAGGCGGTAGAGATAGACAAGATTGCCCGCGCACGGCAGAAGGGCCAGCGGCCAGCCGTCGTCTGGTTCACCGGCCTGTCAGGTGCCGGTAAGTCGACGATAGCGAACCTGGTCGAACGCAGACTCCACGAGCAGGGCTTCCATACCTACCTTCTTGATGGCGACAATGTTCGCCACGGGCTCAATCGGGACCTCGGATTCACCGATGCCGATCGTGTCGAGAACGTACGCCGCGTGGCGGAAGTCACCAACCTGCTGGTTGACGCCGGAATCATCGTGCTGGCGTCGTTCATCTCACCGTTCCGGGCCGAGCGCCAGCTGGCGCGCGAGATGCTCAACGAGGGCGAGTTCATCGAGGTATACGTCGATGTTCCCCTAGAGGTGGCGGAGGCACGCGACCGTAAGGGTCTGTACGCAAAAGCCCGTCGGGGGGAACTGCTGAATTTCACCGGGGTCGACTCTCCGTACGAGCCACCCGAGGAACCAGAACTCCACCTCGACGCAGGGGGCAGTTTGCCCGCCATTGCGAACGCCGAGGTGGTAATTCAACATCTCCGAGCAGCGGGCATCTTGGAGCCCCCCCGGCCCACCCCGTAGAACCTTGCATTCGTTGAGTGAGGCTCTCCGTGGATCACTCTCTCCCTGACATTTGGGAAGTGAACGAAGTGAATTTGCCCCAATGGAGGGAGCGTTGAATTGGCCGGTTGGAATTTGGACACTGACCGCATTCGAGTGGATTGACAGGCAAATATATTCTTGACATACTTCTGACACCAAGCTGCTCAAAAGGGGAGGGCACGTGGCTGTAGATTTGACTGCTGGCTTGTCGGACGACCGCGAGTTTGTGTTCGCCGATCAACCCGAAGATCCGGAAATGCGCGAGTCAGTCAACGCATGGATTTGGGACAATGGGACCGAATTCGGCTTGCCCCGCATAGCGATCGAGGCCGTGGGCGACAACTGGGATACACATGGGATACAGGTCAATATTTCATTTGCTGACGGTCGGGTCTTCAACATCTTCTCCGAGGGAAAGGTGCACGATCCTGCCGGCGCCGACGGAAAGCCGCGCATCTTGGGCGCTGGCCCGCTCTCCTATGAACTGCTCGAGCCGTTCAAGCACTGGCGAATGCGTTTGGATGGACTCGCAGTCGCCAGCACAGTGGCGGAGCAAATGGCCGGCGGGCGTGCGCAGGGAGAGGGCGACGTCCCGGTCGAGGTGGACCTCGACTTAGTCTCCGTTGTGCCGGCGTGGGAGAACGGTGCCCTGCTGCCCGAGGCGAAGCGGGTGCTCGACGAACAGGACGAAGGCGCGCTCATGGGCGGCCCGCGCTATGAGCAACTGTCTCGAGCGACCGGGAGCCTCCGGATCGGCGACCGCCAGTACTCGATCGATGGGGGAGCCTTACGGGTTCGGCGACAAGGCGTGCGGCGCTTAGGGACCTTTCGGGGGCACGCCTGGCAGTCGTCGGTGTTCCCGAGTGGACGAGCTTTTGGATACATCGTCTACCCGCCCCGAGAAGACGGCGTGCCGACCTATAACGAGGGGTTCATCTTTGAGGGGGATGGCGCTTTAATCCCCGCCTGGGTTGTCGAGGCCCCGTGGCTGAAGAAGCTCCAACCCCGCGGCCAGGATGTTTCGGTCGTGTTGGAGTCGGAGAAAGGAACGACCCGGATCCAGGGCGAATCCGTAGTGTCTTGTTTCAGCGTCATGGGCGGAATCGGACCTGATGCTGGGAACTTTCCTATTTTGCAACAAGCGATTGTCCGCTACACGCTCGATGGCGAGAGCGCCAACGGAATGATGGAGCGCTCGCTTCCAGCCGACAAACTGGATCGGGCCTAATGCGCCTCGACACACCAGCGTGACCGTCGCAACTTTGATCGAGGAGATCATCGGAAAAGCCCGTGCCGAGACGGGGTTGGATGACTTCGGCGGCGACACCTGGCGGGAAGGTCTCGAGGTGCTGGTTCGATCGGCCGACACCGAAGGGCGATTCAATGACTACGGCCGGGAGTCCTTTTTCACCAGTTTGGTTCACCCGTTAATCACCCGGCTACGCGTAGAGGACTGGTACAGCCGCCATCCCGAGATTGACGAACAGGAATTACGGGTTGAAATGCTGGGGGTGGGCTTCCCCCGTACTGGATCGACCGCGCTGTCTCACCTTCTGAGTGAGGACCACACATTTCGGAACCTCCTGGCTTGGGAACAGTCCGATCCCTGCCCACCACCCGGAGTGTCTCCCGAGGCCGACGAAGCTCGTATGGCACGACAACGCGCCGTGATCGATCTGTCGAGTCAGCACGTAGCAGACCGACTACAGGCGATGCTTCCACATTCCGCCACGGGTCCTATGGAAGACCAGAACATGATGGCGCTGGATTTCAAATCCCAGATGTTTCTCGTCACCGCCTATATACCCACCTACGCCGAATGGTTTCTCAACTGCGACATGGAGCCGATGTACCTCTATGAGAAGCGCGTTCTGAAACTATTGCAGTGGAAGACTCCACAAAAGGTCTGGCGGCTCAAGAATCCGACCCACATCCTTTTTCTGGACGCCTATGAGAAGGTATTTCCCGACGCTCGTTTCGTGCAAACCCATCGTGACGTATCAAAGGTACTGCCATCGGTCTCTGATCTTTACTACACGATGCTGCAAGCCGGCAATGAGATTGACCCTCTCTACGTGGGTGAGCTCAACATGCATCAGTGGTCGGTCGCCCTTGACCGAATGCTCGCATTTCGCACCGATCCGGCGAGAGACGCCAAGTTCTTTGATATCGGCTTCACGCGGTTTCAGGCTGACCCAATCGCCGAAATCCGTCGTCTCTACGAGTGGCTCGACGATGACTTGAGCGACGAGACGGTCGAGCTCATGCTTGCGTGGCGAGCTGACAACCCCGCCGATAAGCACGGTAGGCATGAATATAACGCCGAAGAGTTTGGAATCACGCCTGAAGCGTTGGAGGAGCAGTTCGGCGCGTACCGAGCGCGCTTCGGACCGCTGTTATAGCCAAATTGGTGGTCGAGTTCGCCCGAGTGGCTGGCTCAGGCCCCTTTTTGGTTCAAAGGGGTCCCGTTGCGATCGCGCGATCGCTCGCGTGGTCTCGTCACCGTTCGTTTAGCTGGGTCGCTGGTGAGGTACGGTATTTACGGCTAATGATTGGCCTGCTCCCAACTTGACCACGATCCAGGAGTCCCGTTCCGTCATGGGCAAAGACGAGTTCGACACCGGAGCTCCAAAGAAGTCCAATACGGCAATATCACGTCGAAAGGCTGAAGGTGCTCGCGCGCAGACGCGCCGGGCCTACACCAGTCCATTACGCGCTCAGCAAAAGGCAGAAACTCGTCGACGAATCCTGATAGTTGGAGCCGCGCTCGCACGCGAATTCCCTTCACTGGATTGGCGTGGCCTCACCTTCCGCGCTGTGGCGCAGCGCGCCGGGGTGGCGGAACGGACGGTCTTTCGGTATTTCACCACTGAACAAGAGCTCCATCGCGCTGTGTTGCGACAGCTCGAACGAGAGGCCGGTGTCACATATGAAAATCTTTCGCTAGAACGCTTACCGGTCATGGCGGGCCGAGTCTTCAAGGCTCTGGGAAAGTTCGCCGTCTTTCACGAAGGACGGAGTACCTCTCCTCCTGAGGTAGATCCAACCCTCACGGAGGATGATCAACGACGACAGCAGGCACTCCTAGAAGCGATTGCAGTCCATTCCGAAGAATGGACAGAGACTGAACGCCAGCAGGTGGCGGGCATCCTTGATGTCCTTTGGAGTACCGTCGCCTACGAACGACTCCTGACCTCGTGGAAGCTCGATACCGACGACGCAATCGGAGCAATCACTTGGGTATTGGACCTTGTCTCAGGTGCGATTCGGGGGGGCCAAGTGCCAGTTCGAATCGCTTCAAGTAAGCAGACCACAAAGCGCAGGCAACAGAAGGGCAAGCCTGGTTAGCGGCATCAATTTAGAGCCTCAGAACACAGGGAACACGGGTTGGCTTACACGGCCTCCGCGGGCGACGGTACGAAGGACGGCGCGATCTCCGTGGCGACGCCGGGCTACGTCGGTCAGACAGTCGAGAACAATCGTCAGCGCTACTGGGGGCGGCTCATAGACGACGTCCAGGCTGGTCGCGAGGTCGTCGCTGTGAGCAAGAACTTCTACGAGCCGGGTTACCGTCAAATCGTTCAGTGTCATAGTGAACCGGCCGAGCACCAACACGAGGCGGTCGTCGCTCTCCGCCGCTAGCCGCGTTGTCAACGTCGATATGACCGTGACAGCGCGGTGTCGTACCTCATCCAATCCAACCTGCGCCGCTGTATTTGCGCTGTCGCGTATGGTGCGGTGGTCTTCGTGTTCGAGGTCCAAGGATTGTCCGGAGAAGTAGCGGCCTGGTGCCAGTAATCGGCCGGATGGCTGAGGCGCAGGTGCCTCGAGGAAGTTCTGCAAAGACTCCATGCCGGATTGGACCAGATGGGTGGCGATTCCGCCGACAGTCATGCCCTCTGATGCGCCAGGTTCGTCCCAGAGGGCCCCAAGCTGCGGATGGTCGAGCAACATCGATCCGGCGGTGGCCGCGTCGAGGAAGGCCTGACGGACCTCGTTCACCTTGGCGCTGCCTTTTCGGTGGCTAGCCGTTTCGCGCGCCGTCGCTGGGCCAGTCGGAGGCCCTCGAGGTCCGGTAGGTCACTGCGGACACGTTTTATCTCGTACACGTTCTCATTGCGCGCGATCCACGCAAAGTGCTCCCACAACTCACGGGCGTCTTTCCCTTCCGGGAGCCGGGCGATCACTGGTCCGAACGCCGTGGGCCCCCCAGGTCCATCGAACTCGAAGGTAGGCACACCTATCGCCCGCTCCGAGATGGAGCGGTAGTCCTCCATGAGGAGATCGGCGGTCCCTTCATCGGCAAGAGCTCGTTCCAGGTAAGCATCGTCAAGACCAACCTCGACCAAAGCGGCCCGGATTGTCTCGGGAAGCTTCAACTGCTCGTCGCGGTGATGCCGCCGGCCAGCGATGGCGTCGTAGAAACGGCCAGCCTGAGCGTGGCCAAGTTCCTCCCGTATGAGCAAGGCAACCCGCATAGAGGGAACCGATCCGATGTGTGTGGCCAGGTCGAGTTCCTTCGCCTCGGAGTTGTGTATCTCTAGTGATAGGAATCCCCAACCGAGTTTGATCGTGCCATCCGCTTCGAGTTGGCGAGCCCAACGCGCCGTCTGAAAGCACCATGGGCACCCGGGATCAACCCATATAGTCACTTCGGCTGGAGCATCCGCTGTTGGCTTCGATTCGGTGATCGTCATGACGTCCGCTTGTTCATCAAGGTGTTCCTCCTAGTCCGCAACTTCGATTCGACCATGTTGCGTGCCCAATTCGCTGTGCTCCGCTCGAAACGTTGCCGTACGTCGGGCCAGGACCTCGGTCGAGCTCCGAAGTCAAAGTCCCGCAGGAAGGCGCCGGGCCAAGAGAAGAGGGCAGGAGTGCGCTCACGCTGTCAGCCGTCCTGTCGCGATCGAAAGGTGGGCGTCAACTCACGTGTTTGGTCGCCGTGGAGCGCTCCGTCATGCCGTTTGCGCTTTCGCCATCCCATGTGAATCTGGAAATTGCCTGACTAAGTTGCAGCCCACCGCCTACGTCAGGCGGCATCACATGGAACGTCGAGACAACTGTCTCCCCGGTGATCGACACAGTTTTGCCGTTTTCGGTCTCGAGGACGAACGACACGTCCTCACCCTTCGGAGAGAGCGTGCGGAGCCATGGCGCGTCGACCACACGTGCGGGGATGAGAGGCCCGTCACCTTCAAAGATGTACCCCTCGTTGTAGGTGTTTATGCCGTCATCGCGAGGCGGATAGGCCATGTAGGAGAACCCGCGCCCACTCGGGAATATTGATGCCCCCCAGGCGTGACCTCGCAGTTTGGCGGTGCGCCGGATGCTTTGTCGACGGACCCGATTCGCCCCGCCGTTGATCTCGTAGGTTTCGTCGCCAATGCGCAGGCTGCCGGTCGCTCGACACAGCTGCTCGAAGCGCCACGGATGACCCATGAGGTCGCCTTCTTCTTGTTCGTCCAGCACGCGCTTGGCTTCGGGGAGCAACCCACCGTTAAGCCACGCCGGTGCGGCGGGATGCATATCGACCTCGATGTCGATTGGGACCGACGCTCCTTGGCCCCTCGCGCCGCCACTCATCTGGGCCTCAACCGTGGTGCCAATTGCCTCACCTTGCACGCGCATGCGCAGGTGCCCGAACGGCTCGAGCATTTCGAACGAGAGAGGTCCGGCACCGAGGACTCGGGGTTTGCCATCAGCTCCGAACGGATCGTGGATTGCGCCTGGGCCGAAAACGTTAAACACACGGCCATCAGGGAACGCTACGTTGACCTGAATGTCGTGTGTGTCCCACTGATCAGCGACGGCTTCGACCCCTATGCGGGGAAGCCCGAATTCGACACCGTCATCCCAAATCCAGGCGTTTACGGACTCACGCATTTCAGGCTCATTGGGCTGCTCTGCGAAGACGAATTCGAGCTCGTCGGACAATCCACCAGTCAGGTCTACGGCCACTGCGCCCCCTTTTTGACAGCTTAGTGTCAGGAGTATGACAAGAATCTCGACCACTGTCAATCGGCTCGAAATGGCTCCAGATTCGGAGCTTTTCCTCTGACGCTCGATCACTGCAGTGTGGCGAGATTCGGTTACAGACTCTGCCCGTGAGCGCGCAACGGACTGTCCATCCGAGACCGACTAATCAGGTTTGGGTGGTGCCGACGAACGACGGGAGCTCTCGATCTTGTTGCTTCCCGCTACCCGTCCCAAGGTTTCACGGTACGAACGTGGCCTGGTCCAGGGGACCAATCTTCAGCTGGGTCCGAACGGTCTGTCACCGGCCAGGATGGCCTTCTGCAGCACTCGCTTCTCGTGATAGTCAGGTATTGCATAGTGCTGGAAGGAGCGGTTATCCCACAGGGCTATGTCGTTGGGCTTCCAGTGCCAGCGGATGCCGAAATCGGGCTTCTTAATGTGTTCGAAGAGGAATGCGAGCAGGTGGGCACTCTCGTCCGGCAAGAGCTCGACAATATATTCTGTCCACAATTCGTCGACAAAGAGCGCCTTTCGGCCGGTCTCGGGATGAACCCGTATTACCGGATGCACGTTCCTCATGTCCACCGACAGATTGCCGTAGTCGGCGCCCGCCATGAGCGGTATCACCTTGAACGATGAGTGCACGGCGTTGAGCGGGTCGAGCATGTTTCGGATGGGTTCTGACAAAGCATCGTATGCCGCGTACATGCTCGCCCAACAGGTGTCGCCTCCGATGGGAGGGATTTCGATCGCGCGTAAGGCGATCATGCTCGCCGGTGCCGCGGCGAGCGAGGAATCGATATGCCATACAGAGGTCGCTCGCCTGTAGTCCAAGGTGGGCATGTCGGTAATCGTGTATTCCGCCGGCACGGGTTGGTCGATGGCGGCGAACGGGTCCATGCAAGGCGTCCCGAAATTCGTCATGAAGTCCAACATCTGCTCTCGACTGAGATCCTGGTCGCGGAAGAACACGACGCCACAATCGAGAACCGCTTGACGGATCGTTTGCACGACGTCCTCCCCGAGGGGGTGGCGCAGGTCCACACCGCGAATGCCCGCTCCCACTTCCGGTGTGATTGGTTCGACGTCCAGCGTCGCCACAGAGTTGCTCATTGAACCTCCGCTCGAATTGGGACCAATTACTTCCCGTTTGATATTCCTCGTCGGGTCAAACCCGTCCTTACCTTCCCGATAGCACCCCGACCACTTGTTCATCGGTGAGCGTGGAGTGCGTCTCGCTCCAGAGAAATCGGATTTCACGTTCGACAATGAGCCACGCATTCTCGCGACGTTCATAGCGGTCGACATAGCGAATGACCACGACGAGGTCGGTCCCGCCTGCTGCATTGGGGAAGAAATGACGGGCTGTGCACAGCAATGTCCCGTTCGCCGTGTCCCCATCAAGGCCAATCAGGTGGTTGGTCATCAGGTGCGCCGTCCGCGTGAACAGCTGGCGCATCGCTTCTGGTACATGCGCAAGTTCCTCATGGCCCGACGAGACCCCGAACGGCTCGTCCGCCCCGGGCGCGAACGTGATCAGTCGTGCCTCAGGAGCAAACACGCTGAGGAAGGCTTGTACGTCGCAGGCGTCGACCGCGGCCGCGTATCGAAATGCAAGCTGATGTAGCTCGGCTAGATCAGCGGTCTCAGAGGGACTCAGCATGCGAGGCGGCCGTTGTCCTGGATAGCGACACAGCCGGGTGCGTGCTGCGGATTGCCTTCACGCCGAATACGAGGGAGTAGTGCGATCCCTGGAGATGCGCCTGTCATGACATTCCTCCCCCAAAAAGCTTACGGTATTCAGTAACGTAACCCTTACGATGTAAGTGTGTCAACCTGCGGAAGGAATGCATTGCCTAGCCGGCAACCTGTCAAAAGGCGATTGGCGCTCAACCGAGACCGACTCTTGTCCGTGGCCGTGCAGCTGGCTGATCGGAGTGGTATCGAGTCCCTCACCATGCGCAAACTTGGCAAAGCCGTTGGAGTGGAGGCGATGTCGCTGTACCACCACGTTGCCGACAAGGACGATCTGTTGGCCGGGATGGTCGATCTGATCTTCAGCGAGATCGACTTGCATACCAACGATAGGGACTGGAAATCCGCCATGCGGCAACAAGCCGTGTCCGCCCGCGAAGTTCTGGATCGCCATCCATGGGCGATAAGTCTCATGGATTCCCGCGCATCGCCGGGGTCAGCGACGTTAGGACACTTCAACTCGATTCTGGGTTCCCTGCGTGCAGCCGGGTTCTCGGTCGAAATGAGTTCGCGGGCCTATGGCGTCATTTACAGCTACGTTTACGGTTTCGTCGTGGCTTTCGAAGACGGAAGGTATACCGCTCGACAGATCATCGAGCGAGCGCCGGCTGAGCTCTATCCCTACGCGACTGAGGTCATCGTGGAACATCTGTTGAAGCCTGACTTCGATCGTATCCGCGAGTTCGAGGGTGGACTCGACCTCATACTCGATGGTCTCGAGCGAGCTCTTCACAATCGCGGAGGCCCGGTTGGGTGAGTCACCCCGGGGACGGCTTTCACCGAAGCGGACATAGAACCCCACTTGCGACAGCTTCGCTGACCACAATGGCGCCGGTAATGACACGGTTGTCATACCCAGTCTTTTCAGGCTCGATCACAAGCGTGTGACGACCACGGACCCGTGATCAAAGCTCGACTGATTTACCCTCCTGCCACTGTCGGAGGACCAAGTATCGGCCGTGGAGTGCACCTCGGTCGTGGTTGCCAAAACCAAGCAGAGTACCTTCGTAACCTTCAGCGGCCGGGAGCCATTTGATCTGTTCGAGTCCCTCTTTGACGCCGTCACGGGTCCGTTCGGGCGCCAACGCGAGTCCCTCTGCAACCAGTCGCCCCAGATCGTACGCATATGCCGGTCTTGCCCCGCTCTCGGACGACACATTGAGGCGGTGACGAAGCGCCGCGAGAGTTGTGTTCCCATCGGAGTGCATATCCACGTACGTCCACCCGTCGATCACCCGCCCGAACTCTGGGGCGTACCCTCGCATGCCGGCGGTGTTCATGACGCGCGGCCCGACCCATTCATGATTGGAGGCAGCCCGGGCAACTGCACGAGCAGCAAGTCCGAGGCCGAGGTAGACGAGGCCATCGATGTTCGTGTCAAGTACGGAACCCACTTCTGACGCAACGTCTTCGGCGAGCGGCGGGACTGAGGCTATCCCGACGATCTGCAGACCCAAGATGTCCGCTTCGGTTTGGAGAAAGGAAAGATGGCGACGACCGATAGGGGAGCGATCGTGAACGACGCCGACGCGCCGGACCCCAAGAGTGTCGAGGTGTCGAGCCAGTAAGATTGATTCATCCTCGTGTGAACCTACCTGTAGCTGGAACATATATTCGCTGCGACCTCGTTCGGTTCCAGCCCAATTGATGGTGGGAATACGGGCGCGGTCGGCCAGGGGAGTCGCGACGAGAGCATCGTCACCGATGGCTGGTCCTACCGATTATCAAGACGTCACTCTCTGCCAGCTCCTTATAAGCGCGCTCGACGGCAGCTGCTGTGCCTGACGGCAGACCGAGGCCCCACGCGTGCACGAACTCGACATCGCGGTCCAGTCGACCCTGGTGCATCAAGTCGTCGATTGGGAGTTTTAACGTCTTCTCGGTATTGAGTGCTTCGGTCTCGTTCGGGCCCTCTTCCATGTCGTGCAAAATCCCGACTCGGTACGGTGTCGCCATGCCTCCTCCTCGTTGTCAGATGGGGTTAGTTGGGCTTGTGGATGGCGGGCCTTAAGCGACCCAGCGATTGAATCATTATCGGTGCGAACGCAGGCTCCCTTCCTTTTGGCCCCGTGGTCGGGTCTTAGCGCACAGAATTGCTCTGAACTGGGAGCAGCACGCTGGCCCGAACCTGGGGAACTGCTCGGCATCGGACTCTCCAACGGAGTCAAGCATGCGATCCCACCGAGGCCAGCCAACGATGTGCTCGTCAAGGGACCATGACTCCATGCCGCGAGCGTATTCCTCCCGACTATCGTCAGGAAGAGGTTGCCAAGGTGTCGCCGACTTGCGGGTCCGCCGCGCTTCACACCGACGGAGTGGGGCACGCGTAGTGGGAGGCATCTGAAACCGACCGTCGAGAGGTCGTCCCGACCCAGATCAAAGGGATCAGCGGAAGCCTGCTCCAAGCACGACCCCGGGCGCCGGGTGTGGTTCTACTCTGTGCAGAGCTTCTCGAGCCTCTCCAGGCTGGCCGTTATGGCTTCAACCCATTCCCCGTCCTGGCGTACCGCTTGACGGAGCTCCTCAGATGCACGGCCATAGTCGAACACTTCCGTGACAATTGTGGCGTCGTCATCGTCTGGAGTGAGAACGAAGCCCCAGCGGTGCCCAGCGGGAATGCCAATCGCTGAGGGCATACCGCCAGCCGGAGGAAGGTCTCCCGGAGCAGGTTCCCAGAAGATTCGCTGATCTGGCTCGAACTCCACCACATGGTTAAGCATGAGGTAGTCGCCACCGAGCCGATCGAAGTACATCTTCATGGTGAATGCGTCGCCAACACCGGAGATCGGTCGATCGAAGACGGCACCGCGGAGCATGCCGGACCCGTCAAACTCCACGTGGCGCTGAGGATTCGACAGGATCTGGAAGATGCGGGTTGCCGGTGCCTCGATCCTGCGTGACACTTCGACCGGCTTGCGTTCCTCAAGCATGGTTCAGTCCTCTCTCTCGCCCTGCACCCGCCCTGCCGAGTCTCTCTCAGCTCTACTGACAATTGGACGAGCCATACAACGGGAACTCATCGGTCGACGACGCCCGGCGTCAGCAGAAATATTGATTCCCTGGCGGGTATCCGGGACACCCGGATGGTGCTACTTGCTGAGATATTCAGCCAGCTTGGCTAGCGACGATGACATGCCTTCGGCATGGTCCTCTACGGTGACAACATCTGGGACGTTGTCGGCCGTGATCTGCACGCGGGTGCCCCGATCAATTGCGGCGAGGTCCCATTTCATGATCATCGTGCTGTCGTAACCTGGATCGTCGGAGACAAAGTCCACGGCCCAGACGATCCTCTCGTTCGGAATGAGTTCGACGAAGCGACCCTCGACAACGTCTGTATCCGAGGTTGTCTTGCCCTTCGAGACTGAGTGATCGGGGTGCTTCAACTCCATTCGATACGAACCCCCCGGGCGCGGGTCGAACCGCTCGATCCTGCCGGTCATATCTCCAGGCGGCAGCCATTCGATCAGGGCTCTGGGATCGACGAGGGCTGAATACACCTTGTCAAGCGGGGCGAGGATGTCCAGGGCTACGGAGTCCGTCCGAGGCATGTCCAGATCTTACGAGACCTTGTCCGAACTCGACCACGACTCGGGAGTACCGTCGCCTCAAGCGGCGAAGTGGGCTATCTCCGGAATGCAGCCTGGAATCTCAAGTAGAAGGCTGCGAATATCAGAACGATGCCCACGTTCGCCAGCAGCCTGGCCCAGATCTGGTGCCTAAAGATCAGGATGTCGACTCCGACCACTGTGACCACGAGAGCGGCGACGTAGATCCCGATGGCCACGTGTCTTCCCACGCTCCGAGCCTATTACCGTATGCGTGGGAACCCTGCGAGGCGGCGCTCGCCCACCCGGCGAGTGGGACATTCTGGGAGCAGTACGTCTTCTATTCGGGAGATTGAGGAGCCTGGGGGTGGATGGTCTCACCTCGGGCCAACATCTCGACGAACCGGTCGATGCGCCTGGAGCGGGTTTCGGGTTTCTTGGCGTTTCCGATCCGGTAGAGGATGGCGTACCGATTCGCACTGCTGAGCACCTCAAATATCGCCTTCGCTTCAGGATTGGCACGCAGGGCGGCGAGAAGATCCTCCGGCACCTCAATGCCGGCCTGCCCGGCGTAGGCGGCCTCCCATCGACCGTCCTCTTTCGCTAGCCGAACCTCGTTTTCACCGGACCGATGCATTCGGCCGGTGGCGATCAGCCTTTCAGCGATGGCAGTGTTCCGTTGAGACCATGGGCTGCGAGCTTTTCGAGGTGTGAAACGTCGTCGGAACGTGACGGTGTCCCGACGCCCTAACTGACCATCAATCCAGCCGAAGGAGATTGCTTCGTCAAGCGCCTCGTCGTAGGAGAGGGTTGTCGGATCGGCCGTTCCCCTTTTGGCGAGTACGAGCCAGACGCCTGGTGAATCGGCGTGATGGGCGTTCAGCCATGTTCGCCATTCGCCCGCGTCGCCGACCAGTAGCTCTGGGACATCCACCGCATTTACCGTACGTCTTACGCGGCAGCAGAGGGTGACGCGGTAAGCCTCCCACCAGCCACCGGGCGTCTCTACCGACATCCTGGCATGGACGTTTTGCTAGCGTCCTTCAATGCCCGAGAGAAAAACGTTTGCTCGGGTCAGGCGACCATTGAGACGTCTGGTACTCGGCAGTCCACTACGACAACCCAACGTCCTCCTCAGGGAGGTTCTCGCCGGACTCGTAGGGGCCTTTGCCCTCATGCCTGAATCGATCTCGTTCGCCGTCGTGGCCGGACTCAACCCGCTTGTTGGTCTCCTGACGGCGGCCACGATGGCGGTGTCCATCTCCATTCTGGGAGGTCGCCCGGCGATGATCTCTGGCGCCGCTGGCTCGGTGGCGCTTGTCGTAGCACCGCTTTCCCGCCACCACGGGTTGCCATATCTGATAGCCGCCATCATGCTTGGCGGGCTGATCCAGGTGGTGCTCGGGCTCAGCGGAGTGGCGAGCCTGATGCGCTTTGTTCCCCGGCCTGTCCTCGTCGGCTTCGTCAACGCGCTGGCCATCCTTATCTTCACGGCCCAGCTACCCAACCTTGAGCACGTGGCTTGGATGGTCTACCCGCTCGTCGCAGCCGGACTGCTCGTGATCGTCGGCTTCTCGCGGCTGACCAATGCCATTCCCTCGCCGCTCGTCGCCATCGTGCTCATCACCGTGGCGGTGAGCGCGGGACACATCGACGTACCGACCCTGGCCGAGAAGGGCAACTTATCCCACTGGTCGATTCCTCACCTCGCGCTGCCCGGGGTGCCATTCGATCTTCACACGCTGCGCCTTATAGCGCCGTACTCATTGGCGATGGCCCTGGTCGGGCTGCTTGAGTCCCTGATGACGGCGCAGCTCGTCGACGAGCTGACCGACACTCCGTCATCAAAGGATCGCGAGTGTTGGGGCCAGGGCTTGGCCAATATCTTCACCGGCTTCTGCGGAGGAATGGGAGGCTGCGCAATGATCGGCCAGACCATCATCAACGTGAAGAGCGGCGGCCGCACCCGGGTGTCCACGTTCAGCGCGGGGATGGCCGTCTTCATCCTCGTCGGCATCCTCGGGTCGGTTCTAGGACGAGTGCCGATGGCCGCGCTCGTCTCGGTCATGATCCTCGTCTCGGTGAGCACCTTCGACTGGCAGTCGATCCGTCCCGCCACGCTAAGGAAGCTGCCCAAGAGCGAGACGGCCATCATGGTGGTGACCGTCCTCGCCACGGTCGCCACCAATGACCTCGCTATCGGGGTAATCAGTGGTGTAGTTTTCGCCAGCCTTCTCTTCGCCCGCCGGCTGTCCCACACGATCGACGTGGCGGCGACCACATCGGAGGACGGAACCCAAAGGACCTACGCCGTCGCCGGGCAGCTGTTCTTCGCTTCAAGCAACCGGTTGCCGGCACAGTTCGACTACCAGAACGACCCTGACCACGTCGTCATCGACCTGGCCGCCTCGCATGTGTGGGACACATCGTCAGTCGTCGCCCTGGACGCCGTAATCTCGAAGTACGCAGCCCAGGGGAAAATTGCCGTCATCACAAACCTCAACGAGCACAGCGCCTCGCTGTTCCACGGTCTCAGCGGCGAGTTCAACCGGGACTCGACGAGCGAACCTACCCGCGGGCGAATGCAGCGAAAGTACGGGCACCCTAAGGATTGAACGACGATTGCCCTAGGACACGTGAGGACAATCATGACATTTTTGGCCACTACGCCACCGGCTAGGACCAGTCAATTCTTGGCTGAAAGAAAGAGGAGGACCCAAAATGGGGCAAAGAGTGAATGGTGACAACTGGGGGCGCTGGGGGGCCGATGATGAACGAGGAGCCCTCAACCTCATCACAGAGGACGCCATTCGAGTCGCCGCTAGCACGGTCCAACGGGGACATGTGTATTCGCTCGGACTTCCCATTGACGCAAAGTCAACTCCGGTACTTCCAAACAAGGGTGAACCGCGTCGGTTCACCCTGACCAGCGACTCAGACGGCGACCTCTACGCCAGCTTTGGGGGCGCCCCGGGAGTGGGGGGAAACCAGGATGTCCTTATGATTCCTTCCCACCACGGGACGCACATCGACGCGCTGTCGCACGTCTTCTCTCAACATCGCATGTTCAATGGTTTCGCGAGCTCGACCTTCACCTCGTTCTCTGGAGCTTCTCGCCTCGGGGTCGAGAAACTCGGCGCAATCGTTGGACGAGGTGTACTTCTCGACGTGGCGACCTTCTCTGGAGTGGAGGCTTTACCGGCTGGATATCGCATTACCGGCGAGGAACTCGATTCTTGTGCCCAAAGTCAGGGAACGACCATTCAGGCTGGCGACATTCTCCTGCTCCGAACGGGGTGGATCGAAGAATGGACTCGGACTAGGTCGCAAAAACCGGGCCAGCCGGGCATTGGTCTCGATGCCACGGCCTTCGTCCGAGACAACGATGTGGCCGTTGTAGGGGCTGACAACTCAGCGGTGGAGGTCATGCCATTCGACGGTGGCACTTTCCTTGCGGTGCATATCGAACTTCTGGTCCATTTGGGTGTGCCTTTGATCGAGCACCTGTACCTAGCTGAACTCGCCCGAGACCGTATATACGACTTCCTTTTTATGGCAGCTCCGCTCAAGGTGACGGGCGCGGCGGGCAGTCCCATAAATCCGGTTGCTGTCGCTTGACTCTGACGGCTACGCGTATCACCATGACAGAGTCCCATGATGGGTGGTACGTCGTAGCTTTTGTACGGAAAGGAAGCAATGCTTCGCTTGACCATGCGTTTCGATTTTCGGACCCCGGCCCTCGCGGATACGCGGATGAGCGAGCGATATCGCGCCGCACTCGACATGGTCGAGTGGGCAGAGAACTTAGGGATCTCGAGCATCGATGTGTCCGCCACCATGGCGTAAAAGACCGATATTCGAACTAGGCGTGTGACCCTCTCAGCTAATAGCCCAAACGAAAGGCGAATCAATGGACGATGTCGAGGAGATCAAGAAGCTGAAGGCCCGATACTTTCGAGGCCTCGATACCAAGAACTGGGACCTATATCGCAGCGTTTTCACGCCCGACATGGTGTTCACCTACGAGGGTACTGGGGACAGCATCGAAGGACTGGATGCTTTTGTTGAGTACGCCAAAGGGTTGACGATGACCAGTGTTCACCATGGTCACATGCCCGAGATAGAGCTGATCTCACCGAGCAGCGCCACCGGTACCTGGTCGATGGAAGATCACGTGCGTTGGTCCGACGGCTTCGAGACCCACGGATACGGTCACTATGTTGAGACCTACGAGAAAACGGACGATGATTGGCGCATCAAGACCATGAAGCTCTCATACCTGCGTACCGACCGTACGCCCATTTCGACAGAACCTTCGTGACGTGATGACGAACAAATCTTTGTCTGAGGGGGTTCTGGTCGACATAGCCGGAGCCATGAATGCGTGAAGAAACTACTTGTCCTGTATCTCTACCGTGCAGGCCAGGACGCAAATGTCTGTTGATCCGGTCGCCGCATGCCCGATTCCTTCCAGCGCAGGTCGAGAGATGGAACCAGATATTTGACGGCGTATCTGCAGGACACCCTGAATCTTTGCAGGCCCTTTACGACCCTTCCGTCTGATAGACGGCGCGTGCGCGCGCAATAACGTCTACCAGGTCGTCCAAATGAGATGCCGAATGAAAGGTACCTTCCCGACGGACGAGTTCCTCCAGGAGATCGAGCCAACGGATGCACCAGGCGACGTCCTCCTTCCGACACACCTGGCGGTCGTCGACATCGAGATAGACAGCGCTCGTGTGTGCATGCCGGCCGCGAAAGTCCAACCCCGTGTCATCAGCTGGGCCGATAGTGGCAGCAACGACGAAGGTAGGCTCGGTCACCACGAGGTCGAGACTCAGTACCGTCCGGTCGCGCGGCACGGCGCATTCTCCAATCACGCCGTCTGCGGTGTAGAGCCGAAGGATGGCGCCTGGCGCCGCGTCCACGGAGGCCGTGACGGCCAGATGCTGCCCTGATCGGCAAGCGATCCGATCACCTGGCCCTCGGCCCTCGACGTCGATCTCAATCCACGGTCCGTTGGTCGCAATGGTTCGTCCGGCCCGAACAGCGTCTCGAAAGGTGTCCACGTTGAGTGGCCCCGCAAGGCGCGGCGTAGACCCGCGCCCAGCCGGGTGGGTTGGAATAAGTGCCGAACCGAGCGAAGGACAGGAGCGAATCGGTACCGGCCGACGCTGCCAGCTGCAAGCCGGCCCCCAACATTCGTCGGTAGAGCACCGCGGACCCCGCAAAATCACCATTGGACACGACGTCGATGGAGTCCACGAGTCCGAGGGCAGCATCGGCCACGACTTCTCGAGCCTCCATCGTGCGGAAGCCCCCCAAGACGACATCCGGCGCAGAGTCGTCGGTCAGATCAAGGCTCATGATCGGATGGCAGTAGCCGATGGTCGCTCCGAGCTCGCGCAGCTCGTCGCATGCTTCGGCATTCGGTGGCCAGTCCTCAGGGTTGTCGCTTCCGGCATGACCGGTGGCGTATCGCGTCGGGGCCGAGACTGGTGCCGTTGCGTGAAAATGACCGAGGAGATCATTTCGGTACTCGACGCCAGCTCTCGCGATGTACTCGGTCGTCGATCCTGGAAGATCGGCGCCCGACAGTGCTTCGAGTACCTCCCGGTCATAGACGAGGCTCGTCGCGCAGTTCGCCGCGACCAGGTTCATCAGATGAAGGCCTTCTCCACGCTGCATCCGGGTGGCGTCCTCTGGTTCGCATACCATGGTTCCGCCATAGTTCATGTGCACGTGAAGGTCGGCCCCGAACCATCCGTTTTGCGGGGGATCAAACAGCCGAACCGGATCGAGCGTCATCGTCCGAACCTCGTGTGGTTGGAGCGTCACTGTGGTTTCGGTGGGACGGAATTCCATGCCCCGCGCGGCACGGATGGTCAGGGCGGTACCAGCCGGTACGGACAGACGGCAGTCGGATCCGTGGAAGAACGGTCGGCCGAATGCGTCCCACTTCTGCAGCACTCCGTCGGGGAACCACGACTGCCCGGATATGTCTGCCACCGACCATCGCTGGCAGTGGTTCGACTTCAGGTGAACGGTGGCAGGTGATGCGGCCACCGTTAGTGAGACCGGGTACGAAGCATCCCCGACAGTCACGCTGGTTGGACTGTGGTGGTCCCGAATCACCATCTGGAGCAAAAGCGCTTGTCGGGCGCCGACGACGACCGAGCGATCGTCGAGGCTCACGGTCACGTCCCGCTCGATCTCAGAATCGATCAGGACCTCAGCGTGCACCGGTTGACCGACGAGGGCGAAGCGTGCGGGCGGGCTGTGCACCCCGACACCGTCCTCCTTGATGCGAACTCGTGACCAAGCCGGAGTAGACGTCTCCATCGATGCTCTGACGGATCAGCTCGGCAAAGACGGGAGTGTCGAAGACGGACTCGTCAAGTCGATCCGGGGTCACATCACCACCGGCGTGGGCGATGCACTGCCCAACGAGAGGAAGGCACTGCTCCGGTGGCAGGAATGGAGCGCGCTGACTGACCGTTGCCATCACAGCGGCCCCTCCGTCGCCCCAGACGCCGAGCCCTTTCCGGCCGCGGTAGGCGAGGAGCATTCGGGAAACTTCCGACGGGAGAGCCCGACCGGTCGGATTTTCACAGCACATGGCCTTCACCCCTCGACTGCGACGCGAATTCTTCCCTACCTTACAAAGTCTCGACTGGTCCCCATCCATGCCCATGACTGACACTGATACGGGTCACTCCTTTAAGACCATGAAATCAGAGGTGAGCAAACCTTGGACGCGCTAACCAGCGGCTGATGTGGATACCAAGTTGCCACATACCGTCTTGCCACCAAGAGCTGGGACGTATTACTTGCCCTTGAGTTCAAGAATCTGTTCGCATGCTTTTTTGGCACTCCAGCCAATGTGCCGAAATGCTGGAAATCCTCGCCCGGGGCAGGAATCAGTCCTTCTGCTGTCCAGCTCTTGACGTTACGCAGCTGAGAGATGACCTTCTTTCGCGTGGGGTTCGGACCAGCCAGTTGTAGGCCCTTGATCATCAGGTCGACGGATTCATAGGCGTAATCGCGTTCTTGACCGGGAATACCTCCCGGCCACGTTGTGTACTTCTTGAGGTTATTGAGGAACACTTTGACGGGGGGAGCGAGGGGATTGCCCAGTACATTGATGGCGGCCGTCGAGTACGTACCCTGCATGGCCGCGTCCGCCGCCGGCTGGCTGAGGATTGATTGGTCATAGCCCGTGGCGCACGAATCCACAACTTTGTTGAGGCCCGCTTGCTTGAGCGCGGTTTGTACGCCGATACAGGCGGCAACCCCTTGGAGTACGTCGACTCCGTTCAGCAAGCTCGAGTAGGTGTCCCACTGCGGCGTCGATCGGTACTCGGTACCGATGCTTCGCCCGACACACTCAGTTTCCCTCGGTTGGCACATTCAAAATACGGAGTCGATCGTTGTATAAAGGGAGGACCCAACTCCGGGTGTCGTCGCCCCCGTCGGGCCGCTCTACCTTGACTACTGTCGCTCCCAGATCAGCCAGAGTCATTGCCAATGGCCCCGCCACCACTCGGGTGAAATCGCCACGAGAACTCCATCAAGAGGCTTCACTGGACGAATACCCCAGGCGAGCACTCTGGATGCCCCGGCAACCCAAATTCACGCTGCGTAGGGCGATTCGCACCCCTATAGCTGAATCTAGCGGAAGCCCCTTCTTGGAGGTTTGTCGACAAGCGGCGCCAAAACCACGCCATTACGAGTTGGGAGCTTGCCAGCAGGAGACGATGAGAAGAGCGGGCATTGTGCACTGAACCTTCATTGGGGCCATGGTGCTTCTACTGAGAGGGTCTTGATCTCGGCTGCATCGTCGGACAACAGATAACCAGCTCTAACAGATTCGTCGGTGGCAGTTTCGAATCGTTGGAGATACTCTGTCTGCCCGCCGGTATAGAGGTTCGAAATTAATTCGAGTCGAAGGGGTTTCGTTGTCCCAAACAAGCCCACAAACCCTGGGCCTTCTTGACCAAGTCCCGAGAGGACTTGAATTGGGACATCCATCCAAGGAGTGCGAACACCACCCTTTGCAATGCCGGCCTCATCACGGAGCAGGTCGGGAATCGGATCGTCATCGATTTCCAGAAAGACAGATGGGGCGGCTGGACGGTTCTCAAGTACCCAGCCAACCAATCCGGACAGGGCCGCTTGGAGTACGTAGTGATGCTGTGGGCCGGAGTTGATGGCGATTTGTGTCATCGAGCCAAGCACGCCGGACGAGGGCACCAGCAAAGACGCGAAGTGCGACGGTTCCAGCGAACCGTCATCCTCGTTGGCCGCAACTAGTCCATAGGTATCGAAATGCGCAGCTCCGGCTATTTCCCACGTCCGAATAAGCAAGCTGTCCTGTCGAGCCGACCAGCTTCCCCGGTTAATCACGTCGGTCTCGGTTTGGACGACCATAGTGGGTGTTTGCATGTCCTCGCGGATCCGGTGCTTCTCATTGACCGGCCGGCGGCCGCCAATCGAGGCAAATGCGGCAGCGGTCAGATAGGGTCCACTCATCGGTGCCCCCGTGTCCCCTCTCCCATCGAGAAGGAATCCATCTATCACGTTGTTGAGCGGGTGGGCGGCGTTGAGGTAGCTCACCAAGTACGCAGCCGATTGCGACGAACCCGTTGCAAGCAGTGCGTTCGTAGTCCTTCCTTGTAGCGGACCGTCCGGGGACCTTAGAGCCCGAGCTGCCTGCGTAAAGATGTCATAGGAAAACTGATCCCCTGGGTGATCGAGCCTGCCGTACCGCTCTGGATCTATTTGCTGAAGAGGAGATCCAGGAACGATTCCCCCACCCGATATTCCCGCCTGCTGGGCCGATAGTCCAACATACGTCATTCCTTTACGAATGATCTCTCGGTGCAAATACCTCCATTCGGCGCAAGAGTCGATCCCTCCGCTTACGTTCAACCAATCGAGAACGACCACTCCGTTTGCACGTGCCCGCTCCGTAGGTTTGCAAACCACCAGCCTTGTGGTGAACGGTGCAGAGTCCTCGACGAAGGCGTTCCACTGACCGTCCTCGCGTCGATCGTCGACCGCGTATGCGACGGCCGTCCCGTGCAAGAACCATTCTTCCACGCTGCAACCCGAGTCATTGAGTTCGAACTGACCGAGATCCAGGACGGGAGTCCCAGGAACGAGATAGATATCGTCAACCCGGCCGCTGCTTTCAGGCATTGGCTTCGGCGTCTCGACAACTCCGGATGTTTTCAGTTGCAGGTCCCGATTCATAAGCACGGGGGGTTCCACGATTCATCCGTTTCCACGTCCCATATACGTCGATGTCAGCGTTTTTGCCCACGACGGCTCGGACAGGAGATCGTCCGTGGCTGGTGCCTCAAGACCACGTCCTGCAAGGTCCGCCCGGAACAATGCAGCGATCGCTTCGAGGTTCAGATCGTCCTCATGGTCGTCGTACACCTGAGCAGCCCTCTCGTCGACGAACGTAAGGGCCTTCCAAAGCAGCGAGACACGTACCTCGGTCGGACCCAATGACCCAAGCAACGTATCTCCGTCTCGGATCTCCCAACCACCGTTCGCGCACGCGTGAATGGTCGAGTTCAAAGTGAGCTGCACCTCTCGCTTGAAATGCTCAGGAGCCCCGATGCGACCGACCCGATGGGTCATGAGGTCATTGTCGGCGACTATGGCCACGTTGCCGAACGGCGCGGACTCGACCAGCGAGGGCGCTTCGACCCCATCCGGCCAGTACTCGAATTCGCCATCAGTGTTCTCATAGAACCATGTGAGAGCTCCGGCGACACGGACGGCCCATCGTTCGAAGAGTCCTGACATGCCCATGACAACAAGGAGCCAAATGGGACTGTCCTCTCGCTTGAGACCGCGAAACGTCGGGGTGTCCACATGGCGCCCCAAGTCGTTTCCCGGACCCATGACATTGACGATCAAATTTGCTGGCCGGACGACCTGGGCACCAAACAGTTCCCGTGCGCCCTCGATGAACCTCTCGTGGTGCAACAGCGGCGCCAGATCCTTACTGAGAGGGATGCCATCGTGGGCCCAGACAGACCGGAAAAATGGCGAGAGATTCTGCGTCTGCATCAGCTCCCGATAGCCCTCAGATCCAGCCATCAGCGGATACGGACTGTGGGAGGTGACAAGGTTCCAAACGGAGGACCGGTCGGCATATGCCGGCTCAAGCCGGACCGGGGGCGCCACTGTTGGTGCGGTCGTGGGTGATGGCATCGTGACGCCCTTCTCTTAGGCTGCGTACAGTGTACACATTCGGATATTCGCTGTCCACAGCGCGGCACCCAAATTCGGACAATTGGTTATCCACGACGCGGTGTTGGCCTGCTGAACACGATTCCCACGTTTCGTTGGGGCAATCCATCGCCGGCGATACAGGTCGCCTGAAACGGCCATATCCGACACGCTTACCAGGCCAAAGGGGGCACCATCGAGTCAAATAAAGATTGGTGTTCGCTTCGTGCCCCGCTTGAAACTGATGCCGAGGCGCTCCTAGCGAATGTGAGATTGTTCAAGCATGTGAGGTTCCAAACCATTGGCTCGGGCGGTCAGCCCAAGGATCCAGGTTTCAAGGTTGAACCGAAAGATCACATCCTCTTTCCGTCGGTTACGGCGACCGTTCTTTTCACGTAGTGAGATGATCAGCTGCAGTGTTCCGGCGAGAAACGACCAGTGGGCAATCAGTGCCTGGTCTACTTCGGATTCCGTAAATCCAGCATCTCGAAATACCTCCCGCATCACGGCCAACTTTCGTGTCGCCTTCGGGCTCGATCCTCCGCTCTGTAGATAGTCGACCACCCAGGGATGGGCGCGCCATGAAGTAGTCCACCCGTTCGTGGCGAATGCTTCTAGCCGCTCATACCAGGGCAGTGGACCCAGCTCGGGCAAGTCCTCCTGCACCGCCTCAGCAGCCAGGCGGATCAAGCTCTCCTTGCTCTCCACGTGACGATAGGCAGCCATCGTTGAGCGACCCAACTGTTCGGCCAGCGCACGCATGCTGAAGGCGTCAACGCCGTACTTGTCGAGCAGTGCAACCGTCGCAGTCACCACATCGTCGATCGTCATTTCATCGGTTCGTCGCATACGACCTACACTGGGGGGTCCGTTCATCGATTTACGGGTGCTGACCACACACAATTATAGTTCGCCGCACTGTTCTACGGCACGCCGTTAGTGGGCAAACTCGACGATGTCGCAGATTCTCGCCCCCGCCCGCCCGTAGACAGGTTGGGCGCGTGGGGAGTATCCAGCCCTAAAACTAAGGCGTATTGGGTTCGAATCCACCGAGGCCATAGGTTGCGTTAAGAATTTCGACCCAAGCGGGGTCTTGAAGATGGTCTGCCGGACGCTGACAAGAAATACCGCGGTCCGAAAGATCGTCGAGGAACACCCGGACAAGCGTTTCGGTATCGAGATCGTCGAGGTGTTCATTGTACGAACGGGCAGCGTCATTGTCCCTGAAGGCAACGGCTCGCCAGAGGAGTGAGATACGGACGTCGGCGGGGGCGTAACGCGTCCGGACGGTACCTTCATCGCTGATGACCCACGCCTCTCCGTCAAAGGCAACGCTAGAGGTCTGCCCGTAGAGTGCGACGTCGCCGTAGCGCTCAGGATCGCCGAATCCACGCACTCGATGAAACATGTAGTCGTTGTCTCCGACGAGGGCAATATTGCCGAAAGGACCGTCAACCAAAGCTGGTGGCTGATCGGGGCCCTTTCCCCAATATTCGTAGCCGCCGTCGTCGCCAGAGTAGAACCAGCTCAACGCAGCTGGAACTCGAATAGCCCAGCGATCGAACAGACCCGAAGACCCCATGACGGCGAGAAGCCACGAAGACGAAGGGAAGTCGCCTCGGAAGCTGGCCGTGTCAAGGTGTGTGCCGCCAGGGCCTTGGGGCATATTCACATTTAGGGTGACCGCCCGTGGCAGAACGACTTCAGACTCAAAAACTCGCTTGGCGGTTTCAATGAATCGCTTATTGCCGAGAATTAGGTCGGCGCCCGGAATCAAAGGCAGTCCGTCGGAAGCCAGGCTGGATCGGAACCAGGGCATCGTTGGCAATTTGGAACTCTCCGTACCCGGACATACCGGCCAAGTTGGGGTACGGCCCACCCCCCTGAACCACACGTAGCACCGCTTGTGGATCATCGTAGGCGGGCTCAATTACTCGGGGCAGATAGCGCGGCGCCTTTGGGACTCGTGCTGCAATGGCTGACATAGTTCTACTCACCTTTCTGCGGCTACGACCCATGCCTGCCGCAATTCTTCTTCTGGTTGGGGAGATACGTGCGACTTGACATCGAAGAGCAGAGTGGCCCGTTGCGAACATTCGTAAGGTGGCCATTCCGGCAATCCCTCGTGGCTCGGAGAGCCAGTGGCAGCGAGCGCGACGAGAGCTGACGATGCGCTGCGAGCGAGGCCGCCCCGGCCGACGCCCTCCTGGGTGACCGTCGCGGCCTCGACGTTGTCAAAGAAAAATGGCGTGTCGACACCGTGGGGCGCCGTTCCACGGTGGGGTTCGACGGGCGTCTCCCAGTCAAATCTGTACATCCATACCGGGGCGCCGCCCGAAGCAACCCGAGCTCCAGCCAATGCGACCGAACCGAACCGCATCCGCTCCCAGGTACCGATCGCGATTTCGAGTTGTCGCTTCGACGCACCTGGGCGACTTGCTGCGAACACTGCGACGAGATCGTGGGGTTTCTCAAGAGAGGAGCTGACCTGCTCAACCAAGGAGCCACCGTCCGACACTTCAAGTGAAACACCAGGTGGCATGAACGTCGCAACCTCGTCGCGAGTGGTGCCGATCAAAAGCGGCACGTTACGTACGGGGTCCATTGCTACGGCTTCGATTGGCTGCACAATCGCCGATACTCCGTCGAGCACAGGCCGGAATGACGACAGCTCACCACCTACGATCAGGGATGCCTCGAGGATCCGTTCGGGATTCAGATTGAGCAGTTCGTCGGCGTTGGAGGACAGAATTCCAAGCTGGTCCAGAAGCCGCTCCGCCAACTGCGAGGCATCATGTGGCAGTTGAAGGTCGGTCGTGCCATAGCTCATGATGGTGGCGGCGCGGTAAAGCCCGTGCGACATTGGCAAACTAAGAAGTGCAGCTACCTTTCCACCGCCGCCAGACTGACCAAACACCATGACCCGCTCGGGATCACCGCCGACCTGACCAATGTTGGAGTGCACCCAGCGCAATGCCTCGACGATGTCGAGGATGCCATTCATTCCTGATGTGGCGAATCGGGGTCCGGCCAGCTCGGCGAGATAGAGATAACCGAAGACGCCGAGACGGTGGTTGAGCGTAACGACGATGACGTCTTTGCGCTTGGCCAAGTTCGTGCCGTTGTAGGCAGGCCAAGACCCTGACCCCAAAGTATGGCCGCCTCCGTGCAGATAGACCAGAACGGGCAACGGTTCGTCAATATGCTCCGGTGCCCACACATTGAGTACGAGACAGTCTTCGCTCAACGCCGGTTCGGCGCATCCGCCCCATAAAGCAAGTACCGTGTCGGCCTGGGGGATGATCGGCTGAAACGATGAAGGGCCGAACGCGAAAGCGTCGCGCACGCCATCCCACGGTTCCGCCGGACTTGGGGCCATGAACCTACCCTGATCCCTCGTCGGGGCCCCATATGGCACACCCAAGAATGACCGGACACCTGCCGCCGTTCTCCCTCGGATGGCCCCGGACGTCGTCTGAAACGTCGTCGTTGCCAACTACTTCCCTCCCTCGCCGTTTCATCTGTCGATCGCGGCGGCAAATCACGACGCCGGTCTCGCACGAGTTGAGTTCTCGCGTTTCAAATTCATAAGTATGACTTGCGACGTGTACAGCGTACAATGCTAGAGTGTACAGCATACACACGAGCATTTCGGGCCGCCGAGTCATCGACTTCAACTGCCTGGAATTAATAACTAGTCAATGGCGGCAGAATGCCGCAAAGGGGGACGTCGTGAAGCACCTTCGAAAGGCGGCCACGAGTTTCGTGGCGTGCTTGATGGTCACGGGAACTGTGATATCCACGCTGGCGCAACCGGCGTCGCCAGCAGGAGCGAGCACGAGCAAGGCTCCCATCGTCATTGGAATGATCCTGGATGAAACGGGAGGAGGTGCTTCGTCGTATATCAACGTCCAGGACGGAGCCCAGGCTCGCATCGACGCTCAGAACGCGATGGGCGGTATTGACGGGCACAAGTTGCAGTTAGTTGTCGAGGACGATGAGTCCACCCCGGGCGGCAACCTCGCTGCCGCACAAACCTTGATTGAAGACAAAGATGCCTTTGGAATCATCAATCAGGGAGCCGCCTACGGTGCTGATCACTACCTGACGAACCTGGGAATTCCGGTCACGGGTGCCGGTGTCGAGGGTCCCGAATGGGGGGAAAAGCCGTTCTCGAACATGTTTCCTGTGAGCGGAAGTCTTATTACGCCGTACAACGGCAAGAGCTATGGCTACAACGAGACGGAAGCGGCATTGAAGGCGCTCGGGGTTACCAAGTTGGCCCAGGTCGCCGCCAATGTGCCCGCAGCCGTCAGTGCAGCTAAGGGAATCATTGCAGCGGCGAAGCCGCTCGGTATTAGCGATTGCCTGGACGATGTTGTTCCGCTCGGCGCCACCAATTTCACGACCTTTGCGTTGGAGATGAAGACGAAAGGATGCAATGGCATCGAGGTGCTAAGCATCCTCTCAACCTGCATTGGGGTGCAGGATGCAGTCAGCCAGGCTGGCCTCAAGGCAGCGGATTTTTGTAGCACCGGATATGACGAGAACCTTCTCACCCAGCCATCTGCGTTGGCGGCCATGCAGGGGACTTACACCACAGCGGCTGTAAATGTCCTAGGGAATGACATCCCACCCCCGGCAAAGCTTTATCTCAGCAGACTGAAAAAATACACGAGTTGGCCGGGCGGAATTCCGAGCTCCGAACTCGACTATGCCTACGAGGCCGCAGACCTGATCATCCAGGGAATGAAAGATGCTGGTCCCAACCCGACTCGCAAGGCCGTAATTTCCGACCTACGGAAGGTGTCGAGTTACACGGCAGGTGGACTCATTCCGGCCCCTGGACTTAACTACACCCACTTCGGCACACTCGCTTCACTGCCCAAAACTCAGTGCGAAGTGATATACCAAGTCAAAGGTAAGTCATATGTCCCAGCGCTTCATGGAAAGACCGTATGCGGGAAGCTGGTCGCTTCCGCAGCGAGCTAACCCGAAGGGAAATAGTCCGTCCCAACTGACCCCCACTGCGAGCAACTTGAACAAGCCGCTGGGCATTTCGGAACGGGCTCTCCCTTAGGCATCCACAGAAGTCGACCATGCCGGACGACGACGTTCCCAAGGTAGGTACTAGGAAATCCCCAGCTTCGCTCAGGACCGATCGACTTGAGCTGTATTTGAAACCGCCGAGTCGACTCATGTACTAGTCGGCCGCCACGGTGGCACCCGAGCATCCGTATCGATCGGAATGAAATTTCCCGACGAACAGGAGGCGGCCGTTGCCGGTGCATTGCCGTCCAGCGAAACGTGACTGGAGTACAATGAAAGCTCATCTTTAACGTGGACACTCAGCTAAGAGAGGCTTGTCCGCAATACCCGCCCGGTGGTCATTCTCTTATGGGCACCCTTTACGAACACGGCATTGGTCGTGAGGTGCGCTGTGCGATGGCCCTCATGCCCTAGTTTCTGCGATCCGACGACGATGGCCGTACCGTCAACTCCAACCCGCACCAAAAGGCTGATCTCGAGAGTCGACGGCATTGAGCGGATCACAGTCGCAGATCTCAAACGCAATTGGCATTGCACTGCAAGGGCAGGATTTCGGACGCCTGCGAACCCGTGCGAACACCGAAAACCGACTCCGGAGGCCTAGGGTCCAGCTCGGCCGGACTCGTCTTCTAGGGGTGCTCAACGCAAGAAATCTCGCCTGCTTCCTCTGCGACTGTGAATCACGGTCGAAAACGGAAGCGCGAAATGGTCGAAAACGGCAGCAGTTCGGTTGTGTGAAGTTAGCTTGAGGGAGTGGTTTCGTCCACAGTTTCGGTGACGGGTTTGGCGGAGCGCCTCGTGCGGGCCTTGGCGTCTTGGAGCCGGTAGCTCTCACCCTTGGTCTCGATGATCCGGCAGCGGTGGGTGAGGCGGTCGAGGGTCGCCCCGGTGAGGCGTTCGGATCCGAGCACCTCGGTCCATGACTCGAAGGGTAAATTCGTGGTCACGATCAGGCTGGTGCGCTCATAGGCGGTGGAGATGACGTCGAAGAGCAGCTCGGATCCGACCTTGGAGGCGGGCACGTAGCCCAGTTCGTCGAGGACGAGCAGATCCAGTTTGGCGAACTGACCCTTGAGGCGCAGGAAGCTCCGCTCGTCTCTTGCCTCGATGAGCGCGGTGACCAACTCGGTGGTGCGGATGAAGCGGACCCGATAACCCTTGGCACAGGCCTCCGCCGCCAGCGCCGTGGCCAGATGACTTTTTCCGGTGCCGGGATTGCCCACCATCAAAATGTTCTCCTTCTTGTCGATGTACTCGCAACGCATCAGCTCGGCGATCAGCACCTTGTTGACCGAGGGCCGAGAGGCGAAGTCGAAGGTCTCGAGTGTCTTGATGGTCGGAAAGCGCGCGAACTTTGACCCGGCGCTCGGCGGAACGCTTCTCCCGTTCCAAGAGCTCCAGCTCGGTGAGACGCAGCAAATAGGAGAGATGATCGGCGTTGTCCGCGGCGGCCTGGGTGGCCACCTTCTCGCACTCGGCCGCCACCGTCGGGAGGCGGAGGGCCTTGAGGTGGTGGTGCAAGAGCACGGTGGACTTGGTCTCTGTGGCTTTCATGGTGTTGCTCCTTTCGTCTGGCGCCGGCGCGCCGGCTGTAGTGCCCCGAGAGGCGATGGAACTACTGCGCTGAACTCCGGTGCCCGGATGTGACCTGGGTAAATGCTCACGATCCGACTGCAGTCAGGGCCCGATAGGCGGTCAGGTCCGGGGGCTCGATGGCCACCGACTTGAGGTGGGGATGTCCATCGAGGCTGAAGAGCCCAACCGGTTGCTCGCTGTGATGCATGAGGATCAGCGCAATGGCGTCGGACCCCGTCGCCCCGATCGTGATGGCCGATTCCACCGCTTTGGTGAGAGCAGACAGCGTGGCGTTCTCCAAGAGCCGCAGCACCTTGATGAACTCACGGGTTCCCTTGTCGCCGAGGTCGGCTTCGAGCCGCCGGCGCAGCGTGGCGAAGCATCCGGGCAGCTCCCAGTTCTCGAGCGGTCGGGCGAAGTCGATGGCTCCGGGCTTTCTTTCCAAGAGGGCCAGGTAGTGGATGGGGTCAAAGGTGGTGCGCTCTTTGCCCCAGTGACGGCGATGGCGGGCGATCACGTCGGTGCCGCTGGTGATCGCCACCTCTTCGATCCCGCCGATGACGCTGACTTCGTGGTGGGCATAAGAAGTCGGGACCGAGTAGTCGTTGCGATCGAATCGCACGAGGGAAAGCGAGTTGGCGTGACCTTGGGCGACCCGGCGGGGTTCGAACGCCTCGGCCGGGAGCGCCAGCATGGCGGCCCGGTCCTCGACGAGGCGCTCGGCCTTGGTGCCGACCTTGCCCCGGACCCGACGGAACAGGTCGGCATAACAGGCAGCGGCCAGGTACTCGTTCAGCGCCGCCCAGGAAGGGAACGACGGGACGGGGACCAACAGGTTGCGCCGGGAGTAGCCGACGTGGTTCTCCACGTGGCCCTTCTCGTTGCCTCTTCCAACCCGGCAGAAGTGGTGGTCGAAGAGGTGATGGCTTTCGAGGGTCAAAAAGCCCCTGGTCAGCGCGCGTTCGTTCCCCATCACCTTGCTCACCGCGATGGTGGTGTTGTCATAGGAGATCCGAAGCGGCACCGCTCCGAAGAACTCGAACCCCGCTACGTGTGCGGCCTGGAAGGTCTCGGTGCACTCCCGCGGATAGGCGCTGAGGAAGTACGTGTCCGAGTACGGCAGCGTGATCACCCCGAGCGCGGCCTTTACCCGTTCGCCGGCGATCTCGACGGTGGCCTCGCCGAAGTCGAACTGCGCATGGCCCGGTGGATGAGACAGCGGAACGAACGCTTCCTTCGAGTACGCCTTGGCGTTCTTGACTGCCGTCTGCACCTGGGAGTAACACCCCGTGTAGCCGTACTCGTTGCGCAGGCGATCGAAGATCCGCCTCGCCGTGTGCCGCTGCTTGGGTGGGGCCTCTTTGTCGTCGGCCAGGATCTGCTCAATGGTCGCCAGATGGGGCCCAAGCACGGGCCTCCGACGCGCTTCGGCCATCTGATAGCCGGGAGGTTCGGCGTTGGCCAGGATCTTTGCCAGGGCCTGATGGCCGATCCCATAATCACGGTGGATGGAGCGCTTCGACGCGCCTTCTACCAGGACCTTCCTTCGGATCTCGGTCCATTCGTCCATGTCGGTGTGCACCCTTCTCCCGTCCGCTCGTCCGTCAGGCTCGAAAGCCTTGAAGCGGGATCGAACAGATCCGGGGATACTCAGGTGCTGCCGTTTTCGATCATGTTTTTACACGCTCAGGTGCTGCCGTTTTCGATCGTGATTTACAAATGCCGGTGCGAGGTGGAACCAGTCGGCCCAGTCTTCGGCGAGATGGTCGGGCGAGAGGGTGCCGTCGAGCAATGAGCTTGCGTAGAGACGTAGCTTCTTGACGGCATCGAGGCTCAGTTCGTTGTCGTCATCGAGGTACTCCAAGAGCCGCTCGTCAATGGTGTCGAGGTAGGAGACCAAGAAGTCGTTCATCAGCTCCCATTCTGACAGGACATGACCCCAGAAAGGCTGAAGGGGGTCCCAGTGAGGAGGACCCCCTTCAAGCCCGGCTAGCTGCTTCGCCCTGTCCCACGGGTATGCCCGAGGACCCTGGGACTCCCCACTCCCGAAGCAGCGTGGTGCCGATCCGTGTGCGATGCGAACGGCGTTCAGCTTTGAAGTCCGGATTGAAATCATGTGCGGCGGTCCAGAAGAAATCGTCGCTCTAAAGCCAAGTGCGTCCTTGAACGTCCAAGACCATGCATATACAGGTATGTGCATCACGACAGCGAGACCGAACCCGCTGCGCCGTTGTTGCCCCCGATGTTGCGCCGCCAGCCGAGTATGTGACGCTCGTCGGTTTATACAGACCACTACCAATCACCAAGTCACCACCCGCACCACCTCCACCACCCTGATATTGTCGGACCATTACGGCGTCAGCACCGCCTCCACCGCCTGGGCTCGCACCTGCACCGCCCCCACCCCCCGCAGCCGCTCAGCTGCCTCCAGGTCCCGGCAGTTCCCGCCCCAGAAGTTCCGTTCCCGTTACCGCCACCGCCGCCGCTAGTACTCCCACCAGCCGCACCGCCATGGCCCGAACCGGGGCTGGTGGTACCTGCAGAGCCACCGGCTCCGCCTGTAGCGCTGTACCCGTACGCGGCACCCCCGCCACCACCTCCGCTGGCGACCACTATGACCGTAGAGCCTTGTTCAAGGGCGCTGATCCACCACCACCTCCGGCGTTTGATCCGGAGCCACCAGTGCCCCCAGCACCGCCCGATTCGAGCCCTGCTCCCCCGTTCCGCCGGAGGAATATCCGCCCTTGTTGCCACCACCCGCAACGACGACCGTCAGCGTGTAAGAGGATGGATTGAGCAGGAATGGTTCCTGACACGCAACCCGCTCCACCACCGGCACCGCCTGTCCCGCCACCGCTAGCACCGGCACCGCCTCCGCCAGCACCGCCGCAGATGCTTGCGAAACTCACGGCAGAGTTGGCCAGCACCGTTACCGAGTAGCTCCAGCCAATGCTGGACGACCACGTGATGGTCACCGAGGGGCTGGAAGCGATGGCGGTCAGGGTCCCGCCGCCGTCCTGAGTCTGCGTGGTGAATATCGCAGAGCCGATGGTGGGCTCGGAGCCGTCACGATGGTTGGTCGAGCTTCCGTAGTTGAGGGTGAACGTTTTTCCACTGGCACAGCCACTGGACAGGGGCACGGTGATGGTCCATGGACCGGAGCCAGCGACTGTGACCGTCCCCGTCGTGCAGCCGGTCGCGCCCGACGCCGTCGTGTTCGTCGTGGTCGGCGCCGTCCAGCCCGCAGGCACCTGGACGGTGACCGAGGAACCCGAGGCGATAGGCCCCAGTACCGGTGTTAGTGAAGGTGTAGACCAGTCCGTTCGTTGCGGTCCCCGAGACCACGCGTGGTGGGCGCCACGGTCATGGTGCCCGTCCCGTTGGCAACGTTCACCGTCAGGCTCTGAGCAGTCGACGTCGAGGTGGTGTAGGTGAAGTTATTGCTCGACGAGACCCCGCCGCCGTAGGTGGCGGTGACCGAATAGGCCGTGCCCGAGGCATTCAACAAGGTGTCGGACGAAATCGTGCAGCTGTAGGTGGCCGAGAATGTACCGCTCGCCGTCAAGCTGGAGTCGGTGCACAAGGTGGTCGACCCGGCCGAAATCGTGACCGACCCCGTAGTGGGATTGCCGTCGCCACTTACGCCCAGTGACGGTGCCACTCAGGGTAACCCCGGTCTCGCTGCCGTAGTTGATGCTTGTCGGAGAAACGGTGAGCGAGGTCGAAGTCCCCACCGGAGCGGGGTTCACCGTCAGGCTCTGAGCGGTCGACGTCGAAGTGGTGTAGGTGAAATTGCTGCTCGACGAAACCCCGCCGCTGTAAGTGGCAGTGAGCCGAATAGGCCGTGCCCGAGGCATTCAACAAAGTGCTCGACGAAATCGTGCAGCTGTAGGTGGCCGAGAAGGCACCGCTGACCGTCAAGGTGGAGTCGGTGCACAAGGTGGTCGACCCGGCCGAAATCGTGACCGACCCCGTGGTGGGATTGCCATCGCCACTGACCCCGGTGACGGTGCCGCTGAGGGTGACCCCGGTCTCGCTGCCGTAGGTGATGCTGGACGGAGAAACGGTGAGCGAGGTCGTGGTCGCCCACTGGAGCGGCATTCACCGTCAGGCTCTGAGCAGTCGACGTCGAGGTGGTGTAGGTGAAATTGCTGTTCGACGAAACGCCACCGCCGTAGGCTGGCGGTGAGCGAATAGGCCGTGCCCGACGCGTTCAACAAGGTGCTGGACGAAATCGTGCAGCTATAGGTGGCCGAGAAGGCACCGCTCGCCGTCAAGGCGGAGGCGGTGCACAAGGTGGTCGACCCAGACTTGACTGTCACCGTGCCGGTGGGGTTGCCGTCGCCATTTACCCCAGTCACGGTGCCACTGAGGGTGACCCCGGTCTCGCTGCCGTAGGTGATGCTGGACGGAGAAACGGTGAGCGAGGTCGTGGTGCCCACTGGAGCTGGGATTCACCGTCAGGCTCTGAGCGGTCGACGTCGAGGTGGTGTAGGTGAAATTGCTGCTCGACGACACCCCGCCGCCGTAGGCTGGCGGTGAGCGAATAGGCCGTGCCCGACGCGTTCAACAAGGTGTCGGACGAAATCGTGCAGCTATAGGTGGCCGAGAAGGCACCGCTCACCGTCAGGCTGGAGGCGGTGCACAAGGTGGTCGACCCAGTCTTGACTGTCACCGTGCCAGTGGGGTTGCCGTCGCCACTTACCCCAGTGACGGTGCCACTGAGAGTGACCCCGGTCTCGCTGCCGTAGGTCGTGCTGGACGGGGAAACGGTGAGCGAGGTCGTGGTACCCACTGGAGCGGGATTCACCGTCAGGCTTGTACTGGCAGTACCCGTGGACGTCGAGAGGTTCGTGTTGCCGTTATAGGTTGCGCTCACGCTGTAGGGTCCGCCAACGCTCAGGGCAGTACTAGCAATTGTGCAGGTGGTTGCCGGGAGGGTGATCGTGCAGGTAGCGGCCCCTGAGTTGACTGAGACGGTGATGGTGTCACCACTTGGTACCGCCTCACCGTGGTCGTCGTGACTGCGGCCGTGAAGGTCACGGAGGACTCGTTGCCATAGGCGACCGATGTAGGAGACTCCGAAACCGTGGTGGTGGTCGAGTCCTTGGCGACGGTGATGGAAAGAGATACCGGACGAAGCGGTGAATCCGTTTGAGTCCGTGACTGTGGCCTGGAACTGAAGTGCCCGCCGTGGTGGGAGTGCCTTTGACCGACCAGATTGAACCGTTCTGCACCAATGACAGTCCAGAGGGGAGGGTCCCGGCGATGGCCCAGAGTGTATAGGTTCCGCTGCCCCCGGTGGCAGTCAACGTCTGAGAATAAGCAGCGCCGACTGTGCCACCGGGAAGGGGGGACGTGGTCGTTACGCCAAGGGTAGTTATGGAAGAAGTGGTCACCGCAGCGGTCTGCCAGGTGTCGAGCGACGCTATGACGGAGAACGTGTACGGCGTAGCGGCGCTGAGGCCCGTGACCTGGCACGATGACGCACTAGACGTGCAGCTCTGTCCGCTTCCGCCGCTGGCGGTCACCTTGTACTGGAGGGCGACTCCGCTGTACTGCGTACTAGGAGTCCAGCTGACCGTGACGGCAGTTGCGCCGGTCTCTGTTGCCATGGGAGAAGTGGGGGCCACGAGCTGGGTGGCCTGGGCCACGGCATCGT
>CAVTTR010000003.1:0-225811 GCA_963737745.1 uncultured Acidimicrobiaceae bacterium | reverse complement strand
TGGCTCTCGCCTTGTCCTCATCGCGCCGGTGCCCCGCCGAAAGCGGCGTCGAAACGTATTCGTTGATGGCGTCGAGCAGCGTGGTGGTCTGCAGGCGGTTACGCGAGCGACTGGCCCCGGATCGGCGACGCCACCCCTTATCGATCGTGTCCTGCACCTTGGCCACCAGTAGGGTGCCCACGGCTTCGACTTGCGCGTCGCGTACAGTCGAGCACCTCGGAGAAGTTGTGCCCGGTGTCGACATGGAGCACCGGGAAGGGAATCTTCCCCGGCTTGAAGGCCTTGGCCGCCAGGTGAAGGAGCACCGCCAAGTCCTTCCCGCCGCTGAAGAGAAGGACAGGCCGCTCCGATTCGGCGGCGACCTCGCGGATGATGAAGATAGCCAGCGACTCGAGCAGGTCGAGGTGACCCAACGGGTGGCCGAAGGGTCGCGACGGAAGAGCCCGTTGACGCGTTGGGTTGACCCGGCCGGCCAGAAACAGGGCCGGCGGGGGTAGAAGGCCGAGGTGCGAGTGTTGCCGCGGTGTCCATAGGACCCCTTCGAATGTTGACCAATTTAGTCATGTATACTTTGGTCTGGATTCCGCCGTGCGTCAAGGCGGCCGAGGCCACGCTAAAAACTCATCCTCAGGGTGGGCGAAAGGGCGGCCTGTCCCCAGCTTAGAAAGAAGGAGGAAGCCCGGTGACCGAATCGACGATGGCGGATCAGAGGCTCAGCGTTGAGGAATTGGCCGATCCGAATCGCACCTTCGAGTCGGCCCCGGCCGGGAAGGTCATCTCTTGGGCCGTCGACACATTCGGAGACTCCCTGGTCCTCGCCGCCTCCTTCGAGGACGTGGTGCTCATCGACCTGGCGACGAAGGCGGCCCCCGGCATAGAGGTGATCTTCCTTGACACCGAGGCGCATTTCCCCGAGACGCTGGCCTTTGTCAAGGACGTCAGCGCTCACTACAACTTGAATCTGACCGTGACCAAGCCCGGCCCCGAGGCCATCGCCTACCCGTGCGGGAGCAACCAGTGCTGCCAATTCCGCAAGGTTGCCCCGTTGCGCCAGGCCGTGCAGGGGAGCCAGGCCTGGCTCACCGCCCTCAAGCGCGTGATGCCCCCACGCGGGCTGTCGCGCCCATCGTCAGCTGGGACGAGGCGTTCGGCCTGGTCAAGATCAACCCGCTGGCCACGTGGACGAACGATGACATCGCGTCGTATCTCGCTGATCACGATCTGCCCGTGCATCCTCTGGTGAGCCGGGGCTACCTCTCCATCGGCTGTGCCCCCACCACTCGCCCGGTGGCTCCCGGTGAAGACCCGCGGGCCGGACGCTGGGCCGGTCTCGACAAAACCGAGTGCGGGCTTCACGCCTGACCCTGATGCCGCGCATCTGGACAACCCATATGGGATGGAATTTGCGGGTCGCGACCACGGGCTTCGGTTCATCCGTCCCTACCGCAATATCGGCGAGCTCAATCCGGTCGAGCAGCTCAAGTTCGCTCGTCATCCCTTCGAAGTCGCGCAGGCCGTCATCGACACCTACTCCAAGCAGGGGCCGGACTCCATCAACGCCGTGCCGGGGAGCAGGAGCGCTTGAAGTGGGTTGGCATGTACCCGCAACGCCAGGGCGGAGATGCCTTCATGATGCGGATCAAGGTCCCCGGTGGTGTCCTGACGGCGGCCCAGGTACGCGAGGTCGGGGTGGCGGCCGACGCCTATGCGGAAGGGCCGGACGACAGCCCCGTCTTCGGCAATCGCTATGCCGATCTCACGACGCGGCAGGACATTCAGCTCCACTGGATTCGCATCGCCGACGTGCCACGGATCTGGCAGCGTTTCTGGGACGTCGGGTTGACCACCGTGCAGGCCTGCGGTGACTCGGCGCGCAACGTGTGCGCGTGTCCTGTCTCGGGCATCGACGCCCATGAGGTGGTGGACGCGCTGCCGGTGCGCAGGCCATCTCGGCCTTCTTCACCGGCAACAGGGAATATGCCAACCTGCCGCGCAAGTTCAAGATCGCGGTGACCGGGTGTCTCGAGGATTGCGCTCGGGTTGAGATCAATGACATCGGTCTGTGGCCCGCCGAACAGGGTGATGGAAGCATCGGCTTCAATGTGCTCATCGGTGGCGGCCTCTCCGACGGCGAGCGGATGGCTTCGGATATCGACGTCTTCATACGGCCGGATCAAGCGGTCGAGCTGTGCCGGGGCGTGGCCCAGGTCTTCGGCGAATTGGGCAACCGGGAGAATCGGGGGCTCTCCCGCATGCGTTATCTGGCCCAAGAGCTCGGCCCCGAAGGATTCCGCGCCGCATTGGACGAGCGGACGAAGTTTGCTCTGGACCCGGCCGGCAAAGAACTCACCAATAGGTTCCGGGGCGATCACGTCGGGGTGCATCCCCAGAAGCAACCGGGGCTGGTCTATGTCGGTTGCTCCGTCCCGGTGGGCCGCCTGCATGGGATCGACCTGATCGAGACGGCGCGTCTGGCCGAAACCTATGGTGATGGGACAGTGCGGATTGGTATCGATGAGAATTTCATCCTCTCGGGCATCCCCGAGGAAAGGGTCGACGACCTTTTGGCCGAGCCGCTCCTGTCGAAGTACTCGCCTTTCCCTGGCCCCTTCGAACGCGGCGTTGTGGCCTGCACCGGTTCGGAGTTCTGCCGTTTCGCCGTGGTCGAGACCAAAGAGCGTGCCGTGAAGTGGGCCCGACGTCTCGACGCCGAGCTCTCGCACCAAGGAGCTGACGGCGGGGGATCCGGCGATGCCGGGGTGATCCGGATGCACTTCTCGGGCTGCTCTGCCTCGTGCGCCCAACCGCAGATCGCCGACATCGGATTCCGCGGTGACATCGCCCACGTGGACCAGCACATTGAGGAAGCGGTCGACATCGGACTGGGTGGGTCACTCGGCCCCACGCCGCCTTCATCGACTGGGTCACCGGGGCCATGCCAGTGAACGAGGTCCCCGACGTGCTCCTGCGCGTGGTCGGCCGGTACCAGGCCGAACGGCGGCCCAAGGAGCCGTTCCACGTGTGGGCACGACGGGTTCCTGCGACCGAATTAGCGGCCACCCTTCACGGAGCCCCCGCCGGTCAGCCGATGAAGCGGTACCGCGTACACGAGGAGATGAATGGCATCCCCGAGCCTCCCGGAAAGGTCTGGTTCTGGGAGCTCGAGGCAGGGGTCATCCATGCCGACCGATGCATCGAGTGTGGGACCTGCGTGGCGGTGTGCCCGTCGAATTCCATTGGTGTGGATCCGGACACGAATCTGCCCGAACTGGTCAAGATGTGCACCGGATGCTCGTTGTGTTGGGACTTCTGTCCCGCGGCGGCCTGCGCTACGAGGCGCTGTGGCCCCCCTCGACGGCGACCCCGGGTGAGGAGGCCGACGTGGAGCCGGCTGAGGTTCGCGCCGACTCCTCCGACACCTACTGGAAGATCACCGGGGGTCCACCGAGGACGGTCTCGGTGCGGTCGTGGAGAGCTTTGCTGTGCGGGCCTCGGCGCGGACGACGATGTCCAGGACGGTGGTGCGGTCAGTGCTCTGCTCATCGGGCTCTTGGCCGCGGGAGAGATTGACGGCGCCTTGGTCTCAAAACCGAGTGGCGATCCCGACGAACAATGGAAGGGCGTCGCCACCATCGCCACCACGGCTGACCAAATTCGTGCCGCCTCGGCAAGTTTCGACAACCAGACGATGGCGCTGGCCGAACTTGACCTCTCCCGGAACAAACTCCCTACCCAAGCCCCGTATCGCCGTCGTCGGGACGCCGTGTGAGGTGCAGGGTCTGCGTGCGATGCAATCGCGCCGCTGGCCGACCGGAGCGCACCGTGTCGAAGCTGTCGTCCTGAGCATCGCCCTGATGTGTACGAAGAACTTCGACTACGAGGCGTTGACGCTGCGCGAACTGCGCGACAAGCGCGGCGTGGACCTGGACCGGGTTTCAAAGATGGACGTGATTCGCGGTCGCATGATCGTGGAGTATCGCGACGGCGAAATAGCCGTCGACGAACCGGTGAAGGACTTTCACGGCGCGGGCTTTGAAAGGCTGCGACGAGTGCGTGGACTTCCTTGGTCGATCGGCGGACATTGCCGTGGGGAGCGTCGGCTCCATGGACGGGTGGACAAGCGTGTTGGTCAGGACCGAGCGCGGCCGGTTGGCATTCCAGGCGGCGCGGTCGAAGCTCGACGTGCGAGGGCTCGACGACCCGGCGGCACTCCTTCGCCTGGACGCCCTCGACAAGAAGATCGCCAATCGGAGTTTGCAACGCAAGCTTGACCCCGATGCGCCACTCTTCATCGACTTCGAAGAACACGTGCGCTCCTACGAAGGTACCGATCGCCAGCCCGTGTTCATCCGTCATTGACCGTGGCCCCGACATTGCACATGCCCGACGAGCCCACGGCTCGCGCCGGAGCGTGGCTGACCGAGATCGCAGATGGTCGTGAGCTGACCACGGTATTGCGGGCCGATGACGGGTTCGTTGAATGGTTGTGGGCGAGGTGGAGTGCGCTCCGTCAGGCCGGCGTCACCCACGAGGAGTTCGACGAAATCGTCCTGGGGTACCGTCGCGAAATCTGGCTCTGGCTGGCCGGCGAGCGCATCTGGACCCAGTGCTGCGCCGGTCTGATCGGTCGCCTCGGCCGACGCATCGGGCAGGTTGACGCCGCGAAAAGTTGACGTCACACCCAGAGCCGGTCATCGCTTTGCGTGGTGTCGGGGTGCGCCGTGAGGGCACGATCGTCCTGGATGACGTCGACTGGTCCGTGCTCCCGGGCGAGCGCTGGGTGATTCTGGGCCCGAATGGATCGGGCAAGACCACGTTGCTCACCCTGGTGGGTGCTCGTCTTTGGCCCTCGTCGGGATCGGTCGAGATACTGGGGGCCACGTTCGGAAGAGTCGATGTCCGGACGTTGCGACCCCGGATCTCATTGGTGAGTGGCTCGGTGACGCGACAGCTACGGGCCGATCTCCCAGCGGCGACGTGGTGGTCAGCGGCCGCTACGGAGCGCTTGAAACCTGGTGGCACTCCTATAGCGACGAGGACTGGGCCGAAGCCGACCGCCTCCTCGACGAGGTCGGGTTTTCCGCCATCGCGTACCGACCTTTCGGCGTGATCTCCGAGGGAGAGCGCCAACACGTGCTCCTGGCCTGCGCCCTGATCAGCCGACCCGAGCTTCTGTTGCTCGACGAACCGGCGGCCGGTCTCGACCTGGGGCGCGGGATCGCCTGGTGTCGCGACTGGGAGCGTTGGCCGCCAAGCCCGAGAGTCCTCCGATGGTCCTCGTCACGCATCACTGCGAGGAGATACCGAGCGGGTTTACCCACGCCGGCCTCGTACGCCAGGGAAAACTGGTGGCGGCGGGTCCACTGGCCGATGTGATCACTTCTTCGTTGGTCTCAGCCTGCTTCGACGTGCAGGTTTCGGTGGGCGAGCGCGACGGACGGTGGTGGAGTCGCGCCGTATAGGACGCGGCGCAGGACGGTGAGCAGGGCGGCCACGACGCGCTTGCCAAGGTGAGTGAGGGGACTACAAAGCTTGTAAGTGCGGAGAGCGCTGACGAGGTCGGCCCTGTGCGTATCCCCACCATCCACCACGTGGAAACGGCCGCTGACTAGGGTCTTCCACCGGAGCGAAGGTAGGTCGTCGGGGAGTGTCGCTAGTGATCCTGCTGGTTCTGGTAGCCGTACTGTGGATTGTCGTGTTAGCACCTGGTGCCCTTCGGCGCTTCGGTGACCGGCAGGGGGGTGGCTCCATCGACCACTTCCACCACGAACTCCAGCTGCTCAAGCCCGCCGGTCCGAAATTGGTGGCACCCGCCTACCGCTTGCGCGACACGGGAACTGTGCCCTTGCTGGACCTCCCGAGCTCACAACCCAAGCTTGTCCTGCTTCGCCCGGTTGACGACGGCCAGTCCGCCGACATCGACGACGGAGACGGTGCGCATTACGCCCGGGTGGGTGTCATCGCAAGTCCTGCGCCGCCCATGAGCCTGGCCCAGACGGAAGCTGAATTGGCGTCGTACCGCCGCCACCAGGCGCGCCAGCGTTGCACGCTCGTTCTGCGTGCTCTCACGGCGGTAGCCATCGGTACCGGCATTTTGGGCGTCGTGCCATCGTTGCGACCAGCGTGGATCGTCACTGGCCTCACGGGGATAGCCGCCCTGGCCCTGGTCGGCCTCATCGCCTACGCCCGGGAGGTCGAAGGACAGCGCCGAGTTCGGCCGAGCCACCCCCTCACGCACGACGGCGACGAGCGAGAATTCTTCAGTCGGTCAGCCCAATACGGACACCCCGGTGCCTGGGACGACGAGGATCTGCGCCAGGCCGCTGGCGGTCGCTGACGGCAGCTTTTACTCTGACCGCCCCCCTTCGACGGGGCAACTGACCCCTCCTCCCCAGTGGCTAACCTTGTCGCTGTCGGGGGTGTAGCTCAGCTGGCAGAGCGCTACATTCGCAATGTAGAGGCCGTGGGTTCGAATCCCATCACCTCCACCCGGCACCCTTAATCGGCGCGATGCCCCTGTCGATCGGGCCATTCGCGTGTCCGATCGCTCAGTGACCTTGATACTGCGTCGGGCCCAACGATCGGGACAGTCTGGAGCCCCTTGAGACCTCCTGAACTCTGACGCTCTAAGTTCAGTTGTCTGGGTAGGTTACGCCTGAGATCTGCGTCAAGCCATGTGCTTTCGTCAAAGCGTCAGTGCTCGTTGAGTATTGGTCCGAGTCGCTTCACAGAAGTAGGCCTGGGCCACCGCTATCGCGTTGGCATCACGTGGTGAGCCGGGAACGCACGTGGCAGGAAGCACGAAGCTGATCCGGGTCCCGCCACTCAGGGGCGGCTCAGCCCAGATTCGGCCGCCTTGAGCTTCGATAAGGCCTCTGGCGATGGCCAAGCCAAGCCCCGCCCCGCCACTGGCCGGACTGCGAGCGTCGTCAGCACGCCAAAATGGCTCAAAAGCCCGCTCGGCCGCCTCGGGCGCGATCCCGATCCCAGTGTCTTCCACCGAAACCAGGACGGCGCCCGCTCCACCGGCGACGGTAACTGTGATGGAGCCTCCTCCAGGGGTATATCGCAAAGAGTTGGTGATGAGGTTGGTCAGCACGCGTTCAATCTTGTCCGGGGCGCATCTCGATTCCGTGACACCACCTCGTTGGGCTACCAATAAGCGCACGTCCCGGGCTATTGCTTCCGCTTCGAAGCGATGAACACAGCTCGCCACCAGGTGCCCCAAATTGACAGCATCGAATTCCAGGGTCACCGCACCCGAATCGATGCACGCAAGTTCGAAGAGGTCATCGACCAACGCTCCCAATAGTCGGACCTGACTTTGCAGCGGGCTGAGATAGTGCCGAGGCTCAACGATGCCATCTTCTATCGCTTCGAGCATTGCCTGAAGGGAGGTGATGGGTGCCCGCAGATCATGACTGGCCCACGCCACGAGTTCACGGCGAGCATCGAATGCCTCCTCAAGATGTGTCGCCATCACGTTGAAGGACGACCCGAGCTCGGCCAACTCGCTCGGCCCTCCCTCGGGCGCTCGGGCTCCGAGGTCTCCTGCCGCCAACTTGTGCGAAGCCTCTCGAATGACGTCAAGGGGAAACACGATATTGCGGGCAAGGAGGAATGCCCCCAGCAATCCACTCATGGTTACCAGGACGGTAATGAAGATGAAGTCGGCGTCGTTTCCCATGTGAAACATCACCAGACCCGACACGAGAACAGAGCCCAATGGAAGGAGGACGGCGACGAGAGCCAGCCCCATCAACTGCAACCGCACCGTGCGCAATGACCTCAGAAGTAGGGCTGAGGTGGCGCCGATCACGAGGGCTCCACAACCAACGCTGATGCCGATCCACGTCATGCTTCAAACCTGTAACCCACGCCCCAAACCGTGACAATTATTTCGGGTCGCGACGCGTCTTCTTCGATCTTTTCTCGAAGGCGCCGGATGTGAACGGTCACCGTGCTTGTGCCTGCGTCAAGAGCGGCTTGATAACCCCACACTTGTGCCAGAAGTTGCTCACGGGAGAACGCTGTGTGTGCATGACTGGCCAAACAGAACAAGAGGTCGAACTCAGTGGCGGTCACGCTAATTTCGATCCCCTGGCGGTGGACCTGACGTGAACGTCCGTCAATGACCAATCCGGCCATCTCGAGCACCACCGGCGGCCTTTGCTGCCTGGAACCCGTCCGACGCAGGATCGCTTTCACCCTCACGACTAGCTCACGCGGTGAAAACGGCTTGACAACGTAGTCGTCTGCGCCCAATTCCAGGCCAGTGATACGGTCGGATTCCTCGCCCCGAGCGGTCAGCAAGATGACCGGAACGTCACTCTTTGACCGTATCCACTCGCATAGGTCCAGCCCGTTGACCTTAGGCATCATCACGTCCAGAATCACCAAATCTGGTGGGTCGTCCTGGAGTATTTGCTTCGCGACTTCTCCGTCAGTCGCCTGAAGCGTCCGCATCCCTTCATGCTCGAGATAGCGAACGACAACGTCGCGGATTACGTCCTCGTCGTCGCAGACGAGAATGGTCGACTGAACCTGATCGCCGGGTGAAGGTTTCAGTCTCTCGTCTGCGGACAAGGTAGCCATCAGCATGCAGCCTAGAGAACGTGGTGCCCTCACTTTTCGCGGCAGTTCTTACAAGTTGGTGACAGCCCTTTTAGAATTTCACCTTTTGTAAGGATCTCACCAGCCAATGTCCATCTCTTCGGGGGTACGGTCGTCGCATGGACGAACGGGCCGATCCCGAACCAAATACGGCCCCCGAATCGTCCCCAGCCACCCCACCGTTCACTCTCCGCAACCTGGAGTCGGCGACGCCGGCAGTCGAGCGTGGGCGGGGCATCCGGGCACGCTTCGAAAGCCGTGGCCGCCAACTCGCGGCGGTGTCGTCGGCCCGAGCAGGAGCCGAGGTGAGCCGCATCAGGCAGCGTTTCCATAGCCCACTCCACAGCGAGTGGCTGGCCGCTGTCATGGGAATCGGGCTCGGAGTCAGCTTCACCGTTTGTTTTGTAACCGGTTTGATTGACTACCTGGCCCAACATCCCCCGTCGTGGTTTCACCTCCCAGTGCGCCCTGTAAACCTCTTTCGAGTTAGCGAAGGAGTGCACGTCTTGACCGGGATCATGTCGATCCCACTGCTGTTGGCCAAGTTGTGGGTCGTTTACCCGAACTTCTTCACCTACCCGCCGGTGAGGAACATTGCGCACGCCTTGGAGCGCCTGAGCCTTGTTCCGCTTGTTGGAGGGGCACTCTTCGAGTTGGCGACCGGAGTCGCCAATATTGCCTATTGGTACAGCCCCATGCCCTTCGACTTCACCACTGCGCACTTCTACGTGGCCTGGATCACGATGGGTGGCCTCATTGTCCACCTCGGCGCCAAAATCACCCTGACCCGCCAGGTGATCTCGGAACGACACGCCGACTCCGCGGCACTTGTAGTCGAAAGCACCCGCCAGAGCACCGAAGCGCTGACTGATTCTCAAACGGGCCGTGGGTCCGAAAATGGCCTTACCCGACGGGGCTTTGTCGGTGCCGTCGCCGGAGGTGCTGCCGCGCTCTTCGTCACGGTGGCCGGAGAGACAATTGCTCCCCTTCGCAAACTGGCCCTTCTGGCGCCCCGTAACCCGGTCATCGGGCCGCAGTTTCTTCCCGTCAATCGGACCGCCTCGGGAGCCAATGTGATCGCCCAGGCCACGAGCACCCAGTACCGCCTGATTGTCGACGGACGGTGCAAGCGACCTCGGACGTTCACGCTCGACGAGCTTCGAGCCCTTCCCCAGCGCGAAGCTGGCTTGCCAATCTCATGCGTCGAAGGGTGGAGCGCTGCGGCCGAATGGAAGGGGGTCTCACTTCCCACACTTTTGAAACTCGTCGGAGCCAAGCGGTCGTCCCAGATCAAGGTCGAATCCATCGAAGACCAGGAGCGACCGTATTCGAACTCCATCATCGACCCTCAGCACGCAGCTGACCCCGACACATTGTTGGCCCTCGAACTCAATGGGTCCGAACTCGACCTCGACCACGGCTACCCCGTGCGACTCATCGCACCGGACCGGCCCGGAGTCCTTCAGACAAAATGGATCCGCCGGGTGGTCGTCTTGTGAAGAGAAGCCAGATCGACCCTGACGAGACTCCTACGAATTCCCCGAACCCGGCCTCAGAGGCCGATGAAGAGACAACGCGTGACGGAGGGGACGAAGACCACGGCGTTGTCTTTTGGATCGGACTCGCCCTCGGATGGGTCGCCATCATCATAGGGGTGTTCGGAATTTTCGACCATGGAGCGCAGGCCAACCCCTTCAAAGTCTTTCGCCTTTTGGTGGGACTGAATATCTTCAACGACGCCGTCGTGGTCCCGCTGGTACTCGGGTTGGCTTTCGTTTTGCGCCGGTGGGCCCCTCGCTGGCTCTTGGTGCCAGCGCAGGTCTGGCTCATCATTGCCGGCGTCGTTTCGCTGTATGCCTATCCACTCGTTGGTGACTTCGGCCGGAAGCCTTCGCAACCCAGCGAGCTCCCATTCAACTATGCGCACAACTTGTTGATCGTTTTGGGCTGCCTCACTGTGTTCTGCGCCGGGCTGGCCGTTCGCTCCTGGCGACACCAGCGCAGAACTTCAGCGTGAACCCGGAGGAACATACGAATCTCCCCAAACGGGCCTTCGTTTTGAGTCGCGTGGTTACCGCGGTCGTGGCTTTGGCGCCAATCGTGGCCTTCCTCTTCGTTGCTGTGCGGCGGATCGCGTACCCCTACGAGCTGGAATGGCTAGAGGGCGGAGCCGTTGAAATTGTGCGACGAGTGGCCAGTGGACACCCGATTTATGTACAGCCGTCCCTTCACTACGTGCCCTATCCGTATACGCCTTTGTACTTTTGGGTGTGCGGCATTCTGTCTCATGTGACCGGCGTTGGATTCCTACCGCTTCGCCTCGTCTCCATGCTTTCCGCTCTTGGATGTTGCGTCCTGCTGGTTGTCATTGTCCGCCGCGAAACGGGCGATGTTGTGGCCGGCCTTGTGGCCAGCGGTTTGTTCATGGTGACGTTTGCCGTGAGCGGAGCCTGGCTCGATATTGGTCGAGTGGACTCCTTCGCGCTTTTCTTGCTCTTGATATCGCTCTACGTTGCACGGTGGGTGGAGGGCGCTTGGGGAGGAGTTCTTTTCGGCGCCCTTCTCTTCTTGGGCTTTATGGCCAAACAGAGCGATCTGGTGGCTGGTTCCGTCGTGCTTGTCTTTCTCCTGCTGGTTCGACGTCGGACAGGGATAGCTGCGCTCATGACGGTCTCCGCTCTCCTCGTTGGCTCCACCTGGGCGCTCGACGCATCAACCCACGGATGGTACGGCTACTACGTCTTCAGCGAACTCACGCACCAAGGAGTGGTGTCGTCCGTCTGGCGGACGTTCTTCACCGAAGATCTTTGGCATGTTCCCTGGGTCATTGGATTGGCCATCGTCGGGATAGCGGTCAACCTGCGCCATTCCGACCGTTCGTGGCCGCAGCCGTCACTGTATTGGCCGGTTGCCACCCTCGGGCTCATTCTTTCGGCCTTTGTATCCCGACTCCATTCGGGCGGCGGGGAGGACGTTCTTATCCCGGCGTACGCCGGGCTGGCCATCGTCGGTTCGATGGGGTACGCCAACCTGCTCAGCCGAGGACTCGTGAAGCTTGCGCCAGGCCACAGAACGTACAACTCTTGGAAACCGGCGGCTCTGGCGGCTGGCCTGGCCGTGATCGTGGGAGCCCAAATCGTCGCCCTCCATTACAGCCCAGCGAAATACGTGCCCACAGCCGCCGATGAAGCCGCTGGTCGCAGCTTCATCACACTGGTGCGATCGACGAGCGGCCCCGTCATCGTCTCCAACCACCCGTACTACGACACGCTGGCCGCTAAGACCGCTTGGGCCCAAGGTGAGGCGGTGCACGATGTACTGCGGGCCGGCCCCAGTGCGGCTCGCAGCGACCTGACAGCAAGCATCAAAGCATTTCTCAAAGAGAAGACATCCGCCACCATCTTTAGCGACGACCCGCACTACGCCCTGGGCTCGTATTCCGACAAATACTTTCGTCTGACCTCAACTGGCGCGTTTGCCTGCGCAAGGTGCTTCTTTCCGGTCACCGACATCAAGCGACGTCCGGCTTACCGCTTCGTTCGCAGATGAGTGCCGAAGGCGTTATGAACCGCTTGTCGAGCTGCACAAACCAACGGCCTGAATCCTCCCAGAGGTCGGCCAGTGACAAACCGGCGCGATTGGCTGCGGATTTGGCGTCAGCTGCACTCAAAGACGCCCACGAAAACCACGATCCTCCACTGTGACCCGACTCAATGTACAGGTCGAGCGGTTCTGAAGGATCGCCCGGCGCACCGGTTTCTACCAACGCCGACCCGCCCGGAGCGAGAAGTTCGCCCACTCGCCGCAGCAGGGTGTCGGGACAACCACCGATTCCGACGCTGCCATCGAAGAGGAGAACAGACCCCCACTTGGCTCCGCCAGGAAGGGGATCGAAAACAGATTGGAGATGGACGGGCCGCCCATAGGCCCGAGCCAACGCAACAAACTCAGGAGAGAGGTCGATCCCGACTACCTCGGTACTACGTCGACTCAGAGCCTCGACGTGACGACCAGGGCCACACCCGATGTCCAGTACTGGTCCGGTGGCACGACTGATCACCCGAAGGTCCACCTCATCGGCCTCGGCTAACCACTTCTCGACGTCAATGAGGTCGAGTCGACCGTCGCCAGATCGCAACTGGGCTCGGACGGCCACCAGCGGACTAGCCACCATCGACTGCCCCTCGTGTGGCGTTGCGTAAAGTTAGCGGCACACATGACTTGAGCGCAGCGGCAAAGTGGGAGTTCGGAGCACGGCGCGCCACGTCAAGGGCGTCGGCGAGAGTGTCGACGTCACGCTGGACCGTCAGCATTTGGCAGCGAAGACCCAGCGACTCCAGCCGAGCCCGCTGCTGGTGACCTGTTTGGTCGGTGCTCATTTCAACTTTCTCGAACATTCCTGGGATTGGGTGCTTTGTACCGATAACCCAAAATCCGCCATCTTCGGCCAGACCCAACACCACATCGGTGCCGTCCCGCACCAGCTCAACGGCCGCCTTCTCAAGCTGGCTCACCCGGACTTGTGGCGTATCCATGCCGATCAGCAGAATCGGAAGGGCCGCCTCAGCGAACGAGTCTGCGATGGCGCCGGATAGGCGCTCGGGGAATGACCCGGTGCGTTGCGAAATCATTCGAATATGAGAGGGCAACCATGCGCCCGGCACGCCCTCGAGCACAACGGTGCGCTCGAGCACCCTCGCGTGGCCCACCGTTGCCAATGTATCTATCAAGGCTGCCTCGGCGACGAGCGCTGCCTGATTCAAGGTCAATGGTGGACACAAACGAGTCTTGACCCGGCCGGCCACGGGTGCTTTGGCCACCACGATGACATGCACGGGAATCGGCGAATTCGCTGCATCAGGTGTCTGAAGGCTCATCGCAAAAGGGCAGACATGTCACGTACGGCGCGTGCGGTGCCGCGGAAGGTCCCGGTGACCTTGGATCGTCCAACCCGGGGTCGATATGGGGTCTGCACCTCGGCGATGACCAGACCCGCCCTGTGGGCCACGAGCACCATTTCCAACGGCCACCCCGAACGTCGATCCATCAGGTTGAGCTCGGTTAGACGCTCCCGGGTGGAGGCTCTCATCGGTCCAAGGTCGCGTAGTGAAAGCCCCGTTCGGCGGCGAACTTCGAAGGACAGTGCTCGATTTGCCAGTCGCGCATGCGCGGGCCACGCCCTCTTCTCTGCCACCCTTTCCCCGAGTACCAGATCAGCGGATCCCTCGATTATCGGCCGGGCCACAGCGGGCAGATCTTGCGGGTCAAGCGACCCATCGCAATCCATGAAACAGACGAGCCCGTCTGGTGCGCCATTCAATCCAGCCCAGCAGGCCGCGCCGAATCCTCGCCGCGGTTCAACGATCACTCGCGCGCCCAGCCGAGCTGCACATTCAGCCGAACCGTCGGTTGACCCATTGTCAACGACAAGCGGCTCGTAGTTCGCCGGCATCCGGGACAGGACCCACGGCAACGCCGCGATTTCGTCGAGGACCGGAAGGATGACAACAGGCATTCTTGGACCGTACTCATAGACCGACCCTTCGGGAACCGGATCAGATTACGAAATGCTTAAAGCGCTCCGTTGTCCTTTCCCCCGACGGCGAGGTTGCATACGCTCAGGGCATGAAGTACCAAACGCATGCTTCGGCCCATCGGTGAAGGCTGTCGTCAGCGGCGGTTCCGGATTCATCGGTTCGCACGTTGTCGACGCGCTCGTCGCGGCATCTTATGATGTGGTGGTTCTCGACCGAGAAGCCCCTTCGTTCCCAAACGACAGCGCCCGTTACATCCGAGGGGATGTGCGAGACCCGGCGGCGTGGCACCAAGCCCTCGAAGGCGCCGATGCGGTGAGCCACCAGGCGGCGCGCGTCGGACTAGGAGTGCGTTTTTCCGACGTGGTCGACTATGTCTCCGACAACGACATGGGTACAGCCGCCATGCTGCTGGCCATGGACCAAGTGGGCTTTGGTGGTCGCATTGTCTTGGCGAGCAGCATGGTTGTCTACGGAGAAGGTGCCTACAACTGCCCTGCCTGCGGATCCATCCGACCAGAGCCACGCACTTCCGATCAACTCACCCAAGGTCGGTTTGACCCGATGTGTCCCATCTGCGGCCGAGGTCTCGACCCTGTTCTCACCCAAGAACACGCCCCGATCGACCCGCGAAATGTCTATGCGGCCACGAAGATTCACCAAGAGCACCTTTGTTTCGCCTTCGGACGCGAACGCGGTAACCCGGTAACTGCGTTGCGCTATCACAATGTCTATGGCCCTCGTTCGCCGGCGAACACCCCATATGCCGGTGTCGCTAGCATCTTCTTGAGTGCATTGCGCAGTGGGGATGCTCCCCGCGTCTTCGAGGACGGAGGACAACGGCGGGACTTCGTGCATGTGAGCGACGTTGCTCGAGCCAACATGCTGGCGCTGACTGCGCCTACGTCGGTTCAGGGCAGTTTCAATGTGGCCAGTGGGACGCCTCATACGATCCTCGATCTAGCCAACCAGCTCTGGCATTCGCTGGGGCGATCGACCCCACCACCCGTGGTCACGGGCCAATGGCGACTTGGCGATGTGCGCCACGTGCAGGCTTCGCCGGATCTGGCTCATGAGCTTCTCGGCTTCAGGGCCGACGTTTCGCTTGCCCAAGGTGTCAACGCGCTCATTGAGGAGTAGCGAGTCCATTCCTGGCTTCGGTCACCCACTTCGAGGCGTCAACCTGTCGCTCGCCGGCGCATGTGATCCTCGCCAAGCGAGAATGGGCGCAGTCGCTGTGCAGAACGAGAGCCCGCCGATCGGTCCCATGGCCCTGGCTCCGTTCGGGCGTGACCCTACGTGACCTCATCGAGAAGGAAGGGGAGGGATCTTGAGGCAGCCTGAGTGGATCTCTGTACTGCAACCAGGAAGGTCCTCGGAAAAGGCCCTGGTCAAAATCACCGAGAACCCGAAGTTCGCATGTAGGGGCCGTGGGTTCGAATCCCATCACCTCCACTAAAAGTCCTTGTCAACGGGCTGACTGTCGAGTCCCCGACGGGGTGAGCGGGTGCCTAGCGAGTCGTAGAACTCAGGACGTGGATTAAAGCGACAGACGCTCCAGGTCAGCGGACTGGCGATGCTATGCGACGAAGATCGCCGACACTCCATAATCACTTCGCAGGCGAGCGGAGTATTCGCCAACCCACGCAAAAGTGTGTTCGTGGCGATGGAAATAAAGGAGTCTCATGTGGGTGTTTTCTTTCCACTCCGTCTAATGGGATGGACCCCGTTGAAACGACGAAGGTATCCGCACGTGGTGGCACCAGCGAGACGATGCCCCGGGCGGGTAGCCGATCGTAGGCTGAGACCCGCTCCCAGACGGCTGGAGGTCCAGCGTGGAGCTCAAGGAGCCCCGATCGACCACCTGGCCGGAGGTCTCCTTGCGATGAGGTCCAGGACCGGGGTCGCATGGCATCGCACCCGATGCCAGTTTCGCCGCCGGCGAGGCGGCTCCTCGCCATGTGAGTCGCTCAGCCGGCGGGAGGATTGCCCTGAGTTCGCCGCGGCAGCGCGGCGATAACAGCTGCTCGATTCCGCGTTTTCTGCTGGTCGAATGCTTCCGAAGTGAAAGTCTCGACGGCGGAGCGAACAACAATGGCACGTCCGTGTACTCCTCGGTCCTCATGAGAGGATCGATTTTCCAGACCTCGACTGTCGCTTTCTTCATCCGCACCGGCGCTGCACCTCGCGGGGCGCCGAGCCCTCCTCTCTCGCTCCCATTGCCACCAGCGGCGTCTGGGTCAAGAGCGTTGCCGTGATCGAGGGCCACCTGGCAACTCCGGCGAAAGCCGATGAGGGCATGGTTGACCCAACCGGCCCGGCTGCTCGGTGTACGTAGGACCAGAATGGTCGTGGGCGGATATTCCGCCAACGATGCGATGTCGGAGTCCCTTTGGAGGCCTCGGTCCCTCGACGAACCCGAGATCAGCGTCGTCCCATCTCGACGTGGCTGGCAAGTAGTTCAAGATGATGTCGATCGCTCCACGGACTTCATGGTTCTCACGCCCGCCTTCGCAAAGAAGGTTCTGAACATCGTGAGTGGTGAGACGTACGGGGTCCATAAACGGCGCTGCTGTTGGCGACCGTGATCTCGACCACGAATTGGGCGGCTCGTTGCGGCCGGAGCATTTTTCCATTCCTCGTGACCTCAAGCGTCGAGTCCAAGGTGCAGCGAGCCATCAAGCCCGAAGCGATCGCGCGCTTGGTCTTTGGTGTGATTGCCACCTTGGCTGCCGTGCTCATCGGCCTCCAAGCAGTCTCTCGTCAGTTGCGTGCCAGCGGCGACGAGCTCAAAACTCTTCGAGCACTCGGAGCATCCCCTTTGTCCCTGATGCTCGACGGCTTTGGCGGCGTCTTGATCGCAATTGCTCCTCGGAGCGGCGGCCGCGATCGGCGTAGCCATTGCATTGTCACCCTTGGCCCCGCTCGGCCCGGTACAACCCATTACCCGTCCCCCGGCGTCAACGGATTGGACCGTGCTCGGGCTTGGGTTTGTCGTGTTGGTCGCAGCTCTGGCGATGGGGCAATCGGTGTTGCTACCGCGCCGACCGATCCGCGATCGGTGAGCACATCACCACGACCTTCAAGCTGCCGCTCTTGCCGCGCCATCGGGCTCGCAATATCCTCAATGGCCGGCATCCATTTTGCTCTCGACCTCGGGCGTGGGCGCACGGCCGTTCCGGTGCGTTCGGTTCTCCTCGGTTCGATCCTCGCTGTCGCGCTGGTGACGTCCACGCTTACATTCGGAAGTGGATTGCACACCCTCATCACTCATCCACCGCTCTACGGATGGAATTGGAACTATGCACTCGACTCCACGAGTGATGTCCCTCCCCAGTCCGTCTCCCTGATCTCACACAATCCAGCGGTGGTTCCTCAACGGGTGTGAGCTATGTCGAATTGCGCCTTGACGGCACCGATGTTCCACCGCTGGCGGAGCCAGCACCACCCGTCGCTCGCCCACCGATACTTTCCGGCCGCGCCGTCCGAACGCAAAGGTGAGATCGTGTTGGGCGCGGCGACCTTGGCGCAACTGCATGTACGGCTCGGAGGCACGGTGTCGATCCGCTATGGCTCCAAGTCGGACTTTCCCGTGTACATCCCTCCCACCAGGTTGCGTGTGGTCGGGGTGGCGACGATGCCGGCAGTTGGATATCCGAGTTTCATTCAAGATCACCCTTCAATGGGAACGGGGCGCATTCCTATCTAAACTCAATGCCCCTGCGTCGTTCCTCAAGGCGGGCGAACAAGCCGATTCCGTCGAGAACGGGCCGAACATCGTGTTCGTCCGACTGAAGCCAAGGGAGAGCGCCCGATCTGGTCTCGCAAGTGTGCACCGCCTGGCCGCGGCCGCAAACCCGGTGCTGGCCCATGATCCCAATGAATTCGGGAAACGAGGTGTCGGTTCTCGGAGTGCAACATCCGGCGGAGATCGTCAACTACCGGTCCATTGGCTCGACACCGGTACTGTTGGCAGGTGGGTTGGCGCTCGGCGCGGTCTGCGCGCTGGGCCTGGCGCTCGTGGCTTCGGAGCGTCACCCGCGTCATGTTTTCGAGATGCTCAAGTCCCTCGGATTTACAAAGAGGGGCCTGGTGCTCACGTGGCGTTCCTGGGCACAGGGATCGCGGCTGATCGCAGTCGCCGTCGGCTGCCCCGCATCGTTCGGCGCGAGTCTGCACGCTCTTCGCCGATCATCACGCGGTGCCCGATCCGCGGTGCAGTTCTCGGTCGCAGTGGTCCTCCTCGTTGCCTTGGCCATTGGCACGGTCGGCGGCCATTCAGGGAGACTGGCCGCTCGAACATCGGCAGCAGTTGTCTTGCGATCTGAGTAGGACGCCACGCCAAACAGATTGTTGCGCGTTTGAAGTTTGTGGAGGTGAAATCGCTCGCTTGTCTGTCATTACGCCTCCACTGAGCAAAGGCCGTGGTTGTCGGACGACGGCTCGCTCTATCCGAGGGCTAAGTGCGGCGAGACAAGCGAGTACTACTTTGTGCGCCTTGCTCCGACTCCTCTCGGTCTTGTCCTGATCATGATCGCCGGGATGAGCGGCCCTCTACCGAACGCTCGCCGTCACGCCCACGACCGGAATGGCTCACTTCACGGTGGTGTTGCCGATGTCGACGATCTCGGTTCACGGGACCTACCTTGCTGATGTCTTCGGCCCCAGCCGTGTCATCGGTGTCGGCCTTGCTCTGGCGTTCGTTGCGCTCACTATCGGCTTGGTGAGCGGGATCGAACCGGGTAACGCTGAGGTCGCTGGTGGGCTCATCAACATGACCCAGCAAGTCGGGGGGCGATTGGACTGGCCATCATCACGGCTGTCATCACCGGCAATGTGCATGGTCATTTGCCAAGTCGTCGCCCAACTTCAACGAGGGCCTCCGCGAGGCCCTCAGGGTTGCTTCCTTAATGGGAGCGGGCGGCGTCGGAATCGCAGCAGTCGTCCTACCTCGACGCAGTCGACTGGCGCCGATAACGGAGATTCCCACGCCGCTCGCCCTCGGGGCCAACGTCCCCGCTGCATAACACCTCTTGCTAACTCGCTCCGATTGGTGAGTGCTCCGCCGACGTATGTCTCAAACCGGCGAGCAGGTGGTGCGCCACCGCTTGGAACCTCGCGACATCGTCGAATGGTCGGGCGACGAGCATGGCGCATCCTCGATACGTGATTCCGCACTCGCTGTGGTTCGGCAACAGCGCGGCACGATCATGGGACTGGTCACAGCGGCGGTCGTCCCCTACATGAGTTTCAACCGCCACCCCGTGAAGCCTGACGGTGCTTTCGGAGGATGGCTGATGCCGATCGTCCCGCCCATGGTTTCGGCCTCGACCGGCGCGCTCTTGCTGCCCTACGCCCCAGGCCAGGCCCGGCTGGATCTGTTGCTGTGCTGCTACGCCATGTTCGGGCTCAGCCTGCTCGCGTCCATGTTCGTGATCGCTCTCATCTGGAAGCGCCTGGCCGAGCACAAGAGTGGCGAGGCTCGCATGGTCCCAACCTTGTGGATCGTCCTCGGACCTCTTGGTCAGTCGATCACGGCCGCCAACCTTCTCGGCTCCAACGCCCACCTTGTTCTGCCGGCCCACGGGGCGAGCATCCTCAAGGCGTTCGGGGTGATGTACGGGGTGCCGGTCCTCGGTTTCGCCCTCCTCTGGGCCGTCATTGCGGCAACGATCACTATCCACACCGCTCGGGACAACCTTCCGTTCTCGCTCACCTGGTGGTCCTTCACGTTCCCTGTCGGCACGTGCGTTACCGGTACGACCGGCCTTGCTCTCGCCACCGGGTCGACCATGCTGCGGGTTGCCGCGGCGATTTTCTTCGGCGTACTGGTTGGCGCCTGGCTCGTGGTCGCTTTCCGAACCGCCAAGGGTGTCGTGCGCGGTCATCTTTTCTTGGCCGTTCCGCCCAGACAAAGAGCTTCGAGCCTCTTGTGAATCGAAATGTTTCCACCGATGCAACAAGGAGGCTGCAATGGTAACGACACACCCGATGGCGACAGTCGCGCCATGCTCGTGATACATCAGATGTTCTGGCGGGAGTTCGAGGCAATCGCCGATCTCGCCTAGCGGCTATTCCCAGCTGAAGAACCGAACCGCGAGCCGCGAGGTGACTGCGCCCCACACCGCGAGAACGATCAGGTACTGCGCCGAGGGCCAGTGCCCGATGCTCGCATCCGTCAGACCTTGCACGGCGGCACCGCTGGGAGTGAAGTTGGAAATGTCGCGTAGCCACGTGGGCATGTTGGGCCGCTGCCACCAAAGTCCGGCGAAGAATTGCAGGACAAAGAACAGGAATGATCCAAAACCGGCGGCGACCTTGGCGTTGTGGAACAGGCTGGCGATCACCATTCCCAGACCGAGCATCGCCCATGCTCCCAGCAGGTAGGTGAGGACGAAGGCGCCGAGATTGCGCGGAAACGGAGCGCCGGCGAGCGGGGGAACGGCCACCATCAGCGCCATGCAGACGATCGACACTGACAAGATGAGTGTCAACTGCGCCACCAGGAGCAGCGCCGGCGAGACCGGTGTCGTGCGCAGTCGTTTGAGAACGCCCATCTCGCGATAGCGGGTCAGAACGTCGGGCAGGGCTTGGAGGGCCAGCAGGGTGATGGCGAAGAACACCAGGATCGGCTGGTAGACCTGGAAAAAGCTCAGGCCGCCCAGGCTCGCAGATGGCTTGCGGACCGCGGGAATCGACCCGAGGATGATGGCGGCGGCGACCGGCAGGACGGCCGTCCAGATCACCACGCCGGGATTGCGAGCCAGAAGCCGTCCTTCGCTGATGAGCATGGCGCGCGCAGCTCGCCAGTGGATCAGCCCGACAGTGGTGGCGGGTTCCGTCGGCGCAGTGGACGTGCTCATCGGATCGCCGGGCCCTTCGAGTCGGAAGGGCCTTCGTCGTTACTGGTCAAGGCCACGAAGGCGTCATCGAGGCTGGGCTGGTCAACTCGCAGCCTTCCCACGGCGATACCACGGTCGTGCAGCGCGATGATCACCGCGCTGGCGACGTCGTCGGTACCGGTCACGATGACCCGCTCGCCGGTCGTCGTGACCGAATGAACGTCCGGGAGCGCCTCCAGGATGCCCAAGTCGAAAGATGCCGAAGGCAAAAAGCTCATCCGCTGGTCGGCATGCACGCTGGCGGCCAGGCTTTCCGGCGTGTCAGAAGCAATGACCCGACCATGGTCGATCACGATCACCCGGTCACACAGTCGCTCGGCCTCCTCCATGAAATGGGAGACCAACAGCAGCGTGACGCCGGTCCCACGCAGGTCCTCCAACAGGTCCCAGACCTCGCGGCGCGCCACTGGGTCAAGGCCAGTGGTGAGCTCGTCGAGGATCGCCACCCTGGGGTTGCCGATCAAGGCCAGCGCAACTGACAGCCGCTGTTTCTGGCCGCCCGACAGTTTTGCGAAGTAGGTCGTTCGTTGCTCGAGGAGGCCGAGTCGCTCCAACAGCTCGGCGGGATCGTGTGGCTCGGGATAGAAGCTTGCGAAGAGGCCGAGGGCCTCGTCGACGCTCATCTTGTCCGGGAGTCGGGACTCCTGCAGCTGGATTCCCAACACCTCCCGGAGAGCGGCACCTTCCTTCGCCGGGTCCATCCCGGCGACACTGATGCTGCCGCCGTCGCGTTGCCGAAGTCCACCGATGCACTCGACCGTCGTCGTCTTCCCGGCCCCGTTCGGCCCCAAAATGCCGAAGATCTCGCCCGGCTCCACCGAGAAGCTGACGCCGTCTACCACCGTGCGCTCGCCGTACACCTTGCGGAGGTCGGCGACCTCGATCATGGGCATCGGATAAGTATTTCCCACCGGGCGTGGCATTGGCGCATTCGTCACTCATGCGAGGCGACGACTCGCCAGATGCCGTCGGTCTCCTACGGCCGGGGTCGAAGGAAAGTCCCTGAAGACCCCGGCACTCGGACCGGGGTTCACTCCGCCACAGGGCTGTAGAGCTCCTCAGGTCGGCCCATCAGGATCGGCACGACATTCAACCGGAGCCGGCAGACGGATCGACCTTGTCACATTTTGCTGCCCCGAGGGGTCATTCTCGTGGAAAGGCTCAAAATCTAAAGGAGACCTGAAATGGACGCTCGCCTCAACTTCTATAGCAATGCAATTGCGGAAAAATTCACTAAGCACATCAACGCAGCTGGGGCAGTAGTTACCGGTGGCGTCGTCATCACGCTAAATGGGCAGCCCGTACGGCGTGATGGCTTTCACTTTCGTGCACGACCAGGTCGTCGAGCTTGACATCATCGCCGATCCCGACCGCATCCGCAGAGTTGCATCAGCTGTGCTCGGCGGCCAGTAGCGACCAAGCATGTAGGCCCTGCTTAACCCGGGCCTGAAGTAGTTCTCCGTGTCGGAGTCGACGTAGAACTCATACAAGTCGGTCGTTGGTCGTTCCCGAGGCCGGGCAAGGTTCCACCAACATGCTCCGAACGGTCTATCGGATCGTGGATTTTCGGATGCGTTTCCACCGGCGTGAGACGTGGACGACCAGGTACACGACGAGAGCGGCGGACGAGGTCAGGTGCCACCTCTGCAATGGCGGTGGAAGGGGAGGAGCAAAGGCTCTCCCCGGCCCCAGTCGAGGATGCCGGAAACAACAACGTTGAGCGTGATGAAGAACAGGACGGCATCTGATGCCAAGACGCCGTAACTCGCGCTCGACTCGAGGACGAAGACGCATGACCATCGCGAGCATCCGAGCTATCCGGTGGCGACGCTGGATCAGGTGGACGATGACGAGTCCGGCGAAGACCAGCCCTACGTCCGCATGAATCGCGTCGTGGATGTGGAGCAGCTGCAGGGTCGCCAATGCCGCCGCGGTCGCGACCAGGAGTCCGAGGTGGACGAGCCATCGAGACCTCGCATGCCAGACGTTCCGCGCTGCGGCTGGTGGTTCGGCGGCGAGGCCACCCACACGCCCTGGTTCAGTCCCTGGATTCTCTGGTGGCATGACATATCTTTTCTCGGTTCTTGTCCCAGGATGCATCAATCGACTCAAACAACGGTGCACGGAGCACGCCATACGACCCCGCCACCAACTGAGGGACTCTGAGAGTGCAGGCATAGCGCGGCGTCCGTGCTCAGTCGATCGGTTGGCGGCTCACCATCGGTGGCTGTCGTCCGGCGAAGAGCCATCCCCCGAGCGTCGCCACCAGGGGCATGCCCACCAGAATGATCAGCAGGTTGCTGGCCGGCATGGCCGACAGGTTGGTCCACAAGCTCTGGCCGGCCAGATTGCTGGTCCGGAAGAATGCGGCGCAGGCCAAGTACCCCGCGGTCGTCCCGAGAACCGCCCCCAGGAGCGCCATGGCGCCGGCGGTCGACGCGGCGATGGAGCGCCTTTTGAAGCTGCTGGCGCCGGTGGCCGCCAGCGTGCGCAGGTCGCTCGCTGTCTCGCTCCGCAGCAGGCCGATCGTCATGGCCAGCACGGCCAGGGCAAGTGCGATGCCGGCCACGGTGGCCCAGTCGACCACCTGCCACGAGTTCGGCTCGTCGTTCTTGGTCTCGATGGTCAGGCCGTCGGCCGCCGCCGCCGATTGCACCGCACTGATCTGCGAGGCGGTGAGCACATTCGGAGTGGTGAGAAGCCAGCCGGCCGTGCTGATCGTGTTCTTGGCGTGCAGAGTGGTCAGGGCACGTTCGGTCACGACGGTGTTGGGAGCCGAAACTCCCCCAGGCAACTGGTTAACCTGGTCGATGACCGGTTGGATGCACCCATGAGCCGGGGTGCATGCCGAGAGTGCGTCTCCTGTCGATCCGTTCGGCCCTGGCCCGAAAGCACCGCCGGTCGACAGCACCATGTTCGCCTCGCCCGGCAACCCGGGCCGGGTCGAGAGGATGTCCGCATCAGGGCTGTAGTCGTGGCTGGTGATGCCGTAGGCCTTGAGCAGGCCCGGCGTCGCCACGTAGAGGGCTCCGTTCCAGTTGTTGCTGCCGCTGCGCACTTGACTCAGGGTGACGTTGGCGGTCTCGAGGGTCAGCACGCTGTGCGTTCCCAACGATTTGGCCATGGCAGCGATGTCAGCCGCCAGTGTGGTCGCACTCGTCTTCGGAGCCGGATTCGCACCGTTTGCGCCTCCGACTTTTTTCGGCTTGTTACCTGGAGTGACCAGAGTTGCATTCGTCCCCGGCGATTGCGGCGCATAGACGAGCAATTCGTTCGAGGACAGGTTTGGCCCGGCGTAGTCGAGGACATTTGCGTAGCGGGCACTGGCCGCCACGCAGATCACGACGGCCACCAAGACGCCGATGCTGATGGCAGCCAGGGACGAGCTCGAGCGGGACCGGTAGCGAGCCAGGTCCCGCACGGGCAAGCGGATGGCCAGGGGGGCCCGGTGGCAGAGCAGGGACAGGCCGACAATGAACGTCGGCGCCATGAGGGCCACCCCGATGATCAAGGTCACGAAGCCCAGCACGAGCGCGAGGGTGCCGCCTCCCTGTTTGCCGGTGGCCCCTGCCGCACCGAGCAGGAAGAAGGCGATCACCATGACGATGATCCCGGGCACGGCGGAAAGCGTGACCTGCTTGGGAGGGGCTGGTCGACCCGACAGTGCAGTGACCACGGGAACCTGGGTCACGGCGCGGGCCGGCCGCACAGCCGCCAGGTAGGGCGTGACCATGGCCATTGCCAGCGCCACGATCACCAGAATCCAGGGCAGCTGGAAGAGCCCGATCACGTGGTGCGAGCTCTGCTCGAGGTGAGGCCGGTAGGCCGCCCACAACCCGAAACCGAGCGATGCGCCCAGTACGGCGCCGAAGACGCCGACCACGGCGCCATTGGTCCGCACCACCATTCGAACGTGCCTGTCGGTGGCGCCGAGCGCCTCAAGCATGCCGATCGAGCGCAAGCGCCGCTGCGCCAAGACGGTGAAGCCAGCGATCCCCACCAGGCCGATCAGCAGCATGCCCAATGTGGCCAAAGCCAGAGTGATGGTGGCCGGATCGATGATGTTGCTGTTGGTGCCGCCGGCGTCGGCTTCACTCGAATACTGCACGCCGTGCGGTGTTGGCCCCTTCGGCGGAGTTCGATCGAACAAGGCCGTCACCTGTGTGCCGGCCTGCACCGGCAACTGACCTGGCGCCACCAACGCGAACTCGTCGAGCAGGCTCTGGGGGTTCTCCACCGTGCCCACGACCTGCCAGGTCTTGCCGTCCTGGTGCCAGGTACCGCCGACCCGCAAATGGAAGTCGCGGGCCACACCGACGGTCACGGCTATCTGGTCGGATCCCGTCACCGGATAGTGGCCCGAGACCAGCGTGAGCATCGAGCTGCCGAACGGTCCCCTCGGGTTCTGGGCCCGCAAGTCGAAGGAGTTGAGCGTTCCCGGCACCGGCACCGAATGGTTCTCAATGACGTCGAGCTTCCCCAGTTGCCGCTCAAGGTTCGAGAGGGTCGAGTGCATGCCGGTGGGACTGCTGGCGGTGAACGTGGCCGAGTAGCGCGCCGAACCGAAGCCGAAGTTCTTGGCCTGCGCCGAATTGGTCGAGGTCGCTGCTCCGACAATGACGGCTGCCGTCGCCACCACAATGAGACTCAGGATCAGGAATTGCTGGCGCCATTCGCGGCGGAACAGCCGCCACGCCCAGCGCATGACGGCCCGCCGGGCCGCTACGCCACCCGAGCCCGCTTCTGCCGGCGCCATCGGCCGGCCCAGCGGCCGTTCCAAGGTGGAGGTCGAAGAACTTGTCACGACGGCGTCGGTGCGCTCGAGGTCAACAATGACTCAGGTCCCGCCCCTCCGCTGGTCTGATCCACCATCTGGCCGTCCCGGATAAAGAGAACCCGGTCGGCCCACGATGCCAGTTGCGCGTCGTGCGTCACCACCACTGCGGCCACGCCACGCCGGCAGGCCGCCAGCACCAGGCGCATGACCGCCTCACCGTTAGTTGAGTCAAGGGCGCCCGAAGGCTCGTCAGCCAGTAGCAGTTTGCGCTCCCCGACCACAGCCCGGGCGATTGACACCCGCTGGCGCTCTCCACCTGAGAGCTGATCGGGGAAGTGATCGGCCCGGTCGGCCAGGCCAAGTTCCTCCAGCGCCTCCATTCCAACCGCGTGGGCCTTGCGGGCCGACAGCCCGTCGAGCTCCAAGGGCAGCGCAACGTTCTCCGCCGCCGTGAGGCCGGGCAGCAGGTTGAAGTCCTGGAAGACGAATCCAATAGAGCGGCGCCGCAACCGGGCCTTGGCATCGCGAGACATGCGCGACAGCCCCACCCCGTCCACGTATACCTCGCCGTTTGACGCGCTCCTCGAGGCTGCCGGCGATGGTCAAAAGCGTTGACTTCCCCGAGCCACTCGGGCCCATTACGGCGATGAGCGCACCAGGATCCACCGACAGGTTGATGTCCCGCAGGGCGTGCACTTCGGATTCTCCTTCGCCATAGATCTTCGAGATGTGCTGCATTTCGAGGTAGCTCATCGGGGGGCCTCCGCACGCTTCCGCGTCTTGGGTAGGGCCGGCGCAGTGGCCGGAGGGGAGTCGAATTCCGGAGCGCTTGAGGCGCCCGTCGGCAGCGTCGAGCCAGCGCACCACCGAATCGAGGCGGTAGATCTCGGCGTCGACTACCAGGGCGAAGCTCAGATCGAATCTGGACTCGTCTTCCTTCAGATGCGTCCATTGCTGCATGAGTTCGATCAGATAGCGCCGGTGAGTCTGAATGACATCGCGCACGTCCACTCCCGGAACGCGGATGGCCACCAGAACCTTCACGACCAGTTCGTCTCGAGGCGGTGCGCTCAGATCGGGAGGTGTTCGTAACCACTGGTCCAGTTCGATGTGGCCCTCGGCCGTGATCCGGAAGTCCTTCTGGGCTCCGTTGTCAGGAGTGTCGTCCGACTCGACCAGGCCGTCTCGCTCCAAGCGCTGGAGCGTCGTGTAGACCTGCCCAACGTTGAGCGGCCAAACCTCACCGGTGCGCTCCTCGAATTCCTGTCGGAGCTGCAGCCCGTACTTAGGACCCTCGCTAAGGAGGGCCAGCAGTGCGTATTTGACGCTCATGGGATATATCTACTTAGTAGCATACTCAGTATTATACCGAATATAGGGTCTCTGTCCAGAGCCTCTCTCTCCGGGTTTCACGTCCGCAGCAATCGGCGGGCTTACTTGCTCTATAAGGGGAGACGGTCAGTTAGGGCTCCTTCCGACGAAGGTGATCGACATGCGGCCTGGTCATACCCGCTTTTGGGGGCAAACGTGCATCGAAGTGGCTTTGCTTGTCACTCGAGATACCAGCGCGAGTTACGTGGTGCCTCGGACCCAACGAGTAAGAGGGTTGGCCCGAAATCGAGTCGAACTGTGGTCAAAAACCCGGGAAGACCCGGCGTAGATCCTCGAGGTTGACGTTACCGAGGACGCTCACGTTGGCTGGTGTGCGAGTGGGCGTGAGCCGACCGCCGATGAGCCGGACGAACGCCTCGAGCGGTCCAACGAAGTTGGCAGTGGCGTTCTCAGCGTTGGGTAGGAGGCGCACATTGTCGGAAATGAGTAACCCGCGGCCGTGGGCATCGACGACCGTCGTCTCACCGAGGGTCTCGGCCTTGCCGAGGAAGCCGAGCATGAAGCTCATACCTCCGGTGAACTGTTCCATCAGTATCTCGGCGGATTCCTCACTCAAGGCTGCGTTGGGATCGACCGCGACGCGGACATCCCAGCCGTGCAACGCCACCTCGTTCAGGCGCATGCCGGAAATGGTGGAGATCCCGAGTGGTTCGGGGAGAAATCCAAGGCTGACGCTTAGGTTGTCGCGCTGCTCTGGCGTCAGAGCCTCCAGTGTCTCGACCAATGTCTCGTCGTGATCCAGAAAGCCGAGGGCCTGATCTTGGGGATCCATGGCATTCCAACGGTCCCAGATGGTTTGATTGAATTCGCCCCCGGGTGCGGGTGTGCCCGTCAAAGCAGCTTGATAGCTCGCCAGAGAAATCTCGGATCCGCTGCCCAGATGAGATAGAACTTGGGCAACGGTCCACTCAGACGCGCCTGATTGTCCATTCAGCTGGTCCTCGGTGAGAGTCGGGACGAGACCTGCTAGCTCATCGTGAAGATCACGGAGGTTTGTGATCGTGCGATTGGTAAGTGATGTCATGGCTCTTTCTATTCCTTGCGGTTTTCGCGGCAATGCCGAGTCACGATCGTGCCGTCGTGACCAGAATTGTCGTCTCAGTTTGTCGTTGAACGATCAGGCACAACTATGGAAGATCGGCCAGCTGGTCTCTGCGTCGCCATACCTTCGGCGGCGCCGATTCGGTGGATGTCCGCAATCTAATACGCATAGGTTCCTTCGACCTACTGCGGCATAGTGCGCCCTCCCGATAGGACGATCTGTCGCAGCGAGATCGTGGTGCACCCGCTCCGGCAAAGTCCTGAGCGCTTTACTCGGATCTGAGGACGAGTGCCGTCGACGTTCGGGCAGCATTGCGTCCTGGCCATGCGGCGACCAGGTTGGCGATCACTAGCGCTCCTATGGCAACCAAAATGATCACGACGGCAGGGATCGTTGAGTCGACGACCGCCGAGAGCTGGTGAGCAAAGAGGCCCCAGAGTAGCCGCCCGACAACGATGCCCAGCGGTACGCCGATGACCAGACCCACGAAGACAACGACCGTCGACTGCCAAGCAACCGCGGCAGCCAGCTGCCGCCGGGTAAGCCCGAATGACTTCAACAGAGCCAATTCGCGTCGGCGCTGCTTCACCGACGCCGCCAGGGTAAGCGCGAGTGCCGCTAATGCTCCCACGGCCAATCCGCCAGCGAGGAACGCCGGCATGGTGCCCATGGCCCGGTAATTCACGATTTCCGCTGGTCGTTGTGCGCTCAGGAGTTGGAGAGTAGCGCCGGCAGCATTGGGGCCCTCTGCGGCGATCACCTGTGGTGTGAGGAACTCGCGCAGACCCTCCTTCGCTATTTTGGCCAGAGCCCGTTTGGCGGCAGCTGGATTCGCTCCCGGGCGAATGCGGATGAACACCGCGTTAGGTCCCGAATCAGGTCCGAATTGGTTGAGCAAGGCCGTCGGAACCACCGAAGTCGGTATCACCGCTCCGGTGGTCATCGTCGGATGGACTCCGAGGACCGTACCAATGGTGGGGAGAGTTGCAGTACCGACGATGACCAGTCGGGCCTTTGGGATCCCGTCTCCTTGCACGACCACGGTGTCGCCAAGTTTCTTGTGGAGTTGTGCGAGAGTCGCCGAACCGAGGACGATCTGACCTCTGCCGTCGATGCGGTAGCCGGTGAGGACGGGAGGGGTGATCGCCGCGTGCGCTGACTCTGCGAGAACGGGCACGACCTGGCCTTGGATCTGCACCGTCCCGAAGTAAGCCCCGGTCGTGGTGGCCACCGTGTGATCTCGGGACAGTAGGGGATGCACGATTGCCGTCGGGACCGGTCCATACCCGTCGGTCGAATAGTAGGCGTAGTCGAAATTCCATCCATACAGATTTGGATGAGAGATCAGCGTATTGAGGCTGGCCCCGAAGGTCAGTGTGGCAACGACGACGGTGAGGGCCAGAACCGCTCCGACGATCACCGAGCGGGCCGGGACCGTACTGCGTCCGTGTCCACTCTCGAAGGCGAATCGAAGTCCTGCGACGCCGGACACGGGCAGGCCCGAGGCCAGAGCGAGTTGGACGAGGCGCGATCTGCCTTCGTTCACCGGTCTGTGGGCACCGAGGCGATGTGGTGCCAGCTGATAGCCGATGATTATTGCCCATCCCCCCACCACGAGAACGAGAGCCAGGACCCCGAGACCGAGGACCGTCCAGTCAACGTCGACGCCGGACGGGACAACGGAGCGAACCGGTCCAAACGGAGCCAGCGGAGAGAGGAAGACGGCGAGTGCCGCCGCGATCAACGATCCGACGACGATTGCACCCACGGTTCCGAGCAGGCCATCACTCGAGGTGATCGTTGGCCCGGCCCCCACTGCCCGCATTACCGAGATCTCCCCGATATTGGCCCGTAGTTGTCGGGAGACAAGTTGTAAACCAATGAGAAGGGCGGCCAGAGCGGCGATGACACCGAACGCCCCGAGGGCAACGGCCTCTGGTCGGATGGCTCGTTGAGCCTCCGATTCGATCGTGGAGGTGTTGTAGACCTGAAGTTGCTGTGTCCCACCCGAGGCAGTGAAGGAGCTCGTCGTGAGCAGATGCGCGTACTCGTGCTCCACGGAGTCGTCATACCGGCTTCCCCCCGTGATTTGAATTCCGTCATAAGTACCGGACTGGCAACAGGGATCAAGCTCGTGGGCCAGTGCCGGCGTGCCGAGAAGGAAGCCGGTGTTGCCGCGGTCGATGTCATCTTGTATGACTTGGGTGTTGAACACACCCACTCCCACCAATGTGACATGAATGATCCGGTGAGGGGTGAGGGTGTGTTGGGTCGCTGTCCAAATGCCGATGTTTACCTTCGAGCCAACGTGCAGACCCAAAAAGGCAGCCGCGGTCGGAGTGGCAACTATTTCATCGGCACGCGAGGGATCGGCATCTCGCCCTGCGGTGATGGTCACCTGGTCCTGCCGCCCATATTCTCCGTCCTGGCTGGCGATCAGTTCTACCTGAGCGAGCAGGACGTCACGAATACCGCCAGTCGCGGTGAGGGTGGCCCCGTTGTAGGCAGCTGCGCAAGCGACCCGTCTGACGTGAGGCAGCCGGGCGATCTGGGTGATGAAGCCCGATTCACAGGACACAGCGGTAGTCGGCTGCACGAGGAGATCCGATGGGTTGGTGCCAGCCAGAAATGTCGGGTACGACGACTCGGTCCGCCGGGCCCCAGCAATCGCCCCCATGGCGATTCCACCGACGAGCCCGATAAGTAGGACAATCGCCAGGTAGCCACCCCGCCGGCGATGAAAAGTTCCCTGGAAGCGGTACCAGGCGACCCCGAATGTGGGTCTCATCTCACCCGAACCTCCCAGGGCATGTGAAGCCGTCGATCGGTTGAGTGTGGCTCAACGGTGGTGAGCTGTCGAGGTGGGTAGCCATACGACGCGGCCTCGTGTTACCACCCCTCGACCCTCTGGGGCGAGGGGGGAGACGGGTGACCTCGGGATCAGCTCAGACTGCGGGGCGTTTGTCCACACGCCTCCCAACGATGGCATTCGCTACATCCATTCCTGCCTTGGTCTGAGAAGAGTCCCCACCTCGTTCCGCAGGTGACACGAGGTGCTGGGTGCCCCTGGTCCGCCAACTGCGGGGTGACTCATGGTCCAAACGCCCACGCCACCATTAAGGGAAACTCCCTTCGCCATAAAGCGTGACCGTGCGACGCGACGCGCTCGCTCATGACGACATCCGCACCGGCCAGCGCGCAGTGCATCCGCCCACCGGATCGCATTGTGGAGAAAGAACGGCTCCAACGTGCCGGCGACGAGGTACGTGCGTGGGATCCGACTTGGCATCACATCAGCGGGTTTGTAACCCGCTCCCGGGGAGCAGGACAAGACTGCACCGTACACATCTGGATGCCGAAGACCAAGGGCGAGCGCCAGCTCTCCACCCGCTGACACACCGAAAACAGCCGTGCGTTCGATCGGCGGCGCCACCTTGAGCCGCGACCGCACCCATTGGCCTACGTCCTCGACGAAGAACTTCTCATGTGCGGCGAATCGTTCTGCGTCGAAAACTGGTGAGTACTCTTGGAGCCGAAGAGTCTCATCAATCAAGCCGTGCACGCCGACGATCATCGTGGACGGCACGTCGGCGGCCTCGAGGAACCCGCCCCATTTCGCAATGCCCTGACCATCAGCGGCGAACACGAGCGCCTCGGGTGGGGCCGGCGGAAAGTACACCGTGACCAGCCGACCCCCATCGTAGTCGAACGTCTTGGTGATCAGCTCTCCCGCGATTGGGCGACCACTCGACAACTCCGGAGTCGCTTCGGGACGGCCCGCAACATTGCCTGGTTGATGATCCATTTTCGGGCTCCTTGCTTTGGGGGCAAGCCGGCTTATCGGCCTATCGGTTTCTCACAGGCGGCGAAAGCGCGCCTCGAACGCCGAGTAGAGACCGAAAGAGAAGAGACCCACTGCGGCGACGCTGAGCAGCCACACACCGAAGGGCTTCTGCGCCAGCGTTTGCAGCGCCTGATCCAGGCCCTTGACCTTGTTCGGATTGTCTGTGACTGCGCTTACGACGAAGTAAACACCAATGAGGACGATCAGAAGCCCTCGGACACTGTCGCCAATTATGCCTGTCGCACGTGCGGTGGTGTACGTCCAATTGGGCATGCGGTGTCGGTCCAACACCCGGGCATAGTCATGCACCCATCCCCAAATAAGGAGAGCGAGTCCGCCGGCGATGAAGCCAGCGGCGCAGAGGCCGACGCATAGCGGTCCTGCCGGCCAGCGCAATACGCTCGCAGCAATGGAGCTCGGATTCGACGACGCACGATTCGTGTCGCCCGCGCCCACTGCCATAGCGACCGCCTGGGCGCACAAACCCAGATATATCGCGCCACATGACACCCCATCCGAGCCGCTCTGCCCACGCATGCTCTCGCAGATCGGCCGGGGCGACCGCACTTACCAGCCGCCACAGCGCGTATCCCATCAGGCCAATGGCGACCACGAACAGGGTTGCTGGGCCCCCAGGTTGGCGGCTTATCTCCCTGAGGGCGCCATTGCTGTCAGCAGGAGCGGGGGATCGACCGTGAAGTGCGATATCGACGCTGAGGTAGGCGATCAATAGGTAAATAATCGATCTGGCTCCGAGTCCCACCCGAGCGAGAAATTTGAACCAACGACGGCGTTCGACAGTGCCCGCATCCTCTTGGACATCGGTTATGGCGCGGCGGGCGCGCGCCTCGGTCTGAGCCACTCTTGAGGATTACCCCACGTTCGCCGTACCAATCTGTCCCTGAGAGTGCGATTGAAAAAGCCGCACGAGGACGAAGAATCGTGTCAACTCCCTCCTTTCGCCCCCACTCCGTGGCCCGGATTGCTCGTCGGACGACGGGCAATGGCGCGCGGACCGCTCCAGCCTGCACCTACGGTGGGGGAAATGGAGACCGAACGCTCAAGATTCAAAATGGGTCGGCTAGACCACGTGCACGTCCGGGTACCCGATCGGGTGGAAGCTGCCGCGTGGTACTCGGAATATCTAGGATTCGAACCCGTCGAGGCTTATGATTTCTGGGCCACGGGGTTCGAGGGTGGTCCGCTGCAGATCTCGGCCGATGGCGGGAAGACGATGCTTGCGCTGTTTGAGGCAGGAGAGGGTCACCCGATGATCCCTCAGCAGACCGGTGTTGCCTTCAGCGTGGATGCGGATACCTTTATGTCCTTTGCCCGATCACTGCCCAACGGCATCGACAGTCCGATCGGCGAGCGTCTCATTCTCGCTGATCTTGTGGATTTCGATATGTGCTGGGCCTTCAACTTTGCCGATCCATGGGGAAACCAGTACGAACTCAATTGCTACGACTACGACCGGATTAAAAGCGAACTGGTGGAAGCCGATGCCATGCCGGCCGTCCGGTACTGGCCCCGCGAGCTCTACACGGCGTACGTCGACTCCACGTCCGCGTAGTCCGATCGACTGATCGTCTCTCGATCGACAAGAGGGACAAATGTGACTTCGGCGTAGCTCGTCCGTTGCCGGTGAAAGGCGAATCGAAGTTCGTTCGTTCGTCGCTAGTACCGATTGGAATATCGGCCTGCGTTCAATCGCCGGCGCGGTCCGGCCAAATAGAAGACCGAGACTATTGCTCCGATGATCCCGAAGAGGAACCATCCCCCGAGCATCCCGGCAATCCAAAGTGCCTTCCATTTAGGGGCGAGAATGACAGCCGGACGTCGTGCCACGTCGATGATTCCCCAGATGACCACGGCGAGCGACGCAAAACTAATGAAAACCAACATGATTCCTCTTCCTAGCGAAGTGCGAACCGTTCTGAAGTCCCCATCTCACTTCGTTCATGTTGGCAGTCTTATGGTCAAATATCTGAGTACTGTCAGAACTTCGTAAAATTCTGATCAAAATCCGCGAGCACACAGTGAAATGTGGCGGCGTGCGGCCACCTCCACGGGGGGAGTGGTCACCGCATGGTGAGGCGGCCAGGGAATCGTTAACACGCCGGACTCATTGGTGAACGTTCGCAGGATTACCATAACCATGGTCCAGTCGTTGGACTCCCCAGACAAGCATCACGTGGTTGTTGAGCCAACGGAGAGCCCACAAGGTGTTCGATCATCGTGATGGGCGGTAGGCCGATTGGTGGGGTAGCACGGACTCTGTGGAAAGTGGGCAATGTGGCTGCGAAGCAGACGCCTTTTCATGACGTCGGGATTGCTGCGGGCGCCGAGATGCAAGAGCTCTTCGGCTACTGGCTACCTTGGCAGTACGAGCGAGGTCACCTGGAGGAACATCTCGCCACCAGAAATCGGGTCAGCATGTGCGATCTTGACTACATGGCTGAATTCAAGATCGTCGGGCCGGAGGCTTTGCCGTTCGTCCAGGCTTTACTTACGAATGACTTTGGGAATCTTGGTGTGGGCCGAGTTCGATATTCGGCGATGTGCGACCTCGAGGGAAACATGGTCGATGACGGTACTCTTTGGCGATTGGCGGAAAATGAGTATCTCTTGATAACCGGTTCGGAGAGTGACTTCGACTGGGTAGCGGACCAGGCGGCCGGGTTCGACGTCGAAGTCACGGATATCACGTCCACCTGGACCACGTTGGCGGTGCAAGGGCCAGAGTCGCGACCGGTCATTGAGGCATTAGTTGGCCCTGGTGTTGTCGATTCTTTGCCCTACTACGGCTTCGTTCGGACCAGCGTCACCGGCTCCGACTGCCTCCTGGCGCGCATGGGATACACGGGGGAATTCGGTTACGAGTTCCACCTGGCTCCCGAGGGGGCGGAAGCGCTATGGCACGGGCTACTCGAAAAGGGCAAAAGCAAAGACATTTTGCCCTGCGGACAAGCGGCTTTGGAGAGCCTCCGCCAGGAAGCCGGATACCTTTTGGTCGGCAACGACCACGATGCCACTACGAATCCTTTCGAAGCCGGAATTGGTCGTGTCGTTGCCTTTGGCAAACCCGAATTCAATGGCCGAGCCGCGCTCGGCGGCGATACGAAAGGCCGGGGTGACGCGGACGATGGTGTGGATGAAGCTCGACGGGACTGAGGTCGTGAAGACGGGGGACCCTATCGTGATTGACGGCGTCCAGATAGGTCAGGTCACCAGTGGCTCGTACTCGCCCACGCAAAGACGAGGTGTCGCAATGGGCTACGTCGAACCAATCCATGCCGTTCCCGGCATCGGCGTCAATGTACGGTTGACGGGGGCCGACGTCCCGGCGACGCTTTCGGTCATGCCGCTCTATGACCCCGGCGACGTTCGAACTCGTCAACGCTAAGGATTCTCGAGTCGATCTCTCTTGGACCGCCGACGGTGACGAGGCAGTCGCAAGGATTTCATGGTCGACCCTGAGCCGACCATTCGATCGGCCGTGCAGTGCCCATACGATCAGGGCGTCCACCTACGGAATGGCAGTTCTAGAGGACGAGAAGCCATCGGGCAAGGAGGTCAGACCATGACAGTCGTCGAATCGGCGTGGCCTAGCCACCCCGGCTACCGCATCGACCTGGAGGCCGTCTCACGGCATCGCCCGGGTCTGGCACGGAGACCTGCTCGTGGCCGAGAGCGACGCCGCTCTGCGGGTAATCGAAACGGACCACGTGCACCGGCTCTACTTCCCCCAGGCCGATGTGAATCTCGCACTCTTCGAGGAGAACGATCACCACTCGATTTGTCCTTTCAAGGGTGAAGCCGATTACTGGACCCTGACGGCGTCGAATCCGCCGGCCCACGACATCTTTTGGACGTACCGGACCCCTCTGCCCGAGGTGGCCGGGCTGGCGGGGTATCTCGGCGCCTATCACGAGAAGGACGGTGTGCGGGTAGAGATCGAGTCGCCGACGGCGGATGGCTCAGGGACGACCACCCACTCATTCCCGGAGTAGTCCTTTCCTCTGCGCTAATCTCGGGTCGACGGGATCCCGGGTCGATCACGTTGGGCCTTGTGCCAAGCCTTTTCCGGTCGTACTGTCACGTTCGGGTCCATGGATTTGTACAGCCACCTCACGAGCCGCTGCCGCTGAAGAGCGCTCCAATAGTCGTCCATCTCGGAAGTCAGGGTTCAATGAGCGTTCTCACCTTCACTCGATTTCATGCAGCCGACGGCCAGGAGGCAGCCCTTCTTGACCTTCAGTCAGAGGGAAGGCGCCGTATGTTGGCTTCCGATGGATGCGAGTCCTTCGTGATCCTTCGAGATCAAGCCGACCCTCGATCTTCTGCATTCATTCAAACGTGGGCATCTCGGGAAGCCCATGACGCCGCGTTTGGGGAGTTGATCCTGGCCAGCGGGCACCTTGCGAAGGTCCTCGCGACGCTCGACCAAGACGTCGTTCAGACCTTCTACGACGTGGTTTCCTGAGTTTTTGGATCATCAACTTTCAAGCAGGGCCAAAACTTTCTCCGACGGACGCGCCAATACCGCCGCATTGTTCTTCACGATGATGGGGCGCTGCATGAGCTCGGGGTGCTCCATGAGGACGGCCACGACCTCCTCTGGGGTCTGATAGTCCGATTCCGCGAGGCCGAGCTCCTCGAAACGCTTGTCTTTGCGGACAAGATCGGCCGCGGGATCCTCGAGCAAACTGAGCAATCGCTCGAGCTCCTCCTTGGACGGCGGTGTATCCAGGTACAGGACAATCTCGACGTCGTCTGCCCGCTGCTCCAGTATCTCGAGGGCCCCTCGGGAGTGCTTGCAGGCAGGGTTGTGATAAATCCGCATATCGCTCATCTTTCAAACCTAGCGGCACCAATGCCCGCAAAAGGATGGGATAGCGGAAGGCCGACGCAGATCAGTTCGACCGCGGCCGCTCCGTCGTAGGCTCTGGTCAGGTGCGGTCACCGCAGCGGTGACGGTCCACGCCACGAGGCCAATGCTTCCGCCGACACTCAGGCCGGCGATGCCGATCACTTTGCCTCGGCGAGGTCACTGGCGCAGGATGCCACGTCGGCCGTACCCACCACCGAGCACTTCACCCGGTTTCCGGTGGCGCCAGTCGACCTCCTGGACGCTGAGGCCCGCTTGGCCGGGAAGCGCGGCCGCAGCCCGGAATCGAAGGGGTCCCGTCATCGGTTCACGACTCGACCTGAGTCGAGTCCCATATCACTGGCCGGCCGTCGGCCACGGATAGATCTCGCGACCGGCGACGGGAAGGCCTTCCCAGGCCACGAGCTGCCCCGGGATGCCGACCGTGGCGAACAGCGTGCGACCATCCTCTCCGCCGAAGCAGCAATTGGTCACGATTCCCCCGCCGCCCTTGCTCTCCCCTATGGGGAGGAACTCGGCGACCTTGCCGTCAGGGTCAACGATCAAGATTCCATGGTCTCCTGTGGTGGCGACGTAGAAGTTGCCGTCCAGATCGAAACAGAATCCGTCGCCGACGGCCCCGGGGAGCCGACAAACCCATTCCTTCGAGCCGTCCGGCTCGACCCGCATCAATCCGTTCCCTTCAACGACCACAACCGTCCCACCCGGATCGAGTGCGATGCCGTTGCAATACTCAAAGCCGGTCGCCAGTGTGCGCAGCTGCCCGCTCCGGTAGGCATGCACCCGGCCCATCGGTTCGGGGGGCGGGGGATGGTGCGGGGGGTCGGTGAAGTACAGCGTGCCATCAGCGGCAACGACCAGGTCATTGGGAGCGAGGAACCCCTCATCGAGGAGGTAGCTCACCGAACCGTCACCGGCGACTCGCTGCACGCCGGGCGTCGATGGGTCGATACGGCGGTGGCTCCGGGTAAAGCCCGATGGCGCCAAAATCGATCCCACCGTTTTGGGTGACGATGAACCCGCCGTCGTCTGCGGGTGCGGCAGCGTTCGCCCCGCCCCCGACGTCGGCGATTCGCTCCTTGCGACCCTCGCTCGGCCACACGCGATAGAGCGCTCCTTCAGCGACCGACGTGCAGACGACCGTCCCGTCAGAACACCAGGACGGACCCTCCGGGAAGCGAAGGCCATCGACGACGACCTCGGCTCTCTGGTTCATCTCGGGGCCGTCCTTCGTCTCAGACCGTGGCGCTCAGGAGGCGCTGGATCTCGGGAGCCTTCAGGCCGTCCGTCCGGCCGTGGAAGTACCGCTCCTCGGCTTCTTCGGGCGAGAGGCTCTCAATCTTCGAAAACCCCGCCGCCTATCACCATTGCCGCCATCTCGTCCGTCGCAAAGTCCGAGAGTACGGCAATGCCGCTCTGGGCCATCCTCGTCCTCAGATTCGCCGCCTGCGCATTGGATTCGAGGTAGGTCAACACAAGCTCTGAACCCGCCGGACGCTCACCGGCCCAACGCAGGGTCTCGGTGACGGCCTCGCGGGTGAGGTACTGCGTCACGCCGAGCCACGAAATGAAACAAGGTTCTTGTGACGCGAACCCGCTTCCTGCGAGCGCTTCGGCAATCGACGTGGTCTCAAAATCGCACGGTACGAAGCGCAGTTGAGCGGGTGGCGTCAGGCCCAACTCCTGCAGGCGTTGCTGTTTCCATTCTTGGAACGGGGGATCGTCAACTTCGAAGACGGTCAGGGTGCCGAGCCCATCGCCCAGGCGTAGCGCGTATGAGTCGAGTCCCGCTCCGAGGACGACATACTGGTTCAGCCGTTCACGAGCGGCGGCGAGGTGGTCCTCCGTGAAACGGCTGCGCAAAATGCACGTCGATGCGCTCGCCGCTGCCACACCTCGACCAAGCGCAATCACCTCGGCTTTTGGCATGCCCGTAAGGGGAAGGGCGAACTCGTCCCGGAAGATCTTCGGCTCTTCGCCTTCCAGCGTGTGCCATGCCCGTAAGGCGGCGGCTGAAAAGGCGGTCCCGTGAACGCCAGACAGATTGGCCGGTGGCCCTGAGCTCATTCTCCGACCTCCCGCTGTTCGCCCCTGCGGGGAACACCGCTTCGACCCATCGCCGTCCCCCTATGCCTGCCCTGCTCGCACTGCGGACCGCTTTCCATGCGTCCAAGCAATCGACTCCTGCGGCATTTTGATCCTACTGCGGTGCCGCACCAAAGTCCCTGAGAGACCTCCTTTCGTGGTCGAAACCGTTGTGGTGGTACTTCTCCTATCGTGAAGCGCTCTGCGGCACGATCACGCGGTTGCGAACGACGGGGATCGTCGGTGATTGGGCGCTTCTTGTCTTTGCAAACATGTAGCCCGTCGCCACACTCAGGAGGGTCAGGGCGACTACCAACCAGAGCCACCAGAAACTCGATACGGCTGCGGTCAGCACCACAAACAGCAGAAAGAAGACAGACGCGGCGACCCGGAGCACCGCATACGCCTTTGGTTGGGCCAGGGAGAACCGCGTGAGAAGCGAGCGGAATCTCCGAGCCAGCATCGTGACCACGCCGTCGGGGAACTTGATCAGAAAGACCGCTCCTAGGCCGAAGACGATGGCGATGGCGTTGACATAGACCTTCGGCAGATACACGACGCATAGACCGGTGGCCAGCGCCAGGGTCAGTCCGGCACAGAGAGCAGAGATGTTTGAACGGATGCCGTGGGTCACCAGGACGACCAGCCAGACCTCGGCCGCCAGGGTCTCATAGTTGGTCGTACTACCAGCGCCGAGCGTGATGGCCATGACGCCACCTCCGATGCCGGCGACGAAAGCGGCCAGGCCGGCCAGGAGCACCTTCATCTGCAGCACGCTGATTCCGATGGACTTCGAGGCCTGAGCGCTGGCGCGGACCGCAGTGAGCGCCAGCCCGATAGTCGAACGACGAAGGTTGACGATAATGAGCGCCGCCAGCGCGAAGACGCCGATCGTCAAATAGACCAGGGCCCGCGGCCCTCCGGCGAATTGAGGTGGGTGCACGGTGATCCCGAGCCCATCGTTGCTGAAGATCTGCTGTATGAAAACGACGTTTTCGATGAACAGAGCGAAGCTGAGTGTCACGATGGCCACGTAGATATCGCCCATGCGGATGGTGATCCATCCGATGAATAGGCCAAAGGGGAGAGCGATGAAGCCGCCTATGAGCGCCGCCAGCAAGATCGGCACGCCTTCATTGACGCTGAGCAGGGCGGCGGCCATTCCCCCCGCGGCGGCAAATGTGGCCTGACAGAGCCAGATCATCCCACCGTCTCCCGTCACCAGGCTGAAGGACAAGAAGACAATGCTGAAGGCGACGCCCTGAGCGACCAGGCCGATCCACAGCCCATGTAACAGGAGCGGAAATCCCAAGAGGCAGGCGAATGCGAAGAGTGGCGTACGCCACCCAGGTTTGGCTGCACTCGATCCCCTGGCGTCGTAGACGACCTCGGTTTTGTGGGGCTTGACCGCCCGGTCTATCGCCCCGCCGAGCCCCGGGCTCTCGGCGATGGATCCCCGGAGAACGATGAAGAAGGTCAGGAAGCCGATCATCGTGAGGAACGGAATGGCATAGAGAAGGTCGGCGGTGTAGGTGCTGCCAGGCGGGAGGAAGTACTGGAACAGAGCACTCACGACGCCCATCCCCAATCCGACGGCCACCGCAACAGGCAGGCTCACCAATCTGCCGGCGATCACCGCGGCGAACGCGCCCACCATCAAGAACGTCATTTGGCCTGCGTCAAGACCCGATATGGGAGCGACGAGCACGCCGGTCAACCCGGCCAGGGTGCTACTGATGGCCCAGACGGCCGATGAAATCCGACCCGGGTTGGTTCCCACCAAAGACGTCATGGCCGGAGAATCCACGAGAGCGCGGATCTGTAGGCCGACATCGGTGTATCGAAGGACGAAGAAGCCGACCAACATCAATACGACCACGACCGAATAGACGATGATTTGATCCAAGGTGACCGGGACGCCGAGAAATCGGTAGACGTGGACCGGCTGAGGGGCCAGTCCCGGAGCCTCGAGGATCTCCTGAGTCCCAAAGATCACCGTGTCGAGGGAGGGCAGAGCCACCGAAATCCCGATCGTCGCCAGAACCTTGACGACCGTCGACGTTGTGGTCAGCTGGCGGAACACCGCCAGATAGAGGAACAGTCCCAGAGCCGGTCCCAACCCGAGGATCGAGAGCAGCGCGGCTGGCACAATGGGCCAAAAATGTTGGCTGTTCAAGAAGTAGTAGAAGCGGGCGACCGTGTACGCCATGGCCCCAAAGCTGAAGTTGAGGATGCCGCACGATTGGTACGTGATGACCAGCCCAGCGGACGAGATGGCGTAGATACCGCCTAATACCAACCCTGCAATCATGAATTGCAGCAGCACGTTCCCCCCACTTCGGGCCATGACAACGATGACATGAGATTTCGGGGGTTACGTCCCTACTTGACAGCCCGAGACGGGCAGAGCCTCGCGCCCTGGCGCCCATCTGTCCAGTATGTCTCTTCGAGGCGGGTACGAAGCCGGCAAGGCTGAGGGGTGAGTCGGTGCCCGAGGCGTCTCTTACCGAGCCAACGGGCTGTAAAAGACCAGCCCGTTACCCTTATTGTCGTAGACGACGGCGCGTCGCTCGTGTGCGTCGTCGTACGGCCCTTTGATGATGGCGCCGCCGTTGTCCTCAATCGCCTGCGCCGCCGCGTCGACGTCGGGGGTCTTGATGCCCACGACGACTCGGCCGGGCATCGGGTGGTCCACTGCGGTGGCAAGCGCCAGGGTGACCGACCCCCCGTCGAGGGCCGCGTAGTGGGCTCCGTCACGAAACTTCAGCGACATCCCGAGAGTCTCGCTGTAAAACCGGATCGATTCCTCGAGGTCGTCTGTTGACAAGACGACCATGCGTACGTCGTAATCGCTCAATGTGCCTCCTTCGGACCCGTTCATCCTAGAGAAAGGGGGTACCCGACGCCCGATTCGCCGCACCGACCGACGCCCTCGGCGACCCGGCTATGTGCCTCCGCCTTGCGATCGGGTGGCCCCGAGGGAGCGGCTTGTCGTGGCCGAAAGCTGCTGGCCTTGTCATGGCCGAAATCTGGTGGTATTGATTAGAGCGCGATATCACAACGGGTCGCAGGGTGGGAAGGGACATTGCCGTGAGCGAAGCCACTGAAGATTTCATCTACGTGCATGAGCGCCGTCTCCCGTATTCGACGTTTGACGTTGACAACCACCTGTACGAGACCCAGGACGCCTTGACGAAGTTCCTGCCCAAGGAATACCAAGGCGCCATCAAGTACATCGACGTCAATGGTCGGACCAAACTCGCCATCCGGGACAAGATCAGTGAATACATCCCCAACCCGACGTTCGCCAGGGTCGCAGTGCCAGGCGGCTTCGGAATGGACGTCACCAAGGGCAGCAACAAGCGCACCGCTGGCGACACGTCGCTCGGTCTACCCAAGGTACGCGCCATGCCCGGCATGGACGCGTTCTTCGACCCCGAGCCCCGATACGCCCTTATGAAGGACATGGGTATCGACCGCACGCTGCTGTGGCCGACACTGGCCAGTGTATTGGAGGGTCGGGTCGCCGACGATCCCGACCTTGCCGTCACCGTGATCCACGCCCTCAACGAGTGGATGCATGAGCACTGGTCGTATGTGTACTCCGACTCGATCTACGCCACCCCGATCATCAGCCTGGCTGCCGGTGCGGACCGAGCGATCGAAGAGCTCGAGTACGTCAACGAGCGCGGCGCCAAAATCTTCCTCATCCGAATGGCGCCCGTTCCCACTTGGAAGGGTCGCAAGTCTTTTGCCTTGCCTGAGTTCGACCCGTTCTGGGCCCGCGTGCAGGAGCTTGGCCTCGTGGTGGGCATGCACTCCGGTGACGGTGACGACCCCCGGCGTTACCAGAACGACTGGGACGGCATCAATGCCGACCCGCTGCCCTTCAAGGCTCAGGGGAGTCCAGCCTTTGCTCGCCTCTCGGTCGACAAGAGTCTTGTGCAAGACGGAGTGGCCTCCATCATCGGTCACGGGCTGGCAACCCGATTCCCCGAGCTGAAGTTCATGCCCGTCGAATTCGCCGCCACGTGGGTGCGGCCGTTCGTGCAGCGCCTGAAGGACGCTTATGAAGCCTCCCCCATGCTCTTCGACGAAGACCCCTTCGAGGTGTTCAAGCGGAACATCTACGTGCACATCTTCCACGAGCCGGACCCAGAGGGGCTCCTCGACCTGGGCATTCCCGCCGACCGTCTCATGTTCGGCTCGGACTTCCCCCACCCAGAGGGTATGGCCGATCCGCTCGCCTACTCGGAGGTGGTTTCCGGACTTCCCGAGGAGACGCAGGCACTGCTCATGGGCGGCGCGCTCGAAAAGGCGATGAAGGTCGGCAAGTACGCATCCTGAGCGGCGGGTCCTTTTCCGCCTGCGTACCGCGTTAGGTGCGGCTCATTTCGAAGTCTGACACGCCCGCCACGAGATCGATGGTGTAGCGGTTCTGTGCGCTACCCCATGCCGGCTCGGTGAAGACCGAACCCCCGGCGACGCCAGAGTGACTCGTTCCATCGAGATCCACTTGGCTCGATCCACCCAGGGCTTTGACTTCGGCTGGCGCGCCTGAGGGGGCCACAACGAGAAGCCGACTCGCTCCACCGGCCAGGGTCAGAGTGAGAGTCCCCCGAGGAACGGGCAGCTTGACGGAGGCCATGGAGACACCGGCGCCGAAGGAGAGGTTGGCGAGGGATCCCGTTGCCATGTTGACGGTCTCGGTCGTCGCGCCGCCATCCAAATTGATGGTCCAGCGGACGCGGCGAGCCAATTGAATATCGATCGTTGGTACGCCATTGCCCTTACCGTCCGCGGACTGCCCCACGCGCACGGTTCCGTGGTCCAACGTCACGAGCGGCCGGATACCTGAGCCAGCCGGAGTGTGCACCCGATAGAGGTCGCCCGCTGGGGCGCCAGCTGCCACCACCACGCTGGTGACGCCGCTCACCAGGTCCAGAGTTGCCGTGGCGCGATGGGTACTCCCGCCAGCAAGAACATGCGCACGGCTCAGATGTCCACGTGCATCGCCACGCAGTGCACCGGAGGCGGCACTCGCCCAGAGCAACAGCAACAGACCGACCGCGCTCGCAGGCGCAGCCAAGGCGCGGAATCTTCGGAAGGTAGTCGCTCGGATGGGCAGCATCTCCCTTTCGTGCCCATTCGGACCGATCTCTAACAGTTGTCGGTCGTTCGAGAGCGCCGCAGGTCAAGCCACCTCAGGGTCATGCGGCCGCCAGTTCTCGTTCTCGTTCAACCGGTTCCGCAACCCGGGAGCGCGTCGGTGTTCGGATGAGGAACACGACGATGGCCAACGCCAGCAGGGCAAACCCCGCGCCCGCAGCCATTGTCACGTCAATCCCGTGCACCAGCGCGGTGCGGGCAGCTGCACCGGCGTGAGCCGCCGTACTCAGGCCGGCCGAACGGGCCCCCGGGGTTACCGTGTCGAAGATGGTGACCAGGACCGCGAGGCCGAGGGCGGCACCGACCTGCTGCATCACATTGACCAGGCCCGAGGCGGCGCCAGCGTCAGATGGAGCGACTCCCGCCAGCCCGGCGCTGGTCAGGCTGACGAACGAGATCCCAATCCCGGCGCCGAGCAGGATCAGGCTCACGAGCACCTGGAGATATGGAGTATTTGCGTGGAACTGGGTGGCCAGGAGCAATCCAAGCACCAGGCACATCGTTCCCATGATCATGATCACCTTCGCGGGGAGCCGGTTCACGAGCACCCGGGCCGTGAGCTGGGAGCTCAAGAACACAGTCGTCGGCGCAGGGAGGAAGCCGATGCCGGTGACGAGGGCGGAGTGACGCTGGATGTCCTGGAGGAACTGGGTGAGGAAGAAGATCATCCCGTACATCCCTGCGTAGCCCAGACCACGGGCCACATTGGCTGAGGCGCGGGTACGGTCGGCCAAAATGCGGAGCGGCAGGATTGGCTCGGGGGCCGTCTTCTCGATACGTACGAAGAGCCACAGAAGCACGCCGCCGGCAATCAGGGAGACGAAGGTGACCGGAGCCGCCCACCCACTGCTTCCGGCTTCGACCAGACCGAACACGACAGCGGTCATCCCGGCGGTGGACGTAATCGCCCCTGCCACATCCAAGCGGCCGTGACGACGAGCGGTCTCCACAAGCACCGATCTCCCGACAATGAGCACGACGAGCCCGATGGGGACGTTGACAAACATCACCCAGCGCCACGACGCCCACTGGGTGAGCAGGCCGCCGGCCACCAAACCCAAGGCCCCGCCCGCCGCCGAGACGGTTGTGAACAGTCCGATCGCTTTCACTCTCGCTGCTCCCTCGGGGAAGAACGTCGTCAGAAGAGCGAGAGCAGCCGGTGCGGCCAGGGCGCCCCCGACCCCTTGCAGGGCGCGGGCGGCCAACAGCATGACGCTCGTCGTGGCGAATCCGCCCGCGAGCGAACTCAGCGAGAAGAGGGCGATTCCGGCCATGAAGGTCCGACGGCGACCAAGGAGGTCACCTGAACGAGCCCCGAGCAGGAGCAGACCGCCGAAGGTGAGGACATACGCGTTGAGGACCCAGGAAAGTGATGAGTTCGAAAAATGCAGGCTGCGTTGGATGTGGGGCAGTGCGACGTTGACGATGGTGCCGTCGAGCACAACCATGAGTTGAGCCGTGAGGATGACGGCGAGAATCACTGACGGGTGGCTGCGCCATCCGGTAGGGGACGGCGGCTGGGTGCTGAGTGCGGAGACCATTGACGAAGACCTTTACGATGGCTATCTTGATGAAGCGGACGCTTCCTCCGGTTAGTATACGGAGGGTGCCTCCGCTTTGCAAGTGAGAATTCTCAGATCGGGGGCTGGGGCCATGAGTGCCCAAGGCGAAGCAAGCATCCAGGAGGAACGAGTCGGTCGGCCCCTGCGGGCCGATGCCCGACGGAACTACGACCTTCTGCTCGATGCGGCGCGGAAAGAGTTCCGGGACCAGGGCGGGGGTGCCGCCATGGAGTCGATTGCCAAGCGGGCGGGAGTGGGCATCGGAACGCTGTACCGCCATTTCCCGAAGCGAATCGACCTGGTTGAGGCCGTCTATCGCGACGATGTCGACGTATTGCTCGACTCGGCCGAACACGGCATGAGCGAACTCAACGCCTGGGATGCGCTCGAAGCGTGGTTACGCGCCTACGTGGAATACGGGCGGTCCAAGCGCACGTTCCTGAACGAGTTGCACGAGGCATTCGAGAAGAATCCCGACCTCAAGTCGGCATCACGAGACAGGGTCTGGGACGCCAGCGAACGGGTCTTACGTCGAGCCCAAGATGCCGGCGTCGCTCGTCGCGACATTGACGGGGCGGATCTGATGCAGTTGATATCGCCGATGTGCATGAACAGCGCTCTCACTCCTGACCAAGGAGACCGGCTGCTCAGTTTGGTGCTGGACGGCCTGCGCCCGCCCCCGAGCTAACCAGTTCGGCATCTGGTTGCGGGACCCGGGGGAACGTGAATTCATCTCCTCGCAATCATCGACGAGGATCCGCTCGTTACGCTCAATGATGGTGGGAAATTGCTCCGGTTTGCGAAGGCGTCGCCGGCTGGCGGCGACAACCACATGTGAGCTCTCCTTGATGAGCCAGACGGCACGTGATGCGTAAGTTCATCATCATGGGGATTCAGGGGAGTGGCAAGGGGACCCAGGCCCAGTTGCTGGCTAAAGACTTGGACCTCGAGCACTTCAGTGTGGGTGACGTCCTGCGTTGGAACGTGCAGCACCACACCAAGCTTGGTGCGCAAGTTAAACGCATTATGGCCCAGGGGAGCCTCGTCGACGACGATCTCGTCGAATCTGTGGTGAGGAATTGTCTCGCCGCTCACGACTGGAATTTCGGTTTCATCATTGACGGTTTCCCGCGTAATGCCCGTCAGGCTGAGTTCTTCCTCGAAAGTTATGACATCGATGGGGTGATCAACCTCTACCTTCCCGATGAAGAGGTCATGCGCCGAGTTCTGGCCCGACGCTTGTGCTCGGGGTGCGGCATGGATTACAACCTCATCGCCCACCGTCCTCAAGAGGAGGGTACGTGTGACGTTTGTCGGGGAAAGCTGAGGACACGTGCCGACGACAATCCAGAAGCCCTGGCCATTCGATTGGCCGATTACCACGAGGAGACGAAGCCACTCATCGCCATCTTTGAGCGCAAGGAGTTCGTCGCCACTATTGACGCCACCCAGTCGGTCGATCAGGTGCAGACCAGCATTCGCGAGCGATTTGCGCTGCCTCCACGGCAAGCGTCAGTGATGGTGCCGGATTGACGAATTAGTTCGAAGGGTGCGCGCTTGCTCCAACGCGGAGAGTCCGTCTCGGACGAATGGTGGTTGTGCGCGCGAACTGGAGCAACTCGGCCTCGCTCAATGGCTTCGCCACGAAGTAACCCTGCAGGAGGTCGAAACCCAACTCGACCATATCGAAGTACAGATCTTCGGTCTCCACTCCTTCGGCCACGCACACCAAGCCGAGGCGTCCGGCCAGATCGATGATCGTCTGGACTATGGCCTGATCATTCTGCGACTCACGCGAACGCCGCACGAAATTGTTGGTCGACCTTCAGTTCATCGAGAGGAAGGTGTGGCAACGATGACAGCGAGGTGTTTCCACTGCCGAAATCGTCGACGGAGATTTTGATACCGGCGTCCCTGAGCGGTGTGAGTCGAAGAGTGGCGTGAAGCAGATTCGTCACCGCCGTTTCGGTGATCTCAAGAGCCAGGCAGGAGGTGGGCAGAGATCTCGTCCGGAGTTCCTCCAGTACCGATTCGGCCAGGTCTCGCCGTGCCATCGTGACGGGAGAGAGATTCACCGACGTTGATATGTCCAGTCCTTGCTGGCGCCATCGGACTTGGGCATTGAGCGCTTCGGGCAGGACCCATTCTGTGAGCCGATTGATCAGCCCGGTGCGCTCAGCCAATGGAATGAAGAGTCCCGGAGATACGTCCCCTCGCGTGGGGCTTTTCCAGCGGAGTAGGGCTTCGACCGAGACCGTCTGGCCGGTCAGGGCCGAGACCTGGGGCTGAAACACAAGAGCAAGCTCACCGCGCTCCTCGGCCATTCCGAGATCAGCGAGCAACGCCAGGTCATGACCAGTGAGGGTGCGGGTATTGGCGTGCCATACGACGTCGGATATGCCATTGACCACTGCCTCTCGAGCGCTGAGGGATGCTCGGCGAAAAAGCTCCGGAATGGCGTCACCATCCCATGGAGCAACCGATATGCCGGCATGGGCCTGCAGCGATACCTCGACGCCGTCGACGAAGTAGCGCCCGGCATTGATGGCGCCTCCGACGGTCAGTGCCAGCGACCTCGCCACCAAGACGGCTCGGTCGGGAACCGTCTCGGACTCCTGCTCGGCCTGAGTCAAGACGCCTTCCGCCATCGGCTGAGCGACGACGAGTTCGTCGCCGATCCTCCCGATGATTGCATCGGATGGCAGGACCTGGCCGATATCTTCGACCGCTCGACGCAAGAGCTCGCTGCCGGCTTGAAAGCCGAGTGCTTCTTGCGCGCTGTCGATGCCCCGCACGACCACCGCGATGACAACCAACGGAGCTCCGTGGTCGTACTGGGCCAGACGCCGCGCCACGCCGATCCCGTTCGGCAATCCCGTGTCGGGATCAAGTGTGCCGAGGTTCCTGCTCGACCGCATCAGGAGAACGACAGCAAACGATGACGTCGCGAGTGCAATCGTTACGAACATCGCCAATGCCGCTCCACGAAGGACACCAGCGGGGCCAGCCAAGGCGAGCCACAATCCGAGAGCGATTCCGGCCTGACAGGCCCCGACTGCCCGTGTGCCGAAATAGAGGGCGGCGAAGATCCCGATCGGGACGAAGTAGGTCGTCGCGGCAACGGAGAGCACGCCGCCGTGTCCCGCCCACGCGAGCACGGAGACTTGGCCAATCCACAGGCAACTGAGGGTGCGACTCCAACCCACGCTGATGCGATGCACCCTCAAAAGTAGAGACCAGGTCACGAGGGCCGTGGCGGCGACGACGAGCACGGTCGTCCGATTCGAGTGCGAGAGCGGCCATCCGATACCCATCAGGATCCAGCTAAATGCCGCGAAGGCAAACACCAATCGCAGCACCGACAGAGGGCTGAGGAGGGCAAGTGGCGCGTCCAACGCGAACCAGGATCGGGTCTTTGGGAACAAGCGATTGCGTACCTCGGCGTCCGCGCGGAGGGGAACGCTCGTGGCTGAGCTCGCACTATGTTGCGAGGCGGCCCATTTTCGGCTGGTTTGAACGGATCGTGGAGGTGACATCAACCACAGCGACGATCGATGCCCATGGCGTTCATCAAACCACAGGTTCTGCGGATTCCTGAAGCGTTGACCAGGAATTGATGCGTTATTGGGTCGGAGTGGTGACGCCCAAATGATCAAGGATCAGTGCTGCAGTCTGCATGGGCTCAGCGACGGCGAGATTGTGCGGCGCCCCCTCCACCACGGAGACGGTGGAGGACGGGAAGGGTGCCAGGGCGGTGCGGACAGCCTCAACGGAGGCCCATTGGTCGTTGCTGCCATGGATGAAAAGTCTGCGCCGCTCCCCACTGGCCCGCAAAGGGTCGTCCAGCCGGTAATGCACCATACATTCGAGCAAACTCGATCGGTACGACTGGTAGCGGGCACGCAGAGCGTCCTTTGCCATGGCACCGGTATAGATAGTGGCGGCGCGTGAGAACAGGCCAGGGACATGCCGCCCCATCCACCACAGGGCCGGGATCATCCCGCTTGCCGCGATGCGATGTTCGAGTGCCATCCGTGTCCACACGTTGTTCCTCAGGCCGAGGCGCGCCGCAGATTCGCTGGAATAGTAGGGAAATCCAATACCCACCATTCCTTGCACTTCGCTCGGCCAGCGCTGGGCGTACTCCAACATCAGGTTCGACCCCATCGACAAACCGACGATTGCATATGGAGCCGCGACACCGCTCCGGGCCAACGTGCGCCTGATGGCTGCCACATGTCGATGAGGGGAATACGTGACATCAGGTTTTGGCGAGTGCCCGTATCCGAGCAGATCCACTCGGACAATCCTGAAGTGAGGTTCCAGGAAAGGAAGGATGCGACCCCACACCATGTTGCTACCCGCCACGCCATGAACGAGGACCATTGCCGGTCCTTGACCACTCGTGACCGAATGCAGCACGTAAGGATCGGATTCGGGATCCACTTCGGCTGGGGTCGACGGAAGTCCCATGAGCATTCGAGACTAACCCTCGCACTGCTGTTCGTGATGGCACGAGCGTCGTCCGTCGGCGAGGGACGACGCTCTGTTCGTCGTCAGGCCAGGCCGCGTTGGCGGGTGGCCTCAGCTACGCGACCGATTCCAACCATGTAGGCGGCGGCCCGAAGATCTATCTTTCGCTGGAGATGCAGCTCCCATACCGAGCGGAACGCCCGGTTCATGAAGTCCAAGAGCTGCTCGTTGAACCGTTCCTCAGACCAGCGAAACTCCGTCAGGTTCGACGTCCACTCGAAGTAGCTCCCCGTGACCCCACCCGCATTCGCCAGAATGTCGGGGACGACGATCACACCGCCTTCGCCGAGGGCGGCATCAGCCTCGGGGGAGACCGGGTGATTCGCTGCCTCGACGATCAGAGATGCGCGTACGCCCGAAACATTTGTGACATCGATGGCGTTCTCCAGCGCAGCCGGGATCAGCACGTCGCAATCAAGAGCGAGAAGCTCGGCGTTGGTGACAAAGTCGCCAACGGCTACTTCCTTGAGCAAGACGCCTGGTTGCGTCTGAGCCAGAAAAGCTGGAACGTCAATGCCATCGGCCACATAGCGGCCACCTGACACGTCGGAGATGCCGACGACAACAGCGCCCTGCTCGGTGGCGATCTCGGCCACATGGCGACCGACATTTCCGAATCCCTGCACGACGAGTCTTTGGCCGGCCAAACGACGGCCGAGTGCCGTGAGCGTTGCTGCGGTCACGGCCACGACGCCCCGACCGGTCGCCTGAACTCGACCCGCGAGCCCTCCGAGATCCAGTGGTTTGCCCGTCACGACCGCCGGTGACCAGCCGGCACGTGACGAGTACGCATCCATGATCCATGCCATGACTCGGGCATCGGTATTCACGTCGGGTGCCAAAATGTCGAGGTTCGGTCCGATCACCCCGGAAATAGCATGGGTAAAACTCCGGGTGGCGGCCTCGAGTTCTCGCGGCGAAAGCGTGGCCGGGTCAAGCGCCAGGCCTCCCTTGGCACCGCCGAAGGGCAAGTCAAGGAGGGCGGATTTCCACGTCATCAAAGAGGCCAAGGCTCGTACCTCGTCGAGATCGGTATCGGGGTGATACCGCAGGCCGCCCTTGAAAGGCCCGCGCGCTCCATTGTGCTGAACCCGGTAGCCACGAAAGGACGAGACGGAACCGTCGTCAGCATGGATGGGCACCTGCACGTCAACCTGGCGATAGGGCTCAGCCAGGAGAATCCGCACGTCGTCTTCGATCTCCAGCAGAGTGGCGGCTCTATCGACGTACTGGTTCACTGACGCCGAGAAGGAAAGGGGCATGGCACCGAGGCTACCGATGAGGTGAGCGAGCCGCAGCACGCCGTCGTTCTACGTTATGGTGACGTTCAAATTATTCTCTGTCAGAAGTGCCATGGACAGAGTTCACACCAGTGCGATGTAGGGGGGGCATGAGGATCTCGATACGCCGGTCACGTTTCGCCCCGATTTCGCTTTTGCTCGCCGCTCTTGCCGTGGTCATCGCCAGCGTCGCCGTGCTGGCGGCCGTACCGGCAGCGGCCGGCACTCCAAGTATCTACGCCGCTCGCGCCGCTTTCTCGGGGCCGCTGGTCGCGGGCCACATCATTGAGCCGGAGACGGCGCGTCCCACCGGCGTGGCCACCTACGACTATGTCGAGCAGGAGTTCGTCGCGTCGGGCACGGCCCATACCTTCGTGGCCACTGCCACGCCGAGCAATGGAAGATGGTCGATGAAGCCGGGCACCGCGGCCGCCTACCGGACTCGGATCATCGTGCGCCGCCCGGCGAGTGCCAGCACCTTCAATGGCACGGTCGTGGTCGAGTGGATGAACGAGTCCGGCGGGGAGTCCGCTCCCGACTGGGACTATCTCAACCCCTATCTCATGCGCGCCGGGTACGCCTACGTGGCCGTGTCGGCCCAGTCCCTCGGCGTGAACGGTGGCACCTCGCTCCTGGGAGACCAGGCTGTCGGCCTTGTGAACCAGGAACCAACTCGCTACGGCTCACTCCACCAACCAGGTGATCAATATGCGCAAGATATCTTCGCTCAGGTCGGAGCCGCGCTGCGTTCGACGAAGGTGCGGGTGCTCGGGACTCTCCGCCCGCACTACGTGGTGGCCGTCGGGGAGTCACAGTCAGCCGCGTTCTTGACCACCTTCGCCGACGCCATCCAACCTCGCACGCACACCTTTGATGGAATATTCATCCATAGCCGCGGGAGCGGCGGCGCACCGCTCAACGGAGTGGAGACGACGTCGGCTAAGGCGTCGAAGCCCGTGTACATCCGTACGGATACGTCCGTGCCGGTGTTCATGTCCGAGACGCAGACCGATCTCGCTCTCCTCGGTTATTCCCTGGCGCAACAGCCGAACTCCAAGATGATCCGCGCCTGGGAGATAGCGGGGACCTCGCACGCCGACACGTGGATCGTCGGGAGTTATGCCGCCAGCCTTGGGTGTACGGGTTCGATCAACGATGGTCCCCAGCACGTTGTCATTCAAGCCGCGTTTGCCGCCTTCGACCGCTGGGTCAGTAAAGGTGTTCAACCTCCTTCGCCCCCGCGCATCGAGTTGAAGAGCGTCAGCCCGACCGTGTTTGACACCGACTCGCACGACAACGTCCTTGGCGGCGTACGAACGCCGGCTGTCGATGTGCCCATATCGACGTTGAGCAATGTCACGCCCCCTGGTTCGAGCCTCACCTGTTCACTCTTTGGTTCGACCACTCCCTTTACACCGGCCCAGCTCCAATCGCTCTATGGGTCAACCGCGAACTATGTCGCGGCGTACAAGGTCAGCTTGAACCGGGCCGTCGCCGCTGGTTACATCTTGCCGGCCGATCGAGCGGCGCTGCTCGCGCAGGCACAGCACGTAACTATCGGGTAGTTAAGCGCCCCGTGTGTTGGAGCGGGCGGCGCCAGCAACGGCGCCTCCCTTCGAGATCTACGCCGCGACGACGAACAACCGCTGCGACAGTTCGCTGCCCAGTGCGAGCATCCGCCCGTCGACGTCGAGCATCAGCGTTCCGTCGGGGCTGCGCGTTGTCACCGTCGCCGTTGTGCCCGGAATGAACCCGGCCTCGTCGAGGTAGCGCAACGACGCGCCGTCTTGCTCGAGCGCTTCGGTCAGCCTCTCGAATCGCACTGTCTGGCCCGGCATAGCCTCAGCGAGACGCAATTGCGGCGAAGGGGTGGAGGTTCGGTTTGCGCTCCCGGGGATCGGGTTCCCATGCGGGCACGTGCCAGGGTCCCCGAGCAGGGCAACCAAGCGCGTCTCGACCTCGTCCGACATCACGTGCTCCCAGCGCCCCGCTTCTTCATGCACCAGGTGCCATGGAAGGCCGATGATGTCGACCAGGAGACGTTCGGCGAGTCGATGTTTACGGATAACGCTCTGCGCCACAGCGCGGCCCTGCTTGGTCAACGTGATGTTCCGTCCGCTTCGGCTGACGTATCCGTCGGAGCGGAGCCGATCGAGCATTTCGGAGACCGAAGGGGCGGACTTCCCTAGTCGCTCTGCGATCCTGGCCTGGAGGACAGGCGTTCCTTCTTCGATCAGTGACTCGATGGTCTGTAGGTACTCCTCAACCGGCGGATGGTGCTCAACCGGTTGGGAGCTCTCGGGATGGAGGGTTGGACTAACCACGAATCTGCTGGGCCAGGTAGTGGGCTTCGCCGAGCTGGCCGTCGAGGTACGCCGTGAGCACCTCGTTGAGAAGTCCAATGACCTGCTCGTTCCCCTGCATTGGTCTCCTCGCCGGTGATCAGCTGACCAACAGATCGTAGGCGCTCCGCACCATCGTCGGATGCGGGGCCATCTCAGGCGGCAGATGCGGCAGCGACCGAGTCAACGAAGGGAGCGCTGGCTCCAATGAGGGCCGGCATGACACCGCTCCGTCACTTCGTTCACGCTCAGACCTGGGAAAACTCGGCTGCCGCGCCTGACGTGAGGGACTCCTGAGGCAATCAGATCCGCCGCCAGAGTCAGCGAAATCGCACGTGTCGCCGGCAACCTGAAACCGACTCCGACCGCTTCGGCCCTGTATCGGCCGCCGTCGTCGATGAGGCGTACCCAGTCGACTCGGCGAAGGCCGGTACGGCTCGCGGCGTCAGTCGCCCGCCCCGCTCCTCCGTTTTCTCTGACCCCTTCACCAGGCACGCCAGAAAAGTTAGGCTTACCAAATCTTTCTGTCAAGGGCCGCCTGGCATATGGAGGTGAGCACGCCTTTGCCGCCGCCTCCTCCTACTAGGCGCCGCTCCCCGCCGTCCGGTAGGCGGACGCCACTTCAGTCGACCGCTTGGCGTCGTACATGGCCTTATCGGCCCGTCGGATAAGGCTGTCAGGGTCGTCCTCGGGCCTGAAATGCGCCACTCCCACGCTCACTCCCACAACGTGCGTGGTCCCGCCGCGGGCCCGGACGGGGTCGGTGAGGATGGCCATGATGCGCTCGAGGTACGACTCCGTTGCCTTTTGTTCGGTGAGATCGTGGACGAGAAGCACGAACTCGTCGCCGCCGAAGCGTCCGGCCGCGTCGTCGGGACGAATCGCTCCGGCCAGTCGCCCACCGATCACCCGGAGTATCTCGTCTCCCTGGTGATGGCCATGAAGATCATTGATGGCCTTGAATCCATTGAGATCCAAAAAGACAAGGGTGGGATTGCGTCCGGCGGAAACCGAGCTGTCCAGCTCGGCGAGGAACGCGGTCCGATTGAGCAGTCCCGTCAACCCGTCGTGGGTGGCCTGGTACGAGATCTGACGCTCGGCCGCCTTGCGATCGCTTATTTCCCGCACGATGCTGACCGAGCCAAGTACGGTCCCGTCGTCGTTCTGCAGACGCGAGACCGATACCTCTACGAGGAGATCCCGGCCGATCGAGGGAGCGCTGCGTCAGTTCGCCACGCCACCGACCATCGCGGGCAACCATGGCGGTGATGTCGTCGACGTCCGTGCGCTCTGCCGTGTCGAACATGGCCAGCAATTCGACGATGTTATGCCCGAGCGCGTCCTGGGCCGCGATGCCGTAAAGCTCTTGGGCGGCCGTGTTGGCGAACGTCACCTGGCCATACGTGTCGGTGGCAATGACCGCATCGGATACATGCTCGAGTACCCGCCGAAAGTACTGCTCGCCCCCGCCCAGGGGTGTCATCGCTGCCATGGCCACCAAGGATGGGTCAGGCGGGTCTCAGGTGGCCCAACGACATATCAACTACCACCCAATTGAGGCGACGTGAAGCTCAGGTCATGCTCCTGGTCGGCCGCAACGCCTCCTTTCCCACGAGGGAGTACAGCTTTGCCCAGCGATGAGATTTTCTGCCATAGTGAGCGTCGACCATCGCCTTCAGGAGTGGGAACGACGAGTTGATCGACAGTATGCCGGCGACATCGTCCACGACCCGGTGGCGTGACCGACCTTGGATGACCCTGGTGATCGTGGCCATGGGCGTGATCATGGTCGGCATCGACGGATCGGTTGTTGCCGTAGCCAATCCCTATATCGGGCGGGACCTGCATGCCTCCCTGGCCGACCTCCAGTGGGTCACCAACGCCTACCTGCTGGTCATCGCGGTGGCGCTGATCCTTGGCGGGAAGCTCGGAGACCACTTCGGCCGCCGGCGTGTATTCCTCATCGGCGTGATCGGCTTTTCCGTCGCTTCCCTGGCCATTGGATTGGTCGGGACTATTGATGGGGTCATCCTCCTCCGGGGCGTGCAAGGCGCCTTTGGCGCCCTCCTCCTCCCCAACACCCTGGCCCTCCTGCGGGCCGCCTACCCTCCCGACGAGCTCAATCGGGCGGTGGGGATCTGGGTCAGTGCGTCCGCGACCGCGACCGCGGCGGGGCCCATTGTCGGTGGGCTCTTCGTCGAGCACATCTCTTGGCAGAGCGTCTTCTTCATCAATGTGCCCGTAGGGGTGGCCACGGTTGGGTTCGGTATGTTCGTTCTGCTCGAGTCGCGCGAATCGGAGCGGCACCGCTTTGACATCCCCGGGGTGGTGACCTTGGCCCTGGGCCTGTTGGCGCTCGTGTACGCACTCGTGAAGGCGCAGAGTTGGGGATGGGGGAGCGGCCGCACGCTCGGACTGATTGCCGTCGGGTTGGTCCTTTGCGTCGTCTTCGTCGCCATCGAGCGGAAAACCACGCATGCCCTCGTTCCATTGGGCATCTTCCGAGGACCGGTCCGTCTCGCTGAGCATCATCATCGTGCTGCTGAACTTCTTCGCCCTCTTCGGTGTGCTCTTCTTCGTCGGCCTCTACCTACAGAGCGTGCATGGGTATAGTCCCGGTGGCGGCTGGTGTCCGGCTTCTGCCTCTCACGATCACCTTCGCTCTCTCCAGCAACCTTGGAGCTCGAATGACCACCCGATTCGGACCGTGGTTGCCTATCACCGTCGGGCTGTTCGCGACGGCGGTGGCGTTGCTGTCCCTCACGACCCTGCAAGTCGACTCGCCCTACATCCACCTCTGGCCGCCGTTCATCCTGATCGGACTGGGTATCGGACTCGTCGTCACCGCAGCGACCGATGCCATCGTCGGCAACACGCCGGTTGACGAGGCCGGGGTGGCCGGTGGGATCCAAGGAACGGCCATTCAGTTGGGTGGAGTGCTGGGGACGGCCGTTTGCGGCTCAATCCTTGGGGTCAAGGTGGCCTCGGTCTTCGTCCGTGATCTGCTCGCCGCAGGAGTTCCGCCTGCCGTGGCCCATCGGCTGACGCATGCCACGGCCGTCGTCTCCCAGGGTCTGGCTCCGATTTCCGCTGGCGACCGCACGGCTGGCGCGCGGCCATAACCCGAGGCAGTCACGCCGCATTCATGGAAGGGCCTCCACCTGACCATGCTGGTCGCCGGCGTCGTGGCCCTCATCGGCGCGGGGATGGGGCCCTTCATCCGACGCGGCAGTAACGACGGGGGCCGAGAGCACCCATTTGTAGTCGTCGAGCCGCGGGTCGCACCTTGCTCAGTGAGTGTCCACCTCCTCCAGAAATCGGTGGGCTGAAAGTCCCTGCAGGAGGTGACCATCGTCCCTATGGGAAGAGCCGCCTAATGCCGCAAGGTGAGAGCACAAGGATTCTCACTACTTAAGGAGCAGACATGCGGCGTAAGGTTTTCGATTTCATAGCGAGTGCAGGTGGCGCAGTGATGGTGGTGGTGCTCGTTGTCGCCGGAGGGCTCCTGATGTGGGGCTACAGCTTTACGAACACCAGTGTGCACAATCAACTGGCCCAACAGGACATCGTGTTCCCGTCCGCGGCAGCGTTCGCTCAGGCGAAGCCAGGCACCGAGATCACGCCGGGCATGAAGCCCTACCTACTCAAGTACGCCGGGCAGCCGCTTGACGACGGGCGCCCAGGCCGAGGCCTATGCCGACCACTTCATCGCCGTTCACCTGAGTGAAATGCCATATGGCGGCGTCTACGCCAAAGTGAGCGCCGCCTCCCGCGCCAACCCGACGAATACGACTCTGGCCGCTGAGGTGCAGACGTCGTTCCAAGGCACGACCTTGCGAGGACTGCTTCTCGAGGCGTACGCCTTCTCCGAGTTCGGCTTGATCGCTCTGTGGGCCGCGATTGCCGCCTTCGCCTTGGCTGGGAGTCATGGCCATCCTGGTTGCCTTCGGGTTCTGGCACGCACGCCGGACCCCTGACGACCAAGAGCTTGCGGTGCACGCCGAGGCGGAACGGGTGCTCGCCACGACCTGAGTCATCCGCACGCACAGGCGTTCATCGCAGCGTTCCACCCGGCCCGGCACTCGAGGGGCCGGGTGGTGGCGCGCCTGGGCTACCCCCCATAGCGGGCTTGTCCCGCAGTGCCATCAGGGATGTCCCTGATTGTGCCTTCTGCATCGATGCCCAATGATGGGCCCCATGAGTGCCGACAGACCTTTCGTAGATGCCGCCGCCAGTGGGCCGTCCGGAGCGATAGTCGCCGGCATCGCCGGCCGCCCGGGCCATCGACCTCACCAAAATTTACGGCAAGGGTGACGCCGTGGTCCGTGCCCTCGACGGCATCAACGTCGAGTTCGAGAGCGGCCGGTTCACCGCGGTCATGGGCCCGTCGGGTTCGGGCAAGTCCACGCTCATGCATTGCATGGCCGGTCTCGACACGCCGACCTCGGGCCGCACGTTCGTGGGCGAGCGGGAGATCGGGCACCTCGACGATGCCGGTCTCACGCAGATGCGACGTGAACAGATCGGGTTCGTCTTCCAGTCCTTCAACCTGATTCCGACGCTCACGGCACGGGAGAACATCACACTTCCTTGCGACCTGGCGAAGACGAACTTCGATCAGGGTTGGTTCGATTACCTGGTCGAGCAGCTCGGCATCGGCAATCGCCTTTCGCACCGCCCGAGCGAGATGTCCGGAGGTCAACAACAGCGCGTGGCGTGTGCCAGGGCGCTGATCGCACGACCTGACCTGATCTTTGCCGACGAGCCGACGGGCAACCTCGACTCGAATGCGTCGGCGGAAATGCTCGAGTTCCTGCGACGTTCGGTGACCGACATGCACCAATCCATCGTCATGGTCACCCATGACGCACGGGGAGCGGCCTACGCCGACCGCGTCGTGTTCCTGGCCGACGGCTCGGTGGTCGACGAACTGGTTGCACCCACCGCGGATTCGGTGCTCGAACACATGAAGCACCTGGGCGGCTGAGGTGAGCCGAGTCGTCCTTCGGGGTTTGTTGGCCCACAAGCTGCGCCTGGCGTTGACGGCCCTGGCCATCGTGCTCGGAGTCACCTTCATTTCCGGAACGTTCGTCCTTACCGACACGTTGCACAACACCTTCAATACGCTGTTCGGTCACATCTATCAGAATGTCGATTTCGAGATCCGCGGCAAGGCGGCATTCTCCGACACCAGTGCCGGCACGAATGCAGTGCGCAAGCCCATCCCTCAGTCGATCGCCACCACGGTGCGCCACATTCCCGGCGTGACAGTTCGCCGATGGGACGGTCGGCGGGTACGCCCAGTTCGTGGCCCCGGACGGCAAGGCCATCAGCAACGGCGGCGCCCCGACGCTCGGTCTGTCGTATGACGCCGATCCCCAGCTCTCGGCGCTCCAGCTCGCGTCGGGAACCGCCCCCACCTCACCGCATGACGTGGTGATGGACGCCGGCACCGCGCAGAAGTACCACTTTTCGTGGGCGACCACGTCCGCGTGCTCCTTGCCGGTCCCCCGCAGACGTTCACCATCAGCGGCATCGTCAAATTCGGCACGGCGAACAATCTGGCCGGAGCCACCATCGCCGCCTTCGAGCTTCCGACGGCGCAACGCTCTTTCGGCCAGGTCGGGCACTACCAGGCCATCGATGTCCTGACCTCTCCCGGGGCCGACAAGGCCACCGTGCAACCACGCCATCGCGGCCGCGCTCCCGAAGGGGGTGGAGGTGGTGACCGGGCAGACCGTGGCCAATGAGCAGTCCAACGACATCAACCAGGCGCTGGGCTTCTTCTCCACCGCTCTCTTGGTGTTCGCCTTCATCTCGCTGTTCGTCGGGGGATTCACCATCTTCAACACGTTCTCCATCACCGTGGGCCAGCGCACCCGGGAGTTGGCGCTGTTGCGGATCGTGGGGGCCAGCCGCCGCCAGGTATTTCCGCTCGGTGCTGGCCGAGGCTCTCATCTTGGGCACGGTGGCCTCCTTGATCGGGATCGGTCTCGGCGTCTTCGCCGCCATCGGCCTCGAGGCCCTCTTCAAGGCCACTCGGCATCACCTTGCCCTCGGGGTCCTTGATCTTCGAAGGGCGCACCGTCGTCGTGGCGTTGCTCGTCGGGCGTCGGGGTGACCCTGGTCTCGGCCATCAGTCCGGCCCGGCGTGCCGTGCGGATCCCTCCGGTGGCGGCGCTGGCCGATCACCGGGCCGGACGAGCAGGAGTCGTCACGACGAAGGATCATCATCGGGACGGTGTTCGCCGTGGTCGGTGTGGCGCTCTTGGTCTTCGGACTGACCAAGCCCGCCATCGCCGCTCGTCGGGCTCGGCGCGGTGGCCCTGTTCATCGGGATCGGCATGTTGGCGCCGGTCGTCGCCCGGCCGATGGCGAGCGTGATCGGGAGGCCTCTCGCCCGGCTGCTGGGGATCTCGGGCAAGCTCGGACGGCAGAATTCCATGCGCAGCCCCCGGCGCACGGCGCAGACGGCCTCGGCCCTCATGGTCGGGCTGGCCCTGGTCTCGACCATCGCCGTCTTCGGCGCCTCGCTCTCCAAGTCCGTCACGAGCAGTGTCGACAACGCAATCAGTGCCAGCTACATCGTCACGAGCTCCGCCCAGGGCGGAGCCGGGCGAGTTCAGCGGTTCGGTGGCGGACGTCGCGGCCACGCTGCCCGGCGTCACCGTCCGTCTCCACGGTCTATCAGGGGACCTTTGCCATCCGGAATTCGCTGGCCGAACCTGACGGCGGTCTCCACCAAGGACCTCTCTTCGACGGTGATCCTGCGCATGCAGAGTGGGAGTCGGGTGCGCCCGCGCTCGCGATCGGGCAGTTGCTCATCGACACCAACACGGCGACCACCAAGCACCTCTCCGTCGGCTCGGTCGTGCCGGTGAAGTTCGCCCAAACGGGAGCGTCCACATTGCGCGTCGGCGGGATCTTCCAACCCAACGCTCTCATCGGGAGTTACCTGGTGGGGGATCGGTTCTTCCTCGACGCACTTCAACAATCCGCTGCCCGGTCGCCGTCCTCTTGCAGACGAAGGCGGACGAGCCAGCTGACGACCACGCGTGGTGGAGCACGGCCTGCGGGCCTACCCGAATCTGAAAATCCAGACCCGGGCCGGCTTCGAGAAATCGCAGCGAGCCCAGGTCAACCAACTCCTGGCGCTGGTCTATGCCCTCCTGGCCCTGGCCGTCGTGATCGCCCTGATCGGCATCGTGAACACGCTCATGCTCTCGGTCTTCGAGCGCACCCATGAGATCGGACTCCTGCGGGCGGTAGGCATGAAGCGACGACAGGTGCGAGTCCATGATCCGATCGGAGTCGGTCATTCTCTCCGTATTCGGCGCCATCATCGGCATCCTCGTCGGCACGGCGCTCGGCACGGCCTTTTCGCGTCACTCAAGCAGCAGGGCATCACCGACATCGTGATCCCCGGCGGCAGCCTGGTGATCTTCTTGATCCTCGCCGCGCTGCTCGGCCTCGGCGCAGCGAGCTGGCCCGCCCGGCGTGCGGGCAAACTGGATGTGCTGACCGCCATTGCCACCGACTGACGAAGCCGACCTGAGGGCTGCCGAATCGGCGACCTGGTCCGCGGTCGATCGGGAGTGACGCCGCGGCCGATGCCCGGCGACGTCAGCCCGTGACCGAGTTCACCCAGGTCTGGGCCACGGCGGCCGGCTGCTCCTGCTTGGCCGTCACGTCGAGGTTGAGCTTCGAGATGGCGGTGGTGGTCAACTTGGCGTCGATGCTGTTGAGGATCTTGGCCACGCCGGGCGTGTCCACCGACTTGCGGATGACCGGGACGATGTAGTCCGCTCCCTCGAGGTGCTTGTTGTCGGTGAGGGCGACGAAGTTGTTGGACACCACGTTGCCGTCGCTCGAGAAGAGCTCGACCACTTGGACTTTGCCGTTCTTGAGGGCGGCCACGCTGAGTGGGCCCGCCTCGTCGAGGCTCTTGAAGCCGGCGAACTTCAGGCCGTAGACCTTCTTGAGCCCCAACTCGCATCCGGCGTTGGTCGGGCATTCGGGGGGTCCGCCCAGGGTCAATCTTCGAGGCATAGGGCTTCAGGCTCGAGATGGTCGTGAGGTGGTCCTTCTTGGCCGTGGCTTTGGTGACGGCGAAGACGTTGGTGTCCAGCGCCTTCGACGCGGGAAGCACGGTCACTCCGAACGACGCGAGCGCCTTTTGATCGGCCGGGATGGCGGTGGCGATGTTGTCGCCGGCCGCAGGGGTGGCGCCGTTGTGCAGGAAGTCGAGCAGCGAGGCGGCGTAGTCCGGCTCGAGATTGATCTCGCCCTTCTCGATGGCCGGCACCACGATTGCCCGGGTTCCCAGTGCGGGCTCGACGGTGACGTTGTAGCCCGCCGACTTGAGGACGTCGGCCCAGATGTTGGAAACGATCGCCTGCTCCTCGAAGTTCGTCGAACCGATGATGATGGTCGGCTTGCTGGAGGCGCTGCACAGAGGCAAAGGCCGCGGTCGGCGCGGCGACCACGGCGACCAAGCATGGCCAGGGCACCGAAGAACAAGGAGCGCTTGAAACGCATGTGGGGATACCTTTCCCAGTCGGGAGGGGCGGAAACACGCCCCTCGGCGTGACGCGATCGGACCGTCATGGAACCGTCGCGTGATCGAAATACTTACTTATCCGATCGGCTTTGTCAACTTAGCAGCGGCCGAGACCGGGGCGGGCGGTGAGAAGGCCCCGGCGTGCCCTGTCGGCGCAGGGGGAGTGGGGTCAGCGCCCGAGCCAGAAGGCCGAGGGCGCCGGCCACCAAGCCCGGCCATGACCGCCACCAGAATGGCACCGCTGAACGAGAGCACCGAATTATTGGTGTTGAGCCCGGTGATCACGTACGTGCCCGAGGTCCGTGAAGCTGACGTACGCCGCCAGTGTCGACGTCGCCACGACCTCGATGGCGGCGGTGCGCACGCCGGCCATGACAAAGGGGACCGCCAGGGGCGCTTCCACCCGGCGCAGCACCTGACCGCCGGTCAGTCCCATCGCCTTCGCGGCATCACGTACGTCGGCATCGACCTCGCGCATCCCGACGTAGGTGTTGGTCAAAATGGGAGGGATCGCCAGCGCGGTGAGGGCGATCCATGCCGCGAGGAACCCGTTCCATTTGAGCGAGATGGACGGTTGAATGGCGAGCAAGGTGAGCAGGGCCAGGGTGGGCACGGCCCGAAAGGCGTTGGCCGCGTTGACGGCGACCAACCCGCCCCGGCCGGTGTGGCCGAGGAACACCCCGAGGCCGCCCCCGAGCAGGAGGGCGGAGAGCACCACCGTCAAGTGACAGTTCGAGCTGATGCCAGAAGAGCAGGGGGATTCCTTGCGACCCGCTCCAGTTCGAAGATGTGGTGAACCAATCGGCCACCTGGTCGAGGAAATGCACGTCAGTCGGTCGCCTTTCGCGGGCCTGGCGGTGCGGGCCCACGGGACGGCCACTCGCTGGGCGCCCACCAGCAACAGGTCCGGCGACCGCCGCCAGGACGATGGAAAGAACGAGACCGACGATGATCGGCGTGTTGTAGCCGATGGTGAAGCCGTAGGTGATCTGCTGGCCGAGGCCCCCGAGGCCGATGAGCGCCGTCACCGTCACCAGCCCGATGACGGTGGCCGTGGCCACCCGAACGCCGGCGAAGATGTACGGCAGAGCGAGGGGGAGGTCGACCCGGACGAGGGCGGCGGTGGGCGAGTAGCCCAATGCAATCGCCGCCTCCCGGGCGTCGGCCGGGACGGCGTCGAGGCCGGCCACGGTGTTCCAGATCAGGATGAGCAAGCGTGTACCCGACCAATGCGATCTCGGCCGTCTGGTAGGAAGCCACGAAACCGGTCAGCGGTCCGAGAATGACGAAGAGGGCAAGTGAGGGGATGATGTAGAGAGCGCTCGCCACCCCGAAGACCGGCGCCCGGATGATGCTGTAGCGCCACGCCAGCACGGCCAAGGGAATCGAAATGACGATGCCGATCGCCACCGCGAGAAGGCTCAGCTTGATGTGCTGAACCAGATCGCCCTGAATCTGGCTCCATTGGCTGGTGACATAACTCCATCGGAAGAACGGGTTCGCGTCCCGAGCAGCACGCGGCCTCACGTTATCGGTGGCGCTGCACGCAAGGTAGTGCCGTCACGAAGATTTCCTACCGAAGCGGTGGGTAATGTCTCGGGCCATGATCACGCTCGACGGGGTGTCGAAGCGCTATGGCGCACGACTCCGTCGCGGTGGCCGACCTTGAGCCTCACCGTGCCCGACGGCGAGCTGTGTGTTCTCGTCGGACCCTCGGGATGCGGCAAGACGACCACCTTGCGGATGATCAACCGACTCATCGAGCCTTCGGGCGGACGCATCCTGATCGATGGGACCGATGTGCTGGAGATGGATCCGGTGGAGTTGCGCCGCGGCATCGGCTATGTGATCCAGCAGGGCGGCTTGTTCCCGCACCGGCGGGTTTCCGACAACATCGCCACGGTTCCTCGCCTCCTCGGTTGGGAGAAGGATCGGGTGGAGGCCAGGGTTCAGGAGTTGCTCGAACTCGTCGGCCTGGATCCTCGGCTCGTACGCCCGGCGTTTTCCCCATGAGCTTTCCGGGGGGGAGCGCCAGCGGGTTGGCGTGGCGAGGGCTTTGGGGGGTGATCCGCCTGTCCTGCTCATGGACGAGCCCTTCGCGCGCCGTCGACCCGGTTACCCGGCAACGGCTGCAGCAACAGTTTCTCGATCTACAAGGCGAACTGAAGAAGACGATCGTCTTTGTCACCCATGACATCGAGGAGGCGGCCAAACTGGGTGATCGGATCGCCGTGTTCTCCAAGGGTGGCGTGCTTGAGCAGTACGACACTCCGGCGCAGATCCTCGGCTGTCCGGCGACGGCGTTCGTGGCGGACTTCGTCGGTTCGGATCGCGGGGTCCGACGATTGGCGGTCACCACCATCGAGCCCGACGATCTGGCGCAGCCGCCCCGCGTCGACCCCCGACTGTCGATGACAGACGCTTCCGTCGTTGCAGCGGAGTCCGAAAGTCGCTGGGCGGTGGTGGTCGATGACAACGACCATCTTTTGGGCTGGGTGGAGCTGGACCCGTTGCAGAAGGGAACGGTGGCGGACCATCTCGTTCCTTTTGAGGTGCAGCTCCCTCTCGGGGCGTCGTTACGTGCCGCCCTGGCGGAAATGCTGCAGCACGATGTGCGTTGGCTCCCGGTCGTCGACGGTGAGCGCTACCTCGGGGTGATGACACCCAATCGGCTGCACGCCGCCATGCGGCGGTCAGTAGGGGGTCACGCCGTCGAGGATTGAGCAGTCAGCTCCTCCGGGTGGGACTCCCGCCCAGTGAGGGGCGGGGTGGGATGATCACGGCGGGCCGGTGTTCGTCCAGGACGGGCGTACGTTGGGGCGGTCGCATTGGTGCGACGACGCCGGAGCGAAGATGGCGCCGACTGCCCGACCATGGCGCCGGCGGAGCCGTCAAGTGGTCACAGAGTCGGTAGGCGACGGTCTCATAGTTGACCCGCCAGCCTCGAAAGTCAGGCCACGCCTCTTTTGCGGTCCGTTCCATCGGGAACCCGACGTGCTCAAGCATGGAAACTGCTTCTTCGAATTCCTCGAACGTCAGGTCGATCGGTCCCTCCGGACTGGGGTCGGGGTCGACCTTCCACCCCAAGACCTTGGCGATGCGATTGAGGGAGGTGAAGCCCATTCGCAGGCACAGCCTCGACTGCGAAGAGGCGGTTCTCGGGCGCGAGAGCGAGGTGCATTGCCGCACCGTCCAGAACGGCCAAGAGACCGAGCAGCCATGAGAACCACGGATCCGGGGATCGAAACAGCAACATCACCGGGTAGGTGGTGTGGCTTTCGGCCAGTTCGGCCGACCACTGCTCCCAGTCTGAGTAGAGCTGCGGCAACGAATCGATGATGCCTACCAACTGGTGGCGCGCCAGCAGTTCGGGTCCCCAGGCCGGGACGCCGGCTCGGCTCTCGAGCATGGCCACCAAGGTCTCCCTCCGGTTGAAGGCTTGATAGAGAGCGGGCAAGTAGGCGATCTGCAGGGCAACGATGACCACCCATGTGGCGCCGGCCGCGATGTCCACCGCAAAGTTGGCGCGTCCGCTGAGGTCGATGGTCCCCACGGTGAAGAGCGCCCCCGAAGCTTGGGCGAGAGCCGAGGCGAAATTGTGGGTGGTGCTCTGGAGCATGAGGGCGTAGCCGACGATGAAGAAGCGCGGCCCATACCGCCAGCTGACCAACCAGGGCCACCGGCGCCACAGGCGCCAGGAAGGCATCTTTTCGTTCGTAGGCGCGCGCCGGTCGTGCGAGCCCGATGAACACGAACAGGACCATCCGATTTACCACCGACGACAGACGCTCGAATCCCCGTGGCTCTCGCGGGAGCACGATGGTGAACAGCACGCTGGCCGACGTGAAGACGACGATAATGAGGCCGACGATGTATTCAATGGCCTTCACCGGACCGGACGCCTCACGTCAAGCCTTGCTCGAACACGCACTCAGTATCGCTGCTCCGCCAGCCCGACCGAACCGTGACTCCTTCGGGGAGGTGGCACTTCATCTCAAGGTTCGACGAGACGGAAGCGATATCGCCTCCGCCGGATGCAAGGCGGAGATGCGATGGCCCAGCAAACGTTTGTGCGGAAGGCGCGCGCTGGTTCGTTTGTGCTTCCGAAGTTGCCATGTGGCGACACGATGTTCATTCCTCGCTCGAAGAGTCATGTCGGACTACGGTCAGAAGTATTCACGCGCGAATTCAGCCATCAATCGTTTGCTTGAACGCCGTGTTACACGGCACGCAATTGACGGATAGTTTCACATCGCAGAGATTCGGTTTTTACGGTGATTTCGCTGCACGCTCATCCATCAGAACCCAGTAGTCATGTACATGCAATGAACGAACAACTACTGGCGCCAGAGCGCACTCACGATGTTGACGCCAGACTTCCTTGCCCGGCACCGAGACGGTGCTGGGGCAGGCGGGCGCTGAGAACTTTCCGGTGGCATCGCGCCTCTTGCCCGCGTGCGGTGCGGGACCATCTTCTCGCCGTCTATGGCTTCGCCCGGTTGGCTGACGACATCGGTGACGAGGCCGATGGCGACCGCCTCGCTCCTTCTGGATTGGCTCACGACGTGAGCTCGAGCTCGCCGCCGCGGGCCGGGCGACGCATCCGCTCCTGCAACGCCTGACCCCGACCATCCGGCGATTCGATCTTCCCCTTGATCCCTTCTTCCGTCTGATCGAGGCCAATCGGCGCGACCAGACGGTGAAGTCCGTTATGAGACGTTCGAGGATCTCGTCGCCTATTGCCGGCTGTCGGCGACGCCGGTCGGAGAGCTCGTGCTGCGGATCTTCGAGGTGAGTTCGCCGGCGCGCATCGCCCTCTCCGACGACGTGTGCATTGCATTGCAGATCATCGAGCACCTGCAGGATGTGGGGGAGGACGCCGCTCGTGATCGGATCTACCTCCCACAAAGTGACCTGCGGGCACTCGAATGCGCCGAGGCCGACCTGCGGGCAGCTCGCACCAGCCCGCCCCTTGCGGACCGTCCTGCGCTACGAAGCGAGTCGGGCCCGTCGCCTCCTCGCCTCCGCCGCCCCATTGACGCGCCAGCTCCCGCTGCAGCCCCGCATGGCGGTGTGCGGATTCGCGGCGGGAGGAATGGCTGCCCTCGATGCGATCGAGGCTGCCAATTACGAGGTGTTGGCCCGGTCGTGTCGGCCCCGCCCGCTGCGCCTCGGCGTGCGTCTCGCCGGCGCACTGGCTTTGTCGGCATCGTTGAGGAAGTCGGCGTGAATACCGAGACCGCCTACCGGGCCTGTGAGGAGATCACCCGGCGCGAAGCCAAGAACTTCGGCTATGGCATCCGGCTGCTGCGGGTCCCCGAGCGTCACGCGCTCTCCTCTGTCTACGCCCTGGCCCGGAAGATCGATGACATCGGTGACGGCATCGGCGCCGCCGGCGCAGAAGCTCATCGAGCTCGAGCAGGTGCGGGCGAGCCTGCACCCGATCGACGGCACGATGGCCACGGAGGCGACGACCCGGTGCTGGTGGCCGTGGCCGCCGCGACCATTCGGTACCAGCTGCCTCTGGGGGCCTTCGACGAGTTGATCGAGGGTTGCGAGAACGACGTCCGGGGGACCAGCTACGCCACGTTCGACGACCTGGTCGTCTACTGCCGGCTTGTCGCCGGATCCATCGGCCGTCTCTCGCTCGCCGTGTTCGGGGCCACTGATCCCACGGCGGTCGAACTGGCCGATGATCTGGGTGTTGCGCTGCAGCTCACGAACATCCTGCGCGACGTCGTCGAAGACCGCAGCAATGGCCGGGTCTACCTTCCCGCCGAGGACGCCATCGCGGTCGGCTGCCCTCCGGACCTCTCGGGCGGACGATGCCGCTCTGGCGGAGCTGGTCGCCTTCGAGTGCGCACGAGCACACGAGTGGTTCGAACGCGGATTGCAGCTGCTCCCACTGTTCGATCGTCGGAGCCGGGCCTGCGTCGGGGCCATGGCCGGCATCTATTACCGCTTACTCGTGCACATCGAACGCGATCCCCACGCCGTGACCCAACGGTCGGCTCTCCTTGCCGGCGGCCGAAAAGGTGTGGATCGCCGGCAAAGCCTCGTCGGGGCACAGCCGTGACCGCCCATCGTGTGGTGGTCGTCGGTGGGGGCTTGGCCGGCGTGAGCGCAGCACTGTCGCTGGCCGACGCCGGGGCCCAGGTCACCCTCCTGGAGCGGCGGCTGAGGCTGGGCGGACTCACGTGGTCCTTCCAGCGCAACGGTCTTTCGTTCGACAACGGCCAACACGTGTTCTTGCGGTGCTGCACCGCCTATCTGCGGTTCCTCGACCGCATCGGTGCCCGGGAAGCCGTCTACCTGCAGCCGCGTCTCGACATCCCCGTCCTCTCCCCCGACGGGACGCGGGCGTCCATCACAGCGGTCCTCGTTGCGTGCTCCCCTTCACCTCGCTTCGTCGCTGGCCCGTTATCGGCACCTGACTCTGGAGGAGCGGCTGCGCCTGGCGTGGCCCGCCTTGGCCTTGAGCCGCCTCAATCCCGAGGATCCCTGGCTCGACACGAGACCTTCGGGAGCTGGCTGTCGCAGCACGGGCAGAGTGATGTCGCGATCGATCGGCTCTGGGATCTCATCACCCTGCCTACTCTCAATGTCCACGCTTCGGAAGCCTCGCTGGCCTTAGCCGTCAAGGTGTTCCGCACCGGCCTCCTCGATCAGGCCGATGCCGGCGATGTCGGGTGGTCGACCGTGCCGCTGACCGAGCTGCACGGTGATTACGCCGCCCGCGCCCTGGAATCAGCGGGAGTGGAGACCGTCGTCGGCGTCAGGGTGCAGCACGTCGTGGAACGCGGTGACCGTGGACTCGAGGTCGTGACCGACGAGCACCGACACCGCGCCGACGCGGTGATCGTGACCACGCCGCCCGAGGTCACGCAACGGGTCCTGCCCGAGGGTGTGCTCCCGACGAACTCGGGCTCGGCCAGTCTCCCATTGTCAACGTGCATCTGGTACTGGATCGACAGGTCACGGATCTCGCCGCTGGCGGCCGTCGTGAACTCGCCGATCCAGTTCTTCTTCGATCGGACCTCCTCAAGCGGGTTGCGATCTGGTCAGTGCATTTCCATCTCGCTGTCGGCTGCCGATGACTACATTGGCGAATCGTCCTCGCAACTCGTCGGCACCTTCTTCGCCGCCCTGCAAGCCCTCCTCCCGATCGCCCGCACGGCGCGTCTCGTCGACGGCGTCGTCACCCGTGAGCGCGCGGCCACATTCCGAGGGAACCCAGGTACTGCCGCCCGCCGCCCCTCGACGCGGACCACGGTACCGGGGTTGTTTCTCGCCGGGGCATGGTGCGATACGGGATGGCCGGCGACCATGGAGGGGGCCGTGCTGAGCGGCGAGAGCGCCGCCCGTGCCATCCTCGAGGACACCGAACAGGCCAAGCACCAATTGCAAGGGGTGGCGATGTGACCGCCTCTGCACTCTCTCCCAACACCAACGACCTCACGACCGATGAGTTGGTGTCGGCCACGCTCGCTCGTGCTGCACGAGTGGTGGCTCCCGGCTCTCGACGAGGCCGTGGCTCGACTCAGCCCCTCCTTGCAGGCTCCCGTGCACCATCATCTGGCCGGCGGCGGCAAGCGGGTGCGTGCTGCCCTCTCCTTGGTCGCGGCCGCCGCCGCGGGCGCCCCTGAGGAAGTCGGGGTGCTCGGAGCGGTAGCGATCGAGTTGGTGCACAACTTCTCTCTGATCCACGACGACATCATCGACGAAGACACCGAACGCCGTCATCGTTCGACGGTGTGGAGCGAATTTGGCGTCGGATCGGCCATCATCGCTGGGGACGCGCTGGCCACGCTGGCTCTTCAGGTCCTGCTCGATGAGCCGACGCCCGAGCGGGTGCGTGCGGCCCGCTGTCTGGTCGAGGCCACACAGCTCATGATCGCTGGCCAGGCGGACGACATGGCGTTCGAATCTCGAGCCTCGGTCACCGTGGAGGAATGTGTGGCCATGGAGAGCGGAAAGACATCCGCGCTTCTCTCGTGCGCCGTCTCCCTCGGGGCGATCCTCGCCGGGGCACCCGATGCGACCGTCCATGCGCTGGGCGAGTTCGGGTCCCATCTCGGTACAGCCTTTCAAGCCGTCGATGACCTGCTCGGGGTCTGGGGCGAGCCGGCGCGCACGGGGAAACCAGTGGGGAGCGACCTCTCCCAACATAAAAAGACGCTCCCCGTTTCCTTCGCTCTCGCCCAGAGCGACGAGCGCACCGAAGAGTTACGTCGATTGCTCGAGAGCGAGCTCTCGGCCGCCGACGTCGAACGAGCGCGGTTCCTGCTCGAAGAATGTGGCGCCAAGGAGGAGACGGTCGCCCTGGCCGATGCACACCTCACCATGGCCTTGACCGCCCTCGATCGAATTCCTCTCGCGCCCGGCCCCAAGAGCGAGTTGGTCGCCATTGCCAGATTTGTCACGGAGCGGGACGCCTGATGGCGATCTCCTCTCTCTTCCAATCTGACGTCCCCGAGGAGGACGGCGACGGGCTGGAGCTCGATTCTGCCGTCTCCATCGCCGAGAGCCTCGAACGATCGGTGGCCGCGCTCAAGGAGCTCCAGCACGAAGACGGCTGGTGGAAGGGCGAGCTGGAGACGAACGTCACCATGGATGCCGAGGATCTCCTTCTGCGCCAGTTCCTCGGTATTCGTACCGAGGACCAGACGGCGGGGGCTGCGAAATGGATCCGCTCTCGTCAGCGCGACGACGGGACCTGGGCCACGTACTACGGGGGTCCTCCCGACCTCTCGACCACCATTGAGGCCTACGTCGCCCTCAAGCTGGCCGGCGACAGCCCCGATCTCCGCGCATATGCGCCTGGCGGTTGAATACATCCGCGGAGAGGGCGGAATAGGGGCGAGCCGGGTCTTCACGCGTATCTGGCTGGCACTTTTCGGAAAATGGTCCTGGGAGAGTTTGCCCATTCTTCCGCCGGAGCTCATGCTGCTCCCGCCGTGGGTTCCTTTGAACATCTACGACTTCGGATGTTGGGCCCGACAGACTGTCGTTGCGCTCACCGTAGTCAACGCGCATCGACCGGTACATGACCTCTCGATCGACATCGATGAGCTCGATGTAGGTCCGGCTCCCGTCGTCCGGCGCCCGCTCAACACCTGGGCCGGTTGGTTCGATCTGCTTGATCGCGTCCTGCACCTGTACGAGCGCAAACCGATAGGGCCTCTCCGTCGGTTCTGTCTGGCGAGGGCCGAACGCTGGATCGTCCAGCGGCAGGAGGCCGACGGTTCTTGGGGCGGCATCCAACCGCCCTGGGTGTACTCGCTGATGGCGCTGCATCTCCAGGGCTACGCCCTTGACCACCCCGTCATGCAAGCGGCCATCGACGGTCTCGACGGATTCACCATCGAAGATGAGAACGGCCGCCGGATCGAAGCGTGTCAATCCCCCGTGTGGGACACAGCGCTGGCGGTCGTGGCGTTGGGCGACGCCGGAGTATCCCCGGACGATCCGTCGATGCGCAAGGCCGGGAGCTGGCTTTTGGAGGAAGAGATCACGGTTCCGGGGGACTGGGCCGTTCGCCGGCCTGATTTGGCGCCAGGTGGCTGGGCCTTTGAGTTCGCCAATGACAACTACCCCGATATCGACGACACGGCGGAGGTGGCTCTCGCACTCCGACGCACCGGTCATCACGAAAGCGATGCGGTGGCACGTGGGATCGCCTGGACCGAGGGAATGCAATGTCGAGACGGTGGATGGGCCGCCTTCGACGTTGACAATACCCGGGCCCTTTGTCGGGATCTCCCCTTCTGTGACTTCGGGGAGCTCATCGATCCACCAAGCGCTGACGTCACTGCCCACGTGATCGAGATGCTCGCCATCTTGGGACAGTCCGGCCGGGCCACCGAGCGGGGGATCCTCTGGCTGTTCGACGCGCAAGAGTCCGATGGTTCGTGGTTTGGCCGGTGGGGCTCCAATCACATCTATGGCACCGGGGCCGTCGTGCCGGCGCTGGTAGCGGCGGGGGTCTCACCCCGCCATGCCGCCATCCGGCGCGCTGTGGCCTGGCTCGAGGAGCACCAGAACGAGGATGGGGGTTGGGGCGAAGATCTGCGCTCGTATCGTGACCCGGAATTTCGCGGTCGAGGCGTGTCCAACGCCAGCCAAACAGCGTGGGCCCTGCTCGCCCTTCTCGCAGCGAACGAACGTGGCCCCTCGTGTGAACGGGGCGTCGGCTTTCTCGTTGATAACCAGCTTCCCGACGGGACCTGGGACGAGACATGGTTCACGGGTACCGGTTTTCCCGGCGACTTCTATATCAACTACCACCTGTACCACCTGGTCTTTCCGGTGATGGCCCTCGGTCGCTACGCCTATGGGTGGGACCATGGTTGATCTCGCCGTGCTGACCGCCGATCGAGTGCAGGCCGAGGCCATTGGCGGGGGCGTCATGATCTCGGGTGCCGGCATGGCGCAGGCGCTCTTGACCGGGTCGCGGCTGCGGGAAACCCTGGCCGTTGGTACTCCGGTGGCACTTTCCGGCGTGGCGTACGCACTTGATCCCACCATTCGCCCCGGCCAACTTGTCGTGGCCACCGAGCTGTGGGCGACGGATGGGACTCCCCGGCGTCGACTCCCGGCGTCGACCGCCGTGGCCCGGGATCTGCAGCGGCTCGGCCTGAGCGTGCGCACCGGCCCGCTCGTGTCGGCTTCAGGTGCCCTCGCAACCGAAGAGGCAGCACGACTTGCCGGTGACGGCGCCATCGCCTGGGATACCGAATCGGCGTGGGTGGCTCTCCATTTGGTGGACCACCCTGTCGCCGCGGTGCGGGTGATTGCCGATCCGCAGAAGGGTCAGACGCTGGCCGCGCTCGAGTTCGCTTTTGGGTGTCCGTACCTCGCTCGAACGCTGGGCCCGCGCCAGCCGCTCGCACCATGTACTGCTCGCGAGTCCACGCTCGTTCTGTGCCGGCGTCGAACGGGCGATCGAAATCGTCGAACGTGCGCTGGCGCGATTCGGCAGTCCGGTGTTCGTCCGCAGACAGATCGTTCATAACGTGCACGTCGTGGCCGACCTCGAGGCCAAAGGTGCGATATTCGTCGCTGAACTCGACGAGGTGCCTGACGGAGCTACCGTCGTGCTGGCCGCGCACGGGGTCTCGCCCGCCGTGCGCGCCGCGGCGGCCGAACGGCTCGACCTGACGGTCATCGACGCCACGTGTCCGTTGGTGGCAAAAGTGCATCACGAAGCTCGGCGCTATCTCGCGCAGGACTATCAGATCGTGCTCGTCGGTCATGCTGACCACGAGGAGGTGGTGGGGACGGTGGGCGAAGCGCCCGACCGCATACAGCTCGTGCAAGGCAAGGAGGATGTCGCCGATCTCACGTTCGACGATCACGACCGTGTGGCGTACCTGACGCAGACGACCCTCTCCATCGACGAAGCGGCCGAAGTCGTCAGCGCACTGCGCCAGCGCTTTCCCCAACTCGTGGGTCCGACGTCCAACGACATCTGTTACGCCACGCAGAACCGCCAGGATGCCGTACGCGCCATCGCTCATCAGTGTGATCTGATGTTGGTGGTCGGTTCGGCCAATTCCTCCAATACCGCCCGCCTGGTCGAAGTGGCCCGCCGGGCGGGATGTCGAGCGGAACTGATCGAAGACGCCTCAGAAATTCACCTCGATTGGCTCGACAATGTGAGCCGCGTGGGGTTGACGGCCGGAGCATCCGCGCCCGAGACACTGGTCACCGAGGTCATCGACATGTTGTCGACGCTCGGGCCGACGACGATCACCGAACACCGAACAACCGAAGAAACCGTCCAATTTTCACTACCAAGGCAGGTGCGCTGATGCCCATTCCATTGCGACAGAATCTCCGAGTCGGTACGTACTTCTTGAAGAAGAAGCTCCAACGAGACCCTCGGTTCCCCTTCATCACTGAGATCGAGCCGCTGTTTGCCTGCAACCTCTCATGCCCGGGTTGCGGCAAAATCCAGCACCCGACGGACATCCTGCGTAAGCGTTTGTCGGTCGAGGACGTGGTGAACGCCGTCGAAGAGTGCGGCACGCCCATGGTCTCCATAGCCGGTGGCGAGCCCCTGCTGCATCCCGACATCGCCGCCATGGTGCAAGAGCTCGTGCGCCGCAAGGTGTACGTCTATCTCTGCACGAATGCCGTGCTTCTCCAGCGGCGCATCGACAAGTTCACCCCGTCCCACTTCTTCTCCTGGGTGGTGCACGTGGACGGCCTGCGCGAGCGACACGATGCCGCAGTTGATCGTGAAGGTGTTTTCGACGAGGCCGTGGCCGCCATTCGCTTGGCCAAGGAGAAGGGATTTCGCGTCACGACCAATTCGACCTTCTTCAACACCGACTCGCCCAAGACGGTGCGTGACGTGTTGAACTTCCTCAACGACGACCTCGGCGTGGACGCCATGATGATCTCGCCGGCGTTCGCCTACGAAAAGGCACCCGACCAGGAGCATTTTCTCGGTGTCGAGCAGACCCAGAAGCTCTTCTCCGATGCGTTCGGGCAGAAGCACCGTAAGAAGTGGCGGTTGAATCACTCGCCGCTGTTTCTCGACTTCTTGGAGGGCAAGTCGGACTTCCAATGCACGGCGTGGGGGATTCCCAGTTACTCCGTGCTCGGTTGGCAGCGTCCCTGCTATCTGATGGCCGACGGATACGCCAGTAGCTATAAGGAGTTGATCGAGACTACCGACTGGGATGCCTACGGGCGAGGCAAGGACGAACGCTGCGCCAACTGTATGGCCCATTGCGGCTATGAGCCGAGTGCGGTGATTGCCACGATGGGTTCGCTCCGCCAGTCACTTCGCGCCCTCGTCTCAACGCACTGACGCACGGTGGCTGCCCTTGACATCGGGTCCTCGGCTCCGCGCTTGCTTTCGGCGGAGACATTGGAATGGGCAGCCGACGACGCGTGGCAGGCCGGATGCGCTGCGACGGCAGATCTCCTTGGGCTCACTCCGTCCAAGGTCCGCGCTCTCGGTGCTCATGCCCTGAAGCCGCTCGCTGCGGACATACGGTCGTTTCTCATATCGGCCGTCTCCGAGAACGGCGGCCACCTCGGCTCGAACTTGGGGGTGGTCGAGCTCACGCTGGCCCTGCACCGGCGGTTCGAGTCCCCCCGCGATCAGATCGTGTGGGACACCGGGCACCAGACGTATGTCCACAAGATCCTCACCGGGCGCGCGGCTGACTTCCCCACGCTGCGACGGCCGCACGGGCTTTCGGGCTACGCCAACCGGGGCGAGTCCGTCCATGACCTGGTGGAGAACAGCCATGCCTCGACGGCGTTGTCGTACGCCTACGGATTGGCCCGAGCCCGGGATCTGGCGCAGGCCACGCACCATGTGGTTGCCGTGGTCGGCGACGGTGCTCTCACCGGTGGCCTGGCCTATGAAGCTCTCTCCAATATCGGCGCCCACGGCAGCCAGGGTGATCATCATCCTCAACGACAACGGGCGGTCCTATGCCCCGACGGTCTCGACCCTTGAGCACTGCCGGCACGTCCGCCGTGGGTGCCGGTGGCGCCGGCTACCTTCTTCCGCGCCTTGGGATCTGGCATACGAAGGACCGGTCGACGGTCACGACTTCTCGGAATTGGAGAGAGCGCTCGCCGCGTGTAGCGCTCGCTCCGGGGCCGGTCGTGTTGCATGTGCACACCGAGAAGGGGCGGGGCTATGCACCGGCCGAGAGTGACGACGAGAAGCGACTGCACGACATCGGACCGTTCGACCCGGCGACCGGCGTGGCGCACGTGCGCGGCAGAACCTCCAGCTACACGGAGGGCTTCGGGTCGGCACTGGTACGCGAGGCGGCGTTGCATCCCGAGCTGATGGCCATCACGGCCGCCATGCCGGGTTCATGTGGTCTGATCGAGTTCTCGCGTCGCTATCCCGAGCGCTTCATCGACGTCGGCATCGCCGAGCAACACGCCGTGGCGACCGCAGCCGGTCTGGCCATGGGCGGCTTTCGTCCCGTTGTCGCCATCTACTCGACCTTTCTCAACCGAGCCTGGGACCAGCTCTATTACGACGTCGGACTCCACGGTCTGCCGGTCATCTTCTGCATCGACCGAGCGGGGATCACCGGCGATGACGGTCCGAGTCATAACGGCGTGATGGACCTGGCCCTCTTGACCAAGGTGCCCGGCATGACCGTGTTGGCGCCTTCGAGTTACGAAGAGATTCCGGTCATGCTGGCGCAGGCCATCGCGATCACGACCGGGCCGGTCGCCCTTCGTTGGCCCAAGACCGAAGCCCGGCACAGCGCGAGGACGGGGAACGGGCTCTCGGCTCGGCGGGTGCGCGCCGGCCGGACGGTTTGCTTCTTGGGGCTCGGCAAAATGGTCGAGGTCTGTGAGCAGGCGGCAGTGGAGCTCTCGCGCCACGGGGTCGAGGCCACGGTGTGGGACATTCGAGCGGCGGCTCCGTTGGACCCGCTGATGTTGGCGATGCGCTTCGTCATCACGTGGTCATCACCGTCGAGGACGGGGTCGTTGCCGGTGGTGTCGGTGCAGTCGATCGCCCACCGCCCTGCGCGCCACGATCCGAACCCGATCCACCTCCGGCCATCGTTTCGTGCGGACTTCCCCTCGCATACTTTCCGCAGGGAAAGGCGGACGACATCCTGGCCGGTCTCGGTCTCGATGGTCCGAGCCTGGCCCAGAGGGCGCTTAGGCTGTGCGCATCCGCGCGGGAACATCTGATCCGGACTTTCTGCGACCACCGAAGCAGGCGTCGACAGCAGCGGTCGGTCAGCGAAGGTAGTGCCGACGGAAGCGGTGAGCACGACACCGGATCCGAGCCGCGGTCGGCCACGCGTCGCGTCCGCAGTCGGCGGGTTGTCCGGGCCTCGAGATCGAGGAAGCAGGGGCAGGCTGCCGCCGGTCCACCACACGAGGGACACTCCTCGAGGCAACAACCCGGATGGTGGACGCCTCCGGGGAGGCGTGCCACAGACCCGGCAGCAGATATCGGTGCTCCAGGCCTTGCTCGCCCTCTCGTCGCCCCAACGAATTGGCACGAAAATAGCTTGACCCAGCATCAACGCGTCAGGTCGACAGCTGATGTTGTCCGTCATTTCGTTTTTGCAATATCCGCATACGGCCACGGTGACTCCTCCTCGATTGGCGTCGATGGTGGCGCTCGGTTGTGACACGTCGATCCCGCGCGCCGTCTCCGCAGCTCAACGGGCGACTCTCGGGATGTGGGTCCGCCCACCACAGGGAGATGACGCGCTCTTCCGGCGAACCTTTCGCGGGGGCGCGTTCTCTGCTATCATGTAGTCCGCCGTTGAACCATCGTTCAGCGGGGCCCGTTCGAAACTTCATTCGAGTAGGCCGTTCATCACTCGACTGGAGTTTCGTCATCACTTCCTTTACTGACCTTGGTGTTTCCGCGGATATCAACGCGCGCCTGCAGAAGTTGGGCATCACCAGCCCGCTTCCCATCCAAACGGCCACCATTCCTGCCGCATTGGCCGGCCGCGACATCTGCGGCAAGGCACCGACCGGCTCGGGCAAGACACTTGCCTTCGGCATGCCGATCGCGGCCAACATGACCCAATCGCGGCCACGTCGCCCGCAGGCCCTCATCCTCGTCCCGACTCGTGAGCTGGCGTCCCAGGTGCACGCCGTGTCTGGGTTCGCTCCTCGGACGTGACAGCCAGCGGGTGGTCTCCATCTTTGGTGGGACCGGCTACCGCGACCAGGTCCGGGCCCTCCACAAGGGTGTCAACGTCGTCGTCGCCTGTCCCGGGACGCCTCGAGGACCTCATCGAGCGCGGCGACGTCATGCTCGACGACGTCACCACCGTCGTGCTCGACGAGGCGGACCGCATGTCCGACATGGGCTTCCTCCCCGCCGTTCGCCGCCTCTTGGACCAGACCTCGGCCAAGCGCCAGGTCATCCTCTTCTCGGCCACGATCGGCCGTGAGGTCGAGGCGATCATCCGCAGCTATCAGCACGACCCGGTTCGGGTCAACATCGAAACGGCCGAAGAAGAGAAGAGCGACGTCACCCATCACTTCTGGAAAGTGGATCGGGCCGAGCGCGTCGCCATCACGGCCAAGCTCGTGTCGCAGCACGGCCAGGCCTTCGTGTTCTGCCGCACGAAGAGAGGGGCCGACCGGGTCGTCCGCCAGCTTCAGGCGCAAGGTGTTCGGGCGGTCCCGATGCACGGCGATCGGACCCAGGGCCAGCGTGAGCGTGCGCTCGATTCCTTCGCCAAGGGCAAGGCCGACGCCCTGGTCGCCACCGATGTGGTGGCCCGGGGGATCCATGTCGACGACCTTCCGTGCGTCGTGCACTTCGATCCGCCGGCTGATCACACCGACTACGTCCACCGTTCGGGCCGTACCGGCCGCGCCGGGCGGACCGGCACCGTGGTGTCATTGGTGACCGACGAGCAGCGCAAGGAGATCCAGAGCGTGCAGCGGGCGCTCGGCATGGAGCAGGGCCTTCTCGCCCCCTTCTCCTCGCCGACACCAACGGCTCCTCCGCGCCGACGCCAAGGACGGTCCCTCCACCATGACGGGAACCGTCAAGTTCTTCAACGGTGCCCGCGGCTACGGATTCCTGGCCCGCGACGGCGGCGAGGATCTCTTCGTGCACCACTCCCAGATCGAAGGCGATGAGCGCCAAGGTCTCGCCGAGGGACTGACGGTCGAGTTCACCGTCGCCCCGGGGCGCAAGGGCGAAGAAGCCCGAAACGTCAGGGTCGTCGCCGCCGCCTAACGCACGGATACGGGCCCGGTTCGGCCGGAATGCGTCGCGTCAGCAGGGCCAGGTATCGTTCCCGAGCGAACTTCTCGTTCGTCCACTCGTCCCACGGGAGCACCATGTCAGACCTACGATCGTTCTTGCCTCGTTGCGTGATCGCGGCGATGGCGGGGCTTCTCGTGTCCGGACTGGTCCTCGCTGGCTGGGGGCCCTGCGCCCGCCGGCGCCGCCACGGTTGGCAGAACTTCTGTCCTCGGGTTTGGAGCCGCGTCCGCCGCCGTGGCCAACCAGACCGGCTTGGCTGGCCCGTTGGTGGGCATCGCCTCGACGCCCTGATGGAAACGGCTACTGGGCCACCACGGCGAGTGGCCAAGTGATCGGCGAGGGCGATGCGGCGAACTTCGGCTCCATCACCTCCGCGCTGCGGGCACCGATCGTCGGTATCGGCGCCACGCCGTCGGGTCAGCGGCTACTGGTTGGTGGCATCCGACGGCGGCATCTTCAGTTTCGGCGACGCCCAGTTCTTCGGATCCACCGGTGCCATGGTCCTGAACAAGCCGGTCGTCGGCATGGCCTCGACCCCCGATGGCAAGGGGTACTGGTTGGTGGCCTCAGACGGCGGAATCTTCAGTTTCGGCGACGCCCCCTTCTTCGGGTCCACCGGCGCCATCGTCTTGAACAAGCCGGTGGTGGGCATGGCGCCGACCAGCGACGGCAACGGCTACTGGTTGGTGGCATCCGACGGCGGCGTGTTCACCTTTGGCGACGCCCCCTTCTTCGGGTCGACCGGCAACATCGTCTTGAACAAGCCGGTCGTCGGCATCACGGCCACCGCTGACAACGGCGGATACCGCATGGTGGCCTCCGACGGCGGCATCTTTGATTTTGGCGATGCGCCCTTCTACGGCGCGGGGACCGGCGCGCCCTTGACGGCGCCCGTCGTGGGCATGGCCGCTCGCCCGGGAGGATATTGGATCGCCTACGGGGCCACGGATCCACTCACCACGGTGCTGGGTCAGGAAGAGGTGCTGGCGGGGCTGGGCTACTTGCCGCTGAGCTGGTCGCCCGATGGGTTCCAATGGCTGTGGTCGCCTCCGCCGACCTTGCGGGCACTCTGGGCGCCGGGGCAGGACGGTGCGATCGCCAGGGGCGCCATCATGGCCTTTGAGTCAGTGGCGGGCCTCCCGACCAATGGCACCATCTCGAGCAGTGAGATCGCCGCATTGCAGGCGGCGGCAAACAATCCGTCGGGCCTCGATGCCAACCCGAATGGCTATTCCTATGCCCTGGCGAGTGAGAACTCTCCGGAGTCCCTCACGATCTGGCACAACGGGGTCGTCGTCGTGACCACTCCGGCCAACACCGGCGGATCGGGTACCCCGACCGCGCTCGGATCGTTCCCCGTCTACGAGCGCTTGCGCAATCAAGTCATGCGGGGGACGTCCCCCAGCGGGTCGACATATGCCGATCCGGTGCAGTTCGTGGCCTACTTCAATGGTGGGGACGCATTGCACTACATGCCCCGCGCCTCCTATGGCGATCCCCAGAGCCTTGGCTGTGTTGAGCTGCCCTATGCCGGGGCGGCGGCGACCTGGCCGTACATGACGCTGGGCTCCATCGTCACCGTCATCTAACGGAGGCTTCGACCGTCCTCCGCCTCCCGCGGTGGCCGAGCAATGTGGCACTGACGTTGAGCCATTGCTGCAGTTCGATTGCAATGCCGTGGCGAGAAGGTTGCATCTCTCCATGCATGTTAATTCTGCGGCTGGGGCGGGTAAAGTTGGCCCTAAGTTCGTTTCATGGGTCACGAGAGCTCGAGGGGGTGCGTAGCGTCGTAGCGGGGGAACGCAAATGGACTCTCGAACTCCACAGATGTGCGCCGGAGAGGCGCTCCCCCTGGATTCGGTGCAATTCGATTCCGCTGAGAGGGATCGTGTGGGCTTTGTCCACCAGGCTTCATTAGGGAAACCCCCCTTTCCCGAATGAGATGACAGGAGGGCCGGATCGGCGCAACCGATCCGGCCCCTGTCAATTCCTGACCCCGTTCGGTGCAGAGCGTGTGCCGCAGGGAGGTGACATGCCGCGGGCGATCCCAGCCTCGTGGGGCGCTCCGTTGTCGTGGAACTCATTCATGCGCGAGATGAGAAATACTTCGTAGTCCATGGACAGCCCGAAGGCGACGCAGAACATCAGGAAGCTCAAACGAACAGACCGGGACCGCTGGGTTGGCCGGGGTGCCGTGGGCCGATCGGTCAAAATTTCATCAAGACTTCATATGTCAGATATTTCTGGGAAACAGGTGAGAATAAAACTTCGACCTGCGTGGGGAACCCTCGTGTTCTACGTTGATGGGCCTACTGACCCACGACAGACAAAGTAACCACCCGAGGAGTGAGAGAACAGGATATTCATGAGCTACCAGGCCGAATACATATGGATTGACGGAACGGAGCCTTCGCCGCTTCTCCGCAGCAAGACCAAAATCGTCGAGGACGGCAAGGAGCCTCCCATCTGGGGTTTTGACGGCTCGAGCACGAATCAGGCGGTGGGACATGACTCTGACTGTGTGCTGCAGCCGGTTTTCGTCTGTCCCGACCCACTCCGGGCCGAAGGCGACAAGCTGGTGATGTGCGAAGTTCTTCTCACCGACATGACGCCGCATGTCACCAACACGCGGCGGGCGTGCGCCGAGGCAGCTGAGAAATACGCCGACCAAGAGCCGGTGTTCGGCATAGAGCAGGAGTACACGTTCTTTCAGTACGGGCGCCCGATGGGCTGGCCCGAACTCGGATTTCCCGCGCCCCAGGGCCCGTATTACTGCGGCGTCGGTGGCGACAAAATGCCTGGTCGCGACATCGTCGAGCGGCACACGACCGCCTGCATGAAAGCGGGGCTGGGCATAGAAGGCACGAACGCCGAGGTGATGATGGGGCAGTGGGAGTTCCAGATCGGCGTGCTCCCGCCGCCGCTCATTGGCGACCACCTCTGGGTGGCCCGCTGGCTGCTCTTCCGCATCGCCGAGGACTTCGACGTCTACGCCACACTCGAGCCCAAACCGGTGCTGGGTGACTGGAATGGGGCTGGGGCGCACACCAACTTCTCGACCAAGGCCATGCGCGAGGACGGGGGCTGGGACGCCATCATCGCCGGGTGCGAGGCCATCGGACGCCGCGTCGAAGAGCATGTATCGAACTACGGCGTCGGCATCGAGTCCCGGCTGACCGGTGCCCACGAGACGGCGCACTACAGCAAGTTCAGCTATGGGACCTCCGACCGTGGTGCCTCGATCCGGATTCCGTGGGCCGTGGCCAAGGCCAAGAAGGGATGGCTCGAGGACCGTCGTCCCAACGCCAACATGGATCCCTATGTGGTGAGCCGACTTCTGGTCGAAACCGTCTGCGCCGACGCCGCCGGGAACTGAGGGCCTGCGCAACAGGGCCGGAAAAAGTGAGGAGAACGCCGCCGGTCGCCGGTCATCGATCGGCGGGCGGCGTTTCTTCTCGGGCCCTTCGGGCGGTCGGCGGGGGAACCCGCGACGCCGATGCGACGTACACTTGCTGCGGGCTGCGTGCGGGTCTGTGGTTGCAAGTCGAGGCCAGTCGCAGGCAAAACGACCCACGTAAGGCAACTTGTGGTTGCTGAGCATGGTGCGGCTTAGAGGTAAGCCCTGCCCAGCGAGTCCCCGATCCTCGGGGCCGATGGTGACGAGGCGATGCGTGCCACAAAAGTGCCGTTGGGTCCGTGGGCCGAGATGCACATGGACCGCCGGTGCCGGCACGTCAACCTTGCAGCAGGCGAGTGTGGGGTCAAAGACCAGGTCAGCCGCACGCAGCCCAATTCCAATTCGAACCGCTACGACGTCCTTCGAGGCCCAAGGGACCGGTAGGATTGTCCGGTCATGAGTGTGTTCACCAAGGTTCTCAAGGCTGGCGAGGGCAAAAAGGTCCGGCGGCTGGCAGAGCTCGTCGAGCCGATCTCCGCGCTAGAGCCAGAAATGCAGGCCCTCAGCGATGCCGAGCTGGCACACAAGACGGTGGAGTTCCGGGAGCGCCTGGACCAGGGGGAGACACTGGACGATCTGCTGATCGAGGCCTACGCCGTCGTGCGTGAAGGGGCCTGGAGGGTGCTCGGGCAGCGTCACTTCGACGTGCAGCTCATGGGTGGCATGGCGCTGCACTTCGGCTGGATCGCCGAAATGAAGACCGGCGAGGGCAAGACCCTCGTCTCTACGCTGCCTGTCTATCTCAACGCTCTGAATCAGCGGGGCGTCCATGTGGTGACCGTGAACGACTACCTGGCCACCCGTGACTCCGAATGGATGGGGCGCCTGCACAAATGGCTCGGGCTGACGGTCGGCCGGATCGGTGCCGACATTGAGGATCCGGTCTTGAAGCGAGCGGCATACGCCGCCGATCTCACCTATGGGACCAACAACGAATTCGGTTTCGACTACCTGCGCGACAACATGGCCCGCTCCCGTGAGCACATGGCGCAACGCGGACACGTGTTCGCCATCGTCGACGAGGTGGACTCCATCCTGATCGACGAGGCGCGGACCCCGCTCATCATTTCCGGCCCGGCCGACGAGGCTGCGCAGCTGTATTACCAGTTCGCCTCCATCGCCCGCACCCTCACGCGGGACGTCGACTACGAGGTCGACGAGGAGAAGAAGACAGTCGTCCCGCTCGAGTCGGGCATCGAAAAGGTGGAGAAGGCGGTTGGCGTCGAGAACATCTACGACGCGGTCTCCACCAATTACGTGCATCAGCTGACGAAGGCTCTCACGGCCAAGGACCTCTACAAGCGGGACCGGGATTACTTGGTCGCCGGCGGCGAGGTGAAGATCATCGATGAGTTCACCGGCCGCACCTTGGACGGCCGGCGCTGGTCCGACGGCCTCCACCAGGCGGTCGAGGCCAAAGAGCGCGTGGCCATCAAAGAGGAGAACCACACCTGGGCCACGGTGACCCTGCAGAACTACTTCCGCATGTACGAGAAGTTGTCCGGCATGACGGGAACGGCCGAGACCGAAGCGGGCGAGTTTGCCGGTACCTACGGCCTCTCCGTCGTTCCCATCCCGACCAATAAGGACATGGTCCGCGCAGACCAGGCCGACCTCGTCTTCAAGACCGAGGAAGCAAAGTTCAACGCCGTGGTCGAGGATCTCGTCGAGCGCCACGAAAAGGGTCAGCCCGTTCTCGTCGGCACGGCGTCTGTGGCCAAGTCCGAACTGCTCTCGCGGCTGCTCGAAAAGCAAGGCGTGCCGCACAACGTCCTCAATGCCAAGCAGCACTTCCGCGAAGCCGAGGTCGTGGCCCAGGCCGGCCGCAGAGGCGGGGTCACCGTCGCCACCAACATGGCCGGTCGGGGCGTCGACATCATCTTGGGGGGTAATGCCGAGCTTCTGGCTCAGCACGAATTACAGGCGGAGGGCATGGACCTTTCGACCGATGAGGGTGCGGCGGAGTTGAAACGCCGCCAAGGGTCTATCGAGGCGCGCTGCCGCGCCGAGGGCGAAGAGGTACGCAAGCTCGGGGGACTTTACGTTCTCGGAAGCGAGCGTCACGAGAGTCGTCGCATCGACAATCAGTTGCGGGGTCGCTCGGGGCGCCAAGGTGATCCCGGAGAGAGCCGCTTCTACCTCAGCCTCGACGACGAACTTCTACGTCTCTTCGCCACGGGTGCCATGAGTTGGGTCATGGGTCGCACGTTGCCCGATGACGTGCCGATCGAGAGCAAGACGGTGGCCAAGGCCATTGAGCGGGCACAGAACACCGTCGAAGCGCGCAATGCCGAAATGCGCAAGGACAACCTCAAGTACGACGAAGTGATGGACCAGCAGCGCAAGGTGATTTACGAGCGCCGTCTCCAGATCATCGATGGTGACGATCTGGAGGAGCACACCGAGGATCTGCTGGCTGGAGCGGTCGAGAAGCAGGTGGCCGAGTTCTGCCCGAGCGAATTCATCGAGGAATGGGACCTGAAGGGGCTCATCGACGGTGTGACGCAGTACTACCCGACCAAGTTCACGGTGGAGGATCTCTCGCAGGCCGCCACGACCGACGATCTGGTGGAGAGCATCGTCGAGGAGGCACTCGAGTACTACGAGCACCATTCCGAGTCGATGCCCGGTGGCGCAGAGACGATGCGACAGATAGAGCGCGACGTGATGTTGCAGATCATCGACCAGCGCTGGCGGGACCACCTGGCCGAAATGGACAACCTCAAGGACGGCATCCACCTGCGGTGGACGGTCCAGGCCGATCCCCTCAACGCGTGGCAGTCCGAGGGCTTCAACATGTTCGGTCAGCTCGTCGAAGTGATAGACAACGACTACCTGCGCTATATCCTCCATGTGGAAGCGATTCAAGAGCCCTCGGCCGAGCCGAACCTCGACCGCGCCGTGTATGTCGCGGCCGAAGATCCGGTGGCCGACACGAGCTCGCTCGTGGGCATGATGGCGGCCGAAATGGGGGCCAACGTGGCGCCCGTCGAGCAAGCTTTGGTGCCGCCCGCGCCCAATGGCTCGTCAAAGAATGGCTCACCCATTGGAGCCAAGGCGCTTGTCAAGCGCCCCAATGCGCCCGACCCCGAGGCACTGGTGCCGATCGTCAAAGCCCCCGAGGAAAAGGTGGGCCGCAACGATCCCTGCTGGTGCGGGAGCGGGAAGAAATTCAAGTTCTGCCATGGCGCCGCCTGAGGCCGGTTCGGCCGAGGCATCCCGGGACTTCACGGCCGAATTAGAGGATTCCGGGATCCGGCTGGCCGAGGCCGAGCGCTATCTGGGTCTCGACCGTCTCGCGGCCCGTCGAGAAGAGCTCGAAACCGAGGCGGCCCGCCCCGATCTGTGGGACGACGCCGAACGGGCACGCGCCATTACCACCGAACTGGGTCAAGTAACGGCCGACCTCGAACATTTGAGCGAGTTGCGGGTCGAGCTCAACGATGCCCGCGCCCTGTCGGAATTAATCGACGAATCCCGCGCCGAAGGCGCCTTCGACGCGGCGCTCGACAAGGAGTTGGTCGAGTCGGTCGACGCGCTGCGCAAACGGCTGAGTGCGCTCGAACTGCAGTCGCTCTTTTCGGGGGAGTACGACGAGCGCGACGCCGTGGTCGACCTGCACGCAGGAGCCGGAGGCACCGACGCGCAGGACTGGACCGAAATGATGTTGCGGATGTACCAGCGCTGGGCCGAGCGGCGGGGCTTCAAGGTGGAGTTGGACGAGGAGACCGAAGGCCAGGAGGCCGGACTCCTCTCGGCGACGTTCATTGTGCGCGGGCGCTTCGCCTACGGTCTGTTGGCCGCCGAACGCGGTGTGCATCGCTTGGTGCGGATGTCGCCGTTCGACTCACAGAAGCGCCGCCAGACAAGCTTTGCCTCTCTCGATGTCACGCCGTTCCTCGAGGACGTCTCGAGTGAGGTGGACATCGATGAGAAGGATTTGCGCATCGATACGTATCGATCGTCGGGAGCCGGAGGACAGCACGTCAACAAGACGGACTCCGCCGTACGCCTCACGCATCTTCCGACCGGATTGGTGGTGTCTTGCCAGAACGAGCGAAGCCAACATCAGAACAAGGCCAAAGCGATGCAGATCCTGGGGGCGAAGTTGGCCGATCGAGCTCGTCACGAGCGCAAGGAGGAGATGAACGCGCTGAGTGGCGACCGGGGTGACAACGCGTGGGGCAACCAAATCCGTTCCTACGTCATGGCTCCATACCAACAGGTCAAGGATCTACGCACGGGATATGAGACGGGGAACGTGGCCGCGGTCCTCGATGGCGACCTTGATCCCTTCATGGAGGCAGAGCTGCGCCGCCAGCGAGGCAGCGTCGAAACCTGACCCGCTGACCAGCAGTGGAGAGTATGACTCCAAACTGCAATGTGGTGCCGGTAGTATCCCTCAGCAGCAATTTGCGCTGTGCAGGATCACTGCACACTCAGGTTTCACCCATCACACACCATGATCCGATTCGACAACGTCACGAAGACTTACAAGGGATCGACAGTCGCACTGCGCGACATATCGGTCGAGATCGACAAGGGGGAATTCGTCTTCCTTGTCGGATCCTCGGGGTCGGGCAAGACGACGTTCATCCGCTTGTTGCTCCGTGAGGAGTTGCCTGACCGGGGTCAGATATGGGAGGCGGGACGCAACATCGTCGACCTTCCCAAGTGGAGGGTGCCCTACCTTCGCCGCAATATTGGTTGTGTCTTTCAGGATTTCCGTCTTCTTCCGAATAAGACGGTGTTCGAGAACGTGGCCTTCGCCCTTGAAGTGATCGGGCGACCGCGCCACGTCGTGGCCAATCAGGTCCCGCAGGTCCTCGAGTTAGTCGGACTGGCGAAAAAAACTGACAACCTTCCGGGCGAGCTCTCGGGTGGGGAGCAGCAGCGGGTGGCGGTCGCTCGCGCCTTTGTCAACCGACCCCTCATTCTGCTGGCGGACGAGCCCACCGGAAATCTCGACCCGCAAACGAGCCAGGGCATCATGCAGCTCCTTGATCGCATCAATCGCACCGGCACCACAGTGGTGATCGCCACGCACGACGAGGTGTTGGTCGACAAAATGCGACGACGTGTCATCGAGTTGAGCAATGGCATCATGGTGCGGGACCAGGCGCGCGGCGTGTACGGCATCGACGGTACCTCGAGCATGCCGATGGAAGGGGTGGGCTGATGCCGGTTTCCGTCGACTATGTGGCACGTGAGACCGCATCCAATCTTTGGCGAAACCGGCTGATGACGATCGCGGCCGTGCTCACGGTGGCGGTCTCGCTGACCCTGGTGGGTGCGGCGCTACTTTTGCGCCAGGGTGCGGCCAACGCGTCGGGCCAGTGGGAGCGTGGCACGCAGGTCACCGTGTGGATGGAGCCGGCGGCGGATCATCAAGAGATCAGCGCCGTGTCGACGCAGCTGACCCAGCTCAATTACGTCCGCCAGCCTTGCGTCTATTGGGACAAGGCACGCAACTTCACCGAGGCCCGCAAGCTCCTGCCCTCCGACGTGCTCCAGGCCACCACGCAGGCCGAGATGCCGACATCCTTCTGGTGCACACCAGTCGTCCTGTCCGATGCCAACCAGCTCATCAGCGCGCTCAAGGGCACGCCCGGGGTCTTGACCGTGACCGCTCCGCTGCAGCAGATCCACACCGAGGAGAAGGTGATCAACGTTCTCAAGTGGGTACTCCTCGGCGTTGCCGTCGTCCTGATCGTCTCGGCCGCCGTCCTGATCTTGAACTCCATCCGGATGGCCATCTTCGCCCGACGACGCGAAGTCTCGGTCATGAAGCTCGTGGGTGCCACCAACTGGTTCATCCGAGTGCCCTACATGTCCGAAGGCCTCATTCAGGGCCTTCTCGGGTCGGCTATCTCCGCCGGAGCCGTCTACATCCTGTATCTCGCCATCAATCACGCTGGCGGTGGGAACGACACCAGCAATGTCTTTAGCGCCATGCACATGACGGGGTGGGAGGTGTTCTCGACGGACATCGTCGTGGTCTTCGTCGGGGTCCTGATCGGCTCCCTCGGTTCAGCCATCGCCATCCGACGTTTTCTCGACGTCTAGGCGGCAGCGCCGCGCCCATCGGCGCCCACACGCTCCTGGCTCGGGCCTCGAGCGCCCGATGGCGGCTCACCGGTATCCGAACGAACACACCTTTTTTCTGTGCCAGGGCTTGGTGCAAGGAATTGAGCAAGGTTTTCGGCAAGGTCGGTGCACCATGCTCCTCATCACCATCCCGCCATCGCGGGAGGGACAGACGAGAGTGAGGAGCAACCGATGGCCAATAGCACGACGATCACCGGCAATCTGACCCGTGAACCTGAGATCCGCTACACCAGGGAGGGTCAGGCCACGGCCCAGTTAGGGGTGGCCGTCAATCGACGTTGGCAGGATCGGGCCACGCAGGAGTGGCAAGAGGCCACGTCCTTTTTCGACGTCATCTGCTGGCGGGACTTGGCTGAGAACGTCGCCCTCAGCCTCTCCAAGGGCATGCGTGTGGTCGTGACCGGTCGACTGGAGCAGCGGAGTTGGGAAACCGAAGAAGGTGAGCACCGTTCGAAGATCGAGATCACGGCAGATGAGGTCGGACCGAGTTTGCGCTTTGCCACGGCTGACGTGCAACGCACGGAACGGCACGTGCCAGTGGACATGTCGGTCGTCGACGGTGTGATCGAGGCTGACGGCACACCCTTGGGAACCATCCCGGCCGAGGCGTGAGTGCCGATCTGGTTGCTCCCTTCATTCAGCCTGTCCGTGGTGACGACCACGGGCAGGCTGTTGGCTCTCGTCGTGCACACCCTTTGGCAGAATCCCTCGGGCATGGCGATTCTCAAGGCCGTGACTTCGATCATGGCGGCCGCTTCGTGGACCCTGCTCGAGGTGCGAGAGCGACGCCTTTCGCACCGCACGTCACGTTCCTAAAAGACGAGGTCTTCGACATCTGCGGTGCTCTGGCCCTGGGCGAGTCGGTCTTTACTCGGCTGGGACTGAGCGACGAAGCGACGTACCTGGCCACCGTGTTCGATCTGGTCGAGCGGCGTCTGGTCGACCCGCTGATGCCCGCTACGACGGGGGAGCGCCGGGTTCTGGCTCGTAGGTCAATGAGAGCGAGTTGACGCAGTAACGCAATCCTGTGTCGGTGGGACCATCGGGGAACACGTGCCCCAGGTGACCGCCGCACCGGGCGCACAGTATCTCGGTGCGGAGCATGCCAAAGGTGCGGTCACGATGCTCGATGATGGTGCCGGCTGATCTGGCCCGATCGAAGCTGGGCCAGCCCGTCCCCGATTCGAATTTGGACCTGGTGTCGAAGAGGTCGGCGTCGCACCCTGCGCAACGGAATATCCCCTCCCCCTCGACGTGGAGCAGTTCGCCCGACCAGGCGGGTTCGGTGCCGGCTCGGCGCAGGACGGCGTATCGTGCCGGCGTCAGGTCGGCCTTCCACTCGTCCTCGGTCTTCGTGACCTCGTACTCCACGACGTCCCGCTTCTCCCGCTTGCGTGTGAACATGATCGACATCTCTCCTTTCCCGGTTCAACGATCCACAGCCGTCATGTATTTCTCCAGGCACTTGGCTGGCTCAGGTGCACCGGCCCGATGGGGCGGGGCGGCGCTCCATCGACTAAGCACTCAAGATGCAAATGATCAGTCCCCGTGAGAAAACGCCATGAAAGGTGTGCTCCTGGCGGGCGGAACCGGCTCACGGCTGTATCCGCTCACGCGCATCACGAACAAGCACCTCCTCCCGATCTGGGACAGGCCGATGATCGCTTGGTCCATTGAGGCGCTGGTCAACGCAGGGATCGATGAGATCTTTCTGGTGACAGGCGGACCGCACGCCGGCTCCTTCCTCCCTTTGCTCGGCACCGGCCACGAATTCGGGATCGAGCGGCTCTCCTACGGCTACCAGGAGCAGGCGGGTGGCATCGCCGAGGCCCTCGGGTTGGCCGAACGCTTCGTCGACGGCGATCCCGTGCTGGTGATGCTGGCCGACAACGTGATGGAGCGTTCCATCAAGCCCATGGTCGACGCGTTCAGGGCCGACCCCACCGGGGCTCGCCTCCTCCTGACCGCAGTGACCGAACCCGAACATCTGCGGCATCTGGGTGTGCCGGTGCTTGCGCCCGACGGCAAGATCGAACGGATCGAGGAGAAACCCGAGGTGCCAGCCAGTAGTTTCGGTGTCACCGGGATCTACTGCTACGACCCCGATGTCTTCAGCATCATTCCGACGCTAACGGCCTCGGGCCGGGGCGAACTCGAGATCACCGATGTCAATAACCACTACATCGAGGAAGGCCGGATGGCCTATGACGTACTCGAGGGGTTCTGGGGCGACGCCGGGGAATCTATAGAGGCGTATTACGCCGTCAACGACTTTGTCCGGGCCAACGGAGCCAATCGGTCCGAGGCCGACTAACGCCCGCCCAGCGCACGGGAGTGCTGCCAGCGACCGCCTAGCTCTGTGGTTGGCGGGCCGGTATTTGGGCCGAAGCCGGGTTCGCATCGAGCACGAAGCGGCGGGCGCGCCGCACGCTGTTGGCGATGCCGCTCCCATTCAGGCCGAGAGCGTCCAGAATGTCATCGGCCTTTCCCTGGGCAAGGTACTGACGCGGCACGCCGAGGACCCGCGTGATCGGGTTCGCCAGACCCTGCACTTCGAGGGAGGATGCAATAGCGTCGAGAATGAAGGAGCCAGCGCCACCGTGGCGGACCCCGTCTTCGGCGGTCACCACCAGGCGATGACGTCCGGCATCGGCCAGCATGTCGGCGTCGGGCGGCGAGACGACCCGCACGTCCCACACCGTAGCGGACACGCCCTCGAGGGCCAGTTCGTCCGCCGCCTCGATGCACGCCGCCACGAGCTTGCCCACCCCGAGAAGGCAGACCGAGCCGTCGCCGCTACGCACCTTGCGCGCCGCCAGCCCGGCGCCGACCTCGCTGCCGTCGACGTGGCGCGGCGCGGTTTTCGGAAATCGAATTGTCGAGGGTCCGGGGAGTTCGAGCGCTGTACGCAGCATCGGACCTACCTCTTCGGCGGCCGACGGTGCGAACACGGTCATGCCGGGAATAGACAGGGCCAGGGCCATGTCGAGGATGCCGTGGTGACTCGGCCCATCGTCTCCGGTGATGCCGGCTCGATCGAGGACGAAGACGACCGGGGTTCCGTGCAGGCCCACATCGAGATTTGCCTGATCAAAGGCGCGGCTGAAGAAGGTCGAGTAGACGGCGACGACGGGTCGAAGTCCTCCCATGGCCATGCCGGCGGCCGCCGTGACCTCGTGCTGCTCGGCGATGCCGACATCGAAAAAGCGTTTGGGAAAGCGGGCTTGAAAGGGCAGGAGGCCGGTCGGCCCGGGCATGGCAGCGGTCATGGCCACGACGCGGCTGTCTTCTCGGGCCACCTGGAGCAGGGCGCGGAGAAGGCGTCGGTATATGTGGTGGCGCGATCGGGAGAGTGGTGGGTTTCCACGTCGGGCATGGAGCCGGGGGACGCCACTCCGCCCCCATCGGCGCCGGCCCAGCTCCCGAGGGCGGCCCCGGCCGAGCTTCCGACGGTGTTCTCGAGCGGGACGCCACTGGTCGCTTTTACGTCGTGCAGCCGCTGGATGTCATCTTGTTCGGCCGGTCCATACCCACGCCCCTTTTGCGTGAGCACGTGCACCACAATCGGACCGTCCCATTCGGCGGCATGGGCGAAGGCCTGTTCCATCAGATCGATGTCATGGCCGTCGATCGGCCCGGCATAGCGCACGCCGAGTGCTTCGAAGAACGTATGGGGGGCGACCATCTCCCGAAGGGCGCTCGCCACAGAGTGCACGCCGGAGTACGCCAACGGGCCGAGAGCGGGGAGACCGCGGAGTCGATTCCGGAGGCGTTCGCGAGTCTGGGTATAGGTCGGATTCAGCCGCAAGCTGGTCAGGCTCTGCGACAGTTGCGACACCGTCGGGGCGTAGGAGCGACCATTGTCATTGAGAACGATGACCACGCGGCAGCCCGAGTGCCCGAGGTTGTTGAGCGCCTCATAGGTCATGCCGCCCGTCAGAGCACCGTCGCCGACGACGGCGATGACCCGGCGATCGGTACCGTCACCCCGCAACGTGAAGGCCTTGGCGAGGCCATGGGCGTACGAGAGAGCAGTGGAGGCGTGGCTGTTCTCGATCCAGTCGTGTTCGGACTCTGCCCGGTTCGGGTAGCCCGACATTCCACCAGCCTGCTTCAAGGACTTGAACCCGAAACGCCTTCCGGTGAGAAGCTTGTGCACGTAGGCCTGATGACCGGTGTCCCACAAGATGACGTCGCGCGGTGAGTCGAAAACTCGATGGACGGCCAGGGTCAGTTCGACCGCGCCCAGGTTTGAGCCCAGGTGCCCGCCGGTGGAGGTCACCGACTCGATGATGAAGGACCTCATCTCTTCGGCCAGCTCCGCCAGTTGTTCCTGGTTGAGGTCCTTTATGTCCGACGGCGACTCGATGCTGTGCAGGATCATGGCTCTCGCACCACGCTAGCCCGCCGGGTCGGCCCAGGGGCTGCGTTTGCGCCTCGTTCGGTCCGCACGAAGGAAACCACAGCCACGCCCAGTGCGGCCAGAGCCAGCACCTGCAGTCCGTGCTGAGGGCCGTACGCCTGCGAAATCCAGCCGACAAGAGGGGCGCCCCCAACCCATCCGATGTAGCCCGCGGCAGTGAAGGTCCCGACAGAGCTGACGACCTGACTGGACAGTTGGCTCACGTTGCTCATGACCAGGGGCCAGAACAGCGATGCTCCGCCGGCTCCGAGCGCCAGCCCGAGCGCAGCGAGGCCCGAGAGCGGCGAGAGCGACTCGAGAAGAATTCCCCCACCGGCGATGCAGCCGCCGACAAAGAGGGCGTGGCGGGCCGAGAGGCGGCCGACCACCGTGCTTCCCACCGCACGAGTGGTGGCCGCGACCACCTGCCCCGTCACGTAGGCACCGGCGCCCAGGAGGACGCCTGCGGCCAGGTGGTTACGCAAGTACAGGACGCCCCACGTATCGACCCCCCCTTCGGTCACCTCGGCCAAGGCGAAGATGGCCAAGAGGAGCAAGAGACCGTCGCGGCGAATGCGCCGGAGCGGATTGGTGCTGGCGCGCCATCCGACGGCTGAGCCGGCAGGGGCCGTTGGTCCAACGGTCATCGAGCCTGCGGCCGGCGCCGGATGGGGGGTGAAGAGCGTCCAGAGTCCCACGGCCAGCGCCACCATCGCCACGCCCGGCCAGATCCAGCGCCACGAGACCCCGGCGTGCAGGACGATCCCGGCCGACGCCGCGCCCATGATGGCGCCGCCGTTGAAGAGGGCGTGGAATCGAAGGAGCGCCACGGGGTCTCCCATCAAGCGGTGGGACACTTCGGCGTTCATCGCCGTGTCGATGCAGCCTCCAGCGATCTCGACCAGGACCAATGCGCCGACGAACAACCACTTTTGATGGACCACGCTCGTCACGAGGAGGAATCCCGACCAGGCCAACAAAGCGGTCCACAGCAATCGACGGGCACCGACGCGATGGGCGAGGTGGGCCATGACCGCACTGGTGGCGCCGGCGAGCGAGATCGCAAGCGCCAGCACCAGACCGAGCTCGGCATCGGAGACGCCGAACGTGCGCTGGAGGTTGAACACCATGACAGCCCAGCTCCCCCAGAAGAGGCCGAAGGTGATGAAAGCGGCCACCACTGGCCCCAGCCCCGGCACGAACGTGGTCGAGACAGGCTCGGCGGGCGAGGGCGCCCCGATCAGGGCTCGCCGGTGGCGCCGGCCTTGGCCAAGAACGTGGCCTCGTTGACCAGCACCCGCGTGACCCGGCCGGCACCGACAAGGCCGCCCCCGTCGCGCTCGAGGCGGGCAGCAGAAACGGTGAAGATCAGGCGGCGGCCCTCGACCTTGACCAGCGTGGCCTCGGCCAGCACGACCTTGCCGATTCCCACCGGCGCCAGGTGGTCGAACTGCACGCGGGTGGCGACGCTCGATTGGTCGGGCATCAGGTGTCCGTCGGTGGCATGCAGGGCCGCCTCCTCGCACATGGCGATGAGGCGGGGCGTCGCCAGCACAGGGACGTCTCCCGAACGGAAGAACTGCGCCGTGTCCTCAGGCCCGACCGTCAACTCCACTTGTGCCGTGAGGCCCGAATGCGGCCCGTGTCCAGCGGGTGGGGCACTGCTGCCGGAGGAGGGACTGGGCACGACGATTACGATACCGCTCGTGACCGACACCTCTCTGATCGAACGCGATGTTCTCCAAAACGTCCTTGGGGCGGCGCTTTCGCATGGCGGCGATCTGGCCGAGGTGTTTGCTGAGGACAGCATGACGTCGAGTGCGATGCTGGACGATCGTCGTGTCGAAGAGCTGTCTTCGGGCCGTTCCCGTGGCGCCGGCATCCGCGTGGTAATCGGGGAGACGACCGGTTTCGCCCATACTTCAGATCTCAGCGAGTCGGGTCTTCTGGCTGCCGCCGCGGCGGCGGCTTCGGTGGCCCGGGAGGGCCGAGGCACCGTGCACACGGTGGCCATGCCGTCGGGACCGACGTTCAGCCACGGTCGCGGGGAGCGGACGGAACCCGGTTCGGTGCCCAAATCCACCAAGCTCGATCTTCTGATTCGGGCCGATGAGGCGGCACGGGCAGCGGGTGGCTCCATCAGCCAGGTCCAGGTCGGATGTGGCGACGGCCACCGGCGGATCCTGGTCGCCAACTCGGACGGGCTCTGGGCCGAGGATGAGCAAATACGCACTCGGTTCAGCGTTACCTGCGTGGCGAACGGCGATACCGGGATGCAGACCGGCTACGAATCGCTGGCCCGCACCGAGGGCTTCGAGATCTTCGAGCGTTACCAGGTCGAAGACATCGCTCGGACAGCGGCGAACCGCGCCGTGGCCAAGTTGTCCGCCCGCCCCGCTCCCTCAGGCGAGGTACCCATCGTCCTCGCTGGCGGAAGCGGGGGCATCCTCTTTCATGAAGCGTGCGGCCACGGTCTCGAAGCCGACCACATCGTCAAGGACGCCTCGGTGTACACCGGGCAGATGGGTCAGCTCGTGGCGAGCCCACTCGTGACTTTGGTGGACGACGGCACGGTCCTCGGCGAGTGGGGCAACTTCGCCGTGGACGACGAGGGCAATGCGCCGGCCCGCAACGTGCTCATCGAGAACGGCGTGCTGACCGACTACATGTGGGATTGGTTGCGGGCCCGCCAAGAAGGCAGGAAGTCGTCGGGTAACGGTCGTCGCCAGTCCTACCAGCATCTGCCCATGGTGCGGATGACCAACACGTATCTGTTGGCCGGCACCGAGAACGCCGACGAAATCGTGGCCCAGACGCCCTCCGGCGTCTACGTCTCCAAGCTCGGCGGGGGTCAGGTCAATACCACCACCGGTGATTTCGTGTTCGGGACGACAGAGGCCTATCTCATCGAGGACGGTCACATCACGGTGCCGTTGCGCGACGCCAACTTGATCGGAAACGGTCCCGAGGTGCTGCGCCGGATCGACGCAGTGGCCGATGACTTCGACATGACGCCGGGAACATGCGGCAAGGACGGCCAGAGCGTGCCGGTCGGATGTGGACAGGCCACGCTGCGGATCACCGGGGTCACCTTGGGCGGGACGGCGTAATGGCCGAGGTGAGCGATCTCATGGAACTGGCTGGCTCCGTCGTGGCCGAGGCCCAGTCCGGAGAAGGCATGGAGGTCTACGTGACCCGTGGCACCGAGAACGAGGTCCGCGCCTACGACGGGGAGGTCGAATCGCTGACTTCTGCCGAATCCTCGGGCGTGGGTATTCGCATCCTGCTCGAGGGCCCGCCCGGAGAAGGCAGCCGATTGGGGTTCGCCTGGGCCGGATCCCTCGACCCGAGCGTCGTGGAGGCCGCACTCCGCGACGCACGGGACAACGCCCGTTATGCCACCCCCGACCCCGACGTCGTCCTCGCCGTCCCCGACGGCTTGGCCGCAGTAGAGCAGGACCTATGGGACGACCGAGTACTCACGACGCCCATGGACGAAAAGATCGGCCTGGCACTCGAACTCGAACGTGCCACCCGTGCCGCTGATCCTCGCGTGCGCCAGGTCTCTTCGGCCGACTATTCCGACTCCCGGGTCGAGGTCGCCCTGGCTTCGACCACCGGAATCCGCTCATCGACCCGCCGAACCAGCGCCTTCCTCTCCGTGGATGCGATCGCCGGCGAGGGTGCTGACTCGCAGACCGGGACGGGATTCAGCGTAGGCCGGGGGCCGACGGCGCTCGATCCCGAAGAGGCGATGGCCGACGCCGTACTCCGCTCGACCCGGTTATTGGGGGCTCAGAAGGCCAAATCCGGCCGGTTCACGGTCGTCTTCGACCCGCGCGTTGTCTCGACCCTGCTTTCCGTGGTGGCGTCGGCGCTGTCGGGCGAGGCCGTGGTCAAGGGTCGCTCGTTCTTCGCCGGCCGGATCGGCGAGTCGGTGGCAGGAGCCTCGGTGACCTTGACCGATGACCCGACCGATAGCCGGGCCTTCAGCGCCGCCGCGTATGACGGCGAGGGCTTGGCCTGCCGCCGCAACATCCTGATTTCCGACGGGATGCTCCGCATGTTCGTCTACGACACCGTGTCGGCGCGCCGGGCTCAGACCCAGTCGACCGGATCGGCCGTGCGGGGTGGCTTCGCCGGGACCCCGTCCGCCGGCTGCCGGGCCCTTGTCCTTTCGCCGGGTACCAAGAGCGCCACGGACATCCTGGCTGAGGTAGGCGAAGGGCTCTACGTCCAGTCGGTTACAGGCATCCACTCGGGCGTCAACACGGTGAGTGGAGACTTCTCGGTAGGCGCCGAAGGACTCCTCATCCGTGGGGGTGCCCTGGCCGAGCCCGTGCGAGAGGTCACCGTGGCTTCAACCCTGCAGCGGATGTTGCAGTCAATTGTCGCCATCGGGGACGACCTGCGGTGGCTCCCCGGCGCCGCGGCCGGTCAGACGTTGGCCATAGCGGACATGCAGCTCAGCGGCGACTGACGCTTCTTACGGCATCGGCGTTGCGATCACCCAGTCCTGCCACGGCGGGTGCGGCTAGGACGGACCGGACGGAACCGGAAGGGCCGGAAGGTTGTTTTTGAGAAAGCGTACCGAACGGTTCGGTTAGGTTAATTCTTGGACTTGGCTCCTCCACCCCCACTCGCCAGAAACGATACGGTGCGGGTGGTTATTGCAAAAACAAGTGCCGGCGGCTCTCGCCTCACGCCGGCTGGCACAACGTCCGCAGAGCCCCCGGGGGAGCCCGAAGGCACGATTCGACGCTACGAAGCGGTCGATGCCGCTGGCTTGGACTCCTTGGCCGGCTTGTCGCTGCTGCCCCCCGAGCTGGACGAACCATCCGACCCCGACCCCGACCCCGACTTCGAGCCAGCGTCTGACCCTGCATCCTTCGTCGTGCTGGCGCCGGTGTCGGATTTGGAATCGGACCCCGACCCTGATCCAGACCCGGCACCGTTCGAAGAGGACTTATCGGAAGAAGAGCTAGATCGCTTGTCCGCGGCCCGGGTGTCGGTCTTGTAGAAACCACTGCCTTTGAGAACGATGCCGGGCGCACCGAAGACCTTGCGAAGGGCTCCGCCACATTCCGGGCACTCCGTCAGGGCATCGTCGGTGAATTTTTGGACGGCCTCCAGCCGGTGCCCACACGCCTTACAGGCGTACTCATAGGTCGGCATTGAAACTCCTTGGATTGGCACTCGCTGCTTGTGACTGCCAACTCTACCCGACTCAGCGCCCGGACGAGGCCAATTGCGCCAGGGTTGGTGACACCCTGGGTGCGGAGGTCGTACACTAGTGATCCGTGTCCGATCGCAGCCTGGCCCATCTCGATCCGCTTGGCGGTGCTCGTATGACCGACGTCACTCCACGGGAGCCCACCCATCGCCGGGCCCTCGCCCGCTGCCGGGTCTCGATGGCGCCCGAGACGACCACATTGGTGGCCAACAACGCCATCACCAAGGGGGACGTGCTTGCCGCAGCCCGCATTGCTGGAATTCAGGCGGCGAAGCGCACGGCCGAGCTCATCCCCATGTGCCAGCTGGTCCTGGTGGGATCAATAGCCATCAACTTCTCCATCGGGGACGACTTCGTCGAGGTGGAGGCGCAGGTTGAGACGGTGGACCGCACCGGCGTCGAAATGGAAGCGATGATGGCCTGTACGACCGCGGCATTGACCGTCTACGACATGTGCAAGTCCTCCGATCGCACTATGACCATCGATCACGTCGCTCTGTGGGAGAAGTCTGGCGGTCGCTCGGGGCCCTGGCGCCGGGCTCAGGCCCGCCCGTAGTCCTCTGCGGATCTCTCTCGGAAGATCGAGTCCGGCGGTGCCCATCCGCCGTTGTGTCTAAATTCGCCCGCAGTGAATGGACGTGTGGCCGATCGCATCGGTATCGGCAAGGGCATAACGGGCACCGTCAATTCGGGAATCGGCCGGATGGCCGGCCGCGACGTGGTCATCGCCCGCTCATATTCACTCGAGAGGCGGGGCGCTCTCACCTACGCTGACGGGCTGCGCCTGGCCGAATCGGCCGATCTGGCGCGCCGGCTTCGCATCCCCTTGGTCTTCATCGTGGCCTCCAGCGGGGCAGATGTGCTCGATGGCGTGGCGGCGCTCCACGGTTGGGGCAAAGCGGCAGCCGCCATTGCGGCCTGCAGCGGAAACGTGCCGGTACTCATGGCGGCGACCGGCCCTGTTGTCTCTGGACCCGCTCTCCTGCTGGGGCTGGCTGACCTGGTCGTGATGAACTCGGAGGCCGTGGCTTTCGTCTCGGGGCCGCAGATGGTGGCGGAATTCACGGGCGTCGAGGTCGGATTGCGCGAGCTGGGCGGGGTGACGACGCATGCCAGGTCGAGCGGCGTCTGCGCGGTGGAGACCGACGATGTCGAGGGCGCCTTGTCCGCATTGTTGGACCATCTGCCGTCGCACGCCGACGAGATCCCCCCTGTGTGGCCCACCTCGGACCCCGTGCTTCGTTCTACCCCCGAACTGCGTGACCTCATCCCCGAGCGCAAGGCCGCCACCTACGACGTGCGGGACGTGGCCCGCGCCGTCGTCGACGAGGGGGAGTTCATGGAGCTATGGCCCCGTTGGGCCGGGCAGATTGTCACTGGTCTCTGTCATATCGGCGGTCTGGCGGTGGGGATCGTGGCAAACCAGCCCCGAATCCTCGCCGGCACGCTCGATATAGCGGCTTCCCAAAAAGCAGCGCGCTTCGTCCGGTTTTGCGACTCGTTCAACTTGCCCATCGTGAGCCTGGTAGACACACCCGGTTTTTTGCCTGGCAAGGACCTCGAATGGCGGGGCATGATCCGTCACGGGGCCGAGCTCGCCTTTGCCTACGCCCAGGCGACTGTGCCCCGGATCTGCCTCATATTGCGCAAGGCGTTCGGAGGGGCGTACATCGTGATGGACTCGCGCGGGATCGGCAACGACATCTGCCTGGCCTGGCCGGCGGCAGAGATTGCGGTCATGGGGGCTTCGGGGGCCGTGCAGATCCTTCATCGGGGCATCGACGCCGCTGAGCGGGCGGACCGAGAATCGGGATACGAGGAGGCGTTCTTGAACCCGTGGCCCGCCTCGGAGCGGGGGTTGGTGGACGAGGTCATCGACCCGGCCGACACCCGGGTGGTGCTGTGCTCGGTGTTGCGCCAGCTCGCGACCAAGCGGGAGCTCCTCGAGGGCCGCAAGCACGATGCGGGTCCGCAATAGCCGTGTGAACAGCAATCCTCTCGATTGTCACGAATTCGCAACGAATATGAGGTTGTTCCGCGCCATGTTTTGGTAATGGATCCGGCATGATCAAGAGGGTGGACCATTCGGGAGATGACACGCTGTTTGTGCTGGAGTCCTGTCATAGCACTTGGATCTTCGACACGGAGAGGCTTCGCTTCCGGCGAATCCTCAAGGGATTGTCGCTGGACGCCCACGCGGCGACCACCGCCTGGCGTGCGTACTTTGGATTGGAGATCGATCCGATCTCCGAATCCTTCGTGGTGCTTTTGAATCCTGAAGGGTCACGCCTCCTCCGTTCCTGGCGCCATGTCGAGCAATGCCCGCAATGTGGTGGCAACCAAACCGGCGAGTTGTCCCTCGACGAACTCAGAGGAGCGACACTGGCCTGACCGTCGAGCCCGCCGAAAGCCGAGAGGTTGCTCTCGCGGGTTACCTAGGCGGATCGACAGGCGGAGTGTTGGCCGGAGGCCCTGGGAAGCGGTGTCCACGCAGTTCGCGCCGGTCGGCGCGCTCGAATTTCTCGTTCCACGTCCGACCAGAGCAAGGGCTCACGATCTTCTTCAATCCCGGTAGCCGCGTGCGGGCGCGTCATGACAAAGAAGGCGACGGTCCACAGCACTGCGATGGTGCAGAGCTTGGCCAGGAATCCGGCCAGTTGCTGATCGAGAAGGGGTGACATACCGAGCACCGATGCATGGTGGTCGTAGGAGGGGTACAGGGGTCGGCGGGCGAAGATCCACACCACGGAGAGAAAGCTCGGCACGATCGACTGCACGATCAGGTATGCGCCGCGGCCGACGGCCGAAAGTGGCTTCACTCCGGGCAATTCGCTGAGTACCGGGGCCCACAGGACAAAACCCGAGAGCAGCACGACGAGCTGCATGACGTCGCGTGCGACGTCGGAGCGGGCAGCCAGGCTGATCAGTCCGGTGGTCAAGGTTCCCACGGCGACCACGGTGACGAAGAGCACGGCGGGGATGGGCTTGACGGCGAGGCGCAGCACGGCGTCGACGGCAGCGGGCCGAGTGAGCCTCCCGATGATTGGCCTCGGTGTCCCGGCGACGAGGAGAGGGGGCACGGCCAACACCAGAAGAAGCCGTTGCGCCACGAGGGCGAGGAGTGACCAGCGCGCCGCCAAGTCCGCCAGCGGCCACATGAAGGCCACCACCAGTGCCACCACGCCCAGAGTGAAGCATTGTCGCTGATGGCGCGTCGGCCGGTTCTCCTCGGTTCGAGTGGCGAGGACATACCCCAGCACGAGGGCGGGTATGGCCACTATCCAGAAGATGTCGAGGTGCCAGTCGAAAGGGTGGGCCAGTGCCGTCATGGGAGAGCGGCGGCCGTAGGCTCTCCTCGATGGCTGCCCCAGCACGACTCGACCGACTGGAGCGGGTGACCGACCTGGTCCTGGTCCTCCTCAACACCGAGCAACCGTTGACGCTGGACGCAATCGCCCTGCAGGTACCCGGGTACCCCGAGGAGCATTCGGCCCGTCGGCAAGCCTTCGAGCGGGACAAGCGACTCTTGCGCGACGACGGAATTCCCGTACAAACCCAACCGTTGCCCGGTCAGGAACAATACGGCTACCTCATCGATCGCGAGGCGTTCTATCTGCCTGACCTGGCGCTCGAACCTGACGAACAAGTTGCCCTCCACCTGGCGGTTGCCGGCGTGCACCTCGACGATCCTAGTGGCCGAGATGCTCTTTTGAAGTTGGGTGCAACAGGTCTGGGCGAGGCGCGCCCCATCGCCACGTTGGTCACGCCCCCCGCCTTGATCGATCTCTTCGAGGCCGTGCGCACGCACACGGTCGCCTCCTTCTCCTACCGGCAGCAGGTGCGTCGCGTGTCGCCGGCCGGTTTGTGGTTTCGCTTCGGTCATTGGTATCTGGTGGCTTGGGACATCGACCGTGAAGCCGTGCGCACGTTTCGTGTGGACCGCATAGAAGACGCGGTGCATCTCGATGCGCCAGGAAGTGCGGTCCTGCCCGACGGTATCGACATCAAGGCATCGCTGCCCGAAGCGCCATGGCAAGCCGAGGGCGACGACTATGTGGTCACCCGCATCCGAGTTGATGCGATCGAGGGGCCGAGAGTGGCCGAGGAGGTCGGGCCCGATCGCGTCGAGAGTCGTGCCGAGGACGGTTCAGTCATCCTTTGTTTGCGGGTGGCGGGGTTTCCCCAGCTCCGCTACTGGATCCTCGGATTGCTCGATCATGCCGAGATCCTCGAGCCACTCGAGTTCCGCTCCGAGCTCAGCGTGTGGCTCGTGGCCATCGCGAACGGGCCTGATGCGCCCGCACGGACAACGCTCGCCCCCGTCGTGGCCGTGCGCGCCCACGCGCCCTGGTGGAGGTGGAACCGCCGGTGCCCTCGCGGGGCCTTCCGGGAAGAGAGACGAGCCAACGCTTGCGGCGTCTGCTGGCGGTCGTTGGATGGTTGGCACGGGTCGGGGAGGCGGAGATCGCCGACGTGGCGCGCCGCTTCTCCATGGATGAGGAGGAGTTGATACGCGAGCTCGAGTTGGCGGCGTGCTGCGGGGTCCCCCCTTATACGCCTGACACGTTGATGGAGATCGAGGTGTCGGAGACCTCCGTTCGCGCCTTCCTCCCTCCAGAGTTCGCCCGACCACGCCGGCTCACCCCGGCCGAGGGTTTTGCGGTCGCAGCCTCGGCGCGTTTGATCATGGCTGTTCCGGGACCCGAAGATCAGGCGCTGCGCCGCGTGTTGGCCAAGCTCGACGCCGCCCTTGGGTCGCGTGAGGCGATCGGCATGGACGTCGACACGCCCTCGGCACTCTCGGCCGTGCGCCGCGCCATTGATGAGGGTCAGGTGGTGGAGATCGACTATCACTCCGCCTCGCGTGACGAGTTGACAACTCGCGTCGTCGATCCCTTGCAGGTGATCACGACGGATGGGCATTGGTACCTTGACGCCTTCTGTCAGCGGGCGGGGGATATGCGGCGCTTCCGGGTCGATCGGGTCAGCGCGGTACGTTCCATCGGTCCCAAGAATGTCGGCGCAACGTGGCCGACACAGGCGAGGGAGGGCGGCTTCTTACCCGGGCCAGGCGCAGTCGAGGTGCACCTTCATTTGGGCGCAGACGCCCAATGGGTGCCCGAGTCCATACCCGTTCGCGGCATCGGTCGTGCCGCCGATGGGACGGTGACCGATGTGGTCCTCGACGTGGCGGGCATGGCCTGGTTCGAGCGGCTCCTTCTCCAGCTCGGCCCGGACGCGTCGGTCGTCCGTCCGACCGAGCTCACCGACTTGGCCGGGCGGGCTGCTCGAAAGATCTTGCGGTTGTACCACGCAGCAGTGGACTAGCAGAGCACCGCACGCCCACGCGCACGACCGTTCTCCACCCAAGGACAGAACCTGGGAAAGGGGATCGGGTGCTCGGAGTACACCGCCTGACTTCCGCGGGAGCGAACTACTACCTGGCGGATTTGGCGCACGAGCTTCCCCTTCCGCGGCGGTGGGACGAGGGGCCCGCCCTGTGGACCGGACACGCGGCGGCCAACCTTGGGTTGCACGGAGCACCGGACCCCATGGCACTGCGCGCCGTGCTCGATGGTCGCCACCCCACATCGGGCCATCGGATGCGGTCAGATCGTGCCACCGTGCAGGGGTTCGACCTCACGTTCAGCGCACCGAAGTCGGTGAGCGTGATCTTCGCCTTGGGGGGAGAGGAGGTGGCCCGACACGTCGTATCGGCCCACAACGAAAGCGTTCGGGGCGCATTGGCCTATGTGGAGTCGCACGCGCTCAGTGCCCAGCGAGGTTCGGGCGAAGAGCGCCGGGTGGTGCCGACAACGGGCTTGGTGGCGGCGTCGTTCACCCATGGGGTCAGTCGGAACCTCGACCCTCACCTACACACCCACGTCGTGATGGCCAACATGGTGCACGGCCTGGACAGCCGTTGGAGCGCATGCGACCACCGCGGGCTGTCGGCGCATCGAGCTGCGGCGTCCGCTATGTACGAAGCGCACCTGCGCGGGGAGCTCTCCACCCGGCTCGGGGCGCGGTGGGTGCTAGGACCGCGCTTGAGTGCCGAAGTCGCGGGAGTTTCCCCGCTCGCCCTTGGTGAGTTTTCATCACGGTCAGCCGATATCCGGCGACATATGGCTGAGTGGGGAGCCCACTCTGCGGCGGGCGCACGAATCGCGTGGGCCGCTACTCGACCGGAAAAGGTCTCGGGTCTGGACTTTGACGAACTGTCGTCGCAGTGGGAGCGGCGCGCCCGGTCGATCGGGAGTGACCGAAGGGAAATACAGACTGTCCTCGGGCGGCGAGCCGAACGCACGGCAGGGACCCAGAGTCTCGACGAACACCGGTTTGGTGCCACTCTCTCGCTCCCGGCGGACGGCGCGGCGCGTCGCCGCGATGTGGCGACTGCCTTCGCTACTGCTGCAGTGGCGGGCGCCGACGCGCAAACCGTCGAGGCTCTCACGGACCTGTGGACGCCCCGTCTCTCCGAGCGGGAACAGGTGGGTGTCGCCGAGGACACCCGCACGTTGCGCAGTGTTACGCCTGGAGGTCATCTCCTCGAGGCCCTTGGCCCGCGCCCGGTGGATCGCGTCGACCATGCGGTCTGGCGTGAGGCGGCGCGGGTGGTTGATGACTACCGGGATCGCTGGCAGGTCGGGCGCGGGAGCGATGCCCTGGGCACCGATCGCATGGCCTTCGGGGATCGCCTCGCTTCCCACTGCGCGCCTGGTCGATCACTTGCAAACGACTCGCCAACTGGAGGTGGCACGGCAGCGACTGGGTTGGCGGGAAGGGCGCAGTCAGGAAATGGAACGCAGCCGTTGAGTCAGCGTCCCCGCTCGGACGTCCCTCGTTCCCGCGCCAAGGTTATGGATGGCGGTTGACGCCCCGACATCTCACGCCACGGGTGACTGGCATGGGCCGGAGTGAGACGGATCGAGTCGTATGTGCGTTCCGGCGTGAGGATCAGCGCATGTCCGCTCGATCCTCTGGCAATCACGTCCACCGGAAGTCTGGGCACTCGAACCGTACTTACCGAACTCGAGGGGCGCAGGCGCCCCCATTCGCCCACCGACTGCCCGACGGTGGTTGTGCGCAGCTCGTGCTCCCCACCGATCGCACTGAGGTCGCGTAGCGTCGCGACATCGGCGATGCCGGGCAAGACCACCGTCGTACCGAAGAGGGTGAGAAATCCATCGGCCGCCGATCCCCAACGTCCGCGGGCCTGGGAGAGGTCTTGTAGACACGCCATGACGAGGAGGCCCTGGCCCGCACCCTCACTCAGCATGGTGGGGAGATCGGGAATGGGAGCGATGTTGGCGACCTCGTCGAGGGCGAGCAGAGTGGGCGGGAACCGCTCGCCGCTCCTTTCCCGGTCATAGGTGGCGTCACGCACGTCGCTGATGGCGGCCACGACGAGCGGCGCAAACTGGTGCTGGCGCCGCCCGGCTGAGCAGATGTACATCGTGTTCACGCCGCGGGTGAATTCGGCTGCATCGAGCGGAGGGAGCTGTGTAGACGCCAACGCGGCCTCTGATCTGTAGGCAGCCAGCACCCCCGACGCGGTGGACCAAATTCCCGACTGTTCCCGAGCATCGGTACCCACGATGCCGGCCAGCAAGTCGGTGGCGGTGGCGTCCTCCCCCACCGTGCGCGAGAGAATTTGCAACGCAGTCGCGCCATCGTGGCGGTCAATCCAACGTAAGACCGACCGCATGGGAAGAGATTCGAGTGCTGCGGCGTGGAGGAGTGGGGACAGCAATGCACTTGCTCGCTCAGTCCAATGTTGGTCGCCGGCAGATCGTGACATGGCACTCCCTGCGAGACGTGACGCACTGACCATCGCATCAGAGGTTTGCACGGCGGCATCCCAGTCGGTAGCGGTTGTCAATGGTGACCACCCCACGCGTTCGACTGAGGCCGGACATTCGATTTCACCGCTGGGATCGAAGAGAAAAGCCCAACCATGGCGACTTCGTTCGGTGGCTGTTGCCACCATCACGTCGGGCTTGGTGGAGGTGGAGACAACAGGCCCGTCGGAGACGAAAAGATTGGGTATGACCAGGGAAGATGTCTTTCCGGACCGCGAAGGTCCGAGAATGAGGGCCGAGCGTTGCGAACCCGCCCATGACCACGTTTCGTTCGCGATTCCGAGGTAGATGCCTCGACCGTCGCGACGCGGTGTGTCGAAATCAAATGCCGTCATACGCGCGTCTCGTGCGGACTGTGCGTCGCTTGGCGCATGACCGAGTGCAGCCGCACACACCGATCTGACGTGTCGACGCATTTCGTGCAAAACATCACTCGCACTCCGCCCCGAATGTGTGTTGACACATCAACTATGCGAGTGACGACCGTAGAAATTGACGTGTGTGCCACATCAGAATTGGGTTCGTCATCGATGAAAAAAACACGTTGGAAAAAAATGATGCTTGACCTGGGCAGGTACATAACGAAGAATGTGTCTACCCGAAGTGTTATGGAGGGTTGATATGTGCTGCGATGCAACAGTGTGCAGCGCGCCAGGCAAAGACATCGATATGCCAACTACGCGCCTCATGCAGTGCCTCATCACCTCAATCAGTCGTTGCAATTCGGGTAATCGGAATGGACGGCTCGTAGGGAGAAAAGGTCGTTGAACCATCTTCCGACGTCCCATTCATACCGAGCGACAAAGAAATCGGTGCGGCAGTGCGCACGACGATGTGTTCGTAGCATCGGCGTGGCGCAGGCTTCACCTCTATTCAGTGACCATGCTCCTAGGGAGGTGCACCTGTGGCAGTAGCCGCGAAAAAGCGGGCCCCGGCCAAGAAGGCCGTCAAACGGGCCCCAGCAAAGAAAGCAGTAAAGCGAGCCCCAGCAAAGAAAGCAGTGAAGCGCGCGCCGGCAAGGAAAGCCGTCAAGCGGACTGCAGTGAAGAAGGCAGCCAAGCGGACCCCGGCCAAGAAGAGCGCCAAGCGGGCACCGGCTAAGAAGGCTGTCAAGAGGGCTCCTGCAAAGAAAGCAGTCAAGCGCGCGCCGGCAAAGAAAGCCGTCAAGCGGACTGCAGCGAAGAAGGCAGCCAAGCGGACCCCGGCCAAGAAGAGCGCCAAGAGGGCACCGGCTAAGAAGGCTGTCAAGAGAGCAACTACGGCGAAGAAGGCAGTGCGTCGCTCCCCGGCCAAGAAGGCCGTCAAGCGCACGACTGCAAAGAAAGCTGTCAAGAGAGCACCGGCTCGTAAGGCGGCTCGCTGAGCAGTTGAGCAGTTGTAGTTGAGCAGTGCAGCCGTTCGTTCTTGGAACGGTGAAGTCGGGGGCCTTCGGGCCCCCGACTTTGCAATTGGGAGACTTATATGTCGGTCATCAGGTGGAAGCTCTCGCCGTGGGCGAGTCCCGCCAGCGCTCCATGCTCGCTCAGTTGTGCGTGCACTCGTCGCATAAAGGCATCGAGTTCCGCGGATCCGGCGTCCGCTATGCCCATGGTGCTCTCGAATTGGCTCTCGTGCGCCAGCAGTGCCGCGATCTTTGTTTCGGCGAATGCCGCCACCTCTTCGACATGGTTCGGCTCATCCGCCTCCCACAAGAGCAGAGCGGATGGCCGGTGTGGTGCGAGTCCCTGATCAGTGAAGAAGTGGGGATCGCGTGCGGCAACGATGGCATCGGTCAGGATGAATCCGGCATGCCGGTGGTCGGGGTGGAGGCGGTAGCGCCGCCACGGGTCGTGCCCGAGTACGACATCAGGTTGGATCCGACGGATCCATCGAGAGACTTCCCACTGCTCGCGCACTCCGTTGCACAGCTCTCCATCGGTCCGCCCGAGAAACACGACGTCACCTCCGCCAAGGAGCGAAGCGGCGCGTCGTTGCTCATGCTGACGGCGCGTGACGAGTGCGGCGGCATCACGTTGCTGATCCCAGGATCCTTTCGCACCATCGGTCAGCACCAGATGGTGGATGGTGGCCCCTGCGTCGGCCCATTTGGCCAGCGTCGCCCCGCAGCCAAATTCGATGTCGTCGGGGTGCGCTCCGACCGCCGCCACGACGGATGGCGTGGGCAGATTCATAGTGGGACGGCCGCGCTCGGGGAGGTCGTTGACGGCCACGATGCGCCCCGAGGGCTCTCTGCCCCCGGACGGTTCTGTGTCGCTCATGGGGTGAGCTCGACCACATCAGCCGGCCAGTCGACGTCGTACGCCAGGGCAGGTATGCGCAAGACGCGGACCGGAAGCCCGACGCGCACCGCCTCGGCGCGGTGCGATCGAAACGAGCCCGGCCCGTAGGCGAAGTGGAAGTCGCATCCGGTGGGGAGGCGCAAGACGTTCGTTCCGTCGTCCTTGCGATCGGGCACCAGGGTGATACCGCTGAACGGAGCGAGGTGCCCCAGGCCGCGGGCACGTGGGAGGTCGCCATGGGCGACGATCACCCATTCGACGCCGGCCGCAGCCAGTTGTGCCACTCCGGCGCCCACCGCACCGTTGAGCCCTTGCCCGGGCTCCCACATGATGGTTGCTCCGAGGGCTTCGGCCCACACCGCCACTTCCGGATCGTCGCACACGACCGCCACGGGGAGTGGTGTGCACGCGGCGACGACGTGTGCGGCCATGGATCGAACGAGATGCTCGCGGCGTTCATCGGTCATGGACCCCCCCAGCCGGCGTTTGGCTTGTCGGAAGCCCTTGACCGGGATGAGCACGACTTCGTGCCCGAGGGCGCCTCGGGGCAGTGAGGGTTGAGCCTGCGGGTGGGCGGTCACGCGGGCGGACACTTGGCACAGTGTAAGTGCGCCAAGCCGTGTCGCCTCGTGGTCACCGTCGTAGGCTCACGACGATGAGCGAACGAGTGGCAGTGGTGGGTGCCGGCTCGTGGGGCACGGCGGTGGCGGGACTCGTGGGGGCGTCGCATCCCGTCTCGCTGTGGGCGAGGTCCCCCGAGTTGGCGTCTTCCATGACGCAGTTGCGAGAGAACGCCACGTACCTGCCGGGTATCGGCCTCCCCGATGCGTTGACCATCACCGCGTCGCTGGAGGAAGCACTGGACGGAGCGCACATTGTCTTCATGGCCGTGCCATCGCACGGCTTCCGGTCCGTCTTGGAGGAATTGCGACCCTTCGCCTCGGATGTCATGGCGATCGTCAGCCTGGCCAAGGGCATTGAGAGCGGGACCAATCTTCGGATGTCCGAGGTGGTGGCGCAGGTCGTGCCCCACGTGCCGGCGGGTGTCCTCACGGGTCCGAACCTGGCTCGTGAGGTGGCCGAAGGACAGCCGGCGGCCAGCGTCGTGGCGTTGCCCGACGAGTGGTTGGCCCGACAGGTGCAAGATCTCCTTCACACCCGCACCTTTCGGGTGTACATGGGAACCGATGTCATCGGTTGTGAGATAGCAGGAGCGACGAAGAACGTGATGGCGATCGCCGCCGGCATCTGTGACGGGCTGGGTTTCGGCGAGAACACGCGTGCGGTGCTGATCACCCGGGGATTGGCCGAGTTGGGGCGCCTCGGCATCGCGCTGGGCGGCAAGGTACTCACGTTCGGTGGGCTGGCCGGGATCGGCGACATGGTGGCCACCTGCGCCAGCCCGAAGAGCCGGAACCGCACCGTTGGGTATCAACTCGGTCAGGGCCAGTCTCTCGAGGAGATCGTGAACGGCATGCACATGGTGGCCGAAGGAGTCAAGAGCGCGGGTCCCTTGGTCGGCTTAGCCCAGTCGCTCGGCGTTGAAATGCCGATCGCCGAGCAGGTCGACCGCATCGTCGAGGGACACTGCTCGCCCCGAGAAGCCCTCATGTCGCTCATGGATCGGCCGTCCCGTCCCGAATGGGACGAAGTGCTCCTGCGAGAGACGCCGGCAAGAGGAGAGACACCGGCAGAGGAGAGACGCCGGCAAGAGGAGAGACGCCCCAATAACCGTCTCGTGGCCGGTGGAAAGGTTCAGTAGGGGCCGAGCCGGGCCGTGGCAATGCCGAAGGGTCGTAGCTCGAACGTTCCTTCGAAGTGTCGTTCGGGATAGCCACGCAGGTCGACCAGCCATCCCGCGTGTCCGGGAATGGTCACCGTCGCCGTGTCCATTGTGGGATTGAAAAGGCGAACCTCGAGCACCCCGTTCTCACGGCGTACGGCGCTGACGTGCGCTCCCTCTACGGTGAGCTCGCTACCCGAAGCGGCGCGCGTCCCTCCGCCGAGAGCCGGGACAACCTCGAGGGGGAGCAGGACATCATCGGCCAGCCCATAGGGATCCCCGTGTCCCACCGCCAAGGCATAGCTGAGCGACACCGGACGTCCCACCATTTGCAAGCCTTCGACGGGGGTGAGTGGACCGGCCGGAAAGGGTCGGTAGGCCATGCCGAGGCGGGAGAGCATGCCCGTGGCGCGCAGCACCGTGAGGGCGATCGTCTGGGCCGCATCCCCGGCCGGTGTCGTCGTGATGTCGATCAGCTCGTACTCGCAGACGCCGTCGTGCACAACCGTCAGACCGCCGGCGGAGACGAACCGGTGGGCCGGGGCCGTGGGCAACCCGTACTCATCGGGCCGTCCTTCGGCCAGGAGGCCTCGTTCCACGACGGCGAATGCGCTTTCGGCCTGTGACGACCGGGCCGCGACGGGCAAGGGAAGGTGGACGCGAAGTCGGTGGTCTTTACTGGGATTGACGAAGGATGTCGTCACCCTGACCACCGTTTCGTCCGCCCGAAGCTCCAGTCGGGTCTCGACCTCGACGCGGTGCTCGCCGACCCGTCTCTGCGACGAACCATCCACGTGGTCGGGCCAGACGTAGGTGGCGGTAATCCCGACGCTGGCTCGAACCGGTCCGGGCTCGATGATCCGCACGGCAACCGCGACCGGCGCGTCGATCAACGTGTCCTGACGCGGTGGCGAATAGTTGTAGGAGTCTCCGAGATCTCCGCCGTCGATGAGTTTGCCGAAGCCTTCCACCCCGTCGAGCGAGAAAGTGCCTGTCGCTTCATCGACCACCACCGTGACGAGACCATTGGTCAGGGTGGTCGGCCCCTCGTGCTGGCTGGCCTGGACCGGGTTGGTCAAGGGGGAGGGCGCAAAGGCCTGCCAGCCGTAGCCGGGCACATCGGTGACCCGGGCCACGATGCGCCGAATAGGGGGCTGGTTCAGGTTGACGCGGATAACAGCGTCGGGCCGTGCCCCCAGGCGGGCATAGATGTCCTGCTTCGCTTCGGCAATCCCTACATTGGGTCGCTCTTCCGCCCCGATCGTGACGGTGATGTTCAGGCCTTGGTCGTCCTCTTCGACCGCCACGTCGTGCACCCAGGCGTCGTTGTCGATCTTCGGGCCCTGCAGCAAGCCGAGCACGGTGCGCACGGTGTTGGCGTCGAGCACCATGGAACCGGGGAGACCGGCTCGCTCGGAGACGACCTGCACATCTGCCGAGGCCGGTTCCTCGGCCCCGACGACGAGCTCGACCACGCCTGGTCGCGTCCGTTGGGACGCGTTGAGGACGTAGTTTCCCGGCGCAGCCAGTGATCGGGCGAATGAAGCGATGGCGCGATCGGCCAGGCCGCTGGCGATCGTCCGCGCCTCGACGTAGCGGTGCAGGACGGCGTCGACCACGTCGTCGACCGAGCAGGCACAGATCGAGTCGTGTGCCGAATTGCGGACCATCTCCTTCCAAGCCAGGGCCAGGAGCTCATGGGGCCATTGTTCCGGTGACTGGAACAATGCGGCCAAGGGCTCGGCTCTGCGCTCCAGCGCTCGCTCGGCCAGCGCACCCGAGCGCTTGACGTCGACGCGGTTCGACGTCACCCCCATGAGCATGTTTGACCGAAAGCCTGAGCGAAGCTCTCCGGTCCACTGCTCCAATCCCTCTGTCGGCGCCGCGGCCAGATACTTCGGGAGTGAGGTCACCTCGAACACGAGCTCTTCTTGCAGGTCGTTGGCTTCGGCCACCACCCCACCGAGGCGAGGTTGGGGAAAGAGGTGGTCCGAGCCGTTCATGCAGAGAAGATCCCTCAGAAGGAACGGCGCCACCTCGTCGACGAGGTCCTCCGTGCGCCGCACGAGTGCCTTGGCATCGTCAGGCAGCGCAGCCCCGTTTCCATAGCCGACGGGAAGATATTCCGCCCGCACGCGGGAACCATCGGGGGCTTCCCACCAGAACCCATTTTTGGTGATGGCCGAGGGCACGCCTCGCCACACCACCGCGTGCGCGAACCCGGCCTGCCCGAGGATCTGCGGCATCTGTGCGATGTGCCCGAACATGTCGGGGAGGTAGCCGACGTTCATGGTGCCGCCGAAGGCCGCACCACGGAGAAGGCCCATCTGCAGGTTGCGGATGATCGTTTCTCCCGAGGACAGGAACTCGTCCATCAGGATGTACCACGGCCCGATGCTGATCCGGCCGGCCGCCACCAGAGCCCGAAGCCGCGGCTCGGCGTCGGGCCGGATCTCGAGGTAGTCGTCGACGACGGCCATCTGTCCGTCCAACATGAAGTAGGGGTAGCCGGCGTCGGACTCGAGGAGTGGGAGAAGGGTGTCGAGCATGTCGACCAGATCGAGCCGAAAGTCCTGGTACGACTTGTACCATTCCCGATCCCAGTGCGAATGCGGGACGATGGCGATACGGCGGGAGGTCATGTTTGCCAGACTATGGCGTGCGGTGGCCAGCTGAGAGGGTGCGATAGCTGTGGACGCCGAGCGGGCCTGGGCCCGGCACCTCCCGGAGGGAGCTCCACCCTTTGATCCAGTGGCCATCTCGGGGGGCCACACACTGCCCCAGGTGTGGTCCGGCCGATGGCGGGTCGAGCCGGATCGTCCCGTCCTCCTCGAAGGACAGGGTTCGGGCTCTGCACTCGACGGCAAGGAGTTGTCCGAGAAGTCAGCGCTCGTCGCTGCGCATCTGGCAGGAAGTGGCGTTTCCCCCGGGGACCGTGTGCTGTGGAGTTGCTCCACCTCGTTGCACAGCATCATCGCCATCATCGGGGCGTTGCGGGTGGGGGCCGTTGTCGTCCCGGTGAACCCCTCGGCCACCAGGCGAGAGCTGCTCTATGTCGTCGAAGACGTCAATCCGGTGCTCTGTGTGGTCGAGCGAGCCGAAGCCAAGGAGTGGTTGAGCACCGACGTGCCGCACGTGGAGGTGCGCACGCCGCCCGAATTGCTGCGTCTTCACGGCCACGCCGTTTTCCCGCTCGATGCGTCCAAGCCCGACGACGACGCGTTGATCGTCTACACCTCGGGGACGACAGGAGAGCCCAAGGGCGCCGTCCACACGCACCGTTCGCTGCTGGCGGGGGCCATGTCGCTCTGCGTGGCCTGGGGTTGGCAACCCGAGGACCGCCTCCTCTTGGCCCTTCCGCTCTTCCATGTGCACGGATTGTGCGCCGGGCTGTTCGGCACGCTCGCCGCAGGGAGCTCGGCCGTTGTGTGCGCGCGGTTTGAGCCGGCACAGGTCCTGGACGCCATCCATGAGCTCGGGAGCACCATGTTCTTCGGCGTCCCCACCATGTACCACCGCCTGGCCGAATCGGGTCGGGCGGCCGAGTTGTCAGCTCTGCGACTGTGCGTGGCCGGATCGGCCCCCCTTTCCGCCGACGTGTGGCGTCGGTTTCACGACGAATGGGGTGTGTCGGTTCTCGAACGCTACGGGATGTCCGAGACCTTGCTCACACTCTCCAATCCGCTCGTCGGCGAGCGACGACCCGGATCGGTGGGGTTTCCGCTTCCGGGAGTCGAGTCCATCATCGCCGATGTCGACACTGATGGGATCGGCGAGCTCATGGTGCGCGGTGCGCCGCTCTGCCGTGGATACTGGAACCGACCTGAGGCGACCGAGGCCATGTGGCACGACGGTTGGTTCGCCACCGGTGATCTGGCGTCGCTGGGCCAGGACGACTACGTCTCCATCAGGGGAAGGCGCACCGAGCTCATCATCACGGGTGGGCACAACGTGTACCCCGCCGAAGTGGAAGCTGTCCTGGGACGACACGCATCGGTCGCAGAGATCGCGGTCATCGGGCTGCCGTCGGCGGAATGGGGTGAGTCGGTGACCGCGTTCGTGGTGGGCCGTGACGGCCCCCCCGACCTTGACGGGTTGGTCCTGCTGGCGGCGCAAGAATTGACGTCCTACAAGCGGCCAAGAGAATTCCGCGCCGTCCCCGCGTTGCCCCGCAACGCCCTGGGCAAAGTGATTCGGCGCGCCCTTCTCTAACGAGTGCTCGCCCAACGACGAACCCTTCTCACGCCAAGTGTTGCGATAGCGTGAGGATATGTCGACATTTCTGATGCTCTCGACCGTGGGACCTGACGGAGCGGCAACCCTGGCCGAGAATCCTGATCGGCTGAAGGAAGTCAACGCAGAGGTTGAAACGATGGGGGTGCGCGTCCTGGCGCAGTGGGCCTTGCTCGGGCCTTACGACTTTTGCACCGTGCTCGACGCCCCGGACGAGAAGACGATGGCGCGCGTGGCGCTCGTGCTCGGCGCGCGCGGGACGCTCAAGACTCTGACGCTGTCGGCCATACCGATTGATGACTACATCGAAGCGGTCCGCCGACCTCCGGCCCGCTGAGAGATTCGTGCCGTCGGAAGCTCAGTGCCACCAGAAGCCTTGACGGCTCCTCTGGCGGCGCACGTCGTCTCGTGAGAAGAGCTCGCCGAGGATGCTGCCGTCCGAGAGCCGCCGGATGCGATAGCCCTCTGGGGTTATCTCGGCCACCTCGAAGCCTCGCGTCCAGGTGCCCTGATAGCGATTGCGCACCTCGATCTGCGTACCCGGGGCAAGCGGGGCCCGTGTGCTCGCCTCGCGTGGCGTCCCCCCGGTACTCACGCCCCCATCGTATTGAAACTTGGAACACAGCGGTGACGTCGTGACGGGAACCGGTGTCCGCACGCCGGATCTGGCCCAAGAGCGCGCCCTGCGCTCCCGCGGGCACGCATCCATCGCAGGCATGGACGAAGTTGGCCGCGGTGCGTGGGCCGGGCCGGTCACCGTGGGCGTGGCGGTCGTCCCGCCCAAGGCCACCAAACGCACCCAGCCTCGATGGCTCCGCGACTCCAAGCAACTCAGTGAAACCCGACGCGAGTCCATCTTTGAAGCCGTGGGCGCCTGGTGCGTCGACTGGGCGGTAGGCCACGCCTCGCCGGCGGAGTGTGATCGGTGGGGGATGCGCGTCGCATTGCGGCTCGCCTCGCAACGAGCGCTGGCCGGGCTTTCCAGTCCCCCTGACGCTCTCTTGATTGATGGTCCCCTCGACCTGGTGTCGAGCCCGGAGCCGGCGGACGGGGAGTTCAACGGGTCGATCCACCCTGTCGTGGGAGGCGACGCGCGCTGCGCCTCGGTGGCCGCGGCCTCGGTCCTGGCCAAGGTCGTCCGCGACCGCCTCATGCGCGACGAAGCGGAGCATTTCCCGGCCTATGCCTTCGAGCAGAACAAGGGATATCCCTCACCGGCGCATCAGATGGCGCTTCGGGGTTACGGGCTTTCGTCGATCCACCGGCGCAGCTGGTCCTTCGTGACGTCTTTGCCCTGGTGCGACGGGTGGCCAGTGACCCGCGAAAACTACCCCTGACCTGGGTCGGCCACGTGTCGAGCGCGGCAGTGACGGGTAGTGTGAACGGATGAGCAGCGTCTTGGAGGTGCAGAACCTCCGAACTGAATTCCGCATGCGGCATTCCTCCGTGGTTGCGGTCGACGACATCTCGTTCTCCGTGGGCCGAGGTGAGTGCGTCGGGATCGTCGGAGAGTCTGGCTGTGGCAAGAGCACGACGGGGTTATCGGTCATGCGGCTCCTGCCCAACAACGGGCACGTCATCGGCGGGAGTATCACGTTGCTCGGCCGCGACCTGGCCACGTTGGACGAAAAGGAGATGCGCCAGGTCCGAGGGGACGAGGTGGCCCTCATCCCGCAGGATCCCCTGACCGCCCTCAACCCGACGATGACCATCGGCAAGCAGATCTCCGAAGGGGTGCGGCTGCATCGTGACGTGACCAAGGCCCAGGCACGTGAGCGGGCACTCGAAGTGCTCACGCTGGTGGAGATGCCTCGACCGTCCGAGAGGCTCGATCAGTATCCCCACGAGCTTTCGGGCGGTCTCCGCCAACGGGTGATGATCGCTATGGCGCTGGCCTGCGAGCCGAAGCTGCTGATCGCCGACGAGCCCACGACGGCACTCGATGTGACGATTCAGGCCCAGATCCTGGACCTCATCGACGACCTGCGTGAGCGGTTACACATGGGCGTCATCCTCATCACGCACGACATGGGTGTCATCGCCGGCCGCACCGATCGGGTCATCGTGATGTACGCCGGGAAGATCGTGGAGGAGGCGGCGACTCCCGTGCTCTTCGCCAACGAGCGCCACCCCTATGCGGAGGCCCTTTTGGCCTCGGTACCGAAAATTGACCAGGACCCGGGCGAGTCTCTTCTGACCATTCCCGGCTTACCCCCCGACCTCTCCGAGATCATCACCAATTGTCGTTTTGCGCCCCGCTGCCGCTACGCCACCGACGAGTGCCGAGAGCTCGAGCCACCGTTGGAGCCGGCGAATGACGGCGACGCATCGCATCGTTTTGCTTGTTTTCACCCGGTGGAACATGCGCCGTCGCCCGAGGGCGTGGTGAAGGTCGGCCCCATCGGCCCCCGCTCCAGGGACCGCGGTGCGTATCGCCGCGCTCGAGGGGGCACCGATCATTCTCTCCACCACCAATCTGGTGAAGGAGTTCCCGGTACTTGCCGGCGGCGTGATCCGACACCAGGTAGGTGCCGTGCACGCGGTCAGCGATGTCACCCTTTCGATTCGTGAGGGCGAGACATTCGGCCTCGTAGGCGAGTCCGGGTGTGGCAAGACCACCATCGGCCGCATGATGGTCGCCCTCGAGTCTCCCACTGCGGGGTCCGTTCACTTCCAGGACCAAGTGCTGACGGAGCTCAAAGGTTCCGCCTTACGGGAAAAACGGCGCGACGTGCAGCTGATGTTCCAGGATCCCTATGCCTCGCTCGACCCCCGCATGCGCGTGGGCACCATCATCGGAGAGCCCCTGCGGGTCCAAAAGGTGGGGACGCGCGACGAACAACGCGAGCGGGTCATGTCCCTGCTGCGCGAGGTGGGACTGAGCCCGCAGTCGGCGCAGCGGTACCCCCACGAGTTTTCGGGCGGACAGCGCCAGAGGATCGGCCTGGCGCGGGCCCTGGCCCTCGAGCCCAAACTGGTGGTGGCCGACGAGCCGGTATCGGCCCTCGACGTCTCTATTCAAGCGCAGATCCTCAATCTCATGAAGGACCTGCAACGTCGCCATGGTCTGACCTATGTGCTGATCTCACATGACCTGGCCGTTGTCCGTTACATGGCCGACACCATCGGTGTCATGTATCTGGGCAAGTTGGTCGAGCTCGGTCCGTCGGCCGAGGTCTACAGCCGCCCGGCCCACCCCTATACGCAAGGGCTGCTCGACGCCGTGCCCACGGCCGAGTATGCGTCGTCGCGAGAAGCGCGCAAGCTGGTCGTGCGGGGCGAGTTGCCCTCCGCCGTTGCTCCACCTTCAGGGTGCCGCTTTCGCACGCGCTGCCCGCGGGCCCAGACTCTGTGCGCCGAGGTGGAGCCCCTTCTGGTCAGCTTCGGCGCCGGGCACACGGCGGCCTGTCATTTCCCGCTGCAAACGCCGGTCCACATCAGCGACACCACGTCGGCCTTGCCCTCCACGCCCTGATCAGTTTCGCTGCAGGCGAACCTCGAGTGCGTCACGCAGCGCATCACCGATGAAGTTGAAGGCGATGACGACGAAGACGATGCAGAGTCCAGCGGGATAGATCTCCCACCAGTAGCCCAGTGCCGCGCTGTCCACGCCGTTGGACAACATGGTGCCCCAGTCGGTTCCGGGAGCGGGGATACCCAGTCCGATGAAACCGAGAGCGGCCAGAAGCAGGATGGAATCGGCCACCTGGAACGTGGCGAAGACCACAATGGTGCCGATCGAGTTCGGGACGATATGCCGTCCCACGATGCGCGTGCGCGAACCACCCATGACGCGTACGGCCTGGACGTACTCGCGCACACGCAAGGTCAGTGTCTCCCCCCGCACGAGCCGGGCCGGGACCAGCCAGCTGACGAATGCAATCACGACGATGATGAGTACCTCGGACTGCTTGAAGATGGTGACCAGGGCGATGAGAAGGAACAGCACCGGAACCGACAGCAGCATGTCGACGAATCGCATCATGACTGAATCGATCCATCCCCCGACGAAGCCGGCCACCGCGCCGTAGATAACCCCGATGACCGTGGCGGCGGCGGCGGAGGCAAAGCCAACGATCAACGAAGCTTGCCCGCCGAACATGAGGCGGCCCATCACGTCGAATCCGTTGTTGTCGGTGCCCGAAAAGGTGTTTGGTGCCCGGTGCGCCGTTCTGCGTGGCGTTGAGGGCGAGCTCGGAGTTGTTCTGGTTGGTGTGGTAGATGGACGGTCCGACGAAGCAGAAGAGGATGAAGAACACGATGACGAACAAGCCCACTACCGCCAGCTTGTTCTCAATGAAGACCCGCAGGATTTGTCGGCCCATGCCGCCGGTCGACGATGTCTCTCCTCCTTCGGGAATGGCGCTTGCTCCTGGAACGGGCACGATGTCGCCCGCGGGGGCCGGGGCGACCCCGCCGAGGAGGTCGTCCGGGTCGTGCGGTGGCGTCTCTTCGTGCAAGGTCATGCCGTGCTCCCGAGCCTGATGCGAGGATCGGCAATGGCATAGAGAAGGTCGGCCAGGAGCGAGCCGGCCACGGTGAAGATGGTGATGACCAGCGTGGTGCCAAGCACCGTCGGGATGTCGTTGTTGCTGGCCGCCACCACCGTTAAAAGCCCCATGCCGGGGTAGTTGAACACCGTCTCGGTGATCAGCGCGCCGCTGGCGATGGCCGGGAGCGAAAGCCCGATGAGGGTCAGGATCGGGATGAGCGCGTTCCGAAGAGCATGCCCGTAGAGGACGCGATTGCTGCTGGCGCCTTTTGCCCGCGCTGTGCGCACGTAGTCCTGCGTCAGGGCATCCATCATGGAGGAGCGCATGTAGCGGCTGAACGACGCGATGGTGATGGCGGCGAGGGTGATCACGGGCAGGACGAAGGACCGGGGGTCGGTGAAGATCGTCCACGCATTGCTATTGATGGGTGGCGACACCGGGAAAGAGGTGGGCGTCGAAGCTGAAGTAGAGGATCAGGAGGAACCCCAGAAAGAAGGGCGGCATGGCGTAGAACAGGAATGAAGCCGACGTCAGCGCGTAGTCGACGGCGGTGTAGCGCTTGACGACCTGCAGGATGCCGAGCGGCACGGCGATGATGAGGGCCACGAGCGTCGACACGCCGACCAGCGTCAATGTCTTGGGCAACCTTTGCGAGATCAACTCCTTCACGCCCTCATTGCTCTTGAAGGAGTACCCCAGATTGAGGTGGAAGAGCCCCCAAAGGTAACGCCAGAACTGATCGTAGATCGGAAGGTCCAATCCGTTGACCAAGTTGAAATGAGCGACTTGGGCCGGCGAACGCCGAGGGCCGAGGGCGGCAGCGGCCTCACCACCAGGAATGAGTTTGCCCAAGAGGAACACGATAAGGACGACACCCAGGATCACCACGATGGCCTGGAGGAGGCGCCGAATGAGAAAGCCGATCATGAGCGAGGCCGCAGAGGTGAACGCGAATCCCCCCGGTTGAGAGCATTACTGATCCAACCGGGGGGATTCATCGGCCAATTACCTAACAGGCAATCCGCACCGCGTCCATTGTCTGCCTGCTTCTGCTACTTCCACCGCCAGTTTTCGGGCGAAATGCCGGTGAACGGGTTCTGCGGCGTGACCCCGCTCAGGTTCTTGTTGTACTCCGTCATCGCATAGGCCTCGTCAGGCTGGAAGATGACGGGCAGCTGCTTGGCCAGGTAGTTCTCCCACGTGGTCAACGTCTGATTGGTGTCGATGGTCTGGGTGATCAGCGTGTTGTTCTTGGCGTCGTTGTAGTCCCCGTAGTTGGCCTCTGAGCCCAGTTGGAACAGGTCCTCTCCGGTCGGGTAGTAGTCGGGGGCGAAGGTCCACCCGCCGCCCCAGTTCTGCATCTGCCAAGAGCACCCGTTGGGGCAGGTGATGGCGTTGCCGATCACCGTGTCGAACGAAGCGCCGCTGAGCGTCACGTTGATGCCCTCACTCGACCAGGCCGCCTTCTCTGCGGTGAACTCTTCTTGCTGGTCCGCATTGCCCGTCGCGTACTGCTCCGAGAACTTCAGCGGAGTCCCCGCGGGGATGCCGGCGCCGCAGTCACCCTTGGCCGTTCCGGCCTTGATGCAGGTGTCGGTTCCATTGGGTACCACCTTCCATCCATTTGCCTCCAGTACCGCCTTGGCCTTAGACGGGCTGTACGGGTAGGGGTTGGACTTCTCCAACTTGGAGGCGTAGGGGTTCGGCGGCACGACCGGGACCGGGCCGTAGGTCGGCACGGCGTAGCCCTTCCAGATCTTCTTGTCGAACAAGGGCTGGTTGACCAGGTACTGCAGGGCCTGGCGGATGTAGAGCTGGCTGAACAGCTTGCCGGTCACCCCACCGTTGGCGTTGGAGCTGAAGTTCTCCGGGAAGTAGTTGATGGAGAAGGTGTAGAGCGGGCTCAGGTCGTAGGTGCTCGACAGACGTGGGTTGTTCGGGCCTACCTTGTACGGATTGCTCGTTGCCTGCGACAGGTCGTTGAGGGGGATGTAGCCCACACTCAAGTTGCCACCCACCAGTGCGTTGAACTCAGAGGAGTCCGAGGTGTAGGGCAGCTCGGTGAACGACTTGAGGGTCGGCTTGACCGGGCCTGAGTAGCTCGGGTTCGGCACCATGGTGAGCTGACCATCCGGGTTGAACGCACTCAGCTTCCATGGACCGTCGACCACTTGCCACAACGGGTTGGTGGCGTAGGTGGACAGCGAGTTGTTGGCCGCGCTGGGGTTGTTGGGGTTGAACCCCGCCGAGTTGGAGAGGAAGGTGTACACCTTGGTGCAGGTGGCATCGGCCGTGCCGTAGGCCGCGCTGGAGCAGCCACCGGAACCGGCCGCGGCACCCGCTGCATTGATGTCCCACGCCAGGGGCATGGGGGTGATCTGGCCCAGCTCGTTGTAGATGATCCAGTGCTGGTTGTAGGCCTTGTTGAAGGTGAAGGTGACCGAGGTGGTCGTGGCGGTGACGTTGGTCACGTTGTCGGGGAAATCGCCCTTGACGTAGCCGCAGAAGTTCGCTGGCTGGGCATGGTAGATGTTCATGAAGAACAGGACGTCCTGGCCCGTCACGGACTCTCCGTTGGCCCACTTGTAGTTCTTCAGATTGACGGTGAGCGTCGTCCCGCCGTTCGTGAAGGTCGGGGTCTTCCCCAGGGAGAGTGAGGTATTGAAGTTCGGCGAGGTGCCCACGCCGAACCAGTAGAGCGGGCGGTACATCAGGAACTGGAACTGCTCGATGTTGTTCACCGAGCAAAGCTGCGCAGGGTAGTAGGGGAGAATGAAGTTCGGGGTCGCCTGGGCGGCCTCGGCCCATGTGGCAGTGGTCGGCTTCGATGCCGCCCCGCTCGTCCCGGGCGCCACGATCGCCAGTCCCGCCAAAAGTGCGCCGGCCGCCATGGCCACGGTCAGACAGCGCTTCAAATACCCCTTGATTCCCATCGCACTCCCTCGTTCTGCGGCCGCCCCGAATGACGGCCTGAAGATCCACCTTCCGTCACCCCAGCGACGCAAGATCTCGACACCGTAACGCAACTGCCACATTCTTCATAGTGCTGTGGCTATTTTTTTCGTCAGAAACAACCTATTAATCGCCCGGTAACGGTGCGAAAAGCGCTTCGACACACGATTCGTGCGTGTAGGCAGCGCAGAAGCGCCGAATCACGTCCTCTTGTAGCAACCTGAGTGTCAGCTGCTGTAACGGTGAACCCCCCCGGTGCCTCAGGCAGGCGGCACCCGCTCTAGGACAGCACGAATGAAATCGGCAAACGCGTCCGGGTGGGAGAGATGGGCGCCGTGTTGGGCCGCACCGATCTCGAAGATGGTGGCGCCCGGGACGTGGGCGCCCAGCCACTGCACCGCCTCCCGATGATGCGCCGCGGTGCCGGTACCGCCCAGGCCGAACACGGCCGGGACGGCAAGGCTTGTGACGTCGAACGGGCTGTCGCCCCGGAGGCTCGCAAAGTCGGCCACCAAGGCGGGACCGTCGGCGCGGCGCCCGGCCCGCCCGGCTTCTGAGAGGCGTTCCCAGGCTGCCGCACTGACCATGCGGCGGAAGAAGCTCTCAGCCTCGTCACCAGGGTCTTTTGGCGCCGCAGGCTCGCTGTCGCCCCGATGTCGGGTCTCCCCGTCACGTGGCGCCACGTCGAAATCCGATCCACGGCATAGGCGGTTCGAAGGCCCCGACAGCGTCCAAACTGTCGGGCGCAGCGAGGGCGGCCCCCAGTACGACGTCGCCGCCCACGCTATGGCCGACCGCCACCACCGGTGAGGCACCCCGAGAGCGCACCTCGGCCACAATGTCGAGGAGGTCGACGATGTGGCCTTTGAGGTCGACCACGCCCCCGGCGCGAGAACCTTGATAGCCCCGGCGGTCATAGGCCACCATCGTGAGATCGGGCAAGCGCCGCATGGTCCGCCCGAAGCTCTCGCCACGGTCGAGCGAGCCATGTACCAACACGACGACCGGCCCCCCAGGGGCTGTCCCAGCTCGTTCAAGGATGTTGAGTCCGGCCGGATAGCCCATGGGTAGGGCTGACAGTACCGCCCTGCCCCAATATGGCCTGCGCCCCCGGTAGGGTGGGACTATGGCAAGGTCAGAGGGCGCCGGAGGCTCATTCGGGCCCAATGCGTGGCTGGTGGACGACATGTACGACCGGTTTGTGGTCGATCCGTCCTCGGTCAGCGAAAGTTGGCGCGAGTTCTTCGCTGATTATCGGGCGGCCCCGGTGCCCATCCCCCCCGGTCCCGTCGCGACCGCCACTGCGGTGGCGGACGCGCCGGCACCCGTGACCACCCCCGCCGCAGCATCCCAGACGAAGCCTGTCGTCGGTTCCGACGAGCCGGTCATTCTCAGGGGAGCCGCCTCGCGGATTGTGGCCAATATGGAGGCCAGCCTCGGGGTGCCGACTGCAACCAGCGTGCGCACCGTTCCGGCCCGGCTGCTCGAAGTGAATCGTCAGATTCTCAACAACCAGCTGGCACGGACGACGGGGGCAAAAGTCAGCTTCACCCATGTCATCGGGTACGCCATCGTGCGCGCCCTCACCGATGTGCCGGCGCTGAACGCCACGTTCGTCGCTGACGCCGGGGGCAGTGGCAAGCCGGGCGTCATTCACCACAAGCACGTCGGTCTGGGACTGGCCGTCGACCAGCAGAAGAGCGACGGCTCCCGCACCTTGCTCGTGCCCTGCATCCGCGACGCGGACACTCTCGATTTTCGCGCCTTCGTCCTGGCGTACGAAGAGCTGATTCGCAAGATTCACAGCGGCAAGATCTCCCCGGACGACTTTGGCGGGACGACGGTCTCGCTGACCAACCCGGGCACCCTCGGCACGGCCCAATCGGTGCCGCGCCTCATGCCGGGGCAAGGCGCCATCATCGGCGTCGGCGCGCTCGGGTATCCCCCCGGCTACGAAGCGGCGGATCCACGGGTCCTGGCCCAGCTCGGTCTGGGCAAGGTCGTGACATTGACGTCCACCTACGACCACCGCATCATTCAAGGAGCAGAATCCGGCATCTTCTTGGCCCGGGTGGGCGCTCTCCTCTCGGGGCAGGATGGCTTCTACGACACGCTCTTCGAGTCGATGGGCGTTCCCTACGAGCCGGCACGCTGGCATGTGGACAACAACGCCGGGCTCGGCACCGACGAGGGTGAACACCAGCGACTCATCAAGCAGGTGCACGTCCAGACGCTTATCAACATGTACCGGGTGCGGGGGCATCTCATCGCGCATCTCGATCCGCTCGACGCGGAGCCACCGCACATCCACCCTGAACTCGATCCGCTCACCTACGGGCTCACCATCTGGGATCTGCCCCGCACGTTTGTCGCAGACGGATTGGCCGGACGCGAAGTCGCCACCCTCGACGAGATCCTCCACGTCCTGCGCGATGCGTATTGCCGCACCCTGGCCATCGAGTACATGCACATACAGGACCCCGAGCAGAAGCGGTGGATCCAACAGCACGTCGAAGGTCAGCCCAGCACGCTCAACGAAGAGGAGCAGCGCCACATTCTCGACCGGCTCAATGCGGCCGAGGTGTTCGAACGCTTCCTCCATACCCGCTACGTCGGACAGAAGCGCTTCGGACTCGAGGGAGCCGAGTCGACCATCGTGCTGCTCGACACCCTGCTCGATGCCGCGGCCGGCGCGGGTGTGGCCGAAGTGGTGATGGGAATGTCGCATCGCGGCCGGCTCAACGTGTTGGCGAACATTGTCGGCAAGTCGTACAAGGAGATCTTCGAAGAGTTCGAAGGCAATCTGGATCCCGAATCGGTGCAGGGCTCGGGCGACGTGAAGTACCACAAGGGCGCCCGCGGGATCTTCAAAGGAAGTGCCGGCGAAGAGCTTCCGGTCTCGCTGGCCTCCAATCCCTCTCACCTCGAGGCGGTCGATCCCGTGGTCGAGGGCATGACCAGGGCCAAGCAGGATCGGCTCGCGCCTCCTACCGATGGCACACCCAAGGCCTTGGCCGAGAACATCTCCAGCTTTCCGTGCATGTCGGTCCTCGTGCACGGCGACGCGGCGTTCGCCGGCCAGGGCGTGGTGGCCGAGACGCTGAACCTCTCGGGCCTCTCGGGGTATCGCACCGGGGGGGCGGTGCACGTGGTCATCAACAACCAGTTGGGATTCACCACCGCGCCGGCGTCGGCCCGCACCTCGGTGTACCCGACGGATGTGGCCAAAATGGTGCAAGCCCCGATCTTCCATGTCAACGGCGACGACCCTGAGGCCTGTGTGCGGGCGGCGCGCTTGGCGTTCTCCTTCCGGCAGACCTTTCACAAAGATGTCGTCATCGATGTGGTGTGCTACCGGCGGTACGGCCATAACGAGGGAGATGATCCGAGCTACACCCAGCCCCTCATGTACCAGCGCATCGACGCCAAGCGTTCCGTGCGCAAGCTCTACACCGAGACGCTGGTTCGCCGCGGCGACATCACCCTCGAAGGCGCTGAGGCGGCCCTCGACGATTTCAACAACCGGCTGCAGTCGGTTCTCGACGAGGTCAGGGGGGAGCCTTCGTTGGCGCCGACCCACCTGCCGGTGCACGAGCGGGCCGATGAGGACATTCCTTCCGAAGAGACCGGAGTATCGGGCGATCTGCTGCGGGCATTGGCCACCCTGATACGGACGGTGCCCGAGGGATTCACCATCCATCCCAAGCTCGAACGGCAGTTCGCGCAACGAGACGACATGGTGGCCAAGGGGCACGTGGATTGGGCCCTGGCCGAGGCGCTGGCCATGGGATCCCTGTTGTATCAGGGCGTGAACGTACGGCTCACGGGTCAAGACACCCGTCGTGGCACATTCAGTCAACGCCACGCCGTCTTGGTGGACTACCACACGGCGGACGAATACGTCCCGCTGTCACACGTAGCCGACGGTCTGGCCCGGATCGACGGCGCCGTGCCGCCCCCGGAACCAGGGCAGGTGGGCCTCTTCACCGTGCGCGACTCGCTTCTCTCCGAATACGCCGCCGTAGGGTTCGAATACGGCTACTCAGTCGAAGCACCCGAGGCACTCGTGGCGTGGGAGGCGCAGTTCGGTGATTTCGGCAACGGGGCGCAGATCATCATCGACAACTTCTTGGCGGCGGCCGAAATCAAGTGGGGCCAATACGCCGGCTTGGTGATGCTCCTTCCCCACGGCTATGAGGGGCAGGGGCCTGAGCACTCCTCCTCTCGGTTCGAGCGATTCCTCGCTCTTTGCGCCCGCGGGAACATGCGCGTGGCGGTGCCCTCCACGTCGGCGCAGTACTTCCATTTGCTGCGTTCGCAGGCCTTGCTCACCCCGAAACGCCCCCTGATCGTGGTTACGCCCAAGTCAATGTTGCGGGCCCCGGCTTCTCGATCACCGATCGAGGACCTCGAGAGCGGATCCTTCGCCCACGTCCTGGACGACTCCGAAGTAGTGGACCCTGGCACCGTGCGACGCATCGTGCTGTGCAGCGGGAAGATCGCCCACGAGGCGGTGCAGCGTCGCCATGAGATCGCGGCCGACGACGTCGAAGCAGCGGCAGAAGTCGCCATCGTCCGGATCGAGCAGCTTTACCCGTGGCCCCTGGCCGAGCTGACCTCGGTGTTCGACCGGTACGCCACGGCAGACGAAGTGGTGTGGCTCCAGGAGGAGCCCGAGAACATGGGCGCATGGTCGTTCGTCCATGCCCGCCTCCACGCGGCCCTGCCCGAGCGCCTCAAGCTGCGCCATGTAAGTCGAAGCGAATCGGCTAGTCCGGCCATCGGGACTGCGGCCTTGCATCAGCTGGAACAGGCCGATTTGTTGCGACGCGCCATTGGCTGAGCCCCACCATGTCGTGGTGGACGGATCGAACCTGGCCACCGAAGGACGAACTCTTCCGAGCCTGAAGCAACTTGACGAGGCTGTCACCGCCTACGCCGAAGAGGATCCCAACAGTCGCATCACCGTCGTGGTCGATGCGTCGTTCGAGCATCGCATCGACGAATCCGAGCGTGAGACCCTGCGAGAAGCCATGCTCAACGGTGAGGTCGTCTCCCCTCCGGCCGGAGCGATCGGTCGCGGCGATGCCTTCGTGTTGCGCATCGCGGAGCGGACCGGGGCCATCGTCCTCTCCAACGATTCGTTCCAGGAGTTCCACGGCGAGCACCCGTGGCTGTTCGACGACGGGCGCCTGATCGGCGGCAAGCCGGTCCCCGGCGTGGGTTGGATCTTCACGCCTCGCCTGCCCATTCGGGGCCCGAAGAGTCGGGCGGCCACGGCCGACAAACGGGCGAAGGACGACCCGGACTCGCCTCCGGCGAAGGCAGCTGAATTGGCACGGGCAGCCAAAAAGGCGGCGAAGCGCTCGAGCTCGAGCAGGAAGGCCGCGCCGCCGGTGGCGACCTCATGGCCACTGATACCGAGTGAGCCCCCACCGCCACCCCGCGGCCGGACCCGTGTCGATCCCGACCTGTCGAGCGCCATCGACGAAGCGGTGGCCGAAGCGCTGGATCCGTCCAAACCAGTCAAAGTGCCGAAGGCCGCCAAGGTGACCAAAGTGGCAAAGGTGGGCAAGGTGGCCAAAGCCGCCAAAGAGCCCAGCAAGAAGAAGACGAAGGTTGCGGCCGCCAAAAAGGATGCCGCACCAAAGAAAGCGGCGGCCGGCAAGCAAACAACTGCCAAAGCGACGACCGCCAAGTCAGTCGCAGAGACGACGTCGGCTTCCACGAAGAAGGTTGCCAAAAAGGCAGTGGCCAAGAAGGCGGCTACGACCAAGAAGGCAGGCGCCGTCAAGAAGACCGCGCCAGAAATGAAGGCAGAGCCCGTACGAAAGTCAACGGCAAAGAAGTCGGCACCGGTGTCCGCGTCCAACGAGCATCCGACCAAAAGGCGTTCCTCCACGCCGCCGCCGGCCGTGAACGAGCCGCTGGCCTTCATCACGTTCGTGGCGAGCTATCCGGTGGGGACCACGGTCGAGGGCGAGGTTGTCTCCTTCACCTCGCATGGAGCGATGATCGACGTGGACTTGCCCGACGGAGGCCGCCTGCACTGCTACATCCCGCTGTCGTCAATGGGAAGCCCCCCACCGACCAAAGCACGCCAGATGCTGACCAAGGGAGAGGTGCGCCCCTTTGTCTTGTCGAGTTTGGACCCGCCCCGCCGAGTGGCCGAATTGTCGTTGCCCGCGCCAGTGGCCGCGGCCAAACGACGCCGGGTCTCGGCCCAAACGGCGGTGAAGACGCAACGGTGATGGTCACCGTCGATAACGTCAGCGCCATGGAAATGCCGGAGCCGATCGACGTCCTGCCCCACCGACCACCCTTCCTCTTCGTGACGGCGGTGAGCGGCATCGACCCCGGTCACTCGGCGACGGGATCGTGGCAACTCACCGGCTCCGAGCCCTTTTTCGCCGGGCACTTTCCGGGACGACCGACCCTGCCTGGCGTGCTGATGATCGAGGCCCTGGCGCAGCTCGGTGCCATGGCCGTCCTTCTCGACCCCCGCTATGCCGGGCAAGCTGCCACTCTTCGGAGGGATCGAGCGGGCGCGCTTTCGACGTCAGGTTGTCCCCGGTGACACCCTCGAGCTGGAAGTCACACTGGACCGCATGTCAGCCCGGGCCGGCAAGGGCCACGGCACCGCCTCCGTCGAAGGCCAAAAGGCCTGCGAGACCGATCTGCTCTTCGTGATCGTCGAAAGCGGGGCGAAGTAGTGCGGCTGGCCACATGGAATGTCAACTCTCTGGGGGCACGCCTGCCTCGAGTCACGGCCTGGATCGCCGACCATCAACCAGATGTGCTCTGCCTGCAGGAGACGAAGTTGGCCGACGACAAATTCCCGACCGACGTGTTCGCCGAATTGGGCTACGAGTCAGTGCACCATGGTGACGGCCGTTGGAACGGTGTCGCGATCCTCAGCCGGCTGGGCGTGACCGACCCGGTACCCGGTTTTGACAGCGCCGAAGACGACCACGGATGTCGCATCATCGCCGCCACCTGCGGCGGCGTGCGGGTGCATTCGGTCTATGTGCCCAACGGCCGGAGCCTCGACAACGAGTTCTATGCCATCAAGCTGGCCTGGCTGGCCCGCTTGCGTACCATGCTCGACGAGACGTGCAAGCCGGGCGACGCGGTGGCGATATGTGGCGACTTCAACGTCGCCCCTGACGATGGGGACGTCTGGGACCCGGCCCATTTCGTCGGAGCGACGCACGTCAGCGAGCCGGAGCGAGCCGCCCTGCGCCAGGTCGAGGCCTGGGGCCTCCACGATGTCTTCCGGCGTTTCAATGATCCCGGAGTTTTCACGTGGTGGGACTATCGGGCGGGCGATTTCCATCAGGGACGCGGCATGCGCATCGACCTGGTGCTGGTCAGCGACGACTTGGCGGCTCGGGCTGTGGGTGCCTTTAGGGATCGCGATGCTCGCAAGGGTCAGAAGCCCTCGGATCACGCTCCCGTCGTGGTCGACTTCGCTGACGCCTGATTCCATCCGGCGTCCTGCTTGACGGCAGCGCCCCTCAGGGCAGCGACACCTCAATGAGAGCTGGACCGGCTTCGGCAAAGGAGGCCTCCAACGCGGCATTCAGCTCTTCGGCTGACTCGACGTGGCGCGCCGGAACCCCCATTCCTCGCGACAGCGCCACGAAGTCGAGTTCGGGATCGGTGAGATCGAGGAGCCGGCGTGCCAGCGGCCCCCCGGCGCCAGCCCCCACCCGATGCAGCTCCATATTCAAAATGGCGTAGCTCCGATTGGCCAACACCACTGTGGTGATGTCGAGCCCCTCGCGAGCCTGGGTCCAGAGAGCCTGCAGGGTGTACATCGCGCTGCCGTCGGCCTCCAGACAAAGCACCGGCCGATCCGGAGCGGCCACGGCGGCGCCGGTGGCGGCGGGAAGAGCAAGGCCGATGGCCCCGCCGGTGAGTGTGAGCCAGTCGTGCGGCGGCGCCCCTGCGGTGGCCCCCGCCACGCCGAGTCCCGCGGTGTTGCCCTCGTCGACCACGATCGCATTCTCGGGGAGTGCGGCGCCTATTGCTGCGGCCAACGTCTCCGGGGTCAGGGCGCCGGTCGGTCGGTCGGGTCGTCGAGCGGCCGCGCCGGGGGCGTCGCGTGCTGCGCCAAGTGTCTCGGCCAAAGCTTCGAGAGCGTCCGAAGCGTCCTCACCTGGGCGCACCAATGTGTGGACGGCGCAGCCCGGGGGTACCAGATCGCTTGGTTTTCCCGGGTAGGCGAAGAAAGAGACCGGCGAATGGGCGTCGACGAGGATCATGTGCTCGATGCCCGCCAGTTGCGCTTGCGCGAATTCGGCCAAATAGGCGAGCCGGTCGATACCCGGAATACCTGCCCCCCGCTCCAAGTTCGGAGGAAAGGTCTCAGCGAGCATCGAAGCGCCGGTGGCGGCGGCAATGCGGCTGGCCGCCCGCAAACTTGGCGCCCGTAAAGCGGTGCCGCCGAGGAGAAGTGCCGCCGGCTCGCCCGAGCGTAGGGCCTTGGCTACCCCATCAATGGTCTCGGTCGGCACGTGGGGTGCCACGGTGCGCGGGAGGGGTAAGGAGGGCCCGACGGCTGACTCCGACCACGACGAGTCAGCGGGTAACACAAGCGTGGCGACACACCCTGGAGGGCCGTAGGCCGCCGCCACAGCCGCCGCCGCGTCCGGTCCCACGTCGTCGGCCCGGGCCGTCACCCGATACCAGCCTGAGACGGAACGGGCCACGGAGGCGATGTCGGATTGAAGGGGAGCATCGAAGCGGGCGTGATACGTGGCGTGATCTCCCACAATGTTGACCAGGGGCGAGCGGGCACGCCGCGCATTGTGCAGATTGGCCAGGCCGTTTCCGAGCCCCGGTCCCAGGTGCAGAAGCGTGGCCGCCGGTTTTCCGGCTACCCGGGCGTACCCGTCGGCCGCTCCGGTGGCCACACCTTCGAAAAGGGTGAGTATGCCGCGCATATGTGGCACGTCATCGAGGGCGGCGACGAAGTGCATCTCCGATGTCCCGGGATTGCTGAAGCAGACGTCGACCCCGGCCCCCACCAAGGTGGCCAAGAGCGCCCGGGCTCCGTTCATGGCTGATCTCCCACGGTGCTGCTCTGCAGCCTTCCGTCTCGGTTCTCCGCGTCAACGGCGGCGTCGTTCGCTCGCGTGCTACCGAGCAGTCGATCGGGGCCGAGAAGTCCAAGGGGGTCAAAGGAGCGCTTGATGGCGCGCATCAGCTCCAGGCTCACCGGGTCTTGCGTTTCCAAAAAGTACTCGAGCTTTGCCGTGCCTATGCCGTGCTCTCCGGCGATTGCGCCGCCGGCAGCGATGGCCGTGTCGAAGATGGCATGCAACAGCGCATGGCGTTGTTCCTCGTCGGGCTGGAAGATGGACAAATGGACGTTTCCGTCACCCACGTGGCCGCACCCCGTAATGAGAGCTCCGTTATCAGACGCGAGCCGAGCGACGCGGGCGAGATACTCCGGTATGGCAGCCCGAGGAATGACTGCATCGACGATGTCGTCGGCCCCCGCCGCCTTGGCCACGAAGAACGCCTTCTCGCGCGCAGAGATCAGCTGAGACCCGGCGGTCGAGGGGAGCACGAATACGTCGAGGGCACCAAGAGTAGAGAGGAGTGTGCCGAGTTGCTCTACGTCGGCGTCCACCCGGTCTTCCAGCATCCCTTCGAGGACGACAACGAGGTACGCCGAGGTCGCCGCCTTGATCTCGTCGGGGACGCCCAGGTCGAGTCCGGCACTCTGCGTGATGCCGGTCATGGCGAACACGTCGATGTACTCGAGAATGCTCGGATTGACCCCGCTCCCTACGATGTACGGCACCGAACGTGCCACTTCGGCCAGGGTGGCGAAGGGAGCGACGATCGTCGCTGCCTCGCTGAGGCGGGGTTCAACCTTAAGGGTGATCTCGGTGGTGACGGCGAGAGTGCCTTCCGAGCCGATGAGCAATTGCGTCAGGTCGTACCCCGATGACACCTTGACGTACTTCCCTCCGGTGCGCAGGACCGTGCCATCGGCGAGCACAACCTCGAGGCCCAGGACGTGGTGCCGAGTGACGCCATAGCGCACCGCACGCATGCCTCCGGCGTTCGTGGCCACATTTCCGCCCAGGGAAGCACCGGGCTCGCCCGGTGAGACCGGATAGATGAGACCGAGTGGGGCCAGCGCCCGGTCCAGCTGTTCCAAGGTGACACCCGGCTGGACGACGGCCACCTGGTTTTCCAGGTCGATCTCCTTTATGGCTTGCATGCGGTCGAACGCGATGAGGATCCCGTCGGCAACGGGCTGGCACCCGCCACTTAGCCCGGTCCCGCTCCCTCGTGTCACGACAGGAAGGCGCATCTGCGTGGCGTGCCGCAGGATTTCGCTTACCTCTCGTGTGGAGGCCGGGAGCACGACAGCCAGCGGAGCCACGGGCCGCAGCGTCAATGCCTCATCGTGGGTGTAGTCGTCGTGTACCGCCGCACCGGACAGCACATTCGAATCGCCGACCACCAGGCGGAGTGGGGCAAGAACGTCGCTCATCCGCCCTCTCCTTCCCCGACGAGACGCTGGCGCAACTCGGCTACGCGCGCGGCGACGTCGGACGTGGGTGTCGGCGCCGCCGCCTTGTTCAGCTGCACGATCGTGCGCTCAATGGGCGCCAGCCAGGGGCTGGGCCGACGAACTCTTCTTGCGGCTGCACCTGCACCTGCACCTGCGTCCGCCTCCCCGACGCCCTCCTCGGTGGACCAGCTGCACCACAACTCCTCTTCAGCGCGGGTCGAGCGCGACGTAGAGGAGGCGACGTTCCTCATCCACGGCCTCCGTCGTCTGGGCCGAAGCCAGTGGCATCAAACCGGCGCTGAGCCCGATGATCAACACGGTGTGCCACTGGAGGCCCTTGGCGCGGTGAAAGGTGGTGAGCACCACCCGGTCGTGATCGATTTCCTCACTGACGAACTCGTCGTCCGGATCGACGTGGCGCCGGGTCGCCCACGCTCCACGCAGATCGCTGGCCGGACCCAGGTCCGAGCCGGCTAGCCGACACGGCACGTTTGCGGCCTCCATGGCTGCCTGTACGAGTGCCAGTTGTGCGTTGGTCCGGGCCAGCACCGCGATGCTCGACCATCGCTGGCCCGGGGTACGCGATTGCTTCGCCCGTGCCGCCGTCCATGCCGCCTCGTCGGCGTCACTGTTGTGCACGATCACCTTGGGCACCGGCCCGTCGACCCGGCTGCTGCTGGCGGCATCGATCTCACCCAAGATCGTCTCGTCGGTCTCGCTGTCACGCAGGACGGCGGTGGCCACCGCCACCACCTGCGGCGTACAGCGGTGGTTCTCGTCGAGGCGGATGACCCTCGTTCCGCGCAGGATGTCGGGCAGTCGATACAGCAGCGATGGGTCGGCGCCGTTGAACCCGTACACCGACTGGTTGGGGTCGCCGACCACGAAGAGGTCGGGCTCGTCGGACAACAGGGCGGTGAGGAGTCGGAACTGGGCCGGGTTCACGTCTTGCATCTCGTCGACGAAGAGGTGTCGTGTCCGCCAGCGCACGGCATCGGCGAACCCGGCGTCGCCGGCCAACGCGTCGGCGCAGGCCGTGATGAGATCGTCGAAGTCGAGGACACGCCGACGTATGCGTTCGGCTTCGTAGCGAACGTACGCGTCGGCCACCTGGTCGGAGCGGATGCCGGTGCGGCGCTTGGCCCGGCGAGCCTCGACCTCGTAGCGGTCGGGAGTCACGAGTCGAGCCTTGGCCCATCCGATTTCGCCGTCGAGGGCGCGCACCCGGCGGGGGTCGCCCGTGACCAGGTCGGCCAGGAGGCGACGCCGATCCGGGAGCAGTTGCGGTTCCGGTCGTCCCCGCTGGGCTCGATGCTCGCGCAGGAGCCCCAGTGCGGTGTGGTGGAAGGTCCCGGCCTTGACGCCGGAGACGCCGAGTGACCACAGCCGAGTACGGAGTTCCTCGGCCGCCTTCCGGCTGAACGTGGTGACCAGGGCACGATCCGCCTCAATGGAGCCGTCTCGCACCCGACGGGCCACCCGCAGGGTGAGCACTCTGGTCTTTCCGGCCCCCGCACCCGCCATGACGCAAAGCAGGGGATCCTCCGCCTCGATGGCCGATCGCTGGGCCAGCGTGAGACGACTCGCTCCAGGGAGTTTCTCCCAGGCCTCACCCTCGAACGTCATCACCACACGTTCACCGTACCGAACCGTTGCTCTAGGGGTTCAAGGTGGTGGTCCCTTCGGTAGGGTGACCCGGCAGTTTGGTTGGCTCGGAGAGCCCGAGGTGGCCCCCGCAAGGAAGCTCCGCAAGGTAGAAAGGGTCGGCACATGGCAGAAAAAGGCTCGCTGTCCGCGCCCCGAATGGGTGGGGCCCCGTTGGCCACCCTGGCGTACGAATTGGCCTGTGGGCAGGGCTTCTTGAGTTCCCCGCCGGCCGCCTTCCCACGTCGACGCGGCGGGGTGCACTGACCGTCATGCTCCGGACCTTTGCGGCTGGGAGATTGTTCGGCTCCGTCACTGGCTCCGCTGCGCCGCGCCTCCTCGCCCTCCACGGCTGGGGTCGGACGCATCGCGATTTCGACGGCGTGGTCGCACCGGTGGGCGAGGAGCCGTTGCCCGCCGTGGCGATCGACCTGCCCGGATTCGGTGCATCCCCGCCGCCGACGCGATGCGTGGGGTGCTGACGAGTACGCCCGCGCCGTCGGCGAGCTCCTGGACGAGATGCAGGCGCCCGTGGTCGTCCTGGGCCATTCCTTCGGGGGTCGGGTGGCCCTGCATCTTGCCAACCAGCGTCCCGCATCGGTCGCGGCTTTGGTCCTCACCGGTGTTCCGTTGCTCCATCCGGCGGGACGTCGGACGCGGGTTGCCCCGGCCTATAAAGCCATCCGGGGCCTGCACCGGATGAAGATCGTCTCAGATGCCTCGATGGAGGCAGCCCGCCAGCGCTACGGGTCGGCGGACTACAAGGCGGCCCAGGGCATCATGCGCCAGGTGCACGTGCGTTCGGTCAACGAGACATACGAGGCCCAGCTCGATGCGGTGCAGTGCCCCGTTCACATGATTTGGGGTGCCGACGACACTGCGACCCCGCCCGAGGTGGCCGAACGGGCGGTGGCGCGGGTGGCGCACGGCGAGCTCGAGCTGTATCCCGGCGTCGGGCATCTGACGCCGTTGTTGATTCCGGCCGTGCTGCGTGCGGCCGTGGTGTCATGTCTGAGCTGAGCTTTCGTGACTGAGCTGATCGGCACCGTCGTGTGCGGGCTGGCGCTTCTGCCTGCCGCGGCACGGTGGCTGCGCGTGGCCCGAACGCGAGCATTACCTACCGGGCTCGACCACCCGCTTCGCCTGGCGATGGTGGAGCACCCTGCCCTTGGCGCTTCCCATGGCGTTGCTTGCACTTGCGGCTGCGGGGGTTGCCTTCATCTCCCCACTGTTTTCGTTGGCGACGGCGGTCGTGGTCATCGTGGGGCCACCGCATCTTGGCCTGCGTGGGCGCACATCGCCTCTTGCCTTCACTCGGCGCCTGCGTCTTTTGGCCGGAGTGTGGCTGGTGCTCCAGGCCTTTGTGATCGTGATCGGGGTTCTCGTTCACCGCGCCGCACCAGTGGCCGCGCTCGGCGCATGCGCAGTGCCGCTGCTGATTGATGTCGCATGCGCGGTATTGAGCCCGGTGGAGCGTCGGCTCGTGCGGCCCTATGTGCAGCGGGCGCGCACCCGGCTGACTCAGGTGGGACCGGTCGTGGTCGCCATCACCGGTTCGTTTGGCAAGACGTCGACCAAGCAGCACGTGGCCCACCTCGTCGGCGGTTCACGGACGGTTGTTGCGAGCCCCGCGTCATTCAACAATCGGGCCGGCTTGGCTCGGGCCATCAACGAACAGCTGACACCGGGCACCGACGTGTTCGTGGCCGAGATGGGTACCTACGGCAAAGGTGAGATCGCCGAACTCACTCGGTGGTGCCCTCCCGCAATCGCGGTCATCACGGCAATCGGTCCAGTGCACTTGGAGCGCTTTAAGACCGAAGAGGCCATCGTCGTGGCCAAGTCCGAGATCACTGACACCGCGCACACCGTGGTCCTCAATGTCGATGACGTCCGCTTGGCGGCACTGGCCGATCAGTTGGCCGGTAAGGGAACGAAGCGGGTGCTGCGCTGTTCGGGTACCGACACGACGGTGGACGTGTGCGTGGTGGCAGACGGAGAAAGGGCTTCGGTCTACGCCGCCGGAGTGGCCATCGGGACCGGCATTGTCGTACCCACGTCGGTGCAACCGACGAATCTGGCCTGCGCCCTGGCCGTGACCTTCGCGCTCGACGTGCCTCCTGAGGTGGCGCTCGGACGCATTGCCAGCATCCCGGCCGTGGCGAATCGTCTCGCTTCGGCCGCCGCACCATCTGGCGTGTGGGTGATCGACGACACCTTCAACTCCAATCCGAGCGGGGCCCGGGTCGCCCTGGCCGAACTTGCCCGCCGGGGAGCGGGTGGCCGTCGCGCCGTGGTCACCCCAGGCATGGTCGAGCTTGGACCCCGTCAATTCGAGGAGAACCGCTTGTTCGCCCAGGCGGCCGGCGATGTGGCCAGCGACCTGGTGATAGTCGGAGAGACCAACCGGGCCGCACTCCGGGCCGGGTCGTCGAGACTGCAACCCCATTACATCCGGACCAGGGAGGAAGCGGTGGCCTGGGTGCGCACCACGCTCGGGCCCGGGGACGCCGTTCTGTACGAGAACGACCTGCCGGACCACTACCGTTAGGGCCGCCCGCCCCCCTGCGGATGGGTGCAATTGTCGTTGGCCCGAGGTCGACGAAGCCATCGGAAGTAGACAAGGAATCAAAGCGAGGAATGCATCGTGTCTGATATCGCCGTGATCTTTGGGGGGCCTTCCCCCGAGCACGACGTCAGCGTCTTGACGGGTCTCCAGGCGGCGCACGAGCTGCAACGCGCCGGGCACACGGTGCAGGCGCTCTACTGGACCAAGACCGCGGAATGGTTCGCCGTCGATGCCGCGCTCGAGGCGACTGCATTCCTCGACGGCGTACCCAAGGGGGCGCAGGCCCTGCGTCTCGTACTGGGTGCCGGCGGCGGTTTCGAGGCCACCGGAGGGCGCTTCTCCAAGCAGAAGGCGACCGAATTTGAGGCTGCGGTCGTGTGCTGTCACGGCGGTCCAGGAGAGGACGGAACGCTCCAGGCAGCTCTTGACGGGGCGGGCATCGCGTACACCGGGCCTGGCGTGGCGGCAGCCGCGTTGGGCATGGACAAGCTGGCCTTCGGGGGAGTGATGATGGCGGCCGGCTTGCCCACGTTGCCTCGGGTGGCACTCACGGGATCGGTCGGTGGCGCACCTGACGTCCATCAGGTTGGCTTTGCTGGCCCGTACATCGTCAAACCCCGGTTCGGCGGATCGTCCATCGGGATTGAAGTAGTCGAGGACATGGCTACCGCTGTCGCTCTCCTTGGAGCGAGTGTCCATCTTCGATCCGGCGCGGTGCTCGAGCCATTTCGTCCTGACTTCTTCGACGTCCAGGTGGCGGTGCGAGCGTGGCCCGCGCTCGAGGTTTCGGCCATCGAGCGCCCGCTGCGCTCGATCGGGTCGTGCCGGCGCCGCTGGCAACGAGATTCTGGGCTACGTCGATAAATACGTGGGCGGCGAAGGCATGGCCAGCGCTCCGCGTGAGCTGCCGGCCGATCTCCCCGCACCGCTCGCTGACGACTTACGCCACGCCGCCCGTCGCATCGGTGAATTGGCGCTGCTGCGCGGGGTGGCAAGAATCGACTTTCTGACCAATGGCACCGAATGGGTGGTGAACGAGATCAACACCATCCCGGGCTCCTTGGCCCGCTACCTATGGATCGAGCCGGTCGTGCCCTTCGCCCGCCTTCTCGAGGACATGATCGCAGAGGCGCGCGCCAGGCCGATGGCCCGTTACAGTGCCGCGGGCGCCGACGGCTTGGTGTTGCGGGGGGCCTCCTCCATCGCCGCCAAGTTGGCCTGAGGAGCGCCTCGGGGGACTAGCTCTCGCGGGGTGGCGGGGTTCGGCGGCTGGGAGAAGGCTGAGCAGAGAGTCCCGACGTCATCTCGGCTCCTTGATCCCAGGTAATGCTCTGGACGAGCACGTCGGGCAAGGTCGAGATGCCCGACGCATGGCGCTTCGGACTACTTCTGCCCCGTGGTTGTCGGGCAGATGCAACAACATGACGAATCTGGTGGAACGTTCGACCAGGTGCCCACGGCGGAGCGACCGTTCTTGCCGATGATGAGATCTCCCTCCCAATGCCCGGGCACCGCTCGATCGGCGACTTCAGCCGGGCGCTCTGAGATCATGACCATGTTGGCGATCTTGCCCCGCTGCTTGTCGGCGCCCGAGCGGGCGCGGCGATGTGTCCGTCCGCTGCGCAGGCACCGAGCTCGCTCGCGGCGCAGCTCACCACGGCCTTGGATGAACAGGGACTGGTAGATCGTCTCGTGACTCACGTGCATCATCGGATCGTCTGGAAAGGCGATCCGCAAACGCCGGGAGATCTCCACTGGTGACCACCACTCCTCTAGCCAGTCGCTGACCTTAACTGACATGGTTTTGCAAAAACCGCCCGGTCCGTATCGTTTATTGGAAACGAGGTACGGGACTGTTCGGACCTAATGTCGACGCAACTCACGTCCGCCGTAGGCTCGAATCGCTCGCACTGCTCTCTGCACCCACCAGAACGCGTTGCTTCAGTTCGCCGTAAAGGCGTTCCGTGCGCAGCGAGGGAGAACTGCCGGGGTCGAGCTCGTCCATTCGACGTTGACACTCCCGCCATTCACGGCGCAGCCGATCGGCATCTCCAGCCGCCGCCGCAACCTGCATCGCCACCCGTGAGAGGGCCTCGCTGTAAGGATCGACTAGTCGAGCTTGGCCCAGGCCCCACTGCGCGAGTTCGAAATGTCCCGCCTTTGTTGCCAGCGCGGCGAGATCGCTGGCTGCATTCACGAGGACGGCAGCGAGGCGCGCGCCGTGGCCCTCGGCTTCCCACCATCCATAGCCCGAGAGTGCGTTCGCCAACGGTTCACCCTCGACCAAGGTGAGCGCAGCGCGCAACAGTGCCATGGCGTGATCAGGATGCTCTGCGGCGCTGCCTTGGGCGGCGAGGGCGCCAGCGAGGAGCACGTCAACCGTCACGCCCGCGCTGACCCGGTAGATCCCTGCTTTGGTGCCGGGGGGAAAAAGTGGCGCCCCCTCTTCATCAGCGCCCATGGCTCGCCGTGCCGCTGTAGCGATATTGAACAGAGTTTTGGAAGCAGCGTCAGCATCTGAAGACCCGAGCACACGGGTGCGCAAGCGGTCACTAGTGACGTCGTCGCCCGTATGCAGGGCCAGATAGGCCACGAGCTCGATGGACCGTCGGGCTCGATTCGGCGCCAGCTCGTCGCGCAGGCCCTCGAGTCTTGGGGTGGCGGTGAGCAGCTTCACCTGCACGATTCCTGGGTCTGGCATCGAAATCTGCGTAATGTGCGTCGGAATCTGCAGAACCTGGCGCGGCGAGCATTCCTCCATTTCATTTCGACCGACGTCGTTCGCAGTCTCGTGACGAGGGTCGCTCTCGAGGCGGGGAGGGTTCGACACAAGTTCACCGATCACGGCGGAGGTTTCGATGCCCATGAGATGCGGACGAACGGTTCGACCCAATGGGTGAAGCGACGCTGCACTGCGGTCGACGACCACCGTGATGTCGGTCGCCAACGCGGCCGATTGGGTGACGATCGCCACCATCTGCGCCTGCGAATCGGAGAGCGACGTTGGATCGCCGTAATAGAGGAGCTGCAGAGTGTCGGTCGACACTTCGGACTGGCTGAGCAGCTCAACTTCACGGGCCACGATCCGTGGGTCCTCCGTGATCATGACCATATCGGCCCAAGCCCATGACTCTTGGGCGCGCTGCGCCGCACGCCAAAGGTCGCCAGCTGCTTCCCCCACCAAGGGGAGACACGTGCCGGGTTCGAGCGGGATTAACCACGTGCCGGCGTCGTCCTCGCCAATCGGGAGGACGATCCGCAGATGAGGTTGAGCACCTTCGGTCCCAGTGAAGGCGTCATGAGGGGCGTGCCACACCTTGCCGTCTTCCGTGAGACTGAACCCACGGGGAGCAGATTCCGCGGGTGCGGTGAGCCAGAAATCAACGCCCGCGGCACCAACGCATACCGCTCGGATCAGTGTCGAGCGAGAAGGGAGCTCAACCTGCGTCAGTGCACGAGCCAGGCCGCAGTTCGCCGCCTCGAAGGCGTGGAGAGCAGGGACGCCGGAGAATCGACCCAGCATGATTTCGGTGTCGATGACATCGTCCGAGTCCGCCGTCCATGTGGCCGCTTCGTCGGCGGTCATCTGGCGCAACATGCGCATGCGCCCGGACCGACGCGCCAATGCGGCACAGGCCAGGGCCCCGATGCCCAGGGCAGAGAGCTCGGGGAGACCCAGTATCCCGCTCTTCGCAGTCCCGAGCGCCCCCGCAGAGGGCGTAATCATCGCCGTCGCAGCGGGTTGGGGAAGGGCACTCGGTGGAGTGGCAGAGGTGTGGAGGTGCCTCGTGGCTGCAGCAGCAGCGGACAGGACCGATGTCGCACCAGCAATTGTCGTGCGAACGCTCGTAGGTCGGATCGATGCGACGGATGGTGTTGCTGGGAGAGCTGAGCTGGGGGAATCGGGCCCTTCAGCATCTGCGCTTTCCGGGGTGAGCGAAGGAGCCCCGCCCTCGTCGGGCATTTGGAGCGTCCAGCCGGCGTGGATCAAGCTGGGGTCGATGAAGCGCAATCCGTCGGGCATGGTGCGTCCCAGGTTCAGCGCGGCGATCGCCGGCCAGTCCCCGCCGTCGCCCAACTGTGTCTCGGCGATCGACCACAGCGAGTCGCCGGGGTGGACGACGTACATTTTCGATACCAATCCTTGCGCCGGAACCACGGTCACCGGTAGGGGCGCAGCCATGCTGGGCAATGGAGTTGAACGCCCCACGTCCATGCCGACTGTAGGGGTGCTTGGGGTCGATGCGCCCGTACCAGATGCAACCAGCAGCGGGGCGGCCACGGCGATGAGAGCAAACACTCCCGCGGCGATCCGCGCCGCGACCCTATCGGTGAGGACTGCACCTGCAGGAGCGTTGACGTGGCCCAAACGGACCTGTGAGATGACGGAGCGAAGGAGTTGAGTGGAACAAGCCAGCCAGGCCACCCAGGCTGAAAGTGCCACGCCGGTTAAGACGAATCGGGCCACCTGATCCCATTGATGACCAAGTCCGCTCCCGAGGGGATAGCCGACCACCGTGACGAGTACCGCCGGGGTTGCCGCAAAGACGAGCAGCGATGTGAGAAGCGATCCGAGGGCGTCGAAAATGTGGGAGAGAAGCTTCCCCTGCCGTTCGCTATCCACTTGCCGGCGCGATCGTCAACGAATAGGAGACGGCGGCGTATTGGACGAGCACGAGTTGCAGGGTGACTTCGCAGTAGCCGTCGGCGTCGGCGATGACGATCGCCGCGCTCGACGAGCCTTGGGCGGTTTGTGCCCCCGACGGACACGACACGGAGAGTGAGAGCAAGGTGGAGGGGGACCAGCTCACCGCGACCTGTGTCGGACCGGCGCCGCTGAACGTGTACTTGGCGGTCGCATCGGTTGGCTGTTGGAGATATCCCGTCCAAATCTGGGGCGCGGTTTGGGCCGGGGTTGTGCCGATGGCTGCGCCCTTCGCCGGTGGGGCGGTCGTGGTCGTGGTCGTCGTCGGAGCGAGTACCGGCGAAGTCGTCACGCCAAGGCTTCCACCGTATGTCGTAGGTGCGAGCTTTTGGGACGAGGTGGTCTGTGTCCGGGCGCTCACGGGCTGGATGAGAGAAGGCGTCGTGGTGGTGCTGGTGGTACTGGTCGACGTAGAAGTTGGAGGGAGTCCTGTCGCTTGTCGCGTTCGTCCTGCTTCCGCCTGAGGCGCCCGGATTTCGTGCCTGCCGGGATGATTCGAGGTGGCGGTAGCCACCAGGGCGAGAAGCGAGAGCGATACGGCGAGCACGACCCACCAGGGTGGCCTGATTCTTTGCGGCCGGGCGCGGCGATATCCCGTTTTTGTGAGATCTCCCGCCACGGGTTGACCTTAGGTGCCATGCGACCCGTCAGCGACCGGGACCTCATGCGCACAAACGGCGTATGCCTCGGTCGCGTCGGGCATAGAGCGAGCGGCGATCCCGACCCGTGACCTTCGCCAATTCGGCGATGGAGAATCCGAGCACATGATGGGCATAGAGGATCTCGATGTCTTCGGCCCTCATACCCTGCTCGCGCAAGTCAATGAGTGTCTTGGCCAAGACTTCGAGGTCGGTCTCGGAAGAATGACTGGCTCTGGGTTCGGACACCCCCGGCGTCATCTGCACCTGCAGTTGCTGATGATCCTTCGCCTGGAAGAGCTGGCGTCGCATGCGACACCGGATAGCCGAGAGGAGGTCGAGCACGGCATAGGGACGATCCTGGCCTGACCATTCAAACACGACGAGCCAAGTAACCGAGAGCGTCTCACTGAAGAACTCGCTCCCGTCGTCCCAATCCCCTCCCTGGCCCCACCGCAGTCGTTTGGCCACGGTGAGGAGGCCTGGAAGCAGAGCCTGAATGAGAAAGCGAACGATCAGAGGGTCCGCCGGCGCTTCGCGCAGCATCGTCCTGATCAGGGCTGCTGCTTCCTCCCGCGCCCGGCTCCCTGTGGCCTGTCGCATGTAGTCGATGAGGTCATACGGTGTCTCACATCGGGGCAGGGTGGGACAAGGATCGTGAGGAGCCCCACGGACCAGCATCGAAATGGTCACGTCCCTATCCGCGAGATGGTGCAAGGCTCGCACGGCACCTTGGGAGCGGCCGAGCGTGCGCCACTCGCTGTTCAGCTGTTCGATGGGCAGGATCCGTTGACGGGTGGAGGCGGGCATGCAGGCACCCTCACTGGGTGACCTCCCCCGATTCCTCCCACTCGTTCCTGAGCAGCCCGTGCCGCGGCGTCAGTATCCGCCCTCCCTGGTCGGAGATAACCTCCCCCCGATGGATATCGAAGAGTTCTATGACGGCGACGATCGACGCCGACCCTCAGCAGAGATCGAACTGGGCACCGAGTGGCGTGACACTCACGGCACACGCTACGAACTCAACTGGGTCGAGGACACGGGAGAGCTCTATGTCATGCGTGAGCCAGTGCCGCATATCGTTGAAGATCCCTTTGGCGGTATTCACCCTTCGATCCGCGACAGTGAAGAACACAAAATGACAGTTCAGGTGGTGGGTCAGATCGCCTCCCATGACGAACTCGAGAAGATTCTTGCCGGATGGCCTGAGGCCATGGCAGGGGGAAACGGAGCGGAGTGGCTGGCCGAGCGGTTGCGATCGGCCGGCGTGGCGGTCGGAAACGAAAACCCGATTCCCGACTCGACCTCCTGACAGCAAGTCTCGAGGGCGGCGTATTCGTAAACGGCTCATTTCGATGACCGAGCCAGCGGAGACCGCTTCGGCGTCCACTGACCGGCGACTTCGATTGCCCACTGGGCCATCACGAGCCCTGGAGCGTCCCTCCCGGGTTGGGATTGACGTTCTGTGGCGTTGGGTTGACGTTCTGTGGCGTGGGATTGACATTCACATTCGTGTCGACCACGGCGCACTGGCCCTTGAGGGCCGGAATTAGATGCGATTCGTCCACGGTCGCGCTCTCAGAGATCGTGGTCATGAGGGCATTCATGGAGCCATCGGCCGACGTGGCCTGCGCTGCGAGGGGTAGGGCGGTGCGTAGTTCGGCTTCTGCCTTCGTTCGCAGTCGGCCAGCCGCGCTCGACGAGATGTTGGTCCTGGTGGACTGCTCGAAATAACGGACTGAGAGTTTTACGTGGACGCAGGCTTGAACAGCCAAATCCTGCCCACCGTCACCGCATGCGCTCAGGAGAAGCATGGAGCTCACTGCCATGGCGCTCATCCCGATTATCGAACGGCGACCAGAGAGAAGCGGTCGCCGCACTTCAGCCGAGCCAGCTGTCAGCCGAGTCGAGGAGAAATCGGCTCACGGCGAGGGCACGATCGAATACGTCGCAGAGAAGTTCTTCCCCTCCGAGGACCCGGGCCAGAGATACCGGGTGACGTGCCACAATGCTCAGCCGTCGTTCCGAGCCATCGGTGGCGTTGGCAAAGGAGTCGATCGCCGATACTTCGAGCGGAAGCTCTATTCCACCGACTCCTGCCAGGTCGATGGCTAATCGCAGTAGGTCAGGCCCGCTTGGGAGGGGAGGCAGGGCCCACGTGAAGGTGAGGGGAAAGTGAAACTCATCAGGTGGTTCCTCTTCTTCGGTCAGCAGGACCACGGCGTCTTCGAACGACAGCAGGACACGGGGGTCGACGTCGAGAGCCAGGTGAAGATCCAGAGGACCTCCACAGCCCTCTTCGGGGTGGAGGTCGACTTCCCACACCTGGCGGAGGGAATACGTTTCGACGAAGTGCCGCTCGTCGTGCACGTGAAATCCGTGATCGACGGAGTGATCCTTTAGGTCCGCCACGTATCCGGCGACGTCAATGGCTGCCACAGTGCGATGAGCCTAATGGCCAACATGAGCCCGATAGCCAGTAGGGTTCCTGACCCGTGGACGAGGTTGGATTGCTGCAAGTTCTCGATGAAGCGGTGCATGCCGTTCGCGTCGCCCTGGACGGTCTAGATGACTGGGGGCCGGCCGGTACCAGGCCTGGGCAGTACCGCCTGGACCTGGCGGCGGACGCTGCCGCGCTGCCCATATTGCACGGGGCGGGCCTGGCGGTGCTTTCCGAAGAGTCGGGCGTCACGGGGGACGCGTCGAAGCCCCTCTTGGCCGTGATCGACCCTGTGGATGGTTCCACGAACGCCCACCGGGGCATCCCGTTCTACGCCACCAGCATCTGCGTGCTCGATTCGGAAGGGCCTCTTTTGGGCACCGTCGTCAACCAGGCAACGGGCGTCAAATTCCAGGCGGTTCGTGGTGGCGGCGCCCAGCGCGACGACGAGAGCCTCACCCCCTCAGGCTGCACCAACCTCTCGTCGGCCATCGTCGGGATTTCTGGCTTTCCGGGGCGTCATCCAGGCTGGGCGCAGTTCCGCGCGTTGGGTGCGGCTGCCTTGGAGTTCTGCGCTGTCGCCGAAGGCACACTCGACGCGTATTCCGTGGTCGGGACGAGCACGCTTTTTGGTTGGGACTACTTGGCCGGCATGCTTATTTGCAGCGAGGCCGGAGCAGTGACCAGGGAACGCGATGGCGCTGACGTCGTCGTGCGTGACGGGTCGACGCGACGGCCTTCCGTGGCGGCCACCCAACAATTGTGTGACGAACTTGTCGCAGCGACCGACCTATGAGCGATGAGTCCGAGCCGAGTGCAACGCTCACGCATTGTTGGCCCGCAAGACCAGGCGCACGCTCGAGCCTTTTCACCGTATGAACTACTTCGTGTCCGAGGGGGCGGAGGCCTATGCACGCATCGGCATCGAAGTCTTACGTGCGCCCCGCGGCTGGCCCGATGATGCTTGGAACATCGCCGCGAGTGACCTTCAAGAGAGAGGCTGGCTGAACGAAAGCGGCCATCTCACGCTTACCGAGTGAGGAAGGGAAGAAGCGCCGAGAGATAGAAGCACTGACTGACGTGCTCGCCTCCTCTCCTTCGCGTGGCTCGGAGAAGGTGATTGCGCCGCACTTCCCGCCCTGGCCCGGCCCTGGAGCAAGGTAATCTCAGAGGTGGCTTTCGGGTAAAAGGCGGAGCCCGGAGGATGCCGTGTCTCGTTCACCTACGCTACGGAGTTGAAACATCCGTGGACCCGGGCGCTTAGCTCAGTTGGTTAGAGCAGCTGGTTTACAACCAGCAGGTCGGGGGTTCGAGTCCCTCAGCGCCCACCACCTGGGAAAATGGTTCAAAGGATACTTGCGTAGCGTCTGTTGACCTACGAGTTTTGGACTACGAAAAGAGCCCCGGCGGTGCGGACAACACCGATCGTTCGGTCGAGTGCTCTTTGGCACGAGCTCATCGAGCAGTTGATCGATGGCCTTCCACGCCGGCGGTACGAGCGGGTCCACATCGCTGGTCATTGTGCGCATCCCGCGCATCGATGGCTAGAACTAGCCTTCATGTCACTACATTCTAAGGACGGTGTTCAAGCGGCCGGCCGACGGCTATCGGTGCGGGGGCACTCTCTTGTGTCTAACTAGTTTCGCCACGTTATTCGAAAAGTCCAGCGATTCTTTTGGGCATTTGTCACAATGCGAGCGTATGTCACAATCCGCGCCAATGTACAAAAAAAACGGGCCTATTGCCCGGTTTGCGAAACAGTGTCGGGATTGGATGTCACGATTCAAAGATTGCTTTACGCGTTATTATTTTTTGTTTATAAGTAATAGAATGTGTCGGCATTTACCGAAATTTGTCTAGCGTTTTTAAAGCCGGGGAGTAAGAATATTTGCAGTTCGATCCACGGCGGACCTACGCCCACGGTAGGTATGGGCCGGTGCAGCGTGCACTGGGGAAACGGGCCGGACGATCTAGGAAGGCAAGGTTGAACGACTCCCAATTGACAGCCCCCACTGCCTCAAGGACTAACGCTCCGAGCTCGGGGTTGGGTTGAGGGTATCCTCTTCGCCCAGAACCACCCGGGCGAAGGTCACGTCTTCCTTGGCCCAGAATGGATCGAGTTTGCATCGGGTTCACCCTTCCCACTCTGTATCCCGTATCGCGACACGTTGGGTCGATTCAAGGGTGGGATCTCTTGGAACCTATTAGGGAAGAGGACCCGAAAGTTCTGGCCGGTGTTGAACACTCCGGTCGAGTGGTTGCAGATCAGGCGAGTGACGATCACGGAATCCAAGGGGGCTATTCCTTCATCGTCATCCCCGTGGGTGGGTCGAACCTAAAGGTGCCGACACGAAGGGGGAAGGTGACGTGACCTTCGATTGTTGAGAATGGGTAGCGTTTGGATGTGACAGCATTAGAGCAGCCAGTCGTCGTGCTGTCCCCTCATTTTGACGACGCTGTCCTGAGCTGCGGACGATTACTTTCCGCAAATCCTGGGGCCACGGTCGCAACCGTCTTCAGTGCATCACCTGCCGCATGGGACACCTATCGGAACTGGGACAACAGTCCGGACCTGTGCGGATTTGGGATTGGTACCGACGTTATTGCCGCACGACGAATCGAGGATCAGAACGCGCTTAAGATCCTCTCGTGCGTTCAGTGGGAGATCGGTGCGCTCGACGGTCAATACGGCCCTGGGCCAGACAGGGCAGCCGTAGTCAGGCTTGGAATCCATCAGTTACTGGTAGAGATCCGACCCGCGACCGTCGTCATTCCCCTCGGGCTCTGTCATGCGGATCATATTGAAGTCCGGCGGGTAGCCGTCCTGGCAGCTAAATCCAGTGACCCAGATCGTCGGTGGATCGCCTATCGGGACCTTCCGTATGGGGCCCGTGACGATGGAGGTGAGCATCACGCCAGAGCGTATGCCCAGTTTGGCCTTAGTGACATGGAGCTGACAAACGTTCAACTTGATGTGGACGATGGAACAACCAAGAAATGGTCAGCCGTGAACTGTTATGCGTCTCAGGTTCGGGCTCTCAATGGGCCGACGTCAACCCGGGAGCTCTTCACTGATCTTGGGTCAGAGGTCTACTGGGATCTCGGCCTTCCATGACCCGAAACAAAGCGGGCCGAAGACCCTCGAGGTCGCCGGCAATAGGGGAGGGATAGATGGCACTGGCACTGGCCAGCCACCACAAGAAGCTTGCTCGCGCTAGCACCATATTGCTGAGGTCGATTCGCTTCTCAATGAGTGGCGGAGAGGGGGTTATCAGATTTCCGAACGATTTGTCGGGGTGGACAGGAGTCAATTTCTGGCAGAAATGGTTGAGCCGTTGCCGAATGATCTCTCCGTTGTAATCGGAGATGCTCTGCAGTGCTTGCGAAATAGCCTGGACAATCTGGCCTTTGCATTAGGGAAGGCAGAGAATCCAACGATGAGCGAAAAGGACGAAAGGTCGATCTCCTTTCCTCTCTTCGATAGTCCAAACGAGGGGACCGATCTGAGAATTACTCAGATGAATTCGGTGGTTCAGGGCGTGGTTCGATCTCTCGTGCCAGACCCTGCACGGCTAGGGCTGGTGGATGATCCGCTGTGGCTCCTCAACAAAGCCGCAATCTACGACAAGCACCGAGAAGTGACGACGATGGCCGTAATGGTTCCGAACGTAACCACCATCACAAGGACGTGGACAGACGCGAGCCCGGATGATGCCCGCTACGTCCCCTTCGGCCGTCGGGCGTATAACGCGCCCTTGGGACCACCGGGAACTCCTGCAGTCGTTTTTTTCGAGTCCGGCCCGCCATTCGCGCTGGAAGCCGTCGACCGGTGCCGGTCCCGAAATCGTGTTTGACCAGGCAATCGGCGTAGGACGCCAGCCTGTCATTGCAACTTTAAGGTGGTTCCACGATCACATTCGGGATGAAGTATTCACGAAGCTTGATCCGTTTCTTTAGTCCCCCGTCGACAGTGATCCGCCCGGACGCTTCGTAAAGCTCCCCCAACATTTGAGCCAAGTCGGCAATGCCAAAGCCGATCTTCTCCGTGATGAGGTTGCTGTCGCAGACCTCGTTTTCTTTGATGGCCTCGAGAGGGTAACCATGTCAGGGGAGTCCATCCCAGGCAGAGTACGACACCTAATAGTTTTCCGCATGCCTGAGCAACTGAGTAGGGTATTTGCTTCGAAGCACAGCGCTCATCCCCCTATGGTTTACAACCAGCAGGTCGGGGGTTCGATTCCTCAGCGCCCACCATCACCGACCGCCCCTATCGCCTCTCTCGAAATCGACCGATCATGAGCGTTCAAAGATGCCAAGTAGCGTGACGGACAGCCAACGACCAGGCATACACGCGGACGGCGCAGCGCAGTGACCGTCTATTTTCTCGCCCCCGAGGACAACAAGCCCTGGGGTGGCATCCGCCGCATCTACATGTTCGTGGACATCTTGAACCAAGCAAATATTCCCGCCGCCGTTCTCCGAGGATCCCCGGACTTTCGCTGCACCTGGTTCGACCATCAGACGGTCATGCAAAGTGCCGAAGGTCTTCGCCTCGACGCTCAGCGTGACCTCCTCGTCATTCCCGAAGCGTACGGACCTCGTATCGTCTCGCTGGCTCCACGGATCCGACGGGTGATGCTGGCCCAGAACCCCTATGAGCTATGTATGAGGCTCTCTGAACGGGCCAGCATCCCTTTCTGGCGGGCCCTCGAGACGATCAATGGGGTGCTGGTGGTCTCCGATGAGAGTGCCGCCCTCATGGCCCGGATCACTCCGGGCCTAGCCGTGCACAAGCTCCAACTCGGGATCGACCAAACCCTTTATTACCCCGATGTCAAATCATCGAAGACGATTGCCTTCATGCCCCGGAAACGACGCGCCGAAGCCCGGGCCGTGATGGGCATGTTGTACGCCCGGGGGCTGCTTGACGATTGGGAGGTCATTGAGATCGATGCGGTCTCAGAACAAGAGGCCGCCGCCGCTCTTCGACGATCGGCCATCTTTTTAAGCTTCAGCCACCTCGAAGGATTTGGGTTGCCAGCGGCCGAAGCCATGGCCTGTGGCTGCATTGTCGTCGGCTTTGACGGCCGGGGCGGTCGGGAATTCTTCCGTCCTGATTTTGGGTTCCCCGTCGACGACGGTGACGTCGATGGGATGGTTGTGGTCGTGGAGCAGATCCTTCGCCAATACCACGACGATCCGACACCGCTGGTGTCCGTCGCCACGGCAGCAGCTGGGTACATTGCGGCCACCTATTCACTCGAACGGCAACGCCAGTCAGTCGTCGCAACCTTCACCGACCTCCTCAATCATCGAGCGGTCGGGGCCGACGTGGTGACCCTCACCAATCGAGATGTCCGCTATGAGCGACCAGCTCATTGGGCAAGCAGAGCCGTCCGGTTCCTTTCGCATGTCCAACGGGCGGTCGCACGAGAGCACCGATGAGTTCGTGCTCGCGATAACCATCGGGTGGGTACATCGATCCACCGTGCGACGTGGTCCGGTTTGACAATGCAATGCGGACGGCCTACTTCTATGACCATGCCAGGTTTGGGGGTTCTCGCCGAAATACCGACATTTGCCGCGTTCCCACGTGCTTCGGCGGCGGCGAGGTCCTGACAGCGGTGCGCACCTTCCCCTCACTGCGGACGGCTGTGGTCACGGACGACGAAAGGAACCGGTTCCACCAGAACGGATTCCTGGTAGTTGATCGTCCCGTCATCAATGAGTCGGCTCGACGGCAGGTGAGGGAACTCCTCGACGCCCTGTTCGGCCGAGCCCAGCAGGTTCCCCGCGTCTGGGTCCATGATTTGGCTCCGTCGAATGGTTCGGTACCTGAGATCGTCAACACCTCACACGTCGAACCAAGGCTTTTGCAGACCGACGCCTACCGCACGCTCGCTCATGCTGCTGGGAAGCTCCTCGGTGGCCCCGTTCGGCTAGCCATCGATCATGCAATCTTCAAGCCAGGTCACAATGGAGCGCCGACGGCGCTGCACCAAGACCGTGCTTTCAACCCGACGTCAAGGGTCCCGACCGCGACCATCTGGCTAGCTCTCGTCGACGCAACTATCGATAACGGCTGTATGCGATTCCTGCCCGAGACGCCCGATCGCCTCCTCGACCACCAGCCTGCCGGTCGCGACGGGCTCTGGGCTCGCGGCATAGACGAGTCCGCTACGCTGGCTTGTCCTGTTCCTGCCGGCGGATTCACCGTGCACGGCGAACTCGCCGTGCACGGTTCGGGGAGAAACGAGAGAGACGAGGTCCGGGCGGCCTGGATTCTGAAATTCGCACCAGACGCGAGGTCATTTCGACGACGGTCTTGGGAACGGTCACTCGAGTTACAAGGAGCGGTACTACCCCGTCGATTCGCCGAGCTGTCCGCCGCTATCGGCCAGAGTGCCGATGCCGTGGGCGTGCATCCCAAATGGACTCAGGGGGGCGTCTCGGAGGGTTACGAACCCGATAACGAGTAACTGCTTCCGTCCGGCGACCATCGAGCGTAGCGATAGACCCCGTCTCGTCCAAGGTTGCCCAGACGTCTATCCAAGCGGGCGGGCCGGTAAAGCTGGACGAGCAGCTTTACTCCTCCTGGACCACCCAGGATAACGCAACGGTTGCTCACTATCTCTACCGTAACGCTGTCCCGGACGGCCTCGGGATCGACAGCTGTCTGAGTGAGGACGTGCGCGGTGATCAGAATCGCTTCAGGTAGGACGAAAGGACTATCGATGTATGGGATCTCCGTATGCGACCCGAATGGAGATGCATCTACACCAGTCAGGTGACCGGTGCTTCTCCATCCGTAGAGACCGATGACTCCACTTGTCAGTCCTGCTGCCGTGGTTGCCAAGCACCAACCGTCACCCTCCGAGATCATCGGGGGTTCGTCGTGACTCGCCGGTAAACCGCCGTCCCGGATGGTCCCTCCATCGAGCGACCAGAGGTGTGTGACCCGCACTTCCACACCCGCGAGCGCGAGTGACGCCGTTTCGCAGCGGTCGTCACGCGCCGACGTGGAGGGCACTGCGGTGGCCGATGGCAGGCGAAGTCGCCTCATGAGCCTCTTGGTGAACGTGCGGTCTATGGAAGGGGTGTCCGGTCGGGGAATCCACGACGATGCTGCATAACGATCACCGGCGGACAGCAGGTTGAAGTTCCGCCGCCGAAGCTTCGTACCGTTCTGCGCGAACACGGTGATCTGCCCATCGATGTCTTCGTCTCCGAGAGGCCCTGTGGCCGGAGCGCTCCGATTGCTGTACGAGACCCGCCGGTATCCCGGATGGTTGGCCACCGCCGGAGACGACGCCCCGTGCGAGGCAATGCGGATGACACCATCAGCCTCGCCAATGGCGACCAAGCCTGGACCCTCCAGCGCCATACCCCAGGACTCGTCCGTTGGCACGGTTTGTTCGACCGCCGTCCAAACGGGATGAGACGGGGGGAGGAGCAAGCCGACGAAAGCTTGCGATGCAAGCAGCGGCGAGAGTGGCGTGCTGTATCCATCTGCGATAGCGGGGAACGACCCGTACCATCCAAGTGGAGGGATGCCCTCGTCGAGGGCACCATTTATGGCGAAGTGCCGCAGCATGCCACTGCATATACGGCGAGTCTGGCCGGGGGAGAACGGGGTGGCTTCGAGCATTTGTCCAAGCCAGAACGGCGCCGCCCCCGCAAATCGGTAGACCAGAGAACGGCCGTGTAAGACAGGACCACCGTCGCTGCCTATGAAATACGCGTACTCAGCGAGAAAGGAATTGAGGCGTTCGCGGATCACATCCGGACCCCCCGGAAAGGCCTCACCTCCCGTCATGCGGAGCCAGTGCGCCAGCAAAAGCTGCATGCCCCACGCGCTGTAGTGACCAAAACATGATCCCGGTCCGTCCGAGTACCACCCGTCACGATGGTGCATCGCGTCCATTTGGCGCAGCGCGTCGGTCGACTGTGCCGTCATCGCGCGCCCTGCTACTTGCTCGAGAAAGGCATCGACGATGACTGGGTACATCATCCAGTTGTTGCGGTAAACGGCCTTTCCCTGCACTGAGGCGAGCCAATTGACAACGTTCCGCCTTGAGTTCAGCGGAAGCTGCTCCCAAAGGGAGCTTCGTGTCTCGGACAGGGCTATGGCGATCCACGCTGCCTCCACAATGGCCTGGTGGCGATCGGACGGTGTCGGCCACGATTCTGGTTGGCCCGGACTGCAGCCGATTTCCACACCACGTCCGAGCCACGACAACAGAGGGTCGCGGACGCGAGGGTCATCGGTGCCGACGGTGCGGTAGGCGGCCAGAAGTGCTGCGCGGGCAAAGCCCTCGAGCCCGGTCGTGGGGGTCTGATCAATCGATGTCACCACGAAGGAGCCCCCCGGCGAGGTGTGGGAGCGGATTGCCGCGAGCATGTGGTCGGCGGTCGATTCCCAATGGGACCGACTCCAACCCGACAGAGGGGACACGTCGCGCTGCTCCTCGGGTAGCCAGGGTGCGTTCAACGTCTTCGTTCGCCTGACATCTGGCGCGCCGCCCGGACGCGAGCGAGCATCCGCAACGCTGTACCCACCCACACAAGCAGGTCGCCGCGCGATCGGACCTGGGCCAGGTCCTTCACGAATCCCTTCTTTGAGTAGCCCCAGCCGGGCCGCGGAAACGGCATTCCCACGTTGCCAAATTGCTGGTGTAAACGGAGGTCGGAAACTCCCGACGCCCATTCCTGACTGAGGTAGGACCATGCTGAGGAGCGATGTCGATAATAGATGACCGCCGCAGGCACCAGCTGGAGCCGGGCTCCGGTCAGCCCAATGCTCCAGCAGAGAGCAACGTCATCCGAGTGCCCGAGGTTTTCCGGCCACCCTCCCACGGCTTCGAGCAGCACGCGCCCTACGCCAATGGTTCCGCCATTGGCGTAGGGGAGGAAGCCCCATCCATCCATGAGGCGTTCCGTCTGCCAGGGGCTCAGGGCTCTTGCCACCCAGTTACGATTGAGGCGCTCGTGGTCGAGGCGACCGGCAACGAAGGGGTGCTCTTCGAGCGCAGCGGCCATATGTCGTAGGAAACCTGGGTCGGCCTCGTCGTCATCGTCAAGGAAAAGGATGCGGTCAGCGCGACAGGCCTTCCAGCCGGTAATTGCGAGCCGCCGCGCCTCCGGGACGGCCGCTCGCGTCGACGAGGCGAATATCGATTTTCCCCTTGAAAGAGTCGACGAGCCAATCGATGGCGCCGTCCCCGGAATTGTCCGCCACCACAACCTCATAGGGAGCCTCATAGTCCTGCGCGGCAAGGGAACGGAGCTGCAGCGCCAGTAGGTCCGGCCGGCGATATGTCGACACGACCACGCTCACGTGGGGCCGAAGGGCCGCCGTCACCGATGCCCCCGAGCCCGCGAAGGACGCATCGCAAGACGCCGCTGCCAGTTCAGATCCTCCATGAGACGGGCTCCGTCTTGGCCGTTACCGTCAGGCCGGTTGCGGCGATCCGAGTTTCCGTAGTCGTCACAGTACGCGAAGGATACAGCCGTAGTATCGAATCACTCGAGAGCCTCTGGGCCAGCCCGAACGATTGGTCTGGGTGGCCCCGGGCGTGCCTCGAAAGATGCGGGCTCAGCTGGAGAGTAGGAGCGGGGACGCCAGTTCACGCTCATCATCACCAGCCGGTATCTGTCACCGACCAGGATCGAAACCTCGGGCTGCGTTCGGTCGAGGCTGGAGAAGCTTCTGTTCTGCGCAGATGAGAATGTGCGGAGCGAGTCTCTCCGAAACAGGAGGTCAGCGGCGAGTTGCCTCGATCAGGACAACGTGGCCGACGATTCGATGGGGATGGCGACGGCGGATTTAGCTTCGGTAGCGCTCAGGAACCGGTCGTAGGCGCCGACACGACGCTGATACTCATCGACCTGTCGTCGCTCGAAGGCCTGCGCTCGTTCAACGGCGGCTTGCAGTTCCTGAGGATCGTTCAGCACTCGCACGGTGTGTGCTCGGGGAGATGCAATGGGCAAGTCCGCTGGCCTCTTGCTGTCGTGGTGGAACATCGCATTGTCTCCTTCCTTGTCATGCAACCTCAGCATTATGCGCCCTTCGGGCCTGTTGCGGGCCGCGGGCCCTCTCCGTTTCCGAGAGGGAGCACGTCCATGCCCCCTCTGCCTACTGGGAGACCTTGTCGCTTCGGCGTGGCAGTACCCATCCCGGGCGCGGAAAGTGGCACGTGTACCCCTGCGGGTAACGCTCGAGATAGTCCTGATGCTCAGGCTCTGCTTCCCAGAACGGCCCTGCGGGTGCTACTTCGGTTACGACTTTTCCCGGCCAAAGACCGGATGCCTCGACGTCGGCGATGGTGTCCTCCGCCACAGCGCGCTGTGCGTCGCCCTCGTAGAAGATGGCCGATCGGTAGCTCTTGCCCATGTCGTTTCCCTGCCGATCCTTTGTCGTCGGATCGTGAATCTGGAAGAAGAACTCGAGCAAATCCCGATATGAGGTCACGTTGGGATCGAACGTGATCTCAATGGCTTCGGCATGGCTTCCATGATTGCGATAGGTCGCGTTGGCGACCTCGCCTCCCGTGTAACCGACCCGAGTCGAGAGCACCCCGGGACGCTTCCTGATCAGGTCCTGCATACCCCAGAAGCAACCGCCAGCAAGAACCGCCTTTTCTGTTGTGGTCATTGAGCCACCTCCTGAGTGGTCGGGGGATTCTCGAACAACTTCTTGTACTTCCCATATCCCTCGACCTCCAGGTCCTCGTACGGGACGAAGCGAAGGGCCGCCGAGTTGATGCAGTAGCGCAGACCCCCTTCTTCGGGTGGCCCGTCGTTGAAGACATGCCCGAGGTGGCTGTCGCCATGGGTTGAGCGAACCTCGGTCCGGATCATCCCGTGGCTCTGGTCAACGATGTCGACGACGTTGTCAGGCTCAATCGGGGCCGTGAAGCTGGGCCAGCCGCATCCGCTATCGAACTTTTTGGTGGACGTGAAGAGTGGCTCGCCTGACACTATGTCTACGTAGAGACCCGCTTCCTTGTGGTCCCAGAACTCATTGTGAAATGCCGGCTCCGTGGCGGCGTTTTGGGTCACCTCATATTGCCGAGGGTTCAAACGGGCTATGGCTGCCGAATCCTTGCTGTACGTGCTCGTCACACCAACTCCTTCTTACTCAGTGGTGGAAATCCGTGCCCTTGCTTCAACGCCGGGTTGCCGCGGAATCTTCCCACCCTTGCTGGTCAAGGGCGGGCCACAGGACCTTTACCGCAGCCGTCTCAGGCTCGGTGAAGGCCCACCGGAGCGAGCTACGAATGGTTACCGGTTCTCTAGGACGACGTTTGGTAACTAATATGTTACGGTAGCCGTCTTGTTACTAAGGCGGGACAGCACGAAGGAGAAGTTGGTCTGACCCCCATGGCTCGTTCCTCCTCAAGCGGGGATCCTTTTGAGGCCCTCGGCGATCCCAATCGACGCGAAATTCTGCGCCTACTCAGTTCGGGCGACAAGCCGGTGCAAGAGATTGCCGCCGCAATGCCGATCAGTCGCCCCGCGGTTTCTCGTCATCTCCGGCTGCTCAAGGACGCGGGAATGGTGACTGAACATGCGCAGGGGACCCGACGCATCTACCACCTGCAATCAGAAGGGATGCGTGCCGTCCAGGAATACCTTGAGGGGATCTGGGGTGATGCCGCGGGGCGGTTCAGATTGCTGGCCGAGAACACCGACCCAAGGCCCAGAGCGTGACCGAGCCGCTCACGTATCACCTTCGATGTTGCCTGCTCGGCTGAGCACGCCTTCGAAATCTGGACGACGAGGATCGGGAATTGGTGGCCCCCGGACCATACCGTGAGCGGAAATGCGGAGCTCGTGGTCTTTCAAGCCGGCGTCGGAGGACGAATCTACGAGCAAACCCGCGATGGCCTGATACACGACTGGGGTCAAGTGACCCTCTGGGAGCCGCCGAAGCAGCTGGCGTATTTCTGGCACATCGGCGACCGACCGCTCGAACGCCACCGAGGTGACGATCCAGTTCCATACTCAAGGCGAGCGTTCGACCCGCATAGATATTGAGCATCGGGGCTGGGAACGGCTGGGCCAAATGGGAGAGGACTGGCGCAATCGCAACCGTGTCGGTTGGGCCACCTTGCTCCCGCAATTTCGCGCCGAAATAGCGAAGGAGAACAATCATGACTGCCGGGAGCAAGGAAGAGCCGTGGGAGCTGAAGACGCCACCGGGTACCTCGGCCTACACGATGTATAAAGACGAAGCGTCCGATCCGCCCGCTTTGGTTTGCCAGGTGGGCTCGACCACCCTGAAATATCACCTACGGGCCGTTGAGGACCTCCATGCGTGGCTGAAGAAGAGGGGGATTGGGCTCCCGCTCGGTGCGGCCGACGAGAAAAAGCCGGCGGCGGACGGAACCGTGGAGGCGTGGGGGCGCTCGCCCGATAATCCGGTTCACGGTTGGTACGGCCTGCGCAAGGGATATCGCGGTCGATTCGGGATGTACCTTCCCGCCGCTGCTCGAGGCGCTTGGCCTGGCCGAGGTCACTCACGACGCCCGCAACAACTCCATGCGGGCGCTCTGAGGCGCGAGTTGCCGATCCCGCAAATCGCATGACTTCACAGCACCGAGAGAGAGGAAGCAAGAATGACGGTCGCCAGAGTGATTCGCTATAAGACACGGCCAGAACACGCCGACGAGAACGAACGCCTGGTTCGAAACGTCTTTGCCGAGTTGGCCGAAGGAGGAGCCCGAGGGCCTGCGCTACGCCACCTTCCGGCTGGGTGATGGCGTCAGCTTCTTGCACGTGGCCATGGTCGACGGTGAGAACCCTTTGTTGGAGTCCGAGGCATTCGGCGCATTCCAAACCGGCATCGATGGGCGATGCGAGGAGGGTCCGGTGCCCGTGGACGCGACGCTGGTGGGCTCGTACGGGATGTTTTCCGACTGAGCGCGGCACGAGAATTTACAGATTCGGTGTCGATTCCGTCCTCGGGCGTTCGTCGTAATTGATGAACGGCCCAAGAACGGGCCAACGAAGAGAGGAGAACACCATGGCCGAATATCTCGTTCTCATTTACGGAGACGAGTCAGTTTTGGGCGCCGATGCCGAGGCATCGAACGTCATGATGAAGGGTCACCTAGAATTCCAAGAGCGCAATGGATCAGCGCTTCGGGGTGGAAACGCCCTTCAGCCCACTGGTACGGCGACTTCACTGCGGGAAGATTCTTCCGGCGGGTTCGTCATTACCGATGGACCATTCGCCGAGACCAAGGAAGCGCTGGGTGGGTATTACCTGATCGAAGCGGCCGACCTGGACGAGGCGCTGGCCTTGGCCAAGCAGGTTCCGATGCCGGCCGGTGGCCTCGAGGTACGACCGATCAGGACCTTCGACTGAACGCGGCGCACCTTGCCACGGCGGCCTCGGTCGAGGCAGCCGTGGCCGATGCGCACCGTCGCGAGTGGGCGTTCGTACTCGCCGCGACGGTGCGTGTCACCGGTGACATCGATCTGGCAGAGGAGTGCGTGCAGGAGGCATACGCCCGTGCGTTGGCCTCCTGGTCGTCAAGAGGTATTCCGGCCAAACCTGGGGCGTGGTTGACCACCGTGGCGCGCCGCCGCGCCATTGACGTGGCGCGGCGGGAAGCATCGTTCGGCCGCGCCCTGCCCATGCTGGTCGAAGGAATGGACGAGCCCGGACCAGGTGAGACAAATACGCCTGAGATCACCGATGACCGTCTCAGGCTGATATTTACCTGCTGTCACCCCGCCCTCGGCTCGGACGCCCAAGTCGCGCTGACGCTGCGCCTTCTGTGTGGGCTGACCACCGCCGAGGTCGCACGTGCCTTCTTGGTCGGCGAAGCGACGATGGGAGCCCGTCTCACGCGGGCCAAGAAGAAAATCAGCATTGCTCGCATCCCGTATCGGGTGCCGCCGATCGAGGAACTTCCTGCCCGCATCGACGCGGTGCTCAACGTGGTTCACCTGCTGTACGCCACCGGGCATACCGCACCGCTCGGTCCGGACTTGGTGCGTCGAGATCTCGTCGAGAGGTCGCTCGATTTGGCCCGCCTACTGCATGCGCTGTTGCCTGACGATGCCGATGTGGCTGGGCTTTTGGCCTTGATCCTCCTCACCGATGCCCGGAGCGAGGCGCGCCTCGGCGGTGATGGTGCGTTGGTGCTGCTCGCCGATCAGGACCGCGCCCGGTGGGACCAGGGCGCCATCGACGAAGGCATCGCCCTGGTGCGGAGCGCGCTACAGCGCCGACCTCCTGGTCGCTTCGCGCTCATGGCGGCCATCGCGGCGGTGCACGCCCAGGCACCCACGTGGGAGGCGACCGACTGGCGGGAGGTCGTGGGTCTCTACGTCGTGCTCATGCAGATCTGGCCGTCGCCGGTCGTCGCTTTGAATCATGCGGTTGCCGTCGGTCTGGCCGAAGGTCCCCAGGCCGGGCTCGATGCGCTCGACACACTCGCGACGGACTCACTTCTCTCCACATATAGCTACCTCGCATCGGCGCGGGCGGACTTTCTGCGCCAACTGCGTCGGATGGGCGAGGCCCGCACGGCGTATGAAGAGGCGCTTCTTCTAAGTGAGAATGCGGTCGAACGCGCGTTCTTGGAGAATCGGTTACGCAATATCGAACGCTGACTCTCCGCCCAGATCCGGACTGGAAGACTGGCCTCATGACCAGAGTGGCGGTGCTTGACGACTATCAGGGGCGTGCGAGCGGATTCGCCGACTGGGGATCACTCGGGCCGGGGGTTGAGGTGACGTTCTTTCGGGAGACGATCGCCCGAGACGAGTTGGTGCCCACTCTCGCCCCTTTCGATGTGCTCGTCCTCATGCGAGAACGAACGGCGTTCCCCAAGACGGTGCTCGAGGAGCTCACGAATCTCCAACTTCTCGTCACCACCGGCATGGGCAATGCATCGGTTGACATCGAGTTCTTGCGCTCCCGAGGTGTGGTCGTCTCGGGTACGGGCATGACCCAAGCAGGCGCAGGCCTTCCCAGCACGGTCGAGGTGGCGTGGGCCCTTATCTTTGCGACGTTGAAGCGGGTGGTCATCGAGGATCGAGCAATCCGGTCTGGCACGTGGCAAACAGGTTTCCCGCTGAACCTAGGCGGCCTGACCCTCGGCCTGGCCGGGTTGGGCCGGCTCGGTAGTGCCATGGTCGCTCCGGCCAAGGTGTTCGGTATGGATGTCATCGCGTGGAGCCAAAACCTCACCGCAGAGCGCGCAGCCGAGTTCGGCGTTCGCCAGGTTTCGAAGGCGGATCTGCTCACGGAATCCGACGTGTTGTCGATTCATCTTGTGCTCGGTGAGCGTTCCCGTGGTCTCTTCACGGCTGGGGACCTTGCCCTTATGCGACCAAGCGCCGTCCTGATCAACACGTCGAGGGGTCCCATCGTGGACGAATACGCGCTGGTCGAGGCCTTACGCCATGGCACAATCGGCGCCGCAGGCCTCGATGTGTTCGATCAAGAGCCGCTCCCAGCGGAGCACCCCTTGACCAGTCTTGAGAACGTGGTGCTCCTTCCCCATCTTGGTTATGTCAGCGAATCTGGTTTCCACCTCATGTATGGCCAGGTCGTCGAGAACATTGAGGGATTCTTGAAGGGTATGCCGTTGCGCGTTATCGGGTAAGGGCCATAAATGAACCGCTGTTTGTTGCAAATTCCCAGGTGTATCTCAGGAAAATGCAGGTCTGACGGCGTTCATGGCCGGTTCACAGTCGTCACTCAGCGGAATTGGCCATGCTTGTGGCAGTGAATCGTTCGGGTTCGAAAATGACACCAGGACGCTTTGGCTGGTGCGACATGGAGAGAGCACATGGAATGACCTCGGACTCATCCAAGGTCATGCCGAAGGGCCGGTGTTGACAGAAAAAGGCCACGCACAATCCCTCGAAGCAGCGCATCTCCTGCACGGAACTCGAGTTCAGGCGGTCTATGCCAGCGATCTGGTCCGCGCCCAGCAGACTGCTGCTGTGATCAGTGCGGTACTGGAGCTACCCGTGCAAACCCACCCAGCATTACGTGAACGTTGCTTCGGTGTGCTTGAGGGCCAACCTTTTGCTGCGCTCGATTCGCTGCACTCAGGCATCCGTGACGATCGGGTCATTGACGCCTCGGCCCGTCCGATTGGGGGGGAATCACTCGATGACCTCCACGCTCGAGCGGGGACATTCATGAAGTGGTTAGAAGACGAGCCCTTCGGAGGGGGCGATGTTGTAGTGGTTACGCATGGGGGGACCATTCGAGCCCTACGGGCCTACTGCGCCGGCGTGCCCATGCGCGATCGCCAATGGGACCAAGTCCCCAATGGCAGTGTGTGGGGCGTCCGCCAGCCAGCTGTTGTCCAGACCACGCAATGCTAAATATCCGAAATGAGCACGGAGGGTCACATGCGTCCCACAGCCCTACAGCTTCCTGAGAGGCCAAGCAAGCCGAGGTCGGCCGGTATCACCATGGTCGTCGACGGCGGCCTTCCTACCCGCTACTTCCGCGATGTCGTGGAGAGTGGCGCAGAGTTTCTCGATTTTGTGAAATTTGGCTGGGGGACGGCACTCGTCACCCCGGACCTCAACGAGAAGATCTCCGTCCTACAAGACGTTGGCGTGAACTTCTATTTCGGCGGCACCTTGTTCGAAAAGTTCGTCCTTCAGCACCGGTTGGACGACTACCGCGACCTCTGTAGCTCGTTCTCGTGCCAATACGTCGAGGTCTCGAATGGCACCATTGACCTGACGAATCCGGAGAAGGCGGGATACATCAGGAAGCTGTCCGATGACTTCCGGGTGATTTCCGAGGTGGGATTCAAGGATGCGGAGCGGTCGGAGAACCTGCCGCCGAGCCGTTGGATCGAGTGCATTCACGAAGACCTCGACGCCGGAGCGGAACTGGTGACGTTGGAGGCTCGGGAGAGCGGCAAGTCCGGCATCTGTCGACCGAACGGCGAACTGCGTTTCGGGCTCATAGAGGAGCTGCTCACCTGTGATCTCGATCACCGGAGTCTGTTGTTCGAAGCGCCGTCGTCGGAGCTGCAGAATTATTTCGTGAAGCGCCTCGGGCCGAACGTGAATCTCGGGAATGTGGCGGCCACCGCTGTATTGGGCCTCGAGACCATCCGTCTTGGACTTCGGGCCGAGACATTGCATTCATTCGAGGGTGGTATGCGTGAGAGAGAGTAGGGACGCTTTTCATCTGGCCATCCCCGCTTACCATCTGGACGACACCGAGGACTTCTATGTCCGTCAGCTGGGATGCAAACTGGCCCGGCGATACCCCGATCGCATCACCCTCGACTTTTTCGGTGACCAGTTGGTGTGCCACCTGACCGAACCGCCGGTCGAGCGCAGTGGCGAACTGGCCCTCTACCCCCGACACTTCGGTGTGACGTTTCGCCAGGGAGAGGACTTCGAAGCCCTGCACAAGTTGTGCCTCCAGCGCAAGATCGAGGTATTTCGTGAACTTGCTGTTCGGTTCGAGGGCCTGGTCGAAGTGCATCGCACCTTCGTTCTCCGGGACCCATCGGACAACCTGATCGAGTTCAAGCATTACACCGACCCGAGAATGATGTACTGAATTGTCGATCCTCACCTCAGAGGTAGACCCGTCCCCCAACAGTGGACGAAGCGGCGGCCCGATCTCCGATCTCGTCAGAGCTCGCGCCCTGTCGCAGGGCGACCAGGTCTACGTTGAGCACGCCCGCGAGGACCAGCGGCGTTCGTTCCGCGAGCTTGATGAGGCCGTTGACCTGTGGACCCACCAGTTCGAAGAGCTGAGCATCCCCGTAGGTTCGACGGTCGGTCTGGTCATCAGCGACCCTATTGCGTTCACGGTCGCCTTCTTAGGGACGATGTCGGCTGGTTGTTGGGCCGCCCCCCTTGATCCCAGCACGCCGGCGCTTGGAGCCGGTGGGCTGGCGACCGCCCTCGAGCGTGTGGGCGCGGATTTGGTGTTCGCCGATGGCCGCGCCCCCGAGGGGATCGATCTCGACTGGGTCGACAGTCGAGAGGGTCCCTCTCGCATGCAACGCCGCGACGAGCGGGCTCGGCTCACAACGAATGGCAGGAGCGCTTCGGGCGGTGCGGTCCTGGCCTCGTCGGGTACGACCGGTGTACCGAAGGTAATTCCCTTGCCCCAAGAGCAACTTCTGTGCGCAGCCGGCAATGTGGTGGCACACCATCGGCTCACGGCGGACGATCGGGGTTTCAATTCGCTCCCCCTCTTCCACATCAATGCCGAAGTGGTGGGGCTTCTCGCCGCGCTCGTTGCCGGCTCGACCCTCGTGCTTGACGACCGATTCCATCGGACCAACTTCTGGAACCTGATGGGGGAGCGCCACATCACCTGGATCAACGCAGTCCCGGCCATCATCTCGCGCCTGGCCGAACTCAGGATGGACGAAACGGTGCCGGAGCGGATCAGATTCATCCGCTCCGCCTCGGCTCCGTTGCCGGCTGCGACCTCGGCTCGATTCGAGGCCAACACCGGCATACCCGTGTTGGAGACGTACGGCATGACCGAGGCGGCGAGCCAAATAACCGCCAACCCGCTCTCGGGACCGCGCAAGCCGGGCTCGGTTGGTCTGCCGGTGGGCGTGGAGTTGCGGATAGTGACGGACGGCACCTCGATCACGGACAACGGAGAAGAGAACAGTTACGTCGGACACGTCGAGATTCGGGGTCCATCGGTCATTTCGGCCTATGAGGGAAAGAATCACGCCGACCGCATCGACGCCGAGGGCTGGCTGCGGACCGGCGACCTCGGGCACTTTGACGCAGATGGCTACCTCTACCTTGATGCCCGTACCGATGACGTCATCAATCGAGGCGGGGAGAAGGTCTTTCCGCGTGAGATCGAGGAGATGATCCTCGTCGACCCCGCTGTGGCTGCGGTGGCGGTAGTGGCTGCACCGGATCCCGAGCTGGGCCAAGTGCCCGTGGCGTACCTCGTGGTGCACGGAGTCGAGGATGTCGCAGGGAGTCTCGTGGCGGAGGAGGCACTGACACGGATCCGCGACCGCCTCACCGCAGCGCTGGTGAAGAGCAAGCGACCGATCTCGCTCAACGTTGTCGGTACATTGCCCGCGGGGGCAACCGGAAAGGTGCAACGGCGCGCCCTCCGGGAGCACAATGTGGCCGTGATCTCCCGACTCGAATTGTCGATGAGCGTCGACACGTCGCCACTCGCCCCAGCCGTACCCGTGAGTGGCACGCGCAAGCGTCTCGATCACATCGACGCCATGCGGCCGGTCAAGCAGTTCGGAGTTGTCTCCACCCATACGCTCATATTCTTTGCTGCCGCGGGAACCGGAATCACCGTGGGTGCGGCGCTCCAGCTCTTGCACGTGACCCGCGAGGCCTTCCTCTTCATTTCTGCCTGCATGATCGCCTACAGCTTTCGCGGTGTGCAGCAGATGGACCTGCACATTTTCTGGCGCAAACGGTTCAGTGCGGTCGGTGTGCCGTATCTCTGCTGGACGCTGATCTACTTCTTCGTTACCTGGCATGCGACGAAAGGATCTGTGCCGTGGCGGCTCGATCATCTGGCGTATCTCGTGGGAACCGGTTACTACCAGCTCTATTTTCTGGTGGTCCTCCTCCAGTTCTACGCCGTGTTCCCGCTGCTGCTCGTCCTTTTGCGCCGGACCGTCGGGCACCACGGCTTGCTTCTGGCTGCCAGTGCTGCCGTGCAGGTCCTCTTTGTATCCCTCATGCATTGGGGGGTGTTCCCACACTGGATGCGAGGATTCTGGGCCACGCGTGAGGTCACCTCGTATCAGTTCTATCTGATCGCGGGCATGGTGGTGGCCTTCCACCTCGATGAGGTGCATCGCTGGCTGTGCGCACATGTCAGGCTCGTGCTCGGGGCCACGCTGGTGAGTGCGGCAGTGGCCGAGGCCTGGTACTACCTCGCCGTGTACCACGTTGTGTCGTGGTTCGGTTCCAGCTCCGACCCGTTCCAACCGATCGTGATCCCGTGGAACATCGGAGCGATCGCCAGTATCTATCTCCTCGGGGTTTGGTTGGTCAGCCGCCGTCGATCCCCGCGTACGAGGGCGTTGACCAAGACCGGATCGGACGACTCCTACGGCGTGTATCTGGCCCAGTTGGTGTTCATCACCGCCCTCGGATGGTGCGGATGGCGTCACCTCAATGCCTACGTACCGTGGCCTCTCGTCTGCTTGATCACGGTCCTGATCGTGTTCCTCGCCTGTATCGCCCTTACGGAGATCCTGGCGCGCACGCCTCTGTCAAAGGCGCTGACCGGCCGCTCCCGGGTGCCGCGGTCGCCGCGTGCGCACGATGGCATTTCTGGAGCGTCTGAGCCGGGAGCGAGGGAAACCCTGCGGCCGCCGGAATCGCAGCCCTCAGGGACGGCCCGCGCCATGATCCCGGCTGCTCGTTCCTGAGGTCAGAGGTCAGAGGTCGGCGCTCAAGGTCAACGATCAAGAATCAGCGGTCCGTCATGTCATCGGCAATCGCGATGCCGATCAGCTGATATCCGTCGGCATTGGGATGCTTGTTATGGCCGAGGGGTCCGGTCACGCAGGCCCAAGTCAGGGCACATGTGCGTGCGACGTCGAGGGGTACGGCCTGCCCGTTGGGTAGGGCAGAGGGGTCGCTGTCGTCCATGTAAAACGCCGCAGCCACGTCCGCCATCGGGATACCCGCCGCGGCATAAGAGGCTCGCAGTGCGTCGTTGAGGCGAGAGATGACGGCGAGGCTTTGCTCGGCGAACGCCTTCGCGTTTGGGCCGCCGAGATACGCCGCCAGATACGGGTCGTAGTGGCCTACCCCGACGATGTCCAATGCCGGTCCACCGGCGACGTGCAGCGCCGACAAGAATCCGTGGCAGTTGAGTCCGGATGGCCGAGAGAGCGAGGGCGACGCACGGCTGGTCGACTTCGTGGTGAGCCATGCAATGCAGCAGGTCGTTGAAGCCGACATCTACTGTGACGAGCACAGTCGAGGGGTGGTGTTCGAGGAACGAGTCGGCGAGGCTGAGTTGCGAGACCGACCCGTGACACTCGTCTCCGCCGCTGAGCATGGCCAGTGTTGTCTCGCCGGGACAGCCCAATTGCACGAGACGGAGGCCGTGGCCGTCGATTCCGCTCTGTGACCAAGAGATCGTTGGCGTACCCCTCATCGGTCGGTGCGCCATGCGGCACGTCCACGGTGGGCTGGAAGCCCAGCGAATCCGAACCCCCCAGTGCGAGGTAGTAGGGCGGTTCTGCTCCGGCGGCCTGAGCCGGCGCGCCGAGTCCGAGAACGCCGGCACTACCGCTGAACAGCAGCACCACTCCCAGCACCGCCACGACGAGAGCGATGGCGGCAGGGATTCGTGACATACGTCGATAGCCCCTCACCCCTCCCACCCCCTTTCCCGTCGTGCGATTCCCAGCTGAATCCAAGGTTCAGAGGGGCACTGTAGAGGCTGTGGGGGGCGAATGTGGGTGCACCCCCGTGTGTAGTGCAGACTGCAGCGAGAGCCCAGTGAGGAGGGCGGTCGCGCCATGGCTCGGTGCTGGGTCACACTGAGTGGCATGGCAGCTCAATTCATCTACACCATGCGTGATCTCAAGCGGTTCTATCCCCCCGACCGTGAGGTCCTGCGTGGCATAAATCTGTCCTTTTACCCGGGGGCGAAAATCGGAGTGATCGGCTCCAACGGGTCGGGGAAGTCGTCGCTCCTGCAGATCATGGCCGGCGAGGACGACGGCTTCACTGGTGAGGCCCGGCTGACCCCGGGGTTTACGGTCGGGTACCTGGCCCAGGAGCCGCAGCTGGACCCGTCCAAGGACGTCGCAGGCAACGTGGCCGACGGCGTCGGAGAGATCAAGGGCCTCCTCGATCGCTTCAACGAGGTCTGTGCCGCATTCGCCGAACCCGACGCCGACTTCGATGCGCTTCTCTCCGAACAGTCTGATTTACAGACCAAGATCGACGCCGCTGGCGCCTGGGATCTGGAACGGACCTTCGAGATCGCCATGGATGCCCTCCGGCTGCCTCCGGGCGACGCCGACGTGACGACGCTCTCGGGTGGCGAACGACGTCGGGTCGCCCTGTGCCGCCTCTTGCTGTCGAAGCCGGACCTGCTGCTCTTGGACGAGCCCACCAACCACCTCGATGCGGAGTCAGTGGCCTGGCTCGAGCGCACGTTGCAGGATTATCCGGGCACCGTCGTCGCCGTGACCCATGATCGCTACTTTCTCGACAACGTGGCCGGCTGGATACTCGAGCTCGATCGCGGCGCCGGCATTCCCTGGCAAGGCAACTATTCGTCGTGGCTGGAACAGAAGCAGGCCCGCCTCGCCGGGGAGGAGAAGGCGGACCGGTCGAGACAAGATGCCCTCCAGCGCGAACTGGATTGGATCCGGATGTCGCCACGAGCCCGCCAGAGCAAGGGCAAGGCTCGCATCACGGCCTACAACGACCTCGTGGCGGAGGCGGAGGCGGCCGAGCGTCGAGCCGACAAGGTGGAGATCACGATCCCTCCGGGCCCGAGGTTGGGAGACCGCGTGGTCGATGCGGCGGGATTGGTCAAGGGCTACGGCGACCGCCTCCTTATCGACGGACTCTCCTTTTTGCTTCCTCCCGGGGGCATCGTGGGGGTCATCGGTCCCAACGGAGCCGGTAAGACCACGTTGTTCAAGATGATCGTCGGCGAGGAAAAGCCTGATAATGGTTCTCTCGAAGTGGGATCCACGGTGGCACTGGCCTATGTGGATCAGTCCCGGGACGATCTGCATGCCGACGCCACGGTCTTCGATGAGATCACCGGCGGGGTGGACCGGATCGTCGTCGGCAACCGTGAATTGCATAGCCGGGCATATGTCGCAAGCTTCGGTTTCAAGGGAAGCGACCAGCAGAAGAAGGTAGGCCAACTCTCGGGTGGCGAGCGCAACCGCGTCCAGTTGGCCAAGGTGCTCAAGAGTGGAGGGAACGTCCTGCTGCTCGACGAGCCGACGAACGATCTCGATGTCGATACCTTGCGTGCCCTCGAAGACGCGCTACTCGGATTCCCTGGGTGTGTGGTGGTGATCAGCCACGACCGCTGGTTCCTCGATCGCGTCTCTACGCATGTGCTGGCCTTCGAGGGTGACTCAGAAGTGCGCTGGTGGGAAGGGAACTTCACGGACTACGAGGCCGATCGCAAGAAGCGACTCGGTATCGACGCCGATCAGCCGCACCGTCTTCGCTACAAGCCCCTGGTGCGCGGCTAACCGGCTGGGTCATCTGTTATCGCCCCTCATCCTCCTGCGTCCAAAGCGCGGTGACATCGACGAAAGGCGCAGTGCAAGGGGGTCCGTCGGCCATCCAGACCTGCGGAGGAGACGCCGCGTCCGCGGCGTAGCGGATCAGGCATGAAGAACGTGTGCCGTAGTTGTTGTCATTCAGATGCACGCAATTGGCCGAGGATCGCGGTTTCACCGGGTTGTCGGATCCTTGCGGGTTCGTTGCCTTCATCGGGCGCACCGGGTCGACCGATTCCGCCATTGTGTGGTCCGCGAGGACCTGCTGGAAGGCGAGCAGGGCCGCGTCCACGTTGTCGATTGTGGCGAGTGCAGTCGCGACCCTTGCGGCCTTGGGGGATGCTGCACCAAGTGGTCGATTTTCGAGCACATAAAGTCCGGGGCCTCGTGCCACGGCAACGGGCTCGACCAACCCGGTGAAGTCGATGAAGTACAGCGAGTCACGGTCACCGGCCAGTAACCATGACCCGTTGTAATCCGACGGCCGATGCTGGGCCAAGAACGCCTCCACCCCACTCGATGCGGTCGCGTGCGCGGCGATAGCGAGCGGGAGCTCCCCCCTGGTTCGGCGCGAGTTGTCCCGCCCTCCCTCTTTGGGCTGGTTGGTGAGTCCAGCGAACACCCCCCACTCATTGACCGCCAGCCAGGTGCCCCCCGACTGTTTGTCGAGTCCCCCGAGCACCCGTGGCCCTGCGGCCTGGAGCACGGTCATCGGGACCGCCGGGCGGTCCAGTAGCTCATCGCGATTGGCCCCGATGAGGAGGGGGGTGCCCGGAAGAAGCTGAAACGCCACCACCAGCAGGCACACGAGATCACACTAGTGACGGTGGGCTCTCCGCACCGGTGCCATTTGCGGGCGCTGCCGGTCGGGCCCTCCGGGAGCGGCGGCCGGGCGCAATGTCTGACGATCGTTGGCGGCGATTCGAAAAAACGATACCGCGCGGTTGTTTGTTTCAAAACCATATGCCGGAGACTCTTAGCGCAGGTGGCTCCCAGGTACCACCATGTGGGCGATCGCTCAATCGCCGTCCAGCACCATTGAAGGCGGGAGAGCTCGGTTCAGGCCGCCATTAACTCGCCTGGCGCCGCTGTGTTCGCCGGGTTGCCGGACGGTAACGCCGAAGCTCGCTTGGTCCGTCCGGGGAGGGCATACCGGAAGATCTTGGCGATGACAGATCCGAATTGCCGGGAGAGTCGCCCCGTGTTGTACGGAATGCCGTAGCGCTGACAGATTTCCCGCACCTGTGGTGCGATCTGCTGGTAACGCCGAGCCGGGATATCGGGGAACAAGTGATGCTCGATCTGGAAGCTGAGGTTGCCGCACATGATGTGGAAGAGGCGTCCTCCGGTGATGTTGGCCGAGCCGAGCATTTGGCGGAAATACCAGTGGCCCTTGGATTCGCTCTCGCACTCCTCCTCGGTGAACTCGAGGGCACCGTTGGGAAAGTGGCCGCAGAAAATGATGATGAAGGCCCAGATGTTGCGTACGACATTTGCGAGGGCGTTGGCGCTAAGTGTGGACAAGAAGAACGGACCGGTGAAGGCCGGCCACATGATGTAGTCCCGGAAAGCGAGTATTCCGGACTTGCGCAGCCCATTCTTGAGCGAGAGCTTCGCTTCGGCCCACGATTTCTTCCCGGCTCGTACGTGGCCCAAGTCGACGTCGTGCAACATGATGCCGTGATCAAAGATCAAGGCGAGCCCGAGCGCATAGAGGGGATTTCCCAGATTGGCCGGGGTCCACGGTTTCTCGGCGCTGATCCGGATCACCCCGTACCCGAGGTCCCGGTCCTTCTCCGTGATGTTCGTGAAGGTGTGGTGGAGGTAGTTGTGATAATGCTGCCATCCCTTGGCCGGGCACGACGAATCCCACTCGAAATCCGTGGAAGAAAGTGACGGATCCTTCGTCCAGTCGTATTGGCCATGGAGCACGTTGTGGCCGATCTCCATGTTGTCGAGGATCTTCGAGAGCGAAAGGGCACCCGCACCGAGTAGCCAAAAAGGAGGAAGGAAGCCTAAAAAGAGAGAGGCTCGCCCGGTGACTTCGGCCCAACGCTGAACCCGAATCAGGCGGCGGATGTACGCCACATCTTCGGATCCGAGCTGTGCGACCACGCTGGCCCGCAGAATCTCGAGCTCGTGTTCCAGCGCGTCGAGCCGGGCTGGGGTGAGACCGTGAGCTTCGGCAAGAGTGGGCATCGAGGTCCTTTTGGGCGAATCCGGCTTAGAGATCGATCTCGACGTCGCCGACGGGAACGCTGACGCAGATCCGAATGTTGGCATCGGGTCCATTGGTGATCTCTCCGGTCACTGCGTCGCGGACAGCACCAGCGCAGAGCCGGCGCGTGCAGGTGTGACAGATTCCCATCCGACATCCGGTGAGAGGAGTGAGGCCCGCTGCCTCGGCCTGCAAGAGCACGGGCGTGCCGTTGCTGACGACACCAATCTCGCTGGCGCCGAACCGGACCGTCCCGCCCATGCTGCCCGCCTCTGCGGTGAACTGGGCCAAGGTGAACGCCTCGGTGTGCAGGTGCTCGCTCCTCCCTGCCTCTGCGAAGAGCGTGCGTGCGGTCTCCATGAGCGAAGCGGGCCCGCAGACGAAGGCTTCCGCCTCCCTCCACTCCGGACAAGCGTGTGCGAGATGTGCAGGCGTCAAGAACCCGTCGAGATCGCCGGTACCGGGGCGTTCGGTGAAGACCCTCATGACGCGCACGTTGGCCGCCGTGCGGGCGAGCTCCTCCAACTCGGGCCGAAAGAGCATGTCCTGCTCGGTCACGGCGTAGTGCAGGAAAGTGACCGGCTTGGTCCAGCCGAGGGCACAGCGTGTGCGCAACATCGACATGACCGGCGTGATGCCGCTTCCGCCGGATATGAGGAAAAGATGGGCGGGTTCTTGGTCCGGAAGGGTGAACGAGCCCATGGCGGGGGTGAGGACGACGGTCTGGCCCTTTTGGGCCGTCTGGCGCAGGTGCCGGCTCACCCGGCCGTCGGGTTCTGCGGTGATTGAAAGCTCGACCAGGCCGTTCCGCCGGGTGGCGTCGTTGGTCATGGAGTAACAGCGGGTATGGCGCACGCCGTCGATCTCGATACTGACCTCGGTGTATTGCCCGGCACGAAACCCGCTCCAGTTCCCATTCGGGCGCAGCGTCAGCGTCACGCTGCGCGGCGTGGTGCGTGCCACGTCCACCACCTTGGCCCGGACCTCGGTGGAGGACCATGAGGGGCGCACGAGCTCCACATAGCGATCGACCCCATAGGGGGTGGCAGCGGCATTGAACACTCGCATTGCCTGGCGCAATACCCGTCGGGACAGCGGCCGCCGCGCGGGGAGGACGCCAGTTGCCATGCCATACCGTACTCTGAGCTGGGCCTCGTTGACGAAGACGGGCCAGAGGGCCGCGTCTCCGATCGGGCGACTCGGGCGGCCAGACTCTTGGGGTGGCCTCCAACCGTTGGATGAAGGGCGATGTGCCTCGTGGAGCGCTCTATGACCGCAGATTCGAAGAGCTGGCCGCCACCGGTGCCGACATGCACGGTGAGGCGACATTCGTCGAGTCCTACGGGCCGGGATCCGTGCTCGATGCCGGTTGCGGGACCGGGAGGGTCGCAATCGAGCTCAGCCGGCGGGGCTACGAGGTGGTGGGGATCGACCTGGACCCGGCGATGCTCGAGGCTGCCCGCCAGAAGGCGCCTCACCTCGAATGGATTGTGGCCGATTTGGCCGACCCTGACCTTGCTACCCCTGCGCGCAGCCTCGGTCGGCGCTTCGACATCGTCGTGATGGCAGGGAACGTCCTCATCTTCGTGGCGCCGGGCACCGAGGGACGGGTAGTGGCCAACATGGCCGCACATCTGACGCCCGGCGGAATCTTGATCAGTGGCTACTCGCTCACGCCCGGTGGATTGTCTGTGGCCGAGCAGGACGCAGCTGGCGGCAGGGTCGGGCTTGTTCTTGGAAGACCGATGGTCCACTTGGGATCGACGGCCGTTCGAGCGAACGAGCACGTATGCCGTATCGGTGCACCGACTCGGCGCCTGAACCGACTCCGGCACGTCCCGGTCAGCTGCCTGCGTCTAACCAGCCAGTGGAAAGCGTTCTGAATGCGGAACCTCGTCGCCGCTGAGCTGGCGCAGGTGTCCGGCCACGGTGGATCGGACGGCCGCCATGCTCGCCTGCCGCACGTGTGCATAGCCATGCACGTTGTTGGCCGCGTCGACGACCGCTCGCACCGCGTCAAGGGTCGTGGGCGTGAGGTGATCCAAAGCGTCGGCCACCCAGGACAGGTACTCGGTCAGGAATTGCCGCTCGGCTCGACGCTCCGCCGTCCAACCGAAGAAGTCCAACGGCGTCCCCCGCAGGTGGCGCGCCGTCCGAAGAAAACGGAAGGCGGGAGTGGCGCTGCGAACGAGCTTGATCTTGCGTTGCAGGCCGAGGCGCGCCAGAAGCGGGGGCTTGAGCATGTAGACCGGACGCGCCCCGGGGAACGCCTGCCGGAACGCCTCTTGCTCCTCTGGGAGAAGGTGCAAACGCGCCACCTCGTACTCATCCTTGATCGCCGTCAACGCATAGAGCCCCCGGACGAAGGTCTCGGTCACGCGTCCCGAAAAACTTCCGACGGCCATGAGCTCTCGCTCCGCCACCTGGCGGACCTGGTCGAGGAAGTGGTCGGCCACCTTGGTGCTCTGGAAGTCGATGAGCTCGCCCACCCGCAGGCGCGTGAGGGCGCGGAGGCCGTCGGGCCAGTTCGCGTCGGGCTCAAGTCGGGGTGGCAGGGAACGTAGACCGGCGGAACCTCCGACCTCGGCAAAGCGCGGTGCGAGGGCCTGGGCGACGATCTCGGGCGAGGCCACGGCGGCGCGGCCCCAGGCGATGGCGGCCAAGCTGGCCGGGACGTCGACGCCGTTGAGGCGAACCGCCTCGGTCAACTCCTCGGTGCCGAATGGCAGGAGACCGGCCTGGAAGGCCGCACCTATGAGGACGAGGTTGGCGGCCAAATGGTCGCCGGTCAGTCGTTCGGCGATGGTCTGTGCGTCGACGCAGATCATGTCGGCGGCCCGCGTGGAGCGGGCGATGCGCGCTTTGAGACCTGACGCCAGGGGAAAAGGCGAGCGTTGATGCCGGAGCATGCTGGCGGTCGGCACCTCGGCCACGTTGAGCACGGCCACCGTGCGTTGCGGGGAAGCGACCGAGAGAGCTTCATCACCGGCCGCCCCGAGGAGGTCGAAGCCGAGGAGCACGTCGGCGCCTCCGGGGCTGGCGTGGACGTCGCCCTCGATGGGAGAGGAAGAAATCCGGACGTCGGATGTGACCGGACCATTTTTCTGCGCCAGCCCGGTCTGGTCGATTCCGGCCGCATGGAGTCCTGCGAGGTGTGCGGCCATCTGTGTGATGCGCGAGGCCGTCACCACACCCGTGCCGCCAATGCCGGGCATGCGCATCACGGTGGTTCCAGGCCAGGAGCGATCCGGCGGATCGGGCAGGAACGTCGGGGGGCTCAGTTGGAAGCGTGGTGGCGTGTTGACACGTGCGGGGTCATGACGGGCGATGACGAAGGAGGGGCACTCTCCCTTGAGGCACGACTTGTCGAGATTGCAGCTGCCCTGATGCACCGACATTTTGGTGCCGAAATCCGTTTCGACATGGACCAGCGACATGCACGTGGCATGGTCGGCGCAGTCACCACAGCCCTCGCATACGCGATCGTTGATCCATACAGACTCCGTCAAGGCCGGACGTTGACCGCGATTGCGCAGTCGACGTTCCTCCGCTGCGCAAGGGTCGAAATGGATGAGGGCGGTGACCCCTTCAGTTGCCGCCAGTTCGCGTTGGGCGTCGGCCGTCTTGTCCCGGTGCACGACGGTGGCGATGGAGTGGAGCGGCGTATGCGCGAGCTCTGCGGGGTCGGGCGTCGTGATGATGACCTTCTTCACCCCTTCCATGGCCAGCCAGTGGGTGAGCTCTGGCACGCCCACCCGGCCGACCGGGGTTTGGCCCCCGGTCATGGCGACGGCGTCGTTGTAGAGGATCTTGTAGGTCATGGTCACGCCGGCCGCTACGGCTCCACGTACGGCAAGTGATCCTGAATGGAAGAACGTGCCGTCGCCCAGGTTCTGGGCATAGTGGCGGTCGTCGGTGAAGGGGGACATGCCGATCCACTGCGCCCCTTCGCCACCCATTTGCGTCATGCCGATCTTGTGACCCCGCCCCTCGTCGTCGAGTGCCGCCATGATGTGGCAGCCGATGCCGAGGCCGACCAACTGTTCGTCGTCGGCCCGCGTGGAGATGTTGTGCGGACAACCGGAGCAGAAATATGGCGTGCGCGGCGCGGGTGCGGGGGCCGAGTCGGCCGCACCGAGATCGATGCGCATCTGGGTGCGGCGCGTTGTGTCGGTCCACCGCCAGACGGGCCGGCGCGGGAAGCGTTTCATCGCGCCAAAGGCGGGAGAGCGCCGTCGCCACCACGTGACTGGTCACCGCCCCGTGGCGGGGAATGAGGGAACGGCCGTCGCCGTCTTCCTTGCCGTAGATTCGTGGTTGGTTCGGTTGCCGGTACAGGGCGGCCTTGAGCTGTTCTTCGACAATGGGGGCCTTGTCCTCAATGACCAGCACCTCATGAGCCCGATGCACCATGGCCCGCAGAGCGAAGGGGCCGAGAGGCCAGGGCAGGTCGATCTTGATGATGCGCAGACCGAGGTCGTCCTGGTCGTGTGGGCTGAGGCCGAGGTCGTCGAGGGCGCGCAGGGTCGCGGCATACGCCAGCCCCGAGGCAACGATGGCCATACGCGGGCGAACAGGCTCGCGGGTGATGCGGTTGAGGCCGGCGAGCTCGGTGTACTCGTGGACCCGCGGGATGCGCACGGAGTACAGGTCTTCTTCCGCCTCGAGGGCGCCCGGCCCGAGCAACGTGCGCGGGTGCCAGAGACGGGACTGATCGGGCGCCGGAATTCCCAAGGCTCCGAGCGCCGGGATGGCGACGGTGGCGCTGGCGTCGGCCAGATCGGCCACGATTTTGAGCGCGCTCCAGAGTCCGGCGTAGCGGGAGAGCGCGACGGCATGAAGGCCAAGCGGGATGATGTCGCTCACCGACGAGGGGGCCAGGACCGGGAGCCCAAGGGCCCGCGCCATCTGCTCGCACGAGCTGGGCAGCGTCGAGGACTTCGACATGGGGTCGTCCCCCACCAGCGCCACGGCACCCCCCAGGGGCGCCGTGCCCGAAACGCTGGCATGGCGGATGGCGTCAGCCGCTCGATCGAGCCCGGGGTTCTTCCCGTACCAGAAGCCCACCACGCCGTCGACGCGCCGACCCGGCAACTCGCCAGTCAGCTGGGTCCCGCCCACGGCCGTGGCCGCCAGCTCCTCGTTGAGACCGGGGGTGAACACGATGTCCGCCGCCGCCAGGAGCTCGTGCGCCCGTTGGAGTTGTTGATCGAGGCCGCCGAGAGGCGAACCTTCGTAGCCGCTGATGAAGAGAGCTGTCGAGAGTTCCCGGAGGCGATCGAGACGCCGTTGCGTCAACAAAAGGCGGACGATGGCCTCAATGCCCGAGAGCAACACGCTGCCCTCCAGTGCCTCGTAGCGGTCGCTGATGCTCACGGTGCGCATCGGCTCGTCCGGTTCTCTCAGTCGGGGATGGTGACCGGGCGACCCAGACGGGCTGATGCCCAATGCTCGGCCACGTGGAGGGGGAGGGAGTGGCTGGTGACGGACTCATCGAGGAGCTCGGCCGTGCGCGCTTCCGACCGCATCCAAGGCGAGCTCGAGGCGGGCGGCGTCCCATCCAGAACGCTCGGCATGGATCTGCAGGACGCCTCCGGCATTCGAAACAAAGTCGGGCACATAGGCGATCCCGCGCTGCGCGAGTCGTTCGGCGTCGGATCGCTGGGCCAGCACGTCATTGGCCGCCCCGACCACGAGCGCACACTGGAGCTCTTCGATCGACGCCGGGTGGAGCACTCGAGCCGACGCACAAGGGGCGAAGACGTCGCAGGGGAGGGCGTGAGCTGTTTGTGGCGCCACGACCGTGGCCCCGATGGCCTCGGCCACCTGCGCCGCCCGCGCCGAATCGACATCGGCTATGGAGAGGATGGCGCCTCGCTCGGCGAGAAGTTCGGCGAGCGCTGATCCGACGTGTCCGGCTCCTTGCACGGTCACCCGAATGCCCGAGAGGTCACATCGCAGCGTATGTCGGACGGCAGCTTCAATGGAGCGAAATACGCCGAGGGCGGTCGCCGGTGACGGATCGTTGTGATCGCAGCTCACCCACGGCGCCACGGTGGCCATGACAGCCAGGTCCGCCACCGTGGTTCCCATGTCCACACCTGGCACGTAGGCCCCACCAAGGCGGTTGACGAAGGAGGCAAAGGCACGTAGTCGGGCTTCTCGTGAGGCCGGCTGATCGTCCCCACTTTCCTCACGCAGGATGACCGACTTGGCGCCGCCGTAGGGAATTCCGGCCACCGCGTTCTTCAGCGTCATCACTTGCGAGAGTCGGCACGCCTCTTCCACCGCATGCGCCGAACGTCGGATAGGGCATCCAACGGACACCGCCGAGTCCCGGGCCGAGCGTCGTGTCGTCTACGGCAATGGCGGCGTTGAGGCCGCTGGTCCCGTCATGGCAGAGAAGCAGGCTTTCCCCGAGCGGCTGGCGGGTGCCGGGGACTGAAACACTCACGTGGGTCTCGGCCGTGATCGACCCTCGAGAACGGTGGAGATACTCACAAAGACAGTCAATAGGCCGAGGCGCTCGCAGAGTGGAAGTAATGGGTATTTCGATACCGGTACGCAATAGAAAGCGGGATTGAGCGCCCTTCGGCGCACAGAACACGCGAGCGCTTGCCGGTCGGATTTATACTGGCCGGGTGAGCGCCGTCGACCTCGATCAGACTGACCACCGGATCATCGAACTCCTCTCCCACAACGCTCGGCGCACCATGGCTGACATCGGCGAGAAGGTCTCACTCTCGGCTTCGGCTGTTACCCGGCGCATCGAGCGGCTGGAGAAGTCTGGAGTCATCGCCGGCTACACCGTGGTGGTTGATCATCGCAAGGCGGGCCGTCCCATTCAGGCCTTCACAGAAGTGCGCTTCGCCGGAACGGCCGATCTCCAAGAGATCAAGGAGACGGCGATCCAACTACCCGAGGTGCAAGCCGTCTTCACCACGGCCGGAGACCCTGATGCGCTCGTATGGCTCCAGGTGCCCGACGTGGAGCGTTTGGGGCAGGTGATCGAACAACTCCGCCGGCGAGGGAGGGTCACGGGCACCAAGACACTGATCGTGCTCGATACCTGGACGCGTCATCGTTCCTTCGAGCCTGATCGATCAGCCAGCCGCAAATTGTGAGGAGCTGTCGGGGCCGCGGTGGGCTCCTTGTTGCCGCCATGGCGGCGGCGCTCCTGCTGGCCGCCTGCGGCGGAGGCGGGCACGGAAATGCGACGAGCACGACCAGCACAACGGGCAGCACACCTGGGACTCCTTCGAGCGTGGTGCAAACCACCACGACGACCATGCCTAGTGCCGCTGGGAGCTGGTCCACGGCGGTGACCATCGCGGCCAACGCCGACCTCTCGGTGGTGTCGTGCCCGGTGGCGGGGTTCTGCCTCATCGGGACGAAGAGCGGACAGTCGTATCAATTGCTGGGGAGTCACGTCACCTCACTGGGCTCGGTGGGAAGCGCGCCATCACCCCAGGGCGGCTCCTACCTGACCTGCACCGGCGCCACGTTCTGCGTCGCCGTCCCCAACCTCAACCAAGCCGTGCTGTTCAACGGCACATCGTGGTCCGCGCCGACGACGATTCCCGCCGCGCAGGGTTTTGAATCCATTAGCTGCGTGGGGACGACCTTCTGCGTGTCCATCGATGGTGAGGGGAATTCCTTCGTCTTCAATGGCCGATCATGGTCGGGCAACGTCGGTGCCTGGGGTGCGGCCAACCAGATCTCCTGTGTGACCCCCACCTTCTGCGTGGCCGTTGAAGGAGGCCCATCGCTTTGGAACGGCCATACCTGGACGCAGCCGACGGACGCCGACCCGCAGGGACAGTTGAACGCCGTCTCGTGTGCCAGCCCCACGTTTTGCATCGTCCTCGACAGCGCTGGCAACGAGTTGACGTGGAACGGCACCGGCTTCTCGGTGCCTACTCCGATCGCCAAAGAACCGCCGCTCGCGGGATCTGACGTCTCAGGTCTCACCGGTATCTCGTGCCCGACCCCTACCTTCTGCCGGGCTGTTGACTCGCTCGGGCGCGTTTTCGGATACAACGGCATGAAGTGGAGCACGGGGACGGTCATTGACAACCGGCGCGCCCTCGTGGGGATCTCGTGTGCGACGATCTCCTTTTGCGTGGCCGTGGACAACGCCGGCCGAGCCTTCATTTCGGAGGGCGCGTCGGCCGGCTAGCCAGCCTGGCGGCGCTCAGCCCGGTGGAATCACCGATTGCGCGTCCAGCATGTCGGCCATCACGGCGCGTATGAATTTGTCCGCTTCGTCGGTCATGCCCCCGGACACGCCACCATAGATTGCGCTGGACCGGGGTGCCTCCCCGGCGTGTTCGTTGGCATAGGCGACACCGTCGGCCAGATCGGCCGCGAATTCGGCGGCGACGTCAGTCTGCGTCTGAGGGCGAGTAACGGCCATATGGAGTGCATTGGGGTATTGCTGTCCGTTGAATCGCCACCCTCGCTGTCGCATGAAGTCGTTGACGTGATAGATGTCGAACACGTCCGAGGTGAATGAGAAAAGGAACGTCGGCTGGCCGACCATCTGCAATTCGGGATGGCTGCGCACGGCATCCTGCATGGCAAACGACGTCTCGAAGATCTGCTTGGCGTAGCCCAGGTAGCCCGCATGGCCGAGCTGCACCATGGCGGCCCATGTGGCGGCGATCAGGCCACCCGAACGAGACCCTTCCATTCCGGGAGAGGTGTACTTTCCCCCGCTCCAGTCGGTCAGATAGAAGTACTGCGCATTGCGTAATTCCTTGGAACGGAAACTCAGCACCGACGAGCCTTTGAAGGCGTAGCCGTATTTGTGGGTGTCTGCCGATATGGAGGTGACGCCAGGGAGGCGGTAGTCGAAGAGCGGGATGTCGTAACCCAACTCCTGGCCAAAGGGGAGGATGAACCCCCCGAGGCAGCCGTCGACATGCAATCCGATGCCGCGGTCGAGCGCCAGATCCGAAAGCTCACCGATGGGGTCGACAGTGCCGTAGCCGTAGTTGCAGGCGGATCCGATGAGGGCGACGGTCTGGTCGTCGATGTTGTCGCGCACCCAGTTCACGTCCACTTGCGTGGTCACCGGGTCGACCGGCGCGCGCCGGAGCTCGACCCCGAAGAGATGGCACGCCTTGTCAAAGGCTGGGTGCGCCGTCTCCGGCTTGATCACGTTGGGTCGGGTGATCCCTCTCGTTTGGGTCGCGTGATCCCGGTAGGCCAGGATGGCGTGCAAAATGCTGCCGGTTCCTCCAGTGGTCACCAAGCCGCACGGCGAGTCACCCGTTGCAGTGGCGGCTTCACCGTGATGCAGACCCAGTGTCATAGAGATGATCTCGGCTTCGAACTTGGTGGCACTCGGGCACATGTCACGTTGGAGGACATTCACGTGGGCGAAGAGTCCGAAGGCCTCGTTCATGAAGTGGTAGTGGTCGTGGTCGCCGCAATACATCGTTCCCGAGCACTTGCCGGTCTCCCAGAACGCGTCCTCCTCGCTCGCCATGGTCCGCAACTCGGAGATGACTTCGTCGCGGGGCAGCCCGATCTCTGGCAATTCTCGGTGAATTTCGAAACGGTCGGCGTAGGGATACGTGCTCATGGGGTTGCTGCTCCTTCAGGTTGAGGGTGACGCCGTCGGGTCTGCGCCTTGTTCACCGCCCCCCGCACCACCCGTACTGCTGCCCTCTCCGGCCACTTCTGTCACGCCGGCCACGTCCTCACCTCCACCCATGCCCGTGTCGTCGAACGTGAGGGGGACCTCGAAATCGTCGCGAAAGCGGGAGGCGATGGCGCTGGCGTCGAGAGCGCGCAGGCCAGGTATGTGCTGGAGTTCGAGCAGGAACATATAGGCGACCGCCATAAATAAGCCCAAGTACGTGTGTCCGTACCCGAACACGATGCCCACGCCCGCCACGGCAAAGACGGTTGAGGCGGACGTAAGGCCGCGGATCGTGGCACCGTGGACAAAGACCAGTCCGGCCCCGAGGAAGCCGATGCCCGTGAGGATCCCGGCCACAGCCTGGGGAGAGATCGTCCCGGCCACCGCGGTCACGCCAGCAGCGGTCCCGCCGATCAGAGCAAAGGTGCGGTTTCCCGCCGGCGATCCCCGAAGCTGGCGTTCGTATCCGAAGACGAAGCCGACCCCGATACCGAGGGCGACCCGGGCGAGGAGGTGCAAGTCGGTATGGAGCACGTTGTGATTATCGCAGGGACAGCTGTGCCCGCACCGGCCGATGGTCCGAGCCGGCAAAGGGGAGGACCTCACCCGCGGAAACCCCGATGTTGCCCCGCACCAAGATGTGGTCGATTTGGCTGTGGGGGTGCCAAGCCGGCCAGGTCCGTCCTTTTACCGCTCGCCGCCAGTCAGGCAGCAAGGCGCGCACGGGCGGACCCCAAAGGTTCATGTCCCCCAGGAGGACGGCATCAGGTCGGGCATCGGTTTGCAGGAGCCGCTTGAGATGGGAGTAGTTGCGGTGCGACCCGTACTGCAGATGCGACATGTGCGTCCCGACGACCGAGATGGGCGCGCCGTCGACCGTGAGGTCGACCACGATGGCGGCGCGATGCACCCGGTCGCGCGCCAAGGGGGAGAGCTGCAAGGTGCGAGTGCCATCCACGGTGAGGGTGCGCCGTGTCAGGACGGCGATACCCCACGTGCCACTCTCCGCTTGTTGATAGCGAGGCGTGGCCAGCTCTCTCGGGTGCAGGTGCCCGGATGTGCTGACGTAGAGCGAACGCGCATCGACGCGAAATCCCAGGTAAGGCATCCAGCGTTGCGAGCTTCCACCATGAGGGCCGGGCCTCCGTCCCTTGGCCAGCGTGTGGGTCACGACCTCGTAACCGAGCGCGGCGGCGATCTGCTCGGCTTGGCCGGAGCCGGGCCCCTCCGAGTCATTCGTCCATGCCTCTTCCAGCACGAGGACGTCGGCGTCGAAGCTGGCGCACGCCGCGACCACGTCGAAAGGCCGACCCCAACCGTCGATCCCGGCATGCATGTTGAAATTGGCGACGGCAAGCACGGTTCCGTTGGAGGATAGGCGACCGGTACCATCAGGCTGTGCCGCTCCCAGCTGCTGACGTGCTCGCCGAGCGCCTCCGACCCTTCACGACCACGATCTTTTCGGAGATGTCCCAGCTGGCAGCGGCCACCGGCTCCTTAAACCTGGGGCAGGGATTTCCGGACACCGACGGACCGACCGAGATGATCAAGGTGGCGACCGAGGCCATGATGGCGGGCCGTAACCAGTATCCGCCGGCCCAGGGCATTCCCGAGCTGCGAGCGGCGGTGGCCGCCCACCAGTTGGAGTGGTACGGAATTGCCCTCTCGCCCGAAGACGAGGTTCTGGTGACGACCGGGGCGACCGAGGCCATCGCGGCGTCACTCCTCGCCCTATGCGAGCCGGGGGACGAAGTCGTGATGTTCGAGCCCTCCTACGACTCCTATGCCGCCTGCGCCGCCATGGCCGGGGCCACGCCGCGTCTCGTGCGCCTCCATCCGCCCGACTGGTCATTCGATCCCGAGGAGCTCGCGGCGGCGTTCGGGCCTCGTACCCGCCTAGTTCTGCTCAACACGCCGCACAATCCGACCGGCAAGGTGTTCACACCTGACGAGCTTTCGCTGATCGCCGAGCTTTGCTGCACCCACGACGTCCTGGCCGTTACCGACGAGGTCTACGAGCATCTTGTCTTCGAAGGAGTGCACATTCCTCTATCCACCTTGCCGAACATGGCGGAGCGGACGATGTCCATTTCTTCGGGTGGCAAGACGTTCTCGTTCACCGGATGGAAGGTCGGGTGGGTGACGGGTCCGGCTCCACTCGTCTCCGCCGTCCGCGCCGCCAAGCAGTTCCTCACCTACACATCGGGGGCGCCGTTCCAATTGGCCATCGCTCATGGCTTGTCGATGCCGCCCGAGCGGATTGCGTCGTTCGGGGCGGCGCTCAAGCGGAAGCGCGACGCCTTCTGCGACGGGTTGGAGAAACTGGGATTCACCGTCTTTCGGCCGGCCGGCACCTACTTCGCCACCACCGACATCGCATCGGTGGCGCCCGGCCAAAAGGCGTACGACTTCTGCCGCTCGCTGCCCGAGCGCTGTGGCGTCGTGGCCATACCGAGCTCGGTCTTCTACGGCGGCGGAATCTCACCGGCCGCCGTCCCTCGTTCCGCGGACGCGCCGGGCGGTGGCGAGACGCTGGTGCGTTGGGCCTTCTGCAAACAGGATGAGGTCCTCGAAGAGGCGTTGGCCCGCCTGGCCATGTGGCGCTGAATTGCTGTGACCGTCTCTCTTACCTGGGTCGACGCCTTTACTGACACGGCATTTGCGGGCAATCCGGCTGGCGTCTGCTTGCCGAGCGAGCCGCTCAGCGCCGAGTACATGCAGGCACTGGCGAAAGAGCTCGGAATTGCCGAGACGGCCTTCGTCATGCCGACAACCGACCCCCACACGTTCAACCTGCGTTGGTTCTCGCCCCTGGTCGAGATCGACCTATGCGGCCACGCCACCCTCGCCTCGGCGCACGCCATGCGCGAATGCGGAGTCGTCGAGGGCTCCCACCCCTTGACGTTCATGACCCGCAGCGGAGCGCTGAAGGCCTCGTTTGACGGAGCCCGCATCGAGCTTGATTTCCCGGCCGATCCAGTGACGCCACTTGCTTTGCCCGAAGCATTGAAGGGTGAGTGGGACGAGGTCGACATCGTGGCGGTCGGCCACACATCGTTCTTCGTCATGGTGACCCTGAACTCGGCCGAGTCCGTACGCCACTACCGGCCGAACCTGGAAGCGATCGCGGCCGCCGAACACAAGGCGCTCCTCCTCACGGCGGCGGCGGAGCCGGGTTCGGAGGCCGATTACGTGCTGCGGGTGTTCGGGCCGAACGTGGGAATCGACGAGGACCCGGCCACGGGCTCCGCGCAATGTCGCGGCGGGACCATATTGGGCGGAGGTGTTGGGGCGAACGAATTTGGTGGCTCATCAACTTTCGCCTCGGGGGGCGGTGCTCTACGTTCGCCCGGAAGGTGAGCGGGTCCACATCGGAGGGGACGCCGTCACAGTCTTTTCCGGCCACCTGTGATGGGCCACCTGTGATAGAGAGCCCCATGGCGGCGGGGACAGGAGAGCTTCGATCGATCGTGGCGGCCCACACACCGCGCTCGGCTCGGGAAGTAGCGGCCAAGGAGCGTTTCTTGGCCGAACTCGATCGCTTGGTCGACCCCTGCAGCGAGGAGGCCGACCCCGTGCACGTGACGGCCTCGGCCGTGGTCGTCGGTAGGCGCGGCACCGTCCTGCATCTTCACAAGCGTCTGGCCCGCTGGATGCAGCCGGGCGGGCATATCGACCCTGGGGAGGAGCCCTCGGTGGCGGCACGGCGTGAGGCCATCGAGGAGTTGGGCCTCGAGGTGGCGCATCCTGAGGGCGGACCGCGACTGATCCACCTCGACGTCCATGAGGCGGCGCTGGGCCATACCCACCTCGACCTGCGCTACCTGTTGCTCGGGTCCTCCGACGACCCGCACCCCCCGCCTGGTGAGAGTCCCGAGGCGCGCTGGTATGACTGGGACGAAGCGGCGGCGACGGCCGACGAAGCTCTTGCCCCCGCCCTGGTGGTGGCGCGCGCCGAGTGGGACGCTCTCGGGGGTAGTGCATGATCGATGGGAACACGAGCGATGAGGAAACGAGTGATGGGGCGAACCAGGGGGAATCCGGGGATGGGGCACATGAGTGGTTGCGATGACTGACGAATCGTTTGCGCGGTTGTTGGTGGTGCAGGACCTCGATACGTTGATCACCCAGCTGGCCCATCGGCGCCAGATGTTGGCCGAGCGCTCCGGCCTGAGCGGGCTCGAGGCTGAACTGGAGGCTCTCGCCGGCGAAAGAGCAAAATTGGTTGAGCAACGTGCCGCGTTGGCGGCAACGCAGAAGGATCTGGAAGCGCAGATCGCTGTCGTCAACGAGCGCAGTAGCGGGATCGAGAAGCGCATGTATGCCGCCCGCGGTTCTTCGACCCGCGACCTGCAAGCCATGGACGAAGAGGTGCGTCACCTCAACCAGCGCCGCAGCGACTTGGAGGATGAGGAGCTGGTGGCCATGGTGGACCAGGAGCCCATCGATGCCGCGCTGGCCGCGCTGGCCGCCCGCGGTGCGCCGGTGGAAGAGAAGGTGAGCGCCCTTCGCCGCGAGGTGACGCAGGCCCAATCCGAGATCGACGCCGAGCTCGCCACGGCGACGGCCGAGCGTGCGGCCGAAATGGCAGAACTCCCGGCATCGCTGGCTGATCGTTACGAGGTCTTGCGAGCGAGGCTCAAGGGAACCGGCGCCGCCCGACTCATCGGCCACCGGTGCGACGGGTGCCACCTCGAGCTCTCCTCGGCCGAGGTCGAGCGCATCCGCGCCACGACTCCCGACAGCGTGGTCACGTGCGATCAGTGCGGACGCATTCTCGTCCCGACCTGAGGGAGTCGAATCGCTGATGTTGATACTGGTCCGGCACGGTGAATCCGTGGCGAACGCGCAGGGTCTGCTCCTGGGGCGAGCCGACGCTGCGCTCACGCGCAAAGGTGTAGTCCAGGCGGCAACGGTCGGGCGGTTGTTGCGCGATCCCATCCTCTCGCTGCGGTCGAGCCCGCTTAGCCGGGCGCGGGACACGGCGGGCCTTTTGGCGCCCGAACTTCCCGTTGAGGTGGACGATCGTTGGGTGGAGGTCGACTACGGCGAGTATGACGGTCAGCCCCTCAGGGACGTTCCCGCAGACATTTGGCAGGAGTGGCGGCGTGATCCCTGGATTTCGCCCTCCCGGAGGCGAGTCACTGGCCGAGGTCGATGTTCGTGTGGCGGCGGCCTGCGACGAGCTCTTCTGCAGCCGAGGGCCTCGGAGCTCGCGCCTCGGGCGGGGATGTCGTGGTGGTGAGTCACGTCACGCCGATCAAGGCAGCAGTGGCGTGGGCGCTCGGCGTGGGCGGCGAGCTGTCGTGGCGGCTCCATCTCCAGACGGCGTCGGTGACCCGCATCGGTTGGGGAAACGGTCACCCGGTCCTGCACGGTTTCAACGAGATTGTTCCCAACCGAGACGCCCTGACCGAGACGTCCTGATGACGTCCTGAGGAATAGACCGCCGGTACGTAGGTCTGGTCATCCTTCGGGGGACGGACGTACCCGGTGTCGTGCGGGCGGGGCGGGAGCTCGATCGGCATGGTCGGGTCATGTTCGTCGTAGTGGATCAGGCTCAGCAGGTGGTGAATGCAGTTGAGCCGCGCCGCCTTTTTGTCATCGGAAGGTACGACGAACCACGGTGACTGCTTGGTGTCGGTGTAGGTGAACATCTCGTCCTTGGCCTTCGAGTACTCGACCCAGCGCATGCGCGCTTCGAGGTCCATAGGAGAGAGCTTCCATCGTCGGGTGGGATCGGCCAGGCGAGACTCAAGCCGCCGCTCCTGCTCCTCGTCGCTGACGGAGAACCAGTACTTGATGAGCTGAATACCCGAGCGGATCAGCATCCGTTCGAACTCGGGGCACGAGCGGAGGAACTCCCGGAGCTCTTCGTCGGTGCAAAAACCCATGACCCGCTCGACCCCGGCCCGGTTGTACCAGGACCGGTCGAACAGGACGATCTGGCCGGCCGAGGGCAGATTGGCCACATAGCGTTGGAAGTACCACTCTGTGCGTTCCTGTTCGTTCGGTGCCGCCGAGGCCACGACCTTGCACACCCTGGGATTCATGCGTTCGGTGATCCGCTTGATCGTGCCGCCTTTACCGGCGGCATCACGGCCTTCGAAGAGGACCACGATGCGTGCGCCTGTGGACTGCACCCAGTGCTGGAGTTTGGCCAATTCAACCTGAAGGTCTTCCAGTTCGGCTTCATACGCCTTGGATTTCATAGAGCAGCAGTCTCCGACACCCCGGCTGGTTGCACAAGTTTTTGCGCTTGCGGAGACGTCGTCTTATGTGACGACGCGACCCTCCTCGAGCGTGACCACGGTGTCGCACCTCGCCGCTTCGCTCTCTCGGTGGGTAATGAGCAGGACGCTCCGCGACCCGGCGGCCGCCAGGACATCGGTCATGAGCCGGTCGGCCAATGGGACGTCGAGTCCACCCGTAGGTTCGTCCAGGATCAGCACGGACCCTCCGGCCAGGAGAGCCCGGGCCACCGCCAATCGTCTGCGCTCCCCCCCGGAGACAGCGACGCCCTCTTCGCCCACGGACGTCTCGACTCCCGACGGAAGAGTGGCGATCCAGTCGGCCAACTGCGCCGCTTGCAACGCGGAGGCGATCTCTCCATCGGTCGCGTCTGGTCGGCCCAGCGTGACGTTGGAGCGCAAGGTGCCGGCGAAGAGTTGTGCTCTTTGGTCGACGAGAGAACAGGTGGCCCGCACTTCGGCCTGCGTCAGGGCGTCGATGGAGATGGCGCCCAAGGAGAGTGCGCCGTCCGAGAGCGGCCAGAACCGTAGGAGCGCGTTGACCAAACTCGATTTGCCCGAGCCGCTCGATCCGGTGACCGCCACCCGCGTGCCCGGAGCAACCTGGAGGTCCACCTGGTCGAGGGCGAACGGCAGGTCGGGGGCATAGCGCAGCGATGCTCGCTCGAAGGAGATCCCGGGGCTGCCGGGGCCAAGGTGGTTTGGCCCGGCGGGATCGTGCACGGGAACGGGCACGTCCTCGAGGGCCAAGAGCCGCCTCGCCGCCGCGTTGACCGCCCGCACCCGTGCCGCGGCAAGCGCGAGGCCCGGGATCGGTTCGAAGGTGCCCAACGCGGCCAAGGGGAGCACGGCCACCATGACCGGGTTGAGGTGGTGGGCGTGCACGGCGCTGACGGTGACCGCCAACACGGCCAGCACGGCGGCACCGCTGCAGAGTTGCGTGATCAGCGCGGCAAGCGCTTGTGCGTTTGCCTGCTGGTGGTCGATGCGGGCGGCCTCGTTGCTCATCGTCTCGATGCGCTCGAGCATGGCGGTATCGGCACCGAACGCGAGGAGATCGGGTGCCCCGTGAATGGCGTCGACCACGTGAGCGGAGAGGTCTCCGGCGAGCGAGGCTCGGTTGTCGTCGCTGGCGCCGAGCCAGGCGAAAAAGGTGGGAACGGTGCCGGCAACCACGAGGGGAATGCCGAGGGCGAGGGCCGCCACGGGGAGTTCGAGGCCCACGACCACCAGGCCAAGCGCCGCCGCGCCGCCAGCGATTCCCAGCGGAAGCAGGGTGCGCAGGTAAAGGTCTTGCAAGGTGTCGACATCGTCTATGGCTCTGGCGAGCAGGTCGCCGCTACGCCAACCGGCGAGTGCGGCCGGAACGCGAGGCGTCAGAACGTCGTAGAGCCAGACGCGCCATCGAGCCAGGGCCCGCAATGCGGCGTCGTGGCCGACGAGACGTTCGGCGTAGCGCAACGGCCCCCGCAAAAAGGCGAGAACCTCGACGGCGGCCAGTATCCCGGCCAGTGCGCCGAGCCCCGGACGTGAGGCGGCCCGCCCTACGACATATCCCGATCCGGCCAGGAGCCCGATGGTGGCTGCTGCGGCGGCCAAGCCGAGCAGTCCGGCCAGGGCCAGACGCCCGTACGGCGTGCCTGGTTCGGCCAGGACGCGACGAATCGGCTTCATCGTCTCACCGTCGACAGAGGTACGGCGCCTACGTCGACGACCAGATCGAAGTGGGGGAGCAGCAGGGGCTCGTGCGCCGCCACGATCACCGTGCGGCCGGCGAGCCACGGGGCGATGGCCTCGGCGAGACGTTCTGCCGTGGCGAGATCGAGGGAGGCCGTGGGCTCATCGAGCAGCAGGATCGGTGCCGGGCAGAGGAGCGCCCTCGCCAGAGCCACCCGCTGGCGCTCCCCTGCGCTGAGGGTCAGTCCGTCCGAACCGAGCGGCGTGGCCAGACCTCGGGGAAGATGCGCCACCAGACGATCCAGGCCGACGGCGGCGGTGACCAGCTCGAGCACGTCGTCAGTGGCATCCGGTGCTCCGAGCCGCAGATTCTCGGCCAACGTGGCCGTGAAGAGGTATGGGCGTTGCGGGAGCCAGGAAAAGTTGGTTCGCCATTGCCTCATCGAGACGTCGGACGCGCTCGTCCCGTCGACCGAGAGGGACCCCGTTATGGGCGTTATAAATCCGAGCAGCGCGGCCAACACCGACGACTTGCCCGTTCCCGACGGACCCACGAGAGCGACACGGCTGCCCGGCCGAGCATGGAGGGTGAAGCCGTCGAGTACGGGGGAGGAGCGATTTTCATAGGTGACCCGGAGCCCCGTCAACCCGAAGATCCACCGCCATGGGGTGGGGAACGCCCACAGGCGCTCTTGGCCGCGGAGAGGCAAGGCGGTCCGGGGCGTCTTGCACCGAAAGCGCCAGGATCTCGAGCACGCGTGCCGCGGCGGCCTGGCCTTCGGTGCTGGCATGGAACTCTGCGCCGGCCCGTCGGAGCGGCACGAAGATCTCCGGGGTCACCAGGAGCACGGCCATCGCGGTCTGCAGGTCGAGTTCGCCCCACAACAGGCGTAGTCCCAACGCCATGGCCACGAACCCGACCCCGAATCCGGCGATCACGTCCATGGCGAGGGCCGAGAGGAAGGCGACCCGGAGCGTTCGCATGGTGGCCACGCGGACGCCTTCGGTCGATGCCACTACTTCGCGTCGGCCGTGGGCGTCGCGGCCGAAGGCACGCAATGTCGGAAGCCCCTCCACGAGCTGGAGGAAGCGGCCGGCCAGCGATCCGAGCCGCCGCCACTGGCGGGCCGTACGCCGATTGGCCTCGCGACCGAAGTAGATCATGGTGATCGGCACCGCGATGACCAAGGCGAGAACCACGAGAAGTGAGAGCCAGTCTTGTGAGGCGATCCAAGCCAACAGGACAACCGGAACGACTGCGGCCATCGCCGCTTGAGGGAGGTAGCGGGCGAAATACGTATGCAATGACGTGAGCCCCCGCGTGGCGGTGAGGGAGAGCTCGCCGGGGCGCTCCCCGAGCAGCCAGTCCGGGCCGAGAGAGAGAACCTGACGCAGTAGCTCGCGCTGCAATGTCGCCATTACCGTCGCCGCGGCTCGCTGGGCCAAGCGCTCGCCTATCAGCGCCAGCGCCGCGCGCGTCGCCACGGCCGCGGCGATGGCAATGAGCTCGGGCCGCACCCCAGCGAGCGCATCGTGGTGCAACAACGATCGGTCGATGGCCATGGCCAGCGCCACGGCCTGCACGACGATGGAGGCGGCGCTGAGGGCGCCGATCACGACGGCTATGGCCATGGCGGTCCGCACAGCCGGGATGCGGGCCGCCAACTCGGGAGGAACGAGCCGGGTGCGCGTGGGGCGAACCGGGCTCACCGGGGGAACGCCAACCCCGCGGCCAGGATCAGGGTCCCCCCCGGGCCAGGTGGATCCCAGGTGTCGCATGTCGGGTGCACGAAGGGCGATGCTACGGTCCGCGGATGGCGAGAAGCGATACGGGGCAATGGAAGACGGCCCTGGAAGGCTTCGCGGAAGGGTCGTTCGAGGCGGATGGCAAGCGGCGGACCGTGTATCGAGCCGGAAGCGGTCCCGCGGTCATCGTGATCCGCGAGACTCCGACCCGTGCCGCGCTCGACCAGACGCTGACCTTCTTTCGGGAGAAGCTCGGGGTGGGGCACGGTCCTGGTCCACGACGCGACCCTTAGAACATCATTCGCTACGCAGCAGCTGAGCCGTCGGTGTACGCGCCGCGATGCGGCCCGGCACAGCTGCCACCACGTTGGCCAGGATCACCGCTCCCACGCCGATCAGAACGATGGACCACGTGGGGATGGTCGGATCGGGCACGGCATTGATCTGGCGCACGAAAAGGTCCCAGAGAAACCGGCCGAGCGCGATGCCCAGTGGTATGCCCACAACGCAGCCGATGCCGACGGCCACGCTGGCCTGCCAGGCGATGGCAGAGGCCAGTTGGCGTTTGGTGAAGCCGAGAGACTTGAGCAGCGCCAGGTCCGTCCGTCTGCGCCGTACCGAGGTCACAAGGGTCAGCCCGAGGGCGATGACCGCCCCGGCGGCCAGAAAGACACCGAGGAGGGTCGGGGTCGTGCCCAGTGTCCGGTAGTTGAGAATCTCGGCCGGACGTTGCACCGCCAGTACCGAGCCCCCATCCCCCTCGATCTGCGGGTTCTTGCGGACGATCGATTCTAAGGATGCGAACCCTGCAGCCGGGTTCGCATCCTTCTTGAAGCGAACCAGAACGGCGTTGGGGCCGGATTGCTGCACATCGAAGACGTTGCGTGCCTTTGGCGGGATCAAGGTGTACGACAACAGTGCACCATTCCCCATTTCGAGGTGGGAGGAGCCGGTGACGCCGATGGAGGGCATCGTCGCGGTGCCGACGATGCGCAGTGTCGTGAGCCCGGTACCGGGGGCGCTGACGGTGACGGTATCACCGAGGTGCTTGTGCAGCTGGGCCAGCGTGCTGGTGCCGAGCACGACCTGGTTGACCGCGTCGAAGGCGTGACCCGACAAGAGGGGTGGTCCCACCGAGGCCTGCGGGCTTCCGCCGAGCACCGGCACGTTCACGCCGTCGATCTGCAAGGTCGAGAAGTAGACGCCGGTCCATCCGCTCACGAGCGGATCGGCATTGAGCTCCCGACCCACGTTGTGGGCCGGGATGTCACCGAGCCCGCCGCCCCCGTCAATGTCGGCACTCCAATTCCACCCGTAAAGGGCCGGATGGGATACCAGTGTGTTCATGCTTGAACCGAAGGTAATGGTGCTGATCACGACCATCACCGCCAGTACGGCGCCGAGGATGGCCGAGCGGACCGGCACCGCGTTCCGGCCCACACCGGGCTCGAGGGCGAACCGGATGCCGGTCACGGCGGCTGGGGGTAGGCCGGCCGCCGTGACGGCGCGGGCCACGCTGGACGCCCGCTCTCTCTGCAGCCGGGTCACCACGCGATGAGGCGCTGCACGGACCGCCACGACGACGGAAAGCGTACCGAGGGCGACCGCCAAGACGGCCATTCCGAGGCCGACGACGGTCCAGTCGACCCGCAGCACCAACGGGGCAAACGCGCCTATCGGGCCGAGCGGTCCGATAGGCGAGAGCCCCACGGCGACCAGGCCGGCCAAAAAGGTTCCCAAGAGGACGGCGCCCAGGGTGCCGATGAGGCCGTCGCCGATGGTCATTCGCGGGTCGCCGCCGAGGGCCCGCAGAACGTCGAGATCGTCGGTGTTGAGCCGGATCCGCCGCCCGATCACCTGACCGGCAATGAGGAGCGCAGCCAGTCCGGCGATGCCGCCGAAGACAGCCGAGGGCAATCGACTCCGGCTTCAGCGTTCTTTCGGCCCGAGCCAGGACGTCGCTCGCCTGGACGTAGGTGAAGGGCACCCCCTTGGGCAGCACTTTGCGGAGTTCGGTCTCCACGGCCCCGTAGTAGGGACTGCGGAGACCACCCTGGAGAGTGATCCCGCTGAGCATGTCGTTGACACAGCATGCGAGAAGTTTGTGGGTAAACGCCGGTGTGAAGAGCTCGATCTGGTTACTGGCCGCCCCGTCCTGGTCCTGAAAGAGGCCGTTGAGGTCGATGGCGCCGACGCCGACCAGCTTCATGTTGACCTGCTGTGTGCGTGGCACCGTGAAATGGATGGAGTTGTCCCCCTGGGTGTTGCCGACCCAGCCGATTCTCACCGTCTCGCCCAGATGAAGCCCGAAGGTGCGCGCCGTTCCTGAGTCCAGCACGAACTCGTCGGCCGCCTTTGGGTTGGCCATGCGGCCCTGGGTCACGATGACCCGGTCCTCGTTGAAGTTCAGCCCGTCCACGCTGCCGATGGGACCGGTGCCTTCGCTCGCCTGGAGCGGCTCCCCGTTCTTTTCGACCGGCCCGGCGTTGATCCCCACTTCGGACTCGACCTTCTCCACATGGGGGAGGTGGGCAATCGTTCGCAGGAGTTTCGCGTTGTAGCCGTTGAGCCCGGCGGCCGGGTTGTAGAAGCCGTCGAGGATGAAGAGCCCGGGGGTGTGGGTGCCGGTGGCAAAGTCCAAGGGCGATGACTCGGTGGTCCGTGCCGCTTCGATGGCGCCCATGGACAGTCCGCTGAGCAATCCCGTCAGGAGGACCAAGGCAAGGAGGCCGCTCCAACGGTGCCCGAAGGTGGCTCGGAACCGGTACCAGGCGAATCCGAGCGCCTGGTTCTTCACGGTTGTGCGCTCCATCGTCAGACGACCGCTGGTTCGTTTTCCACTTCCATGCTCCACCCGAGATCGTGCAGCGCGGTTCGCCCCGCTCCCTGCCCACACATTCCGTGGACTCCTCCACCGGGTGGGGTGGAGGCCGAGCAGAGATAGACGCCCTTGATCCCCGTGCGGTAGGGGTTCCAACGCACGGTGGGTCGAAATACCGTCTGGCGCAACGTTGCCGCCCCGGCCCCGATGTCCCCTCCTACGTAGCTTGGGTTGTGGGCTTCGGTCTCGCTCGCGGTCGTCGTCACCTGACCCAATATGCGGTCGCGAAATCCCGGCGCAAATCGTTCGATCTGCGCCTCCATCCGCTCCCTCATGTCGACCGTGGACCCATTGGGGACGTGGCAGTAGGCCCACAGCGTGTGCTTCCCTGCCGGGGCCCGGGTGGGATCGAGGACACAGGGTTGGGTGACCAGACAAAAAGGACGGTCGGAATGGCGGCCGGCCGCCACATCCGCCTCACTCTGCGCCACCTCGGCGAAGCTGCCCCCCACGTGCAGGGTCACGGCTTCTCGACAGAGCTCCGCTTCCCAGGGAACAGGGCCGTCCAGCGCCCAATCGACTTTGCAGACTCCGGGCCCGTACGTGAAGTGTTCCAAACCTCGGCGATAGCGGCCCGAGAGTCGATCTCCGGCGAGATCTATCAGTTGACGCGGCGTGACATCGAGCACGGTGGCCTTGGCCGGGGGGAGGTCGTGCAGTCTCTTGACCCATTGGCCGGTGAAGATCTGCCCGTTCAGGGACTCCAACTCCGACGCGAGTGCGTCAACGATGTGCGCGCTGCCACCTTCGACCACGGGCCAGCCCAGGGAGTGCGCCAGCGTGGTGAAGAGCAGACCGAATGCCCCCGACAGAGGGGCGTCGAATGGGAGCATCGAGTGGGCGGCTGCCCCGGAGATGATGGCGCGTGCCTCGACGGTGCGAAACCTGCTCGCCAATCGTTCGGCTGATGCCAGACCCTTCAGTCCGAAGAGGGTGGTGGCCAGCGGGCTGCTCGGGATGGAGCGTAAAGGGGCCAAAAAGTTCGGCAGTATGCCGTCCGCATTGCGCACCAGGGATGCGAACGTCCGCACGTAGGTGCCGCGGTCTATGCCAAGGTGCGAAGCGGTCTCGTTGACCGTGCCGGAGACCGCTGCAGCGCCGCCCCCGTCGAGTGGCTGTGCGAAGGCGACCCGCGGCGTGAGCAACGTCACCCCTCGGGCCGAGAGATCGGTCGTCCGGAAGAACGGACGAGGCGCTGAGCAGAGGATGCACAGCGGAACAGACGTCGTGATGAAAGCCGGGCAGTGTCAGCTCCTCGGTGCGGCATCCTCCACCGATGTTCTCCGAACCCTCAATTACGTCGACGGTCAGCCCGGCCCGTGCCATGGTCAATGCAGCGGCGAGTCCGTTCGGCCCCGACCCCACGACGATGGCATCTGCCCGTCTCATCGAGACCTCATAGCGCAAGTTCCAGCATGTCGGAGGCCGCCGACAACGGTGACCGTCGATGACGAGAAGCGGTCCACCAGGTCGTCGAGCGCGGCTGTCGCAGCGATCGGGCTTGTGGTGGAACAGCGCGACCGGTCTTCGCCCCGGCATGACGTCCGAGCTCTACCGCGTAGTCCGCCGCAGCATGGCCGAATGATGCCTCGGCCGGCAGCTCCTCGGGCATGAGATGCGCATCATGGATCAGAACGTCCACGTCTCGTGCCAAGTCGAGGGCAGCCGGGTGATATTCGCCCCACCCGTCGGGACCGGCGCCAAACTCGGTCGGGCAGTGGTCGGGGATGTACGCGATGGTCGAGTGGCCATCAGTGACGCGATACCCGACGGTGCGCCCTCCTTTGTGGGGGACGTCCTTGGCCACCACGCGAAAACCGCCAACGGGGAAGCCGCCTTCGGAGAAGGCGTCGGGGGGGAGGACGTCGAACGTCCAGTTCCCGCGGAGGTTCCGGGGCCGGATGGGAAAGAGGGGTGGTGACATCATTCGGGCCAATACGCTCTCGGCGTCCGCCCCGTCCTCTTGTGGCGGGAGTCGCAAGGTGACCTGCGAGTCGGGATGGTCGCCACTTTGGAAGAACGGCAGCCCCTGTACGTGATCCCAGTGCAGATGGGTCAGGAGGATGGTTCCGGCGAAGGGCTGCCGGTCGAGCAGGACCGTCGCCCGTCGCAGACCGGTGCCGGCATCGAGGAGCAAAGAGGGCACGGCTACGCCTTCTGGTGATGCATCGCGGTCGAGCGAGAGCGCGATGCAGGATGTATGGCCGCCGTAGTGAACGAACTCGAGCCCAGGGGCCGGCGTGGATCCGCGAGTACCGCAGAAATGGACCCGCACCCGCTCAGTATCGCGCTTGATCTTCGCGACGGTGTCCTTCCGAGAGCTCCAGAAGGTCCGAGCGTTCCAACTGGTCGGCCTCGACCATGGCGACCCGACACGCGGTGACGGCAGCGAGGGTCGAGGTTCGGGCTCCGTCTTCTAAATGAGCCCGCTCCCCCAGAAGCGCTCCGGGTCCGTACTCGGCCAGACGCTCCCCGTCGTGCTCGACCCGAATCACACCGTCGAGCACCAAGAAGACCTCGGTGCCTGGGTCCCCTTGCTTGGTCAGAATCGCTCCGGCAGGGAACCGTTGGAATTTCACCTTGCCGCTTCCGCCCATGACGCGGGCGGAAAGCGAGCGTTCCAGTGCCGTTTCCACCGCCGTGACGAGCGCTTCGGAGTCCTGGTCACCCCAGGGCGTGTGCCGTCCGAACGATTGGCGATACCAGTCCTTGAAGTCCGTGAGCCCCGACTTGTGGGTGAGATTTCCCTGGTCGTCGTAGACCCAATGACGGGGAAAGCGACTGGCTCCGATGAGCGCCCGCTCGGCATGGCCGTCGACGTGCAGCGTGAGCGACAAAGTGGTCCATACGAGCGGTGCCTGCCACTGGATGAAGGGTCGGCGCCGGACACGTCGAGGCGCCGGTAATCCGGTGCGTCCCCCCGTGGTCTGGACGAAGCGCACCCATCCATCTCCGAATTCAGGTTCGCGTTGAAGGTCGGGCAACTGCACCGCTTCGAATTTATGATGGAGGCCCGCCACCCGGACGGTCGTGGACCCCATCAGCCCGCCGCCGGTGTAACCGCAATCGGTGACACGCCCGGTGGCATCCACTTCGATCCATGCCCGCAGGGCATTGGCGAAGCGAAAGCGGTCGGCCGCCTGGAGAGCCTCGAGGTCGATGTCATCTGAGGGCGGCGGCGGGTCGTAGTGGGTGATGCCGGAGTCGAAGGCAATGCGTTGGGCGCCCTCGATCGCTTCCGAAGGGATCCACGACAGCGACGTCACCGTCCCCTCGTAGCGGGTTTGTGTGTCGGTGGTCATGGAGCAAGCTTCGCCTTCCCTGTCAGCATTTACGAGTGTGCTGACAGGCATGTAGAGGTGTGCCTAGCACCACCCCGAAAAAGGGATGGTCGCCCCCTTTCCCGCCGTCAGGCGATATGCGAAAACTGATAACGATGGATGATCCTGACAGCAGCCCTTCTCCTCAAGCCCCACCGGCGACGATTGACGTCCTCTTGGCTGACGACAACCTGATCGTCCGTGAAGGTGTGCGTGCCCTGATCGCACGGCACGCCGATCTTCGGGTCGTCGGGGTAGCGGCCGACTACGACGAGGTCATCGACGGGGCCAAGACGTGTTCCCCCCACGTCCTCGTCACCGACATCCGGATGCCCCCGTCCTTCAACCGGGAGGGTATCGATGCGGCCAAGGAGGTGCGTCACCGTCACCCCGGGACCGGGGTCGTCATCCTCTCGCAGTATGACGACCCCGAATACGCCGTCTCCTTGCTGGCGGAGGGATCGGCGGGCTACGGCTATCTCTTGAAGGATCACATCGCCGAGGGCGATCAACTGGTTGATGCCATCAGAGCTGTGGCGACGGGAGGTACCGCGCTGGACCCCTCCATCGTGGAGGCGCTCTTGCGACCCGTGACGACGAACGGCGGCCTGACACCAGCCGAAGAGGCGCTGCTGAGCATGGTGGCCGAGGGAAAGCCGATCAAGGCCATTGCCGTGGCTCGTCAACTTCCAGCGCAGGCCATCGATGCCGAAGTCGAGGCCGTTTTCGTAAAACTGGCCGAGGGCGTCTCGGCCGGCACCCAGGGGGCGTTGCAGCGTCTTCGACTCTTGCACAAGGCGATCGTCGATCGCGAGGAGCAGGGTGAGACGCTCTCCCGTTTGCTTCCCGGCGGTCTGGCGGAGAAGCTTCGGCGTGATGGACGGAATATCGGCGAGACAGAGCGAGTCGTGGTGACGGTCCTCATGAGCGATATCCGTGCGTACTCGACCATCGCCGAACATGCCGATCCCAGCCAGCTGGCCGGGCAACTCAACGTGCATCGCGCGGCCATGAACGACGCCATCCTGGGAGAGAACGGCACGGTGATGCAGTTCGTCGGCGACGCAGTCATGGCCGTGTTTGGCGCACCCTTCGCCCAGGAGGACCATGCGGACCGGGCTGTGGCCGCAGCCCTGGCCATGCACGCCAAACAGCACACCATCAATTCCCGGTGGGAGGCGGAGGGGCTCCCCGCCTTCGGCCTGGGGTTGGGGCTGTCGACCGGAGAGGCTGCGGCGGCGCTCCTCGGGTCAGAGGAACGCCTGGAGTACACATTGGTGGGTGACACCGTCAACATGTCACAACGGCTTCAACAGTTAGCGGCGGCGGGTGAAACCGTGCTTTCGGAGGGAACTCTGAAAGCATTGCGGGAGGCGGTGACCACGGTCGCGCTCGAGCCACAGTTGGTGAAGGGGCGAGACACTCCCGTGGTCGCGTTCAGATTGGTCGAAGAGCCAGACCCGAGCACGGTCATGGCGCCGAGCGAAAGGCTTTGACATGGATGCACTCGTGGTGGAGAAGGTAAGGAAGACATTCGAGGCGGAGAACGCTCCCGTGCGAGCGTTGCGCGGGGCGGACTTGGTGGTGCCCTCCGGTGATTTTGTCGCTCTGATGGGCCCCTCGGGATGCGGAAAATCGACACTGTTGAATCTGGTGGCGGGACTCGACGTGGCAGACGAGGGCACCATCACGGTCGCCGGCGAACTCGTGACCGGTCGCAGCGAGGACGAGTTGTCGCAGTTGCGCCGCAAACACATCGGGATCGTGTTCCAGTTCTTCAACCTGCTTGAGGGCATGACGGTACTGGAGAACGTCGCCCTACCAGCGGTGATCGCAGGTCGCAAGCGTCGCATGGCCGAAACAAGGGCGCGGGACTTGCTGGACCTCCTGGGCATCGGCGACAAGGCGTCGACCGTTCCTGGAATGCTCTCTGGTGGTCAGCGCCAACGGCTCGCCATCGCACGAGCCCTGGCCAACGAGCCCACACTTCTGCTGGCCGACGAGCCCACCGGAGCGCTCGATTCCGAGGGTGGCCAGGAAGTCATCGAGCTCCTCAGCCGTTTGCACACTGGCGGTCAAACCATCGTTCTGGTGACACACGACCCCGGGGTGGCGGCGGCCGCGGGACGCATTGTGCGCATGCGAGATGGGCGCATCGTCGAAGAGACAGCGGATCTCACTGCCGGAGTCCTCTAACCGTGCCGGGGGCCGCCCGGTGGGTCGGCTCGAGAAATCTCGCGGTCTCTTTCCCGGATCGTACGGCCGCCCGAACATCAACTGCCCTCTCAGTGCGGGCCCAATGAGGAGTGCGGAGAAGATGGACGTCGTCGTGAGTGAAACCGTCGTCGAGTTGCGTGTGCCTCCCGCCAAGCCGTCGTCGTCCCAGCTCGCCTTGCAGGGGCTGATGTTCGCGGTCACGGTGGTCATCGTTGTCCTAGGACTGCGAACCCATGTGGCCAGCGGGATGACCGCCGTGAACGCCGTAGCGTTCGGGTTGGCTCTCGTGTGGGCGGTCGCCGCCCTCTTCGCCAGCCGTTATTCGGACCGCTCCTCGGCCCGAGTGGATCCGTACGCGCTGCTGATTGGAGCGGATTCCCTGCTGGCTGCGGTGGCGCTCGCTGCCGGGCGCCTGGCCCAGCATGAGAATATTCACAGCTACGGGCCCGCAAAGTCGGCGACGACCATTGCCGCGCTGTTGGTGACCGCGGTGTCCTTTCACCTCTTGCTGGCTCTTCCCAATGGTCTCTTGCCGGGGACAGCCCGCCGCACGGTAGTCGTGATCGGCTACGTGGCCGCCCTGGCCGCCGGGCTATCCCTTGTCATCGACAAGCACGCCTTCACCGTCCTTGAGGGCGGTATCAGCTGGTCCATCGCCGCGGTGGCGGCACTCATACCCTTGCGTTTGCGCTACGCCAATTCGGTGGGGCACGAAAAAGAACGGCTGCAGTGGTTCGCCATTGGGTCCGTCCTCGCCGGCTCCATCGCCCTTGTCGTCGCCGTGCTCCATGTGCTCATCAATTGGCCCCGCCCGTTGGGTGCAGTGGCGGCCGGGGCCACGGTGCTCGTGCCGCTTTCCCTCATGGCCGGCGAGTCTCGACGACTGGCCACGCAGAGCGGACGGATGCTCGTACGATCGTTTACCGTCTTCGGGTTTGTGGCCATGGTCTCGGCGATCTACCTCGTCGTCGTTTTGGGTTTGGGTCACAAGCCAAACAATTCGACCGACCGCACCACGCTTGGGCTCTCCATGCTGGCGACGGGCATTGCTGCACTTGCATTCGTGCCGGCTCGAGAGCGTTTCGTCGGTTCCGCCACCCGATTTGTCTACGGAGCGAGGCAGGCGCCCGACGAGGTCCTGCGAACGTTCGGCAGCCGGTTGACGCGGGCGATCCCGATGGACGAGCTCTTGTTGCAGCTCGCCGAGTCCCTACGCAAGACCATGACCTTGGTGAGTGCTGAGGTGTACACGGGCATGGGGGAAGTTCTGGAGAGGGCTGTCTCGGTTCCCGATTCGGGTCCTCTCTCCTTGGTCGTGACGAGTCGAGAGCGTCCTGTCGTCACCCGGGCCGGCGTTTCGGGCAGCGCATGGGTCTCGGTATGGTTGCCGGCCCTTCTCAACGGTCGACCCCAAGCGCAGCTCCGCGTGGCTCCCATCAGCCATGCCGGCGAGCTCCTGGGTCTGGTCGTCGTCGAGAGGGCCGCGGGAGATGATCTGTTCTCCGAGGATGACGACCGCGTCCTCACCGACCTGGCGCGACAGGTGGGTCTGGCCTTTCACAACTCGCAACTCGACACCGCCTTGCAGACCACGCTCGACGAGCTGCGCAAGCAAGCGGATGCCTTGCGCGAATCGCGCGCCCGCATTGTGGCGAGTGGCGACGCCGAGCGGAGACGGGTCGAGCGGAACTTGCACGATGGAGCCCAGCAGCACCTGGTGGCGCTCGCCGTAAACCTTCGTTTGGCCCGCGACATCATCGCCGACGATCCGGCGGCCGGTGCCGAAATGCTCGACGAACTGGCGGGAGAGGTCCAGGAGACGATCCAGGAGCTGCGCGAGCTGGCGCACGGCATCTACCCACCCCTCTTGGTGGACAGCGGGCTTGTCGAGGCACTGCGTGCCGCGGCAAATCGCAATCCGCTGGCGGTTGATGTTGTGGCCGAAGGCATCGGCCGCTATCCATCGGAGACGGAGGCCGCAATCTACTTCTGCTGCTTAGAGGCGTTGCAGAACGCAGCCAAGCACGCGGTCGAGCGCGACCGTAGAGGTACGACTATGGGAGGAGTCGGGCGGACTCCTGTTCTCGGTCAGCGATGATGGTCCGGGGTACGACGCAGAGAAGGCGCAACAAGGCCATGGGTACATCAATATGGCGGACCGTCTCGGCGCCATTGGCGGCACCGTGCGCTGGGAGTCCTCGCCGGGCCACGGCGCCCGCGTCAACGGCTCGGTGCCCCTGATTTAAGCCCGCACGACGGGGTGGCTCAGGTGGTGATGAATCCTCCGGAATTCCGCTCGGCCCACAACCTTCGGAGGATGTCGGCTCCGAGGTGTTCCTTATTGATGTACGCCCGGGCGCCGCTCGTCGCGGCCTCGGGGGGTAGATCCCCGACTTCATAGGTCGAGCAGAGGACCACCATCACATCCGGATGAGACGAGACGATGCGACGCGTGGCTTCGATGCCGTTCATCTCGGGCATGTTGATGTCCATCAAGACCAACGCGGGGTGCAGTTCGTCAGCCAACGCGATGGCTTCCGCGCCGCTTGCTGCCTCTCCGGCGAGGTCGAACTCGGGCGAGCGTCGTAACACGGCTTTCATGGCCGAACGAAACGGCGCTTGGTCGTCCACCACGAGCACGGGGAGCGGATCACTCATAGATCCATCATTCCATGCAGCCCCGGCGCCCACGGTGGTGCTGGCACACTTGCCTCAGTGGGGTCAGCCCCCCCCGGGTTCGCTGAGGTAGACCAGTACTGCCTTGACTCGCCGGTTGACTTCCTTCTCTTCCGTCAATCCCAGCTTGGAGAAAATGGAGTTGGTGTGCTTCTCGACTGCACGCTCCGAAACCTGGAGGGAACTGGCGATGGCGGCGTTGCTCTTTCCCTGGGCCATCTCGCCCAGGATCTCCGACTCACGGGGAGTGAGCCATGACAAATCCGACGTTCGTCGAGTCGAGCGTGCCTCGATGAGCTCGTCGACCACCATGGGATCGATCATTGATCCGGCCTGGGCCACGGTATGGATGGCCTGCGCCAGTTCGTTGGCTCCGGCAACCCGTTCCTTGAGGAGGTATGCGCGTCCCGCCGAGCCGGTTTCCAAGAGCGCCAACGCGTACGCCGGGGCGGTGTACTGGCTCAAGACGACCACGCCGACGCTGGGACGATGCTCACGCAGCCACGAGGCGGCCTGAATTCCTTCGTCAGTGCCGGTCGGAGGCATCCGGATGTCTGTGACGACGACATCGGGCTCCTCCTTTTGGATCAGGTCGAGAAGTTCTGGGAGGTCACAGGCAGTTCCCACCAGATCCAGATCGTCGCGGGCGTCGATGATGCGAGAGATCCCCTCCCTGAGCAGCACATTGTCCTCGGCCAGCGCGACTCGGATCACGTTCATTTGAGGGATCACGGTAGCGCGACGAGGCCCCGAGGACCGAACTCAGCGAATTTTGAGCCCCTTCGGCCCTGTGGGTGCTGGCAGCAGCCAGCCCGAGGTGGCTCGCTTCGAGCTCGAGAGGGCGGCCCCGACGACGGCTCGTCTACGAGCCCCCGGTCGTTGTAGTCGTCGAAGCTGACGGCACGGGACGGACGGTGAGGACCGTGCGAATCTGCTGCACATCCTGGTGCGCCTTGTTGACGTCGGCGGTAGCGGAGCGCACGGAATCACGTGATGGCGCCAGTAGGTCATGATTGGCATTCCACTGCGAAGGCGTGTAGCTGAGCAACGTCGATGCGAGACCTGCCGTTCCGTTTGTGGCGGCCAGAATTTGTGCGTTCAGGTCGTCGATGAGCGGCTGCAGGGTGGCGCTGTTGGCCGGCGTCACCTTCGAGGCTGCTTTGGAGGACGCAGCAGTGAGGGCAGGGATGTCCGTGACATCGATGACATCCGCTGTGGCTGCCAGGTGTGCCGCCGGGAGGACGAGCGCCAAAACCCGGTAGGAACTGAAGATCGTCGACGAGTCAGCCAGGGCCGTAGCCACAGTGGTGTCGCCAGCGATCTTGGTTCCCAATGTTTGCAGCGGCGCCAGGTCGGCCTGAAGGTATGTCACGAGTGATGCGGCGCTCGGGCCGAGAGCGCTGGTGGCGTTCACCTTTGAGATGGCAGCGTCCAGATCGTTTGTCCGAAGCGTGATGGCGGCCGCCGCCCTGGCTTGAATGGCCGAGAGGCTTTGTGTGCTCGCTCCGGGTGAGTCCGCGAAGGCGGATGTGCTTCCGAGTCCGACGACCCCAGCCGCGCTCAGAGCTACCGCTCCCAGACGGTATCGGTTCTTCGACATGGTTGCTCCTTTCGTGCGATCACAGTTGATCGACTTGCTACGTCTCGATGATGGGGGAGCTCCGTCATGTTTCTGTGTGGCAAACATGAGGGTTTTGTAATGGCTGCCCCAATTTCGCCCATTTCGCTCGGCCAAGTGCCAGGCTGGGGCCCATGGAGGCGCAGCACGGCACGGTGGTGGTGATAGAAGACGATCCGCATATCGCCGACCTCGTCGATCTCTACCTCCGCCGGGACGGGTATCGCGTGTTGCTGGCGCGAGACGGGGAGCAGGGGTTGACCTTCATCAATCAGGAGGAGCCCTGGATCGTCATACTTGATATCGGACTCCCGGGCGAGCTCGACGGCTTCGACGTATGCCGCCGCATTCGGGCCAAAGGCAATCTTCCTGTGCTGTTTTTGACCGCCCGTGACGACGAGGTGGATCGGATTCTGGGGCTCGAACTGGGAGCTGACGACTACCTGGTGAAGCCATTCTCCCCTCGAGAATTGGTGGCTCGGGTACGGGCCATTCTGCGCCGTACGCGCGAAGTCACTCCGCAACAAGAGGTGGTCAGTGTCGGAGGCCTCGAAGTTGATCTTCGACGCCGGGAAGTACGCAGCGGGGGAGACGTCGTCGCGTTGGCTACCCGCGAGTTCGATCTCTTGGCCTTCTTGTCCGGCAACATCGGACTTGCGCTTACCCGCCAACAGCTCCTCGATGGCGTCTGGGGCGCCGATTGGTACGGCGACGAGCGCACCGTCGATGTCCATGTGGCCCAGCTCCGAAAGAAGCTGGGTGAGAGCCTTCCCCTCGCCACCGTGTGGGGCGTCGGCTACCGGTTCGGATGACGGGGACCCGATGCGCCGACGATTGATGACGGCCTTTGTTGGTCTGGTGGCGGGCGTCCTGATCGTTGCGGCGGCCGGCAGCATCATCTTGACGCATAACGCGGCGCGCCAGCAGGCGACGCAACAGTTGGTCGCCGAGGCCCAGGCGCTTAGTGTCGGGACGATCGACACGCAGCGACTTGCGGTGCTGAAAGTTGTGAGGCGAGTCCTGCGCCTTGAAGACGCCCGTTTTGTTCGCGTGAGTGCCCAGGGCAGGATCACGTCGCCCCTCCCTCCGGGATTGACCTCGGCAGATCTCGATTCCCAGTCCCTCCTTTCCGGCGATGCAGTTTCGGGCCGGGACGGGAACCTGGTCTTCGCCGCTGCTCCGATCACCCTTTCGCCTCGTGAGCGCTTGCAGCTCAGGCTGGGAGGCCAGATCGCCGCCGTCCTGACCCGCGACGTGGGCGACGTCGGTCCGAGCTGGGGCTATTTCCTCGCCTCAGGAGGAGTGGCGCTGCTCATCGCCGCACTGGTGGCATGGCTATTAAGTCGTCGTTTGTCGCGGCCGTTGGTCGAAGCAGTGCAGGCGACGGCGCGCGTTGCCGCCGGAGATCTCGACAGTCAGGTACCCGAGCGCCCCCACGATTACGCGGAGTCCGTCTCGTTGGCACGCTCCATCAACGAGATGGCCCAGACGCTCAAGGATGGACGAAACAGGGAACGTCATCTTCTCTTGTCGGTTTCGCATGACCTCCGCACGCCGCTCACCTCGATTCGCGGCTTTGCCGAGGCCATCACCGACGGTGCCGTTGAGGACACGGCGCAGGCGGCGGGGGTGATCATCGCCGAGTCTCGTCGCCTGGAGCGACTGGTCGGTGATCTGCTCGAGCTGACGAAACTCGAGTCACGGCAGATGTCCATCGCCGCCCGACCCAGCGATGTAGCCGAAGTCGTGCACACCACGGCCGAGGGCTTCCGCCCTCCAGCCGAAAGGACCGGCGTGGAGCTCGCCATCGACATGCCGGCGGAGGCGCTGCCGCCGGTCCTGATCGACCCCGATCGTCTGGCCCAGATCCTGGCGAATCTCATCGAGAATGCGCTCACCTTCGCACGCTCGCGCGTGACTGTGGCCCTCCGCGCCGGGACGGCGCTGTCACCGGCCGCGCGCATCATCACGGTGGAAGACGATGGCCCCGGGATCGCAACCGGCGATCTGACCCGCGTCTTCGAACGCTTCTACCAGGCCGATCACAGTCCGAATCGTCAGTTCGGGTCCGGTCTCGGGCTGGCGATTGTGGCCGAGTTGGCGTCCGCCATGGGGGCCAGCGTCAAAGCGGAATCGCCGATCTATCCGATGGGAGGGTCACGCTTCACCCTGACCCTCGGCGCCACGGCGTAAGGGCGGTTCAGGCGGATACCGCCACTGGTACCTCGCTGCCGCAGAACTTGCACTTGGTCGCCGACAGGGGGAGTCCAGCGGAAAGGCAACTCGGGCATTCCTTGGTGGGAGCCGGGTCGCCAAAGACGGTCGTTCCTCTCTTCTTCATGTAGGCGCGGTAGGGCACCACGAGAACGAAGTAGACGACGGCCATAAAAATAAGGAAGTAGACGATCGCCGCCACAAAAGCGCCGACGTCGATCCTCTGTCCGTTGATGGTCCACCCGAGACCCTTCGCCCCGGTGCCACCACCACCGGCGGCATTGATCAGCGGGGTGATGACGTTGTCGGTGAAGGCCTTGATCAGGGTGCTAAAGGCCAGGGCGACGACGAGACCGACGGCAATGACGATGAGGTCGCCCTGCATGAGGAAGTTTTTGAAACCCTTGAGCATTGGTCACTCCTTCGCTGAAGTACGGAAAATCCGAATTCCCCTTCTGGCCGGGGCACTCGGCATGACGATACCGACAAATCGCTTTTGAGGACGGGAAGCAAGCGGTGATCCTCGGAATTGCAGCCCGGCACCGAGGCTCAGTTCCCCGAGCGATGCACCAGCACAGGACAATGTGCGTTGGTGGCGCAGAATTCACTCACTGATCCGATAAGCATTCCGACGAACTCGCCGTGCCCGCGACTGCCGACTACTAAAAGGCCCGCCCCCTTGGACTGCTCAACCAGAACCGGAGCCGGGTGCCCTTGGAGCGCGCGTATGGAGATCTCGATCGTCGGATGTTTGGAATGGACATCGGCCTCAGCCTCACGTAGTGCCTTCACCACGTTCTGCTCGGGGTCGAACCCGTCGGGGATAGGAACGGACCAGCCAAATGTCGAGGGCCAGTCCCACGTCCCGACGATCCGTAGCGTCGAGTTCGTCAGCTCGGCTTGATGTGCCGCCCACTCGAGGGCGACCAGCGAAGCGGTGGAGCCGTCGATGCCCACCACGATCCTGCCCGCTCCAGTTTGCTCCGATGCCATGGCGCTCTCTCCTCGTGATCGTTCTTCGACGGTTCATTCGGGTATCCAGTGCTTCCCCACGGAACCTACCGCGAGGTGATCACCGAGGCGACGTCTCGTCCCGACCCTGTCGATCCTCGACGTCATGACCAAGACGGCGGCGCCGTTCACGCGATCTTCAGCCAGGTCGACCAGCGCCGAGTTGGCATCATCGAAGGAATATGCCGTGGTCGAGACCTTGATTCCAATCCGTGCCGCTATGTCGAGGAACTCCGTGCCATCAGCCCTCGTATTTGCGGTCACGCTGCGCAGCGACCGCTCTTCGAAGAGATGAAGGTCGTAATCGAGCGGGGGAATGTCGCTCAGGTAGATTCCCGCGATAGCCAGGGTGCCTCCTCGGTCCAATGCCTCCAGGGCCTGCGGCACGATGGTCCCCACGGGGGCGAACAGAATGGCAGCGTCCAATGGTTCGGGCGGCAGGGCCCTTGCATCCCCCACGCTGCTCGCCCCAAGCTCGAGGGCCAGTTGGCGCGCTGGGGCCGACCTGGTCATGACATGAAGCCGGGCCCCCTCGGCGAGGGCGATCTGCGCCGTCAGATGGGCAGAGCCCCCAAAGCCGTAGATGCCGAGTCGTCCACCCGGTGGGAGGCCCGAACGGCGCAGGGCCCGAAAGCCGATGATGCCTGCGCAAAGGAGCGGCGCAGCCTCGATGTCGTCGAAAACATCCGGAATGCGATACGCGTATGACTCGTTGACTGTCACGTACTCGGCGTAACCGCCATCGAGATCCCATCCCGTAAAGCTGGGTGTGAGGCAGAGGTTCTCACGGCCGCTACGACAGAACCGGCACGTACCGCAGGTGTGGGCCAACCACGGGACGCCAACGCGGTCACCGACTTTGAAACGGGTGGACTCGGCGCCGAGGGCGTCGACGTGGCCCACGACCTCGTGCCCGGGAATGACCAAGTGACGCTTGGGGGTGAGGTCCCCCTCGGCCAGATGTAGGTCGGTTCGGCAGACACCACACACGCTCACATGCACCCTGACCTGCCCGGACCCGGGTTCTGGAACCTCTCGTTGCATCAGTGCGAGCGGATGAGTACTCACCGGGCCTGGCGTATCGACCGCCCACGCCCGCATGACGTCCGTCGTCACGGCCGCCTCCCTTCTCGGTTTCGACTTCTCATGGTTGGGTTTAGCGGGCCCGTGGGGGCTCGTGTCCGCCTACTTCACGATGGCCGAAGCGAGGTCTGGCGCAAGCCTCCCGGTCTGGAGCCTCCTGAATATCTGTGCGACGTCGGCGCCGGAGGCTGGGCGTGCGAAAAGGTATCCCTGGACGTTGTCGCAACCAAGTTCGTCGAGGACCGAACGCTGGTTCTCGCGCTCTACCCCTTCTGCGATGCAGGTGAACCCGAGTGCCCGGCTGAGGTCAATGACGCCCCGAACCATGGCCGATCCCTCTGCGTCCTGCGTGAGGCGATCGACGAATGACTTGTCAATCTTGACAAAATTTACCGGCAGATCCGCCAGGTAGCTGAGAGAGGAATAGCCGGTGCCAAAGTCATCCACCGCCAGCCGGACGCCAAGCCACCTGAGGGCGTGAAGGCGAGGGAGGGTCAAGTCGAGATTCTTGATCAGGGCGGTTTCGGTGACCTCGAGCACGAGCGCCTCCGGAGGAAGGCCGGAGTAGTCGAGGGTACGGGATATGTCCTCCACCAGATCGGGCTCTTGGAGCTGGTAGGCCGAGAGATTGACGCTCACATAGAACTCAGCATTCACCAGCCCGCTGCGGCGCCATTGTTGGGCCTGGACGGCGGCGCTCCTGAGCACCTGGCGGCCCAGCGGCACGATGAGGCCGGTCGCCTCGGCGATCGCGATGAACTCGAGTGGCGGAAGAAGGCCCCGGGTCGGATGGTTCCACCGCACGAGTGCTTCAGCGCCGATGAGCTGGCCCGAATGCGCATTGACGATCGGCTGGTAGAAAACCTCGAACTCACCAGCATCGAGACCCTCGCGGAGTCCGACGGCGGTCTCCAAGCGGAGGAGGGCATCGGTGTGCATATTGGGCCGGTACATCTCGAAGCGACCTTTACCGTTGCGCTTGGCGAGATACATGGCCAGGTCGGCATCACGGAGGAGATCGTCAGGTGTCTCCTGGGGGCGCTGACCCAGCGCAATGCCGATGCTCGCTTGCATCGTCACATCGTTGTCGTGGACGCGAAATGTCGGAATGAGGGCTTCGGTGATGCGCTCGGCGACCGCCTTGGCTGCTTCGGGCATCGTTCCCGATTCAACGAGAACAGCGAACTCATCGCCCCCGAACCGAGCCACCGTGTCCCCCGGTCTCGTGGCGGAGCGGATCCGGTCAGCCACGGCCACCAGGAGATGGTCACCCACCGGGTGGCCGAAGCTGTCATTGACGCTCTTGAAGTCATCGAGGTCCAGGAACAGAACGGCAATGGGATCCGTGCCTCGGTCGCCTCTGTCCATGGCGTGGGAGAGCCGATCGAGGAAGAGCGAGCGGTTGGCCAAGCCGGTGAGGGTGTCGTGAAAGGCCTGGTGATTCAGCTCGCGCACCAAGGTGTGACGTTCGGTCACATCGCGACCGTTGAGCAGTATGCCCCCAATATCGGGTTCATCGAGGAAATTCGTAATGACGGTATCGACGGTTCGCCACTCACCGTCAGCGCGAGCCACTCGATATTCGAAGGAAGCCGTGGTTCCCGGGCCGCCGGTGATCACCTTGGTGATTTGAGCCTGGACGGTCGCTCTGTCGTCGGGATGTGTCAACTCGCTCAGTGTCTTCCCGATGAATTCACTGGGCTCGCGGCCGAGAACCGTGATGACAGCAGGGGTCTGGTACGTGACGCGTTGGTCGGGGCTGATCAAACTGATGAGGTCCGATGAGTACTTCACCATGGATTGAAATCGGCGTACATTTCTGGCGTCGTGGGCCACGCGTGCAAATTCGACCCGCTCCAATGCCAGGGTGAGCTGTGCCGCGATGCTGTTGAGTATCGCTCGAAGATCGATCGGAAGAGGCCCGTCATGCGCGAGGAGCATCCTCTCTTGGGTCATGTCGAGTTGTTCCGCCTCGAGTTCCGTCCACGTCGTCGCGTGTGGCAGGGCCGCCACCGGCTTGCCGCTGGCCAGACACACGGCTCTTTGGTCACCATGTGGTGGAGGTGACGTGACGTGGACGATGAGGCCGTCGAGATCGGGCCAGGTGGCGGCCAGGATCGCCTCACCGGATGATGAGGACTCGGTCACGATGCACCCGATCACTCCCGAAGCGCCCATCTCCGATACCGCGTTGACAGCTGCGGTCCATACGCCCGACCGCTCGGTGGTCGCAACCAGGGATTCGGAGAAGCTTCGAAGTGCCTGCTCCCGCCGGGCATTGACGGCCTGCGCTCGTGCCAGGCCGGTCAATCGAAGCATTACCAAGGTGAAAATCAAGACCGAGAAGGTGGCAAGGACCCCGGCGTCTTTCGGCACGCCGCGCACATCTCGCCACACGATGATCAGTGGCGCAACCAGAGCTGACGCGCTCAGGACAACGAGTGTCGCCGGTTTGAGCTGCCGAGCGTGCCAGGGTTGCCCCATGGTCAGGTCACGCATCGTCGGATGGAGCGCAGCGGCTCCCCAGCACACATAGAACAGAACCCAACCGAGGTCGGTGGGCCCGCCCACTTTCCACGATCCATTGAGTTGGATCCAACCGTAGGCGGAGTCGGCGACCAATACCCCCACCGCCCCCATGGTCAAGAGGCGGACAGACGTGCTCGGGGTGCCTCCGCCGAAGACGAGCCGAGCCAAGACACAAAGAAGCAGGATGTCGCCCAGGGGATAGGCGATGGACGTCAGCTTTGCCACCAGCGTCATGTCGGTTGCGTGCACGTAGGGCTGAATCAAGTACATCCAGGAGAGGACACCAAGTCCCAACGTGATGACGAGCGCGTCCAGTAAGGCCCCAGACTCGCCGTCCCGCCGTCGTCGCATCCGAACCATCGTGATCAAACCGGCGGCCAGAAGAAGATATGTGGCGAGGTAGAAGACATCGGCGAGGGATGGGAACGGGTTTTGTTCGTGGATGAATTTGGTCAGTACGTCGTAGGTGATATCGCCTAAAGCGAAAGTGCCCACTCCCAGGACGAGAAGGAGCCAGGCCCGTGGGTGTGTGGGCCCATTGCGGATCATGCCGACAACGATTGCTGCCACTGAGCCCAGGCCGAGTAGTCCCCACAGATACAAGTGAATCTGCGGAAGCGCGAAGATCGCTATCACCAACGGAACGTTTAGACCCAGATATATCCACGATGCCAGCGATCGTCGAGTGACGGGCTGGTCAATCGCTTCCCCAATTGGCCCGTCCACTCCATGAAGATCTGGGGCGGGTGGACCCGCCTGGCTCATCAATTGGGGCGATTCATCAGTCGTATTGTCCCAGTCAGCCCCCAATGGGCGGGCGACCTCTCCCCAACGTCTGCACAACCGCCTGGTCCCAACCGCTATTTCAAGGGCACAAGTACCAGATCGACGGCGCGAGCATGGGCATTTGTCTTTCGATTGTCCTCTCCGTGCCCGTTTGGGCGGATTTCGCCCGGGTAACAACTGGCCATGAGCTTCCTCGCAACTATCGTCACCCCCAGCGCCAATACCGAGCAGCTCTTTGCACTTATTGCCCTTATCGTGTTCGGCGTGGCCGCTTTGGTCTCGCTGAGCACGCGCACCTACTACGCGGTGTTGGTTTCGGCAGGATTGGCGCTTCTCTCCGCCGCCATCTTGTGGAGTTAACGCTCGCTCGGACGCTGATCCGATTGTTTCGATCGATGGTCGCGGGGTAGGCGACCTCTATGACCATTCCCGGAGACCCCACTCCAATCGAACCTCCCGAACCCGAGCCCAATCAGCCCGACGTGCCGGGCGGTCCTGGTGAGCCGATCGATGTCGAGGAGACCACGATCGACGGAATCACCGTGGAGGAGATCCTGATGGTGCGGCCTTTCCGAGCGTCTGTCCGCGTGACAATACCGCGACAAGATCGCGAACGGGCGATAGCTTGCCGCTGTGGCACCGCGAATTCTTTACACGGTCCGCGCCGCATACGGCACGGGAGGCTGGTTGACGATCAGCGTGGATGGGATTCCCGGTGTCAACATGCGGGCTCGAACCCGAGACGATGTGCCCGCTGTTGCGAGGAAGGCCATCGCAGTAGCGCTCGAAGTCGATGAGGGAAGTTTTGATCTCTCAATCGCCGTCGAAGAGAGACGCAGGATTCCGCGGTGATCTAATCGCTCGAGTCATCTACTCGGTTGTCGTCGTCCCTCGGAGCTCCTCCACTGCAGCGTTCGTGAGTTCCTCCGCTCTGGCCTCGATGCCTTCCACCTCGCCAGCCGTCAGGATCCCTTTTCCCTCGAGGGTGGCCAACAGTTCCTTCATCATTGAGCGAGACCTCATGGCCGTTCGCAGAGCCTCGGCAATGCCACGCGATTGAAGGTTGGATTCTTCAGGCACAGTCCCCACCGTATCTTCCGGGTCATAACCTTGCCTTTCATTCGCACCAACCACGACGTTCGAAGTGTGGTAGAACGAAAATCGTGCCATCCGCATTTGTTACTGGGGCCAGCCGGGGGATCGGCAAGGCGATAGCCGTCCATCTGGCAAAGGCCGGATACGACATTGCCCTCACCGCTCGGACCGTGCAGGAAGGCGAGTCCCGCGAGCACTCGTCGACTCTCGCCAAGTCCGATACCAGCCCCTTACCCGGCTCGTTGTCTTCGACCTCGCAACTGGTCGAATCGGAAGGCGTGCGCTCATTGACCGTCCCGGCCGACCTGACCGACCGGGCCAGTGTCATTGCCGCGGCCCAGTCCGTTCTGGCCGAATGGGGCCCGATCGACGTGCTCGTTAACAACGGCCGCTACATCGGACCTGGGCACATGGACCGATTTATCGATACGCCCTTGGAGCTGCTGGACCGTCATCTCGAGGCGAATGTCATGTCTCCGCTGGCGCTCATTCAAGAGTTTCTGCCTGGAATGCTCGAACGCGGATCGGGGATCATTGTCAACATCTCCTCGGGTGCCGGCACGCACGATCCGACAGCCCCGGCCGGCAGCGGCGGATGGGGAATCGGATACGGCTTCAGCAAGGGAGCTCTACACCGGATCGCAGGAATTTTGTGGCTCGAACTGGGCGACCGTGGCATTCGCACCTACAACGTGCAGCCGGGTTATATCGCCACCGAACGCATGGCCCAGGACATGGCTGGGTTCGGTTTCGACTTCGACACCTCCTCTGGTCCTCCGCCCGACGCCGTAGGTGCCGCGGTGTCCTGGATCGTGCGCAACCCCGACGCCGCAGACGCACGCCTCGCCAACGATGCCCGCGAGTTGAGGCGCAGCAGCTCTGCGGTGATCTGGGCCTCCTTCCTGACTGGCCCACTCCAGATCGACCAGCGATGTACGGCCAGGGGGGCTGATCCGGCCCTGTCCCTTTGCGTGATCCGACGCGCGATTCAGGTTCGCCGGCGCACTCCACGTAGGTCATGAAGGGATTGGATGAAGCCGGCCCAATCGGATCGCCACTGTTTCACATTGATCGTCAACAAGTCAGGCGTTGCACCTCCGTGAGGACGCCCGTCAAGTCAATGGCCTACGTCGTGGTTGTTCGCGTCCAAAACCCGTGAGTCAGACTCGTCCGGCGGCGCGCAATGCCTCTGCGGCAGCGGGATCACCTTCGACCTGGACGCGCCCGACGGGCGCGCGGTCCCACAACCACAAGTAGAGATTGTCGGGGGCCCCCCTGACAGTGGCATCAGCCGGCGCGCCGTGTTGTCGTACCGTGACTTCGTTGTCAATCGTGATTGTCCACTCGACACCGAACTCATCAGTACGCAATGAAACTGTAACGGGGCGCTCGGTCGGCTTTTGGATCGCGATCACCGGTAGGTAGGTCTCTAACTTTTCGTCAATGCCGTCGATCGCCGACCCTGGGTCGATGATGCTCGCCATCCCTGCCGCCTGTTCAGCGTCGACCCGATGAATGGAGGCCTCGTTTGCCAGTCGTCGTAGCCACCAGCGGAGCGGATTCGGTCCTCGAAACGTCCAGTAGTTTGACGATGGATCGGCGGCACGCAGGACCGACAAGATTGACACGCGACCCTTCTCGTACCAACCAAAAGGATCCCCGGTAGGGGCCGTAGTCTCGCTTCGGTGGGGCCGGTGCTCGCGGTTCTCCCCGATGATGAGAGAGGCTCGATAGAACACCGACCCGACGTGCTCCAAGAGGTCAGTGACGGTCCAGCCAGGACAACCGGGGATCGGGGCATCGGCCATCGCGGCCACCGCCGCACTGTTCAGTGCGGCGGCATCGTGTTCAATCGCCCCGAGCCAGTCGACGGTTGGTCCTAGAGTGCCTGACTCGCTCATGGTCTCTCCTGGGGGAGGTTGTTGATGTGTTCCAGGCTGCCAATTCGAGAATCCGGTCCGCCGAGCAAAGAGCGACAGCCACCACGTGGTCTCCAAGAGCACCGTAGATAGCGGTCGCGCCAACGTCAAGGCGCACGCGAAAGTTAGGCACCTGTTTCGTTGGTCCATTCAGCGGCGCAGGAAACCTTCTTCCTGCGCGACGGATGCATGACGTCACAGGGGTTCAGGCCATGGTGCGGGTCAATCTGACCGCGGCAGAACTATTTTGATGAACCGCAACGGGAAGTAGCGCCAGTTCGATACGCCTCTCTCGCAACAATTGGGTTCTTGTTGGGATCGGGTGGATATCCCGGAGAGGCTTTGCGGCCACGCTTAGTTGGCGGCGAACGATCGCGAACGGCCTCGCGCCCTGCCGACATGATCGAACGACTCTGGTGAGCAAAGTGAACTACAGCAACTCTGGGGGATTGATATTACTCCGGGCAGTGACGACAATGTCGCGCAACAAGATCATTCGTTCTGAACCTTCTGCGTGCCGCTGCCACAAAGAGGACCGATAGTCGTGGCGCAACCCAGTAACGATTCTGGCCGTCGGTGGAAGTCATTTTCCCGAACCAGCCTGTTGGTCTCTACCATCGTGGTCGCGATTCCGATTGCCGTGTCAGCGGCGATCGCCTTTGCTTTGTCTCACCTGATGCCTCGCCCGCACTCAGTCCTCGCTGAGGTCCTGTGGTGGATTGGTGTTCTGGGCACGGCGGCCGTTGCCGCCATTGGAGCCGGGCGGCTCTCCCGTCGACTGTTGCCGCTCGCTGCGCTCCTGAACATGTCGATGCTATTTCCCGACAAGGCGCCGTCACGCCTCGCCGTTCTGAGGAGATTGGGATCGACGCGCAGCCTCGATCGGCAAATCCGGTCTGGTGAGGTTTCACCCACTAGCGACCTGAACAATGCTGCCATCGAGATTCTGGCGCTGGCGACTGCCCTTGGGCAACATGACAGGCGCACCCGGGGCCACTCTGAACGAGTCCGGTCGTTTGCCGACCTCATCGCCGATGAGATGCGACTTTCCCAAGACGATCGTGACCGGCTGCGCTGGTCGGCACTGCTCCACGACATCGGCAAAATGTCCGTCCACCCCGACATCTTGAACAAGGCGGGAAAGCCGAGCGACGAAGAGTGGGCGACGCTCCGTCAACATCCGTTGGAGGGGGGTCGTCTTATCGCTCCGCTTAAAGCATGGCTCGGGGATTGGGCCATGACCGTCGAACAGCATCACGAGAGCTTCGACGGCACCGGCTACCCCTACGGGCTCGCTGGCAATGATATTTCCCTCGGGGCTCGCATCGTGGCTGTCGCTGACACCTTTGAGGTTATGACGGCCGTGCGTTCATACAAGAGCGCGTCCAGCCCCGCGGACGCCCGCAACGAGCTCACTAGGTGTGCCGGGACCCAGTTTGATCCGGTTGTTGTTCGAGCGTTCCTGAATGTGTCGTTGGGTCGATTGCGTTGGATCATCGGCCCGGTGTCGTGGTTATTCGACTTTCCCTTCGTAAGCCAGATCGGCAACCTGGGCCGGGTAGCGGTGCTCGCAACGCAAACGACCGCACTGACCGGGACGCTGGCGGCCGGTGCCCTCGTGGCGGGTCAGGTGCCCATTCAGCCCCATGGAAATAATGTCCTTGCCACCGCAACGGCTCCATCCGGCACCAAGGCTCCCGTGGGAGGTCACAATGGACCCTCCATCTCAATGACGCTTTCGGCCAGTACCGTTCCCCTCGGTGGGGCGATCTATGACGCTGCTCGACTTACAGGAGTTAGTGCCAACGCCGGAGGCGCAGTCACGTACGCCGTCTATGACAACGCTACCTGTTCGAGCGCCAACGGTGGCCTCGTGGCGACGTTGGGTCCCGTGGCCGTTACAGACGGCAACGTTGCAGACTCGCCGACCTGGACGCCTACTGGAACCGCTGGGACGTACTACTTCGTGGTCTCGTATTCGGGAGACGCGAACAACGCTGCGACGGTGAGTGCGTGCGCCGCCGACCCCATAACGGTGAATCCCCAATCACCGGTCATCGTCACCCAGCTCTCCGCCACTGCCACAACGACCGGCAACCCGGTTCATGACACTGCCGTTCTTTCAGGAGCCACCGCCACAGCGGGTGGCACCGTCGTCTTCGACGTGTTTGACAACGCAAACTGCGCGAGCAGCTCTGGTCTCGTTACCTCCCTGGCCCCGGTCACGGTCCTTGGCGGAAATGTGCCCGATTCACCCGCTTGGACTCCCACGTCGTCGGGCACCTATTACTTCGTCGCCTTTTATTCTGGCGATAACAACAACGGTTCAGTATCCAGTGGGTGTGCTGCGGAGCCGATCACCGTAAGTGCCAATAGCCCAAGTCCGCCGTCTCAGCCGACCACGGTCGTTCCAAGCGGTGACGTCCCGCCCAGCCCGCCGGCGTCGTCACCGACTCCCCCAACCGAACCACCGGCACCGACCTCGCCCGCTGCCCCCGCTCCGCCAACTCCGAATCCTCCCGCCACGCCGACTCCACCCCCTCCCCCGAGCCTGAGCACACCCAGTATCTCCACCCAGCTGTCGGCCTCCTCGTCAGCCATAGGGGGATCGGCCTTTGATACCGCGATCCTTTCAGGAGCAAGCGCCAACGCCAGCGGCTCCGTGACGTACTCTGTCTATGACAACGCCACCTGCACCGGTGGCGGCGGGGGGCTCGTCACCACCCTCGGCCCGGTGACGGTGACGAATGGAACCGTTCCTGCTTCACCGGTTTGGACCGCGACAGGGAATGCTGGGACGTACTACTTCGTGGCGGCGTACTCGGGCGATGCGGACGATCAGGCGGCATCCGGTGGGTGTGGTGCCGAGCCGATCATCGTCACGCAAAATTCCCCGACCATCTCGACACAGCTCTCAGCTACAAGCGTGGCTATTGGGAGTACGGCTTATGACACCGCTCTCCTGTCGGGTGCCAGCGCCAATGCGAGCGGTTCAGTCACCTACAACGTCTTCAACAACGCCACGTGCGCCAGTGGCGGTGGGGGTCTCGTCGCAACGCTCGGCCCCTCGACGGTGATAAACGGAAACATTCCGGATTCAGCCCCGTGGACCGCGGCTGGAAACCCCGCAACGTACTACTTCGTGGTCTCTTACTCGGGGGACGCCAACAACTCTGCCGTAACGAGCGGTTGCAGTGCGGAACCCATCACCGTTACCCAAGACGTACCGTCCATCTCTACCCAGTTGTCAGCCACGACGGTGGCGATGGGGGCGACGGTCCACGACACGGCGGCAATGGTGGGATCCACCGGCACGGCAGGTGGCACGGTCACGTACATGATCTACGGGAGTTCCAACTGCACGGCCCTCATCAGCTCGCTCGCTCCTGTCGCCGTGACGAACGGCAGTGTCCCGAATTCGCCCGACTGGACCGCCACTGGTGCCGCGGGCACGGATTACTTCGTCGTCACCTACTCGGGCGACACGGATAACGCCCCGGCGACGACTGGCTGTGCTGCAGAACCAGTCACCGTCAGTCAGGACCAGCCAATCATCACTACCGCTGCCTCGGTTCAATCAGTGGCGATTGGCGCCACAATCCACGACACGGCGACCCTGTCAAATTCAACCACCGTGCCCGCAGGCACGGTCACCTACCGCGTTTATGGGAGTGCCAACTGTTCAGCGCTGATAACCAGCCTTGGACCTGTGACTGTCATCAACGGGGTCGTTCCTCGTTCTCCCGACTGGACGGCCACTGGTCCCGCTCAGACAGATTACTTCGTTGCCTCGTATGCAGGTGACCCGAACAATGCCCCAACTGACAGCGCCTGTGCCGCCGACCCGGTCGTAGTGAGCACCAACGTTTCGACCGTGACGACGCAGGCGTCCACTCCGTCCGTGCCGATCGGAAGTTCCATGTATGACACGGCGTCGCTTTCGGGTGTCACTCTCACCGCAGGCGGCACCGTGACATACAGCGTCTACTCGAATGCCGACTGTTCCGGGCTGATTACCACGATCGGTGCGGTGACGGTCACCAACGGGAGCGTTCCTCACTCCCCGAGCTGGACCGCCGTGGGTCCTTCCGGCACTGACTACTTCGTTGCCTTGTATTCGGGTGATGCCAGCAATGCTTCGGCGAGCAGCGGCTGTGCAGCAGACCCGGTCAGCGTTAACCAAAATGCCCCGTCCATTGCTACGCAATTGTCGAGCACGACGGTGAACATCGGGGGCAGCGACCACGATATGGCAACCCTCTCGGGGTCCAGCAACGCCGGAGGTACGGTGACGTACAACGTCTACTCAAGTGCCAACTGCTCGGGCCAGATCGGCACGCTCGGCCCGGTCACGGTCACCAACGGCATCGTTCCCAACTCGCCCACCTGGACGGCCACCAGCGCAGGAACAGACTATTTCGTCGCCTCATACTCAGGCGATGCCAATAATGCTCCAGTCACCAGTGGTTGTTCGGCCGAGCCGGTCACCGTGAGCCCTAATGCACCGACCATCTCCACCCAGTTGTCGGCCACGACCGTCGCTATAGGAGGAGCCGTCCATGACACTGCGACGCTGGCCGGCGCGACCACGAGCGCCGGAGGCGCTGTTACCTACAGCGTGTACGCAAGTGCGAGCTGTTCTGGACTCGTCACCACGCTCGGACCGCTGACCGTCACCAACGGCAGCGTGCCGAATTCGCCTAGCTGGACGGCCACCAGCGCTGGGACCTATTACTTTGTGGCCTCCTACTCGGGTGATTCCAATAACGATGCTGCCGTCAGTGGGTGTTCGGCCGAGCCCATTACCGTTACTTCGACTACTGCTATCGCCGGATCATTCACAACAAACAACGTGGGTAATCCGGGTCGGGCTAGCCAGGGCGACACCATTGTGGTCACCTACACGACCCCGCCAAATTTGAGTAGGTTCTGCTCCAACTGGACCTCGTCTAATTACCCAGACCTCACGGGGCCGAATGTGGTCGTGTGGGCCAACGAAGCCCCCGGCGGAGATGGAATGATCACCGGTGTGAGCGACTCGGTGGACTGCGTGGGCGGGTTCCACTTCGGCTCTATCGATCTTGGCCACACCGGCTACTTCAATGGCCCGATGACCTTTAATAACAGCAGGATCCATTGGAATGGTAATAACACGCTGACCATCACGCTGGGAATGGAAAGCGTGGGCAACCCCACGGTAGGACCGCCGAGTGTGGCTGTGTACACCCCTGATCCAACGCTCGGTTACACGGGGACGCTATCGAGCCCGAACGAGCGACAGTTCTGAGGCGACGGAGGAGGGAATGGACACATCCCCAAAGAGCATGAAGAAGTGGATCAAAGACTTGGGCTCTCTCGGTCTTGAGGCAATGCGATTTTCGAACGCGTTGGGTGGTCGCCACGAGTCTTCGCAGCGCTTACTGGTTGTTGGTACGCCCGAGTTCGAACCTTGGCACTTCGTCGCTCATCTGAGCGAAGAGGCCAAGAGAAATGGGCGAGCAGACCTCGTCCCGACACTGGCCCGTTGGCGGGTACCGCCTGGAGCCCCCACCCACCTTTCGGTATCGGTCGACGAGATTGCACGAGCGACCCGGCATCAGACGCTACTTGTGGTCTCCTCCTGCTTCTCCTCGCCGGAATTGCTCGAACGAGTCACCGATGCGAAGAAGCATGGAGCCCGGATCATGGCGATTCATCGAGATGATGAAGACCTCGCCCACCTCTCTCACGAGATGCTCTCTGTGGACGCGAGGAGAAGCGAACATGACTTCGATCTGACGCAACACCTGATAACGGATTATGCCCCCATGGTGGAACGGCAACAGCGGAGCAGGTGGGGGCGAGCCGCCGCTTCGGTTTGACGGAAATGCTTGGGACATACAACGTTTCAGAATGAGTGCGCCGGCCCGAGCGGTCAATCGGCTCGATGTGTTCGTCTTCGCCGCAGGAGCCACGCAGATCCACCGATGATAACGAGCGCACCAATAGCGATGACAATGTCCAAAGCGACGTGGCCGTTATTCGTTGGTGAAGTTCGACGCGTCGGAGGAGTTGAGGTCGTCGTCTGGTGTGTCGGCGCGGATGTTGGGATTGACGTCGGAGTCGAAGATGTAGCGAAGGCAACAACGCGATCTGCTGCTGCGGCGAGGAGGAGTCCCCCGCCGACTCCGGCGGTCGGAAAATGCGTTGCCGGCGAACCGACTGAAGCCTGCTGGCGGATCTCACCCGTGTTCGGATCGAGCCCGAAGAGCGTGCCATTTTGTCCAATGCTCCAAACCAGGCCCCCAGCGACTATCGGCGGCCCGCTGCCGACCTTCGCGCTCCACAGAATCTTGAGGGAAGGCGGCGACTGGCTCGCTTGGACGGCGATAACGCCACCTGGGCAGGGAAGGTAAACGATCATCCCAACGACGGCGGTGCCACCGTCGATGTCTTCGCTACACCCAGAGGAGATTGAAGCCTGTTCTGACCCGATCCCGCCGAGGTCTGACCCGTTGAGAAGGTACACAATGCGGGACTTCCCAGCTTCCACCACTTGGCCGTCGGAGAGAAGCGCCGGTTCTGTTGACATGTCGAGATCATGTTCGTTATTGGCGGCCCAGTTTGATGGGGCAAAGTACTGAAGGAGTTTGAGTGAGGAGGACAGTTCGAGCACAGAGTCACTGTCGTCGTATGCCTGACCGGCCGAGTGCACCGAGCCATTGCCGGCTCCGACCCAGACGTTGCCATCGGCATCCACCGCGGGCGCCGCGCCCCCCATCCAGATTGCTCCCTGGCTGTCGCCCGAAGCTGCGTCGACGGTGAAGAACGTGGGCGTCCCGCCCTCTTCGCCCACCGCTCCGACGCGCCCCTTATATGTGGAGCAGTCTCCATAGTTTCCCCCCATGCCGAACACCACTTGGCCGGCATCGAGTGTTAAGCCGGTCCGCTGGAGGAGTGCCGCAGGGTCCGACCCCGGAGGATCGACATCTTGGGTCATCTCCGTCTTACCCGAAGTGGCGTTCAAGCCCACCAGGATGTGCGCCGGGTTTCCCTTCACCAGTTCGTCGGCCACAACGAATATTTCGTTCCGCGAGCGGTCGATGACTGGTGTTCCCGTGATCCCAACCGTGGGCGAAATATCCCCGCAGGGAAGTGATGACGCCGGCACCGGGGTCCCAACGTGCGTCGACCAAATCACCGAACCGGCAGCGGCCGACAGGGCGTAGACCGTGTTGGCTTCTGTAGCAACATAGACGTCTCCTGAGGAGGTCAGTGGCTCACCGTAGAGCTCACCATCGAGAGCGGGCGAAGTCCAGGCTTCGGAGGACGTTTTGACCGTCGCCGTCTGTATGGTTTACCCAGATCCAGCGGGATCGCCATGGTAGACGGTCCAGGAAGTCGTGCCATCAGCTGTGGGGGTGGCTGCGAATGCGTCGTTGGCGCTCAGGCTGGCGCCAGTGGCCAGCGCCGTCACTAATGAGAAAACACCGAGCATGCCGATCGCAAGCAGCGGTGACGTTTTTCTCAGGACGACCGTACGGACCCTCACCGTTGCACGTCGCCGGCGCGGTTTGCGTCCTTCACTCATATGAAGAACCTAATCATCAGAATGCCCCCGGCCGTTTCAAGCAACCTGGGGCGAGTCATCGATCCGGCCACGGGGATGGAGAGGTCGACGAACTTGATGGCGACCGTATTCGCACCAGTGGTTTCGCGGTTGCAATTTCGGTTGCCTTTACCATGGCAGCCCTATGGACGTGGGAGACTCCACTCAACGAACTCGGACCACGGGTTCAAAGAGCGAGGCCCATAATGGCTGACGGTCATAGTTGCATTGCCTGCAATCTCGGTATCGAGCTGCGCCACAGTGTCAGCGACCCGATGTCGTCCAGTCAAGGTTTCTGGTCACACCTTGACGACGTCGAGGGCATCGCAGCGGACCTTGATCACCAGGCATTGAAGTAGGACGACAGTCTTACGATTAATTTGACCCCCGCGGATTCGATCGCAAACACGGCGATCTCAGGGGTGTCGTTGTAACACCACTCTCGGGAGTCGCGGAGTACGGAGTCCGTGGAGTCGTCGGGAGTCGACGGGTAGTCCTGCTGGAGTCTCGGAGCTCGCTCCCGAGCTCGTCGACGGCGTAGCGAAGGGGGCGGCTTTCGATAGGTGACCTGTTTGGCTTGACAACGTCACCTCGTTGCGACCGTAAAGGAGCATCACCTGCGATTCCGGTCGTCTCGTCATGATGAGGCGCGCACGCGGTAGTGGAGATGCACGACGCCATTCCCGAAGCGGTGATCATCGATCAGTTCGAGTTGCGTGGGTGGGTTGTCTGGCAGAGCGCGTTTGCCTCCTCCAACCATAATTGGGCATATAAAGACGTGGCACTCATCAACCAGACCCAGGCCGATGGCCTGTCCGGCGAGGTCGCCACCGGCGACTGCGATATCGTCGACCGAGGACAGTTTGAGCTGGCGGACCAAATCCGGTTCGAACTCGCGCTCGATACGTGTCCTCGCACTCGATGGTCCCGAAAGTGTCCGTGAGAAAACGATCTTCTCAGCGGCCCGCCAGATTTCAGCAAAGTCTCGATACACCGGCGGCACAGTTGCCTTGATCCTCAGTGTCTCCCAGAAGACCATTGTCTCGTACATCCGTCGCCCGTAGAGGTAAGTTCCGACAGCCCGATCGAGATCATTGGCGAAAGCATGCACCTCTTCGTCGGGCTCCGCCCAGTCGAACTTTCCTTGCGCATCCTCGAAATACCCGTCAAGCGAGCTGATCACCGAATAGATCAACTTCGCCATCTCCACTCCAATTCGATCGTTGTGGTCCACATCGGACCGCAATATTGAGACGGCGACCCGCCCGCAGAATCATCGCTCACGCCCCAGGAAAGAGCAGGGTAACGTCCCAGGCTTCATCGACGTACCGCCTAGACGGTCTTCCATGGGTCCCCGGCACTAGTGGGTTTTTCTCAATCGTCGCGGCCCACGGGCTTACGAGGGCGATGGCTTCGCACAAATTGACCAGTTCGTAAATCTTGGAGCGGTTTCGGACAGCGTCAGGTCGACTGCGGGAAGGTGTAGCCCCCCGTAGTGACGGTGAGGTGCGAAAAGGGTTGGTCATCGAGTGCCCCGTGGGTGTGAAGCTCGCCAGGTGGACAAATGACGACGTCGCCCTGACCGACTTCGACGCGTTGGTCGCCCGTCTCTACAAAGCCACGGCCACTAGTCCCGATGATCACCTGGCCGCCGATGTGGACGTGCGGCGGGGTTGCGCCCCCTGGGCTTGCGGTCACCACCGCCATGTCCAACCGATCAGCGTTGTGAGGTCCCTCAAGCCACGTGGGTACCAACTGTCCGGGCTCATCGGGTACTGCAGCGGAAAGCGCGGCGCTTTCGTCCGCCCGGACGATCTTCAATGGAGTGCCCCCCGTCGAACGGCGAGGACCAGGCACCGTCCGCTTCCCCGACCCTGCTGGGCATGCAAGAAGACTTCGCCAGGCCGTCCCGAATCTCACCTGCCCGAGAACGTCTGCGTAGAGGTCCGGATCCTCCACAGTGAGTTGCTCACGGATCGGCACGCCGTGAACCGTATCGCACCTTCTCGTCGGGCCGTCGTCCGAACTGCGACAGCGCCGGGTCCGCTTGATAAACGTCTACAAGTACCCGTTCGAGACCCACAGACCGCGCGTGCCATTCGGAATCTGGCTCATCGGCGGTCGGGGCCAGAGGGTTGCCTGACGTGTAGGGGAAGCGCATACCCACGTAGCTAGAGTTCCGACGTGGGCCTACTCGGGGACAGGCGGTTTCTCGTAGTCGGAGCGTCGCGTGGTCTCGGAGCGGCATTTGGTCGGCGTCTCCATGCTGAGGGTGCGTCCGTGGTGGCGGCCGCAAGGAATATGCCGGACGATTTCGAAAGTGGGGAACGTATGCATGTTCTCCGGTGCGATGTCCGTGACCCCTCGGCGTGTAAGGAGGTGGTGCAGTCTGCCGTTGAGCTCCTCGGAGGACTCGACGGACTCATTTATGCCCCCGGCGTCACCGTTGTCACCGAATTATCCGAGGCGACGTCCGAACACTGGCTCAAAGTGATGGAGACCAACGTGATAGGCGCGGGACTGGTCACCGCTGCCGCTGCTCCCCACCTCGAGGCCAGCGAGGGAGTAGCCGTCTATCTTTCGAGTGTCTCGGCTCATGTGACTCCCCCTTGGATCGGAATGGGACTCTACGCAGCCAGCAAGGTGGCCGTCGAGAAATGCGTGGAGGTGTGGAAACTTGAGCACCCGAGGGTGCGGTTCACGACCATGGTTATCGGCTCGACCAGCGGCACGTCGTTCTTCGCCAGCGCTGACAAGCCAGAACCCGAACGTCTCGAATGGTTCAGGCAGCAGTGGCAAGCCAGGGGGTATCTGGCCCAGGAGCAGCTTGAGCCGGACGATCAAGCTGAGGCGCTTGTCGATATCCTCAGGAGTCGCGCCCAGATCGACGTCATGTGGATTCGGCCCAGGACACTCCTCCAACTCTGGGAGTGAGAGATTGTCGGGAAGATCGAGAATCCAAGGGGTAGCCACGCCCGGTATGGTCTTTCGCTTCCCGTGTGAGACCCGTGTCCCAGACTTGAAGGGCAACCTTGACACCCTGGTCAGCGGGTCATCGACGGCGAGTCGTCCGATAGGCGGGTTTGCTAGCCGTCCGAGTCAGATGATGCCAGGTGATGTAGAAGCGCGCTGAACTGGGATTCCTGGGGACAAAGGTGCCGCCCAATCCCACACAAAATTGCGAAATGGTGGGGATGTTTGTTGGGGTGTTTTGGAGCGATCGTTCAGCGTCCGCCAAGTCGTTCAAACGGACGGGTCCTCTCGATCGACGAGGCTCACATGCTCCACAGCGCCTGGGTGGGCGACATCCGTGCGGCACGCAGGGCGGGCATTAGCCCGGCGACCGCGCCGATGATCAGGGAAGCGGCAAAGCCGCCGAGCCAGGCTTCTGGTGGCACGACGGTGGCCCAACCTTTGGTGTGGGCGTAGACAGCGGTGGAAACGACTCCGAGCGCAACGCCGACAACGCCGCCAAGGAGACCGAGAAGAACGGCTTCGGAGAGAAATTGGGTGCGGATGTGGCCTTTGGTGGCGCCGAGAGCGCGGCGTAGGCCGATCTCAGAGCGGCGTTCGAGGACGGAGATGATCATGATGTTGGCGACGCCGACCGCGCCGACCAAGAGTGCGACGGCGCCCAGGCCGAGAAACAGACCGTTTAGAGCACTCTTGGCGTCGGCTTGAGCGACTAGGACATCGGAGGGTTGGCTGACGTTGACCCCGCTGGGATTCTCAGGGTTGGCGGTGGCGCCGAGGAGGTTGTCGACCGCAGTGACCCGGTCGTTCTGGGCGCGGACGTAGATGGTGGAGGGATGCCCGTCGAAGCCGAGGAACTTCGCCGCCTCGGGGTAGCCGACCAGAACAGATGAGTTGACCGCAGCGACCAGAACGGTCGGTCTGAGGATGCCGACCACGTACAACCATTGACCGCCGACCCAGATGCGTTCGCCGGGGTAGACGCGGTCGATCCCGAGGCGTTGCGCGGCGGCGGCGCCGAGGACTGCGACGGGTTCTTTGGCGGTTGCGACGTTGAGGTAACGGCCCTGGGCGACGCTGGTGGCGAGCACCGGGAGGAGGTCGAGGGATGCCGCTTGGACGGTCAAAGCGTTGGTGTCGATGGAGGGGATGTAGGGGTTACGGTAGGCATCGGCGCCGCTGACCGTCCCGGTGGTCTGCACCTGCTGTACGCCCTTGATCCGGCCGATCATCGCTGGGGCCGTGATTGGCAGCTCGGCTGGGGCGCCGGTGACACTCTCGCCATTGCTGACGGTGAGCAGGTTGGTGCCGAGTTGGCTGATCTCGTTGAGCAGGCCGGCCTGAGACGAGGCCGAGAGGCCGAGGACGGCGACGATGGCGGCTACGCCAATTGCGATACCGAGAGCGGACAGCCCGGCCCGTAGCTTGCGGGTGCGTAGTCCCACCGTGGAGAGCCGGGTCAGATCGGAGAGCGGTAACCGCCTCCGGCTCAGGATGGCGGCCGGCACGGCTGCTCCTGATCGGCGGGTGTGCCGGTCGCGCCCAGCGTTGCGTGGGTGGGGGGATGAGCCAGGAAGGCGAGAGGTCCTAGGCGGGAGCCAGTGCCCGCGGCGGGTCCGGTGTCGGCGACAATACGGCCATCGAGGATGCCGACAGTACGGGGCATGCGCTCGGCGATGACGTGGTCGTGAGTGATGACCACGATGGTCGAGCCGGCCTGGTGGAGCTGATCGATCAGGGCCAGGATGGACTGCCCGGTGACCTGATCCAGATTGCCCGTCGGCTCGTCGGCGAGCACGATGGCCGGCTGGCCGACCAATGCCCGGGCGATGGCGACCCTTTGGCGTTGCCCACCAGAGAGCTGGGTGGGACGGACATGAGGGCGCTCGGCCAGGCCGACCAGGTCCAGGGTATCGAGGGCACGCCTCCGGCGCTGCTTGAGGGCGATACCGGCATAGAGGAGCCCGTCTGCCACGTTGTCCAACACGGTGGAGTGCTCGGCCAGGAAGAACTGCTGGAAGACGAACCCGATCCGAGTGGCCCTCAGATGGGCGACTTCGTCGTCGGCCATGCTGGCGACGTCCAGCCCGGTGATCCGTACGTGGCCGCTGGTGGGGCGGTCGAGGGTCCCCATCAGTTGCATCAGCGTGGTCTTGCCCGACCCCGACGGCCCGACGATCCCGACGAGCTCGCCTTGGCCGATGGCGAGGCTGACCCCGCGCAGGGCCTGCACGGGCGGCTCGCCGGAGTAGCTCTTCGTGACGTCGTCGACCTCGAGCACCGGAGCCCGTAGCGCCGCGGCCGCCTTGCCGTCGGGCATGGGAGGCACGGAGTTGGTCATGTGCTCGGGACCACCACTCGTTGGCCAGTGGCCAGGTCCGAGCTTTTGACCTGTACCAGCCCGTCAGCGTCGTCGAACAGTCCGAGCGAGACGGCCACCAGATGGTTGATCCCGTCTGCGTCCACGACCTCGACGGCGTAGCCACCGCTGGACTTGGCGAGC
>CAVTTR010000002.1:0-464198 GCA_963737745.1 uncultured Acidimicrobiaceae bacterium | reverse complement strand
CCACTTGCCAAGGCTTGTCTGCGCGGAGGAATACACTACCTCGACATCAGCAACGAGCTGCAGGTATTCCGTGCCCTGTACGACCTCGACGAGGAGGCCAAACAAGTTGGCGTCAGCATCATCCCCGGTGTCGGGTTCGGCGTCGTCGCCACCAATTGCCTGGCGCGCTGACGTCAGCGAGGCGGTCGAAGGGTTCCACCAGCTCGAGGTTGCCTCCCGGGTCGCATCAGCCCAGCCGGGCCCTGGCGCTGCCGCAACCATGCAAGAGAATCTCCCCTACGGAGGCTGGATCCGCCAGGACGGACAGCTGGTCGCCAAGGAGTTCTTCACCGGCGTCACAACGATCGGTTTCCCCGACGGACCTTGCGAGGCAATGCCCGTCCCGACTGGTGATTTCGAGGCGGCCTTCCACGCCACAGGAGCTCCCGATGTCGTGGCGTACGCCGTCAGCCTTCCAGCCCGCGATGTGACTGTTACCGAGGGCGAAGATGCACCGCCCTCGACCTACCGGTCGTTCGGATGGGCGTGGGCCACCTCCTCTGATGGCCTCACCGCAGAAGCGTGGCTAGAGACCGGAGACTCCTATGCCTTCACCCCCGCGGCGAGCATCCGCTCCGTAGAGGAGACCCTCGCAGGATCGAAGCTCGGAGCGCTCAGTCCTGCCGCCGCATTCGGCGTTGACTTCGCCTTCACGATCCAAGACACCAAGCGGATCGACCCCCATGAAATGTCCCTGAACCTCGTACCGACTGGAGAATCCAATGGATAATGCCGTACGCACACGCCAGCGCATGTTGGCCCTCGCCCTTCCCCTCACCGCTGTTCTTTACATCGGCGCCGAGGGTCTCGATCCCAAGGGAACCGATCAGATCGTCACCACAACGGCCATCGCATTGAAGGTGCTACCCATTGCGGCGAAGCACTCAACACAGCTCTACGCTTCGGGCTCGCTCTCTGAGCTCGCGCCGGGGGCCGTAGCCATCTCGTACGGCGCCATCGCGATGCTGATCCGAAAACGTGGTTCGACGGCTGCCACCATCGCGGCTCTCATCGGTGGGATCGGTGCGCTCTGTGGTGTAATCGTCAACGTCTTCGTTGGCATCAATCTTGCCGCCGCAGCGAACGCACACGTGACGCACGATGCGGCTGCGCACTTCCTCACCGCAAACTTCAATTCGGGACCGGGTCAGGCGTTCACGGACATCTACGCCTTCAGCGAGTATCTCGCGCCGATCATCATGGGAGTCGCGCTCTGGCGCAGCCGGTCTGTGCCACGTTGGCTGGCGGTCCTCTTCGCGGTGGGTTTTCTGCTGGCCGCACAGACGGGTCCGTCGGTATCTCCAAGGTCGCCCTGCAGATGACACCGTTCGCGGTAGCGATGGTTCTTCTCGCGGTCAGGATCTGGCGAGCAGCCGAACCGGCAGCGCCCGAAAGCGACGGCCAGAAGCAGACACTCGTCACAGTTTGATTCCGCACGAAGCGGACTCCGCTCTCAGTGACCACTGACCTCCATACCAGAAAAGGAAAACACCTTCATGAAGACGAACTAACTTCTCCAGTGCAGAATCCCTCTTTTCTCGATCGTCCTGAAGGCCGGATTGGCTATGACGTCGGCGGCGATGGTCCGCTTGTGGTTCTGGTACCCGGAATGGGCGATCTGCGAAGCGCGTACCGTTTTACGGCGCCAGCGCTCCGTGGCGCAGGTTACCGAGTGGCATGCACGGATCTCCGCGGTCACGGCGAAAGCAACACGACGTTCTCTTCCTACGGAGACGTCGAGACGGCGGGCGACATCATCGCCCTCATCGAGGAACTCGACGACTCTGCTGTCGTGGTGGGCAACTCCATGGGAGCTGACGCAGCGGCCTATGCAGCAGCCGACCGACCCGACCTCATCAATGGCCTGGTGCTCGTTGGACCCTTCGTTCGCAACGGCAAGACCACTGCGATGCGGGGGTGCTTTTGAGGGTCGCCATGGCGCGGCCCTGGGCGGCTATGTCGTGGAATTCCTGCCTGCCGAAGTTTTACAAGGTCAGCGTCCCGCTGATTTCGAGGTCTACCGCAAGAGCGTCGTTTCGAGTCTTCGCCGGCCCGGATACGCCAAATCCTTCTCCCTCACCACCCGCACCGACCATACGCGTGCCGAGTCACATCTCGGAGAGGTCGCAACACCCGCCTTGATCGTCATGGGCGAGCAAGACCCTGACTTCCCGGACCCCCGTGCCGAGGCGGAGTGAATATCGCACGCTCTGCACGCCAGTGTCGTCATGGTGCCCGGGGCCGGCCACTACCCCCAGTCACAGCAGCCAGAGATCACCACAAGTGCTCTGCTGAGCTTCCTGGGGAAGGTCAACCATCATGTCTAGGCAGCGATTGAACGCTGTCTCCGAGGAGACACCTCCGTCACATACCAGCATGATGATCGGCAGGCCAAAGCAAACGCGTCGGATGGCACGGTTGTCGGCGCCCCCCGCCTTTGGCTCCAGCTTGAAGGAGCCACCCTCTTGGTCGGGTCGCTCGTTGCCATCTCCACCACCCACCGATCGTGGTGGTTGGTCCCGCTGATCTTATTCCTTCCCGATCTCTTCATGGCGGGCTATTTCGGGGGTACGCGAATCGGAGCGCATGTGTACAACCTGGCTCACTCCACCCCGCTGCCGGCAATGATGGTGGGGTACGGATGGTGACAAAACAGACAGCTATATTTGGCCCTGGGCCTGGTGTGGCTCGGGCACATCGGCATGGACCGATTGCTCACCTTCGGACTCAAGTATCCGGATCACTTCCAGCACACCCATCTCAGTAGCCCGCATGGCGGAGGACGTCAGCTTCATCCGTAACTGCCCAGCCCGGATACCTCAACGGAGTGCCCCGACACGGGCGCCAGCCTCAATAGACGTGCACCTCCTCGTCGCCGGTCAGCCCGAGTTCAAACGGTTCTCCGTTCGGACCATCCAGCTCGCCGTCCCAGCTCCGTACGCGGAGCGTGGCCAGTCCCAGCTCCTCATTCCACGTGGTACCGCCGACTACCTCGTAGTCGGCGGCCGCGCCATCGGGTGAGGTGATCTGGACGCAGTATCCGGACAACCTCTCCCAGAACGCGGCATCGGCATCCCCGTCGCCAAAGCTCAGCTTGTAGGCCATCACCGCTCCGCCAGGATCTCGGCGTCGTGGTGCTTCTGGGCCACGTCCGCCCGATCCGAATTCGTCAGATCTGTCGTGTGGTGCATCGTGCCTCCTTCGATGATGCTCACCGTGAACACCGCGGGCAGCCCTCCGAAGAAGGCTGCCGACGGTGCCAACGATTCAGGAGGGGACGTCGGACTCGGTCTCGGAGATCCCCTGACGGCGCTCGGTCCGCCGCACGTCAGCGGTGGCAAAGAGCAGGCTCGGTCCGATCTCGTCCGCCGTGATCTCGACCTTGGAACGATGCTCACCCTCCTCGGTCTCCCAACTGCGCTGCTCCAGGCGGCCCGTGACCACCACTCGCATCCCCTTGGAAAGTGAGAGGGCCACGTTTTCAGCCAGGTCCCTCCAGCACACGACGTCGAAAAAGGAGGTGGCCTCCTGCCATTCCTGAGTGGCCCGGTCCTGCCAGCGCCGGTTGACGGCCACACCGAGTTGGGTCGTGGCCTGACCTTCCTTCGTGTACCTAATTTCGGGCTCGCGGGTCAGGTTGCCGGTGATGGTGGTCGTGTTGTTGCTCATGGTTCGCTCCTATGCTCTTGGCTTCGTTCCTTGCGAACGACGCCGCTGCGTCGTTCGATGAACGGCGACGACTACCGGTAAGCGAGCGGGGTCAAGCCCGGTCAAGGGTCTGCCCCTTGGGGCCGAGACGGAATTGTTTGGGGGCGCGGTGATAGCGCCGCCGCAGGCGGCTCGGTTTCCCCCAAAGAATTGTTTCTCGCCCTTGGGCGGGCTTGAGGCCGTAAGCGGCGGTGGTCCCCGTCCGGCGGAACCGGCCCGTAACACTGGGATCTCGCAACGTTGCAATCGGCTGCGGGAATCAAGTGTAAGAGAAATTCAGCGGGGCGGCACAAGTAGACGGTGGGACGGAATCCGACGACCTTGCCGCCCCATGAGGCCTATGGGGTCCTCAATTGCGGTAGGTCCACGCCACCGCCTTCTTCTCCCCTAACCCCGAGGGTTCGGGTTGCCCTCGTAAACGCGGATCTTCCTACGTCGATGTCGGCATTATGCCGTCAGTTGAACCTCGACGTGCTCGGGGGTGATGTCGATGTGAAAGTCGATGCCGAGCCCTTGGGAAAGCCGCATCAGCGTCTCCATGCTTGGGTTGTGATCGCCGGCTTCCAGCCGGGCTATGGCCGGTTGCTGCATTTGCAGTTTCCGGGCAAGTGCGCTCTGCGAGAGGCCATTGTCTGCTCGGTATTCAACGAGACGGAGAGCAACTGCACGGGCCAAGGCCGTACGTTCCCACGCCTGGCGGAACTTTGGGTCACGGAGCCGCTTCTTGAGCGAGTCGCTGGCAGTTGTCATGCGTGCCGGTGTCATGATGATCCTCCGTACTCCCTATGTTTAGTAAGGCGTTGTTCCGCCAGCCGGACTGCCCGCTTGAAGCCCCTTGGGTTGACGATGGCCTCTGGGCCGATCGAGCCGACGAAGAAGTCCTCCGCTCCTGTGCGCCGGTAAAACGCCCGCCAGGGACTACGTCCCGATCGTGGACGCAACTCACGGACCGACGCGCCCCGGACGGCGCTTTGGTGAGGAAAAGGTAGCCTGCTCCCGAGCGCCTCCAACTTCTCCATCACCGTTCTCAGGGCTATTTCTTCGGCCAACGGCAGTCCTTCGAGTTCCACTTCTGCGTCGGGAAGCAAACCGACAGTTGCCATAGATCTCCTGAATACGACGCTCTGGTTCTCTCGACAATAATAACAGATGTGTTATTACGTGGAAATCGCCCTATGGGCGAACCCAACGGTCGTGTTCGCGCTCTATCGCAGTTCGATCCCGACAGCGACCTGGCTGTACCAGAGTCAGGTTGGTTTTAAATGTCACTGATTTTCTTCGAACCACTGCCACGAGGCTTCTGCGGTGGGAGCTTGGAGCCTGTGGTCATAAAACTGCCGAGCGCAACGTCCATCGCGTCCGCTGCGGTCCTGAGCTGCGAGTCACCGATGTGACCGTATGTATCCACTGTCATGCGGATAGAGGAATGTCCGAGGAACGCGCTCACCACTTCGACCGGCACACCCTGGGCAAGCGAAGTACTCGCCGATGAGTGGCGTAGTTCGTGCACGTGCCACTTTCCGAGACCCGCCTCTTTAGCGAGCTCTGAAAAGGCGCGACTGGCATTCCGCGGGTCAACCGGCGTGCCGATCGTGGTCGTGAAGACGAAGTCACCCTCCTTCCATGCCTCGCCCAGAGCTTTTCGTTCGGCTGCTTGGCGAATCTTGTGCACCTTGAGAGCTACGACCACCCAATCACACAACGGCACGATTCGTTTACTGGACGAAGTCTTTGGCTCAACAAGGACGAGAGCGGCGCCAGAGCGTTTGCCTACTTCCGGGTCGAGGCGGCCGGGTTCACGTCGTAGTTGGTTTCTGACGGTCAAGACCGCATGATCGAGGTCGACATCGGACCACCTGAGGCCAAGCGCTTCACCACGGCGCAGGCCCGTACCTAGCATCGTCAAGAAGAGGCTTGCCAGGCGATCTTCGGTCATCGCAGTGACGAGTTTGCCGACTTGGTCGGGCGAGAGCGAGCGCCCTTCGCGCCTTGGCGCCCTCGGGGGACGGCTCAGGGAAGCGGCGTTGCGGCCGACCATCTCCCACCGTTGGGCTTGCGTGAGCGCTTGTGCGAGGACGGACCGGATACGCCGTACGGTGGAGACGGCGAGGCCACTGTCGAGCTTCGCCGACAACAGCGCGTCGATCTCGGCGGGCTTTAGCTTCGCGACTTGCTTCCTGCCAAGAGTCGGGCGGATGTGAACCCTGGCGATGGTCTCGTAGTTCGAGAGCGCCGGAGAGGCGACCTGGTGCCGCATAACGTCGTTGAACCAGCGGTCGAGCAACTGGTTCACCGTGAGCTTGTCGTCGTCAAGTGGGAGGCCGGCATCTATCTTCGCCTGTGCGACGCGGAGCTTTTCCCTCACCCCTGCCCCGGTCTTCGCCGAAACTGTCTTTCGGATGCGCTTGTCGCCCTCCCACCCGATCGTGATGGATCCAATCCACATCCCGTCGCTGGCGCGGCGGTAAACGGACCCCTCGCCGTTCTGTCGTGTGCGTGCCACCAGAAGCGCCTCCTGTAGCCGCTGTAGCCACGATGAATTTTCCAGTGGCTACAGTTGTGGCTACAGAAGCTACATCATGGGGCCGCCTTGCCCTCGCACTAGGCGCCTGACCTGGACTTTTCGAGTGGGCCGTACAGGACTCGAACCTGTGACCCCTTGCGCGTCATGCAAGTGCGCTACCAACTGCGCCAACGGCCCCACTTCCTACTCTTAGGCTACTTTCCCTCTGTACTGCAAACTGCGATTCCTCTTGGTAGTAGCGACGGTTAGTAATGCTGTACACCGCAAACGTGGGAGGGACCCCAACCCTAGTCGTCGCATCGCGTGGACCTGAAGCGTGCCGGAGGCGGAACCGCCAACGTAAGTCCGCGCCCCGACGTCGTAGATAGTGGCTGGTCAGAGCTTCGAAAAGTTGTGAGCGACGCGTCGGGGGCCGTGGCGATCCACTGCACGAGCTGGCAACTGGTCGAGGCGGCCGGGAACTCGAGCGCGTCCGCCGGTAGAAGGCGTACACGGCCCCCGGTTCGATATCGCCGCCCTCCCTGCCGATCGTCTAAGAGCGCTTGGCGGTGAGCTCACGCTGGTTGAGGCAGTCACGCACGTCCCCGACCACCAGGATCGACCTCCGTCGAAGCGGCAACCCTTGAAACTATGCCTGTTGTCAGGCGGCCTCTCGCCCGCAAATGCGCCTGCCACTCCGTGCGCCGATCCGAGGCCGCTATTCTGGCGAGGTGCGCTTGGGCCGATAGCGGACGAACGCATGAAAACGGATAGCGCTCGCAACCAGGGACGGTGGCTCAGCTTCCCGCGCCATCGAGTTCCCCGTCGGAGGGCGATGATCGCCTTCGTCGCCTTGCTGCTCGCGATTGCCATCGCGGTCACTGCGATCGTCACCACCACGAGCAACAAGAACAGGCACAACATCTATCCGCTCCGCTCATCCCTTTACCCGCTTCGGGTATCGGCGAATGGCAGGGACCTCGTCGACCGCTCCGGCCGACCCTATTTCATGGCGGCGGATACGGCTGGATCCTTCTCTCAGCCCTCACCGTCATCCAAGCCGAAGAGTTCCTCCGCGAGCTGAAAGCCCAGGGATACAACACGATCCTCGCCTACATGGTGAACTTCGACGGCGCCTATACGGACCCAGCCGGCCAGACTGCCTTCATTGACAGTCATATGAGCGACACCAACCCCGCCTACTTCTTCCGGATCAAGACCATCGTCGAATACGCCGACACCCTCGGTCTGTCCATAGTCGCCGGACCGTTCGAGTTGGACAGCTCCGTGTCGGAGGGATACGCCGACCCCGCTGACTGGGCGGTGTTCGGGAAGTTCCTGGGAGCGACCTTTCGCAGCGACCCGAACCTCATGTGGATGCTGGGCGGCGACCACGACCCGATTAACTATTACGGCTCGGACTCAGGCGTGAACTACACGCCAGACATCGATGCCCTCCAATCAGGTCTGCAAGCAACCGGCGGCGGCGCTCATCTGATGACCTACCACCCCCACCGCAACAGCTCGGACTTCTTCCAATCGAGTCCATGGCTGTCGTTCAACATGATCCAGTACAACCGCTCTGTCGAGACCCCCTACGCCTATCAGCTGGTACAGGGCGACTACGAGAAGCAACCGGTGAAACCCACGCTGCTGGCCGAACCAGGCTATGAGCCGAACGATGCTGCAGGTGATAAGACCAGTCCCTATGAGGTTCGACGGTCGGCCTACTGGGCCGTCCTCTCCGGTGCACTCGAAGTGAGCTTCGGCGCGAGCGAAACAAACAGCGAGGGCGGAACAGCCGCCGAAATGGTCGCCGATGTGAACCAACCGGGCGAACTGCAACTCTCCAACCTCATCGACTTGTACAAATCGATCGCTTGGTCACGGCTGAAACCCGACGACGACCACGTTGTCATGCAAGGGGGCGGAAACTACGGCTCTGCGTCGTGGGTCAGCGTTGCCGCCGCCAGCAACCACAGAACTGCCCTCGCTTACGACCCAACCGGGTCCAGTCTTCAGGTCGACCTCGCAACCTTCCCCGCCTCCGTGCAACTGCAATGGTTCGACCCCACCAACGGGTCGCTCCGTCCTGCCTCCGCCCGTCGTTTTCCCAACACTGGCGACGTCACAGTCTCCCCGCCCCGTCGCAACAGCACGGGCGACCCCGACTTCGTGCTCATCGGCAGCGCCGGCACCGTCAAAATCAAGGCCAGTCAGTAGCGATTCGTGCCGCGTGGTCTTCGGACGAAGGTCGATTCGAACTCCAAGGTGTCCTGAAGGAAGCGAGACCTTCTTGAGTCCCAGCACCGTCCGGAATCATCTGTCCCCGATAAATCGAAAGTCCGACGTGCATTCCGAAGCCGAGCTCCTTGCCAGTCTCCTGCGGAGTACCGCTTTCGATCACGACCCTTGACGCCATTGCCGACACTCACGACCCAATGGCGACATCATGAAGATCAAATTCGCCCTTTTCGTCAACTAGCCCAGGTCGGCTTTGAAGGCAGCCAGGGAGTTGGGGAAATCCCCTCCAGTGAGTTGCGAGTTCAAGCCGCTGGGGTCGACGAAGTCGAAGTATGTCTCGAAGGTAACGTTGTTGCCCACGCTCTTCATCCAAGCGATAAAATTGTTGACGTAGAGCGGGTCGTCACCGAGCCCTTTGCCGTCGGAACGAATGATCGAGCCCCATTCGGTTATGGCGAGTGGTTTGCCCTGGGCGACAGCGAACTGATGGGCGGCGTTCAGCTCGGGCAAGATGACTTCGTTCCAGGCGTTGCTCGGGGTTGGGGCCGTGATCCAAACCTGGTCGTAGGCGTCCAGCCCGATAATGTCGACGTAGGAATTGCCCGGATAGGCCAAAGTCACGTTATAGCCGGAGGCCGTGAAAGCATCGGCCTCGGGGTTCCAGATGAACTTGAAGTTGGCTCCGGGCACCGAGCGCATGGCGGTCACGATCTGGCGGAAGTACTCGGCAAAGCTGGCCTCCGCCGCGGGTATCCCGGCGTACCAGGGCACCCAGCTCCCGTCGAACTCCCAGCCCAGGCGCAGATAGGCGTTCGACTCACCGGCGGCCACCAGGGTCTCGGCCAAGGTCACATAGGAGGCGTTGTAGGCCCCTGACGCTCCTTCGGCCAAGGTGCCGACCGGGTTGCCCGAAGCGTCGCTCGGAATCATGGGCACGCCCAGCGACAAGGTGGCCCCGGTGCCCGCCCACGCCCCGAGTAGCCAGTTGAGGTCGCCATTGGCGCCGTCCATGCCGGCAAAGCCGCTTGTGGCGGGCAGATAGTCGGTGGCGATCGAGGCGTGGGTGCCCGTCGCCGCATCAAAGGCGCTCAGGCCCGACGGGTTGGCCGCCCCGACGTAGGCCCCCTCGCGCAGACCAGACGAAGTGGCGACGGCAGCAGGCGGTGTGACGGGCGCAGCGGCGGGCGTAGTGGCTGCGGGAACTGTTGTACTTGGCACCACTTGAGCGGTGACTGTGACGGGCGAAGCGGCCGGCGTGGTGGCTGCGGGAACTGTTGTACTTGGCACCACTTGAGCGGTGACTGTGACGGGCGAAGCGGCCGGCGTGGTGGCTGCGGGAACTGTTGTACTTGGCACCACTTGAGCGGTGACTGTGACGGGCGAAGCGGCGGGCGTGGTGGCTGCAGGAACTGTTGTACTTGGCACCACTTGAGCGCCGACTGCTCCGGGAACAACTGCGCTCGCGTCGACCGTCACGGGAGCAACCGGGCTGCTAACGCCCGTTCCCGTTCCAACGGTATCGCCGCCCCCCGCACCGGTGTCCGCACTGCCAGCTGGATTTGTTCCAACTGCACCGTCACCAACTGCACTTGTGTCCACACCGCCAGCTGGACTTGTCACGACTGCCCCGGTGCCAACCGTGTTGGTGCCAATTGTGCCCACCGGGTTGGTGCCAACTTTGTTGGATCCAACTGTGCCTACCGAGGTGGTGCCAACGGGATTGACTGTGCCAACCGACTTGGTGGCATGTCTGTTCGCCATCGCACCTTTTACGGCTGATTGCGAAGATAGAGGCAGCGAGTCGTTGAGGGTCCCCTCGGATCCTTGATCCGAGCTCCCGTGAGATCTGAAACCCACGACGCCAGCCTCGAGACCAACGGTCGATGCGAACAGCCCCAACGAAGCGGCGACGGGCACCAGACGCCTTCTTGGAGTTGCCCCTTTTGCGCTTCCCTGAACCGCGGCAACCTTTCCTGCTTTGACCACAGTGATCCCGTTCGCTCGCGTCGTTGCGACGACGCGAGACGCCGGCGCTTGCGGAAATGAGCCACGCGGCCTGGCATGTTTGGCACGGGCGCGAGTTGTGTTTGGAAGTCGAGGCACCTGGTTCGAGAACCTATCCTGACGTCTGGGCTCGGTCCACTTTGGAAGTAAGTACTGGTGGGGTGCCGTGCGCAGGAGTACATGATGCCTAAATGCCAGTCCTGTCATTTCTGAAATGTCCAATGGGAAGGCGGTTCGCCAGTCATGGATTGATGGGATGGGTGCGGTAGCCAGGGTCAATCCGAGTCCGATATCCGTGGCATGAAAGGTTGAGCGGCGACGGTCGTCAACGACAGGGCTGGATGGTGATCCCTGCACTGAGCCGTGCGCGATTGCCGTCGCCCACGAGTCATCCGTCGGCGTCATCTCGTGCTCTGGTCCTCCAACCCACCCGCTGAGGCCGAGTGGCGCTCAACTGGTGTGTCGGGTCGTCTGACCCCCGCGTCGCTCGAGGCAAACGTCATCAACCGCAGTGGGAACAGGCTCGATCAATACCTCACGCCACACTCCGCCTGGTGCGACAGGGAGAAGGGACCAGGGCAACCCCGACGGTGACGCTGACCAACAACACGCCGCCCGGACAATTGCCGTTGATCACGGGGCCCCTACCCGGGGCTCGGCACCACCACCTAGAGAGTTGCGTGGGGGATAGTCATCGCAAATCTGCCCACGTCAACCTGCGCCCGGGCACGAGGTAACAGGTCGTCTTTCACTTTTGCGGCCCGGGAATCGCGGGTCGCTCACGTCATCCCAAGCGCCCGTATACCCCCGGTTTCGTGGAGTAGCGATGGATCGACCTTTTCCATTAATCCGCAGTTGAACGTGGGGGTTGCCAGGTGGCTTACCCGTAAAAGGACTTTAGGCCCTGGAACTCTTCGCCCGTAAGGGGAACAATGGTGCTGTCGCATCGACTGAAGGCGAACCGCAAATGCCGGTTACCTCAGTCACGAAGAGGTATTGTTTGAAGATTGTTCGAGGATGCCCTCCGGTACGTGCCGGGGAATAAGGTCTGCAGGGGACTTAGGATCCACCTACTGAGGGGATTGGATGATGAATTTGCTAGACGGATTGCACAAGAGGGCCAAGAGAGTCGCCTTCGGGGTCGGAGTCGGCGCACTCTTGATGATCCCCGTTGCTACCGTGGCCACGAGCACAGCTGGCGCTGACTCGACGGATTATGTCGGCGGGACTTCGCCCAGCACCGGCCTGCCCGTCACGAGCGGCGACGGTAGTGCGGCAACTCTGGTTAATACCGCCCCAGCGACTTCCCCATCCGGATTGGCATTCACTGGGGCGGACCTGGGTGAACTTGTGTTCATCAGCGTTGGTGCCCTGGGTGCTGGAACCGTTCTGGTGCGTTACAGCCGGCGTCGCAAGGTGGCATAGCTTTACGACTACAACGGCAGTTACGTATTACCGGTGATCCCGGGAGCCTGTGGGGGGTTTCATGGAACAAAGCGACTCGGATCTTTCGAGTCGCTTTGTTCATTTAGGGTGCCTGGTGGCACCCGCGTGGTAATCCTGGCACCCACCTAGCTCTCCCCGGGACTCAGTGGGATGCGCCATATCAAGCGGGTCCCCCCCTCTCTCGATGTACCCAGATCCAAACTCCCTCCGAGCCGCTCCGCCCGGTTTCGCATATTCTTTAACCCGCGGCCGTCCGCCCCGGCCCCGCTCATGCCTCGGCCGTCGTCGACGACCACTAATCGAAGGTCCTCGTCGGCCGCGATGGTGACGGCGACGTGCGTTGCGTCGGCATGCCGACCGACGTTCGTGAGCGCCTCCCGCAATGTTGCGAGGGCGTGATCGGCGGCCAAACCGGAGATGGCGGAATCGATGAGTCCGGTGAAGGTCACATGGGGCACAACTCTGATCACCGGTGTCAACTCGTGGAGCAGATCAAAGACCATCCGTCGGAAGCCGTCCTGATTGATTGTCATCTCCAGATCGAAGATGGCCGTACGAAGATGCCGGATCGTCTCGTCAAGCTTGTTGATGGCATCGGCAATCCTGCTCGCCACCTCGGGCCGATCGACGAGACGAGCAGTCCCCTGCAACGAGAGCCCTACGGCAAAGAGGCGTTGGATCACGGTGTCGTGAAGATCCCGCGCGATTCGATCTCGGTCCTCTGTCAACGTGTGATCGCGGGCCACGCCATGGAGACGAGCGTTTTCGATGGCGATTCCTGCCGCCATGGCCAATGTCACGGCGATGCCTTCATCCTCGTCCGAAAATTCCGGCGCTCCCTTTTTGTCGGTCAGGTAGAGGTTTCCGTACACCTCTCCCCTCACCCGAACCGGCACGCCAAGAAACGAGGTCATCGGGGGATGGCCAGGTGGAAAGCCGTAGCTGTCGGGACTCTCCGAAAGGTTGCCCAACCTCAGAGGCTGCGACTCAATGATCAACGTGCCCAGTACGCCACGTCCACTCGGGCGAGGGCCGATGGCAAACTCTTCGTCCGGCTCGAGGCCTACCGTGATGAACTGCTCGAGCGCCTCGCGATTCTCACTCAACACGCCCAATGCCCCGTAGCGGGCGTTCACCAGCGAACACGCCTCCCCGACCAAATGCCGGAGCACAACGGGAAGGCTGACTTCCCCCTCCATCATGAGCATCGCTTGAACGAGTCGACGGAGCTTGGCCGGATCAGCGATCCTGTCCACTGGTGGCACCCTTCCAGGGTACAAGCACCCGACAGGAAATCAGAGCCAACGGCGGCTTAAAACCCAGTTGAGCCGGCAAGTCGTGGCAAGATTGCCGCAATGACCATCCGCATCTTCGTTCTCGATGACCACGAACTGGTCCGGACAGGGTTGCAGACGCTCCTCGAATGCGAAGAGGACATGGATGTCGTCGGACAGGCCGCCACTGCGCAACTGGGGTTGGAACAAATCGCCGAACTCCAACCTGACGTGGCAATCCTCGACGTACGGCTCCCCGATGGAAGTGGCATTGAAGTGTGTCGGGAGATTCGGTCCAGCTACCCCGACATTGCCTGTCTGATGCTGACCTCCTACGCCGACGATGAGGCGTTGTTCTCCGCCATCATGGCGGGGGCCGCCGGCTATGTGCTTAAAGAGATCGGCGGGAGCGACCTCATTGGTGACATTAGACGTGTAAGCCAAGGGGCATCTCTCATCGATGCCAATCTCTCGAAGGAGATCTTCGACAGGTTGCGCCAGACCCAAAAGACAGAGGCGCGGCTGTCGAGCCTTTCACCCCAGGAGCGGAAGGTTCTCGACCTGATCGCGCAGGGTCGCTCCAACCGCCAGATCGCCGAAGAGATCTTCCTGGCCGAAAAGACGGTCAAAAACTATGTGTCGAGCCTGCTCTCTAAGCTGGGCATGCAGCGTCGCACTGAGGCCGGGGTCTACGCCGCCATTCTGGCCGAGCGTCGAGCCATGAACCCGAAGGCGACACCTCGCGAAAGCTGAATCCCTGGACGACCATTCCCTCAAATGTCGTCGAACTCGATTCCGTTCGCTCGCAGTAATGCCTCGAGCCGGGCGCGCTCGGCGATGGGGTTGACAAATCTCGCTGGATCATGATCAATCGACATGGCGGCGCAGAGCGACAGGAGAATTCGATCGTGATCCAGCTCGCGGGCGAGGTCCTCGGCCACGACACTTTTGTGAAGCGCTGTCCGGCGGTGCAGCCGAAGGCGACACTGCCGAAGATCGGCCACCAGCTCTTCGGTCGAAGGAGGAGCCTCCCCAGCGTCCGAGCTGAGGCAGAGATCGCGCAGGAGCTCGCTGTACATCGACACACATAAGGTTTAGTCAAGCGGGGTGCTGCTGACTAGGGTCAAAATCCCTAAATTCGAGAAATCCCTCCGAGGCGGCGGGTTGACGGAGCGCGAGGTTCGCTCCTTCTAGGCCGCCTGACCGGCTCGCGCCAAGACTTCCTCAGCCGACTCCGAGCTTCGTGCAGTGACCGTTCCAAGGGTCGTGGTCACCCTCACGGTCCCGCCGCTGAGGGCGATCGGATCGTCGAGTACCGCTTGGACCCGTCGCATGAGAAGGTCGACATACTGCTCGTCCTCTACGGTCATGACGGCAACCAGCTCGTTCTCACTGATCCGGCTCACCGTGTCCTCGCTTCGCAGCATTGCAGTCAAACGCCCGGACACCCGCCTCAATACCTCGTACCCGGAGGGGTAGCCGAACTCATGGTTGATGTCCTTGAGATTGTCGAGATCGATGTGAGAAACAACAACACAGCCACCATGTCGTCGACGCCTTGTCAGCTCCCTGGTCAGCCGATCGATAAGCAGCAAACGGTTGGCCAAACCGGTCTGGGGATCGGAGAGCGAAAGCTGCCAGAGATCGTCGTACTTCCCGTGGGATTGGCCGGCGCCTTCCGAACGGGCGCCCGATCCACCAATGGAGATCGCATCAAACATCGACTCAAGGCTTCCCGGTGTGTGGCCAACAGTCTCTTCAGGACCGCCTGGCTGCTCAAGCACCATTGTGGGAGCTCCCTTGACCTGTTCAGACCGGCTTGGCCCTGTGTCGTTCGGCACAGGTCGTCTTCTCCGCATTCAGGCCTCCGCTCGAATTCCCTCCCATATTTTAGCCGCTTTACCTAGCGGAAAATAGGACCGTAAGTCCTTATATTTGGCGGGTGGCGAACCGGTCGCGGTCTCGTTGCAAAGGGAGAGAATACGGTGCCTCGTCGAGGAGGGCTCACTCTGCGACCCGCAGCCGTCGCCGTCGACGTGCCCGAGAGTTCATGCCCGATCGATCCGACCAGGCGAACGCTCTCAGGGTTCGTATGTGAGCTCGATGTCGTGGCCGTCGGGGTCCACAAGATCGATGGTGTGACCCGTTGGCCCTTGCTTGATGCCCTTGTGTTGCACGCCAATTTCATCTAAATGGCTGGCCCAGGCCTCCAGGTCCGACAGGCTGTCCACCCCCAGCGCGAGGTGCCCGAAGTCACCGTGAGCGTCGGCCGGGCGACCAGGTCGGAGCACAAGACGAAAGCTCGCGTTATGTGGCTGAAGGACGCGAACCTGCTCGGGCTGGTTCGGCCGAGGGAAGAGTGCCACGGCCGCTCCATACCAGGCCACGCTGGCCTCAAGGTCGCTGACATACAGCTCGAGGTGCGAAACTCCGGTGAAGGTCAGATTGCTCATCCGCTGTCTCCTTGAGGTCTCTGCCAAGCCGGCAGCCACTGAGGGCATGACATTCCCGGCGGTGCGCTGGGGTAGAAACACAACGGCTCCCGGTCACCACTGCAACTTGGCCTTGTCGACTCTATCTGCAGCAGGGCCGCAGCGCTTGCGTCAGCGGAGCGCCGGAATGACCGTCTCCCCGAAAGCGGCAAGCGTCTCGGGGTTGGCAAAGTCGGTGAACCATACATAGACGCGCTCGAAACCCTTCTCTTGAAGGCCTCCGAAGAAGTCGACGATCTCGTTGCCGTTCCCGACGAAAACGCCCATCATGCCGAATCTTCGCATGGCCAGTTCGGTCACCTGCTCCCGCTGATCTTCCGAGGGCACGAAGCCGACCATGTGCTCGATGGAGGCGCGTGCCTTACCCCGGCGTGGGAGTGCCTCGTCGACCTTATCGAGGATCCCGATGTGCACATTCCACCAGTCGGCGTGCTCCGCCACGAGGTCCATCGTCTTTGGACCGGCACCACCGATGAGGAGCGGAATGTTGCCGATGGGTGTCAGCGCCTGGCGCGCGCCCGAAGGTGGAAGAACTCACCGTCGTAGTCGACTGCCTCGCCGGTCCAGAGGGCTTTCATGATTTCGATCGATTCCTTCAGCCGTCGAACGCGCACCGAGCCGGGCTCTGTTGTGACCCCGAAGGGACCAAGTTCGTGTTGGCCTGAGCCCCAGCCGATCCCCAACTCGAAGCGACCATTCGAGAAGCGATCGATGGAAACCGCCTCTTGAGCCAGTACGGCGGGATGACGGAACGGGTCAGATAGGACGAGCGTGCCGACCACGAGGCGTGACGTCTTCGCCGCCAACCAGGTGTTCGCCGTCATGGCGCTGAATGCCGGCTGGTTCTCGGCCAGGGGCGGAGCGAGGTGGTCCATACCGGCGATTCCCACAAACCCAGCGGCTTCCGCCGCCTGTGCCCGATCGACCAGGGTCTCTGGGTCCATCCGCATCTGTGGCAAATAAAGGAAAAATTCCACGAAGACGGTCTAGCACGGGAGGCCTGCGTCCTCTCGGGAAGATAATTCCTCGGCATCTGCGGCCGTGAATGCCCGCTCCATTTCTACGCACTGCGGGCGGGCAACCGGTCGGGAACGATGGTCTTGCGCCCGCGTTCGCAGCGGCCTTCGAGGCAGAGTTGGCCTCGCCTTCGCCCCCTCGCGCAACCCGTGATGCGTATCCTAACGACTTCGGTCGTCGACGATCCTCGCGGAGTAGATCTTGTACGCCAATTTGGAAAATCCACGAGAAAGCATTACGCACTTCTTGTGGGCAGCAAGACGGGCCCGAGCGCTAATGGAGTTCGCCGTTTCGTGTCCTCGCCAGTACGTCTCGCTGTCGCCGCTGAACTCCCCCACCTCTGAGCTCGTGTAGTAGTAACACGAGCGTGGACTACCAGCGCATTCCCTGAAGGAAGCGCCGGTGTCTACGATGTCTTGAAACAGCTGTCTCCGATGTCTCGCGACATCACCCTGGAGGCGGCGCCCGGATTCGAACCGGGGTACGGGGCTTTGCAGGCCCCTGCCTAAACCACTCGGCCACGCCGCCGTGACAACAGGGCGGTCAGCCTAGTGGCAGGTGCCGCTATCGCCTGGAACGGCCGATGAGATAGAAGACGGCGCCGATGAGGGCCACCACGACGGCAAGCTTGATGAAAAAGAAGATGATCCCGGCAATGGCGTGAAGCACCACGAAGGCAACGAGCACCCCGATGACGCCCACGGCCAGCATGGCCGCGCTGTGGCGCACCGTCAGCGGTTGCTTTGTTTCACGGCGACGTACCTCTTTACTCACGGGGCCAATGCTACGTTCCGGCATGGCCCTTGATACGTCGCTCCGCGAACGACGTCGCCTGCTCCTCGAACAGCCCGACCTGCAAGGCGACGACTTCTGCCGGGCCTATGCGGCCGAAGCGGACGAATGGCTCTCCGGGGTGGCTGAGCGCGCCGTCGGAGAAACCAACCGTCACCTGGCCCTTCTTGCCGTCGGGGGCTATGGGAGAAGCTCTCTTTGCCCGTACAGCGACCTGGACGTCGTTCTCCTTCATTCGGGCCATCGCGACATAAAAGCAGTTGCGGACGCCATCTGGTACCCCATTTGGGACGAGGGAGTCCACCTCGATCACTCGGTGCGCCGGCCGAGCGAGGTCCTCGACGTCGCCGCCGAGGACGTCCGGGTCGCCCTGGGACTGCTCGATGCCCGACTGGTCTGGGGGGATCCCAAGGTGGCGGAGCCGTTAATCGCCGATGCCCGCAGAGCGTGGCGCGACACATTGGGCACGCGCTACCTGACCGATCTGCAGGCCCAGATGACCGAGCGTAATAAGGCAGCCGGTGATGTCGCATTCCTGCTCGAGCCCGACCTCAAGGAGAGCCATGGAGGTCTCCGTGATGTCAACGTGTTGCAAGCCATCTCTGCCTACGCCCCCTTGTTGGCGGACTATGCGGACCTCAATTCGCTGCAGCAGGCCAACTCGGTGCTCACCCGGGTCCGCGTCGAATTGCACCGCATCGCTCGGCGGGAGCAAGACAAGCTGCTCTTGCAAGATCAGGATCAGGTCGCGGCCGCGCTGGCCTTCGAGGATGCCGACGTTCTCATGGCCGCCGTCTCGGCGGCCGGACGGCAGATTGCCTGGGTCAGCGACGACGTCTGGCGGCGTCGCAGTCTCTGGGACCCGAGTCCCAAACCTCGTCGCCGGTTCCGCCGGAGCGAGGGTAAAAGGGCCAAGGGGATCGCTGTGGTCGGAGCACCACAAGAGCACGTCGACGACACGCAGCTGGGGCCGGACATGGTGGACGTCAACGGAGAGATCGCCCTCCTCCCCTCGGCTCCTGTTTCGGAGGACCCCTCGGTCGCCTTTCGTCTGGCCGCCGCCGCGGCCGAGCTCGACCAGCCCATCGCCAGAGGGTCACTCCACCGCCTGGCCGACCGCATGCCGCCCCCGACCGATCCCTGGCCTCCTGAGCTCTTGGCCGCATTGATCCGTCTGCTGGCCGCGGGTCGCCCGGCCATCGACAAGATGGAGTCGCTCGATCAACACGGCCTCGTGGCGCGGATCATCCCCGAGTGGGCGGCCGTGCGAAACAAACCGCAGCGCAACGCCTATCACACCTATACGGTCGATCGTCATCTGCTCGAAACCGCCGCGTTGGCCTCCGAGTTGACCGGAACAGTCGAGCGTCCCGACCTTTTGTTGATCGGCGCCCTGTTGCACGACATTGGCAAAGGGTTTCCGGGCGATCACACCACCATCGGCATGGAGGTCGTGCGCCGCATGGCGAGCCGGATGGGCTTCGGGTCCGAAGACGTCGAGATCCTGGTGGACCTGGTGCGCTACCACCTCCTTCTGCCGGACACGGCTACTCGCCGTGACCTCGAGGATCCCAGCACAGTGGCCAAAGTGGCCCGGGCAGCCGGAAACCGCGTCACCTTGCATCTGCTCGGCGCCTTGACCGAATCCGACAGCCGAGCCACCGGTCCGTCGGCGTGGGGATCGTGGAAGGCCGGCCTGGTGGCCGAGCTCGTACGGCGAGCGGACCTGGAACTGGCGGGCGAAGTGGCGCCCACCAAGCCGGTCCCGATTCCCGCGCACTATCGCAAGCTCATCGACGAGGTCCGGACCAGCGGGCTGCCGTCGGTCTCGCTCGATCCGCCGCAGGTAGTCGTGGCGGCGCCCGACCGGCCGGGTCTGCTCGCCGACGTTGCCGGCGCCTTGGCCCTGCACGGGATGGATGTACGCGCCGCCAACGTGACCGGCGAGGACGGCGTCGCGGTCGAGGTCTTCACGGTCGAGGTGGCCCGTGGCACATGGCCTGACACGGCCCGGTTGCGCGAAGACCTGGCCGCCGTCCTGTCCGGCCAGCTGCCGATCGCCGAGCGGCTGTCCGAACGCGGGCGGGTGTATCCCGTACGACGGCGGTCAGCCGCCCACGTACCGGGGACAGACGTGCGAGTCGACAACGAAGCTTCCGACAGCGCCACGGTGCTCGAGGTGCGGGCTCCCGATGACGTCGGGCTGCTGCATCGCATCACCCGGGTGTTGTTCGAAGCCCAGCTCGATGTGGTCTCGGCCCGTGTCTCCACTCTCGGTGAGCTGGTGGTGGACGCCTTCTACGTGCGTGAGAACATCGGCGCCAAGGTGACGGATCCGGCCCGGCTCGACCAGGTCACCGCAGCAATTTGGGACACGGTGCGGGCTTAAACCACTAAAGCCACTGGTAACATCTCGGTTGCCATGGCCCCTGGTAAGCACCTCCGCAAGAAGGAGAACAGCCACGCGCGCCTGTGGATCGTTCTGGTCGGCGCCCTCACGCTGGCCGTGGCCGGCGCGGGGTTGGTCTTCATCTCGCGCAGTCACAACACCACGGCATCCGCCACGACGGCCGTCCCACCCAGGCCGTTGACCGTGGTGAGCACCACGCCGACAGGCGACGGTGTGGCGGGCGACGCCACCATCTCGGTCCAGTTCTCGACCGACCTGGCTCCGGGCAGCCCCATGCCGACGCTCTCGCCGGCGGTGGCCGGCCAATGGGCGGTTCTGTCGCCGTCGCTCCTGCAGTATCAAGCGACGGCACCCCTCGTACCCGGCACGGTGGAGACCATCACCGTTCCCGGCGGCCCGACGGGCACGACGGGCTCGCGCGGTCAACACCTCGACGCACCCTTCACCACATCGTTCACCGTGGCGCCCGGTTCCATCCTGCGCCTGCAACAGATGCTGGCCGAGCTGGATTACCTGCCTCTCAACTTCACTGCGGCCTCGCCTCTGACCTCGCCGACCCAAGAAGCGGCGGCGCAGATCGGCACGTTCACCTGGCGTTGGGCCGATCAACCGGCCTCGCTCACCTCGCTCTGGACACCCGGCACCTACAACGTGATCACCAAGGGTGCCGTCATGAACTTCGAGTCACAGCACAACCTCAGGGTCGACGGCGTGGCCGGGCCGGCCGTATGGAGCGCAGTGTTGACCGCGCGTCGAGAACGGTCAGGGCAACGCGCTCCCCTACGGCTACGTCTACGTGACCAAGACTCTGCCCGAGACAACGACCGTCTATCAGAACGGCGTCGACGTCTACCACACCCTGGCCAATACCGGGGTGGCTGCGGCTCCCACCGCCGACGGCACATTCCCGGTCTACGCCCGCTACACCGAGACCACCATGTCAGGCACCAACCCCGACGGATCCAAGTACGTGGACCCCGGGATCAAGTGGGTGAGCTACTTCAATGGCGGGGATGCCCTGCACGGCTTCCCAAGGGCAAGCTACGGCTTCCCCCAGAGCGTGGGCTGTGTGGAGATGCCGATCGACAATGCAGCCATCGTCTTTCCAATGACGCCGCTGGGCACGTTGGTCACTGTCTCCTAACTGGAGCGATGGGGAATGACCCCTCGCTCGGCGGTGTCCCACCTAACCTCTCCTCCTCGTGCGCATCCTCAGCATCGTCGGAAAGGTCCTGATCGGGGCTGGGATCGTTCTCCTCCTGTTCGTGGCCTATCTGGTCTGGGGCACGGCGTTGCAGCAGTCGCACACGCAGAACGTGCTGCGCACACAACTCGAGCACAAGACACAAAGCGCGAAGGTGCGCACCGCCCTGGCCCAGACCACCACCCCCAGCAACGAGCTCCCGACCGGCCCGGCCAAGGTGGCACCGACCACCTCGCAACCGGCCGACGGCTCACCGGTCGGTGAGATCCGTATACCCGCCATCGGCATCGACCAGGTAATCGTCTCCGGCACAGATACGCAGGACCTTCGTCAGGGTCCCGGCCACTACACCAACACGCCCCTGCCCGGCCAAACCGGGAACGCCGGGGTGGCGGGCCACCGCACCACCTACGGGCATCCCTTCTACAACCTCAACGTGCTCAAGGTCGGAGACCCCATCGTCTTCACCACCGTGCAGGGCGTCTTCGTCTACGACACCACGGGAAGCCAGGTGGTTTCGCCGTCCGACGGCGCCATCTTGCAGAACCAGTCCGGGGCGTGGGTCACCCTCACGACCTGTAATCCGCGCTTCAGCGCGTCCACTCGACTCGTCGTGACGGCCAAACTCGTCCACTCGCAACTCTTCGACAGTGCGCCGGCGCAAACGAAAAAGCCGACGCATTCCACGGCCCACAAGACGGGACGCCCGAAGACCACGGCGCAGACGGGCGCCCTGGCCGGAAATTCGAACGGCCAATTCCTCGACGCCGTCCTCTGGGGTCTGGCGCTGGCCGCACTGCTGGCGGTTGTCCTGATTTCCGCGCACCGCTACCGTCGCCGACGTTGGCTCATCAATGGTGGAGGCGTGGTGATCGCGCTCGTCCTCCTGTACTTCTTCTTCACCGCCATCTCACCGCTTCTTCCCGCCAGCCTCTAGAGCGTTGTCCGACCTTCCCGTCCCTGAACAATTCCGAATCTTTGCCCAGGGCGCCGAACGCGACGGAGCCACGACCTATGACGCCATCTGCCGTGGCGTCGCCGACGATCCCGAGGTGCTGGCCCTCCTCGGCGAAGCTCCCATACGCCAGCGACGGCCCAACCTGCTGCTGGCGGCGGTGCACTTTCTTCTTCTCAGCGGGACACGACATCCTCTCGCCGCGCACTACGACACGGTGCGGTGGATGGTCGGTGAGGCCGGGGCGGGGCCTCCTTCGGGCGATGTGGTGGCCGACTTCAAGGACTTCTGCCTGACTCACCGCGCCGAGCTCGTCGACCTCATCACGGTGCGCAGCACACAGACCAACGAAGTGGGGCGCTGCACCGCGCTCGTTGCCCGGGTTCAATGTCATCGCCTCGGGGTATTCCGTCGGTCAGCCTTTGTCGCTACTCGACCTGGGCACGTCGGCCGGACTCAACCTTCTCTTCGATTCCTACGCGTACTCCTACGCCCAGCGATCGGACGGTGCGCTGGTGCAGGCCGGCCAGCCGGGAGCGCAAGTGCACCTCGAATGCACGGTTCGAGGAGTACTCGAGGAACTCCCACCCCTGGCCCTCCCCTCCATCGCCACGAGAACGGGCATCGATGCGGCCCCGATCGACCCATTGTCCGACGACGGTGCGCTGTGGCTTCTAGCCTGCCTCTGGCCCGACAATCTCACCCGCTTCACTCGCTTGCGCGGGGCGCTGATGACCGCACGCATCACCACGCCGCCCGTGGTGCACCAAGGAGACATCGTCGACGACCTCGCTCGTGTGGCCGCCACGATTCCCCCAGATGTCCCACTTGTCGTGTTCCACACCTGGGTAGCGGCTTACCTCAGCCCGGACCGACAAGCAGAGCTGGTGCAGGCCGTCCGCGCCCTGGCCCAAGAGCGCACGGTGCACCACCTCTACGCCGAGTCGCCGATCGAGACCCCCGGACTCCCGACGCCTCCGTCACCGTCGCCACGTCCGACGTCGAGCTTGGCCACCGCGCTCGTCCACCTGCCGCCCGATGGCGCAGCCCCGGTCCGTCTGGCCGACGCCCATCCCCACGGGAAGTGGCTGCAATGGTGGCCTACTCGGCGGGACCCCATGGAGCATCCCGCCGGGCCGGAACCTGCACTCCCTCGTCGCTGACCATGGACGCCGATCCCACCGCGGATCGTCCGAACTTCTCCCGAATGGCATCGATGGCGGCCGTGGCGTCCTGCCACGACTGCTCGCGCGACGTGGCGCTCTGCCTTCCCTCCTCGCGTCCGTCACCGAGGTCGAAGGACAACTGATCTCCTCCTCCTTCGATCAAGCCCTGAGGCACTGACCCCGAGCAACCGGATCCCCTCGCCGGGATCGATCGCGGCCAGGAGGGCCGCCGCGACCTGGCCGATGGCTCCCCCCGTCGTGATGGCCCGGCCCAAGGTGTGCGAACGCGTCTGCAGCGACAAGTCGCTGAACTTGACCTTTACGGTCACCGTGCGCGCCGCGCTGGATGCACCGCGCAACATGGTGGCCACCGATTCGGCCATGCGCAGGACGTGGCGTTCGAGCTCAGCCTGATCCACCAGATCGTGACTGAACGTTTCCTCGTGCCCGATCGACTTGGCCCGCCGATTGGGTGTCACCGGGCTGGGATCCTCTCCGTGGGCCAGTGCGAAAAGGTGATGACCGTTCGACTTGCCCAGGCGCTTGGCCAATGTCTCGGCCGGGATCGCCGCCAGGTCCGCCACGGTGCGCACGCCGAGATCGTGCAGCCGTTTCGCCGTGGCCGGCCCGACACCCCAGAGTGCCTCCACATCATGACCGTGCAGAAAGGCCAACTCGACGTCGGGCTCGATCAGGACAACGCCAGGTCCAGCGACGAGACCGGCCCGGCTGGCCCGAGGCTTGGCGGCGCGCGAGGCCAACTTGGCGATCATCTTCGAACGGCCGATGCCCACGGCGCAGCCGAGGGAGAGTTCGGCCCGCACCCGGTCCCTCAACCCGTGCGCAATGGTCTCGGGATCGCCGAGCCTCCGTATCGCCCCGGCGACGTCGAGAAAGGCCTCGTCGAGGCCGATGGGTTCCACCACGGGGGTGATGTCGGCCAAGAGCTGGTGGAGCTCTCCGCTGATCTCGGCATAGCGGCCGTGCCGTCCCGGCAGGAAGATGGCCTGCGGGCACAGTTGGCGGGCTCGGATCGACGGCATGGCCGAGCGCACTCCGAACATCCGGGCTTCATAGGTGCACGAGGCCACCACGCCGCGCTCCCCGGCCCCGCCGACGATGACCGGCAGGCCCGCCAGGGACGGGTCATCGAGCACCTCGACCGAGGCGAAGAAGGCGTCCATATCGACATGCAGGATGCTCGGGAGGTGGGAGAGATCATCCACTGAGCGTCAGCCGACGGAAGCCCTCGGCGAAGGAGGCGCCGACGCGCCGGCCCTCTTCCTCGGCCCGGCGCCGTACGGCCTCGCCGGCCCACCCGTCTGAACCGGAAAACTGCGTGCGATGGCACTCCACCGCCGCCGCCTTGCACTCGATCGTGTCAGACACATCGACCCATTCGTCGGGTTCGAGCGTGCCCGACAGCAAGACGGTGCCCACCTGGTGGGCGGGGCCGGCGTCCGGAAAGTACAGCGGGAGGGCGGCCGCCGGCGCAACCGCATCGAGCAAGGCCGTCCCGGCGATGCGGTGATCCCGATGATTGAAATACTCCCGCCCGAAGAAGACCGCGGTCGGGTCATGACCGCACACGATTTCGGGCCGCAACCGACGCACCCATTCGACCAACGTACGGCGAAAGTCGTCTGAATCGACGAGTTCGCCGTCGGGATAGCCCAGGTTGGTCACGCTGGACAGGCCGATCACGGCGGACGACTCCTCGAGCTCGAGAGCGCGCGTGGCCACCAGCTTCTTCGACTTGACGTTGGCATCGAACGTCCCTTTGCCTCCGTCGGTGCACACGACGAGATGCACCGCACTGCCCGCCTTCGCCCAGCGGGCCAGCGTTCCTCCGCAAGCAACGTCGGCGTCATCCGGATGGGCGTAGACAGCCAGCGCCACCGCGGGCGTCTCGTTGATCACCGCCGTTTTGGCTCCGTCGTCTTCGTCAACAGGCCGACTTCGCGTTGAAAGTCGCCCGCGTCTTCGAAGCCCTTATAGACACTGGCGAAGCGTAGATACGCCACATCGTCGAGTGCCTGCAGACGTTCCAACACGGCGACACCCACCTGTTGGCTGGTTGGTTCCGACGTCTCGCTCCGCAAGGCATCTTCCACGGCCTGCGCCAATTGCTCCATGTCCGAGTCGCTCACCGGCCGGTTCTTGCAGGCCGACCGCACGCCCGCCACGACCTTGGCTCGATCGAACGGCTCCCGCAGTCCCGTGCGCTTCACCACCCACAGCGGTACTTCCTCGACCCGCTCGAAGGTGGTGAATCGGCGCCCACACCCGAGGCACTCACGCCGACGCCGAATTGCACCGCCGTCCTCGGCCAGACGCGAGTCGACGACCCGGTCATCATCAACGGCGCACCACGGACATCGCACACCGCCGACCATAGTCAGGGAATCAGGAGATGCTCCCCCGGCACGAGCACCGTGGAGCCCAATTCGTGGGCCAACTGCTGCTCCATGCCGACAACGTCGCTGCTGTCGACCTGGGTGGCGATGGAGGCCAATGTGTCGCCGCTGCGCACCACGTACTCGTGGCCGGTGACGGGCCCGGACCCAGCGATGGTCTTCCCGCCCAGCGCCCGGATGGGCAGCATGAGGAGAACGAGCAGGATGACCACGACGGCGCCCAGGAGCAACCGCCGGCGCTGCACGCGGCCCGATGGGCGGGTCTGCGTCAGCGGGTACAGGAACCACCCGCAACCTCGGGTAAAACGCTTCGTATTCCAGCTCAAGTGCGACCGACATCGCATCTCCTCCTTCGAACACCTGTTCGCTTCGTCCATAGTGCAGCACGAACAGGTGTTCGGTGTCAACCAGTTTCTCGAACGCCTGTTCGTTGCGCATGCTCATACGGTAGAGAGGGGGTGTGACAGATGCCTTCGGCGAGGGAAAACGGCCGAGGTACCTGAACCCTCCATCGAACAGATGTTTGCTTTAGCCTTCCGGACCGGCTATCTTGCGCAGGCACGAACGAGTGTTCGCCCCCGGGTGAGGGGTTGGTGGAGAACAGAAGGAGAAACCGATGGCCGAGGTCCTGAGCGGAAAGCGGCAGAAGATCCTCACGTTCATTGCCGACAGTCAACGCGACCGCGGCTATCCCCCGTCCGTACGTGAAATCGGCGAAGCGGTGGGTCTCACCTCGTCGGCTACCGTCCACACGCATCTCGCCGTGCTCCAGCGCGAGGGGTATCTCTCCCGGGATCCGAGCAAACCCCGCGCCATTCAGGTGCACTACGACCCGACCTCGACCAAGAGCATGGCCACCTCGGCGGTACGCAACGTCCCTTTGATCGGCGATGTCGCTGCCGGTACCGGCGTGCTCGCCCTGGAGAATGTCGAGGAGCTCCTGCCCATGCCCGAGCAGTTCACGGGAACTGGACCGACCTTCATGTTGCGGGTACGCGGAGACTCCATGATCGATGCCGGAATCTTCAGCGGGGACTTCGTCGTGGTCCGCCAACAACCCGACGCCGACAACGGCGACATCGTGGTGGCTGGGATTCCGGGCGAAGAGGCCACGGTGAAGACCTTCAGTCGTCGTGAGGGACGGATCGTCCTGACGCCGGCCAACCCCACCTACGAGCCGATGGTGTTCGACGGTGAAGACGTCGCAATCTTCGGCAAGGTCGTCACCATCGTGCGCCAGGTCTAACGGATACGGGCCAACCCGCTACTTGAGTAAGCGAGAGAGACGCCGGTCGGCCAGTATCTTCCCGCTGGTCTGGCAGGACGCGCAGTACGTCATCTCATAGGACTCGAAGGAGACCCGTCGCAGCTCGTCCTCGCAGCCCGGGGTCGGACACGGTTGCCCGAACTTTCCATGGACGGCGAAACGACCGCCCAATTTGGCTTCCGACAGTCCACCACTGCGTGTCCGCTCCAGCGCGAGCGCCTCGGCCAGCACCGAGGTGGTGGCCGAGAGCAGACGTTCTCGTTCCTCCTCGCTCAACGAGCCCAACGAAGCGAAGGGCGAAAGATGGGCCCGATGCAAGATGTCGTCGCCCCAACCCCGCCCGATCCCGGCGACCACTCGCTGATCGCGCAACTCGCCGTGGAGGCGTCGATTACTGGTGCTCGTACGGATCAGTTCAGCGAACGCCGCAGAGTCCGGTTCGGGCCCCAGCCCCTCCAACGGCCCGTCGTCCCCGGCCGCCAATACCCACCACGAGGCCTTGCGTTGGGTTCCGTACTCCCGAACGAGGATTCCCCGCTCTTCTTCGGCACCGGACGGGTCGGAGAGAATGAAGCGGACCACCGAGCCGCGCGGTTTGGTCGTCTTGGGCGGCGATTCGACGTCGACCCGACCGGCTTGGGAGAGGTGCAACACGATTCGAGACCCCGTCGGGAAGTTCCACACCAGATACTTCGCCCGCCGGGTGACCGACTCGAGGGTCTGCCCATAGAGATCTTCGACCGCGGGCGAAAATGTCTTGAGCGAGGAGAAGCTCAGTTGGGCCACCTTCTCGAGGACGCGACCGGACCCGATCTCACTGAGCCGTTCGGCCAAGGCCTGCATTTCGGGAAGCTCCGGCACCTTGCCACAATGTTCTCATGACTTACACCCACGGGCACCACGAATCCGTACTGCGAAGCCACACCTGGCGCACGGCCGAGAATTCCTCGGCCTATCTCCTCCCCCACCTGCGTGCCGGACTCTCGCTGCTCGACATCGGCTGCGGACCGGGGACGATCTCGGCCGACCTGGCCCGACTGGTGGCGCCGGGCGAGGTGGTGGGGGTCGATGCCTCGAGCGACGTCATTGCACAAGCCCAGACATACGCAGCCGGGCTCGGTCTGACCAATCTTCGCTTCGAGGTGGGAGATCTCTTCGCCTTGCGCTTTGAGGACGCCACGTTCGACGTCGTCCATGCGCACCAGGTCCTGCAGCACCTGGTCGATCCGAAGGCGGCCCTCGTCGAGCTCGGGAGGGTCCTTCGGCCCGGAGGGGTCCTCGCCGTGCGAGAGAGCGACTACGGCGCCTTCGTCTGGGCTCCGGCCCATCCGATGCTCGACCGTTGGATGCAGCTCTACCTGGCCGTCACCGAACGCAATGGGCACGACGCACGGATCGGCCCCTCGTTGCTCGGCCTGGCCCGGGCGGCGGGATTCGACGACATCGTGGTGTCGAGCACGTGCTGGACCTTTGCCGAGGCCGAATCGCGGCAGTGGTGGGGCGGCCTGTGGGCCGATCGAGTGCGTTTCTCGCGCTTCGCCGAACAAGCGGTTTCCTATGGGCTGAGCGATGCCAACGAGCTGGAGGAGATGGCCCAGGCCTTCCTCGGCTGGGCCGAATCCCCCGATGGGGTCTTCGTCGTCCCTCACGTCGAGATACTGGCGCGACGGTAGAGCGGAGTCCTCAGTCCACCCAGAGCTTGTCGGTGTACGTATCGGTGCCGGGGATGGTGGGGATGAACGGCAGGGCCGCCACCACGGTGCCCAGTCCGGACTCCTCCAAACGACGCCGATGCTCGAGGATGACCGTCTCCCATGCCACTTCGGGCGGCGTGCTCAGGAACCACAACAAGAGCGTCCGACTCGGGTCGATGGCTTCGCCGGCGCCATCTGCATCCGGGGAGATCGGCGTGAATGCGGCAACCAGATCGGCGTCGGAGCCGGGCATGAGGGCCGGGAGGTGTTCGGTCCGCAGCCAGTCCCAGAGGGCTTCGGTCGACACGCCCTCAGCATTCTCAATGAAGAGGGAGACGAAGCCGCGATAGGGGTGGTCCAAAGCCACCTCGATGGGCACGCCGTCGGGATCGCGGCGGAACTCCCATGCGTAGCTGTAGAGCGCGGTGTGCACGTGGTCACGTTCTTCGAACATCCGACCGGCGGCGTGCAGCGCATTGACTTGGCGTAAGGCCCAGCGATTCCACACGGCGTGGTAGCCGTCGAGCACCCAGTACACCGAGACGTACGAGCCCCGTTCGGGCGAGCCGGTGATGGCCGGACGGGTCGGGATCGCGCAGAGACTTCAGCTCGGCGGTGGCGACGAAACGGCGTCCGGCGAAGGTGTACGGACCCACCATGGCACCCGCATAAAAGTGATCACGCTCGTACCATCTGTTGTACGCCACCTCATGACCCCGGTGCGGCTCCACCAAGCTGAAGAGCATGGAGCCGAGCTTTACCGGCTCCGCCTCCGCTCCCACCTCGATCGGACGACGCTCATTTGGTTCGGCATCCTCAGACATGAAACCGGAACCTAACAGACGGCGTCAACCAACAACCGTGTCGGCTCACCACTGTGTCGGCTCACAGACTGTGTCAGACGGTTCCCGTGACCAACATGGGTCCGGTCGGCGTCACCGAGCCGCCGGCCGGTTCGACCGTGATGGCGAGGGTGGACGGTGTCCCCGATCCGGCGGAAGTGAAGGTGGCTTCGTGGGGTGACTGGCCCAGAATCCCGAGCGAGATCGTGTGCTGCTTGGACACTCCCCAGAGCTGATAGGTCTTGCCGGACGGAAGGGCGGGCAACGTGGACTTCACCAGATAACCCCGGCCTGAAGGAACCACCACGAACTCGGCCAGCTGCTGCTGAGCGGGGTTCTTCATATCCACGAGCTTGCGGCCCGGCGTGTCCAAAGCAGCCAATACTGCGGCATGGGGACTCGTCCCGATCGCCGCATGCAGCTGCGAAATCTGATGATCGTCGTGGGCGACGTTCACACCCAGGACGATCGCCACGGCGGCCGCGGCCACGGCGATTGAGCCCAGCACGGCAAGCCGACCGCGCCCGCGGCGCGAGGCGATCGACGAGCGTGCTCGCACGCGGCGCACGGAAGGTGGGAGCGCGCACCGGTTTGGGTGTCGCCATCGCGTACGCAGGAGCGGCATCGGGGGGATCTCTTCATCTTGACGTGGCGGAAGGCGGCCGGCGATGCTCGACCACAGTCCCTCGGGCAGCGTTTCGACCGAGTTCCCCAATGCGGCCGCCACCTCGCGGTGGGCATCGACTTCGGCGCGGCAACGCGGACATTCGGCCAGATGCGCCTCGATCTGCTCGTACTCCTCCTGATCCACCGCATCGAGGGCGAACGCCCCCAGCAGTTCGCTCACTTCGTCGTGGGTCATCATGCGTCAACTCCTTGAATCCCGGCCTCGACCAGGACGGCCCGCATGCGCCGCATGCCGTTGCGAATGCGGCTCTTTATCGTCCCCTCGGGCTGATCGAGGAGCTCGGCCACCTCCACGTAGGTCCTCCCCTCGAAGTACGCGAGCTCAATGGCGCGACGTTCCTCCACTGGAAGCGTTCCCAGCGCCTCGGAAACCTTGGCGGCGAGCGACAGATCCCAGACCTCGTGCTGCATGTCGTACTCGGCGCTGGCCGTGCGCCGAGCGTCCTTGGACTCGCGCAAGCGTCGTGAGTTGAGGGACCGAATGACGTCCACGGCACGCCCGTGCGATTGCGCAAGCAAGAAGGAACGCAGTGAACCGCGACTGGGATCGAACTTGTCGGGCTGGTTCCATAGGCGCAGAAACACCTCTTGGGTGACGTCCTCCGCCTCGGCCGTGCTGTTGAGCAACCGCCGTGCCAGGCCATAGACGGCACCGCCGTGCCTGCGATAGACCTCGGCCAAGGCCACCTCGCTGTACCGCGCCACGGAGGTGACGAGCTGGGCATCGCTGACATCACCGATTTCTTGCATGTAACTTCCTATTCGGAGCTGTTCGCTCCACAGATGTCGTGGCTTAAGCCATCCGGGCACAGCCTTTGGTCCGAATAGTAGGTGCGATGAGAACAACGATCGATTCCTACCGAAACAGAGCAGGCCGATTGAACCTCGAGGGCGTCAACTTCGACGACTTCAAAGATCAGCCTCTTCCTGCGGGCGCCCTGCGCAGCCTGCGCTACATGCATGACGTCGAGCACCACACCGTGTGCTACCTGCGCGACCTCCTCTTGACGCCGGCCCATCAGGACCCCGAGATCACCTCGTTCCTGTCGTGCTGGGTCTTCGAGGAAATGTGGCATGGCGAGGCCATCGGGCGGGTGCTCGAGGCGCATGGGGAGGAGGCCGGTGCACCCCGTATTGCCGCCCTGCGTCAGCGCCACCGGCGCAAGGAGGCCTTGACGACCTTGAGCACGATCGGCTCGGCCGCCTTCGCCGGTCGCGCCTTCATCGCCCTGCACATGACGTGGGGTGCCATAAACGAATGGACGACACAGGCCGGCTACGGCCGACTCTCCGAACGGGCCGGGCACCCGACGTTGCGTGACCTCTTGGCGCGCATCATGAAACAAGAGGGTGGCCACATCGACTTCTACGCCTCCGAAGCCAGCCGCCGACTTTCCGAAAGCCCACGGGCGCAAAAGCTGACTCGATTCTTCTTGAGTCACACCTGGCGTCCCGTGGGCTCGGGGGTCATGCCCAAGGCCGAGGTCGACTTCTTGGTGCACTACCTCTTCGACGGCGCCGATGGCGCCGCCATGGCCGCACGCATCGACCGTCGGGTGGATCGCTTGCCGGGCCAAGAAGGTCTGCACCTGCTCAAGAACGCCGTGGTGAAACTGTCGACGCAGACTGCGGCCGCCTGAGGTCTCGCGGCATGAAGCGCGGGACGGCCTCAGCCCAGTAACGCCGCCAGGACGGTGCGCGCCCGGTTCAGCTGCGCCCGCGTCGACGTGCTCGTCGGGGTGATGCGCCAGCAAGGGATCGCCCGGCCCGAAGTTCGCGGCCGGCACCCCGTGCTCCCAGAAGGACGCCACGTCGGTCCACCCCACCTTGGCCCTCGGCGCGACGCCGGTGCGGGCCACCAACTCGCTGAGCAGTGGATGCCCTAACGACGGCGGCGCGCCGTCGGCCCCATCGACGAGCGTCCAGACGTCGCCTTCCTCTTCGCTGAAGGTTCCGGCCAGGAGCTGGCGCAGAAAGGTGTCGGCATCGGCCAGATGCCGGTCCGGGGCATAGCGAAAGTTCAGCGTCACGCTGGCCGCGTCCGGCACCACATTGCCGGCCACGCCGCCATCGACGGCCACTGCTTGGAGTTGTTCGGCGTAGGTGCACCCGTCGAGCACGACGGTGCGGCTCTCCCAGGTCGCCACCCTCTGGAGGAGCGCGCCCAGGCGGTGAATGGCGTTGCGACCCGTGAACGGGCGAGCGGTATGAGCCCGCACGCCGCGCAGGGACACGACGATCCGCATGGTGCCCTGACAACCTGCCTCGACGAAGGCCCCGGTGGGCTCGCCCAGAATGGCCGCGTCTCCGGCCAAGAGCTCGGGGCGCTCATCCCACAGTTCGAGCAGACCACTCTCGGCCCTTCCCACTTCCTCGCAGGCGTAGAAGCACCAGGTGACATCCATGGAGGGCTCCGGCGTCGAGCTGGCCAGATCGAGCATGACGGCCAAGCCGCCCTTCATGTCCGAGGCACCCACGCCCCAGAGGGTCTCGCCGTCGAACCTCGGGGCGTCGTTGCTGATTGGGCGCCACCGTGTCGAGATGGCCGGCCAGCACCAAACGCTGGGCGTAGCCATGCGTGGTACGCGCCACCACGTTGTCGCCGAGGCGCACCGTGTCGAGCCAGGAGCAGCGACGCAGCCTTTCCTCTATCAGATCGGCCAGCGCTCCCTCGTGGTGGCTGAGCGAGGGAACGTCCATTAAGGCGGCGGTGGCGGCCAAAAGATCGGTCATGGCGCCGCCGTGGGTTCAGGCGCTGACGCCGTGTGCACGCAACACATCGTTCAGTTGGGCCTTGTCGTGGCGCTCGCCTTCGGTCAGCCGCTTGATGATGAGCACGCATGGCATGAAGAACTCGCCGCCGGGGTACTCGCGCCGACGGCTGGCCGAGACGGCGACCGACCAGGCGGGGACGACGCCGCGACTGATTTCGACGCCGGTGTCGGAGTCGATCACCGGAATAGAGGGGTTCAAAATGGTTCCCTCACCGAGCACCGCCCCCTGCCCGATCTGCGCGCCCTGGGTGATCATGCACCGGCTGCCGATCAGCACGTCGTCCCCCACGATCACGGGCACGGCGTTTGGCGGCTCGAGCACGCCGCCGATACCGACGCCGCCCGACAGGTGAACCCGAGCCCCGATTTGGGCGCACGATCCCACGGTGGCCCAGGTGTCGACCATGGTGCCCGCACCCACCCGGGCGCCGATGTTGACATAGCTCGGCATCAGGATGACCCCGCGGTCGAGGAACGAGCCCCAGCGGGCCGACGCCCCCGGCACGACCCGTACCCCGGCTGCCGCGAAGTCGTGCTTGAGCGGGAGCTTGTCGGCGTACTCGAAGGGGCCGTCCTCAATGGTCTCCATCCCCCGCAGGAGGAACAGGAGCAAGATCGCCTTCTTGAGCCATTCGTGCACCACCGTCTCGCCTGGCTCAGGCCCGGCTTCGGCCACGCGAGCCTGACCCGTATCGAGCAGCTCGATCGCCTCCTCCACGATGGTGGCCGCGTCGGTGTCTTTCGGGGAGAGTTCGCCCCTGCGCTCCCACAACTGTTCAATGCTCGCCTCGAGATCTGCCATCCGGATCACCCTACTGGCGGTGCTCGGCTCGCTGGAGAATCCGTGCCGTGGTCGGCCGCGGCCCTCTCGTTGTCGGCCTACGCTCCGGCGCCCAGGAGACGCGCCGCCACCAGCTCGAGGCGGTCCATCGGCTGGACCACCGCCACCCGGACGAAACCGCTCCCGCCCTCGCCATAGAGATCTCCGGGACTCACCAAGAGTCCGGCTCGACGAGAGAGATCCTCGGCCATGGACCAGGCGTCGCTCCACGCGTCAGGGACTGGTACCCACAGATAGAACCCGCCCTGGGGCAGGCTGGCCGGAACACCGGCCTCACTCAACACGCCGGCCAGGAACTCCAAACGCTCCCGATAGCGCTCGCGCTGGAGCGTCACGTGGTCGTCGTCACCGAGCGCCACGGCACCCGCCGCTTGGGCCGGCCCCGGAACCATGAGGCCGGCGTGTTGACGCACGGTGCGCAGGAAGGCCACCAGTTCGCCATCTCCGGCGAAGAACCCCACCCGCACCCCGGCCAAATTCGAGCGCTTGGAAAGCGAGTGGACGGCGACGACGCCATCCAATCCGCTCTCGAGAATCGACTGCGGCGCCCCGTCCCAGGTGAATTCGGCGTAGCACTCGTCGGAGAAGACCGGCACGCCCCGGGCCCGACCCCAGGCCCCTTCCGCCCCGAGGTCACCCAGACCGCCGCTCGGGTTCGAGGGTGAGTTGGACCACAGCACGAGAGCCCGCGCCGCATCTGACTCGTCGATGGAGGCCAGATCGAGGCCGCCGAGTTGTCCCGGCAAGGGTGGAACGGCGACGGCCCGGCACCCCGCCAAGGCCGCTCCCATGGCGTAGGTCGGATAGGACACCGCCGGGTAGAGGACGGTGTCGCGATCGGGCTGGCGCAGGCGGAGGAACTGGGGCACCGAGGCCACGAATTCCTTCGTGCCCACACATGCGGCGAGCGAGGACGGGGAAATCTTTCCCAGCCCGAATCGGCGCTCGAGCCACGCCGCGGCGGCAGCAAGCAGCACCGGGCTTCCGGCCGAGGCGGGATACCCCCGCTCGCTGTGCGACGTCGAGAGGGCGTCGATCACCGCCGGGAGCGGCGGATCGCAGGGGGTGCCGATGGAGCAGTCGACGATGCCACCTGGGAGGGCCTCGGCCAGCTTGCCCAACGCGGCCACCCGGTCGTAGGGGTACGGGGGAAGCTGGAAGGGCTCTGCGTGGAAGGGCTCTGAATGGAAGGGCATCGGGGCCATCATGCTCCCGCCACGAACTCGGCGAACCGCGCCTTGCCCACGTCGTCCAGCACCACCTGCAAGGTGGCGAACTCATCCCCGTCGATCTGGCCCACCACCTCGCCTTCACGGTGGATCGCCGCCAGGACATCGCCCCGGGCCCAGGGCACCGTGAGCTCGACCACGCGGTCAGAACCTCGGATCCGGTCGCCCACGACGCGCAGGAACTCGTCGACGCCTTCCCCGGTGCGGGCGGAGAGCAGCACCGAGCCGTCCATCCGGTGGGCCAGCGCCTTGGCTTCGAACGGCGCCCGATCGGCCTTGTTCACCACGACCAGTTCGGGCACCTCGGCCGCCCCGATCTCCTCGAGCACGGTGCGCACGGCCGCCATCTGCCCCTCTGCGTGCTCGGCCGAACCGTCGACCACGTGCACCAGCAAATCGGCCAAGCGGACCGAGGCCAGGGTGGTGCGAAAGGCCTCGACCAGCTGGTGGGGAAGCTTGCGCACGAAACCAACGGTGTCGGTCACCAACACCGTCTCACCGCCGGGGAGGGCGAACTGGCGGGTGCGGGGGTCGAGCGTCACGAACAACCGGTTGGCGGCTGGCACCCCGGCGTCGGTCAACGCGTTCAAGAGGGTCGACTTCCCGGCGTTGGTGTAGCCCACGATGGCCAGCTCGCGGTGGCGACCCCGGGCCCGACCCCGTCGTTGCAATGAGCGCGTGCGATCCACCTCGCGCAGATCGGCCTCCAGCCGGTGCATGCGGCGCACCAACCTCCGGCGGTCGACTTCGAGCTGCGTCTCGCCCGGCCCACGCGTCCCGATGCCGCCGGCCTGTTGGCTGAGCTCCCCACCGCGGCCGCGCAGACGGGGCAAGCGGTAGCGCAGCAGAGCGAGCTCGACCTGAGCCTTCCCTTCGGGACTCCGGGCGTTCTGGGCGAAGATGTCGAGGATCACCGCGGTGCGGTCGATGGCGGTGCGGCCGAACACCTTCTCCAGGTTCCTCTGTTGGGCGGGGCTCAACTCCTCGTCGAAGACGACGGTGTCGGCATCGAGAGTGCGGCTCAAGGCCGCGATCTCCTCGGCCTTGCCTCGCCCGATGAACGTCGCCGGTTCGGGTGCATCGCGTCGTTGCACGACGCGGCCGACCACATCGGCGCCGGCGCTGTCGACCAGTTGTGCCAGCTCGTCGAGGGCCTCGTCGACCGCCTCGGGGGCGATGCCGGGAAAGATGACACCCACCAAAATGATGCGCTCTCGGAAGGAACGATCGATGAGCGTCCCCGGCAACAGGTTGGTCAAGAGAGCATCCCGGCTTGCACGTCGATGTCGGCGATCTTGCGCACCGGTCCGGCCAGAAAGGCGGGATCATTGGGCCCAGCGCCCAGGGTGACCTCGAGGATGCCGCCCGGATTCTTGACCCGTATGGGCCCGCTCCCACTCACGATGCCCCACGACCGTGCGGCGGCCGCCGCGGCCACGCTGCCCGTGCCACAGGCCAGGGTCTCGCCGGCGCCCCGCTCCCACACCCGGAAGTCGAGCAATTCGCCATCGCCGTCGGAGCCCACGCCGATCCACTCCACGTTGATCCCACCCGAGAAGGCGGACTGGAGCTGGGGCCCGAGCACCGCGATGTCGACGCTCGCCACGTCGGGGCCGCACAACACGAGATGCGGGTTACCCACCTCGACCGTGCGAGCCTTGCGATCGTCGAATTTCTGGGGCTGATCGGGCCCGAGGGTCACCGGGCCCATGTCGACGCTGGCGCGGGCCCACCCGGGCGCTTCTCCCGGCACGAACTCGATGGTGCGTACCCCACCCGGCGTGGCCACGGTGAAGCGGGGCGGAGCGACCAGTGCGGCATCGACGGCTGCCTGGGCCAGGCAACGGATCCCGTTGCCGCTCATCTCGGCCGACTCCCCCGTCGGCGTTGCGCAACTCCATGGAGAGGTCTGTGCCGTCGCGACCTGGTCCTACACGGATGATGCCGTCAGCTCCGATGCCCCGGCGCCGGTCACAGAGCAGGCGAACCTGGCCCACCGAGAGCCGGAGGGTGTCGGCCGGATCGAGGACGACAATGAAGTCGTTGCCCGCCCCTTCGTGTTTCGTGCACTGCACCCTGACAGTCTCGCAGTTCAGGACCGCTGCCCGTGCGCCTCATAGGCACGGGACTCGTCGGCCGGCAGCTCGTCCGCTCCCAGAGCACGGTCCAGGAGCGGGATGGGGCCCACCTCGGGGTCGGTCCAGACGATGCGGGGATCGCGGCGGAACCAGGACGCCTGGCGCCGGGCAAACGAGCGGGTGCGCCGCACCGCCTCATCGATGGCTCCGGCCAGGGGAACGCCGTCTTCGACGTGCGCCAGGAGCTCCCGATAGCCCAGGGCCTGTCGAGCCGTCCGCGAGATACCACCCGGCCGTTCGGCCAAGGCCCGCACCTCTTGGAGCAGGCCTCGCTTCGATCCAGCGGGTGAAGCGGCCCGCGATGCGGCGATCCACCTCCTCGTTGGAGCGGGTGACGCCCACCATGACGATGGGCGTCGGGGGGTACGCCTCCAAACCCGGACCGAAGGTGGAAAACGGCTGGCCCGAGCCGAGCGTCACCTCGAGTCGCGCGCACCACCCGGCGCCGATTGGTCGGCTCCATCCGCGCCGCCGGGCGCGGGGGTCGAGCGTGCTCAAGCGGGCGTGCAGGGTCGGCACGTCGATGCCGCCTTCGTTCAGCTCGGCCTCGAGGGCAGCCTTCACCTCGGGATAGCGGGCGGGAAACTGCAAGTCGTCCACCACGGCGCGCAGGTAGAGGCCCGTGCCCCCCACCAAGAGGGCGTGATGCCCCCGGCCCGAAATGTCGCGCAGCGCCTCGCGGGCGGCCGCCTGAAATTGGGTGACCGTGAACTCCTCGTCCGGTTCGACCAGGTCGAGCAGGTGGTGCGGTACCTCCGCTCGCTGGGCCAGTGTCGGCTTCGAGGTGCCGATATCCATGCCCCGGTACACGCACATCGAGTCCACCGAGACGATCTCGACGTCCCCACGGCGCTTCGCCACCTCGAGGGCGGCCTCCGACTTCCCCGAGGCCGTGACACCGAGGAGGGAAACAATTCTCAAGCGCTGGCCAGGGGGATCCGCACCCGGTGTCGCGGCCGAGCGGTGACTTCTACGAGCCGCCCTGAAAGATGGTGCGGATGCCCGGCCGTGATTGTCACCTTGGCCAAGGCTCCCGCCGTCGGGGTCCCGTTCATCCCCGGGGATATGGGCGCGAAGTGAACCAGCTTCCCTTGTCGGGTCCGCCCCGAGAGCATTGACTCGTCGCGGCGGCTCACCCCTTCGACCAGGAGCTCCTCGGTCCGCCCGACCCGGGCCTGATGACGGGCCAACGACGAACGGTCGACCACGGCCTTCAGCCGTTCGAAGCGCTCGGAAATGACCTCGGGAGGGATGAACTCGTCCGCCATGTCGGCGGCGCGGGTCCCGGGTCGGGGCGAAAAGATGAACGTGTAGGCGCTGTCATACGCCGCGTCGGCCACCACGGCCAAGGTGTCCTCGAAGTCCTGCTCCGTTTCGCCGGGGAACCCCACGATGATGTCGGTCGTCACGCCGAGGTCGGCGATGGCGTGGCGAGCCGCGGCCAGACGCTCCAGATAGCGCTCGGCCGTATAGCCGCGACGCATGGCGGCCAACACCCGGTTACTCCCCGACTGCAGGGGCAGATGCAGTTGCTCACACACCTCGGGCACCGATGCCATGGCCTCGATGGTCTCGGGTCGGAGATCCTTGGGGTGAGGACTGGTGAAGCGGATGCGACCGATGCCCTCAACGGCACCGAGGGCGCCGAGCAGGTCTGCGAAGAGCGGACGGCGGCGCGTGATGTCGCGTCCGTACGAGTTGACGTTCTGACCCAGCAGGGTCACCTCGGTCACGCCGCGCTGTGCCAGGGTCTCCACTTCGGTCACGATGTCCGCCATCGACCGACTGACTTCGGGGCCGCGCACCGACGGAACGATGCAAAACGCGCAGGAATTGTCACAGCCCATCTGGATGTTGACCCACGCCGCGTAGGGCAACTCGCGGACGGCGTCGGGGGCCATGAGGTGATTGGAGATGCTCTCGGGCGTCGGCGCGTCGAGGATCTCCATCACCTGGCCCTCACGCTCGGCCCGGCGTAACAAATCGGGGGCGCTGGTCAAGTTGTGCGTGCCGAACACCACATCGACCCAACCGACCTTCTGCTGGATCAGCTCACGATCCTTTTGGGCCAAGCATCCCCCCACCGCAATCTGCAGCCCGGGCTTGGCGTCAACCAGAGTTTTGAGACTGCCGAGCGTCCCGTAGAGCTTCTGGTCGGCGTTCTCCCGGATGCAGCAGGTGTTGAGCACGACCACATCGGCCTCGTGCAGGTCATCGGTTTGGCGCATGCCGTCGGCCGTCAGCATGCCGGCCAGCCGCTCGGAATCGTGCTCGTTCATCTGGCACCCGAAGGTGCGGATGATGAAGGACTTCGCCATCGGCGCAGTCTACGGCACCCCCACCGCGGGGCTACCTGCGGAACGGACAACCACCACGCCGGCCCGCGGTTGACCACCGCACGCTTCGTGGCGGACCACGTCTTCGTTGCGAACCAGCGTTACTGTTTGCCGGATGGGGCCGCGGACGGGGGTGCTCCTCACGAGCACCGCCGGTCATGGCAGCACCCTCCTCCATCATCGTACGACGGGCGATCTGTTCTCAGTCGTTCTGCTGTCGCTCGCCAGCGCCGTGGCCTACGGCGTGGCTGCCGTTCTCCAGCACCACGCCACGACCAAGGAGACCTCCGATCGCTCCATGCGCGTGGGCCTTCTCGGCCGATTGGTGCGACAGCCGTGGTGGCTCGTCGGCAATCTGCTCGACGGGGTCGGGTACCTCTTTCAATTCCTGGCCCTGCGGCGCGGCTCGCTTCCCCTCGTCGAGCCCTTGCTCGTCCTCAGCCTGGTGGTGGCTCTGCCGGTGGCCGCTCATTTGGAACACCGACGCATCTCGGCCGCCTCGCTGATCTCCGCCGGTGCCATCGCGGCAGGACTGGCCCTCTTCCTCGGAGTGGGACGACCGGGCATCGGTCGCCCTCACGCCTCCATCGAGGCATGGATCGTCCTGTCGGCCCTCGTCGCCGTCTTTTGTGGCGGCACTCTCATGGCGGGAAGCCGGACGAGCTCACGACAGAGGTCTGCGGTGATCTTGGCCATCGGCTCGGGAACCGCCTTCGGGTACGCAGCCGCCCTCACGGAACGAACCGGGCATCTTCTCGATCGGGGAACCCTGCACACCCTGACGAGTTGGGAGCCGTACGCGTTACTGGTGGCCGCCGTGGTCGCGCTCCTGCTGACGCAGGCGGCATTCCATGCCGGCGCCCTTCGCTTGTCGCTGCCCGCATTGACCGTCGCCCAACCATTGGTGGCCATCGCCATCAGTCTCGCCTTTTTTGGCGAGCACATCGCTACCGACGGGGCGGCGGTCCCGCTCGAGATCATCGGACTGGCCCTGGTCATCGTAGGCGTCTTCGCCATCGCCCAGTCCCCCGAGATCTCTGGCCTGGAAGAGGCTCTCTAAGGGACCGTGAGGCTCCCGACGTGGCACATCGGGAGCCTCACATAGGCGATACGGCGGTCCGCTTCGCTTGGTCTACCCCGACTCCGTGCCAACACCGGCCGGTGACGAACCGCTCGGAGAGGAGCCCGAATTCGAGCTGTTGCCCATGTTGGGGCAATCCTTGGTCGAACCCGATGAGGACGATCCGGTGGAACTGCTCGAAGGCGTGGAGTTGGTCGAGCTGGAAGAATTCGAGCCGGAGGAATTTGTGCTTGAACCAGTGCTCGAGGTGCTCGTCGCCGCATTGGCGACCAGTGCGCCGCCAGTGATGAGTCCGGCGGTAAGAGCCCCGGCGGCTATTGCACTGCGTAGATGAAGTTTCATGTTGGTATTCCTTCCTGTTGATGGTTGCTTGTCGTTCCCCACCTGAGGGAACGTCAACACAGTGCGGCATGGATCTGTGGGTTGGTACCGAAGCCCGTCACAATGCGATAAGAGTTGCCACAGTGATCACATGCAGCATCCGCCCTTCCCGCGTCGATGAAGGCGAGGCGTTACGCGACATCGAACGACGCGCCGGTCAGCGTTTCCACGAAGTAGGGCTGCACGATGTGGCAGCCGCCGAACCGACCTCGGTCGACGAGCTGGCGCGCTACGCCGAAGCGGGGCGCAGCTGGACCGTCGTCACTACCGATGATGAGCCATTGGGTTACGTCATCGTCCGCATCGTGGACGGGCAGACCCACATCGAACAGATCAGCGTGCTCCCCCAATATCAAGGAAAGGGGTTGGGTCGTGCCCTGCAGGAGCATGTGTGCGCATGGACGCGGCGCAACGGCATGCAAGCCATCACCTTGACCACGTTTGCCGCCGTCCCGTGGAACCAGCCGCTCTACGAGCATTTGGCTTCGTCGTACTCGGCGACGATCAGATCGGCCCGGAACTACGCCGTGTGCAGGCGCACGAAGTCCTCCTCGGTCTCGATCCAGCACAGAGAGTATGCATGCGACTGGATCTCGATACCTGACGCCAACAGCTACCTCTGTCGTGTTGTGCGCAAAAGCGTCACGCCGAGTTCCTCTTCGATGGGTACGGCGTGAAAGCGATCACTGGCGTTCAGAACTTCACTGGCGTTCTGAACTTCGTCGTCGCTTCGGGGAATCGTCGCGCTCCTCGAGAAGGGCGAGCGAAGCTGCCGAGAGACGAACCGGTGCAGGCGGTTCAACGTGACCTGGAGCCGTCGGCTGGTCACTCCGCGTCACCGATCACTCGCACATGTGCGACACCCACCTCATCGCTGAGTTGGCGGGCCGGGTGTTGGGCCAAGCTGTCAAGATCGCGCAGATCCCGTCGCCGCCGCAACGGACCCAACTGTGACATGCGGTGGCCCGGTCCGTCATCGCTGTCTACCGACCATCGCCGAGCGCGCTTCATGATCCACATTTTCGCAGAGCCAGGCGCAAAGACCGCGGACCGTGCCGCAGTGATAGACGGGACGATCTCAGCCGAAATGGCGAAGAAGGTCCGGAAGTTCAGCCTCCTCGCCGTAGACGAGTCCTCTGCGATCCGGATGCAGCACCAGGACCCGACCGGAGAGCCCCGAGTTCTCCAGAGCCAAGAGCGCGCCGGCGCCCACCTTGTCGGCCGAGTCTTCGAGGACCACGCCGAGGAGCGAGGGCCCGGCACCCGACCAGCACGACGCCAGCGCTCCGCATTCGACCAAGGCCGAAAGAAGAGCAGGGGCCTCGGGAAAGAGCGTGGCGCGCGCATTTTGATGCAGACGATCGGCGGTCGCAGCCGGAGTCAAGAGCGATGGTTGGGCCAGCCCGGCGAGCAGAAGGCCCATCCGGCCCAAGTTGAAGATGGCGTCCTCACGAGTGAGCGTCATCGGCAGGACGGCCCGGGCCTCGGTCGTCACCAGGGCACGATCGGGCACAATGACCACGAAAGCCAGCTCCTCGCTGAGAGGAAGCTGCGCCGCGGTGGCGTGTTCATCCACCAAGGTGGCCGCCACCAGGCCCCCGAAGACACTCGCCGCCGCGTTCTCTGGATGACCATCGAGCTCGGCGGCGACCGAGAACGGGTCGTCGGAGCCGGCGGCCGCCGCCGCCGCAGCCGCCAGCGCGGCGGACGAGCCAAGGCCGCGTGACACCGGGATCTGTGAGCGCACCGTCACCGCGATGCGGTCGTGGCCGAGTATGGAGGTGGCAACGCGCACGGCCAGGTGTGACGCGTCGTCACAGAGTCCGGCTCCCTCACCCTCGCTATGGACGCGCAACGCGCCGGCGGGCTCCACTTCCACCTGGACGTAGCAATCGAGAGCGACGGCGAGTGCATCGAATCCGGGCCCTAAATTCGCCGACGAGGCAGGGACCCGGGCGCGCATGACCTCAGAATAGGCGTTGAAGCATGGTCGCCTTGGGAAGCGGGTCACGGAGGCGCACGGGGATCACCACGCGCTGCGTCCCCAATTCGACCACGACCGACCCGATCCGAGTGCCCGCCCTGCTGCCGGCGCGTACCGTTCGGCTCGACGTCATCTGGCGATGTGCTGTCACACCGGGCCAGCTCAGCATGGTGACGGTCGATGCGGCCGTTGCATCGACGCTGTGACCATCCACGGTGACCCTGGCAATTTGTTCGCCGGCGCGGACAGGAGAGACAGAGCCGATGGACACGCCGACGTGATCGGCCAGGTTCAAGGCCAGATAGCCCGCAGATGCCAGGACCTGCTGTCCGGTCTGGCCGGTCACCGCCGCGAGAATCATGGCTTCGGTCCCATGTGCCTTTCGCACGACCGCCACGACGTCGCAACCCCCGGCCGCCGTCGTGAACCCTGACTTGACCCCGATCACCCCGTCAAAACCCAACCAGGGTGTGTACGTCGAGATCGTGCCCGCCACCGGCAGGGTGACGGAGCTCATCTTCACGATGGAGGCGAAGGTCGGATCGTTCATGTCACGCGCCGCTACTTTCAAGAGGTCCCCGGCCGTGGACTGCGAACCCTGATCGAATCCACTGGGATCGGCGTAGTGCGTGTGGCGCATGCCGAGCTGCGTGGCGGCAGCGTTCATCTTCCCCACGAATGTGGCGATGTCACCCGCATCCCAGCGCGCCAACGTGTCGGCGAAGTTGTTGGCCGAATGCACGAGGAGTCCCTCGAGCAATTGGCGTTCGGTCAGAACTTCTCCCACCGCCACCTGCGCGTTGGCCTGATCCTCGACGGTGTCGTTCTCGAAATCGTCCAGGTCGGCCTGGGTCATGGTGATGTGGGGGCCGTTTTCACCAGCGAGCAACGGGTGATCACGGAGGATGAGATATGCCGTCATCATTTTGGTGAGACTGGCGATGGGGACAGGCTGTTCGGGACCCGAGGTCACGTCGATGCCGATCGAGGGCACGGCAATAGCGGCCTGCCCGGTGGTGGGCCACGGTAGTGACACCGGTAAGGCTCCCACCAAGACGTCGGTCGGCATTGTCGTGGTCACGGCGGCGACCGGAGCGGCCGCGCTGAGTCGAACGAGAGCCAACGTGCCCAACGCGAGCACCAAAGCCAGGCTCAGCATTGTGACGGTCACAGCGGCGACGGCGTCGTCGGCGGCGGCGGGCGCGGAGGCGATCCCGCTGGTGAGGCGCCGCCACGGTGGCTGGCGGGTCCGAAAGGTTCAACTCATCGAATCGAACTCGTCGGGCGTCATCAACACCTGACGCGCCTTCGAGCCCTCGCTCGGACCCACCACGCCCTTGCGCTCGAGCAAGTCCATCAATCTTCCGGCGCGGGCAAAGCCCACGCGCAACTTGCGCTGGAGCATGGACGTCGACCCCAGCTGGGAGCGCACGACGAGGTCCATGGCGGCGGAGAGGAGCTCATCGTCATCGTCGTCGACCCCCTCGATGCCTCCCGGCAATCCCTCGAGGACGTGCTCGATACCGACGACCGGCTCGGTCATCCCCCCTTGGGCCTGCCAATGGTGCACCACATCGCGCACCTCCTTCTCGGAGACCCACGGCGCCTGAAGACGACGAGGGACATTCGACGAGGCGGTGAGCAGCAACATGTCACCCTTGCCGACCAAGCGCTCCGCCCCGGCTTGGTCCAAGATCACCCGGCTATCGGCCAGTGACGAGACAGACAACGCCATCCGGCTGGGAATGTTGGCCTTGATCACGCCCGTGATGACGTCGACCGAGGGGCGTTGGGTCGCCAGCACCAGGTGGATACCGACGGCACGGGCCATCTGGGCGATACGTACGACGGAGTCTTCAACGTCGCGCGCCGCCACCATCATCAGGTCGTTCAACTCGTCCACCACGATCAGGATGAACGGCAGAACCTCGGGCAGCCGGGGCTCGTCGTCGATCTCGTCGTCCTTGTACACCGCCGGATGGTCCTCGCCGAGCACCTTGGCCGTCGTCTCGGCCATGCGCTTCTTGTCCGACGGCGGCCCCGATGGCGTGATCTCCCCCGCCGCCAGGGCCAGGTTGTACCCGGTTATGTCGCGCATGCCGTTCTCGGCCAGCAGGTCGTAACGGCGTTCCATCTCTTTGACCGCCCACTGGAGAGCGTTGGCCGCCTTTTTGGGATCCACCACGACCGGACTCACCAGATGCTGCAGACCGTTGTACTGACCCAGCTCCACCCGCTTGGGATCGATCAACATCAGCCGCACCTGCTCGGGTGTGCTGCGCATGAGCACCGAGGTGATGATGGAGTTGATGCAGGACGACTTCCCCGCTCCGGTGGCACCCGAAATGAGGATGTGCGGCATCTCGGCCAAGTTGGCCATGACAGCGCGCCCCGCGATGTCCCGGCCCATGGCCACTTCGAGGGGGTGGGTGGCCGTTTTGGCTTCCGGCGAATCGAGAATGTCACGCAAGGCGACCAGCTGGCGGGTCCGGTTGGGTACTTCGACCCCGATGGCTGACTTCCCGGGAATCGGTGCGAGTATCCGCACGTCGGGGGACGCCATGGCGTAGGCGATGTCACGCGAAAGGCTGGTCACGCGGGCCACCTTGACCCCGGGCCCGAGCTCCAGCTCGAAACGGGTCACGGTCGGCCCCACGGTCTTCCCCAACAACGTGGTCGCCACACCGTGGGCTTCGAGGGCCGCCACCAAAGTCTGGCCTGCTGCTTCGAGTTGGCGCAGGTCGTGGCTCAATTGCTTGGTCGCCGAGAGGATATCGATGCTCGGCAAGACCCACGAGCTCCCCGCTTTCGGCAAGGCGGCCACCACCGCCGGTCGTGGCGGCTCTGCTTCGGGCTCGGCCTCGGCCGGCGACTCGGCGGGGCTCAGGGCGAGCTCGGGCTCTCCCTCTGATTCGGGCTCCGGTGCGGGGCGCTCAGCTTTGACCCGTTTGGCCTTCACCACCGGTTCATCGGTCTCCGGGGCGTCCGTCGTGACTCCCGCATTCCACCACGAGGCCAGCGTGGAGCCCAGCGCCCCGGCACCGGTGCCGACGATCCGCCCGAACGTGGCCAATGACACGCCGGTCGCGATCAATCCGGCCACGAAGACCAGGACGACCAGGAGCACGGTCGCACCGGCCGAGCCGATGCCGGCGTGGAGCGGTCGACCAACCAGGGCTCCCACCCAGCCCCCGGCTTGGCGCAGGTGCAACGAAGGGCTGAAAGGGGGATTGTGTTTGGCCAGCTGGCCCAAGCCGCAAAAGCCGATGATGCCGAGTGCGGCGCCGATGCCGGTGCGCAGGGGCTCAGGCCGTTCCCGTTCGAGCAAAAGCACCACGCCCGCCCCGGCGGCGATGATCGGGATGAGAATCCTCGTCCAGCCCAGCACGGCGGCCAGACCCGTGTCGACGCCGTGGCCGATCGGGCCGAGTGCATCACCCCAGACGGCCAAGGCCAACAGCACGCCGAGAGTGACGAGCCCGATCGACCACAAGTCGGCCGCGTGACGGCGCAAAATGGAGGGCGCCGGTGCGGGTGCCGAGGCCCGCTTGCGAGGGGCCGAGTGCGCGCCGCGGGAACTGCTCTTACGGACCGGGGTCCGCGGCGCGACAGGTCGACGCTTCGTGGTCACCACAGTAGGTGGCAGATTACCGCTGGTCGTGGCCGGTTCGGGGGACGCTGGCTTTCGGGGACGAACATATGTTCGCTATGCTAGGCGTTGTGCCGCTGCGCTGGAAGTTGGCAGAAGACGACAATGGCAGCACGCTCTTCGCCGACGAACGGGCGGCCACCCGCCATGTGGGCCGGGGCGCCTACGCCGGCCTGGAGTTTCTCCATGTCAATGCCCGCACCATCATCAACACGGTTCCGGCCGAAAGCCTCATGCCCTTCCGACACACCATCAATTGCTATAGAGGTTGCAGTCACGCCTGCGCCTACTGCTTCGCCCGGCCCACCCACGATTATCTGGGCCTGAACATCGGGGAGGACTTCGAAAGGCGCATCGTGGTCAAGATCAACGCCGTCGAGCGCCTGCGGGCCGAACTGCGGTCGGCCAAGTGGGAGGGCGATCACATTGCCATGGGCACCAATACCGATCCCTACCAGCACGCCGAAGGGAAGTACCACCTCACCCGTGGTGTCATCGACGTCTTGGCCGAGGCGCGCAATCCCTTCAGTATCTTGACCAAGTCGACACTCATTTTGCGGGACTCGGCCGCGTTGGCGGAAGCGGCCTCCCGCACCGATGTGGCCATCAACTTCTCCGTCGGCTGTCTCGACCGGGCCGTCTGGAAGTTGAGCGAGCCGGGTACACCCCCACCCGATCAGCGCCTCGCCGCTGTGCGCCGCCTGACCGATGCCGGCATCTCATGCGGCGTGCTCGTGGCCCCGGTGCTGCCCGGACTCTCCGACTCCGACGATCAGCTGCGATCCGTGGTCGAGGCGGCGGCCGAAGCCGGCGCGGTCTCCGTCACCGGCGTGGCCCTCCACCTCAGAGGCAGCGTGCGCCAGCACTACTTCGAATGGCTCAAGCGGGTCCGACCCGATCTGGTAGCGCTCCATCGGGAGCGTTTCGATGCCGGTGCTTATCAAGCACAAGCCGAGCGAGACCGCGTCGGCGAGGTGGTCCGCGCCACGGCCCGACGTTGTGGCGTGACCGGACGCGCCACCTGCACGCGCCGGCACCGGCAGCGACGCCGGTCAAGGTCATTCCGAGCGAGCAGCTTTCACTGCTCTGAGATTTTCGACGGCTCGAATCCGCGCCCGATCTACACCATCAGGACGACAGGGACGATCATCGGGCGCCGCCGTGTTCGATCGCCGACGATCTTGCCCAACGCCTTGCGGGCGTGACGGCTGAGCACCTCGCTGTCACGAGTGCCGTCCTTCAGCGCCTGTGTCACGGCGGCGCCCACCACATCGCTGGCCTCGCCCAACAGCTCTTCTGCTTCGGGAGCGTGCACCCATCCACGCGTCTCGATGACCGGCGGTCCGCTCAACGAGCCCTGGCGGGTATCAACGGTGACCACCACCATCACCACGCCCTCTTCGGCCAGTTTTTGACGATCACGCAGCACGCCGTGACCGATGTCGCCCACCGTGCCGTCGACATAGACGTAGCCGGCCGGCACCTTGCCGTCGCGAGTGATCCCCTGGGCATTGAGTTGCACCGCGTCACCGTCTTCGCACAAGAGCACCTTGGAGGGTGCGATTCCCATCGACAGACCAATGCGGACGTGGTGGACCATGTGCCGGTACTCGCCGTGAACCGGTACGAAGCACTCCGGTCGCGTCACGGACATCAGAGTGCGCAGCTCTCCTTGCCGTGCGTGTCCACTGACATGGACCGCTTCGGCACCGGTGTGGATCACCTCGGCTCCCCGCCGATAGAGCTCGTCAATAACCCGACCGACCGACCACTCATTGCCCGGAATCGGGTGCGCACTGATGATCACCACGTCACCCGCGCCGACGTGCAGCCACTTGTTGTCGCCCGTCGCCATGAGAGAGAGGGCTGACATCGGCTCGCCCTGCGAACCGGTCGAGATCACACACATCTCTCCGGGCGGAACCGAGTCGACGTGCTCAATATCGACCAGCGTTCCCTTCGGGATGGAGATAATGCCCAGGCGCATACCGAGCTCCACGTTCTTCCCCATGGAGCGGCCCAGCGTCGCCACCTTGCGACCGTTGGCGACCGCGGCATCGATGATCTGTTGCACCCGGTGCATGTGGCTGGCGAAGCAGGCCACGACGATGCGCTTGCCAGGTTGCGCCGCGATGACACGCCGCAGCGTGACGCCGACGGAGGACTCCGACTCGGTAAAACCAGGTTCCTCGGCGTTGGTGGAGTCGGACAACAGAAGGCGGATGCCGTCGGTACGGGCCAACTCCCCCATGCGTGAGAGGTCGGTCCGGCGTCCGTCGACCGGCTGCAGGTCAATCTTGAAGTCGCCCGAGTGCAATATGACACCCTGCGGAGTATGGAAGGCAATGGCGAACGCGTTGGGGACAGAATGGGTGACCGGGATGAACTCCACATCGCAGGGCCCGATACGCACGCGCTCCCCGTCGCCAACGGCGATGAATTCGGTGCGATGACCAAGCCCCGCTTCTTCGACCCGATGGCGGGCCAACCCGACGGTCAGCTCGGAACCGTAAATCGGGACCTGCAAGTCGCGCAGGAGGTACGCCAGGCCGCCCGTGTGATCTTCGTGGCCGTGCGTAAGGACGATCCCATCGACCCGGTCCGCCCGCTCACGCAGGTAGGTGAACTCGGGGAGCACCAGGTCGACGCCGGGCATATCGGCGTCGGGAAACATGATGCCGCAGTCGAGCACGATGATGCGGCCGTTGACCTCAATGCAGGCGCAGTTACGACCAATCTCGCCAAGCCCGCCGAGGAAGACAACGCGGACCGGGGACGCCTCAGGGCCCGATCTCTGTTTTCCCGATCTCTGTTTTTCAGGCAACCGGTTGGCCCGTGGCAATCGGGGGGCCATAGGCCGCCAGGATCTTGGCGGCCTGGGAGTCGAGCTCGGCTGACGATTGACCCATCGGTAGGCGGCACTGTCCTACCGCCAGACCCATGGCCCGGCAGATTGCTTTGGCCGGGAGGGGGTTTGGATACTCCTCGCTCGACTGGAAGTCCATGGCGTCGAGCAGCTTGGCATTGTTGGCGATGGCCTCCGCCAGATTGCCGCGCAGAAATGACTCGATGACCGACTTGAACTGCGGGCCGATCCAGTGCGAGGCCACGCTGATGGCTCCGACGGCTCCGATGGCCAACAACGGCAAGGTCATCACATCGTCGCCGCTATAGATCTCGAAACCAGCAGGAACACGAGCCGCCAGGTGCGCTGTTCCCGCCGGGTCTCCTGCCGCGTCCTTGAGCGCCACAATGGTCGGCACGTCATGGGACAGACGCACGATGGTGGAGGCCGCGATTCGTCGGCCGGCGCGGACCGGAATGTCATAGAGGGTCACGGGCAGTCCGCCGGCGGCCTCGGCCACGGCCCGGAAGTGCTCGTAGAGGCCCGACTGCGAGGGTCGGTTGTAGTACGGCGTCACGACCAACACGCCGTCGATACCGCACGACGCCGCTTGCGTCGTCAGCCGCACCGAGTGCTCGGTGTCGTTGGACCCGGTACCGGCGATGACCGGCACGCTGACCGCAGCTGCCACGGCGCGCCACAGGTCCAGCTTCTCTTCGTCAGTGAGCACTGAGCTCTCCCCGGTGGAACCGCTCAGCACAAGCCCGTCGCTTCCGTGCGCGGCCAACCAGCGAGCGAGTTCGACCGCTGCATCGATGTCGAGGGCACCCGCTTCGTCGAACGGGGTCACCATGGCGGTGATCAAACGCCCGAACCGGGGCGCGCTCGGCGAAGTCTCCATCACCTGTGCACGCTACCAGCCGCCCTCACCGTGGGAGGGCAAGCGAGAACCCCAGGTGGGACCCGTGTCCCGGGGACGTCAGACGACCTGACGCTCGGCCGGCGAGCCATCCGCAAATGCGTCTTCTTCCTCCGTCGAATCCGTGAGGTGCTCAAAGGCGATGGCGCCCATGTCGGTGAACTTCTCCCGCAACCAACCATCGGCCGCGTCCAGCAGGCCGAGCTTTCTGAGATTGGGCACGATCTTGGAGAACAACAGGATCTGGAAATCGTCTCGGTCCGGGGCATGGGAGTACACCTTGACCACATCGGCCTTGGGCACCTCGAGGCGCTCCCAGACCTCCTGCATGATCAGGCGATCCTTCATGCGGATGGCCGCCTCGAAGGCGAACTCCTGGCGCTCACGCAACTCAGCCGCACTGAGCTCCTTGTAGTACTCCTGCAGACTCAAGACACCAAAGGCGACGTGACGGGCCTCATCCGCCATGACGTAGCGAAGCATTTTCTTGAGCAACGGCTCGGTGGTCATGGAGTGAATGAAGCCGAATGCAGCCAAGGCGAGACCCTCGACCATGATCTGCATGCCGAGGTACGTCATGTCCCAGCGCGCATCGCTCACGATGTCGTCAAGAAGCAGACCGAGGTGAGCGTTCATGGGGTAGTGCCCGGACAACTTGGTGTCGAGATACTTGGAGAAGACTTCAACGTGGCGTGCCTCGTCCACCACCTGGGTGGCGGCGTAGTACTTGGCGTCGATCCAAGGGACCGTCTCGACAATTTTGGCCGTGCAGAGCAATGCGCCCTGCTCCCCGTGCATGAATTGAGAGAGCAACCAATTCTGGTTCTCCATGCCGAACTTCAGCCACTCCTTGTTGCCCCACGTTTCGAGGACGGTCCCGGCAACCTCCGCCGGACCCCATTGCATCTGGTCCTGATTGGCCGCGGCGTTGTTCAGCACGACCCTTTCTTGATCGACCTCGATCGACCAGTCCAGGTCCGTCTGCCCGTTCCATTGGGCTTTCTTCGCCTTTTCGTAGAGCTTGTCGAGTTGGGGCTTGGCGCCCTTGTCGTAGTCCCAGGTGAACTCGGCCGGGCAGTTGTCGGGCACACGATGGAACCCTTGGTCGTCGTAGTGCCCCACCAGGCCGATGACGGCATCGAGATCGTCGATCCTCTCCCGGCCGATGAGTTCGAGGTTGGTCTTCATCAAAGCGCGGTCGCTGTCGTCGACGGTGGTCATTGCGATGTCTCCTTGGTGGCTCGGATGGAAGGAGGAGTCGTCTCTCTGAGAGCGAGAATGCCTGGCATCACGAAGGCGCGCACGAGGGCGCGTGTGTCGTCAGGGTCGGCCAGATCGGTTTCTGGTTCCGGATCAGCCATGTAGGCCAGCACAATGCGCACTGCCCATTCGGCAGCCCGCGAGGCTTCATCCGGCGAGAGCCAGCGGGCAAAGAACGGGGCGGCGAAATCGCCGGCGACGAAGAGGACCCGATCCAGATCGGCGAACGTGAGATGAGGCAGGATGACGCCGGGCTCGTGCGCAAGCAGATAAGCCAGGGCCCGATGCGACTGGAGATGTCGAGCCGATGCGACCATGCCGGCCACGAGAAGGTCTTCGAGATCGGTCGCCTTCCCCATGGCCACCGCCACTGAGGAGAACAGGCAGGCAACCTCGGTCTCGACCACGGCGGCCACGATGGCCTCCTTGCCCCCCGGGAACGTCCGGTAGAGCGTGGCGCGGGATGACTTCGCTTCCCGGGCGATGTCATCCAGGGTGGTCTTGGCCAGCCCCTGGCGTGCCATGCAGCGCAACGTGCCGTCGACAATGCGGTCCCGGGTCGACGAACGATCGTCGGCGCCCAGGTGATGCACAGTTTTTACGCCTCTGGGGTCGGCCCACCACCGAGATGGAGTCAGCCGACGTCGACGTCGACGCAGACGCAGACGCAGACGCAGACGTTGTCACTGTGCTGGTATCTGCCACTAATGAGACATTATGGCGTTTTTTGTCTTAATGTCAATCGGCCTCCCGCGTTGCTGCGGTGCGGAGAAACGCGGAGCGGCCGGACACTTGTTTCTGAGAAACCGTACGGCGCGGTCGGTTATTCGCGAAACAACTACCGGCGAACCCTGCCCCGGCGAGCGCGTCCCGACGACCCGCTCGCCCTTGTCCTCTAAGAACGCTATGAGACGTTGACATGCCCGGGCGCGATGCCCAGCAGCAGGAGGGCGAGCAGAGCCAAGGTGAGGGCGCTCGCTCCCGCCGTGAGGGCGACCTCGCGCGCCATCTGGCGCATGGTGGAGGCGTAGTGGAACGCCAGTGCCAGCACGCATCCCACCAAGAGCCCGCCGATATGCGCCTGCCATTCGATGTTGCCGGTGAAACCCAGCACCAGGTTGATCACGATCAGGGCGAGGACGGGGCCCATGGGCTTTCGGCGCAGGCGGGCCAGCACGACGTAGGCGCCGAACACACCGAAGATGGCGCCGGAGGCGCCGGCGCTGACTTGGTCCGCCGGAGCAATGAGGTAGGAGAGCACATTGCCGCCGAGCCCGGCCAACAGATACAGCGTGAGGAAGCGGCTCTTCCCCAGCATCACTTCGACGGCGGGACCCACGATCAACAGGCTGATCATGTTGAAGGCGATGTGGAGGAAATCGAGATGCAAGAACAGCGAGGTGAACAAGCGGTAGTACTCATGCTTATAGTGCACGCCGTTTGGCCACATGCCGAGGCGGTTGATCACGCTCGTCTTGCCGAAGCCGCTGACGACAAAGACCGCGGCGCAGACGACAACCAAGGCGATGACCATCGGCGTCGGATTGGTCGAGCCGACGATGCCCGTTCGGTTGGAGGCGGCGAAAGGCCGGATGACCTTGGTCTTCTTGGCGCCGGCGGCGATGCAATCGGGGCACTGCCACCCCACCGGCGCCTGCATCATGCAGTCGGTGCAGATGGGGCGATCGCAATGGGCGCACACCACCGATGCCGGCCGGTCGGGGTGGTTGACGCAGGGGTTGGAAGGAGATGTCATCGGATGCCGGCTAGGAGCTCAGCCCGAACGAGCCGGGCGACCTGTTCGGGATCGTTCAGATCCCAGCGCCCCGGAGAGCCGATGTAGGAGAGGACCATGCGGGCCAAGAAGTCCGCCGCCGCGTCGAGATCGATCCCCTCGGCCATGCCGTGACGCACGAGGTAGGGGGCGAGAAAGGCAGCCACCAATTTGTGCGTCTCGTTCGCCTCAATGGTCAGGCGCGGCAGAAGGATCTCGGGCTCGGTCAAGAGGATGCGCTGCAGCACCTCGTGCCCCACGATGGCGTTGTGGGCGAAGACGAGGCCGCGCTCCATGACTTCTTCGAGCGTCTCGGCCTCGTGCACCTCTTCGTAGAGACGAAGGAAGAAGCGACCGAACTCCCAACCGACCACGGCCCCGATGAGCTCATCGCGCCCGCCCGGAAAGTAGCGATAGACGGTGGCCCGGGATACACCAGCCTCTCGGGCCGCGTCTTCGACCGTCGTCTTGGCCAGTCCCCAGCGGGCCACGCAGTCGTAGGTCGCTTGGAGGAGACGCTCGCGCACGTCACTCACGGCAACGGAATGCACGATCGAAGCCCGTTCTCACAGGTTGAGAAGGCCTTCGATCCCGAGAGTCAGGCCCGGGCGATCGGCCACGGCGCGCACGGCCAGGAGCACGCCGGGCATGAAGGAGCGACGGTCGAACGAGTCGTGGCGGATGGTGAGGCTCTGACCCAGGGCTCCGAAGATCACCTCTTCGTGAGCTATCAGGCCGGGGAGTCGCACCGAATGGATATGCACACCGCCGGCGCCTTGCGCACCTCGGGCGCCCGGCAGCACCAGCTCGGTGGTGGGATCGTCCGGCAACGGGCCGCTTCCGGCCTGCTCGCGAGCGGCGGCAATGAGCGCCGCGGTGTGACGGGCCGTTCCCGATGGGGCGTCGCGCTTGGCATCGTGATGAAGCTCGATGACTTCGACGCCATCCATGTGGGGCGCCGCCAGTTCGCAAAAGCGCATGAGCAATACCGCCCCGATGGCGAAGTTGGCCGCGACCACGGCGTTGGCGGCGGCATCGGCGAAGAGCGTGGCCGCCCCTTCGAGGTCGCCGTCACTCAGGCCCGTCGTCCCGATCACGGCGTGAATGCCGTGGCCGGCGTAGTACGCCAGGTTCGTCCGCACGGCGTCGGCCACGCTGAAGTCGACGACGACCTCGGCCCCATCTTCGCACCAGTGCCGCGACGTCGCCAACGACCGTCAGCCCCTCGATCGTCTCACCATCGTGGCCCGGGTCGATGACCGAGACGAGCTCGAGGTCGGGAGCCGCCGTCACGGCAAGGCACACCTCGCGGCCCATCCGGCCGCCGGCTCCGACCACACCGACTTTGCGCATCGGTTGAACCCTACTGGCCGGCTAGCGACGCCACGTGGTCAGTGAATGCATCCTCGTCGAAGGGACCCACGGCGCTCAACGTGCGCGGTGCTTCCATCAGCTCTTGGGCTTGGGCCAGCACCTCGTCGCGTCCGACCGCCTCAATGTGGGCCAGCACCTCGTCAATCTTTTGCACCTCACCGTGCAGCAGTAAAGAGGCGCCGATGCGGCCCATGCGGGCCCCGGAGTCCTCGCCCGAGAGCAGCATCTCGGCCCGCAGGTTTCCCTTCGCCACGGCCAGTTCACGATCGGTGATCCCGTGGGCGGCCAGCAGCTCGAGCTCGCCGATCACGATGCGCAGGACCTCGTCGACATGATCGGGCGCCGTGCCGACCACGACGGCGAGCGAGCCCGTGTCTTGGTACGCGGCACGTTCGGACCACACCGAGTAGGCCAGCCCGCGCTCTTCACGCACCTTCTGGAAGAGGCGGCTCGACAGTCCCCCTCCGAGCACGTGGTTGAGCACGGCCAGAGGCCAGCGCCGCTCGTCGTCGCGCGACACCGATCGCATGCCGTAGACGATGTGCGCTTGTTCGGTCGGCCGACGGACCACGCTGAGTCGCTCGGTCGTGGGCCCGGGTGCCGTCCGCTGCGGTGCCACTCCACCCAGCTCTCCAGCGAAACGTCGCTCGAGATCGGCTGCCACCGCGGCGTGCGTGCAATCCCCCGCCACCGACACCACCATGTTCCCGGGACGATAGTGATGCGTGAAGAAGCGACGGATGTCCTCGGCGTTGAGCGCTCCCACCGTCGATTGGGTGCCCAGCGTGTCTCGACCCAGAGCGTGCCCGGGATACAGGGACGACTGCCACTGCTCGGCCACCAGATCGGCCGGTTCGTCGGCGTGCATCAGAATTTCGTCGAGGATGACCGTGCGCTCGGCGTCGACATCGGACTGGCGTAATGCCGGATCCCACATGATCTCGCTGAGGATGTCGAGGCCGAGCGGAAGGTGTTCCGACAAGAGGCGCACGTAAAAGGTCGTGTACTCCTTCGTCGTAAACGCGTTGCAGTCGCCACCCACCTCGTCGAGCGATTCGGCAATGGACGCGGCCGAACGGGTCGGCGTGCCCTTGAAGAGAAGGTGCTCGAGGAAATGCGAGGCGCCGGCGACGTCGTCGGTCTCGTCGCGCGAACCCGAACCCACCCAGTACGCCACCGCCACCGAGCGCACATCCGCCATGGTCTCGGTGACCAGGCGGATGCCGCTGGGTAGTACAGAGGTCTCGATCAACGACGACGCGAACGACCGCGCGGCGGGCGACGGTCGCCGCCACTGCTGCTACGGCCTTCCGCTTCGACCGCACCGGGGCCGAGGTCTCCGAGCTCGGAGACCAGTTCGGCCTCGAAGGCGTCTTCGAACGAGGGCACGCCGTTGCCGGCGGCCGCTGGTGCGGCAGTCGAACCCGTACGCTCACGTCCGGCGTCGCTGCGCCCCCGCTCGCCGCGGTCACCGCGGTCACCACGGTCGGCGCGGTCACCCCCGCCTCCGTTCGAACTGCGGCCGCCGCCATTGCCCGAGGGTGCCGAACCGCCACCGTCTTCGGCGCTGCCTTCGGGCACGGAGGCCAACGACAAGGAGACCTTGCCCTGCGGGTCGATGTCGTCCACCCGGACCTCGATGGGCTGACCCAACGTCAAGACGTCTTCGACATTGTTGATGCGCTTGCCGCCGGCCAGCGAGGAGAGCTTCGAGATGTGCAACAGGCCGTCGCGTCCGGGCAGCACGTTGACGAAGGCACCGAACTTGGTGATGTTGACCACCTTGCCGGCGTACACCGCGCCGACATCGGCAGTCGGCGGGTCGAGGATGAGCGAGATACGGCGACGCGCCTCTTCGACGGCATTGCCGTCCTTGGCACCGATGGTGACCGTACCGACCATCCCGTCGTCGTCGACCGCAATGTCCGCACCCGTCTCTTGCTGCAGGGTGTTGATGACCTTGCCCTTAGGCCCGATGACCTCACCGATCTTGTCGATCGGGATCTCCATGGAGACGATCTTCGGGGCACTGTTGGCCACGTGGTCACGGGGCTCGGCGATGGCGCTGGCCATGACGCCAAGAATCGTCAACCGGGCCTCTTTGGCCTGCAGGAGCGCCTTGGCCAACACGTCGGCCGGAAGACCGGCGATCTTGGTGTCGAGCTGGAGGGCGGTCACCGCGTCGGCGGTGCCCGCCACCTTGAAGTCCATGTCGCCGAAGGCGTCCTCGGAGCCCAAGATGTCGGTCAAGGTGACGTAGGTGCCGCCGTCGTAGACCAGGCCCATGGCGATGCCGGCCACCGGAGCCTTGAGGGGCACTCCAGCGGCCATCAACGACAGGGTCGAGCCGCAGACCGACGCCATGGACGTGGAGCCGTTCGAGGCCAGGACGTCGGAGACCAGGCGCAAGGTGTAGGGGAACTCCTCGGCGCTCGGCACCACCGGCAAAAGGGCCCGCTCGGCCAACAGGCCGTGGCCGATCTCACGACGCTTGGGGCCGCGCATGAAGCCGGTCTCTCCGGTCGAGAAGGGCGGGAAGTTGTAGTGGTGCATGTAGCGCTTGGAGTCGACCGGGGTGATGGTGTCGAGCATTTGGGCCATGCGGGGCATGCCGAGCGTCGTCACGTTGAGCACCTGGGTCTCGCCCCGCTGGAACAGCGCCGAGCCGTGCGCCGTGGGGAAAAGGTCGACCTCGGCCGACAACGGGCGGATGTCGGCCGTGCCACGACCGTCGACCCGCACGCCGTCTTCGACGATGCGCTTGCGCACGAGCTTCTTGGTCAGGGAGCGGATGGCCGCCTTGATCTCGCCCGACCGGCCTTCGAACTCGTCGGCCAGCGCGGCTTGGATCTCCTTGCCGGCGGCGTCGAGGGCTTCGTTGCGCTCGGTCTTGGCCGTGACCAGGTTGGCCTTGGCGATGAGGTCCGTGCCGACCGCTTCGACCCGAGCCCAGACCTCGTCGGAGTAGTCCGAGAAGGTGGAGAAGGCGATGGTCTCGATCGGGCCCTTGGCGGCGACCACGCCGGCCACCAGCTCACGCTGCAACAGGATGGACTCGCGGATCCAGGTCTTCGCCGCCTCGAGCCCCTCGGCCAGGACCTCTTCGGTGACCTTGGGGGCCCCCGCTTCGTAATAGTCCCATGAGTGCTCGGTCCCGCCGGCCTCGACCATCATGATGGCGATGTCGGTGGTGTCGGTCTCGTCGAGGGCGCGGCCGGCAACCACCAGCTCGAACGTGGCGGCGTCACCCTCTTCGAAAGTCGGGTGCGGGACCCAGGTGCCGTCGACGCTGTACGCAACCCGGACGGCGCCGATGGGGCCGTCGAAGGGGATGCCCGACAACATGAGTGCGGCCGAGGCGGCGTTGATGGCCAGCACGTCGTGCGGGTTGATCTGATCGGCGCCGAAGATCGTCCCGACCACGTGCACTTCGTTGCGGAAGCCGCTGGGAAAGGACGGGCGAAGGGGTCGGTCGATGAGCCGGCAGGTCAAGATGGCCTGGTCCGAGCTCTTGCCCTCCCGGCGGAAGAACGAGCCGGGGATCTTGCCGGCGGCGTAGGCCCGCTCCTCGATGTCAACGGTGAGGGGGAAGAAATCGGTCCCCTCCCGTACGGATCGGGCCGCGGTGGCCGTGGCCAAAAGGACGGTGTCCCCTATGCGTGCCAGCACGGCTCCGTCGGCGAGCTGCGCCAACTTTCCGGACTCAAAGGACAGGGTGCGGTCGGTGCCACTGATGGGGCCCGACACGGAAATGGCGTCAGCCATGATGCTCCTCGTGTGGTGTTTGGGGGCATCTCTTGTCTGGTTCCCAGTGGTCGACCACCTTCCTTGCGAAAGTGACCGGCGACTGGCAGCCAGCGTCCCGAGACGCCCGGATGTGTTTCGTTACCGCCGAATGCCGAGGCGGCCGATGATGGTGCGGTAGCGCTCGACGTCGTTCTTTCGCACGTAATCGAGTAGCCGCCGACGCTGGCCGATGAGTTTCATCAGGCCGCGTCGAGTGTGATGGTCCCCTTTGTGATCCTTCAAGTGCTCCGTCAGATGGTTGATCCGCCCCGACAGCAGTGCGATCTGCACCTCTGGTGAACCAGTGTCACTTTCGTGCAGCCGGTACTCGGCAATAGTGGCCTGCGTGTCGGGCATAAATCGAAAAACCTCGGAGAGTTGTAGGAGTGCGGTGGGGAACCAGCCCCAACCGGCATCCATGTTAGCAGGTGGTCCGCCGGCGGCGGGGTGGACCGGCGTGCTGGCGGCGCGAGGTCAGCGCTGGGCCGAGAGCGCCCGCTGCGCCGCTGCCACGTCCTCGTGCATCTGGGCAATCAGGGCATCGACCGAGTCGAACTGGCGCTCGTCTCGGAGGCGGCTGACGAACGACACCGCACCGAGCTCCCCGTAGAGGTCCCCGTCGAATTGAAGAAGATACGCCTCGACCAGGACTGATGCCGCCCCCGGCTCATAGAAGGTGGGGCGGCGGCCGACCGAAATGGCGGCATCGTGGACGCTCCCGTCGGCCCGGGTGAAGTAGCCGGCGTAAATGCCGTCGGCCGGCAAGCGCGATGTCATCGGCGATCATCATGTTGGCCGTCGGGAAGCCGAGTACCGGTCCGCCCCGGCCGTCCCCGTGGACCACGGTGCCCCGCACCTCGTGCGGCCGTCCCAGCAATTTGGCGGCGCCGACCACGTCACCTGCGGCCACCAGGGTCCGGATCCGGGTCGACGAGACCGGATCGGTACTTCCGTCTCCGGTGAGACTGGCCCCGGTCAACGCAGCCCCGATCACCTTGAAGCCGTACTGGCGGCCCAGGTCGGTCAACAAAGCCACGTTGCCTTTTCTCTCGTGGCCGAAGTGGAAGTCCTCGCCGACCACGACGAGACGGGCCCCCAGGGTGTCGACCAATACCTCCTTGACGAAGTCCTCGGCTGACTCGTCGGCCCGGGTCCGGTCGAACTCAATGACCAGGGTGCGATCGATGCCGCAGTCGGCCAGCAACTCGAGCTTCTGCGCCAGATCGGTCAATTGCGGGGGGGCCGATTCGGGACGGACCACGCCGGCGGGGTGACGGTCGAAGGTGACCACGACGGTGGACAGACCCTCGGCCGCGGCCAGGGCGGACAGCTCACGCAGCAGGGCCCGATGTCCGAGGTGCACGCCGTCGTAGGCGCCGATCGTGACGGCAGTTCCGGACATTGCGACTGAGGATAGACGGCGCTTGCGACTCGCCTGAGACTCGACGTCAGCTCTCAGTCACGACGACGGCCGGTTTGATGCGATCAGTGTCGGTGGCCTCATAGACCGCCAGCAGGTTGCCGTCCTGATTCAACATGGCCCATGGCCCCTCGCCCACCGCGCCGATTGGCACGCGGTCGAGCGGCAAGCCACGGCCGATCAAGGTGGACATCTCCGGGTCCACCGTCACCGAGGCCAGGTCGCGCATGGCCTGGGCCGGCGTGAGGACGGCGTCGGCGTTGAGATGGTCGAGTTGGCGCATGTCGCCCTCGCCAAAGGAACCAATGCGAGTGCGCCGCAACAGCCCGATGTGGGCTCCACCGCCGAGTGCGGTCCCGATATCTTCGGCCAGCACGCGGATATAGGTGCCCGAGGAGCACTCGATCTCGGCCCGGTACACGCCCGGGCGCTCGGGAATCGCCTCCACGTCGAAGCGGTACACGTGCACCCGACGCGGCGGGCGGTCGACCTCGATCCCCTGCCGGGCCAACTCGTGCAGACGCCGCCCGCCGATTTTCACGGCGGACACCATGGGCGGGACCTGCTCGATGGCACCGGTGAGGTCAGCTGCCGCCGCCTGCACCTGTTCGAGCGTGGCGTCCGACATGTCCCACTCCCCCACCACCTCGCCCGAGGCATCGAGGGTCGAGGTGTTGGTGCCCAGCACGATCTCGGCCACGTAGGTCTTCGGCAAGGCGGTCAGGAAACGCATGAGCCGGGTGGCTCGCCCCAGCCCGACCAGGAGAACGCCGGTGGCGTCGGGATCAAGCGTGCCGGCGTGACCGACCCGTCGTTGCCCGAACAAACGCCGACAGCGGGCGACCACGTCATGGGAGGTCCAGCCCGCTTCCTTGTCGACCACCACCAGGCCGGTGACGCTCACCGCCCTGGTTCGCTCATGAAGCCACCCTCACGCATGCGGCGGCCCTGGTCATGACTCAGGAGCGTCGTGATCCCTGTCCAGGCCGCGCAGGAGCTCTTCCACCCGCGAGCCGGCGGCGATGGCCGGATCGGCCTTGAAGGTCAGCCGCGGCGTGCGCTTGAGTGTCACCTGGGCGCCGATGAGGCGCTGGAGGTGGGGACGGCGCTCCTCGAGGGCCTCGGCCGCGTCCGCCTCCAAGGTGGCGAGGTAGACGGTGGCGGTGCGCATGTCGGCCGCCGTGTCGACCGACGTCACGGTCACCATACGCATGCGCTCGTCCGCATCGGCCAGCCGCTCGATCTCCTCGGCGATGACCTGTCTGAGGACCTGATTCACCCGCAACGAACGCGGGTACGTGGCGGTGCGCCGTTTCACGATGACGTCACGTCCTCGCGATCTCGCGCTCCTCAAACGTCTCGATGATGTCCCCGGAGTGCAGGTCCTGGAAGTCGGACAGGCCGATGCCGCATTCGAATCCGGCCGCCACCTCTCGCACGTCGTCTTTGAAGCGGCGCAACGACGTGATGGAGCCCTTCCAGATCACCGCGCCCTCACGGAGGAAACGCACCTTCGAACCGCGGGTGATCTTGCCCTCTCGCACGTAACAACCGGCGATGGCGCCCACGCGTGGAACCCGGATGACCTCGCGCACCTCGGCCTCGCCCGTCACCACTTCTTCGTAGAGCGGCGACAGGAGACCGAGCATGGCGGCCTCAATGTCCTCGAGCAGCTTGTAGATGATCTCGTAGGTCCGCACCTCGACATCGGAGGCTTCGGCCAGTTCGCGTGAGCGCCTGTCCGGCCGCACGTTGAACCCGATGATGGTGGCGCTCGAGGCCGCAGCCAGCTGGACGTCGTTCTCGGTGATGCCACCGATGCCCCGCAGCACGAAGCTCAACTTCACGTCGTCGCGCTCGAGCCGCTTCAGGCTTTCGGTCACTGCCTCCAGCGAGCCCTGCACGTCCGCCTTAAGGACGATGTTGAGGGTCGCCGTCTCGCCGCGTTGAATCTGCTCGAACAGGTCCTCGAGCTTGGCACCGGTCGCCGCCGAGGCCACGGGCTTGTGACCCGAAAGGCGGAAACGTTGCGCTCTCGCCTCGCCCAGGGTCCGGGCTCGTGCAAGATCCTTGGCGCCACGCATCTCGTCTCCGGCGTGAGGAGGCTCAGAGAACCCCAACACCTGCACCGGTGTCGAAGGAAGTGCTTCTTTGACATGGTCGCCCAGGTCGTCGACGAGTGCCTTGACCTTGCCCCAGGCCGCACCGGCCACCACCGGGTCGCCCACGCGGAGCGTTCCCTGCTGGACGATGACGGTCGCCACGGGACCCCGGCCGGCCTCGAGGTTGGCCTCGAGCACGACGCCACGCGCCTCGCCTTCGACCCGTGCCGTCAACTCTTCCACCTCGGCCACCAGCGTGATCTGCTCGAGCAAGTTCTCGATCCCGGTGCCCTGGAGGGCTGATACCTCCACCACGATGGTGTCGCCGCCCCATGCTTCGGGAACGAGCCCGCGCTCGGAGAGCTGCTGGAGAACCCGGGTCGAATCAGCGTCCGGGCGATCCATCTTGTTCACGGCCACGATGATCGGGACATCGGCCGCCTTGGCGTGGTCTATGGCCTCGATCGTCTGCGGCATGACGCCGTCGTCGGCCGCCACGACCAACACGACGATGTCAGTCGCCTGGGCACCGCGCGCACGCATGGCGGTGAACGCGGCGTGTCCGGGGGTGTCGATGAACGTGATCCTCTTGTCGTGCCACACGACCTGGTACGCCCCGATGTGCTGGGTGATGCCGCCGGCTTCGCCGGCCACCACATCGGTCTTGCGGATGCGGTCCAGGAGAAGCGTCTTGCCGTGATCGACATGTCCCATGACGGTGACGACCGGAGGGCGGGGTCGCTGGTCGGCGTCCTCTTCCTCGTCTTCTTCCTCGAAGTAGCGCGCCAACAGCTCGGCCTCTTGCTCTTCACCGGGATCGACCAAGCGCACGTCGGCGCCGATCTCCGCCGCGAACAACTCGATCATGTCGTCGGTCAACGACTGTGTGGCCATGACCATCTCGCCCTGGAGCATCAGGAATCGCACGATGTCACCGGCGCTACGGTTCAGCTTGGGACCGAGATCGCGCGCCGTCGAGCCACGCTCGACGATGACCTCGCCGTCGGGCACCGGAGCCGTCGAGGGCTGATAGCTGGTGAGCTGTGTCGGCTCGAGCTCCTCGAGATTGCGGCGACGACGACGGGCCCGACGCTGGGGCGGGCGACGCCCGGGGAGCCCACTGCGCCCGGCGGCGGGCGGCGCACTCGAGGGTCCGCTGCCTCCTCCGGGACGACCGCTGAAGCCACCCGAACTGCTCGGGCGACCGCCGAAACTGCTACTGCCTGGGCCGCCGGGACCACCGGTCGGACGACCGGCACCCGGAGCCGGACGACCTCCGGTACGCGCCGGATAGCTCGCTGCCACCCGGACGGGTGGGCGGAGCGGTCGGGCGTCGACCGCCCATGCCCGGTGGGGGTGGGATCGGACGTCCACTCGGCCCGATCGGCGGACGAGGAGCCGGTGGTGGCGGAACGGGCTTGCCGCTCGGGCTCAAAGGAGGTCGCGGCGCCGCGCTCGGCGGGAGGTGCCGTCGGGGCCGCGGCCGCAGCGGCCGGGGCCGGGGCCGGGGGCAGTCGGAGGACTGGCCGCTGGAGCGGCGGGTGAAGCTGCAACGCGGGCCGGCGCCGGGGGCGCGGCGGGGGCTGCCGGCGCGGTCGATGTCGGCGCAAGTGGTGGAGGTGGTGTGCGAGGTGCGCTCGGCGCGGTGGCGGGCGCCCTGGGAGGCGCTGGCGCGGCGGGAGCGGAGGGTGCGGCGCTGGGGGCGGACGCAGCGGCCGATGCCGGTGCCGGCGCGGCCGCAGGAGCTGGAGCGGCGGCGGGCGTGGCGGCCGGTGCATCAGACCGGATGGGGCGTGGCGCCACGCGGGGAGCTGCCGTGCCCGAAGATGAAGGGCCCGAGCTCGTGCTCGGTGCCCCGGTAGGCCGGCTGCTGATGAGGCGGGGAGGCCGGGCGTCACCGCTCGTCGTCGGCCTGGCGGTCGCCGGGGACGACGACGAGATGGTCCTGCCCGCTGCCCTTTTGTCAACCGCCGCCGCAGGGGGAGCCGGTGGCTCCTCGGGGGTCACCTCACGGCGCAGGCCCTCGGCGTCGGCCTTCCGACGGACGCGGTCCGCCTGTGCGTCCTCGATGGAGGACGAGTGGCTCTTCACCCCAATGCCAAGGGAAAGGGCCAGGTCGAGCCCTTCCTTGTTGGTGAGGCCTAGCTCTTTGGCTAGTTCATAGACGCGGATCTTCTTCGGCAAGTGGTTCTCTATGTCCTTCGTACTCTTTGGGCCCCGGGGTGACCCGCAGCCCTCTATCCTCGCACATCGGCCGGATCTTGCTTCGACGCGCTTTCCAAGCTCGTCTGCAGATGTTCGATGGCAATGCTTGTCACCGGTGCCCGCAACGCTCGGTCGAAGGCCCGTCTGCGGGCTGCCTCCTGCAGGCAGTCCGCTGACCCTCGACAGAGCCACGCACCCCGGCCCGGACCAGTTCGGTCAACCCTCAGCTGACCATCGGCCAGCCGTACAACTCGGAACAACACGTCGGTCGGGCGCGCCTTGCGGCATCCGACGCAGGTCCGTGTCGGTACTATGCCTCGGCCCCCGTGACGGGAGGCGACGATGCATCGCCTGTGCCAGCGGACTCATGTGCGGCGACGACGGTTTCTGCGTCGCCAGATGCGGCGTCAGAGGCAGTGGTGTCGTCTCCAGGAGTCACGTCGGCTTGATGCGTCCACTCCTCGGCCGACATGGCCTCGCCGCCCTCGGCGGGCTTCCACACCATTTCGCCCGACTCGTCCTCGACCCACTCACCTTCGGCCCATTCCTGGTCGCCGTAGCCCGCTTCTTCCTCGGCCAGCTGGGTCTCGCTCTTGATGTCGATCCGCCAGCCCGTGAGACGGGCGGCCAGCCGAGCATTCTGACCTTCCTTGCCGATAGCAAGGGAAAGTTGGAAGTCGCTGACGACCACGGTCGCCGTCCCCGTCTCCTCGTCGAGACGAACTTCGCGGACACGGGCCGGCGCCAGTGCGTTCTGAATAAGGTCGACCGGATCGTCGGAGAACGGGACGACGTCAACACGCTCGCCCCGCAACTCGTTGGTCACCATGCGCACGCGCGAGCCGCGCGCACCGACGCATGCCCCGACCGGATCCACGTTGGGATCGTTGGACCACACTGCGATCTTCGTGCGGTGTCCTGGTTCACGGGCGGCCGCCTTGATCTCGACCACCCCCGACGAGATCTCGGGTACCTCGAGCTCGAAGAGGCGCTTGATCAGGCCCGGATGGGTGCGACTCACCACGATTTGGGGGCCCTTGCTCGTCTTGCGTACCTCGACGATGTACGCCTTGAGGCGCGTCCCGTGCTCGTAGCGCTCGTAGGACACCTGCTCGGCCTGCGGCAGCAGCGCCTCCACCTTGCCGAGGTCAAGCAAGGTGTAGCGGTTGTCCGTCTGCTGCACGATCCCTGTCACGATGTCGCCCTCGCGCCCGGCGTACTCCTCGTACTTCATGTCCCGTTCGACTTCACGGATCCTTTGGAGGATGACTTGCTTCGCCGTTTGGGCAGCGATGCGCCCGAAGTCGTCGGGTGTGTCATCCCATTCGCGGATGACTTCCCCGTCTTCGTCCAGCTCCTGGCCGTAGACGCGGATCTCACCCGAATCAGGATCGATGGTGACCACGGCCTCTTCGGCCGCGTCGGGGCGTCGCTTGTATGCCGCCACCAAGGCGTTGGCCAACGCATCGAGCAACGTCTCGACCGAGATCCCCTTGTCCCGGGCGATTTGCCCCAATGCATCCAAAAACTCGAAATTGGTCTTACTCATGACCTGCTCACCCTCTTACTCTCTTTGGCTGGGGACCCCATTCAAAAATGGTGCGGGCGCGCTCGACCTCGCCGTAGGCGATACGGAGCGAGCCATCGGGTAGGTCAGGTCCGACCAGAGTGAATCCGGTCTCGTCAGCGGATTCGATGGTGCCGCTGACACGACGCACGTCAGACGTTCCCCCGTGCACTCGCACGGTGACCGCCTCGCCGACAGCCCGCAGGAAGTGAGCCGGGGTCCGCAAGCGGCGTTCCAGACCCGGGCTGGAAACGGCCAAGGTGTAGCGACCGGGAAGCGGGTCGAGTTCGTCGAGCGTGTCAGAAACGGCACGGGTGGCCTCACCAAGCGTGTCGAGGTCCACTCCGCCTTCACGATCGACGAAGATGGTCAGTTCGGAGCCATGGAGCTCGACATCGACAAGGTCGAGCCCACGTGACTCGAGCAGGGGCGACAGCGCCTCAACCAGGTCGTTCGTATCCCTCGCCATCACTGTCACCTCCTCTCGACGGTCACCATCACCTTCTGCTACCTCTATTGCGAGCCCCGGAAAGCGAAAGCGTGGGCCGCAGCCCACGCTCCAACGAGGTACTGATTCTCAAACTGGACAGCGCGAGGGATTATAGCAATCCGCTGGTCGGTGCGGTCCCGCTTTCTTTGGCGGTTGCAGGCAGGGCGGGCTCGGGTCGCCGGGTCGCCGGGCGCCCACGGGTGCTTCAGTGGCCGAGGACCTTCAAAATCATTTTTGCCATCTGTTGGTGGCCGAGCGCAGTCGGGTGGTAGGCGAACCCAGCTCCCGTGGCCACCTTGCTGCCATTGGTCCAGCGCTCCCCCGCCGGCCCGCAGGCAGTGTGATCGCCGGGCTGCGAATACGGGTCGACCAGCAGCACGTGGGTCTTGTGCGCGGCGGCGACAAGGGAACTCTCGACGAACGCACCCATTCCCCTCAGGAGCGAGACATCGGCATTCGTGAGGCCGAGGGCCGGACAATTGCCCGTTGCCGGAAACTCGCGGGGGTACGTCACGACGACGATCGTGGCTGACGGGGCCTTGGCCTTGAGCGCGGCGATCATGGCGTCGATCTCGCCGGGTAATGCCGCCTCGAGCGCAGCGAGATTCGCCGGCGCTTGGCAGGTGGCCGTCGGGTTGGAGCAGGCAAAGGCCGTGCCGTTGTACTCGATGTCGTTTCCACCCAGGCCGACCGTGATGAGCTTGGTGTTCGATGTCACGGACTCTATTTGGGGCGGCGCCGTGCCCTGGGGGGTGTTCAACACGTTAGGAATCACGGCGGAGCCGCAACTCACATCAACCAACTTCAGTTTGAGCTTGGCCGCCACAAGATGGCCGTAGTCGCGGCCCGAGCGGCCGCATTGGGACTGGGGAGCGATCCCAAATCCCGACGCCAGCGAGCTCCCGACGGAGACGTAGAGATCGCCCTTATGGAGCGTGACCGACTTGGCGGTCGACGCCGCAGCAGCGTTCCCCGCGCCAGACGCAGACGCCGCGGCGACGATGGTCATCGCCAACGCGCCGAGCGTCAGCAGCACACTTCGCTTCATCCTGATCCCCCTACTCCTGCTCGTCGACGCCATTCAATACGACCGGGCGACCACCGCGGTGAGCTCCGCTTCGTCGTCCCCGACTTCGGCCAGGCTTCCGTCGGGGCGCTGCAGGCAGCGAATCGAGAGGGCATGCGTGCCGAGCCGGTCCTCGCCATCGTCTCCCAGCGCACGGCCGGGAATCCGGGCAAACCCCGTACTGGCGGCCTCGATCGCCTCCTCCAGGCTGCCCACGTCCGCCGTGCGTTCTTCACGGCTGGCGGTGGCCTCCGCCAGCAGTTCGGGACCCGCGCGCCCGAGGATCTCGGTGACCGAGGTGCGCACGGCGGCCAGCGGCACTGTCTCCTTGGCCCGGGTGTGTCTGGTCACCACGGTCACGTTCCCCTCCACCAGATCCCGGGGCCCGATCTCCACCCGGACGGGGACGCCCTTGAGCTCCCAGTCCACGCTTCGACGCCCGAAGCTGGTGCCCGTACGATCGTCGAGACGCACCCTATGTCCGTCGGCTCGCAACTCCGTCACCAACGCCTCGGCCGCGGCCCGCACGCCCTCTTCGTCTTTGATCAGCAGCACCACCACCTGGGAGGGGGCGAGGGCCGGAGGCAGTCGCAAGCCGAAATCGTCGCCGTGGCCCATGACCAGTGCGCCGATCAGACGGGTCGAGACACCCCACGAGGTCTGCCAGACGTGCTCCAGCACGCCTTCGGTGTTGGTATAGGTGATGTCAAAAGCGCGGGAGAAGTTCTGGCCCAACTCGTGGCTGGTTCCCATCTGCAGCGCCTTGCCGTCACCCATCATTCCCTCGCAGGTCCACGTCCGCGTCGCTCCGGCAAAACGTTCCCGCGCCGTCTTGTGCCCGGTCAGCACGGGCATGGCCGCCACGTCCACCATGGTGGCCAGGTAGACGTCGCGCAGGATTTGGAGCGCATAGGCCCGTGCCTCGGACTCGGTGGCGTGGGCGGTGTGGCCCTCCTGCCAGAGGAACTCGGTGGTGCGGAGGAAGAGCCGGGGCCGCAGCTCCCATCGCACCACGTTGGCCCATTGGTTGATCAAGAGGGGAAGGTCACGGTGGCTCTGAATCCACTTGGCGAAGAAGCTGTTGATCACGGTCTCGCTGGTGGGACGCACGACCACGGGCTCCTCGAGCTTCTTGCCCCCGGCGTGGGTCACCACGGCCAACTCGGGACTGAAGCCTTCGACGTGCTCGGCTTCGAGGCTCAGGAACGACTCGGGGATGAACAGCGGGAAATAGGCGTTCTCCGCCCCCGCTTCCTTAATGCGCCGGTCGAGCTCCGCCTGCAGGAGCTCCCAGATGCCATAGCCCCACGGACGGATGACCATCGTCCCGCGTACCGGCCCGTTGTCGGCCAGTTCGGCCCGGGCGATCACCTCTTGGTACCAGCGGGGGAAGTCCTCCGCCCTGGTCACGATTGCGCCCTTGGCCATGGGGGGGCACGTTAGTGGGGCGAGAACAGTGCCTGTTGAGAATGGGGTCTCGAACCCCTCAGCTCGTGGCGCGGCGGTGAATCGTCTCGATTTTGGCCGAGGTGTGGTTCGGATCCACGCCGGTCGACTCGAGCAGCTCGCGGCGGTCCGCCTCCGCTTCCGCCTCGGCGCCGGCATCGGCCGCCGCGATGCGGGCCTCGACACCCTCGGCCACCAGGCGCTCGGCCTCTTCGACCAGGGCCTGGACCATGCCGTCTTCGGGCACGACCCGGATGATCTTGCCGCGGATGAACAGATGCCCCTTGTTCTTGCCCGCCGCGATGCCAATGTCGGCTTCGCGCGCTTCGCCCGGACCGTTGACCACGCATCCCATGACCGCAACCTGGATCGGAAGGTTCAGCTTCTCGAGCGCCTCCTGGGCTTCTTTGGCCACCGCGATCACGTCCACCTGCGCCCGCCCGCAGGAGGGGCACGCGATCAGGTCGAGGCCCTTGCGCTCGCGCAGCCCGAGTGATTCGAGCAGCTGACGCCCGGCCCGGGCTTCCTCGACCGGATCCGCGGTGAGCGAGAACCGGATGGTGTCCCCGATGCCCTCGGCCAAAAGGGTGGCGATGCCCGCCGTCCCCTTGACCAACCCGCTGGGCGGCGGGCCGGCCTCGGTCACCCCGAGGTGCAAGGGGTGGTCGAAGGTCTCGGAGGCCAGCCGGTAGGCCGCGATCATCAGGGCGACCGAGGAGGCCTTGACCGAGATCTTGACGTCATTGAAGTCCACCTCTTCGAAGTAGGCCAGCTCGTTGCGGGCCGACTCGACCAGTGCTTCCGGGGTGGCTCCCCCGTACTTGGCATAGATGTCGGGATGCAGCGAACCCGCATTGACCCCGATGCGGATGGGCACCCCGCGGTCGCGGGCCTCGGCGGCCACCTGTTTGATCTCGGCCTCCTTGCGGAGGTTGCCGGGGTTGAGTCGCAGACCCTGCACGCCCGCCTCCAGCGCGGCCAAGGCCATCTCGTGGTGGAAGTGGATGTCGGCCACGATCGGCACCGGCGAACGCGGGACGATCTGGGCCAGGCCGATGGCGGCCCCCTCGTCGTTACAGGTGCAGCGAACGATGTCCGCCCCGGCTGCCGCCAGCGCGTAGATCTGGGCCAGTGTGCCGTCGACGTCCGCCGTCTTGGTCGTGGTCATGGACTGCACGGTGATGGGAGCCCCGTCGCCGATCGGCACACCGCCGAGGGTGATGCGTCGGGTGGGACGGCGGGCCGTGAGGAGGGAGGCGGAGAGGTCCATTGGTTCCGATCAGGGGAAGACGTTCTGCAGCGGATGGGCGATGTCGAGGAAGACGACCGAAATGGCGAACAGCACGAGAAAGGCCAGAACCGGTGCCAGATACGGGATCAGCTTGGTGATGTCCGCTTGATAGTAGGGCTTTCCCTTCCGCGTGCGGATCCATTCGTAGATCGCCACGGCCACATGTCCCCCGTCGAAGGGCATGATCGGCAGCATGTTCAACAGGGCGAAGGCGATGTTGATCACGATGAGCAGGGCCAGCAAGGACTCGACACCCTGGTGCAGGGCCTGTACGCCGATGTTGCCGGCACCGATGAGCGAGACCGGCCGCTCGGATGTCGACGGGTGATCCGCCGCCTGGGTGGCATCGTGCGAATTGGTCACCTGGTGGTAGATGGAGCTGATGCCGCTCGGTGAGAACACGTGAATCAGGGCGGAGAATTCGGCCGAGGTCGCTTGTCCGAGGTAGGTCCCGGCGTTTCCTATGGCCCGGATCGGGTTCACCGACTCGGTGGCGGAGCCTTCGTTGATCCCGATGAATCCCTGTGGTGACTTCTCGCTGGCGGGGGCCAAGGTGATGTTGCCGACCTTCACCCCTCGCCCATCCTGCGGCGTGACCACGATCTGGCGCAGATGCCCGTCTTGCTCCACGCCGAGAGTGACGGGAACGCCGACCGAGCGCGTGATGGCGTCATGGACAGTGTTGACGTTCTTCAGTGCATGGCCGTTCACCGACACGATGGTGTCGCCCGCCTTCAAGCCGGCCTGCTGCGCCGGCGTCTGCCCCACCCCCGTCCAGTGCTCCAGCGAGGTGATCTTGATGTTATTCGTCGCCATCCCGAAGGCCAGCACGCTGATGAGTGCCAAGACGAAGGCGATCACGAAGTGCATGGCGGACCCGGCGGAGCCCACGATGATCCGCTTCCAGAACGGCTGCTGGCGGTAGGTTCGCGGTTCGTCCTCGACCGCCACGTCCTCGAGCACGGTGAAACCGGTGATCTTGACGTAACCACCGGCGGGAATGGCCTTGACCCCGTACTCGGTCTCGCCTCGGCGTATGGACCACAGGCGGGGCCCGAAACCGACGAAGTACTCGGTCACCTTCATGCCCGCCCACTTGGCCGTCACAAAGTGGCCGAGCTCGTGCACCATGACGATGGCCACGATGATGACGATGAACAACAGAACGTCGCCCAGGCCGGTCACCAAGAAGATGGCGGTGATGAGTGCCAGTGCGATCAGCAGCCGCGCTACCTGACCCCCGTTGGCGCTCTCGGCCGCCGGGGTCGGCGCGTGGCCGTTCGGCGGGGGCGCCTGCGAGGCGGCAGACGCTGCGCTTGGCTCCTTGGCAATGAGCGTCATACCAGGGGTAAGGCTACCTCCGCGGTACCTGCTCCAGTACGGCGGGCCACCACGGCGCGGGCCCGAGCGCGCGCCTCTTCATCGGCGGCCAGGACGGATTCGACCTGCTCCATGGGCTCATCGCGCCACGCCTCGAGGGTCTCGGCCACCACGTCGGCGATGCCGCTCCAGGTCATCTGACCGGCCAGGAACGCCTCCACTGCGATCTCGTTGGCCGCACTGAGCCAGGCCGGGGCGGACCCCCCGCTGATGCCGGCCTGATAGGCCAGATCGATACAGCGGAACACGGCGCGGTCCGGCGGCTCGAAGGTCAAGGTCCTCGGGCTCGTCCAGTCCAGGGCGCCGAAGGGGACCGAGGAGCGATCGGGCCAACCCAAGGCGTAGCCGATCGGCAGCCGCATGTCGGGGTTGGAGAGCTGGGCCAGCGTGGACCCATCACGCAGCTCCACCATCGAGTGCACGATGGATTGCGGGTGCACCACGATGTCGATCCGGTCGTAGGTGATGCCGAACAGCTCGTGTGCTTCGATCACCTCGAGGCCCTTGTTCATGAGGGTCGACGAGTCGATGGTGATTTTGGGACCCATGCTCCAGGTGGGGTGGGCCAGCGCATCGGCGACGGTCACCGCCTCCAACTCCGCCGGCGTCCGACCCCGGAATGGTCCGCCCGAGGCCGTCAGGAGAAGACGGCTCACCGCAGTCTGACTGTCGAGGGCGGCCAGGCACTGGTGGACGGCACAGTGCTCGGAATCCACCGGCACGATTTCGGCCCCGGGTGTGCGCCGGGCCTTTTGCACCACCGGGGCGCCGGCGATCAGGGACTCCTTGTTGGCCAGCGCCAAGCGCTTGCCTGCTTCGAGGGCGGCCATGGTGACCGGCAGTCCGGCGAAGCCGACCACGGCGTTGAGCACGACATCGGCCGCGGCGGCCGCCGCCACGAGACCCGGGATGCCCACCAGGACCTCGGTACCGGCCGGGACGCCATCGCGCACCACGCCGTAGAGGGACTCCTCCCCGATGACGACGATCTCGGGGCGCAAGATCGAGGCCTGGGCCAGCAAGGTCTCGGTCGAGCTCTGCGCCGCCAGTGCGACGACGCGAAATCGCTCGGGCTCGCCCAACAACACGTCGACGGCCTGGGTGCCAATTGAACCTGTCGAACCCAGCAGGCTGACCGTGCGCATCAACTCACCCGAGGTGAAACGCTTTGACCACGAAATACGTGGCGGGCAGGACGAAGAGAAGCCCGTCCACGCGGTCGAGGATGCCTCCGTGGCCGGGCATCAGGCGGCTCATGTCCTTCACACCCAGGTGACGCTTGATCATCGACTGGCTCAGATCGCCCAGGGGGGCGACGATGGCCACCACGACGCCGAGCACCAGGGCCTTGCTGATGGTCCAGGGATGGATGAAGTGCACGACGATGACCGCCACCAAAATGGTGGCCACCGCACCGCCGAGGAATCCTTCCCAGCTCTTGTTCGGGCTGATGGAGGGGGCCAGCGGATGTCGTCCGAAGGCCGATCCGACCAGAAGCGAGGCCACGTCGCCCGCCACCGTGGTGATCACCGCGGCCAACAGGAAGGCCACGCCGTGACGATGCGGGAACAGGGTGGGGTTGAGGAGAAGCGCACCGAAGGAACCGAACCCGCCGATCCAGGCCACGATGAAAATGGTGGAGGACATTCCGGCCACCGGATCGGCCGCCGGTTCCACCCGGGCCATGAACCACAAGAAGGTGGCCGCCACGAGCATGACGAGAACGAGCGGCAGGGCGGCCACGCCCTTGTTGTAGGTCTCGACGAGCAACGAGAGGATCGCCACCAGGCCGAGCAGCGTGGCCGGATGGTATTTGGCGGTGCGAAATGCGGCGAAACCTTCGGCTCCGGCGAAGAGCACGACGATGGAGATGATGACCATGGAGGACACGCTGCCGAAGTGGGCACACACGAGCGCCACCACACCGAGCAATAAGCCCGATCCCCAGGCCAGCTGCATGTTGCGCCCGGCCGTACCACCGGTGCGGCCGATGTTCCCGTTGGGCGACTCATCGCTCAGGCGGGTGCTTCGTGGCGCCCGCACACGCGGCTGCGGAGGCACGGGTGGCGTCAGTCGGGAGTCGGCGCGCCCGACGGAAGTGGGAACCGACGCCATGGCGTGCGCCGGGGCCTCAGCCGAGGATGGATTGCTCACCCCGAAAGGAGCGGCCGGGACGACCCGCACCTGGACGGGTTCGGGCTCCTCCTCGGGCTCGATCACCAAGGTGTCGTCGTCGGGGAGGTCGAGGGCATCGAAGCGCCACGGCTGGCGTTCCATGTCCACCAGGTCGTTGTTGTTGTTCATCATGGAGCCCACGGCCGGGAGCTCGTCGGAGAGCATCGAGGGTTCGAAGAGCTCTTCGTGCGCCGCCCAGTCGGTGTCCTCCTCGCGCCAGGTGGGGGGCGCCAGAGCCTGCTCGTCACCATTCCCGCGGTCGAGGATGGCCGGCACCTGGCCCGTCGGCGCATCGTTCCAGTGCGGCATGTCGGGGTTCTCTTCGACGACGGGGCCGGTGACCTCACGTACGGCATCGCCCGCCGGCTCAGCACCGATGATCCGCACCCGACCCGAGCGATAACTCGGGGGCTCCTCCTCGACATCGGTGGCGTCGACGAAGTCGGCGGGGCCATTGCTGTCCGCGTCGCCCTCTTCTTCGAATCCGTCTGTGTCGTCGGCCATTGTCTCTGTCCCCCTCAAACCTGCAGGAGCTCGCGCTCTTTGTGCGCCAGCAATTGATCGATGGCGGCCACCTGCTCTTGAGTGATCTTGTCCAGATCCTTCTCGACGCGCTCCAACTCGTCGGTGGAGAGTGATCCGTCCTTCTGCAACGCATCGAGCTCGTGCCGCCCGGACCGGCGCAAGTTGCGCACAGCCACCTTGGCCTCCTCTGCCTTGTGCCGTACCACCTTGACCAACTCCTTGCGTCTTTCTTCGGTGAGTGGCGGAAAGGCCAATCTGATCACGTTGCCATCGTTGGTTGGGTTGATACCCAGGTCCGAGCCCATGATCGCCTTCTCAATGGCGCCCAACGAGCCCTTGTCGTACGGCGTCACCACCAGCAGCATGGCGTCCGGCACGCTGAACCCGGCGAGCTGGCGCAGGGCGGTCGAGGTCCCGTAGTAGTCCACCATGAGTGGCTCGAGCAGGGCCGACGAGGCTCGGCCGGTGCGCACGTTGCTCATCTCGGAACGCACGTGCTCGATGGCCTTGTGCATCTTTTCCCGTGTGTCCTCGAGAACTAGGCCGGCCAGGTCGTCGTCCATTAGCGGACCAGCGTACCGATTGGCTCACCACTGAGTGCGCGTGGGATGTTCCCGGGAATCATCAGGTTGAAAACCCTGATGGGAAGGTTGTTGTCCTTGCAGAACGTGATGGCGGTGAGGTCCATGACCCGAAGATCACGGTTGATGACCTCCATGAAGGAGATCTCGTCGTAGCGCGTGGCCTCGGGGTCGAGCTTGGGATCGGCCGAGTAGACGCCATCGACCCCCGAGTGGGTGCCCTTGCAGAGCAACTCGGCGCCGATTTCGGCGGCGCGCAGTGCGGCCGGGGTGTCGGTGGTGAAGAAGGGATTGCCCATGCCGGCGGCAAAGACGACGATGCGGCCCTTTTCGAGATGTCGGATGGCGCGCCGCCGGATATAGGGCTCGGCCACCTCGGCCATGTTGAGAGCACTCAGGACCCGCGTGGGCTGGCCCTGGTGCTCCAACGCATCCTGCAGGGCGAGGGCATTGATGACCGTTCCCAACATCCCCATCGTGTCCGACGTGGCCCGGTCCATCCCGCCGCTCTCGCCGGTGGTGCCGCGCCAGATGTTGCCGCCGCCGACGACGACGGCCAGCTCGAGGTCGCCCCCCTGCATGGCATGACCCATCTCCTTGGCCATGCGCTCCACAGTGGCGGCGTCAATCGTTTCGTCGGAAGCCGACGAGGCCAACGCCTCCCCCGACATCTTCAGGACGATTCGCCGCGGTTCTCCACCTCGCGCTCGACCTCAGGCGCCGATGACGACCTGCGCGAAGGCCACGATCCGCGCTGACCCGAGCATGCCCGCGATCGTTTGCTTCTCGTCCCTCACGTAGGACTGGTCCAAGAGGACTCGTTCCTTGAACCAGCCGTTCATGCGCCCGTCGACGATCTTGTCCAGAGCAGCCTCGGGCTTTCCCTCGTTGCGGCTGATCTCGGCCACGGTTGCCCGTTCCGCCGTGATGTCCGCCTCGGGCACGTCGTCCCGGCTCAGGTAGGCCGGCTTGGTGAAGGCGATGTGGACGGCGATGTTGTGCGCCAGGTCCTCGTCGCCACCGTCGATGACCACTGCCACGGCGTTGACGCCACGCCCGGCCTGCTGGTGGAGGTAGGTGTCCACCACCTGGCCGTCTTCGGCCACGAGGCGCCGTACCCGACCGATCGAGATGTTCTCCTTGAGGGTCACGCGCAGCCGATCGATCTCATCGTTGAGCTCGCTCGCCGCTGCTTCACCCTTGGCCGCTACCAGAGCGCCCAATTCATCGGTCAGAGCCACGAACTCGTCGGCCTTGGCCACGAAGTCCGTCTCACAGCGCAGCTCGACGACCGCAGCCGCGTCACCGTTGCGAACGGCGGAGACGGCACCCTGGGAAGCCTCGCGCTCCTCGCGCTTGGCCGCTCCGGCCAAGCCCTGCAGGCGCAGCCATTGCGCGGCCTCGTCCATGTTGCCGTCATTCTCCTCCAAGGCCCGCTTGGCGTCGAGCATGCCGGCCCCCGTGGACTGACGCAGCGCCTGCACATCTTTCGCGGTGAAATTCGCCATGGTCAGGCCTCTACCCCTGTCGTCACTTCGGCCAGCTCTGCTTCGGCCTCCACCGGCGGCGCATCGATGGCCAAGTCGGCTGGGGCTGGGACGTCGGCAGCAGCGGGTGCTTCGGCGGCAGCTGGAGCTTCGACCGGAGCCGCGGGCTCAGTTGGTGCTGTTGCCTCAGTTGGTGCTGCTGCATAGGTTCCCGATGTTTCGGCCGGTGGGGCCTCAGCGGGAGCGGCCGGTGGTGGCGGCACGCGGCGAGCCCGGGGCGAGGGCCCTGTGTTCACTTCTTCAGTGGCCACGGGAGCGTTGCGCCGACGGTGCTCGGCAATGAAGCGTCCTTCGACCACGGCGTCCGCCAGAACACGGCACATGAGGGAGCCCGAGCGGATGGCGTCGTCATTGCCCGGGATGACGTAATCAATGATGTCGGGGTCACAGTTGGTGTCGACGACGGCGACCACAGGGAGCCCGAGCTTGCGGGCCTCGGTGACCGCAATGTGCTCCTTCTTGGTGTCGATGACAAAGACGGCGTTGGGCAGGCGCTCCAAATTGGCGATGCCGCTCAGGTTGCGGCTCAGCTTCTCCAGTTCACGGGTGTGCGAGAGCGCTTCGCGCTTGGGCATGCCTTCAAAGTCCCCGGCGGCCTCCATGGTGCGCAGCTCTTGCATCCGCTTGACCCGGCCCGACACGGTCTGGAAGTTGGTCAGCATGCCCCCCAGCCAGCGCTGGTTCACGAAGGGCATGCCACAGGCCTCGGCGTATTCGGCCACAGGACCCTGTGTTTGCTTCTTCGTCCCGACGAAGAGGATCGTTCCTCCTCCGGCGACGAGGTCGCGGACGTACGAGTACGCAGACTCGACCCCGGTGAGGGTCTTGCGTAGATCGATCAGATAAATCCCGTTGCGCTCGCCCAGAATGAAGCGCTTCATCTTCGGGTTCCATCGGCGTGTCTGGTGGCCGAAGTGAACTCCGGCTTCCAGCAGCTGTCGCATGGAAACGACGGCCATAAATATTCCTCCAGTTCGGTTGCTCCCCAGGGCGCAGCACCTCTCAAGTTGAGAGGCGACCGTGTATCGCGCCAAGGTGCGTGTTGGTCGGTACAGCTGCCCACCGCTCGGTGAGCCGTTCCATAGTAGCCGCTCAGGACGGCGATAAGTCAGGCCCGGGGATGCGTCCCCTCGTAGACGGAGCGCAGGCGTTCCTTGCTCACATGTGTATAGATCTGGGTCGTGGCCAGACTGGCGTGGCCCAGTAGCTCTTGGACGACCCGGAGATCGGCGCCCCCATCGAGCAGGTGGGTGGCGAAGGTGTGACGCAGCGCGTGGGGGTGCGTGGGCGACAGGGCGAGGCGATCGAGGATGCGACGTACGTCACGAGGCCCCAAGCGGGCGGCGCGCTGGTTCACGAACACCGCCTCGGATGGACCGGGCATTTCCGTGCGCCCCTCGTCCAGCCACTGCCGCAGGGCCGCCACCGCCCGGTCGTGGATCGGGACGCGACGCTCCTTCGCACCCTTCCCGAGCACGGTGACGGTGCGACCGTGGAGATCGACATTGCGACGATCGAGCCCGCAGAGCTCAGAGACGCGCAGGCCGGCGGCATAGAGGAGCTCGAGTGCGGCCGTATCTCGCTGGTCGATGGCCGATGTGACCGGTCGGTCCAAGAGGGCCCCGACTTCCCCGGCCGACAGCACACGGGGGAGTCGGCCCTTCCCCGAAGGGGCGCGGAGGCTGCGGGCCGGGTCCGATTCGAGCTGCACCTTGACGAAGCGACCAGGCGAAATAGCAGCGAAGTGCCGCCGCCTTGCGGGCCACTGTGGCGCGCGCCAGTCGGCGAGTCCCCAAAGAGGCCAAATAGCGACGGAGATGCAGCCGGTCGACGGCGCCCGGCGCGTGAACCCCACTCCGGCTCACCCACTCGGCAAAACCACCGACATCACCCACATACGCCGTCCGCGTCGCAGCAGAACGTCCGCTGAGCCACTCGCCGAATCCGGCCAGGTCCCACGCCGGGGAAGGACCGACTTCTGACGCGATCTCCCTGTTCCCCGACACAATTCCAAGGGTATCGGGCCACGATGGGTAGAGAAGGGAACTATCGTCACCTGCAACCGAGGGATGGGGCAGGATCAAACGGGAGGGGGGAAGTCCATGGGAGAACCATTTAACCGACGGACGCTGCTGTTGAGGGGTGCGGCCACCGCCGCCAGCGTGGCGGGTGCGTCGGCTCTCGGCCTCGACCTGGCCGACGTCGCCGGCGCCACCACCAACGGGAAGGGCCGCAACGGCATCTCGACGGCCAAACCCAAGAAGGGCGGGTCGCTCGTTTTCGGGGTGGATGCGGAGGAGTCCGGCTTCAACCCGACCACGGCCCGATTCGACGAGGTGGGCGTCATGTACGCCCGTACCGTCTTCGACCCCCTGGCCATCATCGACGCCAAGGGGACATGGCAGCCGTATCTGGCCCAATCGATCACGTCGAACGCCGACAACACGGCCTGGACGATCACCGTTCGTCAGAACGTCGTCTTCCATGACGGGACCCCGTGCGACGGTGCAGCGCTGCTGGCGAACTTCAAGGCGCAACAAGCGTCCCTTCTTTTGGGAACGCTGATCCTGAACCCGATCGTCTCTTCCATCACGCAGACCGGCCCCTACGCCGTGACGGTGAATTTGAAGTCCCCCTGGGTCTCGTTTCCCCTCTACTTGGCGGGCGGTATCGGCGGGCAATCCGCCTACATGTGTGCCCCGGCCATGCTGGCGGCGGCCAACGGTGGCACGTCCCAACCAATCGGCACGGGGCCGTTCGTGTTCAAAGAATGGGTGCCGAACAGCCATTTCACCGCCACGGCGAACCCTCACTACTGGCGGCCGGGCTTGCCCTACCTCGACCAGATCACGTTCAAGCCGATCGTCGACCCCAATGCCCGGGCCGAGGCCCTCAAGTCGGGGACGGTCGACATCATCGTGACTGACACGCCGCAGGTGATTACCGCAGTTCCGGGGCAACAAGAGTTACGCCTACATCGATGACAGCGGCCACGTCGTGGGCGAGCCGGACATGAACTGTGTGCTGCTCAATACGAAGTCCCCACCGTTCAATAACCCGTCGATTCGCCGCGCCGCCGCCATGGCGATCAACCGGGCCGAATACGCCAAGGAGATCGACGAGAACGTCCTCCCGGTCAGCACCGGGCTCTTCACGCCGGGATCGCCCTACTATTCGTCCACGGCCTATCCGGCCTATAACCCGAGCGAAGCGAAGAAGTTGGTGAAGCAGGTGGCCAAGAGCACCGGAAAGCCCGTCTCTTTCACGTGGGGCTCCACCAATGGTTCGTACGCGGAGCGGGAGCAGCAGTACCTCCAACAAGCCTGGGAGGACGTCGGATTCGTGGTGAAAAACGACATCGTGGAACAGAACGACCTGATCAACAATGCCCTGGCCGGCACGTTCCAGGCGTTGGAGTGGCGCCAATTCGGCGCCGTCGACCCGGACCTCAACTACATCTTCTGGAGCAACACGACGATCCTGTCGAGCAGCCTCTCCATCAATATGGCCCGCAACAACGACCCAAAGCTGCAGGCTGCGCTCGAACTCGGCCGCACGGCGACGAGCCAGTCGGCTCGGGCCAAGGCGTACCAATCGGTCAACAAGCGGCTGGCGCTCGACCTACCCTACTTGTGGCTGGACCGCGCCGTTTGGGCGGTCGTCAGCTCGACCAAGGTGCAAAATTGGAACAACCCAACGACGCCGACCGGTGCAGCCGCCTATGGAATGATCGGCGGCTCCATCTGGCCGACCCAGATCTGGCTGAGTTGATCGCATGAGCGGACGCATTCTGGTGGTGGAGGACGACGAACGGATCCGTTCGTCGATGCGGCTTGCCCTCGAGGGTGAGGGCTACGACGTGAAGGACGTGGCCAGCGGCGAGGAAGCGCTCGACGTCTTTGCGGACGCCCCGACCGATGTCGCCTTGATCGACATCATGCTCCCCGGCATGGACGGCTTCGAATGCTGCCGGGCCCTTCGCCGTCAGAGCGCGGTGCCCATCATCATCGTCACGGCTCGCGCCGATACGCATGATGTGGTGGCCGGCCTCGAAGCCGGCGCCGACGACTATGTCACCAAACCATTCGTGGCCAAAGAGTTGGCCGCCCGCATCCGCGCACTGCTGCGCCGGGCACGGCCGACGGAAGAGGACCCCGGCGCGCTCTTCTTCGGCACGATGCAACTCCTGCCCGAGCAGGGTGTGCTCCGCCAGGCCGACGGTACCGAGGTGCATTGCACCCGGACCGAGTTCCGTCTCCTGTGCGAACTGGCGGCGAGCCCGAACAAGGTGTTGAGCCGCGAGCAACTGCTCGACCGGGTCTGGGGCTACGACTACTTCGGCGACGGGCGTCTGGTCGACGTGCACATCCGGCGTCTGCGGACGAAGGTCGAGACCGACCCGGCGCTGCCTCAGCACATTCTCACCGTGAGGGGTATGGGCTACAAGCTGGTGCCCTGAGTGGGCATCGGGGCCCGCATCACGGCCATCTTCGGGCTGGGGGCTCTTCTCCTCTCCGTCAGCATGGGCGGCTTGGCGTATTTCACGACTCGGCACTTCCTGTTGGCCGAGCGTGAGACGGCGGCGCAGACGCAGGCTTTCGCCAACGCCTTTTCTCTGCGGAGCGAGCTGGCGGCGGGCAACAAGAAGTACGGCAGCCTGCTGGCCTCTCTCGACAGCGCTTCCAACTCACACTCCATCCTCGTCCGCGACTCCAAGCCCTATTACCCGACTACCGCGATCAGTCAGTCGCCGAGACCCGCCATCTCCGAATCATCCATTCCGTCCGCCTTGCGAGCTGAGATCGCACGTGGGAATGCCGCCACTCAGACGTATATCTCGGGTCGCCAAAACCAACCGCAGATTGCGGTGGGCGTGCCCATCCCCTCCATCCAATCCACCTACTTCGAGGTGTTCTCGCTCTCCGACCTCGGGCACACCTTGCGCGTGCTCGGATTCACTCTGGCAGGAACGGGTGCCGTCACGACGGTTCTCGGACTGATGCTGGGCCGATTCGCCAGTCGCCGATCGCTACGACCATTGTCAGCCGTTTCTCGCGCCGCGGTCGCCATCGCGGGAGGCCGCCTCGACACTCGGCTTGCGGGTGAAGCGGCCGACCCCGACCTCGAGGGATTGACCAGTTCGTTCAACACGATGGTCGATCAATTGCAGGCGCGCATCCAACGCGAGGCACGGTTCAATTCAGACGTCAGCCATGAGCTTCGTTCGCCTCTTACCACCCTGTCGGCTTCGCTCGAGGTGCTCGAGGCCGACTTGGACAAACTGCCTCCACGAGCGCAGCGTGCCCTCCAGCTCCTCGGCGACGATCTGCGCCGATTTCAACGCATGGTCGGCGATCTCTTGGAGATGTCGCGGGCCGACGCAGGCTCGGCCGACGTCTTCCTCGAAGAGGTCAATGTCAGCGAGCTGGTGCAACGAGCGGTCGAAGCGGGCGTGCGCACTCTCGGAGATAGCGGACCCGGCCCCGAAGTTCTGCTCGGTCCCGATGTGCAGTCGGTCCATGTCGGTGTCGACAAGCGCCGATTCGAACGTGTCATGGCCAACCTCTTGGAGAATGCAGCCAATTACGGCGGCGGTGCGACAGTTATTTCGGTCACTGCCGTAGGGCCGGATGGTTCGGCGGGGGTAAGGGCGGCGAACGGCGGTGTCGATCGGCCAGAGGGCGATCACAATGACCGCGACGATGAAAGGGAACGCCGCGAACTGCGAGAGCACGGCGAACATCGGGAGCATCGAGAGCATCGAGAGCACCGGGAGCGGCGCAACAGAGGGGACCGGACCGAAAGCACCGACAATGACACGCACGCTGTTGTCGAGATCGCAGTAGAAGATGCCGGACCGGGTATCAGTGCCATGGAGCGGACCAAGGTCTTCGATCGCTTCTACCGTGGGTCGGCCGCCGGTCGACGCGGCACCGGCACAGGGACCGGCCTGGGTCTGGCGCTGGTGGCCGAGCATGTACGTCTGATGAACGGGGAGACCTGGGTCGAGTCGTCACCCTCCGGAGGCGCCCGCTTCGTCATCAGCCTGCCCGTGCTCGAAGATGACGAAGGGCCGGTCTGGTGAGGGGCACCGCACACGGCGCCGATTCCCGTTCTCAATTCCGCCTCGCGCCCCCGCATCATCGGGGCCGTCGTGATCGCCGGACTCGCTCTCGCAGGTTGCGCTATTCCGACGCAACGGACCCCCACTGCGATCCCGCCCAGTCGCGTCCCCTTCGGACTTCTGAATCACCAACTGCCGACGACAACGACAACCCAGCCAAAGTCCGTGCCGGTGGAGGTCTTTCTCCTCGGCGCCAACCATCGGCTCGTGGCAGAGTCCAGGGTGGTGCCGATCCCAGCGCCACTGAAGTCCGTTGTTGCCCTGCTCCTCGAAGGCCCGACCCGCAAGGAGGAGGCAAATGGGATACGAACCGCGATTCCGAGCAACGTCCAAGTCATCTCCGCCGTCGTATCGTCGACGCCAGCCATCGCCACGGTCAACCTCAACAAGAAGTTCTCGGAGATCACCGGGTCCGAGACCGAGCTGGCCGTGGCACAGATCGTCTTCACGGTGGTGACGCAGACCAATCTGGGCACCGGCGTGATCTTCCAGATTGAGGGACGGACCATCGAAGTCCCGGTGGGCAATGGAGCGCAGTCCTCCGGCCCGGTGTATCTGTCGCAGTTCGCCTCGAACGAGCCCTAGCAGTGAGCCGATGGATTGCTCGGGCGACAGTTGCCGCAGCTACGCTGCCCGAGGTGCATGCACATGCAACCCGATCGTTACCCGACTTGGTTGACCGTGGCCCCCCATGCAACGCGTGGAGCACCGGACCAGAGGTGCTCGAGGTCGTAGTACTCCCGCGTCTCTTGAAGGAAGACGTGGACGATGAAGTCGCCGTAATCCATGAGGACCCAGGTGGCGTCTTGAAGGCCCTCGATCCGACCCGGCGCAATGTGATGCGCCTCCTTGACACTGCGCTCGATCTCTTCCACCAACGTCCTCACGTGTCGACCGTTGGGTGCACTGGTGATGACGAACGCATCGACCACCCCAAAGAGTTCCGTCATGGCGAGAACAACCGTGTCCTGTCCAAGCTTGTCGTCTGCCGCCTGAGCTGCTGTGGCAGCTGCCGGCGGGAGATGGACATGAACATCTAGCCCTGGGCTCAATGGAGCACGTCCAAGACTCCCACTGTGACGCCGAATGAACAGACAAAAACGGAAATGCAGAACGCAGCCCAACGTCGACGAGCTCTGCGGGCCGCCGCCTCCTCCGCTCGCCGTTCAGCTCGGAGCTTGGCTCCATTGGCCACTGGACGCGGAGAGATGATGGCGGGAGATACGTCAGTGACCTCGGCCGGCTGGGCGCTCATCTGCCGTTAGCGTACAGATCGCGGCGGCGAATGCAATGCACTACTTCGGGCGGCACCACCGTGTCGATCGGTCGGCCCGCCTTGAGCAGCTCCCGCACGGCAGAGCTCGAGACGTCGACAAGGGGGCCATTGACCCATTCGACCCGCCACCCGGGCGGGGCTGTCGAGCTCGGTTGCATGTCTCGCGACCCCTCAACGGGCGGTGACAGAGGTGGCCTGGAGACGATGGCGAGGGTGACCAGACGCTGGAGATCCTCCGGCCTCTCCCATGTTCCCAGCTCAGCGGCCAGATCTGCTCCAACCACCAGATAGATCTCTGGTCGGGGTTCACCAGCTTCGGCTGCCTGGGCCAGGAGCGCCTCCACCGTCAGGATGGTGTAGCTCGGGCCGCCCCGATCAAGCTCGAGGCGACTCGCCTCGGCACCCGGGATTTCCTCGGCCAGAGCCTGGACCAGGGCAAATCGGTCTTCGGCTGGGGTGACCTGGCGATGGGGTGACTTCTGCCAGGGATCGTTGGCCACGACCAGGAGTAGACGGTCGAGGGCAAGGGCATCGAGCACGGCACGAGCCGCTGCGACATGGCCGATGTGGGGAGGATCGAACGTTCCACCGAAAATCCCAACCCTCTCGGGCCGCGCGGCCGGGCTCGTTGGCGACAAGCTCAGTCGTTCAACGAGCCGAGGACGGAGGTGTTCGAGCCGACGCGTGGTGCCCGGATCCTCGGCATTGCGTACCTGGTCGTTCCGCTGGTTGAGGCCACGGCCAGAGCTGCACCCGGGGCTGCATCAACCGCTCTCTGCCCCGCAAATCCGAAGATCGCCATAAATGACGATCCTACGGCGTTAACCTTGTGCGATGGCGATCGATTCGGGCACCTCTTCGTGGAGCGCCGCGTCATGGCGTAGGTTTCCAGCGGCACAGCAGCCCGAGTGGCCCGACGCAGAGGCCCTCAAGAAGGCGGAAGCACAACTCTCGACACTTCCGCCTCTGGTTTTCGCCGGTGAGGCCCGGCGCTTGACTTCTCAGTTGGCCGATGTCGCAAACGGCCGGGCCTTTCTCCTTCAAGCTGGAGACTGCGCCGAATCATTCGCCGACTTCTCGGCCGACTCCATCCGCGACAAGTTGAAGATCATTTTGCAGATGGCGGTCGCACTCACCTATGCCGCTGGCGTGCCGGTCGTCAAAGTTGGTCGCATTGCCGGCCAGTTCGCCAAGCCGCGGTCGTCACCGACCGAGCGCATCGGCACTACCGAGTTCGAGTCGTTTCGAGGCCACATGGTGAATGATGAATCATTCGACGAGGAAGCGCGCCGGCCCGATCCAGCGCGGCTCGTGGCGGCCTACCAACAGTCAGCCTCGACGCTCAACCTTCTTCGGGCTTTTACGAAGGGTGGCTTCGCCGACCTCTCCCAAGTCCATCTTTGGAACCAACAATTCGTTGCATCCTCGGCCGAAGGGCTTCGCTACGAGCAAGTAGCCTCCGAGATCGACCGGGCTTTACGCTTCATGGCGGCCTGTGGCATCGATCTCGGCGCCGAAGCTGGGCTCCACCAGGTCGACTTCTGGACCAGCCACGAGGCATTGATCCTCCCCTACGAGGAGTGCCTCACGCGCATGGACTCGCTGACCGGCGACTGGTTCGATTGCTCGGCTCACATGGTGTGGGTCGGTGACCGCACTCGTCAGCTCGACGGCGCACATCTCGAATTCCTCTCGGGCGTTCGCAACCCGATTGGCTGCAAAATCGGACCGAGCGCCACGCCGGAGAACACAGTGGCATTGTGCGAACGCCTGAATCCCGAGCGCACGCCCGGACGCCTCACGTTGATCACGCGCTTCGGGGCAGACAAGATCGAGGAGTTCCTTCCGCCGCTCATCGCAGCCGTCACCGCGGCGGGCCATCCGGTCGTATGGACCTGTGACCCCATGCACGGCAATACCTTCACCAGCGAGGGAGGTCGCAAGACACGTCATTTCGACGACATCCTCTCCGAGCTTCGTTCGTTCTTCGCGGTGCATCGTGCGGTGGGCACCTGGCCGGGCGGCGTGCACGTGGAGCTCACCGGCGATGACGTGACCGAATGTCTCGGTGGAGCCGAGGAAATCTTCGAGGGCGATCTCGGGGCTCGGTACACGACGACCTGTGATCCCCGACTCAACGCTCGGCAATCCCTGGACTTAGCCTTTCGCGTCGCGGAGTTCCTTCGGACCTAATGCGTTTTCACAAATACGGGCACCTCGCCTTCATTGCCTTTGCTGCACTGCTCACGGTCGCGTCGTCGACCTTGGTGGCAGGAGGAGCCGCTTCGGCCGATGGAACGACAACGACGACCGCTGGCGGTTCAACGGCGCCGACCGGCGGTTCAACGACGCCGGACGCCAATGCCACGACGTCATCGGTCCCGGCCTATTGGCTCGCTTCCGCCAACGGCGGCGTCTTCAGTTTCGGGGGGGCACCCTTTTTCGGCTCGGCCGGCAATCTGGCTCTGCAAAAGCCGATTGTCGGCATGGCGGCAACGCCGGATGACGGCGGCTACTGGTTGGTTGCCTCCGACGGCGGTGTCTTCAGTTTCGGTGATGCCAACTTCTACGGCTCGACCGGAAACATACGACTGAACAAGCCGATCGTCGGGATGTCCCCCACCGCCGACGGGCACGGGTATTGGCTGGTGGCCTCCGACGGCGGCATCTTCAGTTTCGGCGACGCCAACTTCTACGGCTCCACCGGCGCGCTGAAGCTGAATAAACCCATTGTCGGCATGGCGTCGACGCCAGACGGAGCGGGGTATTGGCTGGTGGCCTCCGACGGCGGGATCTTCACTTTTGGCGATGCCACCTTCTACGGCTCGACGGGAGCACTGAAACTTAACAAGCCCATCATCGGCATGATTTCTGGTCCCGGTGGAGCGGGATACGTCCTTGTGGCATCCGATGGCGGTACCTTCACATTCGGGTCGGCACCCTTTTATGGATCGCTCGGGGGCGTCCCCCTGAAGCAACCCATTTCCGCCGCGGCGACGACCCCGGGTGACACTGGGTACTGGTTCAGCGATGTGACGGGAGAAGTGTCTGCGTTCGGCCAGGCGAGTTACTACGGCTCGGCTCCCGCCAACATTGGCGCCCCTGTCGTAGCTATGGTGCGCGCCATTGGTAACGGCTCGTTCGTGGGAGCGCCGTATCCCTCGGGGTCTCTGGGCTACGACGTGAGCAAGTTCAATATGAACTCGCCTACCTGCACCAGCGGCCTCCCTCCCGGCGAGCACAACATCAGTGTGGTCGAGGTCGACGGGTCCGCAGGGAGCTTCGCCAATCCCTGTCTGGCCGCCGAGGCTGCCTGGGCTGGCGCCGGACTCAACCTCTATACGTTCCTCACCAATATCGGCACGTGCTCCACGCCGACGACGTGCTTTCAACAAGGGGAGGCGGCAGGGCTCCAGGCCTTCCACGACGCCCAAGCAGCCGGGGTCAACACAAACGTCACGTGGTGGATTGATGTCGAAGGAGCGGGTCAGTACTGGACCACTTCGACAGCCAACAACGCGCAAACGGTCGCGGGAGCCATTGCCGCCCTCCACAACACCGAGGGCATCCCGGTCGTCGGCATTTACGCCAGCCCAGGCACATGGAACTCCATCGTCGGCAACTATCAGCCTGCTGTCCCCTACTGGATGGCCGATTGGCTGACCCCGCCCAGCGGCCCCGGCACCTGTGCCGCCGTTGCGAGCTGGCAGGCCAAAGAGCAGCTCCCGACCGGACCGGTGCTGATCGTGCAATACGGCGACAACATCAACGGCGCCGACGGCGACTACGCCTGCTGAACCTTGTTAAGCCGAGGTTTTAACGCCGTCGAGTTTCTTGTTGGCTCAAGTCGAGCAAGCGTCACGACCAAAGCATTCAGTCACCCAGGTCAACGAAGCCGCTTTGATGTCCTGCACCAAACACGCGTGTCCGAGCCTCAAACCTGCTCGGTGTTCTGGACGGCTCCCTCGCTGCGTCTGGCGATCCTCGGTCGGCCACAGGACTGGCTGCGGAAAGTTCCCTCAGAGCGATGTCGGATGGATAGCGAGTGACTCGGTCAGGTCACCGCGAAGTACTCGGATGACAAGTTGACCGTTGGCCAGACTTGATTCAAGGCCGCTTCCAAAGCCATCGGGTAGTTCGATTTCGCGTTCGTAGCCACCGTATTCCCACTCATGGAGAAGATAGGTACGCGGACCTGCACTACGAAGCGAAGCCTGAAAGCGCAACTGGCCAGGCCGAATCTCAACGGTCACATCGTCAACCGTGACCGCAGGCAGCGGGGCGACCACGACCAACGCGGCCGGGGTCTCGTAGACATTCACGGGGACTGCTTGAAGGTGCATCGTCTCAGCGGTGTGGGCAGTAGCCGCCGCCACTTCTTCCTGCGTCGCCTGTGATTTCTCCATGCCAAATCCTACGCCTTGCCGCTCAGCAGGACCAACGATATGGGCACCCCCTGACGCCGTATTCTCCGCGACATCTAGCCAACTTCTGACTACTGACTCCGACCCTTTCCGCGGGCACGTAGATCTCGTACGGGAGATCGCTCTTCCGCAACTGGCCAACGATCCAGTTTGCGCTCCTGTTTTTTACCACTCGTCATGGAACAACGAAGCAAAGGCCCGCACCGGCGGCGCCGGCTACAAGGCCGAAAACAAGATCGGAACTGGAATTCACGGTCTCATATTTACATCGCACCGAGTCGGACTTTGCAGTGCAGTACCGGTGGATTGGGGCGCATCTGCACCACTTTCAAGCGCCGAATGGGAACCGGCACGTGAGGACCGAGTGCGTCGACTCTCTCAGCGAAGTGGACTTCCGAAGCGGATCACGTTTCCGTCCGGATCAGCAATAGAGCCCTCTCGTTTGCCATAGTCCTCGTCGCGAGGACCGTCGACTTCGATCTCGGCATGTCGCCACTCCTCGGCCAGCCGGTCGGCGTCCTGACAGTGGATGTAGAAAGCGCCGTGACCTGGCAGCTCGTCTCCTTCGGCTCGGGCTAGGTGGATCGTCAAGTCCCTCTCTCGGTGCGCGAAGGCATAGGTGTCGTCGTGGAACGAGACCTCGAACCCCGCACGCTCGAACCAGGCGACCGAGCGTGTCACGTCCGCGACCCAGAAGATGGGCTCGAACCCCCTGACAACCCAGGACCCGGTCTTAAGTTCTAGTTGGCCATCTCGCTGAGCATTGAGCCCACCGAGGCAGTCGTGGCAGATAGGCAGCTCGGGGTGAGAGCGCAGTCTCACCCACCAGTCGACCGACATCGAGCAACACGCGCACGTCACAGCCATATCAGACCCTCCTCCTTGCGTAGTAGACGACGCCCTCCCAGTCGGGCATTGGGTCGATGGGATGGAACCCCGCGGAGAGCAGGCACCGGACGGACGCCGTGTTCTCGGGCTCGATGCCCGCCGCAAACTCGCCGAGAGGAGCATCGGAGAGATCGAGAATCATCCGAGGCCAGTCCGGACCCCCCAGCCATCGTTGCGTCTCGGGGTCTTCAAACCATGGCTCGACCAGAGCAAGTTGATCACGAGTAAAAGGCCGAAGTGCCACGGTCACGGCCAACATGCTCTCATCAAGTCAGCGTCCTCCTATCGAACAATCTCAAGGGATGCCCCAATATGTCCGAGCGCCCAACGCCGCGTACTGTCTGGGTTGTGCGATCTGTCTCACCGTCCTGGCGTTCGGAGTTAACCCAGTCGAAATTCCAGGATGTATGGCATGACGCGGATTGAGCCGGAACTCTGGGTCGATGAAGCACATTCTGCAGTCGACTTCTATCAGGCGGCTTTTGAGGCAACCGTCCTCCACCTCGTCGGCGACGGACACGACATCGTGGCACAACTCGACGTGCAGGGCGCAAGGTTCTGGATTGTGGCCGCCAGCGCGAGCATGAACCGCTTCAGCCCGAAGGCAATCGGTGGAACCACGAGCAGGACCCTGCTCAAGGTCGACGATCCCGAGGCCGTGGTGAACCGAGCACTCGGTGTCGGTGCCGCCGAAATGGCCCCAGTTCGAGATGAGCATGGTTGACGGATCGGTCGGATCGTTGACCCATTCGGTCACGAGTGGGAGATCGGGAGACCACTCAACGCGTAGCCGCCATAGGAGACGGGATGCAACAAGTAGCAAACACGCGCACATCACGGGGCTGGCAGTGGGCGGGTGACCTATCACACGGTGACCTCCCCTTGGGCACCCTGCACTACTGAGCGGACCGGCATTGCCGACGCCATCCTCCTTCACCTGGCAACGGGATTTCTTCACCCACTTCTACGAGTCACCGTGGCCGATTCCCAAGGACTATGAGACCTGCATGACTTCGGCTCTGATCCGCCCCGTACCGGGGACCGGCCCGATTTCGGCAGGCAATCTTCAACGACGGATGAACTCCGCCTATACGACGTGTCGCGGGCCATAGAACGGGCTTTAGCTAAGACGTCCACGACGACTGACGGGGCTGTGGGTGGTCCACAGGGGGTGGCATATTGGCACTCCGAGTAGGTGCGCGGGGCAAACCCTACGACGACGTGGTCGATGAACATATTGAATCACTAGCGTCCAACGATCCGGGGTCAGGTCCATACCTCCCGATGAGCTTTTGGGTCTCACCGTCCAACGATCTAGAAAGTTGACCCAGGAGGCCAGAATGTACGAGACGATTCGAGCTGATTTGAATAAGGGAGTTGACTCACGTCGTGTCGAACGGGAGAGGAGGACGTATGGGCACATTGTCTGTTGTCGAATTCATCACGCTTGATGGCGTCATGCAGGGCCTAGGCGGCCCTGACGAGGATCGCGAGGGAGGATTCGAGTACGGAGGCTGGAGTGGACCCTATGGCAACGAGGTAGCGCAGCAGGCCGGGGATGGCATCGGCCAGACCTCTGCCTACCTTTTTGGGCGCAAGACTTACGAGCACATGGCCGCGCACTGGCCCCACGAATCCGCCGACAATCACCATTGCGGCAAGCCTCAATGCCACGCCCAAGTACGTAGCGACGAGAACACTGCGCCAAAAGGATCTGCAATGGGACAACAGTCTGGTCCTCGAGGGCGACATCGTAGAGGCAGTCCGGGCACTCAAGGCACAGTACGAAGGCTTCGTCACCGTACTGGGCAGTGGCGTGTTCGTACAGACGCTCTTTACCAACGACCTGGTCGATACCTACCGCATCATGCTGCACCCGCTAGTGCTTGGCGCGGGCAAGCGACTATTCCGGGAGTACCCCCGTCCGATACGCCTTCGACTTACCGATTGCACCCCGACGACCACTGGTGTGCTGATCCTTAGCTACGAGCGAGTCGCGGGTGGGGCGTAGCGCCTCCTATCTTGGTCATTCCCGCTAAACGAATCTCAATTCTGGATTCGGCCGTGTCCACCGACCCGGCGGATAGGGCAGCCTTCCAGGGCCGCTGACCATAGCCACGCTGTTGGATTGAGGGAGGAAGGCGTCCGACTGGTTGCAGGCGACTCGCCGGACTATTCAACCAATGGGTTGCATAGCTTCCCCAGTCCCGCTACTATGCAACCTAATGGTTGAATACAAGCGGTCTCAAGTCAGTGTCGATGATCGAAAGCTCACGGACGTTTTCTCCGCCCTGGCCGATCCGACCCGGCGGGCCATTGTGGGTCGACTGGCCTCGGGGGAGGCCACGATCAGTGAACTGTCTGAGCCATTCGAGATGAGCTTTCAAGCGGTCTCGAAGCATGTGCAGGTATTGGAACACGCCGGGTTGGTGTCGAGGAGCAGGCGGGCTCAGGAACGACCGTGCCGTCTTCGACCTGAGGCAATGGCACCCGCTGGCGCGTGGTTGGGTGACTATCGCCAACTCTGGGAGAACTCCTTCAACCGTCTCGACGACCACCTCAACGATCAGAAGGGACCAAAATCATGACCGATGGCTCGCCCTACGTGTCCATCACTCGTACGTTCGCTGTACCACCGGAGCAGGTCTTTGCGGCCTGGACAACGCCCGAGCACTTTGGGCACTGGTTCGGTACAGAGTCAACGACGGTCGAGGACGTTCAGATGGACGTACGCGTTGGCGGCAGATGGAGTGCACGAATGATTCTCGGGGGCGGTGTCGAGATCGATTGGCATGGCTCTTATCTGGAGGTGGATGCACCGAATCGACTGGTCTTCAGCCTCACCGACCGACCAGGCGACAAGTTTGAACGGGTAACCGTGACTCTTACGAAGGTCGAAGCTGGAACTGAGATGACGTTCACCCAGTCCGGTGGCAACGTGCCACCGGAGAACTACGCCCGACTTGAAGAGGGATGGCGATCCTTCTTTGACGACTTATCGAAGATACTGTCCGACTAAAGGAGGTGTCCGGCTGCCCACTGTCCCGGGGTACGGGGCAGTCGAAGCGGATGCCGTGTCCGTGGTCTGAGGGCCATACTGGCGCAATGGCTCATTATCGCAAGCCCGGGTGGTTCACCCGTGTCGTCTTCAACGGCGTCATGGCCGGAATGACCCGTCTGGGCGTCAGCGTGTGGGGTTCTCGGGTTTTGCGGGTTAGAGGCCGAAGGAGCGGCCAGTTGCGCTCCACGCCGGTGAATTTGCTGAACTTCGACGGACGCCGCTATCTGGTGGCGCCCCGAGGCGAGACACAGTGGGTCCGGAACTTACGCTCAGCGGGAACTGCGGAACTTGTTGTTGGCCGACGCACCGAGCGATTCCGAGCTTTCGAAATTCCCGATGAGGAGAAGCCACCCATCCTACGGGCCTACCTCAAACGGTGGAAGGCAGAGGTGGGAGTCTTCTTCGATGGCGTCAGTGCCTCATCGACCGAGGAAGAGCTCAGACGGGTCGCGCCTAGACATCCGGCGTTCAGGATCGAGCCGATCTGAGAGGAGTCGCTGGCCCCTGTCGTGCGGAGAAGCACTAGCCGTGCTGCGCTACGTCTCGGCGCACGGGGCCATCCAATTCGGAAACGATGCCGTGCGGTTCTGTAGCGTCCGAACTCCAGTCGTCCTCACGGCCCCTGGACTACGACCAGAGTTCAGCCCGGCGCGACCACCAGGCCTCGGCGGCGGTCATCGCGCCTTCGGCCTCGCGGATTCCGCCGCCCACGAGCCCTGCGGTGGCGGCCCAGTGCAGGGGTACAAGGGCTAGAGCCCCGGGGAGCCATCGGTACTCGTCGCGAGTCAACGGTTCTGGAGCCGTGCTCTCATAGGCATCGAGCATTCGGCGCGGCTTGAGCAATTCGCTGCTGGGTGCAAGCTGGTGCAGGCTGGCCGCAATGTCGTACATCCGCTCTCTGACCCTCGCGAAATCGAGGTCGAAGGTGGCCCATGAGCCGTCAGACAGTTCTCCCGCGTTCTCCAATTTGTAGTCCCCATGAATCGGAGTGCATGGCAGTTCGACCTCCTTCCGGAGGTTGGAAAGCTCGCCAGTCAGTTGGCGCATCCGATGCACGACCGCCTCGCTGGGGGATCCGAGCCTGCGGCGTGTGAAGCCGACCGAGTAACGCAGTTGGCCGAAGGTTCTGTGGTCGTCGAGGGGTTCGGGCGGACTCGGCTCCCAGACTGCTTTGAGCGCAGTGTGAATGCGCCCGAGCTCCTCGAATACGCGGACGTAGGAGTCCTCGTCCCTCCGTGGCTGCACGTGATCGATGTACTCCTCAAGCTCAGCCCAACGATCAGCGACCCTTAGGAGGTCGCCGCCGGAAATCGGAATCGGCCGAGCGACGTGGACTTGCGTCCGCTGAAGTCGTTCCCGCAAGCGTCGCAGTCCAGCGACTCGCCCGTGGCGGACCCAGGGTCTGTGAACACGGAGAACAACCGGCGGCTCGGCGGCTATCCGCAGATTCAGGTTGAATCCACCGCCGATGTCTGTCCAATCGGCCCCGCACGCGACGCGGTCGATCAGGGCCGAGACGGCCGGATCATCTGGGCTGGCTCTAGGTCCAAACCAACGCGGCAACGCAGGGGGCGGGATCGAAGGTTCGATTCCGGTCATGGCAATGGTCCGCCGGCGAATCCATCCTCCTCGACACGGGTCGGTTGGGCCACGCATGCGCCGATAGGCGACAGAGCGAACGTCGGATGACGCTGCACTAGCGCGGACCCGATCTCGACGACTGTGGGCATGCTGCAGATACTGCCTTATGTGAGAGCTGCTGCGGCCTAAGGCCCCGGGGGGGTACCCCGATGCGCCGAAGTGTCCCTCGCCCTGAGGCGTTAGTTGATCGGCTTCGCCACCTCTGGTTCAGTGCTGTCCATCGAGAGAACTGCGGTGGTGGCTGAGGTCATTGGAGGAGGTAGCAGGCGACCTTGGGCTATGGCGACAAGCGTCCGAGCAGCGATGGCGCCAACGAGCACGCTGATGGCCGTCAGAACCAGATATGCGAAAGCCCGACCCCCCGCCACGTGCTCAGCGGCTATCCAGAACAGCAGGGTCGAGGCCACAGCCGCCCATGAGAAGGTGAAGGCCCAGATGGCGAGCGAGAACTTGAGGCGCGCATACCGACTGAGCAAGGGGATCTGGGCCAAGACCATCAACAGCCCATAGCCGGCCAGACCGGTGACAAAGGGAGTGACGTGGGCACCATGGCTGGAGAAGTAGGCCAGGCTGGCCACGGCCGCTGGCGCTACCTCGATAGCCATCGTCGGAGCCAGCGCATCGGGCAGCGGGGGTCGGAAGATGAGGCGACCGAGGATCATCGAACCCAAGATGATCCAGCAGAGGATTCGATAGGGGCACCCAGCTCTCGCGGTCTGCAAGTGGTGTACACCTCGACGAAAAGATTCGCCAACGCCCTGGGCCGAGGAGGCGCTCCACCGCGCAGATGTGCTCTCCTGCATGCCCAAGAAGTCGCCCACATGTCACTACGTGGAACCCTCCACTTGCCCAGAAGTTCACATCGGCGCGTGCTTGGATTCCGCACCGTCGCTCAACGGGGGGTGGCCATGGCCGGGAGCTTGTTCGTCCATCCCCAATGCCCGGACGGAAGCAGCGAACTGGAGCACCCTCGGCGCTGCTGCATCCGCCTTTGCACTGCGATGAGATGGTTGCAGGTAATCTGCGTATCCGATATCCGACGACATCGAGATAGCTGTAAGGAAACGGCTTATGAGTGAGGTGATGCCGGCAGCATTCCTGGGGCACGGGAGCCCAATGAACGCGCTGGATCACAATGGGTACACCGAGGCATGGCGGGCCTTTGGGGACTCCGTGCCCCGACCTCGTGCGATTCTTGCCATCTCCGCACATTGGTACGTCAACGCATCGGCGGTCACCGCCATGGCTCGACCAAAGACGATCCACGACTTCTACGGCTTCCCGGATGAACTGTTCGCCGTGCAATATCCCGCTTCAGGCGATCCCGCCCTCGCAGAGGAGATAGCCGAGGTGGTCAGGCCTACCTGGATCGGGCTTGATCACGACAGTTGGGGCATTGACCACGGCACCTGGTCGGTTCTTTTGCATGCGTTTCCTAAGGCCGAAGTTCCCGTCGTCCAGCTATCGATCAATGCCGAGGAGCCACTCGACTACCACTTCGAACTCGGGGCGAAGCTCGCACCCCTGCGGCAGCGCGGCGTTCTCATCATCGCCAGCGGCAACGTGGTTCACAATCTGCGTCGCATCGACTGGAGCCGACCCGACGGAGGGCTCGACTGGGCTCATCGCTTCGATGACGCCGCTCGGGAACTCATGACCACATCACCGGCGGCCGTGCTTGGCCTGCGCGATCACACCGATTTCCCGAACGCGGTCCCTACACCCGACCATTTTCTCCCCCTGCTCTATCTTGCCGGACTGGCCGATGCAGCGGGAACGACCGCGGACGTGCTCATTGAGGGTTACGCCTACGGTTCCCTGTCGATGACGGCCTTTACTCTTGACGCCAACAGTCCAGAACAGCCGCTTCTTGGCCACGCCGCACCGCTGCCGAGTCCTGACCTCGTCCCGCCCGACGACACCAACACTTAGGGCGACGGCCCTTAGCTGTCGGGCCGCCAGCACAGACCCGGCGGGAGTCGAGGCACAAGAAGGCTCATATTTGGTTGCGTTGAAGCAAGGGCTCGGAAATCCATAGAGGCCTCTGGTCGCACGGATCAACAGTCACCGAAGAAAGTCCCCCGGCGATCTCGTCCGCAGATTCCGCAGCCGTCAGGACGAATCAGATTTTCCCCGTGCCGTAGTCATCGGCGCACAGCTACTTGAATCGGGCCACGCCCCCGTGTGCCCCCACCGGGTGGACGATCGACACTGCGCTATCGATCCAGACCCGTTGGCGCCACGATGCTGTCTTTAGGCGGTCGACGTGCCTCACCGGACCGGGGGTAGAGACACCCTCAGCCTGAATGTTGGACGAGCTGGGTGTCCCCGTTGAGTTCCATCTCTACCGAGGAAGCAAGCACCAACAGGCCGGAGGTGGCACCCCTAGGTGATCTACGTGTCGTGGAAGGTCGGGGTGTAGCAGACAGCCACGAGCAACCCTTCCGGGCTCAATAGCCGAGCGGTGATTTGACCCCACGGCTCCGTGCGTTCACCGTGGATGAGTCGGTAGCCCTTAGCCGTGAGTTCAGCTGCGGCGGCGGCTACGTCGGCAACCTCGAACTCGATGCTGGCTTGGGGCACGGGGATATCGGCGGGCCATTCGCTCGTCCCGAAGCAGGCCCTCGCTGCTTCCGAAAGAGGCCAGAGACCAAAGTGCTTTGTCCCTACAAGCTCATGGGTAAATACGTACTCGCCTTCTTGGCCCTCGAAATCCAGGCCCAGCGCATCCGCATAAAATGTGTACGAGGCCTCAGCATCTCGCACGATTGGAGCGACGCTCGTCACAAATTGGACGTCCATCAGCCTGCACCTCCGCCGTTGCTCTCCTCCCCCATCTATATCCCGGCGGTGCGTTATCTATACCCCGGCGCTGCGACATTCCCCCATTGACTAGATACATGGCGTGTCTCCGCTTACTCCCCAATTCGGAGCACCCTCACCAACGTGACCCGCTTGCGGCGCCAGACTGACCGGGATTGTTGACCTCACCCCATGTTGCGGTTTTACAGTGGCTAGGTGATCTTCACCGATCCCGAATATCACTACTTGATCGAACATCCGCTTGGACGGTTGGCGACGATCGGGCCGGACGGCGCTCCGCAGGCGCACCCGGTCGCCTTCTGGGTGGATCTCGACACCGGGGTCATCAAGATCGGTGGTCCTGAGCTGTCCCGGAGCCAGAAATACCGCAACGTTCGGGCCGACCCGCGGGTGTCTTTGGTAGTGGACGATCAGTCAACCACGGCCAATCCCATTGGCCAGACTGGACGTGGCATCGAGATCCGGGGGGTCGTCGAGATCGTGGATACTAAGGAGCCCCTTGTACCGGGGTTCTCCCCCGAAACATTCCATATTCATCCGCACCGCATCGTCAGGTGGAACATTGGGGAGTTCGATCCCTCGGCAGGTGGGCGTCCGTCGCACTTGCAGGGGTACGAATCACGGGACGTGCTCGCGTAGCTGGTGCGGCCAGCCCGGCGACGGAGACAGGTCGGGCGGGAAAAGATGTGTGATTGATCTCCGTTGTCGCCACGGCCAAGTGAAGCATGGAGACCTGGCCCATTCGACACGTATTCGTAGCCGCGATAGGTGCTCGTTTCGGCTAGGCCTGATAACCGGCAGGCCACTGTTGCAAGGCCCACATGTTTCCGTCTGGATCGCTGAAATATGAGTAGAGAACCCCGCCCATGTCTTCGACGTCGCTCAGTTCGGCGCCCCGTGCCATAAGGGCGGTTCGGGTCGCTGCCATGTCATCTACCACAAGATGAATGCCCTTTACCGAACCGGGGACCATGTCGGTGATCGGGCCCATTCCCGTGCCGAAGACGATGGCGCAGCTCGAACCCGGCGGCGTGAGCTGAACAACCCGCATCGAGTCGGTGACATGGGTGTCGTGCAGATTCCCAAATCCGACCTGCTCGTAAAAGGTCTTCGCCCGGTCGACGTCGGACACCGGTATTGGCACGAGTTCTAGCCGCATGTCGGGCACGTCACAGTGTTCCCATTTGGTCCAACCTCCTGATCCTTATGACTAGATCGTTCTGCTTTTGTATCCACTGATCCAACCATGGTGCCTCCTCTATTCGCAGCTGCTCGGTGTTGTGACGATCCACACGAGGAAAAATCATCGGCCTCGCGCTCTGTGAGCTACCAGACTGAACCAGCCGCGAGAATCCTGACTTTCCCCTGACCAGTCAGCCCACGGTCAACGCTCTGGCGCGCCCACTGAGGCGGGTCAACAAGAGCCTCAGGACACTAGCCAAATTAGGTCTGTTCCTGGTAGGTCTGTTCCCGATTGGCGTCGTTGTACATTTCCGACACGATCAACCACGTACCGTCGTGCTGGCGGCGTAGAACGCGAAGGGAGAAGTTGTCCCTCACCTCTATCTCGCCTCCGCCCACGAGCTTTTGTCCCTCGACCTGTAGATGGGCAGATACCAATACCACTTCGGGCGTAAGAACCCGAAGGGCGGTCTCGGGAGGAGCCTTTAGCTGTCCTGCGTTGAAGTTGGTGTCGGAGAACAAACCCCGGAGATACTCCACGATCTCCTCGCCACCCTTTTTCACTGTCCCGAACGCGTTCACCCAGTCAGCGTCGGCCGAATAGATGCCGACGAGCTGCTCAGCATCACGCTCGCGGAACCCGGTCATCAGCGCAATCAGGCTGGCGCCGATGGCATCCTGATCAGCTTGGGGAAGGGATGAAATCTCGTCCGACACTCCCGCATTAGTCATGGCAGTCTCCGATCGGTTTGGCGGCTTGCGTAGGGTAAAGCGCCCCGCTGCAGGACTCAACTCGCCTCACCAATCATTCCGGTGCCCCACTGACTAACCTCGGCCGGCGTAAAGGTGGCACTCTCTTGCCCGCACGATGACCCGACGTTCAAGAACGAGGCTAATCGAGTTGACATATCCTAAATCGCCGTTGCTCCGATCAGAAGTTGAGGGACATTCGTGAATATTGATCCGTACATCGTCCTCGGGAGTGCAATCATCGGGTTCCTCGTGGGGCTAACGGGAGCAGGAGGCGGCGCACTGATGACGCCAATGCTGATCCTGTTGTTCAATGTGAAGCCATCGACTGCCATCTCCAGCGATCTCGTCGCCGCCGTCTTCATGCGCCCATTTGGGGCGGCGATTCACATGGCAAAGAAGACGGTGAACTTCCGCCTGGTCGGTTGGATGGTGGTCGGATCCGTGCCGACGGCCTTCCTCGGCTCTTATGTCCTCCATGTCATGGGTCACACCACGACATCACAGACCAATATCGAGAAGGCACTGGGTGCCGCACTTTTGGTGGGGGCAGCGGCCATGGTGATCCGATACTTCCTCGACCGTCGGGGAGGCCACGAACGCGTAGCGATCATTCACGGACTCGCCGTCCGCCCCATCCCCACCGTTGCGATCGGCATGGTCGGTGGCCTGATCGTCGGGATGACGTCGGTCGGCTCGGGCTCCTTGATGATTGTGATGCTGCTCTTCCTCTATCCCATGCTTGGCGCCAACCAGTTGGTAGGCACTGACCTCACCCAGGCAGTCCCACTCACCGCCGCTGCCGCACTCGGTGCTCTCGCCTTCGGACGCGTCGAGTTCTCGGTCACTACGTCGATCATCATCGGGAGCATCCCGGCCGTCATCGTAGGGTCGCTTATCTCCTCGAGGGCGCCGGATAGGTACGTTCGGCCAGCGATTACCTTTGTGATCTTCGCATCAGGGCTGAAGTATGCAGGACTTGGGACGACCGCTCTGGGCTGGGTTCTGTGTGTGACCTTGCTCGTAGGCGCAGCCATTTGGCTCGCCTATGTGCGGCCTTGGCACGATGCTCCGCCGCCGGTCCCCGGCAGCGCAAACGAGGAGGCGGTTGGACCCCCAGCGTCCCCGTGACCTCGACGAGGGAAGCCCAGCGGTCGCTACGTCGTCGGTATCCCGCAGGCATCGTTGAACCGCAGCAGGATCCAACGTTTCTGGAGCGGTGCCCACTCCCATTCGGTCAGTGACGCATGCACAATCCGGGTCCAACCGCGCTGGGACGAGCTCAGTGGAATATCGAGGTTGGCCAGCATGGTGGCTTCAATGACGCCGGCGTGGACGGCGGCCACAACCTGCTGACCGGGATGGCGTTCGGCCAACGCATGCACCGCTTCTGAGGCGCGGCGCACGAAACCCGACCAGCTTTCGCCGCCCGGCGCGATGGGCGTGTCGGGATCGGTGTCCCATTCGGGCACGCCGAAACGATCGACCACCTCTTGCCATCCGAGCCCGTCTGCTTCTCCCGGAAAGAGCTCACTCAACGCACGATCTTCGACGATCTCGAGATCACCGTGGCCGACCACCGGTCGGATTATTTGCGCCGTCTCCACCGCCCGGGCCAAGGTCGAGGCATAGAGGACACGTGCTCCCTCGATCTCGCACGTTCGAGAGAGCCGTTCCGCCAATGCGTTCACTTGGCGACGTCCCAGATCGGTAAGTCCGGTACAGCCCAACTGACCTCCGACGATGCCGTTCACATTGCACACCGCCTCGCCGTGGCGGACGAGCACGATACGGGTGCTTCCGTCCGTCGGGGTAAACACACGCTTGACGCCAGGGGGCACACCGAACGACGTGCGCAGCAACTCTGCGGCACCGCTCTCGTCGCTCGACGTAGGGTCGCCGTCGGTCGACGCCTCGGTCACGTCAAATTGCCGACGAAGAGCTCCAGTTGGCGCAGCGTCCGGCACTCCACCACTTCGTCGCAGTGCGCGGCGTACTCCCCGACGATGGAGTCGCCGGAGCCCCAGTAGTCACGCGGCTCGGGATTGAGCCAGTACACGTGGCGGGCCCGGCGCCGCAGGTCCTCGATCACCCACGACTGCGAGTCGTGATAGTTGTTACGCGCGTCGCCGAGCAACAAGACGCTCGAACGAGCCGTCACCTGGTCACCCCAGCGCCGGTGGAACTCGCCCAGCGCGTGACCGTAGTCCGAATGGCCGTCGACCCAGATGACATCGGCCTCCTCGTTGATGCGCGCCACGGCGTCGGCCGGGTCGATCACGCCTTCGAAGAAACGAGTGACCTCGTCGATACCGTCGACGAAGACGAAGCTCCGCACCTTGGAGAACTGGGCACTGATGGCGTAGACCAAGTGCAGGGTGAAACGGGCGAAGGACGCCACCGAGCCCGAGATGTCGGCGATGACGAAGATCTCCGGCTTGCTCGGACGGGGATGACGAAAGCGGGGCTCAATGGGCACCCCACCGGTCGAGAGCGAGCGCCGAACCGTGGCCCGGAAGTCGAGCGGACCCTTGTGGCCGTGGCGACGCTTACGGGTCAGCCGGACGGCCAACTTGCGTGACAGCGGCTGCAGCACGCGCTGGAGCATCGCCAGTTCCTCCCTGGTGGCGTGCATCACGTCGATGTCCTCAGGCAACGGCTTGCGCACCGATTTGGCCAAGGCCTCGGAACCCCGGTCCTCGACCAGCCGGCGCCTGATCTCGGTCTCCACCGCTTGGCGGAAGCGCTCGATGCGGGCCTTGTACTCGTCGGCCGCCAGGCGCTCTTCGAGGTCGGTCAGGTCCCCGCCCACCGCGCCCGCTTTGGCCTGCTCCATCAGCTGCTTGAGCATTTTGTCGAGATAAAGGTTCCGCAGCGTGCGATAGAGGTAATAGGTCCCGCCGACGGGTCGCCCCGGCTCCATACCGGCGTAACGATCAACGGCTGCCCTCGCCACGGCATGCATGAGGCCATGGTCGGACGAGACGAGAGACTTGAACAACATCTCCGCTAGCTCCTCGGCCGACATTCCTTCGCCGCCGCCTCCCGCGCCCCTGCCGCGTCCTCGTTGGCCGTTCACGCCGGGTTCGGCGCCCTCGCCATTTTCACCGAGCTCGTTGCCCTCCGCGTCCACGTCCTGGCCGAGGGTCGAATGTGAGCGCACGGCGAAGAAGACCTCGAAGGCCGTCTCGAAGACGTGCCAGTGCGACGAGGACTTCACCAGCGTCGCCGCCAGCGTGTACTTCAAGCCCTCACGATCCTCGAGGGGGATGTGATGGACGGCCTCCGCCGCATCGAGATGCTCGGTCAACGAGACGGGCAGGCCGGCCTTGCGCAGCTCGGTGACAAAGTCCGAGAGAAGATCGAGCATCAGCTCTCCGAGAGCAGTTCCTTGGCGGCCCGATCGATGTCGGATTGGTACTTCAACAAGATGTGCAGCGTGTCCCGGGCTCCGGCCGCATCGATGGTCTCCGTGCCCAGAATCACCAAGGTGCGGGCCCAGTCAAGGGTCTCGGAGACCGAAGGGGCCTTGCGGAGCTCCAAGGTACGCAAGGAGCGCACGATGCGCGCCACCTGGTCCGCTAACTCCTCGGTGATGCCGGGGACCCGCGTGCGCACGATCGCCCGCTCCCGTTCGAGATCGGGGTAGTCGATATGCAGGTACAGACAGCGGCGCTTGAGGGCTTCGCTGAGCTCGCGGGTGTTGTTCGAGGTCAAAAAGACCATGGGCAGGCGAGTGGCTCGCACCGTTCCCAGCTCGGGGATGGAGACCTGGTATTCGCTCAGAATCTCGAGCAGCAGCGCTTCAGTCTCCAGCTCGACCCGGTCCACCTCGTCGATCAGAAGGACAACCGGATCGGTGGAGCGGATGGCCTCGAGCAAGGGACGGGTCAAGAGGAACTCCTCGGAGAAGATGTCCTCCTCCAGTTCCTTCCACGATGGGCCCCGATGTCCATCGCCGTCTGCGCTCGTCCCTCCACTCTCGATCTCGCCAGGACCGCCGGCCTGGATGCGCAGGAGTTGTTTGCGATAGTTCCATTCGTAGAGCGCCTTGGACTCGTCCAGGCCCTCGTAACACTGGAGTCGTATGAGCCGGGCGCCGGTGAGCTCGGCCACCGACTTGGCCAACTGCGTCTTGCCCGTCCCGGCTGGTCCTTCGACCAGAACCGGCTTGGCCAACCGGTCGGCGAGATACACCACACCGCTGATGGACTCGTCGGCCAAATAGCCGACGTCTCCCAGCCCACTGCGCACGTCGTCCAACGAGGCGAACCGCGGTGGCCCGACATCGGGCAGACCCAGCTTGGCCGCCGCCCGGGCCACATCGCCCGCGCCGTCCTTGCCGTCCTTGCCGTCCACCTGGCTATCTCCTTTAGACGCTGCGCTCACTGCCGCACCTGCCCGTCACCCCGCACAACCCATTTCACGCTGGTCAACTCCTTTACTCCCATCGGTCCTCGTGCATGCAGCTTTTGCGTAGAAATTCCAACTTCGGCACCCAAACCCAGCTCCTCACCATCGATGAACCGGGTCGAGGCGTTCACCAATACGGCGGCCGCGTCGACCTCGATCACGAAGCGGTCCGCCGCTCGCACGTCGGTGGTCACGATCGCTTCGGAGTGCCCCGAGCTGTAGCGGGTGATGTGCGCCATGGCACCGTCCAGATCGTCGACCACACCCACGGCAACGATCGGCGCCAAGAATTCGGCGGCAAAGTCGGACTCGTCCGCCAGGTTGACGACGATGGCCTCGTCGGAAGCGTCTGCCTCTTTCGAGACAAAGGCCCCGTGCACGATCGAGCGCACACGCTCGTCGCCGCGTAGCTCCACCCCGGCCCTCGTCAAGGCTGCGGCCATGGTGGGCAGGAACGTCTCGGCCACGGCCGCGTGCACCAATATCGACTCGGCCGCATTGCACACGCCGAAACGGTGTGTTTTGGCGTTCACCACTATGTCGAGCGCCATGGAGAGATCGGCCGCCGCGTCCACGTAGACGTGGCAGTTGCCATCACCGTCGAGCACGTAGGGCACGGTGGCATTCTCGAGCAGCGAGGCGATCAGCCCGGGACCGCCCCGAGGGATGAGGCAGTCGATGAGCCCGCGCAAGCGCATGAAGGCCACCGCCGTCTCGTGCGAGGTGTCCTCCACCAGAGCGATCGCATCCTCGGGCAGGCCCGCCTTGCTGGCGGCACGGCGGAGGACGGACACGATGGCCCGGTTGGATTCGAGCGCCGAGGCCGAGCCTCGCAGGAACGCGGCATTCCCGGCCTTGAGGCAGAGTCCGGCGGCATCGCTCGTCACATTCGGCCGGTTCTCGTAGATCACGCCGATCACGCCGAGCGGCACTCGCACCCTCGATACCCGTAGCCCGTTCGGCCGCACCCAACCCTCGAGCACCTCGCCGACCGGGTCGGCCAGTCCGGCCACCTTGCGCAGCCCACTGGCCATGGCGCGTACCCTCGCCTCGGTCAGTCGCAGGCGATCCTGGGCCGACGCCGCCATCCCCGCTGACTCGGCGCGGGCGAGGTCACCCCGGTTGGCTTCGAGCAGCGCCTCCCATTCCTCGTCGAGGAGGTCGGCGGCCATGCGGAGGGCGTCATCACGAACTGGACCAGGAGCGCGGCCAACCAGTCGGGACGCGGCCTGGACGCGGCGCGCCAGCTCCCCTAGTTCTGACGTGGTCACCGGATTATCGTACAAGGACCAGATCGTCGCGATGAATTACCAGGTGGGACATGTCCTCGGGTAGCTGATCGGTGCGCCGACCAATCCACTCAGCTGAGCGAGCCGCGCCCATCCGGACCAATCCCTTGGCGAAGACCTTGCCGTCGGGTCCGACGATCTCGACCGCATCATCGAGCCCGAAATCGCCCTCGGCCGCCACCACGCCGGCCGGGAGGAGCGAGCGCCCGCCCTCGGCCAGGGCCGCCTGGGCTCCCTGATCCACGGTCAGACGTCCCGAAGCGCCCAGGGCGAAGGCAATCCACAGCTTGCGGGCCGAGAGGCGCTGGGGTCGGGCCCGAAACACCGTGCCCACCCCCGACTCCCCCGCCACGGCGGCGACCAGGACTCCCGGACGCGCCGCGTCGGCGATCATCGTCTCCACGCCGGACCAGGTCGCTATTTTGGCTGCGGCCACCTTCGAGGCCATGCCGCCACTCCCGACGGCGCTGCCCGCCCCGCCGGCCATCTGCTCGAGGCGCTGGTCGATCTCCACCACCTCGTCGATCAGGGACGCCTCGGCGACCAGGCGGGGATCGGCCGTCAGGAGCCCGGGCGCATCGGTGAGAAGCAGGAGCAAATCGGCCCGGACCAGGTGCGCCACCAGCGCGGCCAGTCGATCGTTGTCCCCGAAGCGGATCTCCTCATCGGCCACCGCATCGTTCTCGTTGACCACCGGGACGACCCCCAGCTCAATGAGGTGGTCCAACGTCCCCCGTGCGTGCAGGTACTGCGTGCGGTGCACGAAGTCCAGCGGGGCCAAGAGCACCTGACCGGCCAGGAGGCCGTGCGGATCCAACCCGTCCTGCCAGGTGCGCATCAGGCGGTGCTGGCCCACAGCTGACACGGCCTGGAGCACGGCGGGGTCGGCCGGACGCTTCTCGCCCCGGCCCAGTGCGCTCCATCCGGCCGCGATGGCGCCCGACGTCACGACCACGACCGTGTGGCCGGCGACACGCAGCTCGGCGATCTCGGCGCACAGACGGTGGACGGTCTCGGGCGTCACCGAGGACGAGCCCACCTTGACCACGACGGAGCGCGCCACCTCGGTCACGGGTGCTCCCAGGTGAAGGTCATGTTGCCCACGGTGACCTCGTCGCCGTCACGCACCCCGGCCCGCGACAGGGCCCGGTCGACGCCGAGGCGGCGCAGGCGCTTGACCGCCTCATCGAGGGCGCCCACGTCGTTGAGGTCTGAGAAGGCCACGGCGCGCTCGGCCACCCGGCCCACCACGCGCCAGCTCCCAGGGGCGATCCGCTGCACGTCGACGCCTTCGGGCACGGGGCGGTGGATCACGATGGCGCCGGTGGCCTCGACCACGGCCGCAGCCCTGACCTCTTGGACGAGGGCGGCCAGTTTCTCGATAAGGGTCTGCACACCGTCGCGCGGTCGCTGACGAAAGGACGAGATCACAGATCGAGTCGGCCCTGGCGTTTGCGCCGTCGGAGTCGGCGTCGGAGTCGGCGTCGGCGTCGGTCGACAGGAGATCATGTTTGCTGCCCACAATGAGGCGAGGACGCTCGAGCAGTTCGGGTTGGTAGCCGCCCAATTCCCCCAGCAGAATGCGAAGTTGGTCCTCGGGGCCATGTTCGGCCTGGGGATCGAGATCGAGCAGGACCACCAGCACCCGGGCTCGCTCAATGTGGCGGAGGAAACGGTGCCCCAGGCCCTTGCCCTCGGCCGCACCCTCGACCAGTCCGGGGATGTCGGCCATGACGAACTCGGTGCCATCGCGCACGCCACCGACCCGCACGACTCCGAGATGCGGCACCAGGGTCGTGAACGGGTAGTCGGCGATCTTGGGCTTGGCCGCCGACACAGTCGAGATCAGGGTGGACTTGCCTGCGTTGGGAAACCCCACCAGGGCCACGTCGGCCATGAGCTTGAGCTCCATATCGAGCCAGCGCTCCTGGCCCTTCTCCCCCTGTTCGGCAAAGGCGGGGGCCCGGCGACGGTTGGAGAGGAAGCGGGCATTGCCTCGCCCGCCCTGACCACCCTCGGCGATGAGGAACCGGTCACCGTCGCTCGCCAGATCGCACTGCACTGCGCCCTCGTTGTCGCGCACCACGGTCCCCACCGGGACCTGCACCACGATGTCCTTGCCCCGGGCGCCATGCTTCTTCTGTCCCGACCCGTGGCCGCCGTCGGTGGCCCGTCGGAAGGGATGGTCCCGGAACCCGAGCAGCGACGATTGATTGACCGACGCCACGAGCCAGACATCGCCTCCGTGCCCCCCGTCACCGCCGTCGGGCCCGCCGCGGTCGACGTGTGCCTCACGGCGCCACGACACGGCGCCCGCTCCGCCGTCGCCGGCTCGCGCGTGCAATTGAGCCTGATCGACGAAGCCTGCCATAACGGTCCAGCTTAAGGGGCGAAAAGGTCTACGGGGCGAAAAGGCGCAGTGCTCGCTCCCCGACCTCGGCCCGGGCTCGCTCGCTGTCGATCTGCACGCACTCTCCCCCCTTGACCACGGGCGTGCCGCCCACCCACACGTCGGTGACGAGGTATCCGGCGCCGGCCCACACCAGGTGCCCGAGCAGCTCGGCCTCATTGGTGGCGGGAACGAAGCGGGCATCGTCGGTGCGGAGGCGAATGAGGTCCGCTGGACGTCCCGCCGCAATGGCTCCGACCGGGAGCCCCAGCGCCTCTCCCCCGCCTCGGGTGGCCAGCCGGAGGGCAGCCGCCGAGCTGAGGGCAGCCGGATCCGCCGCCGTGGCCCGGGCCAAAATGGCCGCCAGACGCATCTCGTCCCAGAGGTGGAGGTCGTCGTTCGATGCAGGCCCGTCGGTGCCCAGACCGACGCGAATCCCGCGGGCGAGCAGATCGGCCAACTTGGCCACGCCCGAGCCCAGCTTGCCGTTGCTCCCCGGGCAATGCGCCACCGCCACGTCGTACTCGGCCATCACGTCCATGTCGGCGTCGTTGAGCCAGATGGCGTGGGCCGCCAACACACGCCCGTCGAGGACGCCGAGCGAGGCCAAGAGCGCCGGCGCGCGCTTGCCGTAACGCTCCTCGATCACCCGTCCTTCGGCCTCCGTCTCGGCCAGATGGATCTGCGTCATGGCCCCGCGCCGCTGCGCCTCTTGCGCCACGGCCGCTAAACCGTCCGCCGGCAAGCTGTAGGCCGCATGGGGACCGAACCCGACGTGCAGACGGCCCTCTTGTCCGTCCATCTCGTCGAAGACGCGACACGCCTCCTCCAGGTGTCCCTTCCAGGCGCCTTCGGTGTCGCGGCCCGGCATGTCGAACACGCCTGGGGTGAGAACGCACCGGATGCCCGAGGCCAGCACGGCGTCGGCCACCGCAGCACCATGGAGGTACTGCTCGCATGTCGTGGTGATGCCGTTCAAGAGCATCTCGCTCGCTCCCAACGTCATCCCCCAAAAGACATCCTCGTCGTCATGCAGTGCTTCCCGAGGCCAGACCGCTTCGGTGAGCCAGCGGTCGAGGGGCAGCCCGTCGCCGGCGCTGCGCACCAACGTCATCGGTGAGTGGCCGTGACAATTGACAAGGCCCGGCATCAGCAATCCGCCGTCGCCGAACTGTTGCACCTGCGTCGTCGGCTCGGGCGGCATTCGGCGCGGGTCACCGACCCAGGTGATCAAGCCGTCCTCGATCTCCACCGCACCGGGGCGCCACACCGTGTCGTTGGCGTCGACGGTGAAGACCGCGTCGGCGACGAGCCGCACGGTCATGCGGTCAAGCCGCCCCGACGAAGAGGCGGTCGGTGAGTTCGAGGGAGAGATGCAGGATTTCGTCCCCGCCCTCGACGCTCACTTCGAGGTTGTCGTCCCGGTCGCGGTCGCCGACCACGACGACCGCGCCTGGGATGCATCCTCCCTCTCCCAAAATGGTGAGGGAACCAAGGTTGAGCTCGAGCGATTCACTGACGCGCACCAGACGCACGCGTTCGCCCGGACCGACCTCGGTCAGCGTGCGCGTGCGCACATGTGTCGCCGTCGAGCCCGAGCCCGGGATGGGGTTCCCATGCGGACACGTGGCTGGATCGCCGAGCAACTTCACCAGCCGTGCTTCGACTTCGTCGGAGATCACGTGCTCCCAGCGGCCCGCCTCGCGATGGACCTTGTGCCATTCCAGCCCGATCACATCAACCAACAAGCGCTCAGCCAAACGATGTTTCCGTACGACCTTCTCGGCCAACGTACGTCCGCTCTCGGTCAGGCTGAGCAGCCGCCCTTTGCGCGAGACATACCCATCCTCGATGAGACGCTCGAGCATTTCGGACACGGACGGGGCGGAGCGACCAAGCCGTTCTGCGATACGCGCTTGAATGACGGGAACTCCCTCTTCGGCCAGGGCCAGAATCGTCTCGAGGTACTCCTCGACCGGAGGGTGGAACTCCTCGAGCGCGTGACCCGACGTCTGTTCAGTCGCCATACGGGCCGCTCCCTTCGTCCAAAGGCGTCACAGCGCGAGTGCGCTTGACGGTCACGGTGTTGGTCGCGGCAGCGGTCATGCCCAGCCAATGATACGCGGGGTGGACGACGGCCCCCTACTGTGACCGGATGGGCAACGCCGAATGAGCGAGACACCGGACAATGCAACCCGCACCGCTCGCGAGCTGGCGCGTCGCACCGGGGTCGACCATCACGACGTTCTGGTGATCCTTGGGACCGGCCTTGCTCCCGCCGCCGCGCAGCTCGGCGCCACCGGACCCTCGATCCCCTTGGCTACCCTGCCCTTCTTTCCCCGCTACACCGCGACGGGTCACCATGCTGTGGGATGGTCCGTCGAGATCGGCACCAAGAGGGTGCTGGTGTTCGCCGGCCGCTGCCACGCCTATGAGGGCATTGAGCTGAGCGAAGTCGTCCATCCCCTCCGAACCGGCGTCGCCGCCGGCTGTTCCACCGTTATTCTCACCGCAGCGGTCGGCGGCATCCGAGAGGATCTGCACACCGGATCCATCGTGGTCGTCTCCGATCACCTCAATCTCACCGGTCGTTCGCCCCTGAGCGGCCCCGCCTTCGTCGATATGGTCGGCGCCTATGCGCCCGAGCTTCGTGCTCTGGCCCTTTCGGCGCCGGCGGCGGGTTCGACCTCGTTGTCCACCGGCGTCTACGCCCATACGCCCGGGCCCCCAATTCGAGACTCCGGCCGAGATCCGCATGATGCGCACCCTGGGAGCCGACGTGGTCGGCATGTCCATGGCCTTCGAGACGATCGCCGCCCGTCATGCCGGGGCGGCCGTTCTCGGACTGGCCGTCGTCACCAACGAGGCGGCCGGCACCGTGTCGGACGTGGACGCCGTCGCTGATCTGGGACACATCGGCGCCGCCGGCGTCGCCGCGGCCCCGGCCGTCGCCGAAATCATTCGCCACGTCGTGCTGTCGCTGCCCTGAGCGTCCGGCAGTTCCAGGGAGTCCCGGCGGTCCAGGGAGTCCCGGTGGTCCAGGAGCCCCGGCACATGTTTTTCGAATAACCACCCGCGGCGCATCGTTTCCCAAAAACAACCCTCGGGGTTCTCAGCTCAGGCTGTTTTCACCCGTCAAAAACCGGCCAGCGATGAACGAGAATCAGTCGCGCGATCAGCTGGCGATGATGTCGATGTGCTTGCGGCCGCGGCGAGCGCCGAACTTGACCACACCATCGGCCATGGCAAAGAGCGTGTCGTCGCCACCGCGTCCGACGTTCTGCCCGGGGTAGAACTTGGTGCCGCGCTGGCGCACCAGGATCGAGCCGGCGGTCACCGTGGTGCCGTCGAACTCCTTGACACCGAGGCGCTGGGCCCGTGAGTCACGGCCGTTGCGGGTTGATCCGCCACCCTTTGTCTTTGACATTGTGCGCTCCTTCGACCGGTCGTTGTCGCCGTCAGCCGGCGGACGTGATGGCCGTGATCTCCAGCGTGGCGTAGTGCTGGCGGTGACCCCACCGGCGACGCTGGTTGGACTTGTTCTTGTAGGTCATGGCGTTGATCTTCGGGCCCTTTTCCTCGCCCACGACCTTGGCCGTGACCGAAGCGCCGGCCAGTTCGGCCGGGGTGGCCAGCACCGTGTCGCCGTCGACGAGCGAGCACAGGCTGGAACGAGACCTCGGTCCCGACTGGCTCGCCGAGCAGCTCGACACGGACGCGCTGGCCCTCGGCCACACGCTCTTGCTTTCCACCGGACTTAATGACTGCGTACATGAGGGCGAAACCTTACCGCAGAACCGAGTCGTCCAACGTCACGCCCCGGCCGCCGCAGACCGCGCACTCGGTCGAGAGCGTCTCCAAAAGGCCCTCTGAGATGCGCTTTCGGGTCATTTCGACCAGGCCCAGCTCGGAAATGTCGAAGACCTGCGTACGGGTCTTGTCCCGGGCCAAGGCGTTGCGCAGGGCTGCGGCCACCTTGTCGCGGTTCTCCCGGATCTCCATGTCGATGAAGTCGATGACGATGATGCCGCCGATGTCCCGCAGCCGGAGCTGGCGGGCCACCTCCTCGGCCGCCTCCAGGTTGTTGCGGTAGACGGTCTCTTCGAGGTTGGTCTTGCCCACGTTCTTGCCCGTGTTCACGTCGATCACGGTCAGCGCCTCGGTGCGCTCGATGATGAGCGAGCCTCCCGAGGGAAGCCAGACCTTGCGGTCGAGCGCCTTGTGGAGCTGCTCGTGCACGTGGTAGCGCTCGAAGATCGGCAGGCCCTCTTCGACGGGGTCGTAGTACTCGACGCGGTCCGAGAGCTCGGGGCTCACGGCCCGGACGTAGTCGCGCACCTGCTCGAAGAGGGCCCGGTCGTCGATCACGACGCCCCGGTACTCGGCGTTGAGCTCCTCGCGCAGGATCCGTACCGACAGTTCGGGCTCTCGGTAGAGGAGACCGGGGGCGTCTGATTTCTTGGAGGCCGCCTCAATGGCGTTCCACTGCTCGAGCAAGGTCTCGACGTCGCGTTGCAGCTCGTCGGCCGACACGCCCTCGGCCGCAGTACGCACGATCATGCCGTGCCCCGCCGGCTTCACCTCGTCGATGATGCGACGCAGACGACGGCGCTCGTTGTCGCCCAGTCGCTTGGAGATGCCGAAGGCGCTGCTGTTGGGCACCAGCACGGCGAACCGGCCCGGCAGCGAGACCTCCTGGGTCAGGCGGGCCCCCTTGGCGCCGATCGGGTTCTTGGTCACCTGGCAGAGGATCGTCTGACCTGCCTTGAGCACGTCCTCGATCCGGGGCTGGGCGGCGGAGGACCCTCCGCCTCCACCCTCGATGTCCTCACGGTCGTAGCGCACGTCGCCCCGGTAGAGGACGGCGTTCTTCGGGATCCCGATGTCGACGAAGGCGGCCTCCATCCCCGGGCAGCACGTTCTGGACCCGGCCCCGGTAGACGTTGCCGTCGATCTGGTTGGTGTCGTCGGCGGCCCGGGAGACGTAGTGCTCGACCAGGGAGCGCCCTTCCAGCATGGCGATCTGGGTCATGGCCGGCTGGACATGCACGCAGACCAGATAGCGGCCGACCTGCTTGCTCTTGCGATCGCGGCCCGAGCGCCGGCGGCTGCGCGTGCGCTTGCCGTTCGACGGGCCCTCGTCCTCGCCGCCATCGTCGGACGCGTCAGCGGTCCCGTTGTCGGACTGGAGTGCGGAGAATCGGTGCTACCGCCGGTACGACCGTTGGGGACCTCTCGGTTGGGCCACGGAGGCCGGTGATCCGCTGCGGGCGACGTCGCGGCGACGACGGCCGGAGCCGGCCGGGTGTCCCCGATCGGGGTCGAGCCGGCTGCGCCACGACTGGGCCACCGGCTGCTGGCTCCGGTGTCGACCTGATCTGCGGCTGTCGTTCTGGCTGGTTGTGGCTCTGGTGAGAGCGGGGCCGCGGGCGGGCTAGCGCCCGCCGGGGCCTCCGCGCTCGGACCCTCGTGGGTCTGGCTGATCTCCGACTCGGACATGAGGGAGAGCCCTCCTTGCGTCGTTCATGAGGCACGCCCTGCGGCGTGTACCACGACGGGGTCGGTCCCGAGTCCGCTGACCGAAAGCGGCTCGAACCGTGCGCCGTCGCGCTCGATCCATTGATGCGTTCTACAAGCCCGCGCCAGCACCACGTCGGTGCCGAACGCCGAAATCAGGTCGCCTGGGCGCACCCCACGCGGATGCGTCGCCAATTCCGCCCGAAGGCGACCTATCGGGTGTTCTCCCTATTCAGATGTCTCCCGCTCCATCCCAATTTCCTGGGTCACGGCAAGCGTCAAGATAGCTGGGCGGATGTCGTCTTCGGTCTGACGACCCTTCCGCTCACGAAGGATGGCGAGGCTCGGAGCAGCGAGCATCCGCTCGACCTGCTCCGACAATTCCTCACCACCCACGCCGTACACCTCCAACTCCCAATCGCACGATGCTACCTCTTGCTGCAGGGAACCCTCCGCCATGCCAATCACAGCCGCGGCCTGCACCACCACCCCATCGGGCAGCAAGGGCGTCAAGAGCCCGGGCAGTTCGGCACAGGGGATCTCGTCGCTGCCGGCGACGTCGAGACGCGGCATCGAGGTACTCGCCCTGCGACTCACACCCCGTCGGGAGCGCCAGACCGAAACTCAACAGGGGATGCGGAGAGAACCCCTGCGAGAGCGCCACCGGCAACCGGCTCCGCCGGAGTGCCCGTTCCCACATGCGGGCCACGTCGCGATGACTAGTGAAGCGGATCCTGCCCATCTTGGAAAAACGCAGGCGGATTCGGCGCGGGCCAGGCTCAGGCACTCGACGTCCCCCCGCAGTGGAGCTGGCCAACGTGCCGGTGCCGCCAGTGCCAGCAGCCAGAGCCCGAGCGGGCGCCGCTCACCAGGCGCACCGGTATGCGGTCCCCCAAGGAGAGATCCTGACCCGTCCCCTGGCTCCCACCGGCCGGCGGAATCGCCGAGGCCACCACGTGCTCCAACCCGAACCCGGTGCAGGCCCCGCAGTCGTAGCAGGGCGTCCAGCGGCAGTCCTCGACCACGGCCTGGGCCAGAGCGTCCTGCCAGTCGGTCCAGAGGAAGTCACGGTGGAGTCCGGCCGAGATGTGGTCCCAGGGCAGTGGTTCGTGCTCGCCCCGGTCGCGGTAGGCCACTTCGGCCAGGCTGAGTCCCTCGGCCTCCAGGGCTTCCTCCCACAGAGCGAGGTCGAAGCGTTCGGACCACTCCTGGAAGGTGCCACCGGCCCGCCACACCCGCTCGATCACGGCACCCATGCGGCGGTCTCCCCGACTGGCCACGCCCTCGGCCGCCGAGGCTGCCGGCTCGTGCCAGCGGATGGTGAGCCCCCGGGTGGTGCGGGCGTGCTCGCGCAGCAGGTTGACCTTGCGCTGCAGCTCCTCGACCGTGTCCTGGCCGAACCATTGGAACGGGGTGTGCGGCTTGGGCACGAACCCGCCCACGGAGGCCACGACGTTCACCGATTTCGAATGGCGGCGGCCGATCTCGACGCAGTGCTTGCCGAGCTCGGCGATGCCGATGACGTCCTCGTCCTGCTCGGTCGGCAACCCGATGAGGAAGTAGAGCTTGACCCGACGCCACCCTTGGCTGAAGGCGGCATCGACCGCGCTGTAGAGGTCCTCCTCGGTGATGAGCTTGTTGATGACCTGGCGCATGCGCCAGGTCCCGCCTTCGGGGGCGAAGGTGAGCCCGGTGCGGCGCACCTTTTGGATCTGCGCCGCCGTCCCGACCGTGAAGGCGTCGACCCGCAGCGACGGCAGGCTCACCGACACCCGCCCCTCGTGGACCGGATCGTCGATGATGTCGCGCACCGTGTCCTCAATGCCCGAGAAGTCGGCCGTCGACAGTGACGTCAGCGTGACCTCGTCGTGGCCGCTCCAGGCCAGGCCCTGGCTCACCATTTCTTTCACCTGCTCGGCCGGCCGCTCGCGCACGGGCCGGGTGATCATGCCGGCCTGGCAGAAGCGACAGCCGCGGGTACAACCCCGGAAGACCTCGACGTTCAAGCGATCGTGGACGACCTCGGTCAGTGGCACGAGGGGTCGAGCCGGATAGGGCCAGTCCGCCAGGTCAGCCACGGTCCGCTTGGAGACTTCGGCCGGTACGCCGGTTCGGTTGGGCACGGTCGAGACGAGGCGCCCGTCTTCATACGTCGAGGTGTAGAGGGCGGGGACGTAGACGCCTTCGATGGTGGCCAGGGCCAGGCGCAGATCGTCACGGTCGCGTGTCGCGGCCGGCGCGGCCAACCAGGCCGCGTACGGCTTCGTTGATTTCGCTCACGATCTCTTCGCCGTCGCCGAGCGCGAAGGCGTCGACGAAGTCTGCCAACGGCTCGGGATTGAACGCGCAGTGACCGCCGGCGATGACCCAGGGGTCGTCGGGTCCCCGCTCGGCGGCATGGAGGGGAACCTGGGCCAGATCGAGCAGGTTGACGACGTTGGTGTAGACGAGCTCGGCCGAAAGGTTGAACGCCATGATGTCGAAGTCGCGGCGCCGCGACGTGCTGCTCCACACTGAAGAGCGGCACGCCAGCGGCTCGCATGGCCGCTTCCATGTCCACCCAGGGCGCGTAGGCGCGCTCGGCCACGGCGTCGTCGCGCTCGTTGAGGATCTCGTAGAGGATCTGCAACCCTTGGTTGGGGAGACCTATCTCGTAGGTGTCGGGGTAAAGGAGCATCCAGGCCACCTTGCCCGGGCCGTGCTCGGGATACTGCGCCCCTTGCTCACCGCCGATGTAGCGGGCCGGCTTGGCCACCCCGAGCAATAGTCGTTCGACCTGTGGCCAGAGAGACTCCATGGAGATCCAACCCTACGGGACCGCTACCCGCCCGATGACAACGTGGTTGTCGTGGTCGTCTGTGCGGTGTGCGTCCCCGACTGCGCCTGGGTCGCCGTCGTGGTGGTCGTGGACGTCCCCACCGCGGGTTGCTCGCCGGCGCGGTGGACGTCGGCGGGGATTTGACGGTCGGCGTCTTCACGCCGCCGATGGGATTGGCCAAGATGTAGTCGAAGATGTTGCGCACCAGCGGCGCCGCCGCCTCGGCCCCGTAGCCACCCTGGTCGATGACCGCCAGCACCACGTACTGCGGGTTGGGGTTGGGCCCGAAGGCCACGAACCAGCTGTTGGGCTCGTCGGCGCCCGGGTTGGTGGCCGTCCCCGTCTTGCCGGCCAGGTTCCAACTGGTCGGGAAGCCCTGGAAGGCGGTGTAGGCGGTGCCCTCGTCGGGGGGGCCATGGGCGATGACTCCCTCGAGTCCTTGGAGTATCGGCTCGGTGATGCTCGAGGGAAGGTTCACGTGCCCGAGAACCTTGGGCGCGATCTGCTCGATCACCTTGCCCGTCGTCGGGTCGACGACCTCGGAGGCCACCTCGGGGGCGTAGCGGGTGCCCCCGTTGGCGAAGGTGGCATAGGCCACGGCTTGCTCAATGGGCGTGAGCGCGGTCGCGCCCTGCCCGAATGCCATCTCGACATTGTCACCCGTGTACCACGAGGTGTTCGGAAACGCCGTGGGATTCTCGTTGTGCAGCTTCTGTCGCTCGGCCTGGCTGTCGACGCGCCCGACGACTTCATTGGGCAGATCGATGCCGCTGCTCACTCCCTCGCCGTACTGTGCCGCCACGTTCTGAATGGCGTCGGCGCCGTAGGTGGCCCGGCCCTCCCAAAACAACTCACCCAGGTTGTAGAAGTACGAGTCACTCGAGACGGTCAGGGCCAGCGCCAGGTTGTACGCTCCCCCGCTGTCGCCCGGGTCGTCGGTGAAGGTGCACGAACCACCGGTGCAGTTCTGCACCTTGAAGGTGCCGGTGTCGTTGTAGTAGCGCGAGGGACTGTAGACGCCGTCCTGCAGGTCCGCCGTGGCGGTGATCAGCTTGAAGGTCGATCCCGGCGTGTACTCGCCCTGTATGGCGTAATTGTTCTCCGCCCCCGTCGATTGCAGGGAAGCGAAGTTGGCGCTGGATATGCCGCCTACCCACTCGTTGAGGTCGTAGGTGGGATACGAAGCCATGGCCAGCACCTGGCCATTTTGCGGGTTCATGACGATGGCGGCTCCGTTGATGGCGGGCGGCAGTTTGTTGTGGTCCTCGACGTCGGGCGTGTGGCGGTCCTGGAGGATCTGGGCCTGCAGGTCGGCCTGTACCGCTTCTTGTAAGCCCGTGTCGAGGTTGAGCACGACGGTGTCACCGATCTGCGGCGCTGTGCGCGACAGGGTGCCGACGACATCACCCGAAGCGTTCACCGACAGGGCCTGTCGCCCGGCCACGCCGCGCAGGTACGTCTCGTATTGCGGCCTCAATGCCCGATTGCCCCACCAAACTGCCCGGGTCATAGCCGGCGTTCGGGATTCGCCTCGAGCTGTTTCTTCGTGATGTCGCCCGAGTACCCCAGCACGTGCGTGGCCGTGGTCCCGCTCTGCGGATAAGAGCGCTGGGTGATGGTCTGGACACTCACCCCGGGATAGTCGGACTGGTGGGTCTGCAGGTACTGCACCGTGGCGGCCGACACGTTGGTGTCGATCGGCACCGGCTCATAGGGGCTGTATTGCACGTTCTTGACGGCCTGTGCCACCTGCGCCGGTGTCTCACCGATCAGCGCCGCCACCTTACCGATGATGGAGGGGTGCTGTGAGGCGGTGACACTCGACAACAAGAGCTCTTGTTGGGGGACATTGGTGGCCAGGATCGTGTCGTTGCGATCAACGATGTCCCCCCGCGGTGCGGCGACTTGGACCACCCGGACCTGGTTACGCGTGACGGCGGCGGCGAATGACTTCCCGTCGATGATCTGCAACGTCCACAGGCGCAGAACCAGCACGAGAAAGAGCACGAGCACCGCGATGCCGACCACCCGTAGTCGCAGATTGGGGCGAGACGGCTCGTCCTCGGGTGAGCCGACGAGCGAGGCGACGTTGACGCTCTTGCGTGGCCGCATGCGCGGTTGGCGCCCCTCACGCCGCCACGTGGCATTGCGAGGTTGACGCGACGAGGGCTTGGGATGGAGGCGATCTCCCCGGATGGGGTGACGCAGCGTCCGCTTCACCAGAGGCCGCCCTCGGGTGAGTGGGCTGACACCAGCGTGCGCCGGGTCCCTTCTGCGAGGAGCGCCCAACGCATGAGGCGACTCACGGGCAGCACCAAGAGTGCACTGGAGACGGCGACGACAAGGAACAAGGCGAGGAAGTTGACCTGCACCATCTGTTGTTGGCCGAAGATCGCTCCGAGCACGGAGAACAGCATGTCAGCCGCCACGCTTCCCACAACCGCGGCCACCGGCCTCAGCCAGACAGCACGTCGGTCGACCGCCGCCGTGGCGGCCCCGACCGAATAGCCCAAAAGGGTGCCAACCAGGGCCCCCAAGCCAAAGGGTGTGGGAAGGACGAGGTCAAAGGCCAAGCCTGACCAGAACCCGACGATGGCACCCGTCTCGGGCCCGGCGAGCAGGGCGGCGGTCACGGGCAGGAGCCACAAGATGTCGGGATGGGTGCCACCGATCCGGATGGACAGGATCACCGTCGACTGCACGAGCAAGAGGAGCAACGCCACCAGGGCGACCCGCAGTGTGGCCCGGCCGCTCACGCCGCCGGCTCCCAGAGCACGACATCGACGTAGGCCAACTGGCTCAGGTTCGCCATAGGCTTCACCGCGATGGTCATCTGACTGGCGCCGGCGCTCGTGTGGAACGACGTCACCCGGGCCACCGGAATACCGGGGGGATAGGCCCCGGCGTCGAAGCCGCTGGTGTACATGATCTCGCCCTTGTGCAGCGGCGTGTGCGGTGGCACCAAGTCGGCCGTCATGGAGGAGTCCGGGCCTTGACCGTCCACGGTGGCTGTATGCGTCTGCGTCTTGCCGAACGTCACTCCCACTTTGGACTGACCATCGTTCACCAATTGCACGACGGCCGTGTGGTGGAACGATTGGATGACCTGTCCCACCAGTCCGCCCGCCCCGACAACGGGCATCCCGACGTCGACCCCGTCGGAGCGTCCCTTGTCGATGGTGATGGTCATGGTGAAGTTGGAGCTGTCCACCTCTTGTGTCTGCGCGGTCACGATCGGAAGCTGATTGATGGACGGGAGATTCTTCAACGTCATCAACTGGCGGAGCTGATTCAATTGATTCTTTTCAAAGGCGTTTTCGGCCTGTTGCTGGCGCAGTTTCCCGAGAGCTGCTTGGAGCTTCTGGTTCTCGGACTGCAACGAGCCATAGTGCACGGCCCCGGCGAAGAAGTCGCCGATGGGACTGAGAATGTCGGTCACGGCGTGACGCAGGGGCGAGAAGACGCCATTCGCCACCGACTTCACACCGGACGTGACGCTGTGTGTGCGGTTGTTGAGGTCGAGGGAAACGATCGACAGCGACAACACGACCAACACGACCACCGTCAGCGTGCGGCGCGACCGCCGAGACCTCGCCACCCCCGGGAAACGCGACGATCCGTCAGCGTGTAGACGTGGTAATCAGCACCCGCTTGAGCGCTTCGAATTCTTCGAGACACTGGCCGGCACCCACGGCGACGCAATTGAGCGGGTCGCGCGCCACGACGATTGGCATGCCCGTCTCATTCTGCAAACGAGCGGCCAGCCCGTGCAGTAACGCACCGCCGCCAGTCAGGACGATTCCCTGCTCCATGATGTCGGCCGCCAACTCGGGGGGCGTGCGGTCGAGGGTGACCTTCACCGCGTCGACGATGGCCGATACGGGCTCTTCGATGGCCCGACGGATCTCTTCGGTGGAGACGACGATCGTCTTGGGCAGACCACTCACAAGGTCGCGGCCACGAATTTCTGCGTGCAGCTCCTGCTCCAACTCGTAGGCCGAGCCGAGGGTGATCTTGATCTCCTCAGCCGTGCGCTCGCCGAGAGCCAGGCTGAACTCCTTCTTGACGAAGGCGATGATGGCCTCGTCGAGCTCGTCCCCGCCGATGCGCACCGACTGGCTCGTGACGATGCCGCCCAATGAGATGACGGCGACCTCGGTGGTGCCTCCGCCGATGTCGACCACCATGTTGCCCGTGGGCTCGTGCACGGGAAGCCCGGCCCCGATGGCGGCGGCCATGGGCTCTTCGATGATGTAGGCGCGCCGCGCGCCGGCGTATTCGGCCGCTTCCATCACGGCCCGTCGTTCCACGCCGGTGATGCCCGAGGGAACGCAGATGACCATCCGCGGCTTGGCGAAGCGGCGTTGGTGCACGCGATGGATGAAGTAGCGCAGCATCTTCTCGCAGATCTCGAAGTCAGCGATGACGCCGTCTTTGAGCGGACGGATCGCCTGGATGTTCGACGGCGTACGACCGATCATCCGCTTGGCTTCGGCACCCACGGCCAAAGGTCGCCCGTCTTTGACGTCGACCGCAACCACCGACGGCTCGTTCAGGACGATGCCGCGACCGCGCACATAGACAAGGGTGTTGGCGGTACCCAAGTCGACGGCCATGTCACGACCAAGGAGGGAAAGGCGATTGTCGGCCATGTGGGACTTTCTCCCGGTGAGATGCGGGACGGGTACCAGAGGGAATCCGATACCTGTAGGTGAGCTATCAGGTTAGGCGACCAGGTTAGGGGACCGCTCCGTCCACCACAAGGGCACGCGACCGCGAGACGACTCGGACGGCTGCGTGTTACGAAGTCGCGAGTTCCGGAAAGAAAAGAGCAATTTCGCGCGCGGCCGACTCCTGTGAATCCGAGCCGTGGACGAGGTTCTCGGTCGTCTCGATGCCGAGGTCACCACGAATGGTCCCCGGAGCGGCTTCGGCCGGATTGGTCACCCCCATCAGCGTGCGCACGACGGCAAAGGTGTCCTTCGGACCCTCGACGACCAGGAGCAGGACCGGCGAGCGCGTGAAGAATTTGACCAGGTCAGCGAAGAATGGGCGCTCCGCGTGCTCGGCGTAGTGCTGTTGCGCCAACTCGGGGCTGACCGTGCGCAGCTCGGCGGCCACCAGTCGCAGTCTCTTACGTTCCAGCCGACCGACGATTTCGCCGATCAGTCCACGCTCGACACCATCGGGCTTCACAATGACAAGGGTTCGATCCACGAGCGGAGGACAGTAGCAGCGCTCGCAGCATCACCGGCACTCGGGATTAGGACCCTCAAGCTCTCGTTGAGACAATTAAAGAGGCGTTCGCCGAGGCCGTAACCCTCATGTAGTGATCGAGGGTTCAAGGGCATACTGGCCCTCGCCCCTCAGGCGCCGGCATCCTCCCAGCGCACCGCCCCGGCGAGAATCTCGCCCCGTGCTGCGCCCACGGTGTACAGGGAACCGGCCACGACGACCAGTCCGCGAGCATTGACGAGGCCACGAGCGAGAGCCAGAGCGTTCAGCACCTCAGGCTCCACAATGGCCCGCAGCCCCAGCGCCCGGGCGGCATCGGCCACATCTTGCGCCGGCAAGGCTCGGGGCGAGTCGGGCTGACACGCCACAATGGTGGAGATGTCCGCTGGGGCCAGGGCCGCCAGCATGGCCGAGGGATCTCGACCCGACAGCATGCCGATCACCGCCACGCTGTGACCCTCGACTGCGAACTCCTCGGCCAGGGCCAGGCCGAGGGCGGTCATTCCGGCCACGTTGTGCGCCCCGTCGACCAGAAGGAGGGGCCGGCGACCCAAGACCTCGAGACGGCCTGGCACCCGCACCACGCCAAAACCCTCCTCGACCACGTCGGGGTCGAGCGGGCGACCGAAGAAGGCTTCCGCCGCGGCCAGGGCGCAGGCCGCATTGCGTCCTTGATGGGCGCCGTGCAAGGGGACCAACACATCCTCGTAGCGGCCGCCCGGCGTCCACAGGGACACGACGCGACCTCCGACGGCGACACGATTGTCGTCACAACCGAAGTCCCGGCCCGCCACCCATACCCCAGCCGCCCCCACCCGGGCCGCCTGGGCCTCGACGATCGCTACCAGGTCGGGCCGAGTCTCCCCCACGACCACCGAGCTGCCGGCCTCGATGATGCCCGCCTTGTCCTCCGCGATGCCTTCGAGCGTCGGTCCGAGCACATCGGTGTGGTCGTAGCTGAAGTTGGTCAGCACGGCGACATCACCGTGCAACACGTTCGTGCTGTCCCACGTGCCACCCAGTCCGACCTCGATCACCATGGCGTCGACGGCATCGTCGGCAAACCACGACAATCCGGCCGCGGTGAGCAGCTCAAAACGCGTCGGGCGCTCAGGCAGCAGCGTCTCGAGCGACGCCAGTTCGGAGAGCACGCCGAGAAACGACTCGTCATCGATCGGCTCGCCATTGTGGGCCAAGCGCTCCGACACGCGGTGCAAGTTCGGGCTGGTGTAGGTGCCGACGCTGAGGCCCTGCGCCATCATGAGGGCGGACACCATGGCCGAGGTCGAGCCCTTGCCGTTGGTGCCGGTGATGTGGACCGAGGGAATCGACTCATGAGGGTCGCCCAGCACGGCCATGAGCGACTTCATCCGATCGAGCGTGGGCAGGGCCCGACGACTGGGCATGTTCGCCTCGTAGTCGATGTGGTCGTCGAGCCACTTCAGCGCGGCATGCAGGTCACCAAACGGTGGACCGGCGCTCTCCTCTGCCACCCGCGTGAAGCCGGCGCCGACTACGAAGCGGCGCGGCGGGCGCGAGTTGCCTTGACCGGAACGCCACCGACGGGCACCAGGGTCGGGGCGACACGATCCAGCACGACGGCACGGTCCACCACGCATTTGCCGACGTCAGAACGACTCGGCAGGTCGTACATCACGTCCAACAGGACCTCTTCGAGGATCGCTCGTAGGCCGCGGGCGCCCGTGCCACGGAGCATGGCCTGTTCGGCCACCGCTTCCAGTGCGTCGGGCGTGAACTCGAGCTCGACGTTGTCCAGGGCGAAGACACGCTCGTACTGACGGGCCAGCGCGTTCTTGGGCTCGACCAGAATCTGGACCAGAGCGTCCTTGAACAATGGGGAGACGGCACTGACCACCGGGAGACGCCCGATGAACTCGGGGATCAGGCCGAACTTGATGAGGTCTTCGGGCAACACGTGGCGCAGGATTTCGCCGTCGTCACGTTCGCGGCGGTGCACCTCGGCCCGGAAGCCGATGCCCCGCTTGCCGATGCGACCCTCGATCAAGCGGTCCAACCCGGCGAAGGCGCCGCCGCAGATGAACAGGATGTTGGTGGTGTCGATCTGAATGAACTCTTGATGGGGATGCTTGCGGCCGCCCTGAGGCGGAACCGAAGCGGTGGTGCCCTCGAGGATCTTCAGCAAGGCCTGCTGCACACCCTCACCCGAGACGTCCCTCGTAATGGAGGGGTTCTCGCTCTTGCGGGCGATCTTGTCGATCTCGTCGATGTAGATGATGCCCGTCTCGGCCCGCTTGACGTCGTAGTCCGCCGCTTGGATCAACTTGAGAAGAATGTTCTCGACATCCTCACCCACGTAGCCGGCTTCGGTGAGCGCGGTGGCGTCGGCAATGGCGAAGGGCACGTTGAGCATGCGGGCCAGCGTCTGGGCCAGCAGCGTCTTGCCGCATCCGGTCGGGCCAAGCAGCAGAATGTTGGACTTGGCCAGCTCGACGCCGTCCTCCTGCACCGGTCCGGCCTGCACCCGCTTGTAGTGGTTGTACACCGCCACGGAAAGTATCTTCTTGGCGTACTCCTGGCCGACGACGTAGTCGTTCAAGAAGGTGAAGATCTCCTTGGGTTTGGGCAGATCCTCGAACGAGAGCTCGGCCGTCTCGTCACGCTCCTCGGCGATGATGTCGTTGCACAAGTCGATGCACTCATCGCAGATGTACACGCCGGGCCCGGCGATCAGCTTCTTGACCTGCTTCTGGGTCTTGCCGCAGAAACTGCACTTCACCAGATCTCCGCCTTCGCCGAACTTCGCCACCGAAACCCCTCTCCCCGTTACTCTCGCCGAGACGTTCTTGAAGGCCTATGCGGCGCCGATAGCTTCGAGCGGAGCGATCGTGCGGGAGGTGATGATCTCGTCGATCACGCCGTACGTCACCGCCTCGTCCGCCGTCATGATGAAATCGCGATCCGTGTCCTTGGTGACCTTCTCATGGGTCTGCCCGGTGTCCTCGGCCAGCATGCTGGTCAAGAGGTCCCGCATCCGCAGGATCTCCTTGGCCTGCAACTCGATGTCGCTGGCCTGACCCTCGACGCCACCCCAGGGTTGGTGCAGGAGGATGCGGGCGTGTGGCAGAGCAAAGCGCTTTCCGGGTGCCCCCGCCGCCAACAGCACCGCGGCGGCCGAGGCGGCCTGGCCGTAACAGAAGGTGGAAACGTCCGGCTTGATGAACTTCAGCGTGTCGTAAATGGCGAAGAGAGCAGTGATGTCGCCCCCGGGCGAATTGATGTAGAGGTGAATCTCCTTGTCCGGCTCCTCGGACTCCAAGAAGAGCATCTGGGCGCAGACCAGGTTGGCCACCGTGTCGTCGACCGGCGTACCGAGGAAGATGATGCGCTCACGCAAGAGGCGGGAATAGAGGTCGTAGGCACGCTCACCGCGGTTGGACGACTCAATCACTGTAGGAACGAGATAGTTGTTCGCCCGATACCGGTCCCCTGCGTTCTGCATCTCGCCTGCACTTCGCATCATTACTCGTTCTCCTCGTTCTCCGTCACCGCGTCGATGCCCTCGTCCGAGCTCTCCTCCGTCGCATTCTCCTGGGCCGCATCGGCCTTCAGGTCGTCCCGCGACATCGGGTTGCCGTCTTCGTCGAAGAGCTCCACGTGGTCCAACAACCACTGCAGCGCCTTGCCCTTTCGTAGTTCCGAGCGTACCGCGCCGGTTCGGCCGGCCGTGTCGAGCTGGCTCCGCAGGTCGGCCGGTGTGACCTCCATACGCTCGGCCATGGCGGCCACTTCGGCGTCGAGCTCCTCGTCATTCACTCCCAGCTTTTCGGCCTCGGCCAGGGCCCGGAGGGCCAGATCGGCCTTCACCGCCCGCTGGGCGTCTGCCCGCACGGCGACGAGCAGATCGTCCGGCGTACGGCCCGTGGCCTGCAGGTATTCGGCCAAGCCGAGCTTCTGTGCTTCCAACCGATGCTGCAGGTCGTGCAGGCGCTCATTCACTTCGGAATCGACGAGCACTTCGGGCACGTCACCCTCGTCGACCAGGCCCGCCACGGCCTCGATCGTCTTTTCCCGAAGGGCCATTTGGCTCTGCACGAGCTTGACCCGGGCCACGCGGTCAGAAATGTCGGACCGCAGCTCGGCCAGGGTGCCGAATTCGGAGCTCTCGGCCGCCCAGGCATCGGTGGGCTCGGGCAGCTTCTTGACCTTGACATCCTTGACCAGAACGCGGAAGGAGATGGTCTCGTTCTCGTCGGCGGGAGAGGTGGCCGTAAAGGCGAGGATGTCGCCACTCTTGGCCCCGCGGAGATTCTCGTCGAGCTCACCAGTGATGGTGTTGCTCCCCACCTCATAGAGATAGTCGTCGACGCCCACGACTTCGGCCCCGCTCTCGTCGTTGCCGTGCAAGTCGATGGTGACGAGATCTCCGTCGATGGCCGGGCGACCGACCAGCTCGAGCTCGGCGTCGTTCTCGCGCAGCCGATCGATCTGTTGGTCGACGTCCTCGTCCTTCACGACGAGGCCGGGCAGGGTCACCTGCAAGCCGTCGTAGCCCGGGATGGAAACCGTGGGACGAACCTGGACCACGGCGTCGAAGCTGATGGCGCCGCTGTCTTCACCCGAGGTGATGTCGATCTCGGGTGAGGCGATCGGATCGATCTCCGAGTCGACGACGGCACGGGCATAGAAGTCCGGCAGGGCTTCGCGTAGGGCTTCGGCCCGCAACGCACCGGCACCTCCCATGCGCGCCTCGAGTACCTTGCGCGGCACCTTGCCGGGGCGAAATCCCGGCACTCGGATTTGCGAGGACAGCGTCCTGACGACGTTCACCAGAGCTTTGTCGAACTCTGGTTCGTCGATCTCGACGCTCAGGCGGACGAGGTTTCCCTCCAACGGTTCAGTGGTGGCGCGCATCACGAACTGCACACTCTACTGGGCGAGTCGCGACACGCCGCACAGGCCTCGTCCCCTGCCTGGTCGAGCGTGAGCATCCCCCCCTTCGGCAAACCTCCCCGCTAGCTTTCGAGGCCACCCGGGGGCTCACCGATGGGCTCGCCGATCAGAGGAGTTGGCATGGCAAATTTTGAGGGTTACTGCGTCAAGTGCCGCGAAAAGCGTGAATTCGACGGGCAAGAAGTCGAGCTGGCCAATGGCCGCCGGGCCGCTCAGGGCCTGTGCCCCACGTGCGGCACGAAAATGAACCGTATCTTGGGCAAGAAGAAGGACTGAGAAGCCAAAGAGGCTGGTCAGGGTGGTTGGGGGGCCGTGGCCCCGTAGGCCACGTTGAATCCGTTGGCGTCGATCGGCGAGGGCGTTGACACCTGGCCGCCGCTCTGGAGCATCACCACTTCTTCCAGTTTGGTCACCGAGCCCGCAAAACCCAGGTCACTGAAGGTGACGGCGGGTGAGAACGGCGCCAACGGGGTCACGGTCCCGCCGACTGTGAGGGCCTCGAGAATCCACTCGGCCGTCGAGGCGGGCCCGCTGTAGGCCTGATCGGTGGTGAAGGTCTGCCCATCGGTGTCGTCGGTCAGCGTGATGGCCCATTGGTACCCCGTGAAGTGATAGAGGGTCACCGTCACCTCATCCCCGGGTCGGATCTGCACGCTCGTGATGTACGTCTCGGATGACGGGAGGATCTCCCACCAGGGCTGGACGAAGAAGTTGTTCGGATTATTGGGGTCCGGCGACTCGTTGAACCCGGCCTGTATGAGCGAGCTGTCCCCGTTGCCTCCGCCGATCCCCACCCATTCAGACATCAGGTCGTTCGCCGGCGTGCCGGCGTAGAGCGAGGGCACGCTGAACGTGCCGGTCACATACGAGAAGGGTCCATTCAGCTCGATGTAACCGGACCAGTTCGACGACCCGGCGGTCGCCGTGGAAGACGTAGAGGGAAAGACGGCGATAGCCAGGGTGACAGACGCCGAGAGCGGCGGTGACGAGGCATCGACGACCCGCACGGTGAAGCTGGAGCTTCCCTGTCCTGCCGGCGTTCCCGTGATGGCGCCGTTGGCGTACAGCGTCAACCCGGCCGGAAGCGCACCATCGGTGATCGTCCAGGCATACGGGGCGGCTCCGCCCTTGGCGGTGAGCAAAGCCGAGTACCCCAACCCGTCGATGGCTTCGGGGAGCGCGGTCGTGGTGATCGAAAGCGGGGCCTCAGCGACGGAGATCGAGAGCATCGCCGTCGCACTGAGAGGGGTCGGCGTCGTGCCGTCCGATACCCGCACCGCAAAGGTGCCGGTCCCGAGGTGGGTCGGCGTGCCCGAAATTGTCCCGCTCGGGGAGAGGGTGAGCCCTGTCGGGAGAGCGCCTGCGCTGAGTATCCAGGAGTACGGGGTCACGCCTCCCGTGGCGGTCAATGAGGCGGCATAGGAAACTCCCTGCACCGCGATGGGCAACGGGGTGGGGGTGACCGTCAGGGGCGCCGGTGCTTCCTCGCTCGGAATGAGGGTGAGCACCGCGGCAAATCCGACGATGGGCTGGTGCAACGAACTGCCCGCACTCGATCCCTCCGACACCGCGGCACCGAAGGAGTCGACGGCACCATCGCTGCCGGCGAGCCAGTAGCCCTGACCGTTGGCAGCCGATGAAAAAGCGACGATGTCGCCCACATCGAGACCGGAAGCCGGCGCGGAGCCGAAGTAGCGGGCATCTCCGAAGGTGAAAATCCCACCATCGGCCGCCACCAGCCAGTAGCCCTGGCCATCGGGTGTGGCGGCCATGCTCCTCATCGGCTGGTTGAGGGTCGTCGCCCCCGTCGAGCCGAAGTAGCCGGCATCCCCGAAGGTAAAGATGCCGCCGTCGGCCGCCACGAGCCAGTAGCCCCTGCCATCGGGTGTGGCGGCCAGGCCGACGATGGGCTGATTGAGCTTCATGGAGCCCGTCGAGCCGTAATAACCGGCGTCCCCGAAGGTGAAGACGCCGCCGTCGGCCGCCACCAACCAGTAGCCCTTTCCATCGGGAGTGGACGCCAGGCCGACGATGGGCTGGTTGAGATGGAGGGCGCCGGTCGAACCGAAAAAGGCGGCATCACCGAAGCTGAAGACGCCGCCGTCGGCCGCCACGAGCCAGTAGCCCTTTCCATCCGGAGTGGCCGCCAGGCCGACGATGGGCTGGTTGAGCTTCATGGAGCCCGTCGAGCCGTAATAACCGGCGTCCCCGAAGGTGAAGACGCCGCCGTCGGCCGCCACCAACCAGTAGCCCTGGGCGTCGCTCGCCGCGGAGAGTGAGGCACCAGTGGTGGCGCGTAGGACGGGAGCGGGCGCAGCCGAGGAGGCGACCGTGCCGGTCATGGTGACAACCGTCAGACCGACGGAAAAAACAAGAAGGCCAAAGGCCACGATGTCGGTGATCTGGCGGCGACCGTTCATGCTGACCAGGCGTGGTGAGAAGTTCCGCTCACCCAGGATGATGCCACGTGTGGTTACTCCTCGTCGTGGGCTCGAAGGTCCCGGAGCCAACTCGATCGACAATGCTTCGACGCGGCCCGGTCCAGTCGGACCGTCGAGTCGAGAGGGATGCTAACCCGGAAGGCGCCCCCAAAAGCCTTATCAGCCGCTCCACGTGGAATCCATCGTGGCCATATGTAGGTCAGGCCGGTACGATTACCGATCCTTCCTCAAAGGCAGCGATCTCGGGGTCGCATTGTCGGTGTCAGACTGTGAGGCAGGATCATCACAACGGGCTGTAGCGCAGCTTGGCAGCGCGCCTGCTTTGGGAGCAGGAGGTCCCGGGTTCAAATCCCGGCAGCCCGACGTATGAAGTGCAGCCCTCAAAGGCATCCGACCAGGGAAGTATAGCGGTCGCCCGGCGGGCGCCATCTGTACTCCAGCCCCTCAGTCAGTCACCGATTCCTGCTCGGATCGGAGTTCAACCGCACGGGCCTTCATCCGATCGATTCGCTGCACCCACTCATCACGAAAGGTGGCAATGCGACTCAATCGGTCATCGATCTTCTCGATCAATCGTGCGTGCGATTGGATGGCGTTGTCCAACAACTCGAGCCGGAGAGCTGTTGTCTCGCTGGCCCGCCGGGCCTTTCGCACACGCTCGAGGGCATCTTCGGATTCCAGCACGATTTGGATCTCGGCCAGTGGCAGACCGAGCAGCTCTTGGAGCTCCCGGATGTGAAGGACCCGCTCCAGTTCCTCGGACGAATAGACCCGCTCACCCGAGCCGAGACGCTTCGTGGGCTGTACGAGACCGATCTCTCCCCAGTAGCGCAGCGTGCGCGTCGTGACGCCGGCCCGCGTCGCCAACTCGCCGATGCGAAGGACCTCCCCCTGCACGATTGATGCGGGAACACTGCTCATACGACGTTCGCCTCGTCGACAACGAGATCTTCCACTGCGACCTGGTCCTCGAGCGCCGGTTGCTCATCGACGTGAACGTACCGTCCCCCCCGGGACCAAGAGGTGGCGGCCGCAATGAGACAGGCAACAGTGGCGAAGAGGAACGCTTCGCGAAGTCCGGACCGGAAGGGCGCCGAAATGAGCGACGGGAAGTACGAGCGTGCCGTGAGTTGCGCCGCGGCGGCGTGAGGCAAGCTCGCGATCACCTTGGCGCCAACCAGGTGCTTGATGGGGTTGTACCCCAGAAAGGCGGCGAACAGAACCGAGACCGGAGGCAGATGTGCGATGTGCGCTGCCGTTCCGGCCGCCACGGCATGCGAGCGCAATCCGGTGAACAGGGCGTGCGAGAGATCGGTGGCCAGGCCGAGGATCATGAGCGAAAAGAAGACACCGATCGACAGAACCTGAGCCGAGTTCTGGAACGTGGTGTTCATGCCGCTTCCGACGCCCCGGGACTCGGGCGGCAGGCTGTTCATCACCCCGGCCCGGTTGGGAGATCCGAAGGCACCGGTACCGATGCCGCTCAGGAACAGAACGATGGCGAACACCACGTAGTTGAAGTCAATCGGTAGCGCCAGCAGCAACACGAACGAAAGTGCGGCCATGAGCATGCCGCCGGTGGCGAAGGGACGTGCGCCATAGCGATCAGACAGGTAACCGGACAATGGTCCCGACACCACCACCCCCAACGAAAGCGGCAGCATGGCGATACCTGCCCACAGAGGTGTCGAGGCGAAGTTGTAGCCGTGACGAGGCAGCCAGATCCCCTGCAGCCAGATGATCAAGATGAACATGAGCCCGCCCCGCGCCAGTGCGGCGAGAAAGCTCGAGAGCGAGCCGAATGTGAAGGCCCGGATCCGGAACAGTTGGAGCCGAAACATCGGATGGGGAATTCGTGCCTCGATGGCGGTGAACACGCCGAGAAAAGCCAAGCCGATCAGGATCTCGCCGATGACCTTTGGATTCGTCCACCCCATGACGTCTCCGCCATAGGGCTGTATGCCGTTGGTGATGCCGATCATGACCAATACCAGTCCGATGGCAAATGTGATGTTGCCGGCCCAGTCGATTTGGGCCGGCTTTCGAACGCCACGCTCCTCTAATTTGAAATAGCCCCAGAGGGTTCCAAACACCCCGAAGGGAACAGAGACCCAAAACACGAGTCGCCAGTCGATCGTGGCCAGGATCCCCCCGACCACGAGGCCCAAGAACCGCCCCGCAATGCTTGTCACGTTGTTGATGCCGAGCGCCGTTCCCCTCCGGTTCGCGGGGAACGTATCGGTGATGATGGCACCAGAGTTCGCCGATACAGACGCTCCGCCCACGCCCTGCACGATCCGCATGGCAATCAGCCAGGTCGCGCCAGAGCGGCCCGTCATCCAGTCGACGCTGAGCGCAATCGACGCCAGCGTAAAGATGAGGAACCCGAGGTTGTACATCCGAACGCGGCCGAACATGTCGCCGACTCGACCGAATGTGACCACGAGAACGCTGGTCACAATGAGGTAGCCGAGCATCATCCACAAGAAGAAGAAACTGTTGCCAGGACCTAGCGGGTCGAGGTGGATCCCCCGAAAGATCGCCGGCATTGCGATGAGCACGATCGAAGAATCGATCGTGACGATGAGCACGCCCATTGTCGTGTTCGTCAATACGACCCAGCCGTAACGCTCCTCCGAGCGGTCCGTCTTGCGCTCGACGCTTCGCGGATGGCGGCCGTTGGTGGACAACGAACTTCAGTCGATCTCCGCCGCGACATACGCCGCGCTCAGGTCGCTGGCGAACGGCTCTTCGACCTTCTCCTCGCCCTCAGACGGTCCGAGCGACCCCTCGTCGTGGACGTAGCGCCCTCCACGCATCCACGAGGCCGCGGCGGCCACGAGACATGCGCCGATGGCGAAATCGAAGGCCGTGTGCAACCCGTTTCGGAACGGAGCGGAGATCAGATTGGGAAAGAACGAACGACCTTGTAGGACAGCGGCTCGTCCTGGTGGAAGGTGGGCCAACACCGACGCGCCAAGCAGGTGTTGCATTGGGTTGTAACCGAGGAATGCCGCAAACAGGGTCGAGACGGGTGGGAGCTGGGCGACCTGGTGAGCCACGTGCGGCGGCACCCCTTGGCGGACGAGACCTTGGTACATGCTGGTGGGGAGGACAGACGACAGCCCCACGATCATGAGCGAGAAGAAGACCCCGATGGAGAGCACCTGGGCTGAGTTCTGGAAGGTCGACATCATGCCCGATCCGGCTCCCCGGTCGTCGGCCGGGAGGCTGTTCATCACCCCGGCCCGGTTGGGAGACATGAAGAGCCCATTGCTCATGCCCATGAGAAGGAGCAAGGGAGCGAACGTCCAGTAGCTGAAGTTGACCGGAAGAAGGTCCAGGAGGACGAAGGCGCCGGCGGTACACAGCATCCCGCCTGTGGCGAAGGGTCGGGCGCCGTAGCGATCCGAGAGTATGCCCGAGATCGGACCGGCGATGAGGAAGCCAACGGTGAGCGGCAACATGTAAATGCCAGCCCACAAGGGGGTGCGGGCGAAGCTGTAGCCATGCAGGGGTAGCCAGATTCCCTGGAGCCAGATGATCAGCATGAACATCAGTCCGCCCCGGCCCACGGCGGACAAGAAGCTGGCCAAAACCCCGCCGGTGAAGGCTCGGATACGGAACAGCCGCAGGCGGAACATCGGCTCGGCGGTACGTAGCTCGATTATGGAGAAGGCGAGCAGCAGGCCCACGCCGATGGATAGTTCGACGATGACCTCCGGGCTCGTCCAACCCATGGTGTGGCCGTGATAGGGCTCAATGCCGTAGGTGATCCCCACCATGACCAAAATGAGGCCCAGCGCGAACGTCACATTGCCGGGCCAGTCGATCGACGTCTTGTGCGGTGGTCGGAGGTCATGGAGCATGGTGTACGCCCAGACCGTGCAGAACAGGCCGATAGGCACGGAGACCAGGAAGATCAGCCGCCAGTCGATAGGAGCCAACAGGCCGCCCAGCACCAGGCCGATGAATGTCCCGCTGGTCGCAGCGACCCCGTTGATCCCCAGCGCCATACCGCGTTGGTTGGCCGGGAAGGCATCGGTGATGATGGCGCCGGAGTTGGCGAAGAGCATGGCTCCACCAACTCCCTGGAAGAGACGCATGATGATCAGCCACAGGGCGCCCTTGGTCCCCGTCAACCAGGTAATCGTGAGTAAGAGCGAGAAAAACGTGAACAGCGCAAAGCCGAGGTTGTAAATCTTGACCCGGCCGTACATGTCGCCCAAGCGCCCGAGGCTCACCACCAACACGCTGGTCACCACCAGGAAACCGAGAATCATCCACAGCAGATAGAAGGTGTTGCCCGGCTTCAGCGGGTCGATCCCGATGCCCCGAAAGATGTCGGGCATGGAGATGAGGACGATCGAGCCGTCGATCGTCACCATCAAGACGCCTACGGTGGTGTTGACCAGGGCAATCCACTTGTAGCGGTCGGAAACCCGTACGGGGTGCCGCTCAACGGCCGAGCGGCGGCCGAAGTGGGAGGCGGCGCCGCCACCGAGGTGTCGCCGTAGGGGGAAGTTCCATTGGTTGAGGTCTGCGTGCGCTTTCTGATGGTCAGAATCTAGGAGCAGTTCACGTCAACGTCAACTACCTGTCAACGTAGTCGCGGCGGATCCGGCGAGCCACCGGCGGTCGAAAACCCTCGGCGGTCCCCGGCACGAAGTGGCCACAAAGTGGCCACTTTCATCGCCACGCCAGGGCCGATTTTTGGCTTTCCGTCAGTGGGCTCGATTACGGTCGCCCCTGTGTTCACCGTCACTGGCACCGCCCAGAAGGAAGCGTGGGACCGCAACGTCCTGCCTCCCGTGGAAAAAGTCCGACCCGGCATGTGGTCCATTCCGGTTCCCATCCCGAATAATCCTTTGCGATACGTCTCGGTCTACGTGCTCGAGTTGGACAACGGAATTGCACTCGTTGATGCCGGCTGGCCCACCGACGATGCCTGGGATGCCTTGAATGCCGGATTGACCGAAACCGGTGGTTCGATCAGCGACGTTCAGGCCGTTGTCGTGACACACATCCACGCCGACCATTACGGATTAGCCGGCCGCGTGCGGGAGGCCTCGGGGGCGTGGGTCGGCCTGCATCCGGCCGATGCGGAGCTCCTCGAGTCTCGCTATGACGAGCCCGACGACTTGGTCGACGACATGCAGGAGCTCCTCAATCTCTCGGGGGTCCCCCAAGACAAGCTGCCCGATTTGGCGTTCGCATCGATGGAGCTCAGATCAACCATGAGTGTGGTCAAGCCCGATCGCCTCATCGAAGACGATCAGCCGCTCGACCTCCCGGGTTGGGACTTCAAGGCCGTGTGGACACCGGGCCACTCGCCTGGACACATCTGCCTCTACTCGGACCGGCAGAGCCTGCTGCTGTCGGGCGACCACGTGCTACCCCGGATCACCCCGAACATCTCCTTTCACTCGCAACAGTTCGCCAACCCTCTGGGCGAGTATCTCGAGTCATTGGCCAAGGTGCGGGCGCTGCGAACCGATGAGGTCTTCCCGGCCCACGAATACCGCTTTTCGGGTCTCGAGGATCGCGTCGATGCGCTGATCGCTCACCACGACGACCGCCTGAGCGAAATAGAGGACGCCCTCGAGAAGGCTCCTGGGAGCTCCTGCTGGGAGATCACGGTGAACCTCACTTGGTCACGGCCCTTCGATTCCTACCATGACTACATGCAGCGAGCCGCCAATGGCGAAACGCTGGCTCACCTCATGTTGCTCGAGAAGCGAGGACGCGTGGTGCGTGAATCCGGCGTGCCGGTGAAGTTCTATCTGACCTGACTGCGCTCGTCTCTACCGGTCAGCGCCGGTCGGCTTCAGCGAGTTCTACGGCAGTGCCCCGATCGATGGTCGGCAGTTCGCCGGTGACGGCCGAGTGTGACGCTGCACCACGAGCGTTTGCGGCACGAGGGACAGGTCATGCGGCGATCGAACTTGCCCCGCGGCAACCACACCCCGACCGGGAATTTGGAAGATCAGAAGGTGGAGGAGACCCACATGCGATGTCTGGCCACAGCGCTGACAGCGCACGGTGAACGAACCACGTCCGGCCGCACCTGCGCCCGCCGCACCGTCCTTCCCATCCATTCGTCGTTGGGTAGCTGAGTACAGTGCTCGCTTTCCCACCGGCAGCACCAACGGCGCTTCGGTGTTGGCCGTCGCCGACGGCGCCCCGTAGAGCGCGCGCTTGCCCAAGGGGTCGCGTTGCTCCTCGCTCTTCGCTCCTGCCATCGTCAAGGTTCCTGCAATGAGGCGTAGACCTGGGTGGCCAGGGCACGATACGCCAGGGCACCCACGGAAGAGGGCGCGTGCTGCAGCACGGAGCGACCGAGTTCGGGACCCTCGGCAAAGCGAACTGACTTCGGCACGGGCGGATCGAAGACGCGTAAGCCGTAACGCTCCCCCACTTCTCCGAGAATTTTGCGGGCGTGCGTCGTGCGCCCGTCGTACATGGTGGGGATGACCCCGAGCACACGAAGCTGCTCGTTGGCGAATTGGCGCACGTCCTCGATGGTCTCGAGAAGCTGACCGACTCCTCGTTGACTGAGGGCCTCGCACTGCAGCGGCACCAGGACCACCTCTGCCGCGGTCAGGCCGTTGATGGTGAGCACTCCCAGCGAGGGAGGGCAGTCGATGAGCACCACGTCATACTCGGACAAGACGGGCTCCAGGGCTCGCGCCAAGACGTGCTCTCGCCCGGTACGACTGAGGAGATGCACCTCGGCCCCGGCCAGGTCGATCGTGGCGGGTACCACGGTCAGCCCCTCAATGCCCGGAACCATCCGGGAGACGTCGGCCACTTTGGCCCGCCTCACCAGGACGTCGTGCAACGAGGCATCCAGCGCATCGGGGTCGATCCCCGACGAGTAGGTGAGGCAGGCTTGGGGATCGAGGTCCACCATGAGCACCTGCTTGCCCTGCTCGGCCAGTGCCACGCCTAGGGAGTGCACGGTGGTCGTTTTGGCCACGCCCCCCTTTTGATTCGCCACCGCGATGACTTTGGCCACGGGCAGGAGTCTACGACCAGGCCTGCCTGCGAGAATTCGTTTGATGCAACGCCATCGTTGGCCGAAAATGGCCCAATGCCGATATCCCAGATTCAGCTGTTCTCACTCCCCGTCTCCGATCAGGACCGCGCCCGAGATTTCTACGTAGAGACCCTGGGCTTCGAACTCCTTGCGGATACGGAAATGGGCCCCCACATGCGCTGGGTCCAGGTGCGACCCGTTGGTGCCGCGACGTCGATGACATTGGTGACGTGGTTCCCCACCATGGCGCCCGGCACATCGAAGGGGACCGTGCTCGAAACGAACGCGCTCGAGAGCGACATTGCGACCTTGCGTGAGAAAGGAGTGCACATCGGGGACATCGAGGCCGCGCCATGGGGACGGTTTGTCACCTTCGACGATCCAGATGGGAATGGGATCGTCCTGCAGGAGACGGCGCATCACCTCTAGACGAGGCCATCACCGGCGCACGACGATTGCCGCATAGGGTCGGGGTAACGGCACGGCGCGATGCACGCGTGCCGCAGGTCTCAAACCAGTGTCCTCACGGTCAGGGATAAATCAGCACGTGCCAGCAATCGCTATCAACCAAAAAGTCGCCGTAGGGGCCGTCTTCGTCTCTGCCATGTTCATGAACATCATGGACATCACGATCGTCAACGTGGCCCTGCCGACGATCGGCCGTGATTTTCGTATCGCCCCGACCGCCGTCGACGGGATCGTCATTGCCTATCTCGTGAGCCTGGCCGTCTTCATTCCCGCCTCGGGCTGGCTGGGCGACCGTTTTGGCGGCAAGAGGGTTCTGATGTCGGCCATCGTCGTCTTCACCGTTGGCTCGGTCCTGTGCGGATTGGCCCAGAACCTGGCCGAGCTCGTGATATTCCGCGTCATTCAGGGAGCCGGGGGCGGCATGTTGGCCCCGGTGGGCATGGCCATGCTCTTCCGGGTCTTTCCTCCCTCGGAGAGGGTGCGGGCGGCCAGCATCCTCACCGTCGGGACCACCCTCGCTCCCGCCATCGGACCGGTACTGGGCGGCCTCCTCGTCACCGACCTCTCCTGGCGCTGGGTCTTCTTCGTCAATCTCCCCATCGGAATCGCCGCCGTGACGTTCGGGACGCTCTGCCTAGAGCGGTCGGCGCCACAAGATGCCGGCGTCTTCGATGTCCCCGGTTTCATGCTGGGCGGGGCCGGATTGGGCCTGCTGATGTACGGGGTATCCGAGGGACCGCTCAAAGATTGGTCCTCGACGCCGGTGATCGTGACCTGTGTCGCCGGAGTCGCGCTCCTGGTGGTCATGGTGATCGTCGAGCTTCGAACACCCCATCCGATGGTGGACCTTCGCCTCCTGTCGGCCCGTCTGTTTCGATCGTCCAGCGGCGTCATCTTCTTGGTATCCGCCGCCTTCTTGGGAACGCTGTATCTGATCCCGCTCTATTTCCAAGACGCCCGTGGGCTCAGCGCACTGCAGTCGGGACTGTCGACATTTCCTGAGGCGTTCGGCGTCATGATCGGTGCCCAGTTCGCAAGTCGCCTGATCTACCCCAGGCTCGGCCCACGCCGGCACATCACGTTGGGCCTACTTGGCCTGACCGGGGGCTTGCTGCTGCTCACGCAGATCAGCCTGACCACAAACCTTTGGTTGATCAGGGGCCTCATGTTCTTGCTGGGACTGCTCGTGGCGCAGATCTTCGTCCCGGGTCAGGCAGCCTCGTTTGCCATGATCTCGCCGGCCGATACGGGGCGGGCCTCGACTCTGTTCAACACGGGACGCCAAGTCGGCAGTGCCGTGGGTGTCGCCATAATTTCGACGGTCCTCATCGGCATCGGATCGACCCAGGCCGCTGGTGGCGTCTCGCATCCCAACCTTCGGGCCTACCACCTGGCCTTCGTTGCATCCGCCGCCTTCGCCTTGGCCGCCACCGTGTTCTCTCTGACAATCCACGACATTGATGCGGCCGAAACGATGGTGCGCCGAAAGCGCCCTGCGAAGAGCCCGACCCGCACACTGCCGGTCTCTGAGAACGCCGATGTAGCCAGCTGGCGAAGCGCGCCAGTCTCACCTCGTCTCATTTGCTGCGATCTCCTCTGCCGGAAGGACTGCCGCGGTGCCCCCACTGCGCAATGTCGCCGTCTTTTGCGGGTCGCGCCGTGGGAACAGTCCCGGGTACGCTGCCGCGGCCGCTGGCCTCGGGACCGCTCTTGGCGCCCATGACATCGGCCTCGTCTACGGAGGTGCATCGGTCGGCCTCATGGGCGTGGTGGCCGATGCCGTGCTCGGCGCCGGGGGTCGAGCCATCGGCGTGATCACGACGGCGCTGGCGGACCATGAGATCGCCATCAAGGTCTCCATCGGCTCGATGTGGTCGGGACAATGCGCAAAGCCCGTATGGCTGAACTGTCCGATCGCAAACCCTCCCATTCTCAACACCGAAGGGTTTTTCGACCTTCTGCTGACCTTCATGAAACAGGCGGTCGACCAGGGCTTTATCGCCCCGATGCTGGTCGAGGGACTGGTGATCTCGCCCGACCCCGCCGACCTCGTCCGAACGCTGCTGGAGGCGGAACCCACTGAATCGGGTTAATCCCTGAAGTCAGGGTATTTGACATTGTTGACGTATTTGGTCAAGAATCACTCGCCATCCGGGGGGACTGCCTCGGGAACCATCACGGCAATCTCCATTGCAGCTGCCATTCCTTCAGCTGCTCTGAAGGACCACGAACCAGGAACGAGGAAGAAAGACCTTGCAGACCACGCCCGATTCCCCATCGACGCAGAGCAGCGGCCGCCGTCGCGTCCGCCGAACCTTTGCGATCGGCACCGTTGTCCTCGTCGGTGGTCTCGTCGCCGCGGCGTGCGGTTCGTCCACCCCCTCGGCCACCAAGAAGTCGAATAACAGTCCCAAGACGCACTCGACGACAACCACGACACACGCAGGGGCGAGCACAACCACGACCACGGCCGCCGCGGGCGGCACGACGACCACCACGGTGAAATCGTCGACGACCGGCACAACCGCCAAGAGCAGTACCACCCCGACCACCGCCAAATCCACGGCGGCGTCGACGCCCGGCGGGTCGCTCTCAGCCAATCCGACATCCTCACCAGCAGCGTCGTTGACCGGCATCGGGGCCAGCTCGATTCAGCCCTTCTACGGGCGCGTCCTCTTTCAGTACAACAAGCTCAACACGGGCGTAACCGTCAACTTCACCGGCTCGGGAAGCGGGCCCGGCGTGACGGCCATCGAGCAGAACACGGCCAATTTCGGCCAGAGTGAGATACCGATGACCGCGGCACAGATCGCGGCCTCCAAGGGACCGGTGCTCCAAGTTCCGACCGACCTGGGCGGGGTTGCCGTCTCGTACCACCTCAGCGGCGTGTCAGGAGGCCTCAAGCTGGATGGCCCGACCCTGGCCAAGATCTACCTGCGCCAGATCACCAACTGGAATGACCCAGCCATCGCTGCCCTCAATCCCGGCGTGAACCTCCCCAATGAGAACATCATCCCGGTCTTCCGCTCCGATACCTCCGGACCCGGCTACGACCTCGACCAGTACCTCGTTGACACCTCGACGGCGTGGACCGGAGCCATTGGCACCACCTCGGCTTCCACGACGTGGCCCACCGCCGGTCGTGCCACGGGCAGCTCCGGTCAGGACCTCAACGCCGGCGTGGCGGGCTACATCCAAGAGACGGAGGGGGCAATCGGCTACGTCGAATATTCCTACGCCCTGGAAGCGAACTTTACGAACGCCGCGCTTCTCTCGAAGAGCAATACCTACGTGACACCCTCGATCAGCACCATTGCCGCCGCCGGTGCCACGGCGACCTCGCTCAGCGCCACCAACTTCAACATCATCTGGGCTGCCGGCGCCACGTCGTACCCGCTGGCCAACTTCAGCTGGGCCCTCCTGTACCAAAAGCAGGCGACCACCAACACCGGGATCGTCCTGGGCAAACTCTTCCAGTGGGTGACCACCGCGGGGCAGAGCTACGCCACCGGCCTGGGCTACGCCCCTCTCCCATCAGTGGCGGTGAACCTGGCCCACTCCATCCTGCTTACCTTGCAAACGGCGAGCGGGTCACCGATATTCACCAATTGACCCGCTCGCCGACGTGGCGCCGGAGAGTGTCCCGCTGATGACCACAATTGTGGGGGGCAGTGAGCCTGAACCGATGCCGGCTGGAGCCGCGCCAGCTGCTGGCGCGCCCCAACCGACACGACGAGAACGACGGCAGGGTGTCCGCTCTCGCCTCGACCGGCAACGGAGACGGCCCAAGGGTCGGGTCTATGCATCGCTTCGTTGGGGTGGCGCTCTCGTCTTCGTCGCCGTCGTGGTGGCCTTGGTGGTCAGCCTGATCTGGCAGTCCGCTCCGGCGTTTCGCCACTCGGGATTCGGCTTTCTGTTCAATGGGACATGGAATCCTGACACCGAGCAATTCGGGGCCGGCGTCTTCATCGTCGACACCCTGATCACTACCGGGATCGGACTTCTCCTGGCCATCATCGTGGGTATCGCCACGGCGGCTGCACTCTCCGAGTTCCTGCCCCGCCGCGTTGCGGCGCCGCTCTCGACCTGCATCGACCTGCTGGCGGCGGTCCCGAGCATCGTGGTCGGACTGTGGGGCCTCTTCGTCCTGGTGCCTCTCTTCCAACGTGACGTCGAACCCTTCCTGCAAAAGATTCCGCTGGTCCGCCACATCTTCAGTGGTGGGGACCTGGGGTCGGGCATCCTGTTGGCCTCGACCGTGCTGGCCGTCATGATGCTGCCGACCATGATTGCGCTCACGCGCACGGCCTTTCAGGGTGTTTCGGTAGCCGACCGGGAGGCTGCGCTCGCCCTGGGCGGCACCAAGTGGCAGGTCGTGCGGCGCGCCGTCATCCCGGGGGCTCGTTCGGGCATCGAAGCCGCCATCACGCTCGCCATGGGCCGGGCCCTCGGCGAGGCAATCGCGGTGGCGCTCGTCATCGGTGGTGGGGTGAACTACCCCCACTCGCTCCTGGCTACTGGAACCACCCTCGGCTCGGCCGTCGTCACCGGCTTCTCCGAGGCCTCTGGGATCCAACGCAGCGCGGTCATCGGCCTGGTCGTCGTACTCCTCGCCTTCTCAGCCCTGGCCAATATCGGCGGCCAACTCCTGCTGCGGCGACGTCGGGGGCGTGAGCAGAGCTTCTCGGACGACGACGGCCTGCTCCCCGGCCTCGAGCCTGAGACCGAAGCGGTGCCGGTGTGACGACCAATCTCGAGACAGAGCACCGCGATCCGGTGCAGCTCCTTTCGCCCGCAGCGATCGAACGCCGACGCGGCGTTGTGCGCCAGGCCTCCCGGGACAGCCTGCGTCGGCGGAGGCTCTTCGGGACGAGCACCCGAGTGGCGTGCTACCTCGCCCTCATCATCGCCCTCATCCCCTTGGTCGCCCTCATCGCCTACACGATCAAGCGCGGCGTCCAAGGGCTGTCGGCTTCCTTCTTCACGCAGCTTCCCGTCCCCCAGGGGGTGCCCGGAGGCGGCATCTCCAATGCGATCATCGGCACGCTGATCATCGTGGGCTTGGCCGCCCTCGTCGCCATCCCGGTGGGATTGGCCGTGGCACTGTTCCTGGTCGACCGGCGGGGCAGGCTGGCGGCCGCCATCCGCTTCGTGGCCGACGTCATGTCGGGCATTCCTTCGATTGCCATCGGCGTCTTCGCCTACGCCCTCATTGTGGTGCCCTCCCACCATTATTCGGGTATCACCGGAAGCTTCGCTCTGGCCGTCCTGATGCTGCCGATCATCATTCGGGCTGATGAAGTGGCGATGCGGTCCGTCCCCGAGGACCTGTGGGACGCCGCGCTTGCCTTGGGGGCGCGGCCCTCACGCGTCGCCCGTTCCGTGGTGTTACGCACATCGCTCCCGGGCATCGTGACCGGCAATCTCCTCGCCGTGGCGCGCGCCGTGGGCGAAACGGCTCCCCTCCTCTTCACGGCGCTCGGCAGCACGCTGCTCGAGACCAACCCGTTCCAACCGATGCAGGCCATGCCCCTGACCGTGTTCGCCGACGGGACCCAGGCCGACCCGCACCTTCAGACCGTGGCCTGGGCCACCGCTCTCGTCCTCCTCGCCGCCGTGCTGATCTTGAGCATCGTGGCCCGGATATTCGCCTCCTACGTGACCCGCCATGCTCGATAGTCCGACGCAGGTGACTCCGGTGCACGGCAGCGAGGAGATTGCGGTCACCCTCGAGCATCTGACCATCAGTTACGGCAAGGTGGAGAACGCCAAGCAGGTGGCGGTGCACGACATCAACCTGGAATTCCCGAAGAACGCCGTCACCGCCCTGCTCGGGCCCTCGGGCAGTGGCAAGACGACCATTCTGCGCTCCATCAACCGCATGCACGATCACACCACGGGCCGGGTGAGCGGCTCGGTCCGAATCGGTGATCTCGACGTCTACGCGCGCGACACGCAGCCTGAGATCGTCCGCACCCGCGTGGGGATGGTGTTCCAGCGGCCGAATCTTTTCCCCACCCTGAGCATTTTCGACAATGCGGTGTCGGGCCTACGCATGAACGGCGTGAAGAAGAAGGATTTCCTTCTCGAAGCAGCCGAAGCGGCGTTGCGACAGGCCGCCCTGTGGGACTCGGTGAAGAACCGGTTGGGAGTGCCGGCAGTGCGCCTCTCGGGTGGGCAGCAGCAACGTCTCTGCATCGCCCGTGCCCTGGCGGTCGAGCCCGAGGTGCTGTTGCTCGACGAGCCGTGCTCGGCTCTGGACCCACTGGCGTCGGCCCATATCGAAGAGTTGATCGTCCAGCTCTCAGCGCACATCACCATCGCGCTGGTGACGCACAACCTCTTCCAGGCCACTCGGATTTCGGATCGCACGGCGGTGCTTCTCCCGAACGACGACGGTGCGGGGACGCTGGTCGAAGCGGGGCGAACCGTCGACCTGTTCAACTCCCCCAAGGACCCCCGCACGGAGGCGTACGTCACCGGCCACATTGGCTGAGGGAAGGTCGCGCCAACAAGGGACGGGGTCTACTGTTCCGTCATGACCCAAACTCGATCTTCAGTGAGCGCCACCGTCAACGCCACAACGGACGAGGTGTTCGCAATTTTGATCGATCCGAAGAACCACGTCGAGATCGATGGTTCGGGCATGCTCGAGGCGGCCCCCGACGCTCGATTGATGACGTCCGTGGGTGACACCTTCGTCATCAACATGGATCGCGAACCACTCGGAGACCTCCCCTTGGGCAAGTATCGCGTCATCAACACCGTCACGAAATTCGAACCGGGCCGAGTGTTGGAGTGGAGCGTCGGCACGAGGGAGAAGCGCTCCAACGGGTACGTCTACGGGTGGGAGATCACTTCAGACGACGAGTCGGGCGCCACCACGTGCACGAATTACTGCGACTGGAGCGAGAGGCCCGAATCAGATCACGCTCACTTTCCCCTCTTGCCCATTGCCATGATGCAGGGGTCGGTGGACAATCTCGTCGCGCTTCTTGAAAAGCGCCGGACGAGCTAATACCGCATCAGGTCAAATAAGAAATCCGAGTCATCGGCTCGGTTGTGGCACGGTACAGGCCGCAATCTTCGGATTGGCGCCGACATAGTTGAGGGGACCGGCCAGGACGGTTACAGCGATTGTTCCCGCCTTGGCACAACTGGCATCCGAGCCGCTGTAATAGTGACGCTGAAGTCCCGCCAGCGCTCCGATCACGAACCAGATGACTAACAACACTGAAAGTATGCGCATGAGATTGCGCCTCCCCTCTCCAATGACATTGGACCTCTACGCCGCCGAGCTGGAGCAAGTTCAGGCTCGGGCCTCGCACCGTCTACACCGGCATCTGTGGGTGCGCTGAACAAACGAGGGGAATGAAGCCGATAACGCAGTTCGTACCCCTGACGGCATAGGTCCGAAGCGGCGAAGGCGTCCCGGAGGACGCCCTCGCCGCTATTTCCTGAGGCTCTTACCAGCGGTAGAAGTGGTGCCTCCCCGCCGATTCGCCCCGGCCCATGGCCAAGCCCACCAGCCAAAGAACTAGCAGGACTGCAGCGATGATCCACAGGAAGTGAACCGTGAACCCAATCCCAAAGAAGATTAGGACGAGCAAAAGTGCCAATAGAAGTAACATAACCCCTCTCCTTACCTGTACGTGTCTTCGCGCTGAACGACATTTCCCCGGCCGTCGTCGATAACTGTGCGACGTCGTCCGGTACTCGCCATCGCGATCGCGATGAGCGAGAGAACTGCTCCCACGACACCGACGATCATCAAAATCACGCCGATAGTGTGCACGTTGAAACTCGTTGTGGTCACAGTCACTGCAAACCGCAGGATTGCTCCCACCGCGAAAACCACGATGCTTGCAACTAAACCACCACCGCTAACAACCATTTCGTTCCCTCCTTTTAGGGTGGGGAACTTTTACCCACGAAAATCCAAAGGAAACGGCGGCTTGCGAAATCAGGATCATTAGGCCAGCTCAGTACGGGCGAAACTTCGAACTCCTGAACGCGAACACGAGGGAGGACTGAGTCCTCCCTCGTGCCGTAAGCGGGGTGGTGGTTCCGCTTCTCTATTTATCTAACCTGCGCCAGAGCCCACTAAACGTTCGATTTGTCGACGCCCCGAACGTCGACAAGGACGCTAATCGGTGCGACGCTGATCAACACGTTTGGAATCCACCCTCGTCGTCCAACAAACTCAGCAGATGCAACGTTGTAATCGCCTGCCGCGGCAGCTGTCTGCGTCAGAGGGTGTCCGCACTGCGCCCATGTGACGGTAGTCGTGCAAGTGATGTTTCGATCGGGTCCTTGAAGTTGGGCATCGACGCTGACGTGTTCGACACTCGACGGAAGTGTCACGGAGGCTGACCATGGAACCGAAATTTCCTCCGCTCAAATAAGAAGTATCGGTACCGCAGGTGATGTCGACGCCTTCGGGCGAGGATCCTGACATCTAAAGGACGCTGACTGCCCGGCCTGAACGGAAGGTGTGTGAGCACTCGGGCGAGAACCGTTCCATACATAGGTCCTGGTCGCGCCCCCGGCACGATTCGAACGCGCAACCTGATGGGTAGAAACCACCTGCTCTATCCAGTTGAGCTACAGGGGCAGTACACCCCAGCCTGGCATACCTCGCCGACGCATTCGTTCATGGATGATCGGGTGCCGCAGGCACCGTGACGAGCCCAACTTGTGGGGGTCGGGGGATGTGCCAAACTTATGCCCCTTGGTGGGCGTAGCTCAGTTGGTTAGAGCGCCAGGTTGTGGTCCTGGAGGTCGGGGGTTCGAGACCCCTCGCTCACCCCGAATGGTGCTCGTGTTCTTCAACCAGCCCCGCGAGCGTGCTGACCGGGCCTGCGCACTTGATGGCCGAGGCCACGGGAATGATCCGCAAGAAGGAGGCCTTCATGCGCCACGGGTTCCCCTATCCGCCCAGGATCTCGGCCCAGGTTCATGGGGCCGAATGCCCTGGCGGCCCTGGTCAACGATGTGGCCCGCCTTTCGACGAAGCTGACGTTGTCACGTGACGGCCAGCCAGCCCACCATCATCGCCGACAGCATCGGCTTTCAACCCGAGGGGCCCGATCCCCAGAACATCCGCCCCGGCCCCTCCTATCAACTGGCGGCAGAACTGGCCCGCGCCGGAAGCCATCCCCGTATCTGCACGATCGCCACGGCGGTCGGGGATGACTCGACGCGGCTGGCGGCGGTGCACAACGCCTTCTCCAAACTGGGCATGGTGAGCTCACATCTCACGCTCTTTCCCATGCCAAACGTCCCCGACATGCGTACCCATCTGTTGGCCCAAGATGTGATCTGGGTTTCGGGCGGGAGCACCGCCAACCTGCTGGCGCTGTGGCGGCTGCATGGACTTGACGTCATCCTCCGTGAGTGTTGGGAGTCGGGGGTCGTTCTCAAGGGCGTCTCGGCCGGTTCGCTGTGCTGGCACGTGGGAGGAACGACAGATTCGTTCGGCCCCGATCTACGTGTCATCACGAATGGACTCGGGTTTTTGCCCTACAGCAACAGTCCGCACCATGACGCCGAGATACAAAGGCGTCCCTTGATTCATCGGCTCATCGCCGAAGGCACGTTGCCCGACGGCTACGCCACCGAGAACGGGACGGGGCTTGTGTTCTTCGGCACCGAGCTCCAAGAAGCCTTCACCGAAGTCGAGGGGAAGACCGCCTACGCCCTGACTCGCCAGGGGACGACGGTGACCGAAACCCCTTTGCCTACTCGTCTTTTGTAGAACGTCGTCGCGCTCGCTACAGCCAGTTCCGCACCTTCTCGATCATTGCGACAGGGTCGCCGCCCACCGGCGTGACGTTCAAATGGGTCACCCCGGCCGCGGCATATGCGGCGAGACGCTCCTTGATGTAGCCCTCCGGCCCGCACAACGACGTGGCAGCGAGGAGATCAGCCGGTACCTTGGCGGCCGCTTCATCTTTGTGACCGGACAGGTAGAGATCCTGAATCTCTTCGGCTTCCTTCTCGTAGCCGTATCGGCGGGCCAGCGCGTTGTAGAAGTTCCTCCCCTTGGCGCCCATGCCGCCGATGTACAGGGCTGCGGTCGCTCGCCCCAACTCGCGGAACGGGGCGACAACGGGCTCCTCGCCGATGGCCAGCAGGCCTCCGGCGGCAATCTGCAATGGCGCCAGGCCAGGATCACGGGCAGTAGCGCCCGCGATCAGGGAGGGCCCGAACACCTCGCTGGCCCGCTCGGGAACGAAGAAGAGCGGGAGCCAGCCGTCGGCAACTTCCGCTGTCATGGCGACGTTCTTCTCACCGAGGGCGGCAACCCAGATGGGGATCCGCCATCGTTTCGGGTGGCCGATGATCTTGAGCGCCTTGCCCAGCCCGGTCCCCTCCCCCTCAGGCAGCGGTATCTGATAGGCCGCTCCGTCGTGCACCAGCGGCGATTCCCGGGCCCACACTGCGCGGCAAATCTCGATGATCTCGCGCGTGCGGGTGAGTGGGCGGTCGTAGGGCACACCGTGGAATCCCTCGATCACCTGAGGCCCCGAAGCCCCGAGGCCGAGCGTGCAACGGCCATCCGACAGGGCATCGATCCCCGCCGCGGTCATGGCGATCAGCGTGGGTGTGCGGCTGTAGATCGGCAAGATGCCCGCACCGATCTCTACCTTCTCCGTCAGGGCAGCCAGGTAGCCCATGTGGCTGGGCGCGTCGAAGCCATAGGCCTCGGCCACCCATACGGTGTCAAGCCCGACCTTCTCCAACTCGGCGACCTGCCGGGCCGACTCGGCAAAGCCCCCGGCATACGGCAACGGCATGGAGAGCTTCATCGATGGTTCCCTTCGCTCATGACCCTACGAATCGCCGACTGTAGCGATCTCAGGGGAATGACGGAGCGAACGCTTGGCTCAGCGCACCTCTGTCGTGATCATCGACGAAACGTGACCGAGCGCGCCACCAGCCTCAGCTGATGCGACCGTAATACCCGGCGTCGCCGAAACTGAAGATGCCGCCGTCGGAGGCCACGAGCCAGTACCCGCCGGTAGCCAGGTCAGCCGCCATACCCACCACCGGCGCCGCCAGGACATGGCCGCCCATCGATCCGGCGAACGCTGCTTGGCCGAAATCGAACACGCCGCCGTCGGCCGCTTCGAACCGATAGCCCTGACCATTGGGCAGTGCCTCCATCCCATTGATGGGCTGGACCAAATGCAGGGCGCCCGTGCTCCCGAAGAAGGGGGCGTGAAAACTGAAGACGCCGCCGTCGGACGCCACCAACCAGTACCCGCCGGTCGCGAGGTCAGCTGCCATGCCCACGACGGGCTTGTTGAGAACGACGCCCCCCATGCTGCCGTAGAAGGGGGCATCCCCGTAACTGAAGATGCCACCATCGGCTGCCACCAACCAATAACCCCGACCGTCCGGGGTGGAGGCCATGCCCACGATCGGCGCCACCAGCCGGAGGGCCCCCGCGCTGCCGTAGAAGCTGGCATCACCGAATGTAAAGATGCCCCCGTCCGCCGCCACGAGCCAGTAGCCCTGACCGTCCGGGGTGGCCGTGATCCCGATGATGGGCGAATTGAGCGAGGCGTTGACGATCGAACCGAAGTTCGTGGCGGCGCCGAAGGCGGCAACGTCTCCGTTGGATTCAGCCTCCCAATAGCCGAGACCGTTCTGCAGCGTGGCTATGCCGATGACGTGAGGCGGTGTGATGACGCTGTCGACAACTTGACCCCAGCTGAGCGTGATGCCCGATGGCGGGGGTCCGCAGGTACCGACCAACTCGGCCGCCAGAGAACCTCCTGCCGTGCCTGTGGCAGAGAAGGCAGCCCCCAATGAAATGGTGGGCGCGGCGCCACCGCACGAACTGAACTGGTGCAGGATGATGTCGCGATGGCCCCAGCAGCCAGCTGATGCTCCGGTCGAACACGCCGAGTTGGTGGTCCCACCATGCGTACCGCCATAGCCATCGGAATACATCCAGTAGAAATCTGCCTCGAGTATGGACGACAACCCGCCGGCCCAGATCGCCCCGCCCCAACTCATCTGGCTTCCTCCACCAAGAGAGGAAGGGAAGATCGGATCGGTGCCAGCGTTGGCCCCTTGTTGCGCCACAGCATTGAGTTGTGACGTCATGTAGCTGATGGCCGGAAGGCCACGGTCGATCCGCTCGTCATTAATGACAATGAAGGCTTGCTCTGCAATCGGAAGACTGGCCAGGGTCGACTCGGACACGTCGAGAGGGCCCACCCCTTCTTGAGCCCGGGCGGAGTTGATCGACGTAAGGAAGTCCGTGCTGCTGGGTGCGATGTTGCTCGGAGGGTTGTTCGGCGGAAGGATGCCCGCCGCTCCGGCCGGAAGCGACAACCCGGTACCGATGACGGTGGCGCACGTGATCGCCGCAAGCACCAATCCGGCTACTGCCGACGTTCGTGATCGCCCACCTCGTGTACGTCCCATGTCGCGCACTCATCCTCCCGGGGACGTCAAAGGAGAGATGGCGTCACGGAAAATCGCCCATAGATCGCCTGATCGATGGTCGTCGTTTCCCGGCAACCCGGCTCACTCAGAGAGTCCCGTAGCTTTGCGTCCTCCCCTCGCGAGGAGTTTGCCTTTTAGGTCCCAAGTATGACCGAATATTTTCTGAAAGTTGTCCGCAACAACTGAAAACGGGCAGGTGCAACCTCCTTGCAACCATTACGCACAGGGTGAGAAGAGAACCCGTTGATCGTCAATGGTGCCGACGTCGCTCGGACCTTCGTCGGTGATCGATTGACGCGACCGGTAAAAGGAGCGTCGAATAGGTGAGATCCCGACTTCTCAGGAAGCGGCAAGGCCACCGGGCGGCCCCAGTTCTTACCGCGACAATTTTGTCGTGGGTGTGCCACACGAGGTGCAGGCACGCTGAGTCCGTACCTCAGTGGGGGGTTTCCGCGCTGACCTCCTAGGGACAGGATGAAACTTCACGACTCCCGTTGTGTGAGCATTGTTTCGGCGTTCGGCCTGCGTAGTCGAGACAATCGTAGGGTTTCGGAGGAGGTGATCGGCCGCTGTTGCCCGCGATACGTACCGGACAGAACATGCAGCAAACGCAATCCATGGATTTTCTTTCGCTGGTTCAGATGCACGAAGCTTCGACAGTGCCATGCACCAACGTGGCGGGGCAGTCGACGAACTGCCTTTCATTGCCTACAAACGCATCGGTTTTTTTTGCCGTCTTTGGCTTGTTCGCTTTTGTGGTGTTCGCCTTCAGTCTCGTCTGCCAGATAAAGATAATTACGAAGGCAGGATATTCGGGATGGTATGTGTTGACCGCATTCGTCCCGATCCTCAACATCGTGATGTTCTTGATCTTTGCGTTCGGAAAGTGGCCGATACAGACTCGTCTCGAAAATGCCGAGCGGGCCGGATCACGCGGCTACTCACCTCCCCCATCTGTTGCACCGATCGCTTATCAGCCAGTGCCTCCAGAAGAAGGAAAGTCACGCCCAGTTCCACCTCCAACCACTTCCCCCGTCCAGTCTGCTGAAGCAAAGATGATCTACTGCAGTTGGTGCGGGAAGGCGAGGGCAGCGAATGCTCCTGCGATCCACCATTGTGGGTCAAAGGATCGACCCGCTGTGTATTGCATGAATTGCGGTACTCCATTTGATACGGGAGCCGTCAGTTGTAGTTCATGTGGGACACCGGTCACCGAGGTTTCGAAGTAAGAGTTTCGAAGTAGTGGTGAGCTGCCCGCGACTGGTCGCACCATATTTCGTGCACGTCTGAGACCAGATCGGCGCTGGAGACGGGAAGCTATGAGGACAGGATCTCGACGTACCCGTCGGTTCCATTCACGCGGATCCATTGACCATCTTTGATGAACTGGGTGGCACCCTCCACACCCACCACGGTCGGCAGGCCGTATTCCCGTGCGATGACCGCCCCATGGGTCATGAGCCCCCCGACCTCAGTCACCAGGCCCTTGAGAGAAACAAACAGGGGCGTCCAACTGGGGTCAGTGTAGGGAGTGATCAGAATGTCCCCGGCGTCGAGGTCGGCCTGCGCCAACTCCAGGACCACACGCGCCCTTCCTTCGATGATCCCCGCCGAGACGGGGAGGCCAATCAGCGCGCCGGGCGGTGCGTCGTCGCGACGGTATGCCCCGGAAATGACCTCGCCATCCGACGTGAAGACCCGGGGTGGCTTCAGCGCTTCGTAGGACGTGAAGGCGTCCTTGCGTTGGGAGATGAGCTGACTACTCGCCCGGTTGGTGCGCACCACCTGGTGGAGTTCTTCGAACGTGAGGTAGAAAATGTCTTGCTTCTCAGTAAGCACATGGTCCCGCACGAGGCGCTCCGCCTCTTTCCACAGAGCCTGCTTGTAGACGAAGTAGCGACTTACCATGCCGTATTTGGGGTATTCCCGGTACCCGATGAACGTCCGGACGCGGTCGATCATCCGCTTGACCTCTTCGGCTTTCGACTCCCCGTCCGGCAATGTTCGCAAGCGCTCCAGCAGATCCTGTTCCTTGGCCCAGGCCTCCTGCTGACCCTTCTCAAAGCGCCGCTCACCGGCGCCGGGCTCGAAGTTCTTGATGTTGCCGAGGATCAAGGGCACCAGCGTGGTGGGGCGTTCGCTCCAGCGTGGCCGCGTGATGTCGATCTCGCCGACGCAACGCATGCCGTAGGCGTTCGAGGAAAGCTCTGATGGCGTCTCGGGCTTCCCGGCCGCCCTCAACCGAGGGCAACTCGTCCAAGAAGCCCTCGTCGTCCACCTGTTCCAGGAAAGCCACCACGTTGGGATGCGGACGGATGACGTCTGCGACGTCCAGGAGTGCCAGCCCCATTTCCGACGTGATGTTGTGGGACACCGACTGCGTGAGCGTGTCGGCTGCGTTCTTCTCGCCCAGCCATTCCTGCAACTTGTCGTTGAGCCACCACGTCGCTTCCATGGCAGACATGAAGACCGCGTGGCTCCGGGGATCAAACAGGATCCGCTTCAATTCCCCGACGTCGGTCAGGATGAAGTCGAATAGCGCTGATCCGGTCTTCGTCTCGAATGGTGCGCTGCAACGCGGCGACGGACTCCTGACTCTGTCCGATCAGCTCGGTGACGATGGCCGGATTGGTCTCGATCGGGGCTTGGCGCGCTCAGTGGCGGCGCCGCCACGGGGCCCTCGTCCGGGAGCAAACGAATGAAGTCGTCACGGGCGAGGATGGTCTCCAGCGCGTCCCCGACAAGGGGATCACCCTTCCCAAGGACCTCGAGAAGTCCGGCTCGGGTTGCGGGCGACGCCAAGGCGGATGGCAACGTCGACGAAGAGCCTCCCACCGGCCACGAACATCGGTCGAGGCGTGGTCATCTGCCAAAAGGAGAGCCCGAGGGGCTTCATGGCGTCGGTCATCATCTGCGCATGACCGACCGAGACATAGAGTGATTCTCTCCGTCACCGGACGCCGGAATGGGGAACAGAGTGGTGATGGGTCGGCTCTGGACGATCTGGAAACCGTCATCGCTCAGGCACCACTCGATGTCCTGGGGCGGCCGAAATACGTCTCGATCTCCCGACCCAGCTGGGCCAGCTCGCACCACTTGCGCATCCGTTAGCGCAGGCTCCGCCTGATGCTCGGGGTCGATCGCCGTCCCTCCGGTTCCGCCACCCGGGAGTGCCTAATGGCCAGCCGTTTGGATGCGATCGACTTGGCGGTGATGCTCCCCTTCGCGACCTTGTACGTGTCGGCGTTGACCAACCCCGAAACCAAGGATTCGCCGAGGCCGAAGCTGGCCTCCACCGAGCCGACTTTCCGATTGGACGTACGGGTCGGCCGTAAAGAGTACCCCGGCCGCTTGAGGGAAGACCATCTGCTGCACGATCACGGCCATCTGGACCTTCCGGTGGTCGATGCCCATGCGAAGGCGGTAGGTCACCGCCCGCTCGGTAAAGAGGGAGGCCCAACATCGACTGACATGCCGGAGGATCGCCGTTAGTTCCCACTACGTTCAGATATGTGTCCTGCTTGACCGGCGAAGGAGGCCATCTGGCGAATCCTCTTCGGTTGCGCTCGATCGAATGGCGTAGGCGACTTGGTCGCCCAGTCGAGCGAGCGCGCCAGTGATTGCCTTGGCGATGACCTCGGGTATGCCAACTTCCGCGACGGTCCAGCGGATCTCCATGCTAAGCGTGAGGATGGCGTTGTGGTCGTCCGAGTGCAGGAGCGACAACCGATAAGCTGTGCATCAATCGCCGGTTCGTTCGCCATGATCTGTCGGAAGGCCTCGGTCGTGACGCAGAAGCCGGTCGGCACGCTGATGCCTTCGATCCGTGTGAGTTCTCGCCAAGTTCGCGCCTTTGCCGCCCACCGACTGCGACCTGCGTTGGTCGATGTCCTCGAAGCCTCGTACGTATCCGCTCCACCAGCCTCCACCTTCCCCTCGATCCCGGGCCGCCCTCCATCGCGAGTGCCCCTTGCGCCCCCTTTGTGGACGACATGTGGCTGCATTGTCAGCAGACCGGTGGCCCTTGCCGCAAGCGGCAAACCTTCTGTACTCTGGTAATGGCAGGGAAGTCGCGAGCTGCTTCAGAACCATTCGAGGGCCTTGGCGGCGATGGTCTTCACTTCCTCCGAAGTGGCGGGTCGGGACCGACCTCACCCATTCGCTGCTCTTGCGACAAACCGTCAGGAGCTCCACGTCTCTGAAACTGCAACGGATGGTCGACACCGTTCCGGGCTGCTGAAAACTATCGTGGGGGTCCGACGACAGCTGTTGGTAGGAGTCACCCCCTTTGTACGTCGTGGGAGTGCCCGAAAGTCGCACGGTGTCAGCTCGTCGAGTGTTCTCGTCGAAATAGCGCGTATCGAAACCTGGTGAATTCGGTTCCAGCGGGGTCCAACTCATAACGAGTGTTGATCATCTCCCCTGCGACGATGGTTGAGGTGAAGTCGCAGGGGTGGTCGTGGATCGGGGGATCATCGCCGACCGTGCTGCAGGTCGGGTCCCAGACGTGGAGGCGGAACTCTCGATGATCGTCGAGACGTAAACCCAGAAGGCCGATGTCCTGCATGGTCCAGGAGTAGTCCTCGGCGTGCTGGAGAATCACAGAGACCAGGGCTATGTTCAGCGGTTCACTCATTGGTTCGATCCCTTCGACACCCAGTCGACTGCGTCAAATCACATCACTGTCATTTGCAGCGGTCAAGTGGGACCACGGAGGCTCGAACGAGCCGCGATCCGGCCTTGAGTCGACAGGGGGCCGCCCTCGCGGCCAGTAGCCTGATCCGGCGCATCCGCGACCCGACGAGGAGGTTGACCGATTTGCCGGCTTGCTCCCGCTGCCTGGTAGAGGTACCCCCAGGGACCAAAATCTGCCCCAAGTGCGGGGCTGCCATCAGGCCAGCCATCAGGCAGCTCCCGCAGGCGCCCAAGCGCGTCCGGAAGTCGCGTCAGAGGATCAACGCCTTGAACGGTACGGAACGGGTTTTCGGGCCCGCCACCCTGGTCCTTCTCATCTCGTTCTGGCTGCCGTGGTACCACTTTGGTCCGATCTCCGTCGACGGTCTCAGCGTCCACGGCTGGCTGTTCATAGCCGCTCTGGACTCAATCGTCCTCGTGCTCTACGTCCTGATCACCGCGTTTGGCGCCGGCGACCTGGCGCTGGCAGGCCGCATGTCCAAGGATCAGCTGCTGGCACTCATCACCGGGGTCAATTTGGCCCTCGTAGTGCTGGGCTTCCTCCTCAAGCCGTCCGGATTCAGCTGGTCGTGGGGCGCCTTTCTCGCGCTGGCGGCCGCCATCGTCGCCTTTCTTCCCTTTGGTATTCCCCGCTACCGGGCCAGCCGCCGGCGCTGAATCCGTGCCCCGGAGCTACCGGATCGACCCCTCGAGGACGACTGTGTTCGACGGCGGGGCCAGAAACATCGAGAATGGGGCCATGGCGAATGCGGACCAGGGTGAGGGATCGTCCACGAGGCGTCGGATTCTGCAGGTCTCCCTCTCGTTAATGTCACAAAAGGGCGTGGACGGCACCAGCATGCGAGATCTGGCCTCCGCGGCTGGGCTGAACGTGGCCTCCCTCTACCACTACTTTCCCTCCAAACGGGAGTTGCTGGAAGCCGTGCTGGTGGAGCGGGGCTATTTCCTCGAATGGGATGCCGGCCCCAAGCCGGTCGACGGCCCGGCGACGGAATCAGCACTGGCTGCGGTGCTGACAGACATTCTCGTATCGATGTTCGAGGTCGAGGATTTCGTGCGCCTCATGGCAGGCGAAGCCATGCGGGGCGAAGAGACGGCGCGTGCGGTGGGCGTCGATCTCTTTACGACCTTCGAGGCTGCGCTAGCCGAGTGGATCGTGACCCACCGCCCTGATCTGGACGAGCGGGCCGGGGCATCGTCCGTGGCCCATTTGTTGACGGCAATGGTGGTCGGAATATTCGTGCAGTACGCCGCCGGGGTCGGTGGTGAAGAAGAGCACGACATGACCTCCGTTCTGACGGAGCGGGCCAACGAGATCGCCCGGCTCTTAGGGCCCTCTCCGGGCTGAAGCGCTGGGCTCAGGCCGAGGCGCCCCCGACGTCGATCACCACCCGACCCCGCACCGAACCGGCCAAGATCTCCTCGGCCAGGGCCGGCACATTGGCCAGACGGCTCGGTGGTGGTGACGAGATCAAGCAGGTGGCGCGGCACCTCGGCGTTCAACCGAGCCCACGCCGCAGCACGGATTTCGTTAGGAGTCGTCACCGACTCCACACCCAATAAGCGCACGTTGCGCAGGATGAACGGGAACACCGTCGCTGGCAGGTCTGATCCTCCCGCCAAGCCACACGCTGCCACGGCACCCCGGTAGCGGGTCTGGGCTACGACCGTGGCCAACGTCTGGCTCCCGACTGTATCGATCGCAGCGCCCCACCGTTCCTTCTCCAACGGTCGACCCGAGTTGGCGGCCAGCTCCTCACGCGGCACGATGGTCGTGGCCCCGAGCGTGGTGAGGTACTCGGCAATCTCGGGACGCCCGGTCGATGCGGCCACGCGGTACCCCATGTTGGCCAGCAGCATGACGGCAAAGCTCCCTACCCCTCCCCCGGCGCCGGTGACCAATACCTCACCGTCGGTGCCCGGCTCCAGCCCGGCCTCCTCGAGGGCCAAGATGCACAGCATGGCCGTGAGCCCACCGGTTCCGATTGCCATCGTCTCGCTGAGGGTCAGGTCGGGAGGGCGGGGCTGGAGCCATTCCGAACGGACGCGCTGACGGGTCGTATAGCCCCCGGGATGCGTCTCGGAGAGACCCCACCCCGTGACGAGGACCTCGTCGCCGGGTGACCACTTGTCCGACTCCGAGGAACGCACCGCTTCCAGCCAGATCTACGCCGCACACCATCGGAAAGAAGCGGGCGATGCGTCCCTTTCCGGTGACGGCCAAGCCATCCTTATAGTTCAGAGAGGACCAGCTGACATCCACCGTCACGTCGCCTTCAGGTAAGGCGGACTCCGGAACTTCCTGCAGCGTTGCGGGTGGATTCTCGGTGGCAACTATGGCGGGAAACGACTCCATCGGGCTCCTGTTCTCGTGGGTGCGATTTTTACGTACGACTGATGACCCCGGACCTAGGACCGGCCACTCAGCTGATCACAAAATGGCAGCGGTTTCTAATAACTCATCGACGTGTTTGCCAAAGGCGATCTCTGGTCGCCCTCCATACCCTCTGGCTCCGCTCCCGGAGGCAACGATCCCCGTTCGGCCAGGGCCACAGCGGTCATACCGATTGAATCGACGCGCCGGGCCGCCACCTTCATCAACGAGACCGAGTCCAAGTCCGCACTTCGCTACAGTGCCTTCACTCAAAGTTCATAAAGGAGTCTGCAATGAGCGAATCCATCGTGGGCCGTCAGGGGGCCCCCTTTCAGATGGTGGTCGAACGAGGAAAGATCCGCGAGTTCGCGCGGGCCACAAAGTCATCGAATCCCGACTATCTGACCGCCGAGCACCCGGTCTCGCCCGTCACCTTCCTTACGTCGGCGTCCTTCTGGGAGGATGCGTCGAACTCCCCTTGGGGCAATACGCCGCGTAACGTGGAGAGGATCCTGCACGGCGAGCAAGAGTTCGTCTTCTTCGGCGAACCACCCCGAGCCGGAGCTGTTCTCACTGGCGTCAGCCGTATCGACAAGGTGTACGAGAAGGCCGGGCGCCGGGGCGGCACGATGAACTTCACTGAAACGGTCACCGAGTTTCGCGATGAGGCCGGACGGCTCGTGGCCGAATCCCGGGGAACGATCATCGAGACGGGACAGGCTCCAACCGGTGCGGCCTCATGAGCGGCGCCAAGTGGGATGAGGTTGAAGTCGGCATGTCGAACACCCCGTTCGTCGACCGCCCGCTCACCATTACCGATTTCGTTCGTTACCAGGGGGCGTCGGGCGACATGAACCCCATTCACCATGACACCGAGTTCGCGAAGGGAGCAGGATTCCCCAGCCCCTTTGCGGTCGGCATGCTCCAGGCCGGCGTACTGGCCACGTATGTCACCGATTGGCTGGGGACAGCTACCGTCCGTCGGTTCAAGGTCCAGTTCCGCGAGCAGGCCTGGCCGGGTGACACCCTCACCTACGAAGGAACGGTCACGGCCAAACGTCAGGTCGAGAATGAGCGACTGGTTGACCTCGAGCTCTCGGTCACACGCCAAACCGGAGGAACGCACCTGAAGGGGTGGGCCACCGTCAGCCTCGACTGACGAACATGGAAGATGTTGTCTTGTCGTCGGCACGGATTCAGCGGCGAGGACGAAAACCGATAGGCGGTCCCGGCATCTGGCGGATCGCCCCCTTGGGGCTGGATATCTCGTCGAGCAGTCCGAAATCCAACGCTTCTCTGGCGCTCAAGAAGATGCCCTTTTCGAAGGCGTCGGTCACCGCGGCCGAGGGTTGGCCAATTGCGGTTGCCACTCGGTCAATGAAGCGCCGCCGCTCTTCGGCCCGCAGCTGGGCCCACTGCTCTACGTCACGGACGTGTGTCTCGAAGGACGTCGACGGCTCCCTCAAGGAGAATCGGGTACTGGGCATGGCGGCCCGGTGATGACAGACGGACAAGATCCCCACGGCAGGGGCCCCCACCTGTCCCAAGCACAGGGCGCGCACCGGCACGCCGAGCAACTCGATGACATCCATGAGCGTCAAGGCGAGAGCCAGGCTCCCGTCGGCACAGTCGATACGCAAGGTGACGGCCTCGTCGCCCTCAGCGTCCAACGTCATCAGTTCGGCCGAAATTCGAGTGGCCCCCGTGTCGTCCAATATGCCGCTCAGCAGCACCACCCGCTGTTCGAAAAGCCGTTGGGACAGGGTCTGTGACCACTCGTTGTCATGCACGTTCGATCCTCCATTCCAGTTTCCCACCCAATGCCTCCGTATACCTCTCGATCGTCGAGAGCCGGACGTCGAGGTCACCGGCTTCGAAGCGGGCCACCGCAGACTGTGATGTGCCCATACGGGATGCGACCTCGGCCTGCGACACACCCAGGCTGCGCCGCAACTCCGTGAGCTGGCCACTCAGGGCGTGGCGGCGCTCGGCCATCTGGCGAAAGCCAGGGAACACCGGTGCATGGCGCCGTTCGGTCATTGTGGCAGATTATCTCATATATGAGATAATCTGACGGACACGAACCAAGGAGGAGAGTTGCATGCCCACGCCCAGCCCCGCGCAGATTTTGGTACCGACCGTCATCGAGGAAGGCAGTCGCGGCGATCGAGCCTTCGACATCTACTCCCAATTGCTACGCGAACGGATCGTCTTTTTGGGCCAAGAAGTGGACGACCAGGTGGCAAACGTGATCATTTCGCAGATTCTGTTCCTCGAAGCCCGTGACCCCGAGAAGGACATCCATCTCTACATCAACTCACCGGGTGGGCAGGCCTATGCCGGAATGGCGATCTATGACGTCATGCAACATGTCGCACCCGACGTGTCAACGATCTGCGTCGGCATGGGTATGTCCGCCGCCGCCATGATCCTGTGCGGTGGTGCCGCTGGAAAGCGGTTCGCGCTTCCCAACTCCCGCATCATGATTCACCAGGGCTCGGCCGGCACCCGCGGTGCTCCCTCGGACATGGAGATCCAGCTACGCGAGGTGCTCGCACTTACCCATCGCATGTCCGAAATCATCGCCCACCACAGCGGCCGCCCGGTCGAGCAGGTAGCGCTGGACATCGACCGAGACCACTACCTCACGGCAGAGGAAGCCCGTGCGTACGGGCTGATCGATGACATCATTGCGCCACGCCGAGGCGTGGCGGCACCCAAACTCGAAGCGGCCGTCGCCTGACGCTTGCGGCTTCGTTCCGGAGGCCGCCACTTCACACCTCGACAGATGCCCTCTTCCCCGTGGGGCATTCGGTATGGGCCTCAGGGGTAAGCCAAGAACGGAATATCTCGGTCGTAAACAGGGGCGATCCAGCGACTTGGTTACTGGTCAAGGTTCGCTCGAGGTCCCCGGTATTCGGGCCCGGGTCCCCTATCCTGATTGAAATAACTCCCGTAGCCGAAGTGACTTCGCTCGCACCACTCACACAGCCCACGAGCGCGCCACGTCCCCAGGTTAAAGCGCGTCCGCCTCGTGAACATTTTGACTTACTTCTGCTTGCACTGCCTTTCATCGTCGGCGTCGCGCTCACCTTTTCCACGACGACCGACGACCCCTTCATCACTTTGCGGTACGCCGCGAACATTGTCCACGGACACGGCGCGGTATTTAACGTCGGGCAGCCTCCAGTAGAAGGTTTTTCGAGCCCACTGGGACTGATGGTCGTCATCATTGCCTACCTCATCCCGGGGGCGCATTCCCTCTTGATGATTAAGTTCTTCTCGCTCCTCTTTGGAATCCTCACCCTTGCCGCTGCCCGCAGGTTGATTTACCTGATGGAAATGCCCACATGGGGGAAATCCGTTGCCTGCTTCCTGACCGGTGGAAGCTGGATGCTCGTGGTGGCCTCAAGCAACGGGCTGGAAACCACATTGGCGGCCTGGCTGACCATCTTGCTCATCCTCCACTTAGTGTCGGGCCTAGCTCTGGTACGACCGAGTCGCGGAGGTCTTATCGCCATCGGATTGGTCTTGGTGCGGCCTGAGGGTATCGGAATGGTCCTGATCCTTGGCGTGGCGTCCTTCCTGATTTCACCCGCGGGTGGCAGGCGTCGCGGGATCACCTGGGTACTGTGGCCCCTTTGTGGCGAGGTGGCAGTCACGGTAGCCAGACTTTTGTACTACCACGAACCCCTCGCTAACACGTACTACGCAAAACACGTCCCTTTGTCCAGGGCGATATTCTCCGGCGAGAAATATCTCCGTAACGTCCTGTTCCTCAACAAAACTGGATTCCACCTCTCTCATTACCTTTCATTGGGCCTGTCCACCCTCGCCGTGTTTTCATTTGTCCTCCTCGTCATTGGGCTCCTCGCACTGACGATGAAGAGGGATCGCCGGATACTTATTCCGGTTGCGGTCCTTGCCCAATGCGGTTTCACGATCGTCACCGGCGGCGATTGGATGACCGGTGGCCGCTTCCTCGCCCCGGTCTCACCGTTGTTCGCTGTCTCAACCGCATTAGGGATTGTCTCGGTCGTGGGGATAGTTTCGCGTTTTTGGGGTGAGCGACGTTATACCGTCCTTGTTCTTCAGGGAACGCTCGTGGCGATTGTGGGCGCCGCTGCTCTCTTCCCCGTCCTTTCCCTACGAGATCCTGTCTGGAAGAGTCACGGAAAATTCGACACCGCCGACCTCTTCGCTGCGAGCGATGGGGGTGGCTTTTCTATTGGGGTATGGCTAGCTGGGAATCAAGTTCTCGGGTGCGCCAGGCCAAATTCTGTCATCGCTGATAGTGAATTTGGGTACTCCGGATTCACCCATCTCGACCTACAGTTCGTCGACACCCGCGGCCTGACCGACCGAGCAATTGCCCGAAACTCCCCGTCGCTTGACCATCACTACTATGGCGTCGACGATCCGAACTGGTATTCCACGACATCAGCAGTGGGATCTGAGATTCTGCGGCAACATTCCGACCTCATCGTGACCCTCGACCCCGGCCCCGCGCGGTACTGGGTCGTCGCTTCATCGAAGCGGGATCGACAGTGGTCAAACATAAAGGCACCACCACGCTGTATCTGTATAAACGGGTCGGCATTGCCTGCGGCCCTCAAGGCTTCGAGAGGATTCGCACCGACAATGAGGCGAGCACGGGAACAACAAGAGCAGCCCCAGCCACAGGTCGATCAGCTGCTCGCGTAGTTGCGCTAGCTCAGGATCGATCAGGGCCTAAATGAGTGGACGACACTCATGGAAGGATTCTATGAGCACTGGCATCCGTTCGAACGAGCTGACACAACCGGTTCGATCCAATGACCATGAATTAAAGAGCTTTCTTCTCGCACTTCGACCGCGTCAGTGGGCAAAAAATCTACTGGTGTTTCTCGCCCCCGCGGCAGCAGGTTACTTGCACTATGGCGCAATCGCTCTTCGGACCGTAGCCGTATTCGGAATATTCTGTGCCGCGGCATCGGGTAGTTACCTCATTAACGATGCTATCGACGTTGAAGCCGACCGGCTCCACCCGGTGAAGCGAAACCGCCCTATCGCCTCCGGAACCGTTCGAACGCGATTTGCATTCCTCCTTGGTCCTTTGCTTCTCGCCTTGGCACTCTCCCTTGCATGGGCACTGGCCGATGGGGCCCTCGTCATCACTATCGCCGCCTACGGTCTCATAACCGTGGCTACTCCCTATGGCTAAAACAACAGCCGGTGATCGAATTGGCGGTCGTCGCGGCTGGATTCGTTATCAGAGCGATAGCCGGTGCCGTCGGCAGTCATGTTGCGCTTTCGAGTTGGTTCTTGGTTGTCGTTACTTTTGGTGCTCTGTTCGTGGTCAGTGGCAAGCGAGCCGCTGAACTTCACAGTTTGTCCGATGACCGCATCGCTCACCGTCCAGTCCTAGCTAACTACACGTCGTCATTCATTCAATCGGTTTTGACACTTTCAGCCACCGTCACAGTCACGGGGTACTGCCTCTGGGCCTTCGAACGCACAGGTGTCTCGGCCCATGTGGGGCATCGTTTCATTTGGATCGAGCTCTCTGTTATTCCTGTTGTTCTCGGTGTGCTCCATGTACTTCGTCTCCTCGACGCAGGGAAGGGTGGGGCGCCAGAAGATCTGCTATTCCATGACCGGGTGCTGCAGATCAGCTCGGTGATCTGGCTTATCTTCGTCGGAATCGCAATTTACGTGTGACGTGCGAATAATGGACAGCGATGCCCGAGAGCTGCTGACTGGTTGGGGGCGGACTTCGCCCAGTGCTTCACTCGTTCTTACGCCTCAGAACGAGCACGAACTATGCAAGTGGCTGGAATCTCCGGCCGCGCCGCAAGCCGTTGATCAAAAGGCGATCGCATCTCCTGGCGGTGGTGTCATCGCTCGCGGATTGGGCAGGAGTTACGGCGACGCAGCTCAATGTGGCGGAAGCACGGTGGTACGCATGCACCGCTTTTCGGAGATTGGACCGATTCGGGAGGATGGCTGTGTACGGGTGGGCGCTGGCGTGAGCTTCGACCAGTTGATACGGGCGGGTCTGCCCCAGGGATGGTTCGTCCCAGTCTCTCCAGGAACCAGACAGGTCACCGTTGGCGGAGCAATAGCCGCCGACGTTCATGGGAAGAATCATCACCGGGACGGCAGCTTCACGTGCCACGTTCGCTCGCTCACGCTCGCCACCCCGACTGGATTGCGTCCTGTCGGTGCCGACGAGAACGACGATATCTTTTGGGCCACTGCAGGAGGAATGGGGCTTACAGGAATCATCACGAATGCAATGGTCAAGATGATCCCGGTGGAGACTTCATGGATGAAGGTGGACCAAGAACGCTTTTCTGATCTCGACGGACTCATGGCTGCAATGGACGCTCACGATGGCAACTGCCGCTACTCGGTTGCCTGGGTCGACTGCACGGCGAGAGGACGACATCTCGGACGCGGGATCCTCACGCGAGGCGATCACGCAACGCTGGCCGACCTCGGTCTGCGACAACGCTCCCAGCCCTTAGAGCTTCCTCGCTCACGCTACGTACGCGTTCCGGCATATACCCCTGGTTGGATTCTTAACCCGCTCACGGTCGCGGCATTCAACGAAACGTGGTATCGAAAAACGCCGAAGCGAAGAATGGATGCCTTGCACTCAATTTCCTGCCTTCTTTCACCCGCTCGATGCCATCGAAAACTGGAACGTCCTCTACGGTCACAAGGGATTCGTGCAATATCAGTTTGTGGTCGGTCTCGATCGATCGAAGACGGTTCATCAGGCTATTGAACTCCTGAGCTCAGCGCGTATCCCTTCATTTCTCGCGGTGTTAAAAAGGTTTGGACCTGGTAACCCCGGACCACTGTCCTTTCCAATGCAAGGTTGGACACTTGCCCTCGATATGCCAATAGGACCAAAACGTCTGCGTCCTCTGCTCGACGAACTTGACCAGCTCGTCGCAGAAGCGGGTGGTCGCGTCGATCTGGCAAAGGACTCTCGAATGCGACCTGAACTCCTGCCTGCCATGTATCCGCGGCTTCCGGAACTGGCCGGAGTCAGAGCCAAAATAGATCCCGGTGGAGTGTTGCGCTCCGATCTATCTCGGCGCTTAGGACTGGACCATAAGGAGAATGAGTGAACGACGCCTTCGGGCAGCCCCAAACCGTTTTGGTCCTTGGGGGGACGTCCGACATTGCTCAGTCGTTGATACGAAAATTCGCAGTCGGACGTTGTCGCACATTGGCCCTCCTGGGCCGCGATACAGACCGGCTTGCCACGGCGGCCAATGAGGCGCGTGCTCTGGGGGTGGAAACGGTTCTCACGATCGGATTCGATGCCCGAGACGCCGAGAGTGCCGACGAGACAATCACCATGGCCTTTGAAAAGGTCGGCCCCGTCGATTTGGTCCTTGTAGCGGTAGGTGGATTGGGGGATCAACTAGTAGACGAATGCGACGCTAGCCGCGTCGCCGAGGTAGCAACAGTCAATTATCTATGGCCAGTTGCTGCGCTCACTACGGTTGGCGAGCGCCTCAGAAATCAAGGCAATGGCCAGATCGTCGTGCTCTCATCGGTAGCGGGTGTCCGAGTGCGCCGAAGTAATTTCATCTACGGGTCCGCAAAGGCAGGTCTTGATGCATTCGCGATCGGACTCGGAGAGTCGCTCCGTGGGTCGGGGGTTCGGGTCCAGGTCGTGCGGCCGGGGTTCGTGCATTCGAAGATGACGAAGGGCCTCAGCCCGGCACCGTTTGCCACGTCACCAGACTCGGTAGCGAGCGGCGTAATTCGGGGCCTTGAGACGGGCGCTGCCGTGGTATGGGTCCCCGAGGGGCTCCGGTGGGTGTTCTCCCTGATCCGACTTCTGCCCCAATCGATCTGGAGGCGGCTGCCCGGATAAGCCGGAGCGGCGCGAACCGGATCATTTACCTCTTCCGGGTTCTTCCTCGAAAGCATTCCCTCTGCGAGAACACCTAAGGTAGATACCTAAGCGTCAGGAACTCGACGTTGGGGAGGACTTACCATGCGCACGGAAGATCTGATTCTGGTCAGTGTGGACGACCACGTCATAGAGCCACGGGGCATGTTTGATGGTCTTTTGCCCGCCAAGTACCAGGACAAGGCTCCCCAGCTGGTACGCCGCCCAGATGGCACCGACTATTGGCAGTACGACGGGAACCAGATCCCCAACGTCGGTCTCAATGCCGTGGTCGGACGCCCTCCCGAAGAGTACGGGCTCGAACCCACCTCCCTCGACGACATGCGCGTGGGTTGCTATGACGTGCACGAACGCGTTCGCGACATGTCCGTCAACGGCGTGCTCGGGTCGATGTGCTTTCCCTCGTTTCCGCAGTTCTGTGGTCAGCTCTTCGCACGGCGGGAAGACAAGGACGAGGCACTGGCCATGGTGCGGGCGTACAACGACTGGCACATCGATAGCTGGTGCGGAGCCGAACCCGGACGGTTCATCCCACTTTCGATTCCCGCCATCTGGGAACCCGAGTTGGCGGCAGCCGAGGTCCGACGGGTGGCCGGAAAGGGATGCCACGCCGTCACCTTCTCGGAGAACCCCGAAAAGCTCGGATGGCCCTCACTCCACAACAGCCACTGGGACCCGTTTTGGAAAGCCTGTTCCGACGTAGGCACCATCGTGTGCATGCATCTGGGGTCGTCATCCCAGCTTCTCGTTACATCCGCCGAAGCACCGATCGACGTCATGATCAGCCTGCAACCCATCAACATGGTGCAAGCAGCGGCCGATCTGTTGTGGTCGCCTGTCCTGCGTAAATTCCCAGGACTCCACTTCGCCCTCTCCGAAGGCGGCATCGGTTGGATTCCCTACGCCCTCGAGCGAATCGACTACGTGTACCAGCATCATCACAAGTGGACAGGACAGGACTTTGGGGACATGCTGCCGAGCCAAGTGTTCAAGGAACGCATCATCACCTGCTTCATCGATGATGCCTTCGGCATCGACAATCGTCGTTACCTGAACATCGAAAACATCACCTGGGAATGCGACTATCCGCACTCGGACTCGACTTGGCCCACATCGCCGGAGGACGCAATGAAGTATCTCGAAAGCGTGCCCGATGAAGAGATCGACAAGATCACCCATCTAAATGCCATGAAGCACTTCCAGTACGACCCGTTCAATGCGCGACCTCGGGAAAGCTGCACGGTTGGCGCATTGCGCGCTGAAGCTTCCGACGTGGACACGGCGCTCGTCTCACGAGCCAGAGGGCACACCGCTGTCGGAGAGCGGGGCATCGTCGACTTGGCCACCGTAGCCCGATCGCTCAGCGGCGAGGACTAGCGGATCACCTGGAGTGCCTAAGAACTTGATGGCCGAGCCCGGGTAACCGAGGCAGCCAGCTGCCCGCAGGCAGCATCGATCTCGGCCCCGCGGGTCATTCGCACGGTGGCATTCACGCCCAAGAGCTCGAGCTCGTGACGAAACTCGCGCACTCGGCGTGCCGTGCTGCCCCGCACCCCATAGCCCGGTGTGGGGTTCAGGGGAATGAGATTTACGTGGGCGCCGAGTGGACGTGCGAAGTGCGATAGTTCTGCTGCGTCCGATCCGGTGTCGTTGACGTCGTGAATCATGGCCCACTCGATCGAAAGACGGCGACGTGTCGCCTCCACGTAGTGGGCGCATGCGTCGCCAAGAACCGCAAGGGGATAGCGTTTGTTGAGCGGCACGAGAATGTCGCGCTTCTCGTCGTTGGCCGCATGGAGGGACACGGCAAGGTTTATCGGCAGCGACTCCTTGGCGAGGCGGTATATCCCCGGCACGACGCCAACGGTCGACAGGGTGAGATGCCGGGCCGAGAGCCCCATGTCACCGTGCAACCGGGTCACCGCACCCCACACCCGGTCGTAATTGGCCAGGGGCTCCCCCATTCCCATGAAGACCACGTTGGACAAACGCCGCGGCCGGGCTGCCCGCATGGCCTCCGCCACTTGCTCGACGATCTCCCCCGCGCTGAGTTGGCGCTGGAATCCGGCCTGTCCCGTGGCGCAGAACTGGCACGCCATGGCACAGCCCGCCTGGGTCGAGACACATACGGTCACTCGGTCGGGATACTGCATGAGGACGGTCTCGACCTGTGCGCCGTCATGGAGGGCCCAAAGCCACTTGACGGTCTGTCCCTCATCGGCAGAGCGACGTGAGACCTCGTGGAGGGCAGGAGGCAGCGCATCGGCCAAAAAGGTGCGCAGTGAAGCAGGCAGATCGGTCATCTCCTCCGGCCGCAGGGTCCTCAGATGCAGGCCCTCCCAAACCTGACGGGCACGGAAGCGGGGCTGGCCGTCCAGAAGAAGGTCCAGCTCTGTCCCGCTGCAGGTCGTAGGGCGCTGGCACCTACGCTAGGCTAAGGCAGTTCAGCTCCCGTCCGGACCGCAGTGGCGGTGGAGGCTCATCGAGTCGTCACCCATTGGCAGACGTGGTGGTCGAGGTCGATGCCCCCGACACACTCGTGGACGAAGTGGTCGTCGATCCGACGCCGGTCGACGAGGTTGTGCTGCCAACGGTTGTAGTAGTGGTCGACGATGAGGAGGTTCGTCGTCGTCGTCGACGGTGAAGTTGTGGTGGTCGTGGTGGGTCGTTGGCAGGGTCGTTGTCGGAGGGCTCTCGAAGATCTTCTCCACCGTCGTTCCCCCGCCGGAATTGCCGAAGAGATCCGCCAATGGGTGCCCAGCAATGACCTCGACGATCGTGACAAAAATCAGAGTGAGCACAAATACCCCGATGATCATGCCAGCGATCAGCGGCCACGACAGCCTGGGTGGCGGCAGCGAAGGGTGAGGCAAGGGGGTGATCTCATTATTTTCCGACTCCTCCGGATCCGGGAGCCTGAACCGCGCTGGAAGAGATCTTTTCGTGCACCTCGGAGTCTGAAACCCGCCTGTGTGCTCGTCACCCCAGCTGCCCTTGTGCCCCCCAATCGCCGCAGGAGCTTCGAACCATCGGGCACACGCACGACGACCTGCTTGACCGCGGTATTGGTTCGCTCGATCGACTGGAAGATCAGTACCGTGCCCATGGTGGCAGCGATGGAGCCGATAGCCACGCCGACAATGGTTCCCTTTACACCGAATATGGAGGCGATGAACGCGGAAAGAACAGCTCCTCCGGCAGAAGCCAGGATCTGTCGGTAGGAGAGTTTCACGGCGAGGTATCCCGTCATACCACGGCTCCTGCTGGTGTCCGAGCAAAGGACGATCCGAGCAAATCCGCCCAGCCGAAAAAAGCCGCTCGGCACCATCAACCGCTCCCAGGACTTCGTGAAACGAAGCGGGCTGCCGGACTCGTCACTCATTTGCACGGCACTCAATCTTAGGTCCCCCACTCAGAAAACGAGCCGGGGAAGAGCTGGGTTCTCATCAATCTCACAGATCGCCTTCTGCTTCTGTTCAGGAGCTTCGACCAGGATTGGGACCAGATGCTTTCTTTCCCGCTGCTCGAGCGACAAGTGAGCCCGGAGGCCTCAAACTCGTCACCAATGGACATCGTCCCCACGGGTATCTAGACATGTTCAATCTGTTCCGGGTTTTCGCTTGCCTGACGGTTCTCGGTCAACATTCATTCATCTGGGCCGACATGTCGGATAATTTCGTGGGGACCGGATTCATCACCTTGCTGCACCTCAGCCGCAGCTGCTTCTTCTTCTTGACCGGGTTAGTCGTCTGCTACGCCCAAATCACCCATCCACGTTCGCTCCTTGGCTTCTGGAAGCGGCGATACTGGGAGATCGGAGTCCCTTACCTGGCCTGGACTGGCATCTATCTCATCTTCACGCTGATCACGGCGGAAGCGTCCTGGAACGAAGCAGGGGCATTCCTCCGCCATCCATTCCGTTCGGATACTCGCAGATGTACTTCATCATCGTGATCTTTCAGTTCTATCTTCTGTTCCCCATTTTGCTAAAGCTGATGCGGTCCATCAGTCATCATGGCGTGGTAATGGCGGCCAGCGTTGGCGTTGGCCCTTGCCATCGGGCTCTTCTCGCATTACCCCTCTCTCTTCCCCCCGGGAAATGACGTCACCCATGCCATCAACAGCGCCATCCCCGTTACACGCGACTTCCTGAGCTTTCAAGAGTTCTTTATTGCCGGAATGCTGGTCGCCCTGAATCTGGACCGGGTGCTCGCCTTCGTTGCTCGGCACTACCGTCAGATTTTGGTAGGCGAGCGCCCTGGCCGGTGGCCTCGAGGTGGCGTGGTACATGATCTTGGTCTGGACGTGGCCATTCCCTGGCCCAGGCGTCAGATTTCTACCAACCGAGCGCTGCCCTTTGGTGCCTTTGCGCCATAGCGGGGCTCTTCTCCCTGTCGTGGTGGTGGGACCAGCGAAGCCCAAGCTTCGCCCGATCTCCTTCCCATCGATGGTTCCCGACATCGGCCTATCTGGCCGGACTGACGGGCGGTGTGTTCTTCGCTCACACCATCTTCATCAACATAATTCGCTCGATTCTCGATGCGACCGGTCTACGCACGAGCCTGCCTTGGGAAGCGGTCGTCGCCATCTTGTTCGTGGGCACCGTTACCTTGACGGGAGCCTTCATCGCGGTCGTACTTCGCACACCGCTCCGCTGGGTCCTTGGAGGTCCGCTTCGGTCGGCGCAACGCGCTTCGTACAACGCTTCCGACGGATGGAGCGATCAGTCTCACAACAAATGCACCCGTCTTCCGGGCAGCTTCTTCGCTATCGCACCTCCCAGTAAAGTCTCGACGGGCTAGCACCCGCGAAACGAAATCGCTTCACGGCGAGCTACCAGATCGCCCTACACGTAACCTCTGGCGCCATGCCCCCCGATGTGGGATCAGGTTCGAAAAACGAGGGCGACGACGCTCGCTTCGAGATCTTTGATCGTCCGCCTTGGGCCGCCCTTGGGGCGGCCGTTCGGTGACAGCTCTCCGATGAAGTGATACGCCAATTAGCAGTGGGAACGGGAGGGCCGATACTCGTCAAAGAGGTGGCGGACATCTACCTCCCTCTCGCCGATTACCTCGTCATGCTCGCCGAAATTCGGAACGGCGCACAACAAAAGATCGGCGGACTTTCTCCGAACGGACCGAACATCGAGTCCTTTTATCGTCGGAATCGCTGGGGGGGTAGCTGTCGGCAAGAGCACGACGGCGTGGATCCTTCAGGAGCTCCTTCGCCGCCACGGTGGCGAGCAGCGCTCCGTCGATGTGCTTACGACCGACAACTTCTTATTCCCCAATGCAGTCCTCGAAGAGCGGGGAATCCTCAATCGCAAAGGTTTTCCGGAGAGCTACGACCAGCGCAGGCTGACCGACACCTTGACGGCCATCCGGGACCGGAGAACCCGAAGTTGCGACCCCAGTCTACTCCCATCTTTCGTACGACATCGTTTCGGAGAAGCTCAACATTGTTCCGCCGGCCGGACATCCTCATCGTCGAAGGGCTCAACGTGCTCCAGGGCGCGAGTTGGGGCGACTCCGGATCAGATGTGGTCCCGTCCGACTTCCTCGACGTCTCCATTTACATCGATGCCGTCGAAACTGATGTTGCCGACTGGTTTCGAGAGCGACTGCTCGATTTTCGATCGGCTGCCGAACGAGCCGGGGTCCTTCTTCGACCGTTTCAGCTCCCTATCGGCCGACGAGTTCGGACGCCATGATCGACCAAGTCTGGACCCAGGTCAACTTGGTCAATTTGCGAGAGAACATCGCCCCAAGCCGTCGATCGGGCCGATCTCATTTTAGAAAAAGGCCGTGACCACCTCGTCGAACGGGTCTTGCTCCGCCGGATTTGATAACCCAATTCCTCGCCACACGAAGCCCCAGAGTTGGGTTGCCGTTGGGTTGCGGTGGAGGGCACGGAGACACCCGGCCGTCAAGCTGTACTCGTGTCCATCGCCCTCAAGCCTTCCCCTCACTTTGAGGCTTCACCGACTCACGGTCGTGGTAGTGGCAGTCGGCTTTGGCACGAGTCTTGGAGGATTCTTTGCGGATACATTTCCCTGGGTTTCTCTCCTGATCGGACTGATTGGCACCCTGGTGGTGGCCACTCTCCTTGACCTAGCCGTCACCCGCCATGACAACGCACTCCGCCTCTTGCACGAGCTCGAGCTGAAGAACTCCCAGCTCGACCAGGCCCTTTCGCGCCAGGTCCAGGCTGAACTGTCCCTTCGTCAAGCGCAGCGCATGGAGGCCGTCGGCCAACTGGCCGGTGGCATCGCCCACGACTTCAACAACCTGCTCCAGTCCATTCTCAGCTACTCCGAGTTCCTGTCCGATGCCATCGACCCGGACAGCGAGTTGCAAGACGACGTGGCTGAAGTTCGAAAGGCGGCCCAACGAGCTGCTGGACTCACCCGTCAACTTCAGGTTTTCAGTCGGCAACCTCTGACAGACCCGGTCGTGGCGAATCTCAACGACTCGATACGAGGAGCGGAACACCTCATTCGTACCGCCCTGGGCGAGGACATCGACCTCATCTGCACAACCCCTGAGTACCCGTGCCTCGTCTGGGCCGACATGGCCGAGCTCGAACAGATGCTGATGAACCTGGCTCTCAATGCGCGCGACGCCATGGTGTGTGGCGGTCAGATCGAGATAAAGGTCGACATGGTCGATTCGCTCGGCTCCGAAAACTTGTCGGCAGCTCCCGGATCTGGGCAGTTCGCCCGAATTGACGTACGGGATAATGGGAATGGCATGCCACCTGAGGTGGCAGCCAAAGCATTCGAGCCCTTCTTTACGACAAAGGAGACGGGACGAGGTGCCGGCCTCGGACTGGCCATGGTCTATGGCATCGCAAACCGAGCCGGAGGTAGCGCCTCCATCACGTCGGTGGTTGGCGAAGGAACAACGGTCACCGTACTCTTTCCGCTGTCGAACCAGGACGAAACGACTTCGCAGCGAGCTGGACAACTCTCACGCCGTCGGCGCGCGCCGCAACCTCGAAAGAATGCCGGTGCGCCTGTGACCCTGACGACAACATTCCCCAGATCCAGCCCAGAGGCACGAATCCTCGTTGTGGACGATGAAGAACCGATTCGTCGCTCTCTCGTGCGTGTGCTCGATCGCGCCGGTTACGTCTGTGCAACCGCCGCCAGTGCGGCCGAGGCGCGTCACCTACTCACCAAAGACGAATTCGACCTGATGTTGTGCGATGTGACGATGCCTGGGGAAAGCGGCTTCTCACTCCTCGCTCACGCTCACGAGGTCCAACCGGACTTGGCTGTGATGATGGTCACCGCCGTGGAAACACGTGAGGTCGTCCAGCCTGCCATTCGACAGGGGGCGTATGGCTACATCCTCAAGCCCTTCGATACCAACATGATCCTTATCAACGTCGTTGGAGCCCTGCGTGCACGAGCACAGAGCATCAGCGAACAACGCCCGAAATCGCAACGCGGAGCTCGAGATTGCGAGCCATGTCGCCGAGTTGGAAGGTCTGCTCACTCGCCTGGCCAACGAAGATGTGACGGGCTCTCGTTCGCGCGAACGCTACCGTCCACGCCGCAGCCGTGCTCGCAGAGTGGCGGGACGCCGATGCTGCCACGCATCTCCTTCGTATGAGCATGCACTCCGCTCGACTGGCCACTCTGGCGGGACTTTCGCCAGTTGAAGTCGAGAACATTCGATTAGCCAGTCAACTGCACGACATTGGCAAAGTCGATATTCCAGCCGCGATCCTCCTCAAGTCAAGACTCCTCACCGAAGAGGAGCGCTCTCGTCATGCAGGGCCACACGGAGACCGGCTTCAAAATGCTCGCGGGATTTGAGACTCCCCTACTTCGGTTGGCGGCAACGATTACCCTGTCGCACCATGAGAGGTTCGATGGCAATGGCTATCCTCATCGATTGGTTGGAAAAGCGATTCCGCTCGAAGGTAGAATCGTCGCTATTGCCGACGTTTTCGATGCGCTGCGCAGCAAGCGACCGTATAAGCGGGCCTACTCCCAGAAAGAGTCACTCCAGGTGTTCCGCGCCCGCAGACGGGCCCAGCTCGATCCCGAACTCTTGGATCTCTTCATAAGCGACCTCGAAACCGCCCCGAACATCTGAATCTCATGCCTCAAAAGCAGGAACGATGCAAGTAGCGTACGTCGCCATGACTGGCGCACGGATGAGATCCGAAGGGGTGACGCAATGCTGGGCCTCCTGATTGCCTATTGCGGCATCTTCGGGCTCATCGTGGGCTCGTTCCTCAACGTAGTGATCTACCGTGTTCCCCTCAAGGAATCGATCGTCACACCGCGGTCTGCCTGTCCCACCTGCGGAACACAGATCTCCTCCGCGAGACAACATCCCAATTGTCTCGTGGCTCCTACTGCGGGGGAAGTGTCGCGCGTGTCGCTCCCCTATTTCAGCACGCTATCCACTGGTTGAAGCAACGACGGCGGCCCTCTTCGCGGGAATGGCAGCACGTTTTGCGTTCTCGTGGAGTCTGCCCGCCTATCTCGTATTGGCAGCAGGGCTGCTGGCGCTGGCCTCTACCGACCTCGAACATCTCCTGCTTCCGAAGCGGATTGTCTATCCGGTCCTGGTTCTCGTGACGGCACTCCTCGTCCTTGCAGCGGGCGCCACCCATCATTGGCATTTCCTGCTCGTCGCTGGTATCAGTGCGGTGGCATGGTTCCTGGTCTTCTTCGCTATGAATGCCGTAAGTCCACGCGTGCTCGGCTTTGGTGATGTCCGACTGGCACCTGTGCTTGGACTGGCGCTGGGCTGGCTCGGCGTGCGCTACGTCCTTCTCGGATTCTTCGCAGCCAACCTCGTCGGCGCCGTTATCGGCGTCGGCCCTCATCGCCTCGAAGAAGATGAGCCGCCAACAACAGATTCCCTACGGGGTCTTCCTGGCCATTGGGACTCTTCTCGCCGTCTATGCCGGACCCGAATTGCTTCGGCCCTTTCAGTCGCTCAGAGGCTGACGACTGCAGACACGTCGTCAGGCGTCGGGCATCGGCCCACGCCGCTCGAATCGGTATCCGACACCGCGCACCGTCGTAATCCAGCGAGGGTGATCCGGATCTACTTCTATTTTGCGACGCACCCGACGAATATGCTCCGTCACAGTTGCCTCGTCCTGCCACTCACTGGAGGATGACCACACATTCTGGAGGAGTTGCTGGCGCGAGAACACTTGTCGGGGCGACGAAGCCAAAAACGCCAGCAGATTGAACTCCATGGCGGTCAACTCAATAAGCTCACCGCCGCGCTCGACCTCTCTGGTCGTAAGATCGATCTTCAGTTCACCAAAAGTGAGCGCGGATGAAGTCTCCACGACCGTATCGGCCGTTGACGAGCGCGTCCGGCGCAGGACGGTCTCGATCCGAGCCGAGAGCTCACCGCGGGAAAAAGGCTTGACGATGTAGTCGTCAGCACCCATCCGCAAACCGGCGATCCGGTCCCCTTCCAAACCCCGGCCGGTAAGGAATACGGCTGGAACGTCGCTCTTTTGGCGCAGCTTGAGAAGGAGGTCGCGTCCGTCTTCCCCGCCGAGAACGACATCGAGCAGCACAAGGTCGGGCGCGCCCGCGGCGACGGACTTCAGGGCGCCGGCTGAGTCGCTCGCCATTTCGACCTCGTAGCCATCGGACTCCAGAACCCTTTTGAGCAGGTCACTTATGTCAGGATCGTCCTCGACGACCAAGATTTTCACCCGAACCTCCGTGCTCACCCCCATTTTGCCAGCGTAACGTATTTGACCTGGTAAGCGTGGCATATATGGGGGAAAGGGCTGGATGAGAGCCCGACTTACGCTTCGCTGATAGACGAAGCCATTCGTTCGAACGCGGGTGGAGGCGCAACGTCGGCGCCAGGAACTCTCTTCATGAGGGGCCATACCAGCATCGCTATTGCGCTGAGCACCAGGACGATCTGCCACACCCAAAGAGGAGAGGCATCGCCAAACGGATCAAATCCCCAGGGCAGCGGATCAAACGGTAGAGCGATGAGCAGTATCCAGCCCACCAGGTACACCGTGATTCGGCCCCGAATCACCTCCAGCAGGATGAGCATCACGGCGGCCGCCATGAAGTAGTACCCGTAGAGATTCACCTCGAGGACGAGACGGAAGCCGAGAGACGTTCCCACCAAGGAAGTGAGGAACAACGGATCAAGCACAGCCGGACCCAGTCGATGAAGGGCCCAAGCGGCCAGTGCTGCGGACAAGACGATCGGCATGAGGCGACTCAGGGTGAACAGGGGAAGTCCATGCAGGCCCATCGTCGAGACCACAGTTCGGAGGGTATAAGACTGATAGCCGGGACTCACCAGCGCTTTGATCACGCGGCCGGAGGTTTCAATGCTCAGCGGCAGGACGAGGACCGCCGACGTACATACGGAGGCAACGAAAATCCTCACTCGCTGATTTGACGGCGTCGCAATAACAACGGGTACGAGGACCAACAATGCGAACTGTTGCGTCATGACAGCGAAGCCCAGCAGGATACCGGCCCAAACCCACCTGCGGCGCAGCACGCAGGCGAGTCCGCCCAATGCCAGCCCCATCGCCAACATATCCTCGGGATGGGCAAATCGCTGAACTGTCATGAAAACGGGTGGAGCACACGCAGCCAATAGCAGCAGCACAGGTTCCCAACGGCAGCGCCCCCGGCCCGAGGCTCGAAGGAAGGCAACGAGACCTGCTAATAGAGCGAACCACGTCACCAGTCCAAGATTCACGGTAGGCGTGAGGGCATGAGCATGGGCATACCACGCCGACATGGAGCTCACTGCAGTTGAGCAGTGTGGGCCTAGGTGCGCCTGCGAAGGAAAGGGGACACTGCTTCCGATTCTGGTAATTGCCGCCAGTGTCCCACTAAGAAGTGGGTAAAACGGTGCCTTGAAGGGAAAGCCGTCGGTGTTCCCGGGGACATACGCACATGAAAAATGACCATGAGCCATGGCCCAGGTGGAAAAGACGGATTCGAGGGCGTCGCCCGTTGAAGGCCCTTTGAGGAGACGGACGATTCCCAGAAAGACGACCGACGCGAGAACCCATCCGAGTGCACACCACCACCCCGAGAGCGGCTCATCCATCCAGGACTTCCACCTGGGGACGGAAGGTCCGTCAATGTTGGTGAGTGGATCCGTCATGAGCAAACAGAGTAGGAGACATGCATGCGAAAAATGTCGATCCCGCGAAAGAGCATCGGGTGACGCTTCCTTTGATCAGTGGACTGGTAGTAGAGCTCATTCGTGCGAAGACAGGACAAACGGCAACGTTTCTTCGTTCTCCACTGTCATAGATGGGTCTCGTCGTGACGAGAACGACACGAGGGGTCCGACCGCGAGCGCAGCACCAATCGGAACGAGCACGATCTGCCACGCCCACGAGGGAAGGGGGTGTCGGTAGGGAGAGGCGACCCAGGGTGGCCAATTTCAAAAATACTCCCGCGACCACAATCAACCATGCCACTAGGTACCAACGAAGCCGACCCTGGAGCGCATCACGGACGAGAATGACCAAAGCAATGGCCATGAACGCAAGCGGAAGATCTTCTCGAGCTTGGAGTCCCCAGGGCTGTCCGTTAGAGGCAAACCCCCAAGGAATAGGGTTGAAGGCCAAGGTCAATAGGGCAATCCACGCGATGAGTCGACCTCGAATCCGACCTCCGATGACGTCGAGCACCACGAGCGCCACGGCGAGCGCCATGAAGTAGTACCCGTAGAAGTTCTGTTCGAAGGCAAGCCGCAGACACAGAGACATGGCGATGAGTGACAAGAGAGGTTCGGGATCGAGAATGGCGGACCCGAGGCGCCGCACCGCCCACCGTGACAACGCAAGAGACATCACAATCGGCAGAATTTCGCGAGACGACAAGCAGGAGCGCCCCATGGAGATGGAGGTCCCATAGCCAGCTCCCACCCGTTCCCGGCGTATTACCCGATCCCAAAAATACCGCTCGCACCACACGTCCTGAAGTGACAACGATTTCCGGGAGCACCACGAGCGCAAATCCACCGATCGTGCCAAGCACAAACCTTGTGCGTCGTTTCCCGGATGCAACCACCAATAATGGAGCGGCGATGAGTATCGCGAACTGCTGAGAGGTTAACGCCAGACCGATCAGTGCGCCGGCCCAGATCCACCAACCTCGTTTGGCACAGGTCACAGCGCCAAGCCCTAGACCCATAGCTACGAGATCCTGCGGGTGAAAGTAGTTCAAGAGGGGCAGAAAGACGGGCGGGGTGCAGGCCAGAAGCACGAGTGCAACTGGCTCCCATCCACAGCGTCCTCGCCCACATGCCCTTACCAAAGACACGACGCCGGCCATGAGGACGATCCAACTCAGGTATCCCAGTCGTACGGTGGGTAAAGCAGCGCCTGAACTCACCGCCCAGTGGTAGATGGCAAGTGAAGATGTCGAGCAGTGTGGGCCCAGCGCTGTGGATGACGGGAACGAAACGGCATGTCCGATTCGGGTGATGGCGCCGAGAGCCCCTGAGAGCAGCGGGTAGAGGGGCGCTACGAATGGTCCGGGTTGCGCATAACTGGTGAAGTGATGATGCGTCGTTGGCGGAAACGCGCAGGCAAACCGACCGTGCGCATTAGCCCATGTCGAGTACAGGGATTGACTGGCGTCGCCCTCACTGGGACCACCGAGCAATGCGGTCAGCCCCACGAATACTGCGGTTGCGCTCAACCAGCCGATAGCACACCACGCTCCGGATAACGGACGTGTCAACCAAGACCTCCGAATCGAATTGTCAGAGAAGTCGGCGGCGGTAGCCGGATGTCGCATCAGATTCAGCGAACAAGCTCCATACGCAGTCCCTGGTCGTCCCACTCGGGATCCGTGGGAATGCGCACGGCCGCCCGAGCGAATATTCGGCGCGCGGTCCACAGCATCGCGGCCGCATCGAGCAAGTGAGCGAGAGGCACATCATCCAGTTCAATTTCGAGTATGCGTTCTATTCCCGGAACTCTCCTCTTAAGGATTTCCGCCCGCTCCTCCCATCCGGCATCGGTCTTCTTCGACCAGCGCAGTGGTACGTCACCATTTATTTGAAAAAAACTTAGTTCGGGATGGACCTCATAGACCGTACGTTGACGAAACGGTGCCATTTCCGCAGCCACTTCCCGGTATCGGCGGAGCAAAATATTGGTGACGGCATCGAGGCGATCATCAACGACGTCGGCATCCTCTTCGAGACTGGCACGAGTCGGCGCACTATGAACCGTCGAACCACGTCGACCCAACAGGCCTCGTGCCAAACGATCGCACGTTCTCCCGCCTACCTGGGTTTCCTGGGCGTAGCCAATTGGGGCATTTACGGCAATGACGGCGAAGCTCGGCCGCTCGTCCAGGACTTCGGCAAATGTAGGTATTACGCGCGGCTCTTCGGGAGCGAACGTGGCACCGTGCAGCTTGGCGCTGGCGACGAGCCACCCTGGAGCACAAGGGGTGACGCCAGCGACGATTGAATACGGCAGATCGGGTCCGCCTCGAGAACGCATAGCTGTCTCAGACCTTTCCTCCGGCCACGCTTATGGCGCGCGCCAGTTCCTTGGGGTGAGCAGAAACGTTGAGCGCGTCCTCGTAGGTGATGGTGCCGGCAGCAATGAGCTCGGCCAGGCTGATCTCGAGGGTGCGCATCCCCTCCTTCTGGTTCGTCGTCATGATGTTGAGGAGTTGGTTCGATCGGCCTTCCCGAATGAGGTTCCGGACGGGGTTGGTTGCGATAAGCACCTCGAAGGCAGCAACCATTCCGCCGCCGACCTTGGGAATGAGGCGTTGAGCCAAGATCGCACCCAGTGAGGCCGAGAGCTGCACCCTGGTCTGCTCCTGACGCCACGCCGGGAAGACATCGATAATCCGGTCAATGGCCTGCGGGGCGTCGTTGGTGTGCAGGGTAGCGAAGACGAGGTGACCAGTCTCGGCCATCGTAAGAGCGATCTGAATCGACTCGATGTCGCGCATCTCACCGACGAGAAGCACATCGGGGTCCTCTCGTAGGGCTGATCGAAGCGCCCTATCGAACGACGGACTGTCGAGACCGATTTCGCGCTGCGTCACCGCCGCCAACTTGTGCCTATGTACATATTCGACCGGGTCCTCAATCGTAAGAATGTGACACGCCCGCGTCTCATTAATCCGATCGATCACGGAAGCCAAGGTGGTTGACTTTCCCGAACCGGTCGGTCCGGTCACCAACACGAAGCCACGAGGCAAGTTAGCCAACCAGTCCGCGGTGGGAGGCAAATCGAGGTCCTCAAAGGTGGGGATTGCCGACGGGATCATCCGCAGGGCCAGAGCAGTTTCACCGCGTTGTGTGAAGGCGCTACCACGGAGCCGAGCTCGATCGAGCCACGAGAAGGCAAAGTCCACGTCCTGTTCGGTGTCGAGCATTTCGCTCTGGGAAGGAGTGAGTAGCGGACGCACAAGTGCGTCGATCTCCGCTCCTGTCAATAGCGGAGCGCCCTCGATCGGACGCAGCTTGCCGTCCACTCGGATTCGGGGCGCCGATCCTCCAGCAAGCAGTAGGTCTGAGCCTTTCTGGTCCCACAGGATGTCCAACCAAGGCGTGATGGCCGCCGTTTCGATTTCAATCATTGGAAGCTTCTTTCGTGAGAAGGACGACCCGATATGCCCATCCACCTAGAGGATCGGACACAGCTGGTTCACCCAGACGTATGTGTGTTCCCATACCGACTAGCTAACTGCGTTGCAACCAGCTGCGAGAGTCGTCCCTGAAGCAGCCTCACTGTCGAAGGACTGCCAGTTATTGGTCGATGACGTGTCAGCCGCAGGAGGAGTGCCGGTCGTATTACCCAGCGCAATGTCCACTTCTCCTGAGACGGGGTTGTAGTCCATGGCAATGCCGATGTAATAGTGCGTCGAATTCCGACGGGAAGCTTTTGAGAAAAGGACCGTGGTACGTCGTGGCCGTCGTGGTCAAAAGCGCCGCTGTCGGCGTCACGCCGGGGTTGTCCGCCTGGAAGGCGCCTACCGCCGTCTCAACCGTCTTGGCGTCTGACTTGCACGCGGTGATAGCACTCTGACCCGTCACTCCACCTAGGGCAAAGACAACGACAGCAGCAAGTATGCCAAGCACCACTATGACGATGAGGAGCTCAATGAGGGTGAACCCTCCTTCTCTTTCGCCAGCCGCCTTTTGGCGCTGGATCTCGCGGTATCGCTCCATCATTTTCTTTCTCCTCCACGGAGTGCGGTTGCGTCGAATTGAAGCCGAAGAGCCCGGCCCCAGGGCCGGGCTCTTCGGTTCAGTGTCAAAATCGTTTGTTCTGGTACTACTTAGCTAACGGCGTTGCAACCCGCAGCGACGGTTGTCCCTGAGGCAGTCTCGGTGTCGAAGTTCTGCCAAGACGCTCCCGCGGCGGGGGGAGTTCCAGTCGTGTTACCCAGCGCAATGTCGACTTCTCCAGCGGTGGCGCCGCTCGCTTGGGCGATGCCGATGTAGTAGTGCGACGAGTTGGACGGGAAGCTCTTGAGGAACGGCCCTTGGTACGTTGTGGCCGTCGTGGTCAAAAGCGCCGCCGTCGGCGTCACGCTGGGGTTGTCCGCCTGGAAGGCGGCTACAGCCGTCTCGACCGTCTTGGCATCTGACTTGCACGCGGCGATGGAACTCTGGCCCGTCACTCCACCCAGGGCGAAGACAACGACCGCGGCCAGAATGCCGAGAACCACAATGACGATGAGGAGTTCAATAAGGGTGAACCCTCCTTCTCTTTCGCCAGCAGCCTTTTGGCGCTGGATCTCACGGTAACGCTCCATCATTTTCTTTCTGCCTTTCGTTTAGGGGCTAGCCGGAACTCGGTAGTGCCCGCTATCGCTTCCGATGAGGTGCCGGCGGATGCCTGCCCCCTTCATCTACAAGGATGAACGACGCACATCACCACACCGGCTACGCAATCTCAACGTTCCCCCAACTTGAAAGTCCGTGGAAACCCTGCTCGACACGGCAATCGGAGTCATGGACTGCGAAGTCCACAAGCTCACGCAATTGGTCGTAGATTCGGTCTGCCGACCTCGCACTGCAACTCGGTCTACGGCAGTTGCGGGCTACGAATAGGTGAAAATGGGTCCGCCGCTGCTCGTACCACCCGTTGTGGTAACGGTGACGAAAGTACGTCGACCCGACCGTAACGGCAGGTGATACAGCGGTTATGGTCGTCGCACCATTGAGCACGACGCCTGTGGCGGCAACACTCACGGTCGGTGAAACCGGAGAGCCCGCTGATTCCTCAACGAAGTTGACGGTTGCCCCAACATAAAAGCCCGTGCCCGTAATTGTGAGGGACGTTCCCCCAGCGGAGGTACCGGCGGTCACCGAGATGCTGGAGACGACTGGGACAAGCGTCGAGTAGGTAAAGACCGGCCCGTAGGAGCTCGTTCCAGTAGGCGTCCGCACCGTCACGTAATAGGTCGTACCCGCCACGATGGCTGGTGAGACGGCTGTTATAGCCGAATCACTCACGACCGAAACATTGGTGGCACCAAGAATGACGCTAGGACTGGAAACAGATCCACCGGATTCCTCCACGAAGGCCACGGTGGCACCAGTGACGAAGCCGGTACCGGTGATAGATATGGACGTGCCCCCGGCGCTCAATCCCGAGGTGGGGGTTATGCGCGTTACCGTTGGGGCTATCAAAGCGTAGGTAAATATCTGACCAGTTCCATTGTAGGTGTAGGCGCTTGCTACCGGTCGGCGTCGTGACGGTCACGAAATACGTAGTGCCCTCGATGACCTCTGGCGAGACAGCTGTCAATGACGTTGATGAGTTAACCACCACATTGCTGGCTGGCAGGACCGTATTGTCAGTTGCTGGCACCCCACCGCTTTCCTCAACGAAGTTGACCGTTGACGCGCCGTTGACAAACCCGCTCCCCGTGATCGTCACGGTCGTCCCCCCGGTGATGGATCCCCCCGCTCCGCCCCCGCTCGTAGAGAGGGCCGTAACCGTCGGGACCGTCGGAGAAAACAACCAGCTATTCACCGTGATCCCCGTCCCACAATAGGCCACGCATTGCGCCCCAGTCGGCGCGCTCACAACTCCTGAGGGGTAGTCGTCGAAGGTGACAACGGCCTGAAGATAAGGGTTCAGCGCGCACGCGGCAGCTGAGACCGTGCTCAGGCATGTGGAAAACGTAACGACACGAGTGTTGGCACTCGTCGGAGTCCATACGGTGCTGCACCAAACGGCCATGGTGCTGCCGTTGGTGGTCACTATGGAGGGACTCGTCCCCCAACATGCGGATGGAGGACTGGCATTAAGCGTCTGGGTGGTCGAGAGCAATGGAGCATAACGAATGTTCTGAATGGCAGTCTCTGTCGCACTGCTGGCCGCAAACTGAAGTGAACGCGCCGAGGCGAAGTGGGTTGTGTTGTTGAGGTCATTGGTGGTCCAGGTGGCCAAACCTCCCACGATGGCACTGACTGAGACCAAAAAGACGAGGGCAAGCACCAGAACTGCGCCGCGCTCATCCGATCCGGTGCTCCGGCGCCTGACTTGGGTCCCGAGGCGTTCGTCCTTCCAGCGGAAGGGTGACCCCCGTCGCAGCGATTTCGCTTCCATCTCCCCTACTCTTCTGATCATCATTGGAAGGTCACCGCAGCGGTCTGAGTGACCGTGATGGTGTCCGTAGTGTCTAGGGCCGTGTAGGTCACGGTTTGGCTCGTACTGTCCCTCACGGTGAAGGTGACGACGCCGCTGGCGCTCGAGGTGCCGCTGGCCCCACTTATTGTGGAGTTCCCACTCCCTGCCGTCAGCGAAACGGTCTTACCCGACACCGGGTTGCCATTGGCGTCTAGGAGAGTGACGGTGATCGTTGAGAACGAGGTGCCATTGGCGGTGACCGTGGTCGGGCTGGCCGTAACCGTGGACTGGGCTGCCGTCACCGGGCCGGGCGTGAAGCTCACTCCCGCGGTTTGCGTCACGGTAATACTGTCGGTCGAATCCGTCGCCGTATAGGTCAGCGCCTCGGTATGGGTGTCCTTCACCGTGAAGGTGACCACACCACTGCTGCTCGAGGCACCGCTGGCACTCGAGATGGTGGAGTGCCCTCCGGTCGTTTGGCCCAGGGTCACCGTCTTGCCCGACACCGGGTTGCTGTTGGCGTCCATCAACGTGACGGTGATCGTGGACACGGCCGTGCCATTGGCAGTGACCGTGATCGGGCTGGCCGTAGACCGTGGACTGGCCCGCTGTCACCGGCCCGGGCGTGAAGGTCACACCTGCCGTCTGCGACGACGGTAATGCTGTCGGTCGAGTCGGTCGCCGTGTAGGTCAAAGCCTCGGTGTGGGTGTCCTTCACCGTGAAGGTCACCACGCCACTGGCTGTTCGAGGCAGCCGCTGGCAGCTCGAGATGGTGGAGTGGCCTCCGCTCGTTTGGCCAAGGGTCACCGTCTTGCCCGACACCGGGTTGCTGTTGGCGTCCATCAACGTGACGGTGATCGTGGACACGGCCGTACCATTGGCGGTGACCGTGATCGGACTGGCCGAGACCGTGGACTGAGCCGCTGTCACCGGACCGGGCGTGAAGGTCACACCCGCGGTCTGCGTCACGGTAATGACTGTCGGTCGAGTCGGTCGCCGTATAGGTCAGCACCTCGGTGTGGGTATCTGTCACGGTGAAAGTGACGACACCACTGCTGCTCGAGGGACCGCTGGCGGCCGAGATGGTGGAGTGCCCTCCAAACGACTGGGCCAGGGTCACCGTCTTGCCCGACACCGGGTTGCTGTTGGCATCCTTGAGAGTGACAGTGATCGTGGACACGGCCGTGCCATTGGCGGTGACCGTGGTCGGACTGGCCGAGACCGTGGACTGGGCTGCTGTTACCGGGCCGGGCGTAAAGGCCACAACCGCGGTGTCCGTGACTACAACGCTGTCGGTTGAGTCGGTAGCCGTATAGGTAACAGCTTGCGCCGTCGTGTCCTTCACCGTGAAGGTGACCACGCCACTGGCGTTCGAAGAGACCGCTGGCCGCTGAGATGGTCGAGTTGCCGCCGACCGACTGGGCCAACGTGACGGTCTTTCCGGGCACCGGAACGCTATTGGCATCGAGCAGGGTGACCGTAACCGTCGAAGTAGCGACACCATTGGCAGTGACGCTGCCCGGACTCGAGTTCACGCTCGATGTGGACGCAGAACCGGGTCCAAAGAAGGCCACTTGAGCAGTGTCCGTGATAGCTACATTGTCGGTCGTGTCCTTCGCGGTGTACAGCACGGTCTCCGGTGTGCTGTCCTTCACGATGAACGTCACCAGTCCGTTGACGTCTGATGTGCCACTTGCGTTACCGATGATCGAGTGGTCTCCCACCGTTTGAGCGAGTGTGACGGTCTTACCCGGGACCGGACTGCCATTGACGTCCTTGAGGTTGACGCTGATGGTCGAAGTGGCAGAACCGTTCGCCGCGACCGTGGTAGGACTCGCATTGACCTGGGACTGGGCCGCGGAGGCGGGACCGTAGAACAGGACGGCCGCAGTGTCGGTGATCGTCACATTGTCCGTGGTGTCCGTGGCCGTGTACGTCACGGTCTCCGGCGTGCTGTCATTTACCGTGAAGGTAACGAGGCCGTTTGCGTCGGAGGTGCCGCTGGCGGCGCCAATGGTGGAATGACCGCCCGTGGACTGCGACAGCGCGACCGCCTTGCCCGAAACCGGGTTGCCTTCGACATCGGAGAGAGTAACGGTGATCGTCGAAGTCGCTACGCCATTGGCGTTAACCGTCGTCGGACTGGAGTTGACTTGTGACTGAGCGGCTGTAACCGGACCTGCAATGAATGTGACCGTGGTAGTAGCAGTGAGGGAAACGTTGTCGCATGTGTCCTTCGCAGAATAGGTGACGATTTCTGCGTTGACATCCGTCGTCGTAAAGGTGACGACTCCGCTGGCGTTGGACGTACCGCTAGCTGCCGAGATGGTCGAACCGGTTCCAATACCCTGTGACAACTTAACCGTCTTCCCCGAGACAGGGTTGTTATTGGCGTCCAAGAGCGTGATTGTGATGGTAGAGGTGAGAGTTCCATTGGCGATGACACTGGAAGGACTTGAGGCAACGGTCGATGTCGCACTGCTCACGGGTCCCGGAGCGAATGTCACGGCAGCAGTGTCGGTGATCGTAACGCCGTCCGTGGTGTCAGTGGCGGTGTAGGTGACGGTCTCTGCCGTAGTGTCGCCCACCTTGAAGGTGACCAGACCACTGGAACTAGAAGTTCCGCTGGCTACACCGATGACGGAATGGCCGGTCTGAGCCAGCGTGACGGTTTTTCCCGGCACTGCGTTTCCATTGGCATCCAGGAGGACGACGGAAATGGTCGACTTAGAGGTGCCGTTGGCGGTGACGCTGGCGGGGCTGGATTCACACTCGACTGTGGGTTAGCAGCGGGACCGTAGTAGATAACCTGAGCGGTGCTGCTGATGGCGATGCTGTCCGACGTGTCCGTCGCGGTGTAGGTCACGGCCTGAGCCGTGCTGTCCTTCACGATAAAGGTAACCACCCCATTTGTGTTAGAGGTCCCACTGGCCGCGCCGATCGTCGAGACACCCGCGCCGGGCTGAGTCAGTGTCACCGTCTTACCCGATACCGGGTTGTTGAAGGCGTCCTTGAGGGTCACCGTAATGGTCGACGCCGCAGTCCCATTGGCATTCACACTTACCGGGCTGGCGGAAACCGAAGATTGGATTGCCGACACAGTTCCGGCCGTAAAGGTTTCAGTGCCCATGGGGGTGATCGCAGTGCCATCCGTGCTGTCCGTGGCGGAGTACTTCACGACTTCTGCCTTCGTGTCTGTCACCGTAAAGGTGACCACACCGTTATTATCCGAGGAACCGCTGGCCAAAGAGATTGTGGAATGGGTGCTCCCCGACGGGGTCAGTACAACATTCTTCCCCGACACCGGGTTACCAAAGGCGTCCACCAGTGTCACAGTCACAGTGGAGGTCGAAGTCCCGTCAGCAGTGACACTTGCAGGGCTCGTGCTGACCGTCGAGACCGTTGAACTCACAAGACCGTGCACAACGACGAAGCTGATCGAATTGTTCGCGCTCGTCACACCGCTGATGCTGTTGGGCGTCTCCGTGAGGGTATACGTACCCGCTTTATTTACGATCAAATTCGAGAAGTTGGCGATACCTCCGCTCAAGCTCACGGTCGTCGTACCGGAAGTGAAACTGGACTGTGGACCCGAAGCAATGGATAGCGTCACTGAGCCCGTCGCGGTCGTGACCACGTTGCCGAAACTGTCTTGAACCTGCGCCGACACATTCGGTATGGCACTTCCAGCAACCGCTGGACCTGGACTAGCCGGATTGAAGACAAGTTGAGACGCTGCACCCGCAGTTACCGTAAATTGAGCGCTTGTTTGGGTCAGACTCAGGGGCGGGTCGGAAGCCGTAAGGGTATACGTGCCGGATTGGGTGATGCTGCAGCCTGAGAAATAGAAGACACCGAATGATTCGGGTCCTGCAGCGCAACTGTTTGAAAGAACCGCGCTGCTTCCTCCGCCGACGGTAGTAAGTGTAAGGCTGAGCGAAGACAGGTCGTTGAGGACGATGTTGCCCTGACTGTCCTCGACCTCCACGTAGGGCTGACTGACGAAATTGGAACCAGCCGTAGAGGTCCCGGGCGTTTGAAGAAACACCAACTGAGAAGCAACGCCTGCGGTGGGCGGGGTCGGAGCAAGCGGGTCGGCCACAACAACGGTGATGCTGCCGCTGAGCCGATTGGAAGTTACGGTGACCGTGAACCGCTGCGAAGAAAGGGAGGTGCAAGACGCGACGCCCGCAACAAACGAGCTTCCGGTCCAATATTGCACAGACGTAGAAGGAATGGCGCCGCTGTAACCGCTGGGCAGGGTGAAGTTGACCGCTGCCGCAGCATTGCAAAAGCCGCCCAACGTGGTAGCTGCCTGCTGGACCTGGGTCGTAGCTTGCTCCGCCGCCGTGCGCAGCACGGTGTCGAACGTGGTCTGGCTGCGATGCTCGGCCGAACCTGAGATTGCCGTTCCGAATGCGAGGAGCAGAGCCACCGAAGTCAATCCGAGGATCAAGATGGCGAGTAAAACCTCGACCATCGTGTCGCCAGCTTCGGACGTACCCGCGCCCGCCCGCGATCCAGCACCTTCATCACAAAGACGTTTGCTTCTCCTAGGACGCCGTACGCTCACGCATCACAGAAGCAGCCCGATGAAGATCGCCTCGAGACCAGTACCGACCATCGTGACGGTTAACGACGAAGGAGTGAGGGCTTCGAGCATGACCGTGCCCGTCTTGTCAGAGCTCACGCTGGCCGCGCACGTCACTGTCGTAGTGCCCAACCCCGTCAAGTCCACCCCGCCTCGACATTGAGGGGTAAGCGCAGGCATTGCCGTAGGGAGCCGTGGCACTGTTGGTATTGGGCAGTCCGTTCAACGCCTTGTTCGACGTCCATGAAAGCGACTCGCCAGCATCGGTAGATTCGGCATCACCGGTCACGAGCTCCCAGCCCGATGCTGGATTGCCGTTCGAATCCAACACCTGGATGTTCGTGATGGTCACCGTGGTCGTACCCGAGCTGGTTTGATACAGGGCCGGGTGAGCGGGGATACCAGTATAGAAGCCGTTATTCCCCAAGAACGCCTCACTGGTGGGAGGGGCAAAGTAGGTGGGAATAGCATGTGGGGATACCGACGCGCCGGACACTCCAAGGCAGAAGGTCATCGTGTAGGGCGTGTTCGCTATAGGGGCCGAGATCTGCTGAAGTGTCGGCGATTGTGAACACGCCACCGGCGTCTGCGAATACGGAGAGAAATCGACGAAACAGAGCGAGGATGCGTAAGTGCCCGTCCCAGGTGTGGCAAAGCCACAGCTCGAATTGGCGTTAGCGACCTGCGACTGGTCATTGGAAGGCGAGCTCGCTCCGGGAAGTGCCGTCAAGGTGTACTTGTAGTTACTACCTGTCGCGGTTATGGCGAAAGGTGACCCCTGTTACTCCGGCGGCGGCTATCCAACTATTTGTATAATTTCGTCGTCCCGGTACATTCGGTAGCGGCAAGAGTAGAGCACGTAACCGTCGCCGTTTGTCCGAATGAGATGTCACGCGAAACGACGACAGAGCTCACGGGGATCGTACTGCCGTTTTGGCAGAAATTCGCGCAGCAGGTTATAGATGGCACCTTGTGGCGCATCAATGTATGAGATTTCTGTCTTCCCACTTCCCCACTCCAGTCCGAGTACTTCTGAAGTGGACGTATTGGTGGATTGTGCAGCTGTTTCGCAAGGTGCCGGGTTCTGCGGAGCGTTCTGAAGCACGCCCTGCGTGGGCGCGGAGGGTGCGGTGATGAAACTGGCACTCTGTACGTCGCTTTCGAAGCTGGCCGATAAGACTTGCGCGTCACCCGAGTCCGAGAGTCGATTAGTGACGCCGCCCTGAAGCGAGAAGACTGAAATGAGAGCCATGGCAATAGCTCCGGTAACGATCGGCAACACCGCGGTAACGATGATCAATTCAATAAGGGTGTAGCCGTCCTCGGAGCGAGCTTGCAACCGAGTTGGCACATACTTCCAAGGCGCAGATACGTCCCGAGAGAGGGCTCCCCTCGCTCACGAGACTTTCACTTGGCTGTAGATGCCGTACATCGCGGAGATGAGAGCGACGGCGACGAATCCGACGACCACTCCCATGAAGATGATCACTGCGGGCTCAAAAAGGCTGGTGAAGTGCTTGACTCGGACCTCGAGCTCGCGGTGATAGTACACGGCGGCGGTCTCGAGCTGGGTGTCGAGCGTTCCGGTCTCCTCGCCGACCCGGAACATCTGCTGCGCCGCGCCCGGGAAGAGTCCGGTCCGGGCAAGAGGTTCGGCGAGACCCTGGCCCTGCATCATTTCATCCCGAATGTGGTTGAGTCCCTTGTAGTAGACGGCGTTGTTCGCAGAGTCAGCCGTGGTGGCCATGGCCTGGGGCAGATCGACTCCTGCCCTGAGCATGGAGGAGAGAACACGACAGATACGCTCTAAAACGGCGGCCTGAATAAGATTGCCAAGTACCGGGATCTTTAAAGCCATGCTGTCGAGAATTGCCCTGCCCTTGGGCGAGCGACGCATGGAGATGAAGCCGGCTGCGACCGCGACGATAGCCCGCCGATAAACACGAACCAGAGATGACCGAAGAGAGAGGTCGCACCGAGCAACATGCGGGTGGGCAGCGGAAGTTTGGCGTTGAGCGAATCGAAGAACACCACGAACCGGGGCATGACGAAAGTAGCCAGGACCACGATCACCACCGACTGACATGAGAGAGGGTCACAGCTGGGTAAATCATGGCCGAGGTCAGAGTGGAGCGGGCTTCGACATCACGCTCGATGTAGTCGGCCAGCTGGTTAAGGACGGTGTCGAGGTTTCCGGTGAGCTCGGCTGATTCGAGGATGCCGACATAGAAGTTAGGGAAGGCCTCGGGGTGAGATTTCGCAGCGGCGGCGAAGGTGTCGCCGGCCCGGAGGTCCTCGATCATCTCGATGGAGGACCTTCTTCATGAGCTTCTCGGTTGTCTCCTGCTCGATGACTTCGAGCGCCTCCATGATCGGGATGCCCGCCTTCATGAACACGCCCATCTGACGGGAGAAGTGCATGATCTCTTTGCGGGGTACCTTCTTCTTGGTGATCTCCAGACTGAGGAGGTTCCTCTTCTCGGTTACTTCGAGAGGCTGATAGCCGCGCTCGAGCAGGGCGAGGTGGGCCGCGCCGGAGACTGGCGGCCGACCTCCACCCCGGACACCTTTGCCCCGGTGCTGTTGAGCGCACTGAAGCGGAACTTGGACATGTTCTTGGGTTGCACTCATAGCGTGTACATGCTCCTAATCACTTCGGCCACGGTGGTGATGTCTTCGGCCACGAGGTTGGTTGCCTCGGTGCGCAATGTGCGCATGCCCTGCTTTTGGGCCAGGGAGCGCAGCTCTTCCTGGGTGGCCCAGCCCACGATGAGACGCCGGATCTCGGGGGTCATCTCGAGCAGTTCGTAGACCCCGATGCGGTCCTGGTAGCCGGTATCGCTGCAGAAGTTGCAGCCTGTCCCCTTGTAGAAGGTCTCCTTGGGTGGTCCCCCGCTGTCCTCGTAGAAGGCCAGCTCTTCGGCCGTCGGGGTGTAGCGGGCCTTGCACGACGGGCAGATCCGGCGCACCAGGCGCTGGCCCACCACGGCGAGAACCGATGAGGCAATGAGGAAGGACTCGATGCCCATGTCCAAGAAGCGGTGCAGGGCCGACACGGCGTCGGTGGCGTGCAAAGAGGAGACCACGAAGTGCCCGGTCAGGGCCGACTGGACCGCCACCCGGGCCGTCTCGACGTCACGGATCTCGCCGACCAGAATCACGTCGGGGTCCTGGCGCAGGATCGACTTGAGCCCGGTGGCGAAGGTCAACCCGGCCTGGTCGTTGGTCTGGATCTGGTTGATCGAAGGGAAGACGTACTCGACCGGATCCTCAATGGTCATGACGTTGAGGGTCGGGTTGTTGACCTCGCTCAAGGTGGCATAGAGGGTGGTGGTCTTGCCACTGCCCGTCGGGCCGGCACACAGCACCATGCCAAAGGGGGCCCGCACGATCTTGGAGTAGCGGTCGTGGGTGTCGGCCGGCATGCCGAGGTCGTCGAGGCGCAGGACCGAGCGGGTCTTGTCCAAGACCCGCATGACGCACTTCTCACCCCAGATGGTGGCGGTCGTCGCTACCCGCACGTCGATGTCCTTGCCGTCGACCGTTGTGGTCAGCTGGCCGTCTTGGGGACGACGCCGCTCGACGATGTTCATGCCCGCCATGATCTTGATGCGGCTGACCAAGCCCAGACCCATGGCGGCGGGGAGGACCAAGATCTCCTTGAGGGCGCCGTCGATGCGAAAGCGCACCCGCACGACGTCGTCGGCCGGTTCGATGTGCACGTCCGACGCGCGGTCCCGCATGGCCTGGGTCAAGATCCGGTCGACCACTTGGACGACGGGAGCGTCGTCGGCCACCACCACCGGGAGTTGCCGGCTCGACCGCCCGCTTGCGTGAGCCCTCGACCACTTCGAAGGCTTGGACCAGTTGGGCCACCCCACCAATGGCGCGGTAGTTGCTGTCGATGGCCCACGTCACATCGCTCATGGGGGCGAGCAACAGGCGCACCGGGTGCCCGCTCTTTTCGGAGAGCAAGAAGCGCAAGGCATCGCTGGGCTCGGCCACGGCCACATGGAGCCCGTCGTCGTGCAGGCTGATCGGCATGGCCATGTTGGAACGGGCCACCTCTTCGCTGATCAGTGCCAGGGCGTCGGGGTCGGGCTTATAGCGCCGCAGGTCGGCCACCGGCATGCCGAAGAACTCGGCCAAGGCATCGACCAGGCTGCGCTCTTCGAGCACGCCCATCGAGACCAGCAACTCACCCAGACGCCCACCGGACTCTCGTTGAAGCTCGAGGGCCTCTTGGACCTGGGCGTGGGTGACCAGGCCGCGGAGGACCAAGACGTCACCGAGTTGTTGACCCGCATGACCCGCTGCAATTGGTGGATCAGCCGGCACGGTCGCCGTTAAGACGGGGCTTCGTGATTCCTCTGGCGCGCCCCCGAGGATGCCCCTCCACCCGAAGATGTGGGAGTCGACGAGCCACCGATAAAGCGCCGCCACCGGCCTCGCCAGTGGCATCGGCGGAATCGCGTTTATTCTCCTCTTCACCCCGGTTCTTTCGCGTGATTTTCATCACGCCTCCGGCAAGTCAGCGAGGGCGGACGACTTCTTCATGGGCACAAGCGTGCCCTGCGAGAATCTCCGGGTGGACGACCGAATCCCAATAGCAGCCCAATTCCGGCTCCCCATCGGTCCAGGAATAGCCCGTACCAGGCAAGACTCAGTTTGAGCCAAGCTCGCTCAGTTGGACGGGCCACCCCTACGGGGCCCGATGAACCATGAGGCCGTCACAGGCCAGCGGCTCATTCCGGCGAGCCGCGCCGCACCTAGCTGGTTCAGTTTCGAAGACGGATAAACCGAAGAGCCCGGCACGGTGGCCGGGCTCTTCGGATCATCGCAATTCGGTATTGCTTAAAAGCCCTACTAGCTAACGGCGTTACACCCAGCGGTAATCGTGGTACCCGATGGAAGCTCGGTGTCGAAGGCCTGCCATGTACCAGGCGTACCAGTCGTGTTGCCCAAAGCAATGTCAACCTCGTCCGTTGCTCCACCAGCTGTACCAATGCCAATGTAGTAGTGAGTCGGGTTAGACGGGAAGCTCTTGAGGTATGGCCCAGCCGTTCGCCGAGCTGGTCAGATCGGCAGCCGTCGGAATCGCACCGTTGTTGTCCGTCTCGATAGACAGCGATGGCGGTCTCCACCGTCTTGGCGTCCGACTTGCATGCCGCCACCGCACTCTGTCCCGTCACTCCGCCCAAGGCGAAGACGACAACTGCCGCCAAAATGCCGAGGACGACGATGACGATGAGGAGTTCGATAAGGGTGAATCCACCTTCTCTTTCGCCAGCGGCCTTTTGGCGCTGGATTTCACGATAACGAAACATCATTTTTTTTTACCTTTCGTTTTTGGGCGCGAAGGGTCACGACGCTGCCCGTTGTTTTCTTCAATCAGGCACCTTTTTGGATTGCCTGTAGACTCTTTCCTGGAGCTCTTCCGCCGTTACGAGAAGATCAAGCCCCCTCCGTGGATTGCGTGCCAATAAGCAATCCCCCAGGGCGATGAAATATCGACGAATTGCTCGTCATTTGCTACACGAGTAAACGATCGACATCACCTCCCAACACACACGAGTTCAACCTTGGGCGATGACTTTTCACGACTCCACTCATGTCCCGTTGATTCAGTTGCGGATCGATGCATGGCTCCCAAGGTCCCAGGGAACGTGCGCCCCCGTTCACTGGTCGCCCCGCTTCCCAAGGTTTGCTTGGTTCCGTTTTGCATGGATGGTCGTTCTCTCTATGAGGTGTAGTTGGAGGTGTATTCGAAACTGGGGTAACAGCTGCTGGTGCCGCTGGCGTCGCTGACCACCGGATAAAGCGTGGTTCCGCTCTTACCGGTGGGCAGGCCCGCTGTGATCGAGGTGTCGGAGCTGATCGTGACGCTGCCGGCGGGAGACTGGATGCTGCCATTCCCCGTACTGGCGGAGTTCGGGGCTGCACAACTTTTTTGGGGCTCGAACCAGACCGTTGCGCCAGGAATAAACCCGGTCCCGGTGATCGTCACAAATCCATTACCAGTGGTGGTACCCGACAACGGGCCCGTCGTCGGACTGACGGTGTTTACCGTCGGAGTCAAGGGCGCGTAGTAGAAGACGTCGCTTTGGCTGCTGGTGCTGGGAATGTTGGTGGTATTGCCTGGTGTTGTGACTTCTACCCAATACGTAGTCCCGACATTGACAGGAGGAGCGACGACCGTCATCGTCGTGTCGGAAAGAACGGTGATAAGGCTCGCTGAGACGGGAACGATCACCGACGGACTGGATTTAACTCCGTTGGTTTCCTCGACGAAATTGACAGTCGTGTACTCGGGAACAGGAGCTGCGTAGGGCACGGTATAGAACCCGGTCCCCGTGATCGTCACCGTTGCTCCACCGGCAATTGAGCCACAGGCCGTCACACCGGTGGGAGCCCCCACCCCTCCCGACCCGCAGGACGTGCCCCCAGTGGTGCTGACGCTGGACACGGTCGGAGGGGATATCGGGACGTAGGTAAACACGATGGGTTGTCCACCGACCGTGTCGTAAGCGCTCGTGCCGATCGGGGTCGTGACGGTGACGAAGTAGGTAGATCCCTCCGTCATGGAAGGCGAGGGAGCCGTAATCTGGGTGCCGCTATTCACGGTCACGCTGCTAGCGGGAACGGTCAGAACGGTGTTGTCGCTGGCCTGGGTCCCGTTGGTCTCCTCGACAAAGTTGACCGCTGTGCCGGTGACGAAGCCCGTTCCCGTAATGGTTAACGGCGTGCCACCAGCCATAGTGCCCGACGTAGGAGAAATACTTGAAACGGTCGGTAGTTGAGGATCGTCGACCCAGCTGTCAATCGTCATGCTGGTGCCGCAGAACGTCTGACACGGTGTTTCGGTCGGCGCGCTCAATCCCGAGGGGTAGTCGTCGAACGTCACCACGGCTTGGAGCTGTGGGCTCAAGGCACAGGAGGCCGCGCTCAATGTCGACTGGCACGCTGAAAATGTGACGATTCGAGTGCTGGTGCTCGTCGGATTCCATGCGGTGCTACACCAGACGTCGATTGTGTTGCCGTTGCCTCCCGTGAATTCTGAGACGGTGAACCAGTCCCCCAGCAGGAAACTGGTGGGCTGGCGTTGAGGCTCTGCGGTGCTCCGGTCGACGTGGTCGGGAGCAGCGGATTGTAGCGAATGCTTTGTATGGCCGCGTCGATCGCACTGCCTGCGTCGTACTGGACGGAACGGAGTGAGGCGAAGTTCCCGGTGTTGTTGGTGTCATTGATGAGCGTGTCACTCAGGCCTCCGATGAGGAGACCGCCCACAAGCATGAAGACAAGCACGAGCACGAGAGAGACACCGGTTTCGTTGTGCTCTCTGGCTACGTATCGGGCCGCCGTTCTCCTAAATCCCCCGAGTGGTTCCGGCGTTCGCTTGTACCCTCGAATCATGTTGCTTCTCATGGAATGAACGTTTCTACGTTGCTGACCAAGTTGTTCCCTTCAGCGTCGGTGGCATATGCCTGCGACGTGTAGGTGGTCGTGCGGCTCAGTCCGTTGACCTGTGGCGAGGTCCACGTGTTGGTCGTCGGCGTTACCGTCGTTGACCCAAGAGCCGTTGCAGCCGTACATGAAGCGTCTGTACCGGTGCAGTAGTAGATGGTGACCGTGTTCGTGGTCGTGGTAAGCCCAGTAAAGGTGGCGTGGGCGTTCGCGCCCCCTCCCGTCGCTGGCACCGATTGCGTCAGCGTGGGAGGCGCAAACTCGTACACCTGAGCACCCCAATCTGAAGTGTTGCTATTGGTCGTCCCGCTGAAGCCGAATGCCGTAGCCGCATTTGCACCTGTCTGGTAGGCCAGCTCCTCGTGGGAAACGCTGACCGAGCCCTCAGTGGTGGGGATGTAGGTGCCGCTGCCGGTGATGGTGTAAGCGGAGGAGGCGTTCGACCACCCGACGGTTCCGACCACGAGGTCATTGGCGAACGAAGTGGTTGCCGTCGTGGAGTTGAAGTTCGTCACGCCATTCCCCAACGCCAAAGCCGAATGGTCCACGGCCGTGTAGCCGGCAAACTCCGTCACGGTCGCCGGCGAGACTCGTAGGAGTGCTCGAGTTGGTCGTAATCGTGATGGAGGAAGCTGCAGCAGCATCGAGCGCGTAGGCCGTGCTCTCGTAGCCCCCGGTGGGGTGCTCTGTGGTGATCGTGTACGTATTGCCGGCCGAGTCGGAGATGGTTGGCGCACCGTTGCTGCCCTGCTCGAACAACGACACCACGATCAGGTCTCCTGCCTGTGTCGGGGCCGCCAGGGTGAAGGTGTTCTTAAAGGGCGTGGCCTTGCAGGCAGTCGTCGTGGTGCTACAAGTGAAGACGTTGTTCTGGACAGTCCCTCTGACAACGAAGCTCGTGGCCGAGGTGGCGGTGTTGCCCGAGCCGTCGGTCACCACCACGCTCTGCGCTCCACCGGGCACCGCCGGGATGGTGAAGGTCACCGTCGAGGTGCCGTTGGCGTTGGTGGTGCCCCCCGAGGCAATGGTGGCCGTGGTGCCACCGACCTTGACCGTCAGGGCGGAGTTGGCGGCGAAGCCGTTGGCCGTGATCGTCACGCCCGTGGTGCCCACCGGGCCGCTGGTCGGGTTCAGGTTGCTGGCCGAAGACGTCACCGTGAAGGGAGTGGCCGAGGTGGCGGTGTTGCCCGAGCCGTCGGTCACCACCACGCTCTGCGCACCGTGCGGCGCCGTCGGGATGGTGAACGTCACCGTCGAGATGCCATTGGCGTTGGTGGTGCCACCCGAGGCAATGGTGGCCGTGGTGCCACCGACCTTGACCGTCAGGGCGGAGTTGGCGGCGAAGCCGTTGGCCGTGATCGTCACGCCCGTGGTGCCCACCGGGCCGCTGGTCGGGTTCAGGTTGCTGACCACGGAAGTCACCGTGAAGCTCGTGGCCGAGGTGGCGGTGTTGCCCGAGCCGTCGGTCACCACCACGCTCTGCGCTCCACCGGGCACCGTCGGGATGGTGAACGTCACCGTCGAGATGCCATTGGCGTTGGTGGTGCCCCCCGAGGCAATGGTGGCCGTGGTGCCACCGACCTTGACCGTCAGGGCGGAGTTGGCGGCGAAGCCGTTGGCCGTGATCGTCACGCCCGTGGTGCCCACCGGGCCATTGGTCGGGTTCAGGCCGCTGACCGAAGACGTCACCGTGAAGGGAGTCGATGCGCTGTCAGTGCCCGAGTCCGTGGCCGTGATGTTCTGAGACCCGTGCGGGCTGCTCGGCACCGTGAAGCTGGCCGTCCAAGTCCCGTTGGCCGCCACCGTCTGGGTGGTGATCGTCAGCGTCGTGCTGCCGAAGGTCACATTGGCGGTTTTGACAGTGGCCCCGGTCGTGTACCCCGTTCCCGACAAGACAGCCGTGCTACCCACCGCGCCCGATGTCGGCGTCACACTCAAAGCGGAAGTCACCGTGAAGCTCGTGGCCGAGGTGGCGGTGTTGCCCGAGCCGTCGGTCACCACCACGCTCTGCGCTCCACCGGGCACCGCCGGGATGGTGAAGGTCACCGTCGAGGTGCCGTTGGCGTTGGTGGTGCCCCCCGAGGCAATGGTGGCCGTGGTGCCACCGACCTTGACCGTCAGGGCGGAGTTGGCGGCGAAGCCGTTGGCCGTGATCGTCACGCCCGTGGTGCCCACCGGGCCGCTGGTCGGGTTCAGGTTGCTGGCCGAAGACGTCACCGTGAAGGGAGTGGCCGAGGTGGCGGTGTTGCCCGAGCCGTCGGTCACCACCACGCTCTGCGCACCGTGCGGCGCCGTCGGGATGGTGAACGTCACCGTCGAGATGCCATTGGCGTTGGTGGTGCCACCCGAGGCAATGGTGGCCGTGGTGCCACCGACCTTGACCGTCAGGGCGGAGTTGGCGGCGAAGCCGTTGGCCGTGATCGACACGCCCGTCGTGCCCACCGGGCCGCTGGTCGGGTTCAGGTTGCTGACCACGGAAGTCACCGTGAAGCTCGTGGCCGAGGTGGCGGTGTTGCCCGAGCCGTCGGTCACCACCACGCTCTGCGCTCCACCGGGCACCGTCGGAACGGTGAAGGTCACCGTCGAGATGCCATTGGCGTTGGTGGTGCCACCCGAGGCAATGGTGGCCGTGGTGCCACCGACCTTGACCGTCAGGGCGGAGTTGGCGGCGAAGCCGTTGGCCGTGATCGTCACGCCCGTGGTGCCCACCGGGCCATTGGTCGGGTTCAGGCCGCTGACCGAAGACGTCACCGTGAAGGGAGTCGATGCGCTGTCAGTGCCCGAGTCCGTGGCCGTGATGTTCTGAGACCCGTGCGGGCTGCTCGGCACCGTGAAGCTGGCCGTCCAAGTCCCGTTGGCCGCCACCGTCTGGGTGGTGATCGTCAGCGTCGTGCTGCCGAAGGTCACATTGGCGGTTTTGACAGTGGCCCCGGTCGTGTAACCCGTTCCCGACAAGACAGCCGTGCTACCCACCGCGCCCGATGTCGGCGTCACACTCAAAGCGGAAGTCACCGTGAAGCTCGTGGCCGAGGTGGCGGTGTTGCCCGAGCCGTCGGTCACCACCACGCTCTGCGCTCCACCGGGCACCGCCGGGATGGTGAAGGTCACCGTCGAGGTGCCGTTGGCGTTGGTGGTGCCCCCCGAGGCAATGGTGGCCGTGGTGCCACCGACCTTGACCGTCAGGGCGGAGTTGGCGGCGAAGCCGTTGGCCGTGATCGTCACGCCCGTGGTGCCCACCGGGCCGCTGGTCGGGTTCAGGCTGCTGGCCGAAGACGTCACCGTGAAGGGAGTGGCCGAGGTGGCGGTGTTGCCCGAGCCGTCGGTCACCACCACGCTCTGCGCACCGTGCGGCACCGTCGGGATGGTGAACGTCACCGTCGAGATGCCATTGGCGTTGGTGGTGCCACCCGAGGCAATGGTGGCCGTGGTGCCACCGACCTTGACCGTCAGGGCGGAGTTGGCGGCGAAGCCGTTGGCCGTGATCGACACGCCCGTCGTGCCCACCGGGCCGCTGGTCGGGTTCAGGTTGCTGACCACGGAAGTCACCGTGAAGCTCGTGGCCGAGGTGGCGGTGTTGCCCGAGCCGTCGGTCACCACCACGCTCTGCGCTCCACCGGGCACCGTCGGAACGGTGAAGGTCACCGTCGAGATGCCATTGGCGTTGGTGGTGCCACCCGAGGCAATGGTGGCCGTGGTGCCACCGACCTTGACCGTCAGGGCGGAGTTGGCGGCGAAGCCGTTGGCCGTGATCGACACGCCCGTGGTGCCCACCGGGCCGCTGGTCGGGTTCAGGCCGCTGACCGAAGACGTCACCGTGAAGGGAGTCGATGCGCTGTCAGTGCCCGAGTCCGTGGCCGTGATGTTCTGAGACCCGTGCGGGCTGCTCGGCACCGTGAAGCTGGCCGTCCAAGTCCCGTTGGCCGCCACCGTCTGGGTGGTGATCGTCAGCGTCGTGCTGCCGAAGGTCACATTGGCGGTTTTGACAGTGGCCCCGGTCGTGTAACCCGTTCCCGACAAGACAGCCGTGCTACCCACCGCGCCCGATGTCGGCGTCACACTCAAAGCGGAAGTCACCGTGAAGCTCGTGGCCGAGGTGGCGGTGTTGCCCGAGCCGTCGGTCACCACCACGCTCTGCGCTCCACCGGGCACCGCCGGGATGGTGAAGGTCACCGTCGAGGTGCCGTTGGCGTTGGTGGTGCCCCCCGAGGCAATGGTGGCCGTGGTGCCACCGACCTTGACCGTCAGGGCGGAGTTGGCGGCGAAGCCGTTGGCCGTGATCGTCACGCCCGTGGTGCCCACCGGGCCGTTGGTCGGGTTCAGGCTGCTGGCCGAAGACGTCACCGTGAAGGGAGTGGCCGAGGTGGCGGTGTTGCCCGAGCCGTCGGTCACCACCACGCTCTGCGCACCGTGCGGCACCGTCGGGATGGTGAACGTCACCGTCGAGATGCCATTGGCGTTGGTGGTGCCACCCGAGGCAATGGTGGCCGTGGTGCCACCGACCTTGACCGTCAGGGCGGAGTTGGCGGCGAAGCCGTTGGCCGTGATCGACACGCCCGTCGTGCCCACCGGGCCGCTGGTCGGGGTCAGGTTGCTGACCCACGGGACGATGGTAAAGACAGTGCTTGTCACCGGGGGCAACGTCCCATCAGTTGCCTTCAAGGTGTAACCCGTACCGGCCTCGTTGATCGCGCACCCGTTGAACGCTGCAACTCCGCCAGACGCGGCGACCGAATTATTCGGATTGCAGGTGAGGCTTCCCGTGCTTGGGTTTGTCCCGATCGCCAGGTTCACCGTCGATGTGTCGGTGGTGACGGTATTGCCGCCAGCATCCTGCACTGTGACCACAGGCTGGGTTCCCAACGGGGTCCCGGCGGTGCCATTAACCGGTTCCGTAGTGAACGCCAATAGGGCTGCGGGACCAACGGTGATGTTAAACGTGGCACTCGTGGCTGGGGTCAAGGTCCCATCCGTCGCGGTCAAGGTGTAGCTCGTACCGGCCTTGTTCACACTACAGCCCGAGAAGCTGACTACACCATTGACCTCGATTTCCGAGCAACCGGCCACGGTGGCGCCCGTCGTGCCCGTATGAGCCGTGACGGCCAAGGCGACCGCGGAGGAATCGTTGGTAACTGGGTTTCCTTGGGCGTCCTCGACCGTGACCTGAGGTTGGGTGGGGAACGCCACACCGCCCGTGCTGGAGCTAGGCGAGGTGGTGAAGACCAGGTGCGTGGGGTTATTTGCAACGACCGTGAAGGCGCCGCTCGTGGTGGAATCGGTGGCCAAGGGCAAAGCCGTGTCCGTAGCCGTAAGGATGTAGCCCTGCCCGGCCCGGTTGATCTTGCACCCAGAGAAGGTCGCGACACCTTTCACGGCGGCGATCGTGTTTGCCGCCTGAGTACAGGTGAGGGTGCCTCCGCCGGGGTTCGTGCTGATCGTCAAGGTGACGGAAGACGTGGCGCCGGTGACCGTATTACCACCAGCGTCCTCGATCGTTACCACTGGTTGCAGCCCGAACGAACTGCCGGCGGTACTCAGACCAGGCGAAGAGGTGAACGCCAACTGGGTTGCCGTGCCGGCCGTAATGTTGAAGGTGCTGCTGATGCCTGAGATCAACGAGCCATCTGAGGCCGTCAGCTGATACCCGGTGCCCACCAAGTCGATCTGACACCCCGAGAAGGACGTCACGCCATTGTTCGGTGCTGCGCCCGTGCAGCCCGACAGGGTTCCGGGACCACCAGATTTTGGTGTGCCCGATGCGATGGCCAGGGTGACCGTTGACGTGTCACCGGTGACAACGTTGCCGCCAACGTCCTCGATCGTCACCACCGGCTGGGTCGCGAATGGAGTACCACCGGTGCTATTGCTCGGCGAGGCCGAAAAGACCAGCTGCGCCGATGGACCCACGGTGATGTTGAACGCCGCGCTCACCTGAGTTATCGATGGGCTGGTGTATTTCGCCGACAGGGTATAGCCGTTGGCCGCCTTGTTGATACTGCAGCCCGAGAAGGTCTCCACGCCAGCACTCTCGCTACCCGAGCAACCTGACAACACACTGCTGCCCCCACCAGGATTTGTCCCCATGGCCAGGGTCACTGCGGACGCATTGGTGACGGTATCCCCGTTCGCATCCTCGACCGTCACTACGGGCTGGTTGGGGCTGGACCAAGGTGTCCCTCCAGTGCCGCCGCCAGGTTGGATGGTGAACACCAGCTGGCTGGCGGGACCGGCCACCGTGAAGTTGCTGCTCGGTGCAGAAGCAGGAACACCCGTAGTGGTGGCCACCAAGTTGAACTGTCCCTCGGAGCTCAGTACAGGGGCCTTGAGCGTGATGGAGCAGCCCGAGAAGGAGGCAATGCCACTCGTCGCGTTAACAGCGCTACAGCTGAGAGTTCCACTGCCGCTATTAATCGCGAGGGCAACCGCCGAGGTAGCGGTAGTGACCGTGTTGCTGTTGGAGTCCTCCAATGTCACTACGGGCTGGGTACCGAATGCCACCGCACTCACGGAGTTGCTCGGTGAGGTCGAAAAGACGACTTTGGAAACCGTGCCATTCGAGACGGTGAAGTTGGCGCTATTAGCGGTCCCAAGTCCGCTCGCCGTGGCCTGCAAGTAGTACGTTCCGGGTCCAGTGACAGAGCAACCGCCGAAACTGGCGAGAGAGGGCGCCGCGGTCATTGTGTTCGAAGCCGGGTTGCACGTGAGAGTCCCGCCCGAACCCAGGACGGTCCTCAGTGCCAACGTGACCACCGTCGAACCGCTCGTCACAGCATTGCCGCCGGCGTCCTCAACCGTGACCTTCGGCTGGGTTAGCAGGCGGTCCGAAGACGAAGTCCCACTTGTACCATTTCCAGGTTGCGTTGTGAAGGCAAGTTGGGTGGCCGGACCGGCCGTAATGCTGAAGATACTACTGATCGCCGAGAGTGATCCGTTGCTCGCGATCAAGGTGTACCCGGCGGCAGCCGTATTGATGCTGCAGGGCGAAAAGGTCACGACACCACTGGTCTCGCCAGTTTGCGCGCAACCCGAGAGGGCGCCGGTTCCCCCGCTGCTTGGGTTTGACCCGATGGCGAGGGTGATCGTGGAGTTATCAGTGGCAATGGGGTTACCGTTGGCATCCTCGACGGTCACCACCGGATTATTGGGGGTGGACCAGGGGGTGCCACCCGTGCCGCCACCGGGTTGCGTCGTGAACACCAGCTGGGCGGGGGCTCCCGCGTTGACGTTGAAGGCGCTGCTGTAGATCGACGGTAGTGATCCATCGCTCGCGGTCAGCGTGTAGTTGGTGCCGATCGTGTTGATCAAGCAATTATCGAAGGTGACGACACCGCCGAACACCGAGGCCGAGCACTGCGACAGAGTTGCCCCGCTCGTACCGGTTCCCGGGGTGATCGACAGAGTCAAGGCGGATGCGCCTGCGCATGTATCCAGTCCGCTCTTGTCTTCTATCCAGACCACTGGCTGGTCAGAAAACGGCGAACCGGCGATGCTATTACTCGGCGAGGTATTGAAGATTAGCTGTGTGGGGGCGGTGCAGGGTTGGGCCGGCGTGCCAAGCGGATCGTAAACAATGAAGGTGATATGGCTTACGGCCCCGTTCGGGCCAGTGACGGTAACGGTGACGTACAGAGAGGATTCGTCGGGTACGCACGTGCTGCTGGTTGTGGTTCCGCTCCAATACTCGATTGGTGATGTCGGAGTAACGGCAGTGAACTGCGCTGAATAACCGGTAGCGAGATTGAAATTGAATAAGCCGTTTAATGAGGTAAGCGAATCTTGGCAGAAGAATGCATTCGTTGTGTTGTCCGATCCGCTGTCGTGGCTTTGAATCGCAGCAGTGGCTTCTTCCGCCGCACTCCTGAGCACGGTGTCCATCGACGCCAGATTGCGATACGTCGTAGAACCGAAGATCGCCGTGGAAAAGGCCAAGAGCATGCTGACAACCACAATCCCCATCACGGCAAGGGCGATCAAAATCTCGATGAGGGTGTCACCGGCCTCAGATCGACCAGGCCGATCCGAAGCGCACAGGCGTGATGCACCTGGGAACACCCGGTCAAAGAATCGACCCATGTTCTGACCGCCGGTCCTCTTCGTCATGGCAGGAGCACTCCAAGGAACATGGCCTGAAGGCCATTTCCGACAGCGCCACCGACCAGGTGCACCGTCAGTGTGCTGGGAGCCAAGGACTCGAGCATGACGGTGCCCGTCTTGTCCGAGCTCACGCTTGACGAACACCCGACAGTTTGGGTGGATCCCCCCGTGAAACCGGCGTTATTTCCATAGGCGGTGGCGCAGGTATTACCAATCTCCGAAGTGGGGCTGTTGGGAATGACATTCAGTACCGGCTCGGAGGCACACGACCCCGTCGTCGGGCATGTGGTCCACGTGATTGATTCGCCGGAGTCCGTCGACTCAGCGTCCCCCGTCACGAGTTCCCAGTTCGTCGCCGGAATGCCATTGGCATCGAGAACGGTGATGTTCGTGAGCGTGATTATTGAGGTGGAGCCCAATTGGCAGGTATAGAGCGTGGGGTTTCCGGGGACACCGGTATAGAAGCCGTTATTACCTAAGAAGGCCTCACTGGTTGGCGGTGAGGCGTAGGTGGGAAGAGGAACGGCCCGAATGTTGTCGTAACCGACGTAGTTGATCCCGTTGTTGCCGCAGACCTGGTTGGGGCCCGTGATGGCGGCACCTCTCGAGGTGGTGCTGCTCACATAGAGGCAGAAGTTCATGGAAAAGGGGGTGTTCGTGATGCCTTCGCTCATTCCGAATCCCCCGCTTGTGCACGAGACATTCGGGGCCGGCGTCTGGTTGTCCCAGGCCGAGAAGTCCACGAAACAGAGCGTCGAGGCATACGTCGAGCCCGCCGTAGCCAACGCGAAGCCGCAACTCGATGTTGGCGCAGTACACCTGAGTCGATGTCAAGCTCTGTGCGTTGGACCCTGCTTCGGGGTCCGCTATCAAGGTGTAAGGGTAGTTACTTCCCGGTTCGGTGACCTGGAGTGTGACACCAGTAACCCCGTCCGTTGGCACCCATGCGGTACTCGCACTTGTGTCGCTGTCCGACCCTGAGAACGTGATATTCACGAGTTGCTGCGCCGTTGAGCAGTTAGTCTGCGCCGGCGTGGCGCAGATGTCGGACGACACGGTCGTGGATTGCGTCGGCACGAGACTCGCTCCAGACGCGCAATAACTACGAACCAGCGCAACCGTCGTACCTCTCGTAACGGCCGCGTAGGAAACAACAGTCTGATAGACCCCGGTCGATTGGTTGAGGTCCGACGCCAGCCCAAGTAGCTGAGGGTTATTCCCGCATTGGGGTTGCGCGGAGGTGCCAATAGTGATCCCCGGCGGAGTGGTCGGCTGAATTGGCGACGTACTCGTTGTGATGAACTCCGCACTGTGGATGTCCTGAACGAAGTACGTCGACACCACCTGGGCATCGGCGGAGTCGGCAATTTTCGCCGATACCGGGCCGTTGACTGAAAGGATCTCGATCAACGCAAACGCGAGGGCCCCAATGATCATGGGCATGACCACAATCACGATGAGCAGCTCAATAAGACTGAAACCACCCTCGGAACGATCCGGGGAGTTACCCGACCTACTGCGCCACGGAGTCGAGACGTTGTCCCGACGATCCCATTTCACGTCTTGACCTGGTTATAGATGCCATACATGGCCGAAACCAGGCAACGGCGACGAAGCCGACGATCGACGCCCATGATGATGATGACGGCCGGCTCGAACAAGCTGGTGAAATGCTTCACCCGCACCTCGAGTTCCCGCGCGGTAGTAGGCCGCTGCGGTCTCGAGTTGTAGGTCGAGCGTTCCCGTCTCCTCGCCAACCCGAAACATCTGCTTCGCCGCTCCGGGGAATAGTTCGGTCCGAGCCAGGGGGCCGCCAACCCTGGCCTTCCATCATCTGCTCTCGGATCTGGGTGAGCCCATCGCGAAAGACGGCGTTGTTCGCCGATTCAGCGGTTACCGCCATGGCCTGCGGAAGATCCACCCCGGCCCGAAGCATGGAAGAAAGCACCCGACAGATGCGCTCGAGAACTGCAGCCTGGACGAGGAGGCCCAGGACCGGGAGCTTCAGTACGAATCCATCGAGGATGGCTCGACCGTGGGGTGATCGACGCATCGGCCAGGCAGCGACGACGGCCATGACAATGACGCCGACGATCACGAACCACCAGTTCGAGAAGAACGAAGTCGCACTCAAGCAGCATCCGGGTCGGCAGCGGGAGCTTTGCATGAAGAGACTTAAAAACACCACAAAACGCGGCAACACGAACGTGGCCAGGACCACGATCACGACAACCGCCATGAACGCCACAACGTCGGATAGATCATGCGCCGACGTCGATCGTCGAACGAGCTTCAACGTCACGCTCTATGTAGTCGGCAATTGATTGAGCACGGTGTCGAGATTTCCCGTGAGTTCAGCCGACTCGAGAATTCCAACATAGAATTTAGGAAATGCCTCGGGATGTGAGGCTGCTGCTGAGCGAATGTATCGCCAGCTCGGAGATCCTCGATCATTTCTACCCAGGATCTCTCTTGAATAGCCTCTCCGTCGTCTCCTCTTCGATCACCTCGAGAGCTTCCATAATCGGAATTCCCGCCGTCATGAAGACACCCAGTTGACGCGAGAAGTGCATGATTTCCTTGCGGGGCACCTTCTTCTGGGTGATCTCCAACTTAAAGATGCTCTTCTTCTCAGTGACCTCCAGTGGCTGATAGCCACGCTCGAGCAGGGCGAGGTGAGCTGCTCCTGAGGTGGTCGCCAACTCAATCCCGGAGATTTTGGCTCCAGAACCGTCGAGCGCGTCGAAGCGGAACCGCGTTGTGTTCTTGAGGGATTTCATAGCGTGTACATGCTCCTAATCACTTCGGCCACAGTCGTGACGTCTTCGGCCACGAGGTTGATTGCTTCTTCGCGTAAGGTGCGCATGCCTTGCTTTTGGGCGAGGGCTCGCAGCTCGTCTTGGGTCGCCCAACCCACTATGAGTCGTCTGATCTGCGAGGTCATCTCGAGTAGCTCGTAGACGCCAATTCGTTCCTGGTAACCGGTGTCGCTGCAGAAATTGCAACCTGACCCCTTGTAAAAGAGTTCCTTGGGCGGCCCCCCGCTGTCCTCGTAAAAGGCCAACTCTTCAGCAGTGGGCTCGTACGGCACTTTGCATGACGGACAAATCCGGCGCACCAATCGTTGACCGACAACGGCCAGCACCGAAGAAGCAATGAGGAACGATTCGATACCCATGTCCAAAAAGCGGTGCAGAGCCGAAACCGAGTCAGTGGCGTGCAACGAGGACACGACGAAATGCCCGGTCAAAGCCGACTGGACGGCCACGCGTGCCGTCTCGACGTCGCGGATCTCACCCACCAGAATAACGTCGGGATCCTGACGCAAGATCGACTTCAATCCAGTGGCGAAGGTAAGCCCGGCCTGATCGTTGGTCTGGATCTGGTTGATCGAGGGGAAGACGTATTCGACGGGGTCCTCGATGGTCATGACGTTCAGGGTCGGGTTGTTGATCTCACTCAATGTGGCATAGAGAGTTGTCGTTTTACCGCTGCCCGTCGGCCCCGCGCACAGGACCATGCCAAATGGAGCCCTCATCATCTTCGAATATCTGGCGTGGGTGTCTGCCGGCATCCCGAGGTCGTCGAGGCGCAGGACAGAACGGGTCTTATCCAAAATCCGAAGAACACACTTCTCGCCCCAGATGGTGGCTGTGGTGGCAACGCGCACGTCGATCTCTTTGTCGTCGACGAAAGTCGTCAACTGCCCATCTTGAGGGCGACGTCGTTCAACGATGTTCATGCCCGCCATGATCTTGATGCGACTCACCAAACCGAGGCCCATGGCGGCGGGAAGCACAAGGATTTCCTTCAGAGCCCCGTCGATGCGGAAACGGATGCGGACAGCCTCTTCCGACGGCTCGATGTGAACGTCGGAGGCACGGTCACGCATGGCTTGTGTCAAGACCCGGTTCACGACCTGCACTACCGGTGCATCGTCAGCTACCACCAAGGGAGCGAGCGTTTCAATAGCTCGTCGCCGGGAGCTCTCGACCACCTCGAACGCCTGCACCAGTTGGTCTACACCCCCGATAGCGCGGTAGTTGCTATCGATCGCCCATTGGATGTCAGTCAATGGGGCCAACAATAACGCACCGGGTGTCCGCTCGTCTCAGCCAACAAGAAACGCAGGGCGTCGCTCGGCTCCGCTACCGCGACGTGGAGGCCGTCCTCTTCGAGGCTGATCGGCATCGCCAGGTTCTCGCGGGCGACGTCTTCCCTCACCAGGGCTAAAGCTGCAGCCTCGGGCTTGTACCTACGCAGGTCGGCTACGGGCATCCCGAAGAACTCGGCCAATGCATCCACAAGGCCTCGCTCATCGAGCGCACCCATCCGAACCAACGTCTCGCCCAGGCGACCACCCGATTGCCTCTGCACTTCGAGTGCCCTCTCCACCTGTGCCGAGGTGACAGCTTCGACGCAACATCAACATGTCGCCAAGCCGTTGGCCGTCGCGGCCAGCTTCCTGATCACGTTGCACTACTTCGTCCAAGATTCCTTCTGCCGCAATCAAAAGTGAGTCTGGCGAACTCGTCGGAGTCGTCGACGAAGGCCGGCCCAGAATCGATCGAAGTAAAACCCAGATGAGGACGAGGCAGAGCCGCGACGGCGTGACGGCCGAAGGCGCCGTTGCTCACGACATGGTGCTCGTCCATCCCGGTCACTTGTTCTTGATCCGCCTCGTTGCGATCCCGCCGTCTGTGCTTCACGCCGATACTCCGACGACGACCGTTCGGAAGGATCTGGGACCGTAGCTACACGGATAGAATTCGCGAATCGGATTGCGAGTTGTGAAGGCTTAACCGAAGAGACAACTTGCAAAGTACCAGTTCGCCACGGCCGAAATGCAATCTGACGAACCGACGGAAAGGTACGCGCAGGAGATACCGAGCTGGACTCCGTCTGCGTTACGCACATCCGCTTGGGGCGCCGCAACACCCCAAGCGTTAAGCATCCTCCGCCAAGTCATTGACACGTCTCCCCTTCTCCCTGAAAGTTGTATCCCGAATCAAATCCAGGTGGTTAGGGCCAAAAGTCCTCAATACACAGGAATTGCTGATATTTCTCGGGTCGGCCGGCCGAAGAGGTAAATGGCCTTCGCCGATTGAGATGACATCGATGTAGTACCGACACCTGAGACATCACCGGTCAGCTTCGGCTCTCCCGTTGGGCCGACCGATGTCAGGATGAGTAGGAGACAGTGGAAGTCACTTTTATGCTTTCCAGATAGTCATACAGAGCGAGCAATCTTGACTTTAACGTGAGGAACAATCATCGTGTCACGATCTATGTTTTCTATTGATCCTTCGTATTCGGGCCCCTTGGGTGCACTGCTCGCAGGGATGTTGGAGATGTTTGACAAGCCCCCGTGTCCATTGTTTGCGTTTGATAGCCCATATAGATGGCACGAGATGTTGGGACTTTTGGCTCTATCCAGTGAAAACCGCATCTAGAACAATGACTTCGTCACGCTGCTGAAGTCTGGCGGGACGTGCCGTGACGAAGTGTCGGAATCGAACTGTGCAACGTTCGCACTAGGCGAAGCGCAACGTAGTTCCATCAGTTATTGGGACAGGAGGGGAAGACCTGGCCGACCGAAAGGTCAATCACTATCGAGGTTTCCTCGATAGATAGACGGGAGTGAGGCGTGTCCTACTTCGTATCTGATTCGGATCCAAGGTGTTGCGGATTTAGCCAACGGGCTTATTTTGTCGCGCTCATTCCGCACAAAAACGGGAATCCCCATGGGTTCCTGGCAGTAAAGCAGGGGCCCCCATGGGTCTTTTGCGATGGGCGACGTGTTGATCCTCCGGCCGAGTTTGGTCGCCTGGCCTGAGGGGAGCGAGTGGCGAACCCAACGCCTAGTTCAACCCATCAAGCAAAGGAGCAACAAAATATGAAGCGTTTCATGAACAAGAAAGTGCTGGCCATCGGCCTCGCCGCTGGCACTGACCCTCGGAGGAGCTGGAGCTGCGTTCGCGTACTTCACCATCAACTGGTTCAGGTACGGGCTCGGCTCGGACGGGACAGCAACCAGCTGCGATCGTCGCTCAGCAGCCACGACAGCGCGGTCCTTGTACCCTGGTGGCGGTGTCAAGCTGTGACCTTCACCGTTGACAACAGCACCAACACCGAGCCTGGTCGAACAGCCATCTACGTGCGTGTCAGTTCGACTGTCGCCGCACACGTGGCAGACGCTCACGCAGGCTGGGGCTGACGTTCACGGTTGCTCTGACGGCACCTTCACGGCGAACGCTGCACGTGACTCCAGGCGGCATCGACTGTGACAGCGGTACGGCTACCGCAATGTCGACCGTGACGACTGCACCACGGTCGACCAGGACGCCTGCGCAGGTGTCACCGGCTGACCCTGGCTTCATCAGCAGCTAATGAGCCCGAGTCGGCGAGGTGGAGCTTCGGCCCACTCTCCACCAACTCGACTCGGTCGGAAGGCCGGGCCACGGGGCCTCTACTCCGTGGTCCGGCTACCCGGTCGGGATCGCAGACAGTTCACCAATGCATTCGGTGAGGACTGCGAGAGGTTTCAGGGCCTGTGTGACCCTGAAACCTCTCGGTGTTGTCACCCCAACGGGTCCAAGGAGTCAATGACGTGAAGTGGTTACGAGGATTGAAGACAATAGGAGTAACCACCGTCGTTGACCCTCGTTGTGGCCGCGCTCACGTTTGGCATTGCCCACCAGGTGGTCCGTCCCTCTTCGCCGAAACTCTCCCTCACCGCTGGTTCGGGCTTCACCATCACCTCCAACATCTACGACTCCCCCGCCTGCTCGGGTCCGACCGCTCTGCTCTACCCCGGCGTGAACCGCTGCTTGGTCTTCACGGTGCAGAACAACCTCAACGTGCCCATCACGGTCCAGAGCATCAACGCAGCTCTCGACAGCACGTTCCCCGCTCCCCCGTCTGGGTGCGTCGGCCTCTGACCTCTCCCTTCCGACCTTCTCCGGCTCGCTCAGCGTGCCTGGAGGAGGTAGCTGCCAATTCTCCCGGGTCTGCCCATCTCGCTCATCGACAACGGCAACCAGAACAACTGCGAGAACACCACGCTGCACTTCACCTACACCGGCACGCGCCCAGTACACCGACTCGACCACCACGGCTCTCGCGACCTCGTGGAACCCGTCGACCTCGGGCCAGTCGGTCACCTTCACTGCCACCGTGACCGCCAACAACGCCAGCAGCGACACGTCCAACCCGACCGGAACGGTGAACTTCTACTCCTGCGCCTCGGCCACGAACTGCACCTCCCCCGCTCCGACCTTGCTCGGACCGGGCACCATCAGTGCGGGACAGGCCACCTACACCACGACCAGCCTTGCCACCGGGTCGACCTTCGTCGAGGCCATCTACCAAGGTGCCGGGACCAACTTCACCTCCAGCACGTCGAACGTCATCACCCAGGTCGTCAATACCTCCTCTGGGGTCTCGACCAAGACGACGCTGACCTCGGGCACCAACCCGTCGAACTCGGGTCAGTCCGTGACCTTCACCGCCACGGTGGCCAAGACCTCTGGCACGGGCATCCCGACCGGCACGGTCAACTTCTACTCGTGCACCTCGGCCACGAGCTGCACGACCTCGCACCGACCCTGCCGGGTCCGGGACTCTCAGCCTCTGGCAAGGCCACCTTCTACGACTTCGAGCCTGCCGGTCGGGCAGCACCTACGTCGAAGCCGCCTACCAAGGGTGTCTCCGGTTCCTACGACGCCAGCACGTCTAGCATCGTCACCCAGGTGGTCAACGGCATTGCCACGACGACGGTGCTGACCTCAGGCACCGAACCCCTCGGTCTCGGGTCAGCTCGGTGACCTTCACCGCCACGGTCGCCAAGACCTCTGGGACAGGCACGCCGACCGGGACCGTGAACTTCTACTCGTGCACCTCGTCCACCTGCACAGCCCCGCACCACCCTGCTCGGCTCGGGAACCTCAACTCGGGCAAGGCCACGTTCTCGACCACGTCGAGCCTGGCGGTGGGCAACACCTACGTCGAAGCCATCTACCAAGGTGTGGCCGGATCGTTCGGCACCAGCACCTCCAACGTGGTGACCCAGGTGGTCAACGTGGTCGGCACGACCACGTCGCTCACCTCTTCGCCCGAACCCGTCAGTCTCTGGTGGCTCGGTTGGCTTCACCGCCACGGTCGCTCGGACCTCGGGCAGCGGGACGCCGACAGGAACGGTCAACTTCTACTCCTGCACCACCGTCGAGCCTGCAGCTCCACCACCCTTCTTGGCTCGGGAACCTCAGCTCGGGCAAGGCCACCTTCTTACCTCGACCCTGCCGGTCGGAAACACCTACGTCGAGGCCATCTACCAGGGTGTGACCGGGTCCTTCGGGTCCAGCACCTCGAATGTGGTCACCCAGGTGGTCAACAGCATCGCCACCTCGACCTCGCTGACCTCGTCGCCCAACCCGTCGGCCTCGGGCACCTCGGTGGGCTTCACCGCCACGGTGACCAAGACCTCTGGAACAGGAACACCCACTGGGATCGGTCAAGTTCTACTCATGCCCGACCTCGGCCTGCGGCACGCACCACCCTGCTTGGGTCGGCGAACCTCAGCTCGGGCAAGGCGACCTTCAACACCTCGACCCTGCCGATTGGGACCACGTACGTCGAAGCCATCTATCAGGGTGTGTCGGGTTCCTTCGGGGCCAGCACCTCGAATGTGGTCACCCAGGTGGTCACCGCCAACTCGACCACGACGGCGCTGACCTCTTCACCCAACCCCTCGGTGTCCGGTCACTTCGGTGACCCTGAGCGCCACGGTGTCGAAGTCCTCGGGTTCGGGCACGCCGAGTGGCTCGGTCAGCTTCTACATCGGCACGCCGAGTGGCACCCACACCCTGTTGGGCACGGGCACGCTTGAACGGGAGCGGCATGGCCACCCTCAACACCTCGGGCCTGGCCGGTCGGCACTGACTCGCTCTACGCCGTCTACGCCGGTTCGGCTTCCTTCACCGGGTCGACCTCGCCGGTCATCACCCAGGTCGTCATCGGCCTCCCGGCCAGCTGCACCGGACCGTTCAGCAGCGTCATCATCGGGAACCCGGCCCACCCGGTCATCCTCGGTCCCAACGGCAACGACTTCATCTACCTCTTCGGGGCCAACTACATCGTCGCCGCGCTCAACGGGAACGACTGCATCGACGCCGGGGACGGGAACAACGCCATCGGAGACGGCAACGGCAATGACGTGGTCATCGCCGGGAACGGCAACAACGGAATCCTGCTCGGCAACGGCAACGACTCGATCACGGTCGGCAACGGCTCCAACGAGATTGTGGCGGTCAACGGCAACGACAAGGTGAGTGTCGGCAACGGCTCGGGCAACGGCATCATCCTGGGCAACGGCACCGACACGGTGACCATCGGGTCAGGGTCGAACAACTCGGTGAACCTCGGTAACGGCAACGACACCGTCACCATCGCCGGATCCAACGACACCATTCACGGCGGCTCGGGCAACGAGACCATCTACCTCGGCTCAGGCACCAACAACACCTTTGTCGGTGGCAAGGGCCATAACACCTGTCATCTGCCCGCACCCCCATCTAGCTGGCACGGAACAACAGCAGCCTTCTATCACGACGCCCTCACGAACTGCACGGTGGTATCCCCATGAGACACGCCCAGTCCACATCCAATCGGCGATTCTTCTCGCCCCGACGCTGGATGCGCATGCCGCTCCTTGTTGGAGCGGTTGGCGCCCTGGTGCTTGGCCTCGGAGCCGGGACGGCCTTTGCGTTACTTCACTAGCTCGGGACATGGCTCAGGGGCGACCACTTCGGGGACATTGCAGAGTGTGACCATTGCAACGGCCGGAACCCCCTCCTCACCCCTCCTTCCCGGAGGGCCATCGGGAGACCTTGTCTTTAGCGTGACGAATCCGAACAACTACGCCGTATCGCTTGTCAGCGTCGCACTGAAAGCTGGCGGCACGATCACATTCGGCGGCTCGACGTGCACCACGACCGACAGCAACCCGGTCGTCAGTTTGCACACTCCCTCGAATTTGCCGATATCGATCCCCCACAACAGCGGCAATCCTGTGCAAATCGACCTGACCAACGCCGTATCCATGGACATAACTACCAGTAGCAGCTGTCAGGGCGCCACGATCAGCGTACCGATCACTATCTCGGTGGAGAAGTAATGAGCATGCAACCGCGACACGCCGCTACAAAACCCTCTCGGATTGCGTCTCGCCGCGCCCGCATCCTGGTCCTCATAATCGGCGTGACCGTTGGCCTTGGGTTTCTCGGAGCAGGGGTGGCCCTTGGGTACTTCTTGACCACAGCGTCGAACCCGGCCCAGGCCCTTGCCGACACGCTGCCTACCGGCGCAACTCCAAGCGCCACGGTCATCCCCACCAACACACCCCCTGTCACAATCACTTTTGCTACAACGGCAACCAAGGCTGGGACTCAGGTCACCAGCTACAGCGCGACCCGATACAACGCAAATACGGGCGCAAGTGCTGGCCCGATTAGCGGCTCCTGTTCTACTGTGTCCACCACTGTTACATGCACCGACTCACCAGGTGCGGGTTCGTGGAAATACACCGACACTCCGACGTATGGCACGAATTGGTTTGGCGGGGAGAGCGCGAAGAGTAATTCAGCCACCCTCTCCTCGGCCACGGGCCTCAGCCCGACAACGGGCACCGTTGGGTCCTCGGCCTCAATTAGTGCCCAGGGCTTTATGCCTGGTGGTTCTCTCACCGTTACCGTCGGCGGCAAAAGCGCCGTCGTGACCTCGGGCGGAACCGTAGGAAGCAATGGCAGCTCGACGGTGAGCTTCACGATCCCGGCTCTGGCCCATGGTTCCCAGAGTGTTCTCGTCTCTGACGGCACGAATTCGGCCACCTCACCAACTCCATTTACCGTCACCCAACAAATCACCCTGAGCGGCGGCTCGGTCAGTGCGGCGAATGGGTACGTGGGCGATACCGTGACCATCACCGGGACTGGCTTCGCGGGGAGCAGCAATATCGGCACACACACCTATAACGGCTCGGTGGTTACATTGAACCCGACCATCCCCCAAACCGATGGTTCGGGTAGCTTCACCGCCACCTTCGTGGTGCCCGCAAGCCCAGCCGGATCACACAACGTTTCAGTGACGGACTCCTCGTCTAATACCGCATCTACCGCCTTCACCGTTAACGCTCAGATCCTTGCTCTCTCAAGCACGAGCGGCCCGGTGGGTACCACGGTGACCGTCACGGGCAATGGGTTCGCAGCCAGCGCGACCACATTGAAGGATAACTTTGGAGGTTCAGGGCTGGTCACCATGTCCGGCACTACTAGTTCCTCTGGCGTCCTAACAAACGCCAGCTTTATCGTGCCGACCGACCCAGACGTAGCCCTTGGCTACTCCGTGCTGGTTTCCGACGGCACAAACTCCGCTACATCAGGTATTAACTACACCGTCACGCCCCAGATCCTGTCCCTGTCGAGCACCACGGGGACGGTAGGCACGACGGTCACGGTGACAGGCAATGGCTTCAAGGCCAGCGCCAGCTCCGTGAGCCTGGTCTTCGGTGGCACCACCTTCACCATGTCGGGCACCACGAGTTCCTCGGGCGTGCTGAGCAGTGCCAGCTTCACCGTGCCCGCGGTGGCTGATGTCTCAGGTGGCTACACCGTGGCCATCTCCGACGGGACCAATACGTCGGCTAACTACGGGACCAACTACACCGTCACGCCCCAGATCCTGTCCCTGTCGAGCACCACGGGGACGGTAGGCACGACGGTCACGGTGACCGGCAATGGCTTCAAGGCCAGCGCCAGCTCCGTGAGCCTGGTCTTCGGTGGCACCACCTTCACCATGTCGGGCACCACGAGTTCCTCGGGCGTGCTGAGCAGTGCCAGCTTCACCGTGCCCGCGGTGGCTGATGTCTCAGGTGGCTACACCGTGGCCATCTCCGACGGGACCAATACGTCGGCTAACTACACCACCAAGTACACCGTCACGCCCCAGATCCTGTCCCTGTCGAGCACCACGGGGACGGTAGGCACGACGGTCACGGTGACCGGCAATGGCTTCAAGGCCAGCGCCAGCTCCGTGAGCCTGGTCTTCGGTGGCACCACCTTCACCATGTCGGGCACCACGAGTTCCTCGGGCGTGCTGAGCAGTGCCAGCTTCACCGTGCCCGCGGTGGCTGATGTCTCAGGTGGCTACACCGTGGCCATCTCCGACGGGACCAATACGTCGGCTAACTACGGGACCAACTACACCGTCACGCCCCAGATCCTGTCCCTGTCGAGCACCACGGGGACGGTAGGCACGACGGTCACGGTGACCGGCAATGGCTTCAAGGCCAGCGCCAGCTCCGTGAGCCTGGTCTTCGGTGGCACCACCTTCACCATGTCGGGCACCACGAGTTCCTCGGGCGTGCTGAGCAGTGCCAGCTTCACCGTGCCCGCGGTGGCTGATGTCTCAGGTGGCTACACCGTGGCCATCTCCGACGGGACCAATACGTCGGCTAACTACGGGACCAACTACACCGTCACGCCCCAGATCCTGTCCCTGTCGAGCACCACGGGGACGGTAGGCACGACGGTCACGGTGACCGGCAATGGCTTCAAGGCCAGCGCCAGCTCCGTGAGCCTGGTCTTCGGTGGCACCACCTTCACCATGTCGGGCACCACGAGTTCCTCGGGCGTGCTGAGCAGTGCCAGCTTCACCGTGCCCGCGGTGGCTGATGTCTCAGGTGGCTCACCGTGGCCATCTCCGACGGGACCAATACGTCGGCTAACTACGGGACCAACTACACCGTCACGCCCCAGATCCTGTCCCTGAGTGAGACGACCGGCCATGTCGGTGACACGGTGACGGTGACCGGGAACGGGTTCGCCGCCAATCAGACGACGAGCACGCTCAAGGTGGTCTTCAACGGGACGAGCATTGCGTTGAACACTGGGAGTACCACCAATGGCAGCGGTGTACTCAGCGGTGCGACCTTCACCGTTCCCACTAATCCGGCTGGATCGGCCTACACGGGCTCGAGTCACCGACGCCACCAACACGACGGCAGTGTTCGGGACCAACTTCACCATCACTCCGCAGATCACCCTCAGCCTTCCCAGCGGTGCAGCCGGGACCGTCACAACTGTCACCGGAAACGGCTTTGCCGCCACTTCCAACCTAACCTTCAAGTTCAAGGATTCTGCGAACACCACAACAACCCTCACACCATCGGCATGCAGTACTCCAGCGAAGACTGACACCCATGGCACGCTTCCTGGTCCATCGGCATCGCCCAGTAGGCGCTTCATGCCAGATCACAATCCCAAGCAGCGCCGCAAGTGGCCCAGGGACCGTCCCGTCACCGATGCCTCGTCCAACAGTGCCACAGCTACCTTCACGGTCGAAGCGGTCTTAGCCTGTGGGTCGCATTCATTCAGTTTGCCTGCAAACACCACCGTCAACTACACCCTTGTCGGCGCGGGCGGCGGTAACGGAGCCGGTGGTGGAAGCGGCGGTGCTGGTGCTGACGTTGCCGGGACACTCGACAACACGACCGCCTCCGCTATTGGCCTTACGGTCAACGTTGGCTGTCAGGTCCTGATGGTTCTGGCACCACTGGTGGAAGTCCAGGAGGCTCTGGGTACGCCAATGGCGGTACGGGCGGTAACGGCCACGGAAGCGGTAAGGGTGGCGGTGGGGGCGGCGGGGCCACGTCTATCGTCATCACTTCGGGTAGCACCACCCTCGTTGTGGCCGGAGGCGGAGGCGGAGGCAGCTCTTTTGATGGCTCTGCAAGCACCGGCGTATCCGCCACTCTCACCCCAGAAGCCGGTGGGCGCGGGGCGACCTTCAGTAACGGGAACAGTTACGGCGGTGGCGGCGGTGGTGGCGGTGTGGGCACCACTCAAGCTAGCGGTGGCAGCGCTGGCAACGGCGGAGGTGGTGGTCTTAGTTACGTCGCTACCAACGGCACGACGGTGGGCGGTATCCAAATCACCGTAGCCAACCCCGTGTCGGGAGGTAACGGCGGACTCGACGGGTCCGCCGCCCTCTAGCTCCGGGCTGTTCAGCTCAACCAACCGCGAAGGACATGGATGGTCGGTTGGATGTCGAGAAGAAGACTTCGACGTTGACCTTCGGGCCATACACAGTCACCATCAACATCACTGGATAGGGACGGAAAGATCGGCACCACGCTGCTTCGGGAGTGGGGAGTCCCAGGGTCCTCGGGCGTAACCCGTGGGATAGGGCGAAGCAGCTAGCCAGGCTTGAAGGGGGTCCTCCTCACTGGGACCCCCTTCAGCCTTTCTGGGGTCATGTCCTGTCAGAATGGGAGCTGATGAATGACTTCTTGGTCTCCTACCTCGACACCATTGACGAGCGGCTCTTGGAGTACCTCGATGACGACAACGAGCTGAGCCTCGACGCCGTGCAGCGGCTACGCCTCTACGCCAGCTCGCTACTCGACGGTTCGCTCTCGCCCGACCACCTGGCCGAGGACTGGGCCGACTGGTTCCACCTCGCGCCGGCATTCGTCCTGGCCTATGGCACTCCCGAGTTGGAGGAGCTGGGCGACCCATCGCGACCTCTTGGGAGCCGAAGAGGGGCAACGCGGAATCTTGCTCACCTCGGCCGACCGCGACTACCTCGTGGCGTTGGAAGCCAGACTCGACATGTACTCCGGAGATCCGGCCGACCAAGGAATAGCGCTCGTCCTCTGGGACGTCAGGCGCCTGGGTCGACCGTCTCCTCGGCGGAGGGTCCACCCGGCAACGGCTTCGAGAACTCAGCCAGAGCTTCGGGCGTCGGGTGATAGTCGGGTCCGAACCACCACGGCAGGCCTCGGTCGTCCAGTGGCTGCGGGAGCACGAAGTCGGGCGGAGCGTCGGCTGGTATCAATCCCGCCTCGACCTGCTGGGCGTGCAGGGCAATGGCGTCGACATGGTCGAACGCCTCTTGGCTTGGCACTCTTCCCTTACTGCTGCTCATCGGCCGGGAATGCCCGGTTCACGGCGTCCATCAGGTCTTTGATCGTCAAGGTGCAGGTAACGAATGGTGGTGGAGATATTGGAGTGGCCGAGAAGGCGCTGGGCCACGTGAATGTCCTCACCGTGACGAAGCAGGCTCGTGGCATAGCTGTGGCGCCAGCGGTGGGGGAAGTGACGCCCGGACACGCCTGCGCCCTCCCCTGCCTTGCGCACCATTTCATAGACGGTCCGTGGCCCGATTTGGCCATAGAACTGTGTCGCCTCGTGAGAGCCGGGGTTGACGAAGACGAAGGGCGAAGCAGTGAGCGTGGGTCGCACCTCGTCAAGGTACTGCCCGAGGACAGGAGCGAGCACGGGAGGAATGGGGATCATGCGGGGCTTCTGACCCTTGCCGATAATGGACATGCGCCGGGCGCTGAGGTCAACCTGGTCGAGGCGGAGCGTCGCCAGCTCGGTGAGCCGCATGCCAGAAAAGCGCAGCGTGGCCAACAAGTGTTTGCCCGATCACCCAGCGCCGTCCGTGCTGCGCAGAGGCCCAGGCAAGAATCTGGTCGGCCTCGGTGTCGGTATAGACCTCGGTTCGCAGATGCTGGCTGTGGCGAATGGGCACCTTTAGCGCTGGGTTCACCTCGACCGCCCCAATGGCCAGCAGGAAGTTGTAGAGCGCCTTTAGGGCGAAGTACGCCAGCGAGCGGGTGCCTTCGCTGATGCCGCGTTCTCCCTCATGGAGGAGGAACAGGTGAATGTGACGGGATTCAACTTCGGCCAGTGCGAGCACCGTCATACTCGTCGTCCAGATAACGGCAGAACGTCCTGACGTGGGCCGTGTACGTGCCCACTGTCTGAGCCGTGCGATTCTCCATGAGACGTAGGTGGCTCGTGAAAGCAGCCAGTGTTCCTTCGTTATCGGTCGTTGGCTTCTTGGCCATTCCCTCTCCTTCGACTTCTGTTGCCGCTTGCAGTAGATGCTGACTTCTTCTCATTTCCTCGGCCCGGAGCGCCACCTGACGGACGGTGGAGGGATACCAGCTGCGCCCACCCTGCGCGGTCGGTACGCCTTCTTCGTTCAGCTCCCGCGAGATCATCGACCACGTCTCCCCGGCGTCGCGGGCCTTGACGATCCGCCTCACCACGGCGGCTGGAAGGGTCGGTCGGCGTCCGAGCTGAACGCCCTCAGCTCGCCTGACAGCAAGGGCGTCCCTGGTCCTCTGGCCGATGAGCTTTCGCTCCAGTTCGGCGAAGGTGGCCAGGACGTGAGCCATCGCGGCCCCCTGAGGTGTGGTGGTGTCCACGGCGACGTCCAAGGCAACCAGACCCCACCCGCCTCTCTCGGCGGTCATCATCAGGCCACTGGCGTCGTGAACGGACCGAGTCAACCTGTCCAACTTGGAGACCACGAGGACCGACCCCTCCCCGCGGTCGAGAGCCGCCAGGGCCTCGCTCAGGCCCGGTCTGGCCAACGATTTGCCCGTTACCCCGGCATCGGTGTGCAGGGCCACCAGAGGCACCCCACGGCGGTCACATTCGGCCCTGATAGCCGCCTCCTGGGCAGCTAGCCCGAGGCCCGAATTGGCCTGTTCCTCCGTGCTCACCCGGAGATAGCCAATAACCCCTTCTACCTGTTCGCGCCGCTTTTTTGTCCTCATGGCGCAACGGTATATACCAATCGGTCCGATTGGTTTTACCTCGCTCCGGCAGTTGTCCTTGCGTATCGCAACCAGGAGTCTGATCGCTCGCTCCAGCAGGGAATTGGGTCTCTGTTGGGTTTAGGTGGTCAGCCCGGAGACTCTGGGCGACCACGATGGGTACCTGAACGTCGACCGTACCGACGCGCCCTCGCGGAGGACGTCTGACTCAAGACCGCCCATGCCGGGGAGAACGCGGCACAGTTTTTGGGCTTTCTTCCTGGTGGTGATGATCCTTCTCGGCATTGGCGGCTCCATTCTGGGGGCCGACACGGTGGCGCACAACGACAGCGCCAAAGCGCATCAGACGTTCGTCGCGTCGGCGGCGGAGATTGCCTCGACGTTGCATCTTGCCCTCCTCCATGAGCAGGATCTGACCATCAGCGCGGGCGCCGTATTGATACGTAATCCCGATGTCACCCAGGACGATTTCCTTATGTGGATGAAGTCCGTCCGGGCCTTCGCACGGTATCCGGAGCTCCAAACCATTTTCGACTTGCAGATCGTTCCCGCCTCGCAGATCGCCGCCTTCGGAGCGCGCCAGCTCGCTGATCCCTCTGGTCCTCTGTCGAACGACGGAACCTTCGAAGTCACACCACAGCTCGGTCAGCCGTACTACTGCTTGGCCACCGTGACCGATGATCGCAAGGCCAATCAGGAAGCTCCCGCCGGCATCGACTACTGCCAGACGGCACTGCGCGCCGAGCTCCTCAAGGCGCGGATACCGGGAAGAACGAGTACCTTCCCTATGCGTCCGGTCGGGTCCAGTACCTCGCTGTTGGTGCTGCCATCTACCGCGGTGGCGTCGTGCCATCGACGGTCGCAGCTCGCCGATCCGCCCTCCTCGGCTGGACGGGCACGGCCATCCTTCCCGATGTCCTCCTCGAATCAGCGCTCCATAATCACCCGGCCACGTCGGTGGCGCTGCAATACGGCACGGGCTCGTCCCAGGTGAGATTCACCGCCGGCTCGGCACCGCACAGCGCCCAGTCGACGACCGTCAACCTGGCCAACGGATGGCATGTCGAAGTCTTCGCGGCCGCTCAGGTCGGCCTGTTTTCCGACGGCCAGGCCCTGGCTCTGCTCATTGGCGGCATCGCCTTGTGTTGCCTCTTGGGCCTCTTGCTCTACGTCTTGGGCACCGGTCGATCGCGCGCATTGGAACTGGTCGAAGAACGCACCAACGAGCTCCGCCATCAGGCGTACCACGACCCCCTGACCGGACTGCCTAATCGCACGCTCATCCTCGAGCGGATACGTCAAATGATGACGGAGGGGAGCCGAAAGGACACGACGCCGGCCGTACTCTTCCTCGACCTCGACGACTTCAAGGACATCAACGACACCTTGGGTCATCGTGCCGGCGACGAACTGCTCGTCGCCGTGGCTGATCGCCTTACCAGCGTGCTGCGTGACTGCGACATGGTCGGCCGGCTCGGGGGGGACGAGTTCATCGTGTTGACCCAAGGCTCTTCCTCGGGTGCTGTCGCGGCTTCCGTGGCTGATCGGATCCTCGAAGCACTGAAGGCTCCCTTTGAGATCGCCGGCAGCCATATGCCTTTGCCCGTAACCGCCAGCATCGGTGTGGCCACGGGCGACCGGGCGACGCCCGAAGAGTTGCTCCGAGACGCCGACGTCGCGCTCTACAAGGCCAAGGCAGCAGGCAAGAGCCGGGCCGAGGTCTTCACCCATTCCATGCTGGCTTCCATCGATGTGCACCGCAGTCTCGAGGTGGACCTGCACCGCGCCTTGGCCGCCGAGCAGTTCTTCCTGCTCTACCAACCCACCATTGATCTTTCGACCGGCGCCTTCACTGGGGTGGAGGCACTCTTGCGCTGGCGCCATCCGACCAGGGGCATCGTGCAGCCCGATGATTTCATCCCCGCCCTCGAAGCAAGTGGGCTCATCGTTCTCGTCGGCCAGTGGGTGCTCGACACTGCCTGTCGTCAGGCGGCCAAGTGGCAGCGACAAGGGCATCACTTCGTCATGTCGGTCAATGTGGCGGCCGAACAGCTCCAACGGGACCGCATCGTCGACGATGTCTACCGGGCCCTTTCGGTGAGTGGTTTCGACGCCCACATGCTGGTGCTCGAGCTCACCGAGTCGGCCTTGGTGCAAGACGTGGAGATGACGTCGACGCGGCTGCAGATGCTCAAGGCGATCGGGGTGCGTCTGGCCATCGACGACTTCGGAACGGGGTTTTCCTCGCTGGCCTATCTGCAACAGTTCCCCATCGACATTCTCAAGATCGACCGCTCGTTTGTCTCGGGAATCGGCGATGCCGACAAGTCGGCGGCCATCATCGCCACCTTCGTCCAGTTGGGTGCTGCCCTCGGACTCGAAGTCATTGCCGAAGGGATCGAGACCGAAGATCAGCGGGCGCTGATGGCTGAGGCCAAAGTCGATACCGGACAGGGTTTCCTCTTCGCGCGACCGCTCGACCCCGACGCGGTGGATCGATTTCCTCCACAACCTCGATGTGCATGACGTAGCTACGGTCGGCGAGGTGCGGGTGGGTCCGTCGAGCTGAGTACGTTGCCGGGTCTCATGACTCGGCCTGCTCGGCCAGGGCCAGCCAGGTCTCCTCGGCCTCGTTGAGTGCGGTCTGGGCCGCGGCCAGTTCCGCGCCCAGTCGACGCATCTCCTCGTGATCATGCAGACCGGTCAGCCTCTCGGCGATCTTGTCGCGCTCGTCGTTGCAGCCGCACCATGGTTTTCTCCGCCTCGCGCAACAACCGGCCCACGGGAGGGGCCGCCGTTCGTTCGGATGACCTTGGGTGCGGGTGACGGGCGCTGGAAGGGACCCCGCCCTGCGGACGTCGCCGCTCTCGGCGCGGGCGATCCACCCGGGCACGCCCCCTGGGACTTCGGCCACCGTGCCATCGGGCTCGACGGCAACCAGGCGGTCGATGGTGCGGTCCAAGAACGTGCGATCGTGGCTGACCACGACCAGCGCTCCCGGCCATTCTTCGAGGAAGTCTTCGAGAATGCGCAGGGTGTCGAGGTCGAGGTCATTGGTGGGCTCGTCGAGAAACAACACGTTGGGCCGGCGCGCCAGCACGAGAAGCAGTTGGAGCCGTCGACGCTCCCCGCCCGACAACGTCCCCACCTTGCTGTACGGCAGCTCCCCTATAAAGAGGAATCGCTTCATCAGTTCGATGTCGGCCAGGGACGGCGTGGCGCGTGCCGGCCCCACCACGAGGTCCTGTACCCGGGCCGTCAGGTCAAGCTGCACTCCGAGCTGGTCGTAGTACCCGACGACCACGGTCGGTCCGACCTCGACGGTGCCCGTGGTGGGCGACAGTCGACCGGCCATCAGATCGAGCAGGGTCGACTTCCCTGATCCATTCGCCCCCACGATCCCCAGCCGTTCGCGGCGGTCGAGCACGAGGTCTGCCTTGGAGAGCACGAGCGGCCCGTCGCCGTAACGGAAGGCGACGTCGCGACACTCGATCACCTTGTCCCCCAGGCGCGGCGTGTCACCTGGCTTCTCCAGTTCGGTCGACCGGGTTGCCGGTGCCGGAGCGCCTTCGATCAACCGTAGGGCGGCATCGATGCGAGCCTGCGGTTTGCGTGACCGCGCCTTGGCCCCCCGGCGCAGCCACGCCAGCTCGTGCCGGGCCAGGTTTCGCCTGGTCGATTCGGCGGACGCGGCCTGGTCTTCCCGTTCGGCCTTGGCTTCGAGATACGAGCCGTACCCGCCGTCGTGGATGTAGGCCCGGCCTCGGTCGAGCTCGAGCATCCGGGTGGTCAGCCGGTCGAGCAGATGACGGTCGTGGGTGACCAGCACCAGGCCACCGCGAAACGAGAGCAGGCGCTGCTCGAGCCAGGCCACCGCACCGAGGTCGAGATGGTTGGTGGGCTCGTCCAGCACCAAGAGCTCAGCCGGCTGGGCCAGGACCCGGGCCAGCGCAACCCTTTTGGCCTGACCGCCCGAGAGCGACGCCACGTCGGCGTCAGCCGACGCCCCCATGCCCAACCGCTCGAGCGCGGCTTCGGCCTCCCACCCCTCCCCGACGGCCGAACGAACCGTACCGGGGGGCAGGTGCGGGACCTGCTCGAGGAATCCCACCCGCGAGCCCCGGCCGCGACGGACCTGGCCCTCCTCGGGCTCATCGACGCCGGCCACGATCCGCAACAGGGTCGACTTCCCGGTGCCGTTGACTCCCACCACACCGATCCGATCGCCATCGGACACGGTCAGCGACAGTCCCTCGAAGAGCACCCTGTCCACCCGGCGCACGGCCACTTGTTGGAGATCGACGAGTTGGGCCACGAGGCGTCCAGGGTACGGCGTCTGCGGAGACCGCCGAACCGTTAGGCCGACTGAGCGGCCTCCATGGCAACCGAGCGGATCCGCGGCCGGAAGGCGAATGTGGGCCCGTGGCGCGGGTCAGGCGCACTCGGCAGGGGCTTGCCTTCGAGCCAGGCGTGCGCGTGGTCGTACCCGAGGCGCACCAAGTTCGCCGACTGGCCCAAATGGGCCAGCGGGATGCGCATGTGCGGCGGGGGGATCACCCGCACGGTCGCCTCTTCGTCCGTCTCGTGGGACCGGTTCTGGTCGGCCAATGCGGCAACCTGCGTAGGCGTGGTCGGAAGGACATAGATATCGCGTGCCCCGAGGGCCAAGGCCTGGTCGAGCGGGACATCGGCTGCCACTGCCCCATCGACCAGGAGTCTGCCGTCGATCTCGACGGCGGGCAGGAGAAGTGGGACAGCGCTGCTCGCCAGCAGAGCCGTCGTCACATCCCCTTCATTCAGGGCGACCGCCTCCCCGGTGGCGAGCTCGGTGGCGACCACGGTGAGCGGGATGGGCGCGTCTTCGAGTCGACGAAAGGCCACGAAGGTGTCGAGAATGTGGCGGATGTGCGAGGAGTCGAAGAGGTGACGTGGCTTGCCCCGAAAACCTCCGACCAGCGTGCCCAGGTCCAAGCCGAGCACGTCCCGGCGACGGAGCGAGGACCAGAGGCGGCCGATTTCGGTGATACCGGGTAGGTCGGGACGGCTGGCCAGAAAGGCGCCGTTGATGGCCCCGACCGAGGTACCGACGATCATGCCCGGACGCAGCCCGCTCTCGACGAGGGCATAGAGCATCCCGACCTGGAGCGCCCCGAGGTTGCCGCCGCCGCTCAGTACGAACGTCGGTGCGTCCGACCGCTTCCCCCCGTGCGCGCAGAACCTTCCTGGCGCCCGCACGGGCGTCGACGCCCCAACCGCATCAGCCATAACCGCCCTCTCCCGTCCTCCCGGGCGAAGCCGACGAAAGCGGATGGCCTTGGTTTAGACCAGAGCCGCCGTCTAACCGATCAGCGCACATGGGTGCACTGGTGGGGAGCATACCGACCGCGCTCCGATGTCGTGCCGGTGAACTCGCCTCGGCTCATTCCAGCTCAGCCCTCCTGGGAGCGCCCAAATCGAAGCGGTGGCCGAGGAAAAATGACGGTCCCCAACAACGTGTTGTCCGGCGTGGTCGAGACGACGACGGCCAGGTGCCCCGCGGGGTGACCTTTGGGGAGCGAGACGGAGGAGGAATCGAAGGTGCCGCTGAAGGCGATGACGCAGATCCGCTTGGTGCTCGCGGTGGCGGACCCCAGATCCTGGTACACGGAAGGCGCCTGTCGTTGCAGCGCCGCCATCGTGAGCTGCTGCACTTCGAGCAAATGCCCCTTGCCGTGAAGCGCCTCGTTCGCCGTCGGAAGAGCGTGGTAGCAGGAGCTGACGGACGAGCCGAGGTCGCTGCGTGCCGTGGTGCAGCCGGCCACCACGGTCGCCGCGAGGAGACTGGCGACGATTCGGGCGCCCGCCCTGCTCCACGCCCTCATCGCTTTACCGCCGGAGCCGATTGGACCAGCGCTGGGTCCCCGCCTTCTTCGTCGCCCCGCAACTCGGCTTCGATCGGGGCGTGCAGCGCGTGACGAGGCCAGCGCCCTTTTCGCACCTGGTAGGCCAGCTGGCCGCAGAAGAGCCAGCCCACGACCAGGACGAGCCAGAAACTTATGACGCGGTACATCAGCACGGCATCCACCGTCGAGGTCTTTGAGCCTCCGAACGCCACCAGCGCGATGCTGATGCTTCCTTCCACCACACCCAGTCCACCGGGGGTGATGGGCAAGTTGGCCGCCAGTTGACCGGCGCCGTAGGCCAGTAACAATCCCTTCCAGGGAATGCTCGAATCTACGGCCAGAAACATCAAGGCAAAGCACCCGCAGTCGAACAGCCAGTTGGCGCAGCCCCACGCGACGATGAGGATGATGCGGCGCGTGCTGAGATGCACCGAGGTGACCAGCGCCACAATTCGGGCGATGTTGGCCGCCACATCACCACGCGGCCGTCCCACCAGCTTGCGTGAGACGCGGATGCCCCAGGTCACCACGAAAGCGAGAGGCCGTTCATAAAGGAAGAGAGCACTGATGGCCACGGTGATCACAAAGACGCCGATGATGACCGGGATGAGGTCGAGGGATGCGCCTTCCCCGGTGGCGAGCGCCAGTCCGGCGATGGCGACCAATGACAACGACACGCTCGATGCCACCAAGGTTCCGACCAACGACCAGGCGGCAAGCGTGTCGTCGGCTCCGAAGCGGCGGTACCAACGGAACCCGTACACGGCGGAGAAGGCATTGCCGCCGGGCAACGAGTTGGTGATGGCCTGCGAAGCGAAGCTCACCTTCACCAGCGCTCCTTCGGGTGCGGCCAGTCCCCCGCTACTGAGGAACTCGTACTGCAACCCGGCAAAGCACACGAAGGAGGCGAGTTCGAGGAAGAGGGCCGGCGGCAGCCACCACCACCTGATGTGGCGGAAGACCTCCGAGAACCCGGAGAGTTCGCCGCGGTGCGAGGACAACACCCACACGGCCACGGCCACGATGCCAATGCCAAAAATGAAGCGGAGCACGGGCCACGCTCGGCGCAACAGAACGGCCCATTGCCGCCTTCGTGACGAAGGAGCTGGCAATGGCGCGTCCAGCGCCTGCTCCTGCGATGGCGTGGCCATACCGAGTGTCTAACCCGCGTCCTTTGTCGCTCTCCCGTTTTCCAGAAGGGAGGTGTTGAGCCTGCTCAGCGCGCGAGCGAGGGCGGCCCTCTCGCGCTCGGCCCAATCGCCGACCAGAGCTTCGATGCCGTGCCGGCGCTCCCCCTCCACACCTGCCATCGTCTGGTGCCCGGCCGCGGTCAGCATGATGGTGGAGGACCGCCCGTCCAAAGGGTCCGGGCGTCGTTGGACGAAGCCCCCGCTCTCGAGTGCGCTGATCTGGCGGGTGACCGTCGACGCGTCCAAGTCCAAGGCCGTGGCGAGGGCCTTGGTGCTGACCGGTCCCATGGCTTGCGAGCATGCGCAGCGCGAGGTACCCGGCGCGGTCCACCTCGAAATCGAGCGAACTCCGACGGCCGAAGGTCTCGAGGTGCCGGACGAGCTTGAGCAGTTCCAACTCAATGACACCGATGGTGTCGGTGGCGATCGGGGTGGGTGCGACTTGCATCGGCCTTCACCTCCCCGTCTCCCGATACACTATTGCAAGATACGTGCATGATACATGTATCTTGGACGAAAGCGGATCGGCATGGTCTTCATCTTGGCGCTTGGCGCAGCCTTGGCCAACGCGCTCACCAGCGTGTTCCAACGCATGGGGGTAGAGGACGCGCCCGCCGAGAAGACGCTGAAACTCAGCTTGCTCACCTACGCCGTGCGCCGCGGCGTCTGGCTCTTCGGCTTCGGTTTGATGATCGTCTCGTTCATCCTCCAAGCGGTGGCGCTGCACTTCGGTCGGCTCTCCGAGGTGCAACCCATCTTGACCCTCGAGTTGGTATTCCTCGTCGCGGTGCTGTCCATTTGGTTGGGGTTCACCGTCGGTGTACGCGAATGGCTGGGCTCGCTCGCCGCCGTCGGAGGCCTGGCCGGTTTCCTTCTGTGCGCCCACCCCGAAGACGGAAATCTCTCCGCTTCTTTTTGGAGTTGGATGATTGCTGGGTTGGCATGCAGCGCCGGCATCGTGGTGGCCGTCGTTCTGGCCATGCGTGGGGCGAGGTGGTGGCGCGCCGCCATGTTCGGCACGGCGGGTGCCATCGCCTATGCCTTCACGGCCGCCTGCACCAAGGTGGTCTCGAACTATGCCGCCCAGGACTGGGTCTCGCTCTACCGGCACGGCCAGACCTACGCCTTGATCTTCTTCGGCATCCTGGCCGTGTTCCTGACGCAGAACGCCTTCCACGCCGGGCCGATCGTGGCCTCGCAGTCCACTCTCGTCATGGTCGATCCCTTGGCCAGCATCCTGATCGGCGTCGGCCTCTTCGGCGACGACCTGCGCACGGGCGGCGCGTGGGGACCACTCGAAGCGATCTCCCTTCTCGTCATGTTCCTCGGTGCGTTCTCCCTCGCCCATTCCCCTCTGGTAAGCGGAATGAAGGGCGACGACGATCAGTTCCACGAACTGCTCTCCCAACGGGCACGCGCCGAGCAGTTGGCCCGGAACACACCCCCGCCCCTTTCACCTTCCTGAGATTTCGCCGCCACCGTCACGAGCGCGCATCGCGCCCATAAAATCGCGCGCTATCCGTACCGGACATCGAGAACCGGCGAGAGGGTCCAAACCCGGCCCACCGCCACGGGCGTGAGGCGAAGGAGGGCCTTATGGATCCCGACGTCATGCCCTCGGAATGGCGCTCCACTGGGCCAGAGGCCCAGGAGAATCGCCCGGCCAGAGCGGTGCCGACAATGAGCGCCGCCGCCGCTCTCGCGCCACTGTTCCACGCACTCTTTCGCCGCCGTCTCCCCGTCCGCTTCGAATTCTGGGACGGCAGCTCTCTCGGGCCATCGGACGGAATCGGCACCCTGATTATCCGCTCGCCCAATGCGGTCAAGCGCATGCTCTGGGCCCCCGGCGAATTGGGCTTGGGGCGGGCCTACGTCACCGGCGAGATCGAGACCCGAGGTGAGGTGATCAACATGTTGCGCGCCTTGCACGGGGCGGCGCCGGCTGACCTCAAGACCGGAGCCCACATGCCGGTCGCGGCGATCAGGGCCGCCACTCGCCTCGGTGTCGTGGGCCCCCCTCCACCCCCACCCGCGGTAGAGGCGGCGCCGCGCGGGAGACGCCACTCCAAGCGCCGCGACGCGGAGGTGATCCGTCATCACTACGACATCAGCAACGGGTTCTACCGCTTCGTGCTCGGGCCGAGCATGACGTACTCGTGTGCCCGTTTCGTCGACGACGCCTCCAGCCTGGAGGACAGCGCAGGCGGCGAAGCACGATCTCGTGTGTCGCAAGCTCGGGCTGCACGAGCGACCCGGCGCTCGTCTCCTCGATGTCGGCTGCGGGTGGGGTTCCATGGCCCTGCATGCCGCCAGTCGCTACGGCGCCTCGGTGGTGGGCGTGACGCTGAGCGCGGCGCAGGCGGACGAGGCTCTTCTACGCGTCAAGGAGGCGGGACTGGAAGATCAGATCGAGATCAGGGTGCAGGACTATCGCGACCTGCGCGGTGAACGATTCGATGCCATCTCCTCGGTCGGCATGTTCGAGCATGTCGGGGCGGAGAAGATGGCCGAGTACTTCACCACCCTCCACGCCTTGCTCAACGACGCGGGCAGATTGCTGAATCACGCCATTTCCAGTGTCGGCGGCTCACGGATGCGGCGTAACTCCTTCATCGGTCGCTTCGTCTTTCCCGACGGAGAGCTGATCGATGTGAGCGAGGTGGTGCGTGGCATGGAGCGCGCCGGATTCGAAGTCCGCGACGTCGAGTCATTGCGCGAGCACTACACGCGCACGCTGCGGGCCTGGGTCGCCAATCTGGAGGAGAACTGGGAAGCGGCCGTGGCCGAAGTCGGGGCCGAGCGGGCGCGGGTCTGGCATCTCTACATGGCAGTCTCGGCCAACAGCTTCGACGAGGGCGGGATCTCCCTCCACCAGGTCCTCGGCGTACGGCCCACCCCGCAAGGCCAGAGCCTGATGCCGCCGACGCGTCGGGACTGGGCCTGAGGGAATCACCGTGGCGCGGCCGGCCCGAACCGTGCCTGAACAGCCCCTTTTGGCGGCGAGATGAAAGAAAGCGGCTAAATTCTCCAGGTCGTGCACGGTGCCAGGTCGGAAACACCAGTCGGTTCTGGCGCGCGCACGCCCGGTCGCGGCGCCTTGACTCCGGTCCTCGTCCTCGCACTCTCTGCACTCGGGAGCATTGCCCTCACGAGCCCGGCCGGAGCCACGCAGGTGGGAACGCTACAGGCGCAGGCCAAGGAGATCTCCGAGGAACTCGTACAGGAGCAACTCCAAGCGGGCGCGTACCAACAACAGTACGACGTCGCATCGGCACGTTTGGCCAACGACCAACGCGCCATCGCAACGCTGCGGCGACAGCTGAAGACAGACAAGGTACAGATCGCCAAACGTCTCCACCTCGTACGTCACCTGGCCGTAGAGAGCTACGTCTTGAACGGTTCTGTCTCGTCGGGCTCGGGTGCCGCGTTGTTCTCGGAGAACGTCAGCACGGTGCAATCGGCGGATGAATACGCCACCATCAGCCTCGGCGATCTCAACAAGGCGGTGGATTCATTAGATACAGCCCAACGCACCCAGCAGAGCCAGCAGCTGACGTTGACCCGTCAACTCGCCAGCGATCGCGTCGAAGAAGTGCAGGAGGCCTCGTACCTCTCGGGGGCCAACGCCTCGGTGAAGGCGCTCCAAGGGGCGCAGGCCAAGGTCACGGGGCAGCTGGCGGTGGCCGTGGCCGAACAAAGTGCGGCCTTATCGCGCGCTGCGGTGACCGCGGTGGCGACGGCACAACGCACGGCCGTACAACGCGCCGGCACTTCGACCGCGTCTGGCGCATCCGCTCCGTCCACCAACACGACCGACCCGGCACTGAACCCCTTCCTCGCCTGCGTGGCGCAGGCCGAGTCCGGCGGGAACTACCAGGCGGTCTCCCCCAATGGCCTCTATCGCGGGGCCTTTCAATTCAGTCAATCGACGTGGAACTTCGCCGCGAAAGCAGCGAACCGTCCCGATTTGATCGGCGTGCCACCCAACGAAGCGAGCAAGGCCGACCAGGACACCTTGGCCGTGGCCCTCTTCGCCCTCGACGGCGAGCGTCCCTGGCTCGGGGATCGCTGCAGCAAGTAAACGCTGCAGTAAGTCGTACTTAGCCCTTCGCCACGAGCGCCACCGCCGCGTCGGCCTCGATGACACGGAAACTGAAACTTTCCTCGATGTAGAGCCGGACGACGTCGGCATCGTGGCTGAGGTAGCCGATGGAGAGGTCCTGTCCCGAGTCGAAGGTGAAATCTCCGCCGCGCAAGCTCACCACCACGCCGCCATTGACACCGGGCGCCCACACCAGCGGGCCGCCGAGAATCTGGTGCAGGTGATCGAGGAGCAGATGGCCACCGTGCTCGGTGGTCTCGACGATCCGGGTGTAGCTCGTGGGGCAGATGGCCAACCCGTAGGGACCATTGATGCCAGACAGGCGGAGGGCGTCCACCGCCCGCGCCACGGCATTGGGGTACTGCGCCATGTCCTCTTCATGCACCACCGGCGCATGCGATGTGGCCTCGGTGATGCCTTCGATCCCAGCCGCCTGATACCCGTGGAAGACGGCCACGTTCTCGCCGGTGGCGATCTGTGCCACGGCCTCGTCCAACTCGGCCAGATCGATATCGGTCGCACCCCGATCGGCGTCGTCGAGCTCGATACGAGACACGCTGAATTCGGCCCGCAACTCGACCACGGGCAGGACCCGCCGCTGGGCGGCCGAGACACCCTCGGAAGGTCCCGAGATCGTGGCGATACGGCCCAGGTTGGTGGCCGAGTGCTGCCAACCGTGCGGCCCGCCGAAGTCGACCAGCTTGCGCGCCGCCAGGTAGGTCGTGAGTCGGCTCTTGGCTTCTTCGTCAATGGCGCTCCAGCCCGTATCCGAAATAGGCGCCAGATCCCGATGCAGGTGATTCATTGCTCCACTCCCTTGAGGCTTCCGATTCCCAATGACCCCAGCCCGCCCGGAGTCGCTGTCTCATCGCCGCCCGCGCCACTCCCGTCATCGGTCGTCCCGACCTCGGTGATGGGTTCGGCGGTGAACAAGAACTTGCGTAGCTGCACATCGAGCGCGGGATCACGCCGGCGTAACCATTCGAGCGTCATGGCCGCGTGCTCCTTCTCATCGTCTCGGTTGTGGGCCAAGACGGCCGCCAAGCTCGCGTCCGAGGTTGCCTTGACGCGCTGGTCGTACCAATCGATCGCCTCGAGTTCCTCGACCAACGACGTCATGGCCCGGTGGTGATCCACCGTCGCCTCGTCGAGGAGTTCTGACGCCTCGTGCAGTCCTTCGCTTCCCATCTGCGCGTCACCTTTCGATATCGACTTCGTTCTTGGCCGTTCGCCGGGCTCTTCGGAGCCCACCAGCTCGTGTGGACCTTATTCGGTGTCACAGTAGAGCATGTCGGGAGACCGCTCCCTCTGTGGGATCACGCCGTGAACGTACCGATACCCCCGGCGATGGTCATGGCCACATGGCGGCTCGAAGGCTCACGCAGCGCCACCTCGAGTGGCACGTCGAGCAGGCACAGATCGGCCGATGCCCCCGGCCTGACCCGACGGACGGGACCACCCGGCTGCTCCAGCGGGCCGAGGAAGAGCGCCAACGCGTCCTCGGGCGCCAACGCCTGGTCTGCTCCCACGGCGGCGCCACTCGGAGCACGTCGTTCGGTGGCGGCACGGAGGGCGAGCCAGGGTCGTCTGGCCCGAATGGAGCATCGGTGCTTCCGCCGACCGGAATTCCCGCCGCTTGCAGGGAGGCACAGCGGTAGAGGTCGGCACGATCGTCCGCTTCGACCTCGCTCAGGTACAGGTCCCCCCGGGCCGCAATGAACGCAGGCTGGGTCACCACGGTGAGGGAGAGCTGCGCCATCGTCCCTATGACCTCGGATGGCGTCACCGAGGCGTGCTCAACACGGTCTCCCGGCGCGCTCCCGACCTCCTCCCACACCGCCAGCGCCAGGAATAGCGCCGCCCGCGTCACACAGTGCACGGCCACCGGGCGGCCAGCCCGATGGGCGCTTCTGGAACGACAGCGCCAGGTCGTCGAAGGGCGGAAGCTGATGGTCGGGAATTACCACCTTCACCGGTCCCTGGCGCAGGGGTGCCGGAGGGTGCACCTCGGCCAGCTCGGGCCCGCCCGTGGTAGCGACGGTCATGGGCAGGACTCCCGTGCGCACGGCCTGGGCCAGCAGGTCCAGGTACGCAACCGTGGCCGTCGGCGTGCAGTCGGTCACCCCGGTGACCCCGAAGGAGGCAAAGCGGCGCCCGATGGCGGCCAGGTGATCGTTCGGCTCGGTCATCGGCAGTCGCTCTTGTATCCAAGAGTCGAGACGGAACAGACGCCCGGTCGGACGGCCGGTGGCATCGCGTTCGACGCCCGGAGGCTCCGTCTCCCGACCCTGTGGACCCAGGCCTACGTGCTCCAAGGCGGCGCTGCTGAGGACCCACAGCGCGCCCGAGCGGTGCTGGACCCGGACGGCGCGGCCAGGTGCCAGATCATCGAGGCGGCCGCGGTCCAAGGGTCCCTCCGCCACCTCGTCGTAGTGCACGGCCCGGATGGCTTGGCCGGCCGGCGTGTGGGCATGCGCCTCGCGCACCCGGGCGTCGAGCTGGCGAGAAACGTCGAGCGATCCCGCCGCGGCCGCCATGGCCAGCAGGTGGACGTGGTGATCGTGCAAGCCGGGGAGGAGCGCACCTCCGGCGCAATCGATCACTTCGGCGTTGGGCTGCGTGGGGACCGCGCCCGGTGGGCCGAGCGCCATGATCCGGTCCCCCTCAATATGTAGGTCCACCCTTTGCCCGTCGACTTCGGCCCGGCGCAGCACGAGCGAGCTCATAAGGCCAGTTCCGCCAACACCGCTTGCGTGTCCGCCCCCAAGGCGGGTGCCGGGCCCCTCACCGGGCGGGCGCGGGGGGCCTGAGTGGACAGGCCGGTCACGTCCAGCAAGGGTCCGGCCACCGAGGCCGCCATCGGTGCCATGGCGGCGTCAATCAGCCATCGCCCACCGCCCTCGAGCACCTTCAGCACGGCGGCCGCCGCGACCAGGCCGGTGAGGGGGTCGGCCACGGCATCGGCCAGAAAGAGGGGTCCGTCGTGATCGGCCGCCACGAGACCACCCGCCGCCGCGGCCACATCGCCAAATCCCACCCGCTGTCCGGTGGCCGGACCGCGGCCGTGGCTCGTGATGGAAACCCAGACCTGTGGCCTGCCACCCTGGCGCAGCATGCTCCGGCTGTCGATGCCCATCTGTTCTAGGGCTCGCGGCCGGCTGCTCTCAATAACGATGTCGGCTCGGGCGATCAGCCGCACCAGGTCTCGCTGCCCCGCCGCGGTGGCCAGGTCCAAGGCCACGGACCGCTTGGCCCCATTGAGGAGATCGAAAAATGGGGCGGGCCCGAGCCGGGCGCCGTCGGGCCGTGACGTCGACTCGACCTTGATCACCCTGGCCCCCGCCTCGGCCAGCAGCTGGCCGCAGAGCGGACCGGCCCACAAGGCGGAGAGATCGAGCACCGTCGCTTCCTCCGGCGAAACGGAGCCGCCGTGGTTTCCCTCCACCTGCTCGGCACCCACCGGCAGACCGAAAAAGTCCAGCCCGTTGGGGCCCACGGAGCTCACGGCGGCGATGGGCAGACCGAGCAGGGCGGCCTGTTCGTCGAGTGAGGTCGCGCTCACCTTTGCCGCCACCCCATAAATGGTTGGCCACGGATCGTCCGAAGGAACCTCGTGGCCGAGCCACGCGGGAAGGGCCTCGACGTCCTCGGGCCGGGGCAGGGACACCGCCAGCCAGCCGGTCGGAGTGGGTACCAGGCGGGTCACCCCACCGCAGCTGATGGCGCCCTGGCGAGAGAGACCGCTCAGGGCGGCCCGCTCGCCCAGGAGAGCCAGCCCGTCGAGGGCCTCGACGCCGTGCTTTCGGACCACCGCCGCCGCCCGCTCGACCAGGTCAATCAGCGCCGCCGGGGCCCCCAGGGGCGGACCGTCGGGTCGTCCGGTCAGGACACAGGCACCGCTCTCGGCCCAGGCCTGGGCTCGTCTCTGCACCGCACGATCCTCCCACTCATGGCCTGTCCCCCCTGGCCTGGCCCCCGACACCTCTCGCCGTTGGCAATGGGAGGCGCAGTGCCGTCCTGTAGCGTCATGCCATCCGCGTACTCCACACATCCGACGGCGAACTGGCGGCCCTGGTGCGCTCGCCGTTCGGGGCGGAGCTGCTGTCGGACCCTGACGGCTTACTTGTCCTGGTCAAGCGAGAGGCCGGAACAGCCGGCGGCTCACCTGACTGGGGACTGAAACGCCACCGGTGCTCGAAGGCCTCTCCTCCCTGCCCTGTGTGGTGGTCGCGGTGGATCGCGCCGCCGGCGCCGCCCCGGCCTGGGCGGATGTGGCGCCCGAAGAGGGTGTGGCCTCGGTCGACGACATCGCCGCCGCAGTGGAGCGCAACCCCATCGCCGCCACCACGCTGGTCCTCTGCCTGCGCGAAGGATCCCCCTCTCTCGGCCGAGCCCTGGTGGCCGAGTCCGCCGCCTACTCGGTGCTGCAAGCCGGAGCAGAGTTCAAGAAGTGGCGGACCAAGCGACCGGTCAAAGAGGCCCGACCAGAAGTTGGGCCCGCGGTCAAGGTGTCGCGGCAGGGCGACCGGCTCGAACTCGTGCTCAACCGGCCTCACGTGCGCAACGCGCTCAGCCGGTCCCTCCGTGACGGGCTCCTCGAGGGCCTGGCTCTGGCCGAAGCGGATCCCTCATTGACCGAGGTCTCGCTCCGCGGCGAAGGACCGAGCTTCTGCAGCGGGGGCGACCTCGATGAATTCGGCACCTTCACCGATCCGGCGGCGGCTCATGTCGTCCGGCTGGCCACCAGCATCGGGCGGTCGATCGCTGGGCTCGGCTCCCGCCTGGTGGTCCACGTCCATGGTCCGTGTGCCGGTTCGGGAGTCGAGTTGCCGGCCTTCGCCTCCCGCGTGGTGGCGCACCGCAGCTTTACGGCCGCACTTCCCGAAGTCGGCCTGGGTCTCATTCCCGGGGCTGGAGGCACGGCCAGCATCACCCGACGGGTGGGGCGACACCGCATGGCGCTGCTCGCCCTGGGCGGAAAGTCGATCGACGCCACCACGGCGTTGCGCTGGGGACTGGTCGATGAGCTGACCGACGAACGGCCGGGTAACCAGGCGGTTTGATGAGACTGCCGGTGGCCTGGCTGCCACCAGCAGCGTCAACCGCCAGTCGCCGGCGACCAGCGCCAACTGCTGACCGTCATTCCTGTTCCGCAATACACGACGCACGCGTTCGGATTGGGTGCGCTGATTCCGGGGGGGTAGTCGTCAAAGACAACAGTGGCCTGGAGGTAGGGGTTGGCGGAACACGTCGCCGCACTCTCGCTACTCGAGCACGTCGAGATCGTGACGACTCTCGTTGACGCGCTGGACGGGGTCCACTTGGTGCTGCACCAGACCGACATGTCATCAGAAGTTGTGCCTGCCTCGGGAATCGAAACGTCAGAACCGGGGCCAGTTCCCCAGCACGGGGCTGGTGGGTTGGCGTTCTGCGTTGTTGCGAGCAATGGGTCATAACGGATGCTCTGAATCGCCAATTCAGTTGCGTTACTGGCCGAGTACTCCAGCGCGCGAGCTGATTTGAATTGTGTGCTGTTGTTGAGGTCGTTGGTGATCCAACCCGCGAGTCCCCCGATGATCGTACCTGCGGTGAGGAGAAAGGCCAGCGCAAGAATGAGGACAGCACCGGCTTCATCCCGATCGCAGTTCTTGTGGGTTTTTTCCTTCATCCAATTCCCCAGGGCGTCAACGTGCCGGTGCAGCGACCCGCTCGCCGGGCTGTGGGCATTTGTCCGTATGGTCATGTCTCGTGGTCCCATCTAGGTGCCAGTCCCTGTAGTCACGTCGAACGTATTGCTGATAGCTGATTGCAACGCTCCGTCGGTCGCCGTCAGGGAGTAGCCCGTTCCCGCCGTCGTGACTGAGCAGTTGGAGAAGGTGACCACGCCGTAGAATTCGCTACCCGTACATGTATTGGACAACGTGGTCCCACCAGGCCCACCACTGATCGTCAGTTTGACGTCAGACAAGTCGCTGTAGACGATGTTGCCGTTTGCATCCTCGACTGCGACCGCCGGCTGAGGACTGAGGTTCGTCCCAGCGGTCCCGTCTCCCGGCTCGGTGAGGAAGACCAGTCGAGTGGCCGCGTCTGCTCCAGTGACGGGGCGACTCTGCTGCTCATCAACCACGGAGTGGATGGATGAACTCTTGCCGCTGGAACCAGCGGTCACCGTGATCGTGAGCAACTGGGGCGCATTGGGAATGCAGGGGCTGAAAGACGTGCCGAGCCAGGTGGCGGGTGGATCGAAGGCGGGAGGGGTGGCCGAGGCGTTCCAGTACTGGACCGAACTGACCACTGCCGTGTAGCCGGCAGGAAGAGAGAAGTTCACCTGGCCGGGGCCGCTCGGACCCGCGCTCTCACACGAAGCGAATAGCGCGCTCGGACTGCCGGCCAACCTGGGAGACCGCCTGTTGGGAAGCCGACCTGAGCACAGTGTCCATGGTGGCGAGGCCGCGATACTCGGCCGAGCTCGAGATGATTGTGCCAAATGCAGTCAGCAATGCGACAGAGGTCAATCCCAACATGACGACGGCGAGCAGAACTTCGATGAGAGTATCGCCGGCTTCCGATCGGCGCCGATCGGCGAGAGGGCCCACAGGGACTGGACCTTCGACCGAGTTTCGCGAGGTTCCTTTCATGATGCACCCGGCAAGAGCAGTCCAAGGAATACGGCCTCAAGTCCCGTTCCAACCATCGTTACCGTCAACGTTGTCGGTGCGGGCGCCTGGAGCATGACCGTGCCGGTTTTGTCCGAGTCCACCGTGGCCGCACACTCCACCGTGGTTGTGCCCACCCCCGTGAGGCCATCGGGAGATACCGGTGCGGCGCATGCATTACCGATCGCCGATATCGGGCTGTTTGGAACGAGGGACAAGGGCTTGTCGGAGGTCCACGTCATCGACTCGCCGGCGTCTGTTGACTCCGCGTCCCCGGTGACGAGTCCCCAGCCCGTTGCCGGGTTGCCAACCGCATCCAACACCTGGATATCGATGACTTGAATGGTGGTCGTGGAACCTTCGACCTCGGAGTAGAGCGCAGGATTCCCGGGTACGCCGGTATAGAAGCCGTTGTTGCCCAAGAAAGCCTCGCTTGTAGGAGGGTTGGCATAGCTAGGGAGAGAAACGGCACTGACACCGTTGAATCCCCCTCCTGTGGTGTTCCCCTTGATGGTCCCGAATGGGACGGGTGTGGCGCGAGGCCCGGTGATCGGCGAACCAGCACTTGTCGCGCTGCTCACCTTTACGCAGAAGCTGAGCGTGAACGGGGTGCCGACGATTCCTGCCGTTATTGCTTGGAAGCCCGGAGATCCCGGACAAGGAGCCGGGGTGTCGTCATAGGGAGAGAGGTCCACGAAACACAAGGTTGACGCGTAGGTGCCCGTTCCCGGTGTGGCGAAGCCACAGGTTGTGGAAAGAGCAGCGACTTGCGAGGCGCCAGTCGTGGTGGCCTCGGGGACTGCGGTCAACTTGTACGAGTACCCACTCGTCGGCTCCGTCGTCGCAAAGGTAACGCCGGTGACACCAACCGTCGACGTCCACCCCGCCGCGGCGCTGGCGTCGAAGCTGGCCGGAACGATGGTGACCGGTGCGGATTGGGACTGGCTCTGCGGGATGTCCGACGAAACAGTGGAGGTGCTCGTCGGGGTCGTGGAACCATTGGTGCAGTAGTGACGCACCAACGATGAACTCGAACCATTGTCGACCTTCACATAGGAGACGATGTCCTCGTAAACTGTGCCTTGTTGGTTCCATTCCAGCCCGAGCAACTGTGTCCCAGTTCCACACTGCGGTGTGCTCGAAGGCGCAGTGGTGATCATCTCCGCACTTTCGACATCCTTCTGAAAGTTGGCCGAGACCACCTGAGCATCGGCCGAGGCGGAGATGCCGTTCGACACGCCACCTTGAAGCGAGAGCACCGAAATGAGCGCCAGGCTGATCGCTCCAATGATGGCGGGAACCACAGCTACGACGATGATGAGCTCGATAAGGGTAAAGCCGTCTTCGGTGTACATCGAACGATCGTGGGCGACGGAGCGCCACGGCGTTCGAGCGGTCTGTTCCTTTACTGGTCTCAATTGCCCCTCTCCCTCTCCTTGCGGAGTCCTTACGAAGAGATTGACAATTCGAATGGCTTCGCACTAGGGCACAAATCCCCGAGTGAGGTTGCGAAACGGTTGCGTCGCCAATCGACACTCCACCGGCACCTCGCGTTTCTCAAGATCCCATTTTGAACACCGTTCACGCCGTCAGAGTCGAGTCCGTGTGCTGCGCCGGCGGCGACGAGATAGATACTCGTGCACACGCGGCAACATGCCGAAAACAACAATCCCGTCGAATCGAGACGGACAGCCGAACCTGCCGGAACCACGAGTTCGACGTGTACGTCGAACCAAGGGTCCTCGCTTTACCGAGCGAGGCGATGGACCTCGGTGACCGTCACTTCGGGTACGCCCAGCACGCGGCGCGTTATGAGGCGGTGGGCTCCGGGCTCATTTCGGCCTTGAGTACCCGGCGGAGCAGCTTGCCGGTCTCGTTGTAGGGCAGCTCGGTGCGGAACTCGATGCGCCCAGGCGCCCGGGTGGAGCGCAGTCGCTCGGCCACCCATGCCCGCAGCGCGTCGGGGTCGGCGTCGTGACCCTCGTGGAGCACGATCACCGCCGCCACGGCTTCGCCCCACTCCTCATCGGGCACACCGATGACGGCACAATCGGCCACCGAGACATGGGTCAACAGAACGTCTTCGATCTCCCCCGGCGAAAGGTTCTCCCCGCCTCGGACGATCACATCGTCCAGCCGGCCCTCGACGAAGAGGAAGCCATCGGCGTCCAGCCAGCCCCCGTCGTTGGTGGCCAGCCAACCTTCGGGCGAGAGGGAAGCTCCCTTGCCGAGGTACTCGCCCGAGACCTGGTCGCCGCGCACCCAGATTTCCCCGTGGGTCCCGGCCGCAACCGGTGCGCCGTCGTAGTCCCGGATCTCGACCTCGAGGTTCGGGAGGGGGCGGCCGACCGAGCCCAGGCGGGCCCGCACGTCGGGGTCGCTCGATGCTGCGGCCTCCTTGTGGTCATCGGGACCGAGCACGGCAATGGTCGAGCTGGTCTCGGTCAGCCCGTAGGCGTTGACCAAACCGACATGGGGCAGATGCTCCAGGGCCCGCTCGACCAGGGTCATCGGCATGCGCCCCCCGCCGTAGGAGAGGTGGCGCAGGGCCGGCAGCTTCTCGCCCCGCTCGGCCAGCACCTCGAGGATGCGTCCGAGCATGGTCGGCACCACCATGGCGTGCGTCACCGCTTCCTCGGCCGCGGCGTCGACCCAGCTCTCGGCGCTGAACTGGGGCAGGTAGACCAGGCGGCGACCGGACCAGACCGAGGTCAGCACGGCCGCGATGCCGGCGATGTGATACGGCGGGACGCTGACTAACGCGGCGTCCTCGGGTTCGGCTCCCATGAATTCCACCGTCTCGAGCACGTAGCTGGTCAGGTGGCGGTGGCGGAGCACCGCAGCCTTGGGCTCTCCGGTGGTGCCGCTGGTGAAGAGCAGTACGGCCGGGTCTTCGGTGTCCGTGCTGGCGGGCGTGGCGGGCTCGGGACCGTCGAAGGCCACGAAGTCGGTGCGGCTGACCAAGGTGAGCCCGGGGATCTCGGATCCCAGGCGGCCCGGCACGGACGACTCGACCACGGCCAATCCCGGGGCGGCGCGCTCAATGATGGCTTTCAGCTGCGCGTCGGCCAGCCGGTAGTTGACCGGCACGTAGGGAATGCCGGCCAAGGCGGCGGAGAAGAGGCCGATGGGCACGGCCTCGGAGTTCACGTCCACCGCGATCAGGCGTTCGGCGCTGATGTCCTGCAGATGGCGCGCTGCGGCCTGGGCTCGGGCAAAGAGTGCCTCGTAGGTCAGGTCACCTTCGTTAGGGGCAGCGACTGCGACCCGGTCGGGTAGCGCGCCCGCCACGATCTCCAGCAGTGAGCTCAGGTGCATGGCAGAGGTTTCAGTCCGACGAAGGCAGGGGCTTGGCTTCTTTGAGGGGGATTGCCACCCCGTCCAGGGCCAAGCTGCCCGCTCCGGCCTTGGTGACCAGCAGCTCGATGCCTGAATCCGCGTCGGCGTAGCGCTTGCCGATGGGCGAGCCCTCGGCAAAGGACGGGTCGAGCGTGAGGCCGGACGCGGCATCGGTGCCGACCGGGACCACCGGTTGACCGCCACACTCGAGGGTCACTCCCTGCGTCGGCGCACGCACCACGATCACCTCGGTGTCACAGACTTGGCTGGCCCATCGAGTACCAGGTTTGAGGTCCATCTTTTTCTTTGCCCCCATCAGTGCGTTATTTGGACTACTGCGTCATTTGGACTACTGCGTCATTTGGACTACTGCGTCATTTGGACATCATGGTCTACTGGCAGAGCAGTCCACCAGGCAACTTGAACACCGTCCCACCCGTGTGGCCCGCCATTGCGTTGCCCGGCAACCGCCACCAGCGGCCATCGGATGTGACAGCCTAGAAGATGCTACGGCCGCTCGGGTTCACCATGGGCCGCATTGGCCCTCCCGACCCGCCAATAGGCCTTGGCGGAGATGTGCTCGGGCTCCATGCCCCGGGCCAGCAGGGCTTTGCGCATCTGCGCCACTACCCCGAGCTCGCCGGCCAGATACGCATGACCGGGTCCCGAGGGCAGGGGAAGATCGTTCAGGGCGGCGAGCAACTGGTCCCCCGAGGCGGGGTCGCCGCCGGCCCGGTGCAACCAGCGGACGGGGACGACCTGGCCGTCGGGCGCATGGGCCGTTTGTTCGTCATCAGGCCCCGTCGACCTCGAGCACCACCAGCGCCTGGGCCGGATCGGGCAATGAGGCGGCCATGGCCAGGCTGGCGGGAATGGCCGAGTCGTCGCCGACAAAGAGGTGCCACTCCGCCTCGGGATCGACCGTGATCTTGCCCCGGGGGCCGATGGCCTCAATGGTGTCGCCTGGTTTTGCGTCCGTGGCCCAGGACGCCGCCGGACCATCGCCGTGCAGGACCATGTCGATGTCGATCGCCGGGACCTCGGGCTCGAAGGAGCGAATGGTGTAGCGGCGTCGAAAGAAGGAGCCGGAAGGGGTGGGAACGTTCAGCATCACATCTTGCCCGGGGAGGTAGGACAGGTCGGCGAGGCCGGGCGCGGTGCAGCGAATCCGGCGCATGCTCGGGCTGAGGTGCTGGTTCTCCAGCACCTCGAGCTCCCACTGGGTGACGTCGCCCAGGCGCGCCACCAGGGTGGATGAATCGAGCGCCCGCGGGTCGGTGGTGGTCTCGGCGGCAGAGGTTTCAGGTGTCATGACGCTCCCAGCGTACCCGCGCAAACCACGGACAATTTCGTGGGTCAGCCCTCGATTCGTTCCGTGTGGCGCAGCAAAATGCTCGAGTGCGCCGTGAGGTTTACGGCTTCGTTGCGCATCTGACGCACCGAGGGTCCGGGCCGGGCCGTGTTGATCAGCTCTTCCCACACTCCGGGATTCTCCAAGTTGGGCAACGTGTAGGAGTGCGACCGCGGGCCGGCGTTGAGCAGGAGGAGCAGGGTGTCGGCGGGGGCGGAGCGCCCTCGGGTGTCGACCTCGTCGGCGGCCTGTCCGAAGAGCAGCATGCCAATGCTCTGGTTGTTCGGATCGGCCCACTCCTCCTCGGTCATCTCCTGGCCGTTGGCCCGGATCCAGGTCACGTCCTTGGTCTTCGTTCCGGGCACCACGGTGCCGGTGAAGAAGCCCCGGCGGCGCAGGATCGGATTGCCCTTCATGACGGCGATCAGGTCGCGTACGAAGTCGCGCATGTCCCAACCTGATTCGCCCACGTCCCAATCGAACCAGCTCACCTCGTTGTCCTGGCAGTACGCGTTGTTGTTCCCTTGTTGCGAGCGCCCGATCTCGTCGCCCCCCAACAACATCGGGACTCCTTCGGCCAACAGCAGCGTCGTGAGCAGATTCCTCTTCATGCGGTCCCGGGAGCGCTGAATGCGGGCCGAGTCCGTCGGCCCTTCCGCCCCCCAGTTTCGGCTGGCGTTGTCCTGGGCCCCGTCCCGGTTCCCCTCGCCATTGGCTTCGTTGTGCTTCTCGTCGTAGCTGACGAGGTCGGTCAACGTGAAGCCGTCGTGACAGGTCACGAAATTGATGGTGGCGTAGGTGCGGCGACCGCTCGGGGCGTAGATATCGCTCGAACCGGTCAGGCGAGATGCCAGCTCGGGCACCTGCCCGGGGTCACCGCGCCAAAAACGCCGGACACAGTCCCGGAAGGCACCGTTCCACTCCGACCACCCCGTTGGAAATTGTCCCAGCTGGTACCCATCGGGGCTGGCATCCCAAGGCTCGGCGATGAGCTTGACCTTGGAAAGCACGGGGTCCTGTTGGATGATCTCGAAAAAGGCACTCGGCTGACCGGCCTCGTACCCCCGCACCAACACGGGAGCCAGGTCGAAACGGAACCCGTCCACATGCATGTCGGTCACCCAATAGCGCAGGCTGTCGGTGACCAGGCCCATGGCCCGCGGGATGGAGGATGTTGAGGCTGTTCCCGGTGCCGGTGTAGTCGAGGTGATACTGCGGCTGACCCGGCATGAGGCGGTAGTACACCGAGTTGTCGATACCCCGAAGAGAGAGCGTGGGGCCGAGCTGGTTTCCCTCTCCGGTGTGGTTGTAGACGACATCGAGGATCACCTCGAGCCCGGCCCGGTGCAAAGTGCGCACCATGGACTTGAACTCGCTCACCTGCTGCCCGAGCCCCCCGGTGGCGTAGCCGACATGGGGCGCCATGAAACCGATCGAGTTGTAGCCCCAGTAATTGCTCAGCCCCTGATCGACCAGATGCCGATCGTTGACGAAGTGATGTACCGGCATGAGCTCGACCGCCGTCACGCCGAGCTCCAACAGATGATCGATGATGGGGTCCGAAGCCAACCCCAGATACGTGCCGCGCAGGTGCTCGGGCACGCCGGGGTGGCGGGCCGTCATGCCGCGCACATGGGTCTCATAGATCACGGTCTGGTTCCAGGGCGTGTCGGGTGATCGGTCGTCATCCCAGGTGAAGGCCGGATCCACCACCAGGCATTTGGGCATGGCGCCGGCGGAGTCGCGCTTGTCGAACGAGAGATCTTCTTTGGGATCGCCGATGGTGTAGCCGAACAGCTCGTCGCTCCAGCGGATCGGCCCGCTCACCGCCTTGGCATAGGGATCGATCAGCAGCTTGCTGGCATTGAATCGATGGCCCCGCTCCGGCTCGTAGGGCCCATCGACCCGGTAGCCGTACAGCGCGCCGGGCCGCACGTCGGGCAGGTACACGTGCCAGACGTTGTCGGTCTGCTCCCCCATGGTGATGGTCGCCGTCGGCTCGGACGCCGTGGCGCTGTCGAAAAGGCAGAGTTGCACCGCCCGCGCGCTCTCGGAAAAGAGGGCGAAGTTCACCCCCTGGCCGTCCCAGGTGGCACCGAGCGGATGGGGACCTCCGGGCCAGACCCTCACGCCGCACCTGGGCTCTCGGAGAGCTGGTGGTCGGAGAGCTGATACACGCAGAATCCCCAGGGGCCGAGGGGTGCGATGTCGCCGCCTGAGAGCAGGGTGGGCAACGTGTCCCCGGGTCCCCCGAACTCGCGGGCCCCGGCCGAGAGCACCTTCGACCACGACGATGCGGCCTCATTGGGGCCACCCTCCGCGGCGTCGCCCTCCCCCGGAGGGAGCGCACCGAGAGGGGGCGCGGGCACCACGGCGTCGACGGCGTCGGCCGAGACGTTGAACAGGGCGAAGAGGGCGTCGTGGGCCTGGGCGTGGACCAAGGTGACGACGTCGGCCGAGGCGAAGGCCCGGGCCGTGCGACGCCAGGAGCGATCGAAGGCGGGGTGCGTGCGGCGCAGATCGATGAGATCGTGGTGCAGCGCCCACTGGAACTGGTGTGCACCCTGGTGGCGCAACGAACGATTGAGGCGGGCCGCGTCGAACGTGGCCGGCGCGTCGGCGTCGAGCACACCACCCATGCTGGCGAAGCCGGCGAACTCCTCGGCCCTCCCCTTGCGCACCGCTTCGACCAGGGCCGGGTCGCCGTGATCGATGAAGTAGGGGAATGGTGCCGGGTCGCCGTACTCCTCCCCCATGAAGAGCAGGGGCACGCCGGGGGCCAGGAGGACCAGCGCCGCCGCCAGCTGAGCCTGCGCCAACGTCACCAAGGTCACCAGCCTGTCACCCCGTGGTCGGTTGCCGATGTGGTCGTGGTTCTGGGCGAAGACGACGAAGCGTTCGGGGGCGAGGCCCACCGACGGGCCGCCATGGTTCATGTTCCGGAAGGCCGAGTGCTCTCCTTGGTAGACAAAACCCTCGTCCATGGCGCGGGCGATGTCGTCCACCGGGCCGTAGTCGACGTAGTAGCCGGTGCGCTCGCCGGTGATGGCCGCATGCAGCGCATGATGGAAGTCGTCGTTCCATTGCGCGTCCATCCCGAGCCCGCCCGCACTGCGGGCCGTGATAAGCCCCGGGTTGTTGTCCGCGCTCTCGGCCACCAAGAACCCATGATCGAGGTCACTGACCGCATCGGACAGCTCGCGCAAGAACGGAACGGCGCTGCGGTCGATGATCTCGTGCACCGCATCGAGCCGGAGACCGTCAATGTGAAACTCGGTGAACCATTGCCGAGCGTTCTCCAAAAAGAAGGCCCGCACCCCGTCGGACCCTGCTCCGTCGAAATTGACCGCAGGACCCCAGGGCGTGCGATAGCGGTCGGTGAAATACGGACCGAACACATCGAGGATGTTGCCCTCGGGGCCGACATGGTTGTAGACGACATCGAGGATGACGTCGAGCCCGCGAAGATGGCAGGCGTCGACGAATCGCTGCAGTCCGGCCGCGCCGCCGTAGGAGTTCTGCACGGCAAAGGGAAAGACCCCGTCATAGCCCCAGTTCCGTGCCCCGGGGAATTGGGCCACCGGCATGATCTCGACCGCACTGATCCCCACTTCCACCAGGTCGTCGAGGATGGATATGGCGCCGTCGAACGTTCCCTCCGGCGTCACCGTCCCGACGTGCACCTCGGAAATCACGTGCTGCCACAGCGGCCGGCTTCGGTGCGCCGCGTCGGTCCAGTGGTGCTGGCGCAGATCGACCACCTGTGAGGGGCCATGGACGCCATCGGGTTGGGCCCGCGAGGCCGGATCGGCGAAGGGACCCTCGTCGTCGAGCAGGTAGTGATAGAGATCTCCGACACCGCACCCCTCCACCACCGCGCCGTGATAGCCCCCGCCGAGCGGGGCGAGTTCTTCGACGCGCCCGTCATTCGGAAAGGACACCGCGACCCGGCTCCGCTCGGGCGCCCACACCCGAAAACGTGTCATTCCTTGGTCGACGGGCTCCGCCCCAATTGAGAACGCCGACGTCATCCCGGTCCGAAGAATACGCATCCCAGAGGTGGCACGGTCACGGTGAGCGTCCAGGGCATCCCCTGCAGCGGGACGGGTTGGGCTTCGACCCCGCCGAGATTGCCCCAGCCGCTTCCGCCGTAGGTCTCGGCGTCGCTATTGAGCAGCTCGGCCCAGTAGCCGCCGTCCGGGACACCGGCCAGGACGTTGGAGCGGGGCACCGGAGTGAAGTTGCAGATCACCAGCAGTGGGGACCCGGTGGCAGAGGTCCGTAGGAAGCTCAGCAAGCTGGTCTCGGCCTCATTGGGCTGCGTCCAGGCAAAGCCGGAGGGATCGGTATCGCGCTCATGGAGTGCCGGTTGGGCGCGGTAGAGGCGGTTGAGGTCGGCCACCCAGCGCAGGATGCCCTGGTGCGGCGCACTCTCGAGGAGGTGCCAGTCCAGGCTGCCGTCGTGATCCCACTCTCGCCGCTGGGCCAATTCGCCCCCCATGAAGAGCAGCTTCTTGCCGGGTTGGCCGAACTGATAGCCGTAGAGCAGGCGGAGATTGGCGAAGCGCTGCCAATCGTCACCGGGCATTTTGGACAGGAGCGAGCTCTTGCCGTGGACCACTTCGTCGTGGGAGAGCGGCAACATGAAGTTCTCGCTGAAGGCGTAGACGCTGCGAAAGGTCAGCTCGTCGTGATGGTGGCGGCGATGGATGGCATCGCGACTGAAGTACAGCAGCGTGTCGTGCATCCATCCCATGTCCCACTTGAGGCCGAAGCCGACACCGCCGGCGTGCACCGGGCGCGACACGCCGGGGAACGCAGTGGACTCCTCGGCGATCACCTGCACATCGGGATGGTCGGCGTAGATCCCCGTGTTCAACTGACGCAGGAACTCGAGGGCTTCGAGGTTCTCACGTCCGCCGTAGACATTGGGGATCCACTCCCCCGGTCGTCGCGAGTAGTCGAGGTAGAGCATGGAGGCCACCGCGTCGACCCGCAGACCGTCGACGTGGTACGCCGACAACCAATGCTCGGCCGAAGAGGCCAAGAAGCTGCGGACCTCGTGACGGCCGTAGTTGAAGATGAGGCTCTTCCAGTCCGGGTGAAAGCCCAGGCGCGGATCGGCATGTTCGAAGAGATGTGTCCCGTCGAACGAGGCCAGGGCGAAGGCGTCTTCGGGGAAGTGCGACGGCACCCAGTCGAACAGCACGCCGATCCCAGCCTGGTGCAGTTGATCGATCAGGAACATCAGGTCCTGTGGCGTGCCGTAACGCCGGGTCGGGGCGAAGAAGCCGGTGGTCTGATAACCCCACGAGCCGTAGAAGGGGTGCTCCATCAGCGGGAGGAACTCCACGTGGGTGAATCCGGCCTCGTGCACGTGGCGAATGAGGGGCTCGGCTACCTCGGCGTAACTGAGCAGGCGCGCCGGGTCGGCCGGATCGCGGCGCCAACTTCCAAGATGCACCTCGTAGACCGAGATCGGAGCGTCGAGACGGATTCGATCACCTCGAGACTGCATCCAGGCGGCGTCGCTCCACTCGTAGGACAGATCCCACACCACCGATCCGGTGCGCGGCGGATGTTCGGCGCACCGGGCAAAGGGGTCCGCCTTTTCGAGCACCGCGCCCGCCTTGGTCGTGATGGCGAACTTGTAAACGTGTCCGGGGGCGGCTTGGGCCACCGTTCCTTCCCAGATCCCCGAGCTTCCCCGCACCTCGAGCACGTCGGCCCGCGCATTCCACTCGTTGAAGTCGCCGATGACGGCGACCCGCACCGCATTGGGCGCCCACACGCGGAACGAGACACCGCCGCCGGGTTGGGGGTGGGCGCCGAGCTTCTCCCCGAGGTGGCGGTGGGTGCCCTCGTTGAACAGGTAGATGTCGTCCTCGGAGAGGAAGGTCGGCGACCGGCGCCTGTTCGGTGCTCGCACTTCGCTCCGCGCTCATTGCAGCACGCCCACCCGATCCGCCGGAGCCACGCCTTGGCCGAGGTCACTCAGTTGCCGCAGCTCACTCAGTTGCCGCAGCTCACTCAGTTGCCGCAAGAAGTCGTTGGCCACTTTGTCCTGGCGCGCCTCTTCGAGCGTCTGCGAGGCCCGTCGCCGCCAGTTGGCGGCCTCGTTCCCTGTGCCCGGCCGATTCTGCGGCTGGCGTTCTCCCCAGAACTCCTCGAGGTCCACCATGACCAGATCCGCCTCGCTCTGGGCCAGGTGAGCCAGACAGCGGCGCAGGACAGCGGTGGCCGGGTCGGCGCTCTCGCCGGCTTCTTCAAGAGCGCCACTGGCCTTGGTGATGGCGATGCGCCAGCGTGCGCGCTCGTGGCGCTGCGAGGTCGCCTCCTGTGGCCGACAGGTGGCCCGCACTCTCGTTCTCGTCGATGTCGAGACCGGCGAAGTAGGCGCCAAAACGCGGCAGATCATGGGTGCCCCACGACGCCAACACGGGGGCCGGCGGCTCCGGCAAGGGATCTTCCTCCGTCGTTTCGAACTGGAGGACCCAGGACCGCAACATGTGATCGCGAGTCATGCGCTCGCGCACTCCGGCCGGCACCGTACCGAGGTCCTCGCCCACGACGACCGTGCCCGCCCGGTGTGCTTCGAGCGAGACCACGGCGTGCAGCTCGTCGGCCCGCGACGAGACGTAGGCGCCATGACGAGCATCGAACCCCTCGGGGATCCAATACATGCGCTGCAGGCCCATCACGTGATCGACCCGCAAGTAGGAGGCATGCCGGAAGGCCCGCCGCACGATGTCGATGAAATAGCGATATCCGTCCTCTCGCAACCGCTCGGGATGAAGAGGAGGAAACGACCAGTCTTGACCGCCCTCGAAGAACAGGTCCGGCGGCGCGCCGCCGTGCACCCCGGTCACGAAGTCCTGCGGCGCCCAGATGGGATCGAATCCATCGGGGTGGACACCGATGGGAAGGTCGGCGTAGAGGGGTGCGGCGGAGGCGGCGGCCGTCAGCTGCTGGGCCGCGGCCCATTGGCCGTAGAGGTGGTAGCCGAACGAGGATGCACCTTCCTGCGGCCGCTGGGCGATGCGGTCGTTGCCGGCCGCACCGGGGGTGCGTGCATCGAGGTCGGCCCGGAAACGCGCGTAGGCGACGAGCTCGGGGTGGCGCTCGGTGAACGAGGTCAACTCGTCATGGCGCTTCGACGGCCGGCTCAACAGCACCTCCGCCATCGGCGCGAGGACCTGACGCCGCAGACGTGCCACTTCCTCGTAGTCGACGAGGCGGGCCTCGGTGCACGGAGGCCAAGCGCCGGCGGAACTCGTCCGAAGCGAGCAGTCGTCGGGCCTCCGGCGACTCGGCCAGTTCGGGCAGCGACGTTGGATCGACGAAGACCTCGTTGTAGGCCAGCCGGCTCACCGGAAGGTAGGGGCTCGGGTCGGCGGGCGGATCCAGGAACGCCGGATAGAGCGGGAGCGCACCGAGCATGGACGCACCGAGCTCGCCGATCCACTCTCCCAGATCGGCCAGGTCGGTGTAGCTGCCCACGCCCCAGTCGTCATCTGTCCGCAGCGCATGCAACGGCAGGAAGATCCCCCAGCCCCGCGCCGGGTCGGGACACGGTGGCGCGGCGATCAACAGAGCCCTGACATCTGCTCCCGGCCATTCCACGATGACCTGGTGGTAACCGGGCGGGAGTGGTTGCGCCGGATCAGGTTCCAAGGAGAAGCGATAGGTGTTCTGCGCCGGCCCATGCGATGGGGTCCCAGCCGCCATGTTCGTGATGCCGGACGAGAGCGACTGGCGGCGGACTTCTCCATTCTCGAGCTCGATGGTGCACCACACCTGGCGCGGGTGCACCGAGCGGGGCAGCGTCAAGGTGTGCGATGCGGGCCTTCCCACCCGGTGCACGAGGACCGGTTCCAAGTGACGGCGCGCCTTCTCCTGGCCATGTGCAGCGAGAGCGGCCGCGGCCTGTGCCGGCGAAGCAAGTGGCGCGCCCAACGCCTGCAGAATGGCCACGAGGGTGTCGTCGTCCGTCCGGTGTGTCGCTCCCGTCTGCGCCGCCGTAGGTCGGCTGAATCCCATAGACCTCGGCCAGCTGGAGCAACTCGGCCCCGCCGGACGTGACCTCTGTACGTGACGTCACGAACCGAGATCCAGTATGTCCAGAATCCCGCGCGCCGGGATGTCGACCCAGTCCGGCCGGCTGTTGGTTTCATAACCGAGCTCGTAGATGGCCTTTTCCAGCAAGAAGAAGTCGAACAGCTGGGTGAGCTGCGACAGATCGTGGGGCAGGTACTCCGCCTCACCGGCGACTTCGAGGTACGCATCCAAAAAGACGCCCGATATCCACCGGTGCCAGAAGGTCAACCAGGTGTCGATGGTGGTCCGGTCCACCGACGCCATGGATGTCCCGAGATCGCGGTTCAGTCGGAGAGCGGCCGTCCTACCCGGCGTAGTGGAACGATCGCACCATTCCGGCCAGGTCGACCACGGCGGGACGCTTGAGCCGACGCCGACCGAGGGAACGACTGGGCTCCCCCTCGAAATCGATGATGACGAAGTCCTTCCCCGTCCACAGGACCTGACCCAGGTGGTAGTCGCCGTGACAGCGGATGCGCTGCGCCTGCATCGACATCATGCTCAGTTTCCGCATGCGATCGATGATCTCGTTCTCGCGCTGGAGCACCTGCTCGAGGCGGGTGGATCGGTCGGGCAGCGTCCGCGGATCGTGGAAGACCTTCCGCGTCAGGCTGCGTGCCCCGTGGTAAAGCGCCTGGCGGTCGAGCGCGGTCAACGGTTCCGGGGCAAAATCGGGATCCCGGTGATCCGAGGTCAGGGCCTGGTGGAGTTCGGCCGTCCTCTTGCCGAGAAGGGAGGCCCACTCGAGGTGGGCGCCCACCAGAAGGTGTCCGGGCTCGAGCTCGCTGCGCTCGAGGGCGAAAAGGCGACGCGGTGGAGCAAGGCGCAGCTCGACATCCTGGCGATGCGCCAGTGCCTCTTCGAGGCTGTGGGTGAGAGCATCGACCACATAGCTCCACCCGTCGTCCTCGTTCGAGATGAACTCCTCGAGGACGGCCACGGTCGTCGAGGCCGAGCCCGGGGTGTCGGGGCGATATTCCACGCTGCCGCCACTGAGGGGGGCGTACGGGAACCGGGCGCGCTCACTCAGGAAGCGCCCGACCTCGACGCCCGGGTTGACCCCTTCCTCAAAGCGTCGGATGAATTTCATGATGGCGTGATTCCCGAGAAGAACCGAGCTGTTGGACTGCTCGGCCGACAGCGGTACCGGTGTGTAGTCCTCGCTCAGGAACTCGTCGAACTGACGCAGCGACGGCGAGGGGACGCCCAAGAGCTTGCCGCCTGAACCGCCCATGGATCGCCGGCGGGCCAGGAGATCGACCATCATCTTGGTGAAGCCCGGCTCGAACACGGCATCGAAGAGCACTCCCGACTTCCCTGCTGCGTTGAGGTCGGCCACCACGGCCTCGGGATGCCACTTGTTGAGTTCTTCGGCCTCGGTCCCGGTGGCGAAGGCCAGCGGAAGTGAGTAGCGCTCCGGGCTGCCGTGATCCAACTGCACTTGCACGATGACGAGATAAGCGACCGGCTCGGAGCGCCGGCCGGCGCTGGCGGCCAGGGGCACGTAGTCGACCACCGTGGCGTTCGTGATGTTCCGCGCCTTTTGCCCGAACCACCGGCGGTTGGCGAGGTAGGCCGGGAGGAAGACTTCGAGTTCGCGCAGCGGCGCCCCCGAGAAGAGCTCGTCCCATTCGCCCGGCACCTCGAAGGTGGGGCGCAATGGGGCGGACTCGTCCGTCTTCTGCTCGAGAGAGAACCAGTAGAAGCCGTGCGGACCGAGGGTGACGAAGTACGGCAGGTCGCCGACGGACGGGAACTCCGAGTTCCCGAAGAGCTCGATCGGCGTGGCCCCGCGGAATTCCGCCAGGTCGAGCTCCACACACTGCACGTTGCGCGACAAGTTGACCACAACCAGAATGCGCTCTTCCTCGAAGCGCCGAATGAAGGCGAAGACCTTGCGATTGTCGGGCCGGAGCACTTCGAGAGTGCCCCGGCCGAAGGCCTGGTAACGCTGGCGGAGGGCGATGAGCCGCTTCATCCACCAGAGCAGAGAGTTGGGATTCTCCTCTTGCGCCTCCACGTTGACCGCCTGGGAGTGGTACTCGGGGTCGATGATGACCGGCAGGTAGAGCCGTTGGGGATTCGCCGCCGAGAAGCCGGCGTTGCGATCGCTGTTCCACTGCATCGGGGTACGGACCGCGTTGCGGTCACCCAGGTAGATGTTGTCGCCCATACCGATCTCGTCGCCGTAGTAGATGATGGGCGTCCCCGGCATGGAGAAGAGCAAGCCGTTCATCATCTCCATCAGTTTGCGGTCGTTGCCCAACAACGGCGCGAGGCGCCGGCGGATGCCCACGTTCACCCGGGCCTGCGGGTCTTGGGCATAGGCGCGGTACATATAGTCCCGCTCCTCGTCGGTCACCATCTCCAAGGTGAGCTCGTCGTGGTTGCGCAAGAAGAGCGCCCACTGGCACTCGGGCGGAGTGGCCGGCGTCTCGGCCAATATGTCCACCATAGGGAAGCGGTCTTCCTGGCGGGCGGCCATGAACATCCGGGGCATGAGCGGGAAATGGAAAGCCATGTGGCACATGTCGCCCTGACCCATGTACGCCACCGCGTCCTCAGGCCATTGGTTTGCTTCGGCCAGCAACATCCGGTCATCGAAGCGGCTGTCGACGTGGGCCCGCAGCTGTCGCAGGAAGGCGAACGTCTCGGGAAGGTTCTCGCACGTCGTGCCCTCGCGGGCATACAGGTAGGGCACGGCGTCGAGGCGCAGGCCGTCCACTCCCATGGCGAGCCAGTAGTCGACCACGTCCAACATGGCTTGGCGCACACTCGGATTGTCGTAGTTGAGGCTCGGCTGGTGCGAGTAGAAGCGGTGCCAGAAATAGGACTGCGCCACCGGGTCGTACGACCAATTGGAATCTTCGAAGTCCTTGAAGATGATCCTCGCCCCCGAGAAGCGGTCAGTCGTGTCGCTCCAGATGTAGAAGTCGCGCTGGACCGAACCGGGCTTGGCCAAGCGGGCCCGTTGAAACCAAGGGTGCTCGTCGGAGGTGTGAGCCAGCACCAGTTCCGTGATGACCCGCAGACCGCGGCGGTGCGCCTCGCGCAAGAACAAGCGAAAGTCGCGCAGGGACCCGTACGAGGGATGGACCTGGCGGTAGTCCGAAATGTCGTAGCCGTCGTCGCGTAGCGGGGAGGGGTAGAACGGGAGGAGCCACAGCGCGGTAACGCCTAACTCGGCCAGATAGTCGAGCTTGTCGATGAGGCCTCGGAAGTCACCGACGCCGTCCCCGTTCGCATCGTGGAAGGCCCGGACGTGGACCTCGTAGATGACCGCGTCCTTGTACCACCCCGTGGATTTCGGATTGAGGATGACGTCCGGTGACTCGGCCACCACCCGGAGATCGGTCGCCGTCATGCTTGCTCCACCGAGAAAAGGTGGGCGGCCAACCCTCTCGGGTCCAGCATCACGAAGTTGTCACTCCCCTGCCACCGGTAGGTGGCTCCGGTCAAGAGATCGTGCATTGCATACGGGCGCCCCGGATCCAGTCCGAGCACGCCGAGGTCGAGCGATACCCAACCCGACTGCACATTGAAGTGATCGAGGCTGACGACTACCACGATCACGTCAGGTGCGGCGATCCCCTTGGCGTCGGGATGACGTGGCCGGGTCTTCGAATAGGCAGTGATCCGGTCGTTGTCAACCCGATGAAAATGCAAGGCATTGTTGAACTGCAACGCCACGTGGTCACGCCGGATTTTGTTGACGCGCGCGATGAACTCGGAGAGGCTGTCTTTGCGAGTCAGGTCCCAGGAACGGACTTCGTACTTCTCCGAGTGCAGATACTCCTCGGATCCCGTCGAGCGGGGATCGTGCTCCTGCAATTCGTACGTCGGACCGTAGATCCCATAGTTCGAGCTGAGCGTGGCCGCCAGGACCAGCCGGCACAGGAATGCGGCGCGGCCCCCGGTCTGGAGGGACTCGTGCAGGATGTCAGGCGTATTGGGCCAGAAGTTGGGACGGAAGTAATCGGCCACATCGGTCTTGGTGAGCTCGGTCAGGTACGTCTCAAGCTCCCACTTGGTAGTGCGCCACGTGAAGTAGGTGTAGGACTGTGAGAATCCAGCCTTGGCCAAATGCTGCATCACGGTCGGACGGGTGAAGGCTTCGGCCAGGAAGATGACCTCGGGGTGGTCTGCCTTCACGTGGCCGATCATCCACTCCCAAAAGGCGAACGGTTTCGTGTGCGGGTTGTCGACCCGGAAGACCTTGACTCCTTGTGCCACCCAGAAGCGCACGACGTCGAGCAGCTCGACCCACAGCGCCTGCCAATCGGACGTTTCGAAGTCGAGCGGATATATGTCCTCGTAACGCTTCGGCGGGTTCTCCGCATAGCGGATGCTCCCGTCGGGAAGGTGACGGAACCACTCCGGATGCTCTGTCACCCAGGGGTGATCGGGCGACGCCTGGAACGCGATGTCGATCGCGACGTCGATGCCGCGGGCGGCGGCGGCGATCACGAGATCGCGGAACTCCTCCAACGTGCCGAGTTCGGGATGGACGCTCCGATGGCCCCCTTCGGCCGCCCCGATGGCCCATGGGCTACCGGGATCTTCGGGCAAGGCTTGGGTCGCCGCCGTCGCGACCCTTGCGGCCGCTGTGCCCGATGGGATGGATGGGCGGTAGGTACAACACGTCGAAGCCCATGTGGGCCACGTAGGGCAACTTGGCCCGGACATCGGCAAACGTCCCATGGCGCGAGGGGTCGGCGGAAGCTGAACGCGGGAACATTTCGTACCAGGAGCTAAAGCGCGCTCGCTCGCGGTCGACGACCACGGGGAGGGCGTCCGAGGTCAGCGCGTGCGCAGGATCGCAGAGGCGGTTCATGAGTTCGCCGAGTTCCTCGGAGAACACGATCTGCTCGAGCGTGGCGCCCGGGATCCAGTGGGAGACGTCCTTCGACACCGCTCCTTCCAGCCCATGCGCTGTCCACAAATCGGCGGCCACCGAGGAGAGCCGGCGCTGTTCCTCGGGTGAACCTCTTGTAGCGGCGGCATCGATCAACGCCGCGCCAACCAGCAGCTCCTGGCTCACGTCCTGTCCGGCCTCCATCCGGGCGCGCAGGTCGCGCCGCCAGGTCAGGAAGCGATCCACCTTGGCCGTCACGGCGAACTGGGCCAGTCCCATGGTGGTGACGAGAAACTCCCCCTCCCAGAGGTCATTCCCCCGGGGGGACATGGGCGTCGCGGACCAACCTGATGCCCCTGCGGCTCGTACGAGGAGGTCGCAGGTGAGAACATCGTGGCCCTCGGCAAATGCCTCAGTTTGAACTTTGACGGTGTCGCCGATCGCAGCCTTGGCCGGGCGACGACCGCCGTCGACCTGTGGCCGCACCCACGAAATGACGGGCCGGGCCCAGTCAGCCGGGAGTGAAGGTGCGCTCGCTGCACCTTGGTTCGGCGCCGAGGGTGCCTTCCGTTGCGCGTTGGCTTTTTTTGCAGCGGCGGGGCGAGGCGCTACGTGGCGTGTCGCCATTCCTCGAATACCCTCTTTCTCGTGAGCTTCCTACCCGGTCCACACATCACTCACAAACGAACGAGTAACCCGCCGCCCGCGCCCTCAATGCTACCGGTGCGCCAACCCATCACGGCACGCATGCGACACCATCGTGCCCGGTTCCACGGCACTCAGTGACTGATCCCTGGAACGGCGGGGGCCTGTTGCCGCCACGAGACGCACGGCGCATGCAGCCAGCCGTAGTCGCTAGTCGCCGAGCACCATTTGCAGATCGCGCACGTGCTCTTGGGTCTGCTCAAGCAGCGGGCGCAGCGCCTCGGCCACATCGGCCAGGTTCAAATCATTGGCCTGGCTAAACCGCTCGCGGTAGCGCTCCAGTTGCTCGGTCTCCAGGCTCAGGTCGGCCTTGAGCGCCATCCGGCTGTCCTCTCGGCGCTCCACCGGCGGCACCGTCGTGGCAGGCTCGCCGCCCAAGAACGAGACCTGCTCCGCCAAGATCTGTACGTGGGACAGTTCTTGGGTCAGGTGGGCCTTGAGCTCGGCCACGATTCCGGTGAACTCCGCCCCATTAATGGTGGCGATGTGATTGGTGTACTGGACGATCGACTGGAACTCGGTTCCCAGGTCCTCATTCAGTAACGCCACGAACTTCTCAAGGTCGAGATCAGCTGCTGATGTCATGCCCTACTCGTACCCGCAACGCTGCTGGTTCACACAGAGAAATCCGCTGCGATCATCTGCTCTTCACAAGCGAGGATGCCATGGAGGAAACCTGGCGCATTCTGCGAGCCTTGCTCGGCCATCCCCCGGGAGGTCGCGCCGGATGTGGTCGGTTCGTGGGTCCCGCGGATGCCGAGGAGCTGGTGAGCCCCTCTTGGCGGCTGCCGTGGTCTCGTGCGAACCTGTAGTACCCTTGTCATGTCTACCTTCTATAGCGAGGGTTTCGGAGGACGGCGTACGTCGTCCACTACACCCAGGCAGGGCGCCCGAGCGCCCCACCGCCGCAACCCACGAAGGTACGACGTTGCGCTATCGGGCTCCACCCCCTCTGCCCGCAGCAGCTTGTCCCGTGGGATCGACATTTGGATGTAGTGGGCGACGCAGGCCGGCTTCGGCGCACATCTCTTTCGGCCGGGCTTCCTGGTTCCGTGGAGACGTCACTGCGGCGCCGATCAATGAGGGCGGGCCCAGAGGTCGGTGATCATGACGCCGACCTCGCTGAGCATCCGGCGCACGACGGGGAGCGATATCCCCAAGACGTTGCTGGGGACTCCTTCGATGCCATCGATGAAGGGAGCCGAACGGCCGTCGATGCTGAAGGCACCAGCCAGACCCAGCGCTTCGCCGCTGGCTACGTAGGCAACAATCTCCTTCTCGCTCGGCGTCCCGAAACGAACGACCGTGCTGTCGAGCCGGGAGATGGTCGTATTCGTGCGGGTATCGAGCAGAAAATGCCCGGTATGGAGAACGCCGGCGCTCCCGGCAAGTCGTCGCCACATCTCCATGGCCGCAGCGGGGGACGCCGGCTTGCCAAGCGACTGACCATCGAGTTCGAGCAGTGAGTCACAGGCGAGAATGAGCGCATCGGCCAATCCGTCTGCGACGGCCGCGCCCTTTCGCTCGGCCAGCACGACGACAGCACGGGCCGTCGCCATATCCCCGACCTCCTCGCTGACACCACTCACGACAACCTCCGGGCTGAATCCGGCGTCGCGTAAGACACGGAAGCGGGTCGGCGACCCCGACGCCAGTATGAACCTCGGCGCTGGTGTCGTGGTGGTGGCCGGTGGAGTCATGGCGCGGTACACCCCGTCGGTGCTTTGTACGCGACAAGACAACAGGATCTGTCAGTTGCTATCGGTTGGCGAGGAGACCCGGAGCGCGAGCTGAACCTTCCCCGGCGAGGATCTGACCGATCGGCGCGCGACGCAAAGTTATCCGCATGCGACGACGAGTCGACAGCCCGAAGAGATTCAACCACTTGGTCCGCACCTTACTGGCCGCGGTGGGGCTCGTCGCCGCCGGGCCGCGCTGCCCTTGGGTGCATTGAAGGCGGCGAGGCTGCATCTGACGACATCATCAAAGGGCGAGCAGCACCTCTGGTTGTGTGCGGCAGTTCCCGGCGCTGAACTCACTCACGTGTCCACCCTCAATGATCACGTCTCCCAGCGGATGGCCGTCGATCCCCCACACCGTATACTTCCCCTCAACCAACTCGGGGTACACGCCGACGATGAATTCCCGATCCACTGCTCGTCTGCGCCGGATCATCGTGTGCATGTGATGCGACCGGGGAGCGCCCACTGGCGTGAGGTCGATCTCTTGCCCGAGACATGATGCATCGGCGTGGAGGATGAGCGCTCCGACGTCGTCGCCGATGTCGAGCACGAGTGCCTCCGGCGGTCCTTCCGTCGGACCCTCATCCACGTACGGCGCTTCGGGGGTCCCATGCGGGTGCTGATGGCTGTGATCCACGGCCGATCCCTAGAGTTCGGGATTGGTATTGATGGCCGGCGTGGTGGGCGGATTCGAGAAGCCACCATGCGGGTCGGCCAGGTACGGGAAGTTGGCCTGGTACGACCGCGGGCTGGCCGTGACGCCCTGGTTCACGAGGGCAACCGCGGCATCGGGCGTGTAGCTCGGGTCCACCAGCGGGATCGTCGCTCCCGCCACGGCCTTCAGCGCAATGGTCACCACATCGTCGGTGGGTCGACGGCCATTGGGATAGCCGGCCAGGTCCTGGCCCAGCAGGCCCAGGTTGCTCGTGCCGGACTGGGTCCCGTCGGTCGAGGTGGGGGCGATGCCCATGTTGAGGCGCAGCATCTCCGCGATGACCTTTCCACCCTGGTAGGTACCGACACCGAAGGCGGCGCCGATCACGCTGCCCGGGATGCCCGTGGCGAAGATGGCCACGAGATCGGCCCGTGCCTTGGTGTACGCAGCCAAGTTGGGGAACGCCCCCGGGTAGAGAACGGGGAGGAGTCCCTGGAGTTCGGGATGCTCCACGGCGGCGGCGAACTGGCTGTCGTTCACGGGGGCCTGGCTGTTGAAGTAGTCCTTCGAGGCCATCGGGACGACGACTTCGTTCACCAGCGGACTACCCAAGACGCGAGACCTGATCATAGGGACCGGTGGCCGTGGTGGCGCCGGTGGTCGGGCTGAACATGCGCACCGTCTGGCGGTGTGCCGTCGTATAGACCCCGATGACCGCATGGGGGTCGTTCGCTCCCATGGTCAAGGCTGCACCGTCGGACGTGAGCGAGCTGATCGGTATCTGCAGCGCGATCGAGTGCACGTTTTTGCCAGCTAGCGAGTTGATGCCGGGCGAGTTGGGGCCCGGGATCAATTGATCGGCCGAGATTGGCCGCAGGTCACCCAGGTCGAAAATGGACCCCAGGTCGACGAAGAAGCCATCGGCCCGCTGCCCGGCAAAGACAGTCAGGCCATTCGACATCCGATAGACGGCGGGAGCGGAAAGCGACGCGTAATTCGGCGTGCTCCGGATGCCGACATTGCACGGTGGGCACATAAAGGCGCCGGCGCTCCCCGACGGCGGACTGATCGGCGTCGAGGTGCTGTCACCCGTCGTCGGGTCGGTGTCAATCCTTGTCACGGTGTAGGTCTGCCGACGGTTCCAAGTGGAGCTGTAACCCGTCGAGGGCGAATAGGTGATCGGCCCGGTGGCGTACAGGAACGTGTTCGGATCAAGAATCGTCGTGGTGAACTGGAACTGATAGGTGATGGAGGGAATACCAGTGCCGGTGTTGTCGATGTGAATCTGGTAGAGCACATCGTCACCCACGGGTGCTGCGCTACCCACGACCGTCTTGGCCCCGAACTCGAAGAAGTTCGGCCCGCCGTCCGGGTCTTGCAAGGGCACGTAGTTGGCGATGATGGTGACCGTTTGGGGAGAGTCCGGGCTGACGAACGCATAGACGTCCGTGCTGTCGGCGACCGGATCTTTGGAAATTGCGGGTGCTTCTCTGTGGGAAGACATGTTCAGTTCACCTCATGAAGGGTAGGGACAAAATTGATCGGGACCGCAGACTTACTTGGTGGCTTTGAGCAACTCCTGAGCCAGGGCCGGGCTCGTGTAATCGATGTGCTTCGTGCCGACGAAGATCGAAATCTTCCCGGACTTGGCGTCAACGACATGGGCCACCACGCCCGACCCCTCCAGGAGAGGCCCGTCGGGGGTGGGTGACTTCGGGGGCGTAACGGTGTCAGCTCCGCTCACTCCGGTGAGAAGGCTCAGGCCTCCAGCGGCGGCGACGCCCGTGGCCGCCGCTCCGATGGATGCGTTTCTCAGAAAGCGACGCCGGCTGATGTTAGGCATGTGTGCTCCTTGCAATGCGTAATGACGGGATGGATGGGACAGTCAGGTTGTAAGGGGGAGGTGCGTTAGAAGAAGGCCAGTCCCACGATTGGGCTGCTGAGGCTCGCCGTACCGGCTGCGCCGCAGAACGTTGAGTCGCCGTAGTTGAAGATTCCTCCATCCGAGGCGCCAAGCGTGTACCCGTTCCCGAAGAAGGTTCCGGTCACGGCCACCACCGGCTTGTTCAGGTGCACGCTTCCGGCCGAGCCGTAGAACGACGAGGCACCGAAGGTGAAGGCACCACCGTCACTGGCCGCCAGGACGTACCCATTGCCGTTACGGGCGGGTGCGATGCCAACAATGGGCTTGTTCAACGCGATGCTCCCCAATGAGCCGTAGAAGGCTGCGTCACCGAAGGAGAAGACGCCACCATCGGCAGCGACCAACCAGTACCCTCGGCCGTCTTTGGTTGCCGCCATGCCGACGATGGGCTGGTTCAAGGTGACGGCGCCCAACGAGCCGTAAAAGGAGGCGTCACCAAAAGCGAAGACGCCACCATCGGAGGCCACCATCCAATAGCCCTGTCCGTCGGCCGTGGGCACCATGCCGACAATCGGCTTGTTGAGGTGTATGGACCCGGCCGATCCCTCGAACGGAGCATCCCCGTAGGAGAACACCCCGCCATCGGAGGCCACCAGCCAGTAACCGCGACCATCGACACTGGGCGCTATCCCGACGATGGGCTGGTTGAGCTTGGTTCCTCCGGCCGATCCATAGAAGCCCGCCGCGCCATTGGTGAACACACCACCCTGGGCTGATACCTGCCAGTACCCTTCCCCATTGGGTCCGGAACAACTCGCCACCGCGTTGGCGTGCGACTTCGCCGTCGGAACAGCCGCACCGGCGACACCGCCGATGCCTACGACCACCGCCGCAACGGCCGCAGAAGCAATCTTTGTTCCAGTCATGCCTTTTCGTGTCGTCAGTCCACGCCTTCGAACCTTCATTGTTCTCCTCGTCGGTGGCTACAACGTTGCGATGGTTTCTGGATGACATTCGGAACGCATCGGCACTTGGATGACGAGACGTCCAAATTCTTTTGGTTGTCACAGGACCGCAATACATGGACGCGGCGAAAAACGCTCTCCTTTAGAGTGAATGGCATGGAGCATCTGTCGAGGTGGCGAGAGCTCATGACGCACCCTGAGCTGGAGATCCCACTCGACGAGGCTGCATTGTTGGTAGCCGCCCACGCCGACCCGAACCTCGACGTCGCAGCACAACTGAACCGGCTCGACCAGCTCGCTGCACAACTGGGGCCGGCCGATGTGGATACCCTCTGCTTCTTCCTTTTCGAAACACTCGGCGTGCGGGGGGATGTCGAGACCTACGACGACCCGCAGAACTCGTTTATCGACAAGGTCCTGGACCGCCGCGTGGGTATTCCGATCTCGATTTCGGTTCTTCTCATGGAGATTGGTCGCCGCTGCGGCGTCGAACTCAGTGGAGTCGGGATGCCAGGGCACTTCTTGGTCAGAGATCCCCACGAACCCGATCTCCTCATCGACGCCTTTCGCGGCGGAAAGCGCTTGGATCGCGGCGCGTGTCTGCGACTGCTGCATTCGTTCGCCGGAGCGGAGATCGACCTTCCCGATGCGATGTTGGCCTCCGTCGGCACGAGGGCCATCCTGGCCAGGATGCTGACCAACCTCGATCACAGCTTTCGGCGTCGGGGAAACATGCAGAGCGTCCGTTGGGTGACCCACATGCGTGCGGCGATTCCTGGTCTGACGGTAGGCGAGCACATTGCCCTGGCGGATGGCCTGGCCAGTCTTGGATTCCACGAAGACGCGGCAGAGCTTCTCGAGGAGGCGGCTCGCAACCCCGGGCTCTCCGCAGAGGCGGTGAGGACGCTGCGGGCACGAAGCCGGGTCCTGCTGGCACGTTACAACTGACGACTCGTGCGGCCGCTACCTTGGCGACTCGATGGGTTGTCTGGCGCATCCCGTGGACGCAGCAGTGGATTAGTAATGTATCCCGATGGCGGTAACGGGGGACGTTGTCGAATCGGAACGTAGCTCACCGCAGGTGGTCGCCGCTACCTCCTCCGCCCGGACGAGAGTTTGGGCCGGTTCACGCCGAGCGCTCTCGGCCATCGCCCGACGTCCTGCCTTGGTCGCCTTCTTCCTGGCCCTCTTGGGCGGTCTCGCAATTGCCGTGCTCACGCCCCCGATGGCGGGCGGGGATGAGCGAGACCACTTTGCCAGGGCGTATCAGATATCACAGGGCGACATCCTCACCACTCGACACAATGGGCTGTACGGCGCGTTCCTACCCGGTACGTACACGAGCGATGTCCAGCGCCTGACGGTCGATACATTCCTCGACCGGGACCGGACCGCTTTTCTCCACCATCTCGACGACCCTGCGCCCCACGGTCCTTCGACTTTCGTCGCGGTGGGTAATGCCGCCTCGTACGGTCCGGGTGCCTACACGGCGTATGCGGTCGCCATTGCAGTGGGTCGCATCTTCGGCCTGTCCGTGCTCGCTCTCCTCTATCTGGCGCGTTTCGCCGGCGTTGTCTTGTATGCAAGTCTGCTGGCGCTGGCGGTGCGGCGGCTGCCGGTACACCGGTGGGTTCTAGTTGCCTGTGGCCTGATACCTGCCGCGCTCAATCAGGCGTCGACCGTGTCCGCGGACGGCGTCACCATGGTCCTTTCATTTCTGATCGTGGCTGAAGCGATAAAGTTGGCCGTCGATCTGCAGCCCCCTTCCCGCCGCCTGCTGATCGAGATCGGCGCGGCAGCGGGATTTCTCGCGCTCGCCAAGCCACCCTACGTGGCCCTCGCGTTGCTCTTCCTCTGGCCGGCGTGGCGCCATCGAAAGACGGTCGGTCCGGTGCTGGCAGCGATCATTGGGGGCGCGTTGGCGCTGGCCGTTCTCTGGGGCACATATCAGGCCACACACTCCATCTCTCAGGACAACCCCAACGCTTGGTTAGGCGGTGTCTCGCAAAGCCACGGCTACGCGTTCCGCAATCTGGCCGTCGGTCGCCAAACCCGATATATCCTGACCCATCCCAACGTCTTTATCGCCGATATCGGAAGGACGTTTGTGTACGAGGGATTGGCGTTCCCCAATCAACTCTTCGGCCAGCTCGCCCTCTACCAGATTCCGGAATGGCTTATCGTCGCCTGTGTTGCACTGATCGCGTGCGCCTGCGTTGCGCCCGACGAACCGAGCCAGCTCGCTATCCCCCGGCCGTTCCGGCTCCAGCTCCTTGCGGCATTTCTGACCATCGCACTGGCGATCTTTGCCGTCGCGTACACCAACTGGAACGCGTATCTCGCTCCCCGCATCGATGCGTTGCCGCCCCGCTACTTCCTCCCGCTCATCCCTCCACTTTTGCTGGGTGCGCTCCCAGCTGGCGCGTTCTCGGCCCGCGTGATTCGAGCTCCCGCCTATCGAGCGTGTATCGCCGTGGGCTTGGCTGGCGTGCTGGCGTGTTCTGTATTGGGGCTACAGCACTACCACTACCTGCGTCCCCCGCTGTAACGGGTTATCCCCCACACGTTCTTGGGGGCAGCCACATCAGCCGCTCCAAGAGGGATTCAACCTACCGGCTGCGGTGGTGCATCAGACTCGATTACCAAGGGTTGGCACTCCCGCGGAATCCACGCTTTCGTCCCTCGCCCTCGCAAGGCGCGCCGGTAGGCAAGCACGTCGAGAACGCTGTCCTTCGCGTATTTCATTCCGTTCACATAGCAGATCTCGTCACCGTAGAAGGTGGGTATCGGGATCTCCTCAATGCGCCCACCGACGTCGAGTACCTGAACGATGATCTGCGTGTCGAAATTGAATTCGTCACTATTTGCTTCAAACGGAATTCGGCGGAGGATGTCGGTCGTGTACGCCCGATATCCGGAGTGGAACTCGGAGAGTCGCGTGCGAAGGATCCGGTTCTCAAACGCGGTCAGTATCCTGTTGCCTACCCGCTTGTACAGGGGCATTCCCCCACGCCGAGCTGCGCCTTTGATCAGCATTCGTGACCCAAACACGACGTCACAGCCGCCGTCCTCGAACGGCGCGACCATGTCGGGAAGGAACTCGGGCGCATATTGACCATCGCCGTGCAGAAGCACGACCACATCGAGCCCGTGATCGATCGCCAGATGGTAGGCGGCCTTCTGGTTACCCCCATAGCCCAGGTTCTTCGGGTGACGGACGATATGGGTCCGCATAGAGCCGTGCTCCATGGCCCAGCCCTGAGCCAGTTCGAAGGTGGCGTCGTGGCTCGCGTCGTCGCAGATGATGATCTCCGCGATGCGGCTTCGGAACTCGGCCGGGATGCGGTTCAGGGTTCCCACCAGCGTCGACTCGGCGTTGTACGCGACCACAGCTATGCCGATTTGCAGCGAGGGGGCACCGCTTGTCGCCAGTTGCGGGACCCTCGCCGGGGTCACCGGTTCAGAATCCCGTCGGGATTTCGTTAGAGGCACCCGGGCGCCGAAAACCGCCACGACCGAGCCCAACAGCAGGAGAAACTCGTACAGCACGAAGCGAAACTGCGCAGCAAAAATTGACCCTCCGAAGCCGAAGAAGGGCGACGAGAAGAGGGCGCAGACCGACGCTGCGACGATCAGTGTCCGGGCGAGCAGGCTCGGGCTGCGAGCCAGGATCAGGATCATTCCGGCTGCAGTGGCGTACTCGTAGTGAACCTCTGAGAGAGCTCCGGCCAGCATCGCCGCGGCGTAACAAGCGTTGGCGACCGCGAAGAGCTCGACGGGATTCTGCAGACGAAACCGCCACGCCCGCCATATGGCGACTATGGCCAGCACGACGCAGGCGACGCGTAGAGAGTTGACCAACCCATGAGAGAGGTGCTGGATCACGCCAATAGCCGTAAGTGACTCGTTGAACATGGACCCGATCGGGCCGACAAGATCGGATCCACCGAGTATCCGGTGCGAGGCGGTCGTGAACTGGCTGAAACTACCGACGATCGGAAGTGTGAGTGCGACGATGATTCCCACTCCGAGCACCAATGAAATCAGCTCCCGCCAACGACGGCAGACAAGCAGGATCACGGCAAAGGGAGCAAGCAGAGGCTTCACCAGGATGGTTAAGCCCAACACGAGCGCGAACCATCCCCACCGTTTCCGGAAGAGCGCCGCCAGCATCACCACGGTGGCGGCTGCCAGAGAGAACCGAGGTGTTCTCCACCCAGAGCCAGTTGATAACGGTGTCGCTCCGCAACACGACTATTGAGGTGAGCGAGCCTGCGACAAGCCACAGGGTGCTCCGCATTGCGAGGTAGCACGCGCCGCACAACGTGGCTGTAATAAGTGCGGGCTGAAGGTACGCCTGCACCACCAGAACCGTGTGCAGGGTGGCGATCTTCGCGAGGAGGGCCCACAAAATGGCGTCGGGTGGTGGGTAGGTGAACCGCCAATCGCGGTAGGGGGAATGACCGGTCCAGAGAGCGGCGCCGTCTTTGTATTGCCATTGGGTGTCCTGCCCCACCTGGGAATTCGCAAGTTCGCTGTGGGCCGTCACGACGATCTCGATACCCACGACGACGAGGATCGCTACGCCGATAAGAAAGGGGACGTTCTGCCACCATCGCTCGCCGGCCCTGGCGGATCTGAGCATCGGGAGGGGATGCTAATGCCGAGACCGGCAACGTTCCACCACCGTGGGTCCTTGGTCGTGCCAATCTGCCCTGACTGTGACCCCTCGGATGGAGCTGGTCAGATCAGCGACGCTCTTGTTAACGCTGTCGGCGGTTCCTGGAACGACCTGAAGCAGGCTTCGGGGGCCAGAGGTTTGGCGAAATAAAAACCTTGGACGGAGTCACATCCGAGGCGCTGCAGTTCCCGCAGCTGGGCCTCGGTCTCGACCCCTTCGGCAGTCACCGGCAGTTCGAGGGATTTCCCTATGGCGAGAATGGCGGAAACGACGGCTCGCTTGGATTCGTCGCCCACGATTCCCTCGACAAAGGACTGGTCAATCTTCAACTCGTCGACGGAGAGGCGAGTCAGATAGGAGAGCGATGAGTACTTCGTTCCGAAATCGTCAATGGAAATCCGCACGCCGAGCTGGCGAATACGAGCGATCACATCGGTGACGATCCCCTCGTCCATCAAAATGGATTCGGTCAGTTCGAGACACAAGGCCGCAGGCTCGAGTCCTTCATCGTCGAGCACCTGCTCGACCACGTCGGGAAAATCGGCCTCTCGAAGTTGCGTGGCCGCGACATTGACCGAGACCCGCCATGAGGACTCCGGCGAAAGGTCACGCCACTGGCGCACCTGCCTGCAGGCCGACTCGAGGACAAGTCGCCCCAGAGGCACGATGAGACCGGTTTCTTCCGCCGTGGGAATGAAGTCATTGGGCTGAATAACCCCTCGTTCCTTGTGTCGCCATCGCACCAGCGCTTCCGCGCTCACGAAACGGGCTTCGCTCAAGGACGCTATCGGCTGATACTCCAAGAAAAGCTCCCCACTCTCGAGTGAACGCCGTAACGCGGACTCGAGGGCAGAGCGTTCCTGGACTTCCTGGCGCAGAGCCCTGTCGAAGAGTTCATAGCGATTTCTTCCCCGCTCCTTGGCGCGGTGCATGGCCAACTGGGCATCGCGCACCATCGCTTCGGCCACGGCTTCTGGCCCACCGACGGCGATCCCGATGCTGGCCGTAAGGAGTGCGTCACCGCCCTCAATCGAAAAGGGTCGCTCAATAGCCTTGACGTAGCGATGAGCCCGTTCGGCCGCTGTGGCCGCCGTCGACACGTTCTCGCACACGAGGCCGTATTCGTCGGCACCGAATCTGCTGACCGTATCGGTTACCCGCACCAACGAGCGCAAGCGGTCGGCCGTCGCGCGTAGGAGTTCGTCGCCGCTGTGGTCGCCGTGCGCATCGTTGAAGACCCCGAAGTGGTCGAGGTCGAGACTCAGCACGGCGACGTAGGAGCCGGTACGCGCCGTGCGAGCGATGGCCAAAGCCACCCGGTCGAGAAACAGTCCACGGTTCGGCAGACCGGTAAGTGGATCGTGGAGGGCATCGTGAGCGAGCCGGATCTCAGCTTCCTTCGACTCCGTAATGTCCCGGAGAACGCCGACATATCCAATGACGACACCGCGAGAGTCGGACTCGACATCCGCCGCCAGAAAGAGCCAACAGGAGGAGCCGTCGGGCCGAGTGAATCGAATCTCCACCTGGGTGGGTGCGCGCACGTCCCGGACGTTCTCGAGGGACTCGAAGAGGGTTAAGCGATCGTCGACATGGACGAGCTGTGCGAAGTCGAGAAGCCGAATCTCCCGGCCCACCTCGATCCCCGTGATGCGATGGGTTTCGAGGCTCATGGTCATGACACCTTCGTGATCTATCGAGGCTTTCCAGCCCCCTACGTGCCCGATGGACTGCGCGTGCTCCAAGAACGCCTGGGTATCACGGAGCGCATTCTCTCGCCGGCGTCGTTCTCCGATGTCACGGCCAATGGACGACACACCGACCACAACCCCGGACTCGTCAAAGATGGGCGAGAATCGAGATTCGACTTCGAGGAATTCGCCGTTGGCTCGCCAACGAAATCCATCGATGACGTCGCTTGATTCGCCGCGACCAATCCGCTCCACGATCTCGCGCAGGGCTAATGATTCGCGATCGGGATACAGAAAACTGGCCGATCTGCCAATAACCTCTGCGGCGTTATATCCGTAGAGACGTTCGGCCCCGTGGTTCCACGCCGTGATGATCCCATCGAGCGTGGCCGCAAATATGGCATCACCTGAGCCGGCATCGATTCGAGACAACTTCATTGTCGGGTCGGGCTCTGACGTGGTACTCAATTTCCCCCTCATTCCGTGGCCCGACCGGTCAAAACGCCGATCTCACCCTGCCCGAGATGGGAGCGGACCTTTGATTGGCCAATCGTTCGCGATTGTCGACGAGTCACACTTTCGTACCCGGCCTGGTCCGTCAGCTGTGCACCGTTTCGCAGGGCCTCCCCGAAACGCCGCTCCACGTGTTGCACAACACGGTCCCGTTGGCGAAGTTGCCCGGATTCGACCAATCCGACACGAGCCCTTCGCCTGCAGTTCCACATTGGTTCACGCCACTGGCCCAGAGAGCTCCATTCACCCAGAAGCTCGCCGTGCTGCACATGGTCTTGCTCAACAGAACGGACGTCGCCCAGTCTGAGACGTGAAGTCCCGTGCCCGTCACGTAGATGCAGACCGAACTGGCGCAGCCGTTGGCGCTGTCAGGCTGTATGCCGATACTCGGCACCGCGCTGTGCACCGTTACCTCTGCCGATGATGCCGAGGCCGCCTCCACGCTCAGTGTCCCTACGGCGACAATCAGCAGTCCGGCTGCCGCGAGATGGACGAGGGTGCGACGACATAGAGCAGCACAACGCATAGCTCCGCCTTTCGGTTCGTTCGAGGTGTCACGAAACGTGCACCCGACTTCCTACCTGTGAGTAGGAGTATACGCCTACCGCACTGTAGGATCAATATTCAGGAAGAACTAATTCTTCGGCGCGTTGGACGCAGGTGTGCCAGGAGGTGCGACCGGTCCGCCGTGACCGACGCGCACAACACGATGAGCGGGTTGTTCATTGAGATGATGTGACTGTTCGGGCAACCACGTACCCAGGAGGATGAGACCGGCCAAGACCAACCCGCTGGCCGCCTGGATCATCGCCCTCGGACGGGTCCGGGGGAGAGCCTTGGTGCGCAGCGCCTCGATCCTCGAGTCCAGGGACTCCAGGGACGCCATTTCGGTGACGGTGCCCAGGCCGGGGCGAGCACGCCCAAGGACGTCAAGCAATGCCCGCACGAGCGCGGGCTGGCCAGCCACCGTTACAGCCGCCGAGTCAGCACCGAGCTCGGAAGCCACGAGCGCTTTCTCCGACAGATAGCGGGTCAGGGGCAAATAGAAGAGGGCATTGGAGGCGCAGCGGACGGCCAGCGCCCGGGCCGGATCGCGGTGCTTGACGTGGGCCGCTTCGTGGGCCAACACCGCGATGAGCTCGGACTCATCCAACAAATCGAACATCCCCTTGGAGAGAACGACCTGGGGGAAGAACAAACCGGCACAACAACAAAAAACCTGAACATCGGCACACAACTGGACGTTGATCTGGAGCATCGACGCGACCTGTGACAGCCGTTGGGGACTCGCGATTGGGGCCCCGAGACGCCGGAGCGCCAGCCTGGTGCGGGCATACTCCGCGACGAGCGTCACGAGACCAGCGAGGATCGTGGCAGCGCACAGGATGAGGACGGCGAGGGCCGGAATCCAGCTGCGATAGCCCACAATGGCCGCGGTCGATCCGCAGACTTGATGGCGATAGAGCTCGTCCTGGACGCCAGACAGCCAGCAGGTCAGATCGCTGTTGACAGATCGAACGGCCAGGACCGCGATGAAGGTTTCGACGGCGAGGACGATGACGACGACGGCCCAGAAGCTACGGGCCACCCCTCTCATCATGTCCCTCCACCAGTTGACGTAGGAATTCGTAGCGGCGGGAGTCCTCCCCGACCTGCTGGACAAAGACTGCCACGGCTAGGTCTCCGAAGCGATGAATCAGCTCATGGAAGCGACCGGCGAGGTACCAGGCCGATACCTCATCCGCTGATTTGGTGGGAGAAAAGAGGTAGGCCCGACTTGCCCTGGCGTGCGAGACCAGCCCCTTTGCCTCAAGCCGGGTCAGACAGGTCAGAATGGTCTTGCTCGAAAGCGGGTGGCGGCGACGTGCATTGAGCCCGCGGGTGAGCTCGACCGCCGTGGCCACTCGACGGCTCCAAAGACCCTCCATCACCTCGAGCTGCAAGGGCCCTAGGGGATCGGGTGCCAACGGGCGCAATCCCAGCCTTCCGGCTGCTGCACCGCTCTCCCCTCCTGGGATCATTCCCCTACAGTAGTGTAGGATTAACCTCAGGGGACGCCGGTCGCTTCACCGGTTTCGCTCTCCATCTGACGGCGACGCATACTCGTCCTGCCCTAGAAGAGTGCGAAGGGCAGCCAGCTGTTCGGGATCGGCGGCCACCTGATCGACAAAGCTGGAGAGTGCGACGTCGCCGAAGCGGCTCAGCAGTGCTCCGCTCGCCTTCGAAGCTTGTCGGGAGATGAATTCCGGTTGGGTCATCGTCGGGTGATACCGAAACGCCCTACCCTCTTTTTCGTGGTTGAGCAGCCCTTTTTCGCTCAACCGGGTACAAATGGTCAGTACCGTCTTATACGCCAGTGGCGTCGTTCGACGCTTATTGAGTACTTCTTCGACCTCGGAAACGAGAGCGTTCTCGCGTAGCCAGATGATCTCCATGACCTCTGCCTCGAGCGGGCCGAGCATCTGATCGAGCTTGGGGACCTGAGGCCTCTTCGTCCGCTTGCCCGTCATTTTGAGAACCGATCACTCTCGGAAACGTGGGAGCACTCAGAACCTCTTCCCATGTCAACTCCTCCGGGCCTTGGTTTGACCTGCCCCGATGGCTTCTCACGGCAGGCACCAATTCTACGCCCGCCGCAGAGTAGATGTAACCCGGCTCTGCAAAAACAGGGCGCTGGGTGAGCTGGGGCTCTCGACGCGTGTCGCAGTACCTAGGTTGGCAGGAGGGCCGTGGCCAACTCGTTGAGTCCCCGGTAGACGAACGAGACCACGTCGGGTTCGAGGTCCTGAACGGCCCACGCCTGCAAGGCCGTGTCGATGGTCAAGGTGACAGTGCCGGCAATGAGAAGGTTCCGCAAATCTGATGGATCGGTGGCCGTACGGGCGGCGATGATTGCGGCCATGCGATCTCGCTTGGCATCGGCCTCTTCAAGCCATCGTGCCTTGAGCGCTGGGGTTTTTCTGAGGAGAGCCAGGAAGGACCGAACTCTGGTGGTGTCCCCCCATGCCGGGGTGAGCGACTGGTCGATCGCCTTTCGGAGCGCCACCGGCAACGATTCTTCGGGGGGTCGATTCCGCAGCGCTTCGAGGAACTGATCCAAACTCATCGCCCCGATGACGACGATCAGGTCCTCCTTCGTCGGGAAGTAGCGAAAGAATGTGCGGGGCGACACATCCACTGCGGCGGCGATGTCATCAATGGTCGTGCCTGCGTAACCGCGCACAGAAAACAGTTCAGCGGCCGCTTCGGCCAGTTGCTGGCGCGTTCGTTCTTTCTTACGGACGGCGAGACCAGCCTCCGACAGTTCCACTGAGTCGATCGTCATTGAGTCCGTCATCGGGCACTCCGTTGTCTCTTCACAACAGCTCTTGAGGTCTTCGGATGCTGGCGTTATGAACCGGAGCGATTGATCGGAAGGAATGACTCGCACTCTTCGAGAAGTTCCGTGTCTCCCCCACCCTTTTCGTGTGTGTCGATGTATTCCTGCGCTTCTTGGGCGTTCACGGGATGCCAGCCTTCGGGCCATTGATTCACAGCAGGGAACGTAGTGCCTGGGAGGCGGGTTCCCACAAATTGATGCTCAACTGGTGAACCCGCGAATCGCGTTCAAGCGTGCGACGAAGGCGTCGAGGCCCTCGAGGAAGGCGTCAGAAAGGTGTTGTGCCACGGCCTCGGGACCCTTGGCGTCAATCACCCGGACGAGGCCGGTCATGGCATGCGTCAACGCCGCTACCGCCTCTGCGATCTCATCTGTTTCGGATGCCATCGTCGGTCCTTTCTCAAAGTCCTCAGTTTCCCGGGATCCCCTACGGTACCGGGATACCTGGCCCTAGGGCCCGGATTCCACCGTGGCCGTCGCCGAGACACCATTAAGTTGAGGGCGTCCGGGCATTGGACGTCTCGTAAGGCGAAAGGGCTCCCACCATGAACGAACAGCAGCTGAAGAAGGTTCGCGAAGGAAGGGGATTCTTCGCCGCTCTCGATCAGAGTGGGGGCAGCACCCCGGATGCATTAGCTGCGTATGGCATCGAAATAGACGCCTACTCGAATGACGAGGAGATGTTTGCCCTGATGCAGGAGATGCGTAGTCGCATCGCACAGAGTCCAGCATTTGACGGGGATCGCATTCTCGGCGCCATTCTCTTCGAAGACTCGGTGCACCGCGAGGTGGGCGGACTTCCCTTCGCCGATTACCTGTGGGATACGAAGGACATCGTCCCCTTCTTGAAGGTGGATCGGGGCCTCGCCCCAGTGAGCGACGGGGTGCAGCTCATGAAGCCGATTGCCGACCTCGAAAAGCTTCTCGGCCTCGGATTGAAGAGCCGGATATTCGGCACCAAGATGCGTTCGTTCATCACGCTGGCCGATTCGAACGGGGTCAAGGCCATCGTCGACCAGCAATTCGACGTGGCCCGCCACATCATCGACGCTGGGCTCGTCCCCATTCTCGAACCCGAGATCTCGATCCAGAGTCCCGAGAAGGGCGAGGCGGAGACGCTCCTCAAAGCAGCCATCCTTGAACATTTGAACGCGTTGGGAAACGGTGAGCGTGTCATGGTCAAACTGACGCTGCCCGAGGTGGACGACTTCTACACCGACCTGATCGAGCATCCCAAGGTCCTGAGAGTCCTTGCCCTTTCGGGTGGCTATACAAGAGAGGCCGCCGACGCCCGCCTCTCAAGGAACCACGGCGTGGTGGCCAGCTTCTCTCGGGCCCTCACAAGTGGGCTTCGAGTAACCCAGAGTGACGAGGAATTCGACGCTGCACTCTCTGATTCCATCGAAAGCATCTACGAGGCGTCCCTCACCTAAGGATCCGAACGGCGGATCGCCTAAATTCCAGTATGTCTGGTCCGAGGGTTGGGGTCGTATACGTGGGGCATTAACGCGTCGGGCGGTATCCGACCGAGACGGCCGGCCTCAAAGTCGTCCATCGCCTGCTGAATTTCAGCCCTTGTGTTCATGACGAATGGCCCGTAATGCTCCACTGGCTCGCCGATAGGTTTGCCTCCGAGGATCAGTACTTCAAAATCAGCCGATCGCGAGTCCTGTTTTTCGTCCACGCGAAGGGCCAGCCAATCGCCAGGCCCGAAGGCGGACATCTGCCCCTGGCGAACCGGGCGACCTTCGGTGCTTGACCGTCCTGACCCGGCCAACACGTACGCCAGCGCGTTGAACTCCGGGTTCCATGGAATCCGTAACTCCGCGCCAGGATGGATCGTGGCGTGCAGGAGAGCCATGGGCGAATGCGTTGACCCGGGACCGGTCACACCCGCAAGCTCACCCGCGATCACGCGCACCAATGCACCGCCATCCGGTGAGGCGAGAAGAGCCACCTCGTCGGCTTCGAGCCCTTGATAGGCCGGAGGAATGAACTTGTCTTTCGCCGATAGGTTCACCCACAACTGGATGCCGTGAAAGATGCCGCCGGAATTCACGAGCGCTTCAGGCGGGGTCTCGATATGAAGGATGCCAGCTCCGGCCGTCATCCACTGGGTTGCCCCGTCGGTGATGAGCCCACCCCCTCCGTGTGAATCCTGATGCTGGAACGTCCCGTCGATCATGTACGTCACGGTCTCAAATCCCCGGTGCGGGTGCCAGGGTGTTCCCTTAGGCTCCCCCGGGGCGTAGTCCACCTCACCCATCTGGTCCATGTGGACGAAAGGATCCAGGTCGCGCAGACTCAGGCCGGCAAAGGCCCGACGCACAGGAAACCCTTCGCCTTCCAAACCGCTCGGCGCTGTCGTGACGGACGCCAGCGGGCGCTCCGGCGCGCCGGCTGAGGCCGGATCGGGGATGCGCGGCAGGGTGGACAGATCATCGACCGTTACCGCAGGCATCGGTCGCTCCCGGTCACGCGTGGGGATCCCTCGGTCATGATCCAACCCCTTTCAACAGCCTTGCGACGCTGTTCGCCACGTGATCAAGAATATTCGTCCGGCATCTCTGCCACCGCGCCCCTGCTCCATCATGGTTACGGTCGTCCAGCGAGCCGTGACCGGGATGGGCCGGACACATGCGCGAGGCTGCCCTTTCAACCCGCCATGGGGCCGACGGAGGCCCTCGAGGAGTGAGAAAAGACATGCTTACCTCCATTACTGCCAACGGCAATCTCCACGTTTTCGCCGTCACAGGCACGGGCGACCTCGTACATGGTTCCCATGCTCCGGGGACGGGAGGCTTTCCCCTCGACACCATTGCGAGCGGTTGCGATCCTCAGGTGGCGCCAACGACGCAAGTCTTCAACAACAACCTGCACGTCTTCGCGCAGAAATCCGGCGGCGAAATCATCTGGGGCGTGGCACCGCATGGCGGAAAGTGGACGGTGAAAACCCTCGGGGGATGACAGCGCCTTCGTTTCCGTTCCCCGCCCAGGAGGCACCCGAAGCCTTCAATTCAGTTGGCACAACTCGTGATCCCGGTCGGCCCACAGCTCAGCCCTGAACGATGGTCGCATGGCGATCAACCCGACGGCCTCGTGGCGGGCACAGCTGCTGCATTTTGCCAAGTACGCACTGGTGTCGGTCGTGGCCACCGCGACCAGCCTGACGACACTCGGACTCCTCGTGGGGCTCGGGGGTTGGTCGAGTGTGTGGGCAAATGTTCTTGCCACGGTCGTGGGGACAGTCCCGTCGTTCGAACTCAACCGTCGCTGGGTGTGGTCCCAACACGGACAGCGCCCACGCCTGGCACAGGTCTTTCCCTTCTGTGCTCTCTCGTGCGTGGGACTGCTCCTCTCGACTCTTGCGGTGCATGTGGCCAGTGATGCAACGATCAGTTCCGGACGCCTCGTCCATACGGTTGCAGTGGAAGGAGCGAACTTCGCAACATACGGCTCACTTTGGGTTCTTCAATTCTTTCTGTGCGACAAGGTGCTCTTCAAGAAGCCGCGCGCGTCGGCTGAGGTCAGGAACTTCGCTCTTCCATCACACAGTGTGGCCAGGGAGAGCCGATTGGTCGACGTCGACAACATGCACTGATCAGATGAGTCGGCGCGAAGGGAAAATCCCCCCGACACGTGCGCCCGACGCAAACCCCACTGGTCAGTGGGGACGGCATGGGACGAACTAGGGATTCATTTCGCGCAGGGCACGTTCCGCCGTGTCCAGCACGGCGCCATGGGTGACTTCCGCCGCGTCGGCCAGGCTGGCGACGATGCCGACGTCCTTGGCCAGCAATGCATGGGTGTGGCCCGCAAAGGGTGTCAGGCCAAAGCCCATTCTCGCCACCACGTCAAAGGCATAGCTGTGACCCGATCCATGAGCGATGGACCTGGCTAGGGCCTCTCGCTCGACACCGAGATCGTGCGCCAGTTCGAACAGTGCGGACGCCATGCCCACATGAGCCGTGAAGAGAAGGTTGTTCAATGCCTTGGCAGTCTGTCCGGCACCCAACGGCCCAACATGGAGAACTGGGTCACCGAAGGTGCTGAGAATCGGAAGAACCCGTGCGAACTCTTCGTCACCGCCTCCGACCATGACGAGTAACCGTCCCTCGGTCGCAGCTGGTGCGCCCCCACTCACTGGGGCATCGATGACGGAGGCTCCAACGTCTGAGGCCAGCAGAGATGCGCGCTCGACACGTCTCGGGGTGGACGGTGCTGTGAATGACGATAAGCGTGCCGGGGCGGCATCCGGCCAAGACACCCTCGTCTGCGGTAAGCACCTGCTCCACGCCAGCGTCGTCGACCACGCATACGCAAATCACATCCGACGCTGATGCGAGTTCAGCGGGCGACCCTGCGATCTCGACGTCGCATTCCGCGAAGGGATCCAATGACTCGGCCCGGCGCGCCCAGAGGGTCGTCGGAATACCCGCATCCGCCATACGGCGCGCCATCGGCGCCCCTTGTGACCCCAAACCGATGAACCCAGCCCTCATCGAAGTGCCCCTCTGAAACGAATCGTCATTCCGGACTCGAGGGAGCGTAGGTCTCGATATAGGCATCCATGTCGGATGCTCGCTCCATGAGCTCGTCGTGCACCTCAGAGGCAGTCAGAACGAGAAAGCGACCCGTGTCAATGGCGTCGACCACGAGGTCTCCGACCACGGACGCGTCAACGATGGGGTGGTCGGGTGAGCGAGGGCGCCCTGCCACACCGTACGTGGTGATCTGCTCTGCGATGTTGGTGACGACGCCGGAAGGGCATAGGCAGGTCACGCCGATCCCCCGTGGTCGGAGGTAGAGGGCCAACGATTCGGTGAGTCCTACCAGGGCATGCTTGGTCGAGACGTACGGAAGGCGGTCGAATCCGTGCGCCAGCAATCCGGAGGCCGACGCCGTATTGACAATGTGTCCGCTTCCTTGAGAAAGAAGGTGCGGCAAGAAAATGAGGTTGCTGCGCACGACACTCAACAGATTGATGTCGATCACGCGTTCCCAGCCCTCCAAGGGAATCGTCTCGGGGGGACCCATGGCTAAGACGCCCACATTGTTCATCACAATGTCGATGCGGCCATACTCCTCGAGCGCCGCGATCACGGACGCGTTCAAATGCCGCGATGTCGGTCACATCGCACTGAAGCGGCACGCCCTCTCCGCCTGCATCGGCGATTTCTTCCGCCACGGCCCTGGCGCGTTCGGTATCGATGTCCGTCACCACGACCTGCGCCCCTCGGCGCGCCAGCGCCAGCGCCGAGGCCCGACCGATGCCGCTACCGGCTCCGCTGATGACGGCCACCGAGCTTTCAATAGTGACAAAGGCACTCATGGCAGGGAACTGAGAGATCAGAGATTGCCCGAGGACTTTCATCTGTCAAGTGTCTTGAGATGTGACGCCGCAGCATTGGTCCTTGGAGCACCCCGGATGAGTGGATTACCGAAGAGCTCGCCTAGTCGGCGGAGGTCCCGAAGCGGTCGGCGGCGGCTCGGACGATGATGTCGACGCAAGCGTCGACCGAGAGGGCTGTGCTGTCGAGAACGAGGTGGTACAGACCGGAATCGTTCTGGCGGGCACCAAAGAAGACTCGGGCATAGGTATCCCTCGCCTTATCAACTTCACGCTGACCTCTGCGAGCCTCCGATTCGTCCACACCTTGCGCAACCACCTGCGCAATGCGATCTTCGGCGGGTCCATCCAGTCGGACACAGAGCACGTCCGGTCGCTTACCCAATGCCACCATTCGCCGCCCGTCCTAAGATGACCCCTCCGGTGGTGTCCGCCACCTTTCCCAGCGCTGATTCGCATTGGGCGCGAAACTCTTCACGCGTCGTGATTTCGTCCGGAGGGAGCTGACTCGGCCCAGTTGGCACGGGGACATTGGCAAAGGCCATGGCCAATCGCTCCCATCGACTGGGGACGTACTCGTCCAGGCTCTCCGCATCCTCCGAGGAAAGAGCGAGCTCGTGCGCCGTAGACGCAGGAATTGCCCGATCCAAGAAGGGCAGGCTCAACCGCTCGGCGAGCAGTCGACTCACCTTGTCTCCGTGAGCGCCATAGGAAGCTGAGACGGTCACCACTCGTGCCATCTCCGTATTCCAGCACACCAGCCCCGCGGCGTCCTCCTCGACGAAGGAGCTGACGTCACTTCTGCAACTGAGCCAGTCCTTCGTTCAGCTGGAGCACGACGATGTACGGAGAACCCAAGAATCCGAGTTCCGCACTTTGCGTCTGCTGGCGAATGAGATGGCGCAATACCGAGTCCGAAAGACTGGTTGCCCTGGCCACCATGGGGATTTCTGCTCGGGCATCAGCAGGCGTGATGTCGGGATCCAAGCCACTGCCCGATGTGGTGACCAGATCGGATGTCGGGTCGACCCCTCTTTGGTGCCAGTAGTTGATGAGGATCTTCGTGTAACTCTCCAGCTCGGCCGACCGCGGTCCGAGGTTGGTGGCACCTGACTCCCCCGCCACCCCGTTGGCTACGAGCGGGTCATCCCCGGGGTGGCCCGCCGGGCTCGGTGTCTTTGCATGTGCGTCGGTGTATGGCCCCAGGTCGTCCGGGCGACCTTGGAACACACAGCTACCGGAGAGGTGTCCCGGGCACTTTGTCGCCGCCCAGTTCTGGCCGATGAGCATGGAGCCATTGGCGGTGATGGACCCGTCGGCCTGGTGCTTGAAGAACAGCTGCGACAGCCCCACCCCAAGTAGCGGAAAGACAAGTCCGAACAGCACCAGGCAGACCAGGCAAAGGACAATGGAACGACGGAATTGGGCGAGCATGGTCAGCTTCCTTAGTAGGCGTGGAGCGCCGTGATGATGAGGTCGATCAACTTGATGAAGATGAAGGGCGCAACGATGCCGCCGACGCCGTAGATAAAGACGTTGCGGCGCAGGATGGAGGCTGCGCCCGAAGGACGCCACTTCACGCCCCGCAAAGCGAGCGGGATGAGGGCCACGATGACCAGGGCATTGAAGATCACGGCCGAGAGCACAGCGCTCTCGGCGTTGTGCAGGTGCAAAATGTTGAGTGACTTGATCTGCGGATAGGTCACCACAAAGAGGGCCGGAATGATGGCGAAGTACTTGGCCACGTCATTGGCGATCGAGAACGTGGTCAGTGAGCCACGGGTGATGAGCAACTGCTTTCCGATCTCGACGACATCGATCAACTTGGTCGGATTCGAATCGAGGTCGACCATGTTGCCGGCCTCCTTGGCCGCCGTCGTGCCGGTGTTCATGGCCACACCCACGTCGGCTTGGGCCAAGGCGGGGGCATCGTTGGTGCCGTCTCCTGTCATGGCCACGAGCTTGCCGCCTTGCTGCTCCGCCTTGATCAGCTCCATTTTTGCTTCCGGGGTGGCTTCGGCCAGGAAGTCGTCGACGCCGGCCTCCTGGGCGATCGCGGCTGCGGTGAGCGGATTGTCGCCCGTGATCATGACGGTGCGGATACCCGAGGCACGCAACTCAGCGAACCGCTCCTTGATTCCCTCCTTGACGACGTCCTTGAGCTCGATGACGCCGACAATGGTCGGACCGTCGGCCACCACCAGCGGGGTCGATCCGGCTCGGGCGATCCGATCGACGATGTCCTGAAAGCCGTCGGGCACCGAACCGCCCAGCGTCAGCACCCACTGGCGTACGGAGTCTGCGGCCCCTTTGCGGATTTGCCGCCCGTCGACGTCGAGCCCCGACATCCGCGTCGTCGCAGTGAACGGAATAAATGCATGCGCCGTGGAAAGCTCACGCTCGCGGATATTGAATCGCTCTTTTGCCAGCACGACGATGGAGCGTCCCTCCGGCGTCTCGTCGGCCAAGGAAGCGAGTTGTGCGGCGTCGGCCACCTCTTCTTCGGTATGCCCAGTAGCCGGATAGAACTCCGATGCCATGCGATTGCCCAGGGTGATGGTGCCCGTCTTGTCCAACAGGAGAGTCTGCACGTCTCCGGCGGCCTCCACCGCCCGCCCGCTCATGGCCAGGACGTTCTTCTGCACGAGGCGGTCCATCCCGGCAATGCCGATAGCCGAGAGGAGGGCTCCGATTGTGGTGGGGATGAGACACACGAGCAACGAGACCAGGATCACGATGGAAACCGTGGCGCCCGCATAGTGACCGAAGGGCTGCAGGACAACGACGACAGGAAGAAACACGATGGTCAACGCGGCCAACAGGATGGTCAGGGCGATCTCATTGGGTGTCTTCTGACGGTTCGCCCCTTCAACCAGCGAGATCATGCGGTCCAAGAAGGTCCTGCCGGCCTCGGCCGTGATCTCCACCACGATCCGGTCGGAAAGCACTGTCGTCCCACCCGTCACCGCGGAGCGGTCGCCACCCGATTCCCGGATGACCGGGGCGGACTCTCCGGTGATCGCCGACTCGTCGACCGAGGCGACGCCCTGGACTATTTCGCCGTCAGAAGGAATGTGATCGCCCGCCTCACACACCACCCGGTCTCCCTTGATCAATGAGGCAGCAGCGACCAGTTCTTCGGAGCCATCAGCCAGGAGGCGCCGCGCCATGGTCTCCGAGCGCATTCGTCGCAACGCTGAGGCCTGCGCCTTGCCGCGACCCTCGGCCATTGCTTCGGCGAAGTTGGCGAAGAGTACGGTCAGAACCAGCCAGACAGTGATCGACCAGTTGAAGGTTCCACCATGGGCGATGGCTTCGACGAATGTCACAATGGATCCCACCAGCACGACGAACATGACGGGGTTCTTGACCTGCACGCGTGGGTCCAGCTTTGTGATGGAACCGATGAGCGCTTCTTTGAGGATTTCCGGGTCGAACAGACCTCGGGATTGCGCCACGCCGTGTGGTGCCTCACGAGGAGCGTCCGGGGCAACGGTGGCAGTGGTCATTAGAAGAACTTTCCATGGCTGAACTGCTCGACAACCGGACCAAGTGACACGGCGGGGAAGAACGTGAGGCCGCCGATGATGAGGATGACGCCAATGAGCAGACCGATGAACATGGGTGAATCGGTGCGGAACGTGCCCGCGCCGGCCGGCACCGGATGCTTGGCGGCCAACACGCCGCCCAGAGCGAGGGCCGGGATCATGATCCCGAAACGACCGATCAGCATGTCCACTCCCCCGAGGATGTTGTAGAAGGTCGTATCACCCGTGAGGCCACCAAAGGCCGATCCGTTGTTGTTGCCTTGTGAGGTGAGTCCGTAGAGGATTTCGGTGAATCCATGTGGCCCCGCATTTTCCGGTGCCACCCTTCCTGCATGGAGCGACACCGCCACCGCAGTGATGGCCAACACGGTGATCGGCATGACAAGTGTCCCCAGGCCGGCCAGCTTCACCTCCGTGGCCTGAATCTTCTTGCCGAGGTACTCGGGTGTACGACCCACCATGAGTCCGCCGAGGAACACGGCGATGATGGCGTAGATCAAGATGGTGTACATCCCGCTGCCCACGCCGCCCGGTGTGACTTCACCGATCATCATGCCCGTGAGGAGGGCGCCGCCGCCGATGGGCGTGAATGAGTCGTAGGCGCTGTCGGCGGACCCGGTCGAAGTCTGCGTGGAGGCCACGCCAAAGAGCGCCGAGCTCGGGATGCCGAAGCGAACCTCCTTGCCTTCGGCGTTGCCTGTCGGCTGATGAATGAGACCGGCTGCCTGAACGGCCGGATTCGCCTGGTGCTCGGAGGCCACCGCGAAGGCTGCCCAGGCTCCAAAGATGATGGTCATCGCCGCCAGAACGGCGACGCCCTGGCGAACGGCGCCGACCATCTTGCCGAAGACATAGGTCAGGGAAACGGGAATGGCGAGCAGAAGGACGATGGAGAACAGATTGGTCAACGCGGTCGGATTCTCGAAAGGATGGGTCGAGTTGCTGTTGAAGAAACCACCTCCATTGGTTCCCAGCTGCTTGATGGCCTCCATGAATCCGACAGGCCCCAGCGCAATGGTCTGGCTCGCTCCGTTCAGCACGTCGTGAATGTGGGCCGGTCCGTTCAGGGTGTCAATGGCACCCTGCCCCACGAAGATCAGCCCCCCGACGATGGCGATCGGCGTCAGGACGTAGAGGGTTCCACGTACGGTGTCGACCCAGAAGTTTCCGATGGTGGGTGAGCCCTTGCGCGAGAAGCCGCGGATGATCCCGAGGGCGACGCAGATGCCGACGGCCGGGGTGACGAACTGTTGCACCGTCAGTCCGATCATCTGGGAGAGATACGACATGGTCTCCTCGCCGCCGTAGTTCTGCCAGTTGGTATTGGTAACGAAGGAAGATGCGGTATTCCACGACAGTGCTGGTGGAACGGCGCCGAGGTGTTGCGGATTGAGCGGAAGCGAACCCTGCAGTCGGAAAATCAGATACGTCAGTCCGATGGAGAGGCCCGAGAAGACGACCAGAGATCCGGCGTAACGCTTCCATGTCTGCTCGTGTTCAGGTTCAGGCCCGGTGCCAAGCAGTCGGTAGATCGGCCGCTCAATAAATCCCAGGTAGTGCACCCGACCCTCGTAGACCGCCACCATGTAGCTGCCGAGGTATCGCCAGCAGAGGGCGAGAATGACGAGGAGGACGACAATCGTCCAGAAGAAACCCACCTAGAACCACTCCGGCTTGAACATGGCCAGGCCGAGATAGATGAAGAGGAGACCAGAAATCGCGAGCAGAACGGCTTGGACCGCGCTCATATTCGCCCCAGCGCCCAGATGAGACCCGAGAAAACGGCGATGAAGCCGGCGATGCTCAACACACTCAAGAAATCAGCCATGAGCCAACTCTGACCGCACGGCCGTTAACAAAAGATAAATGACGAACGGTTCCTCTTTATAAGACGTGAACGGCGTCGACTGACCTTCTTCGTCAGCAATTCGGTTTGAATTTGCGTGCACCGACAACCGCTAATCTCCGAGGTGTTCCTCCGTCACAGGGCGTCGACGCGAGACGCCACGGCGGATGATCGGAAGGGATTGATCGTTCATGGCCGATATCGAGAAAGTCGCTGAGCGATGCGCTCCGAAATGCCGCGGCCGACTCCGACGATGCGGACGAGGTTGAACCGGCGGGTCACTTTCGCATCTATCTCGGTTCCGCAGCTGGCGTCGGAAAGACGTACGCCATGCTCAGTGAGGGCACCCGAAGAAAGGCACGCGGGACCGACGTCGTCATCGGATTCGTGGAATGCCATGGACGACCGCACACCAAGGAGATGTGCTCAGATCTCGAGGTCGTCCCGCGCATGAGCATCGAGTACCGCGGAACAGAGTTCGAGGAGATGGACCTCGACGCGGTGATGCGCCGGCATCCCGAGGTGGCCCTCGTTGACGAGTTGGCCCATACCAACATTCCGGGTTCAGGCAGGAACCCGAAGCGTTGGCAAGACGTGCAAGAACTTCTCTCCGTTGGGATCGACGTCATCTCGACGGTCAACATTCAACATCTCGAGAGCATCGCCGATGCGGTCGAGCAGATCACCGGAGTACCGATACGAGAGCGTGTGCCCGACTGGGTACTTCGAAAGGCGGACCAAATCGAACTGGTCGACTCTTCACCCGAGCAACTCCGCCGCCGGATGTTGCACGGCAATATCTATCCTCCCGAGAAGGTGCCAAAGGCCCTGACCAACTTCTTCCGGGAAGACAACCTGATGGCATTGCGAGAGCTCGCACTGCGTTTCTTGGCCGACGAGACGGAAGAGGAGCTGCTCGAGCACCTGAAGGAGCGTCATGGAGGGGTCTTGTGGGACACCGGCGAGCGCATACTTGTGGGCGTCACCGCTGCCCCGGGTACCGATACCATCGTTCGTCGAGCGTCGCGCATGGCGGCGCGGATCAAGGCTGAGCTCCATGTGCTCCACATCATCTCTGGTGAAGGCACGAAGCGATCCCATGAAGGCCAGCTTGCACTGCTGCGCCAATTGACGACCGATGTCGGCGCCCACTGGCACGAGGTCAGAAACGATGATCCGGCGCAGGCTCTCTTCGAGTTCGCCAAATCTGAGCAAATCACGCAGATCGTCGTGGGCTCGAGCGGGCGGAGTCGATGGCAGGAACTGAAGAGCGGGGGCTCTATCGTCAGGAAGATCTCCACCTTGGCCGCTCCGGCCGGGATCGACGTGCACATTATTGCGCGGCGCAATGTCAGGCCGGATGCGCCGACGATCCAGGCGCCCGAGGAGAGCTAGAGCACACGACGTCTGGCCCAGAGTCAGAATGGGAGTTGGTCATGGCAAGAGTACTGATAACCGGATCCACCGATGGACTCGGTCTCCTGGCCGCTCGGCTGCTCCTCGCTGATGGGCACGACGTCACCGTGCACGCACGCAGTGCCGAACGGGGCGCTCACGTGCGGTCTGTCCTTCCGGCCGCTCAACATGTGATCATCGGTGACTTGTCCAGCATTGCAGCCACCAAAGATCTCGCTGCGCAAGCAAACACCATCGGTCGCCATGACGCGGTAATCCATAATGCCGGTATCGGATACCGCGAGAGACGGAGAGTCGAGACGGTCGATGGACTGTCTCAAGTCTTTACGGTCAACGTTCTGGCACCGTACGTGCTCACCGCGTTGATCGATCCGCCAGACCGACTCGTGTACTTGAGTTCGGGGATGCACCGAGGGGGTGACCCCGACTTGTCGGACCTGCAGTGGCGCAAGAAGCCCTGGAATGGATCCCAGGCCTACGCCGACTCCAAGCTTCTCGATCTCGTACTCTCATGCGCCGTGGCCCGCAAATGGCCCCGCGTGCTCGCCAATGCGGTCGAACCGGGATGGGTGCCGACAAAGATGGGGGGGCCAGGCGCGCCCGATGACCTGGACCTTGCGCCCATCACGCAAGCGTGGCTGGCCACAAGCACCGACCCAGCGGCGCTGGTCTCGGGGGGCTACTTCTACCATCAGCAGCCACGGGCGACCCACCCTGCGGCCCATAGCCAAGAGGAACAGGAGGGACTCCTCGCCCGTTGTGCGAACCTCTCCGGCGTGGAGTTTCCGACTTAAATCCCCTTCACCGCGTCTCGGGCTCGATCGAGGAAGGCAAGGACGGGGTCGAAAATAGCGTTACCCGGGGGCGACACGGCCGCGTGCGGATGAGGATGTGTAGGCGCCACCGATTTTGCATGCTCATAACGTCCACCCAGCGCCACTCTTGACTCAGAGTCTTCGACCTCAGCCAAGAGCGGAAGCGTGTGCACTTCCTCGAGGTTGGCATGATCGAGAACCGCCTCGCGCATGGTCAAAAAGTCCCTCGCGAATTCCGCTGAGCTCGGATCGACCTTCTCCATACGAGACAGGAGCCCGACGAGAGCTGACTGCTCGGCGATCCGTTCGTCGCCTCCGCTGCGCCTTGAGGCGAACCGTGGCGAATGATGGGATAGACGACGTGTTCCTCTGCCACTTCGTGGCGCACCAATTCGGTCACGACGGCGTGAAAGTAGGATTCCCGACCTTCGGGATCGAGGGTCTCAAAGCGTCCGAGTAGCTCCTTCGCCGCCTGGTGATCGGCCCCTATGAGTTCGACGATGTCGGTCGTCGACAGAGTTGTCTTTGGTCTGTCCGCCATGATCGAACCCCCTTCTTGGCTACGAGCACGACCTCAACGGGCTGCGCCGGCTCGGTATAAGAACCGTTGGGATAAGAATCGTTGGGCGTTGCCGGCACCAAGGTCTTGACTTGGTGCCGCGCGGCCCAGCCCATGGTGAACGCACCACAAGCAGCCAGAACGAAGCCGGTGCCCAGGCTGTAGCCCACCTGGTTTTCGAGGTTCCGCAAGGGTGAGACCGACGTCACAAAATAGGCGCCGTGATTGGTGATGACTGGCCAGGCGAGAGGGCCGACGATGAACCACGCGGCGCAGATCAGGGCGATCGAACCCGCCATGGCCAGGCTGACCCGACCCCGGCCCACAACGACCCCACGTGTTTCACCCAAAATGAGCAGTCCGATGAAGAATCCAATGGCTCCGGGCACGAGATTGAGGACGCCGTGAGAAAGGTTCCATTGCCAGGAGCCCGATCCGTCAGCGCTGTACCCGAAGAGTGGGCCTATGTAGGGAATGATGCCTCCCCAAGCCGAAATGAGAACGGTGACCGCCCCCACAGTGCCAATCCCGACGCGACCGACTTCGAAACGAGCCTGACCGGTTCGGGCGAGACGGTCCTGGCGGCGGCTTACGCCCGTCGTCGTGCCGCCTAACGCAGTAGTCGACATTCGATGCCTCCCTTGTGTGATCTCCCTAATTTCATACCCGTTTCGCCTGCGAGGAAACGGCCCTTCACAGGCGGCCATCACCGCCGGTGGACGATTGGGAACACGAACCACAGGCCCCCGAAAACGGCAAAGGTAAAAGCGACGATGAAGGGCACGGCGAATCCCCCGAAGACGAAGCTCACCACGAGGGCCACGGCGACGGCCACGGCCAAGCCCACGGCGGCGATTCCTCCGATGGCCATCACATTGGCCACCTTCACCAGTTCCGTCTTCTCATGGCGGCGAAAAACCAAACGGTGGTAGGCCACAGGGCCACCGAGCAACGCCGTGGCGAGGGCGGCCGAGAGGAGGCAGGCCAAATAGAGATCCTTCTGCGAGGAGCTCAGCTTCACAAAGCGCTGGGTAAATGGAAGGGAGAGGAGGAATCCGAACAAGACCTGAATCCCGAGGCCCGCCACCCGTAACTCTTGGATGAGCTCGACAAGGTTGCGATCGTCTCGCTCTTCTTCAGATTCGTCCCGGCCCGGATCTTCCTGCGCCAGCCGCGCCTCCGATTGCCATTCGCTCGTCATACGTCCCCGCATCTACGACCGTCCGCCCCCTCAGGACGGGTCTCATCTCTGCTCGACCTACCCCACGCGCACATGGATAAACCGCTCCCCGTGCCCGCCAGAGGCATGGGAGGAGCTCGGTGAGCACATGCGTTTGCTCCCGCGGCTCGGGGGTAATTCCGTGAGACCGAAGTCGAGGCCGAACCACATTCGAGATGCCGGGACCTCAGACGATCGAAGGAGTGAACGATGCCGACAGGAGCATGGACAGCCAAGCGTGAGCGCCAGTACGACCACATCAAGAGCGGTCTCCGATCCCGCGGAAAATCCGAGGACGTGGCCGAAGAAATCGCGGCACGGACGGTGAACAAGGAGCGGGCTCGGCATGGTGAATCCAAGGAGGCGAGCCCAGCATCTTTGAACGACATATCGTCGGGACGCCGCGGCGGACTTCGATCGCACAAAGGAAGCGGGGGTCGCACGCGGGACCAGCTCTATGCCGAGGCCCAGCGGCGCAACATTAAGGGCCGCTCGAAAATGTCCAAGGCTCAACTCGAGCACGCGGTGGACGCCTGACACACTCCACTGACTCCTTGACTTTCACCGACCGTCGCGGAAAGTGAAACTGGAATTAAAGATGTCCCTGGTGGGCCAGGGCTGAACACGTACCCGGTAGAGCACCCAATGACGTTCTTTTCGCTGTGGTTGTCGGAACACGGCCTCGACTGGTAGGGCGCCCGCGACGAAATGGAGGTGTGGATGAGCACCGACCACCTTGACAGCGAAGGCGGTGAGGCTCCGGTCAAGCCAAGGAGATGCGGCTCGAGGTCGTGCTCGTGCCAGTCTCAGATGTCGATCGAGCGAAGCGATTCTACGAGTCATTGGGTGGAGGCTCGATGCCGATCTGGCGGTGGACGAGAAGTACAGGGTTGTGCAGCTCACACCACCGGGTTCCGCCTGCTCGATCATCTTTGGCCCCGGGGTCACTTCGGCCGTCGCCGGATCCCTTGAGGGACTGCAGCTCTCGGTCTACGACATTGAGGCGCCCGCGCCGACCTGCTGGCACGTGGAGTCGATGTCAGCGACATCTTCCATGATGTGACAGGGGTCTTGCACCATGTGGGATTCGAGGGGCGCCGGAGTGGCCCGGCACCCGAACATGCCTCCTACGGTTCGTTCGCCGCCTTCGGTGACCCTGATGGAAACGGCTGGCTCCTTCAGGAAATAAAGAAACGTCTTCCCGGGCGCTAAAGGGAGAGGGATTATGGCGACGACATACGAATCTGAGCGCGATTTGGCGGAGGCACTCAGACGTGCAGCAGCTGCCCATGGCCAGCACGAGGAGCGGATCGGGGCGGCAGAACCGGACGGCCGGACGTCACGGCCTCGCTCATTTGATTGTAGTATCTACATTGTTATGACTCTACAAATACCTTCCCCGGCCATTCCTACGCCGATCAATGAGCTGGGTCGGAGCCGGCGCATGGGCATTCTCCTCATCTGCTGCATGAGCCTGTTGATCGTCGGGATCGACGTGACCATCGTCAATGTGGCCCTTCCCTCCATCGGCAAGGATCTGCACGCCTCGGTCTCCGGCCTGCAGTGGACCATCGACGCCTACACCCTGGTCTTGGCCAGCCTCCTCATGCTGTCGGGCTCAACGGCGGACCGCTTGGGTCGGCGCAAGACGTTCATGGTCGGTTTGGTCACCTTCGTCGCCGGATCCCTCATGTGCAGCCTGGCCCCCAACCTCACCACGTTGGTGGTGTTCCGCATGGTGCAGGCCATTGGCGGCTCCATGCTCAACCCCGTGGCCATGTCGATCATCACCAACACGTTCACCGACCCCAAGGAACGGGCCCAGGCCATCGGGATCTGGGGCGCTGTCGTCGGCGTGAGCATGGCTCTCGGACCCGTCGTCGGTGGCGTGCTCGTGGACTCGGTCGGATGGCGCTCCATCTTCTGGATCAACATTCCCATTGGGGTGGCTGCGGCGGTCCTGGCTTTCCGCTACATCCCTGAATCTCGCGCTCCCAAGGCGCGCCGCATCGACGGAGTGGGGCAAGTGCTGGTCATCACCTTGCTCGCCAGTCTGACCTACGGCATCATCGAGGCGCCGAATCGCGGCTGGTCCTCAGGACTGATCATCGGCGCCTTCGCCGTTGCCATCGCCTCTTTGCTCGGCCTGCTCCTCTATGAGCCGCGTCGCACGGAGCCGCTGATCGATCTGCGCTTCTTCAAGTCCATCCCTTTCTCGGGGGCCACGGTCATCGCCGTGGCGGCTTTTGCCGGCCTGGGGGGCTTCCTGTTTCTCAACACGCTCTACCTCCAGGAGGTGCGGGGGCTTTCCCCCCTCCATGCCGGCATCGACACGTTGCCCATGGCGGCGATGGCTCTCGCCCTCCCGACGATCTCGGGATGGATCGTGGGCACTCGCGGCGCACGCATTCCGCTCCTTGTCGCGGGAGTGGGTCTGCTGGTCGGCTGCCTGATGCTGGTCCGGGTGAGCGACACCACGCCGTTCTCCTGGCTGTTCGCGGCCTACGTCGTGTTCGGCATCGGGTTCGGATTCGTCAACGCGCCCATCACGAATGCTGCCGTCTCGGGGATGCCGCGGGCACAGGCCGGCGTTGCGTCTGCCATTGCCTCCACCTCCCGCCAGGTCGGCTCGACGCTGGGAGTGGCCGTGGTGGGGGCGCTCGTCACCAGCAAGATCGGCACCGTAGCCGGAGGGGTACACCTGGACTTCGCCGAGGCCAGCCGAGCCGGCTGGTGGGTTCTCGCCGGGTGCGGGACGGTGGTTCTCGTGTTGGGCATGGCAGCGACGTCGCGTCGGGCGCGCGCCAGCGCGCAACGGACGGCCCACGAGCTCAATCCCGAATTCCTCGAGGGCCACGGGCGATGAGCCGGCCGGCGAGTAGACGAACAAGCACCTCGAATGCAGCCGACGAAGCATGGGACCTCATGCGCGAGCTCGTGTTGGACAACGAACGACGCCATGAGGTGAGCGAAGCCCTCGGGATGAGCTTTGCCCGTATCAAGGCTCTGCGGCGCATCGACAAGGTGCCCAGCTCCATGGGCGAGCTCGCCACGACCCTGGGCATCGACCGTCCCTATATGACCATTGTGGTGGATGACCTCGAACGCCAGGGACTGGTGCAACGTAAGCCGCACCCGACGGACCGCCGAGCAAAGATGGTCGAGACCACCGCCCGAGGCAAGGAGATGGCAAGCCAGGCCCGGGCCATTTTGAACCGCCCGCCGTCCGAGTTGGCGGCGCTCCCCGACGACGAGTTGGCAGCCCTCTTACAGGGTCTCCGCGCCATCCGCCCCGACTGAGGCAGCGTCCGTTCAGTCTGCGGCGCCGGGTGCGACGTAGGTTGGTTACAGCACCTTGGAGAGAAAGGCGCGAGTCCTTTCGTGCCTCGGGTTTGCCAGTACCTCTCGAGGCTCGCCCGTCTCGACGATCGAACCATCGTCCATGAACACCAGGGAGTCGGCCACCTCCCGTGCGAATCCAATCTCATGCGTGACGACGACCATCGTCATGCCCTCGTCGGCCAAATTGCGCATGACGTCGAGCACGTCCCCCACCAGTTCAGGGTCGAGGGCAGAGGTTGGTTCGTCGAACAGCATGAGTTTGGGCTCCATGGCCAGAGCTCGTGCAATGGCTACCCGCTGTTGTTGGCCTCCGGAGAGTTGGTTGGGATAGGTCGACACCTTGTCCCCCAGCCCCACCTGGTTGAGCAACCTCAATCCTCGGGCACGAGCCTCCTCGCTCGTTTCCTTCTTCACCCGCATGGGCCCGACCATCACGTTGTCCAGGGCCGTCATGTGCGGGAAGAGATTGAACCGCTGAAACACCATGCCGATTGACGCCCGCTTCGCACAGACCGTCCGGTCGGACAACTCGTAGAGCTTCTCGCCACGCTGCTCGTAACCGACCAACTCTCCGTCGACATACAGGCGGCCCGCATCGATCTTCTCCAGGTGATTGATGCAACGCAAGAAGGTGCTCTTCCCCGAGCCCGAAGGCCCGATGATGCACATCACGTGACCGGATTGGACCGTCAGGTCGATGCCCGAGAGGACCTCGAGGCGCCCGAACGACTTTCGCACACCCTTGGCCACCACCATGTCAGCTGCCACGAGCCACCACCTGCGCCGGAGTGACATGCGCGGGAAACACGTTCTGACGAATGCGCTGCCAGGGTGTGGGCGGGAGACTTCGGGCCGACCCCCGAGCGAAGCGGCGTTCGACGTAATACTGGCCGACGGTGAGCACCGACGTCACGATCAGATACCAGATGCTGGCCACCATGAGGAGCGGCACCGTTTCGTAGGTCCGGTCGTAGACGTTCTCGACGGCCAGGAGAAGTTCGGTCACCGTGACCACGCTGGCCAATGACGTGGTCTTGAGCATGGAAATGGTCTCATTGCCCATGGGCGGGACGATGAGTCGCATGGCTTGCGGCAACACAATGCGCCGTATCGTCATCAACCGGCTCATCCCTAAGTGATTGGGCCGCCTCGGTCTGGCCGTGATCCACCGATTGCAGGCCCGCCCGCACGATTTCGGCCATGTAGGCCGCCTCGTTGAGCCCCAGTCCGAAAATGGCGGCGACAAATGCGGTCACGAACGTGTTCGAGTCAACGTGCACAAACGAAGGACCGAAAGGCACGCCGAGACTGAACTGGGGGTAGTTGTAACTGATCTCGTACCAGAACAGCAGCTGGACAAGCACCGGCGTGCCCCGAAAGAACCAGACGTAGAGCCAGCTGAATCCCGATACCAAAGGGTTGGCGGAGAGGCGCATGACCGCAAGCGTGATTCCGAGCGTGATACCTATCGCCATGGCAATGACGGTCAGCTCGATGGTGACCAGTAAGCCTCGAAGAACCGACGACGATGCGAAGTAGTGCCCGATGATGCCCCATTGATACCGAGGCTGGATCTGGCCGCCACGAATGAGTGCGCGAGAACGCGAGCGTGTTGACCAGCATCGCCACCAATACCAAGACGACGACGCTCATCACCCACCGCAGGGGGTGGCGAACGGGGACCGCCTTTATGGCGTCACTGGTGGACTGCGACTCTGAGCCTGCCGATGGAGTGGCCACCGGAAACGCTTTTGGTTCCCTTAGCTCGTCGCGCCATTGATCGGCGCCGAAGTGACTGCGCCGGCGGCGATGCCCCACTTCTTCAAGATCTTGAGGTAGACGCCGTCGCTCATCAGAACTTTCAAGGCCCCCTGCACCGAGGTGTCCAGGGTCGTGCCCTTCGGAACGGCAATGCCATAGGGAGCCGTCTCGAAGGCCTTCCCGGAGGATCGGAACTGGCCATTGGACTGCGCCACGATGTACTGGGCGATCTGCGAGTCCGCAAAGCCCACGTTGGCGCGCCCCGACGAGACCGCCAGGTTGGCCTCACTCTGCGTCTCGAACGAGAGGACCTTCACCGCACCCTTCTTTGCCTTCTTGCAGGCTTTCGCCTGCGCCTGCGCGTCCGATTGCTCGGTGGTCCCGCTCTCTACGGACACGGAGTGCCCGCAGAGTGCGGCCAGACCGCTCGGATGATACTTGCTGGTGGCGGCGACGTAGTAGCCCTCACCGGCAACGAAGTAGTCGACGAAATTCACCACCTTCTCCCGCGCCTTGGTATCGGTAAAAGAGGACATGCCGAGTGTGAATTTACCCGACTGCAAGGCCGGGATGATGGTGGCGAACGTGGCGTTGACGAGGGAAACCTTGAGTCCGAGTACCTGACCGATCGCATTGGCCAAGTCCGCGTCCATGCCCTACGATCGTGGTTCCGTCGGAGGCCACGAACTCGTCCGGCGCGTAGGTCGCATCCATGGCCACCGTGAGGGTCCCCGCTGACTTGATGGCCGCCGGTACAGCTGCGGCCAGTGCGGCATTTTCGGCCACGTTCGGAATCGACACCGTGCTCGCCCCGGCACTCCCGGCCCCGACCGTCAGCAGCGCGGCCGGCGTCAATGCCAGTGCTACCGCGAGTCCTACCCCTACAATCGTGAAAAACGACGATCGAATCAGCTTCATCGGCCACCCTCCAGTTCGGCTCACAGATTCGTGCCCAAGTGTTTCCAGCCTGTGTCAGCCGAGTGACAATCGGGATTCTGCCCCTCGTGGTGGGAACGAACGACACCGCCCGGTCACGAAAGGCGGGCGGTAGCCTGGAGCCCACACGACCTCCGAAATCTGGCTAAGGAGCCCCGGCCATGCACCACGCGTCTCTCGGCGAACTCGATGTGTCCCGTCTCGGCTTGGGGACAATGGGTATGTCCTTTGCCTACGGCAGGGTCGACGCCGACGACTCGGAATCCATCCGGACCATACACAGGGCACTCGAGCTCGGAATCAACTTCATCGACACGGCAGAGTTGTACGGTCCATTCGTCAACGAAGAACTGGTTGGGCGCGCCCTGAGTGGCCGGCGGGATCAGGTGGTGCTGGCCACAAAATTCGGCCTCATCTCTCACTCCCGGGGAGGAGTCCGTCACGTGGACAGCCATCCCGACAACATCCGGACGGCGGTGGAGGGTTCCCTCCGTCGACTCGGCACCGATCGTATCGACCTCTATTACCAACATCGGGTCGACCCCGAGCGTCCCATTGAGGAGACGATCGGCGTGGTCAAGGAGCTCATCGACGAAGGGAAGGTGCTGCATATCGGGCTATCGGAGGCCGGCCCCGAAACGATCAGACGTGCGCACGCGGTCCATCCCATCACCGCGTTACAGACCGAATACTCCCTTTGGACCCGCGATCCCGAAGTCGAGATCCTTGGAGTCGTACGAGAACTCGGCATTGGGTTCGTCGCGTACTCGCCGCTGGGGCGGGGATTCTTGACCGGGCAGATCCGCTCGGCGGACGATCTGGACGAAAATGACTTCCGTCGGACCAACCCGCGTTTTGTGGGCGAGAACCTCGAAGCCAACCTGCGCATCGTGCACGAGGTTGAGGCGGTGGCGGCCGAGCAGGGTGCCACTCCGGCCCAGGTGGCCTTGGCGTGGCTGCTCGCCCAGGGGAACGACGTCGTTCCGATCCCCGGCACGAAGCGGGTGGCACGGGTAGAAGAGAACGCGGCCGCCGACGGCGTAAAGCTCACGGACGAGCAACTGGCGCGCCTGGCCGCGCTCCCTGCTCCTGCCGGTGACCGTTACGCCGACATGTCCCCTCTCAACCGCTAAGGCCCGTCATCCCGCCTGATTTTCTATGGCCGAAATCGAGCTGTTCTACCGCCAACACCTGACGAGAAGAGATCTCGATCTCCTCGAAAAGGAACGCCCGGAAGATGGGTCCGTCGTCGATGCCCTCGCCTCTCCAGAGGTGGAAGCTGCGGTCTTCGGGGAACTCGGGCAGGCAGTGGTGACTGGCCTCTCTCCCTTTCTGGTGTTCGCGGTAGCCGTGCACCGCACCGGGACGCAACTCCAGACCGCGACCTTCGTCGAGGAAAGATGGGCGCCGCGGGTGCGGATCCCGCTCTTCGATGTCGACGTCCTGCGAACCCTCCTCAATGATCCCTTCCGCCGCCTCTTCCTGATAGAGCTCCTCGCCTCGTACACCCGCGTCGTGAGCGGAGTGGCGTGGGCGAAGACAGCACGGGGATGGCGCCGCCGCCGCTTCAGCGAACTGGATCCCGTATCGCTGGCCGAACAGCTCGAAATGGTCGCTCCCGCCGAGCGGCCGGGCGTGTACCGTCGGCTCGGCGATCTCTCCCTCTTCTTGCTCGGGGTATTCCCTGACCACGCGCCGCGCTCTGACGGGACCGTCGCGGGACCGCCTGCTTCGCTACAGCGGGCTGGCGTCTGGAGCGACCGAAATCGAGGACGGTCAGGCCCTGCTGGCCATGCTCGGCGCTCGCTGGTATCGATCCGCCGTGCACGCGGCCGGCCAGTCGGGGCACCCTCTCACCTGGTCGCTCGAAGCGGCTCGGTACATGGGCGAGCACTTCTCTGACGCCCGTCGGGTGCTAAACACCGTCACCGATCGCTACCTCTTCCCGCTCCGTGAGCAGTGGTTCGGCCGTTGACAGCGCGTCGACGCCCTCGACCCTCCTCCCCAGGGGGTCTGCGGCTAACCGGGGCGGGTAGAGTCACGCCAAACCGAGGCCGGAAAGGAAGTCGGAAATGACGCAACGGGCGGTCCATATCGAATCCGCGGACGGGATGTGCCCGGCTTCTCTCAGCGTGCCCGACGGAGATGGGCCTTTACCGGCGGTGATCATGTTCCCCGACGCCGGGGGCATGCGAGACGTCATGCGCCAGATGGGAGACCGCCTCTCGGAGTTGGGCTACGTGGTGTTAGTACCCGACTTCTACTATCGCAACGGCCCCTACGAACCGATCGACGGGCGTACCGCTTTCTCGACGAAGGAGTCGATGGAAAGGATCATGGCCATGATGCGGAGCTACACCGCGGACCTGGCTGCGCGCGACGCCGATACCTTCCTTGCGTACCTCGATGCGCTTCCAGAAAAGCGGCCGGGTCCCATAGGCACGACCGGCTACTGCATGGGCGGCCGACTCTCGCTCCTGGCCGCCGCAAACCTGGGAGCCAACGTTGGTGCGGCCGCTTCCTTTCATGGCGGCAATCTGGCCAATCCCGACGACCCGGACAGCCCTCACCGCAAGGCTGCCAGCATCCGGGCCAGCGTGTATGTGGGTGGGGCCATTGAGGACCAATCCTTCTCCGACGACCAAAAGGACCTCCTGGAGAAGTCGCTGAGCGAAGCCGGCGTCCGTCACACCATTGAGACGTACCAGGCCCACCACGGTTTCGCCGTTCCGGACAACCCGAGCTACGACGAGCCCGCCGCCGAACGACACTGGGCGGCAACCGAAGCGTTCTTCGGTTCGGTATTCGGAACCTGAATCTGCCCTGTGCGCGCCATGGGCAGGGTCCAGGCGGCAATTGGCGCTCGGCAGGCTGGGCAACAAGACTTCCCGGGTCCATTACTGACCCAGATTCGGAAGGAAACAGCAAGCTTGTTAAGCGATCGTTCGAGAGAGCACGTGCCACAGAACACATCCCCAGAGTCCATGAGCAATCTGGCCGTGAACCTGGGTTTCGGAGCTTCGACATGGCAGGACGGTGAGGCCAACGCCACCCTCCGTCTCTTGCCCGAGCAGACGGAGGCCGATGGCAGCGTGCCGTTCGGCAGTTTGGCGGCGATTGCCGACAACAACAACGCCCAGGCCAATATCAACTCTGCCGATTGGAGCGACAACTCAATCCTGATCGAGGTCGCCTACCAGACCACTCGGGGGGCTCGCGGGACGGTCGAGGCCCGCAGCTTCAACTCGGCCTACAACGAACTCATGGCTATCTCGCAGGGCATTCTGCTCGATGACGAAGGACCTTTCGGTCAGTCTCAATGCACCAGCGTCACCGTCCCAGGCCGGCCACAGTTGTCGGGAGCGACCTTCGGGGCACCGATCCTCAGCGAGCTGCCCCAGGTCGAGCACATCTCCTTCCCGTGGGAAAGCGACTTGGCACCTGCGCCAATCGACCTCTACCTCAAGGGGGGTCTCAAGCTGATCGAGGGTGGGGCGATTTACACCACGCAGCTCGACGCAGGGTGGTCCTCGGGCTACGGATCCCTGCATGGGGGGGCAATCGGGCTGCTGGTGACCCGCGCCATGCGCTATGCGGCCATAGCCATGTCACCGCCGAACGTCGACCAGGTCCCCATATCGTTCAACATCAATTACGTACGCCCGGCCATGGTGGTCCCCGAGCCCATGCAGGCCGTGGCTCGAGTGGTTGCCGTGACCAAGAGGTTCTGCACCCTTGAAGGTGAGCTCATCCTTCCTTCGGGCAAGCCAGCCGCACGGTGCCGAGTCATCCACCGGCTCGTCCCGAGGGACTAACAGCCACCCCTACCGGGGAACGTGCTCGGTGAACTCGAACAGGAGTCCGGCGTTGTCGGCCGGGCTCACGGCGAAGCTGTCTTCGTCGTCACCGGGCAAGAGCTCCACCCCATGCGACGCGAAGTGCGAACGGGCTTGCTCGACATTTGTGGTCCCAAACACGACGGATCGGATCCCATCGCCGTTGCGGGCCACGAACCGTGCGAGTGGCCCATCCTCGGTGGGGCTCACGAGCTCGAGCACGGTGTCTCCGAGATCGAGCCCCACGGCACGGGCCTGTGTGGCCTTCCTCTCGACTTCGTAGATGACGGTCCCATCGACGTAGTCGGTGAGGAAGCTCTTGGCGCCGTCAAGATCCGAGACCGCCACGCGGTAGCGCTCCAGCCCGGTGATGCCGAGCGGATGGTCGTCGCGCCAATATTCGATCGGGTGGATGGGTTCGACGTACGGGACCGGGGAGGGCACCGCATGGAAGTCGTGGTCGTAGAACTCGAAGGACACGCCGTAGGCGTCGAGAGGATGGATGTGGAACGCCGGTCCGAGTTCACGCGCGATGCGAATGCCTCTTGCATTCGTGGCGTTCCGAGCTTCGACCACATCAGGGACCGTGTACTCGATGCCGACGTAGTGGGGACCAAAGCGGGCATGGAGCAGGTTGTCGTGGGGGGAGAAAAGCTGGAATATGACGCGGCCAATTGTGATGAGGCAGGCATGCCACTCCTCACGAGGCATGTCAGACAAAAACTGCGCGCCGTACACCTTGGTCAAGTAATCGACCGCGGGGTCAAAATCATCGATGACGGCATTGACATGGTTCATGGCGCCACATCGGATTGGGGTCATGTAAGCCTCCTGGACAGCTCGGTTAGGTGCATGAGCGCACCGAGGACGGTCGAGGCCGTCGTCTTGCACCAACCTTAGGTGTTGTTCGTTTTCAGTTCCACCGACACATCTCGGTCAGGTGCCGAGGCGGTCCCGACGATGCTTGTCCAGGAACGTCCGGACGGCCGTCGCCACTTCCGTATCCTCAGGAGCCATGCCGCCGAAGCCGCCGTGGGGCATGGCTTCCCAGATGTGGAGCTCGGCCTCACTCCCGCTCGCTAGCAATTTGCGATGCATGCGCACCGTGTTCGACAAGAACACGTCTCGAGTGCCGCATTGCAGGAACGTCGGCGGGAACCCGGTGAGGTCGGCAAACAGGGGCGACAGGTAGGGGTCGGCGAGGTCGTGGCCGTTGGCGTACAACAGGTTGACTTTCATGAGGCGTCCGAGCACCGGGTCGATCCCGAGATTCGTCGTGAACGTGTCGCCCGACTCGGTCAGATCGACCTCTGGTGACAACAGCACAAGCGCCTGCGGCATCGGGAGGCCCTCGTCCCGGGCACGTACGAGCAGTGCCGCCGCAAGATTTCCTCCGGCGGAGCCACCACCAACGAAGATGTCCTCGGGTGATCGATCCGCCAAGGCCCGGCGGTAGAGCGCCAGGCAGTCATCGAGGGCGGCTGGGTAGGGGTGCCATGGCGGCATCCGATAGTCGAGGGACCAGGCGATCATTCCTCGGCTGAGCGCACCTATCGCGGCAGAGAACCGCAGCAGAGAACCGCCTCCCATGATGAGTGCCCCGCCGTGGAGGTCGATGTAGATCGGCGTGGACCCGTTGGCGTCAGGAGGTTGCGCGGCGTATGTCGTCACGCCGTCGAGCACAAACTCCTCTACGGGTAAAGGCGGCTCTCCGAGGCCGGCACCGAGGCGAACCGCAATTTGCTTGTCCATCTCCTCGACATAGCTGACCCACTCGTCGTAGGCAGCAGGGTCGGATGGCTCCGCGCTGTGGTTGAACGGTCGAGGGGCGGCCAAGTACTGCTGTGCCTGCTCGCTCACGCTCCCAGGCGGGGGCGGGGCTGGTCGTGCCTCGGTCATCCTCGGTTGCTTTCCCCCGGCATCGTTCTAGGACGTAACGACCGGCAACTTCGACCAACCCCGTACCGTCGACGTGAGAGCCGGGACAGCGTTGTCGTAGTCGACTTCCCAGTGCTGCCAGCGCTTGAGGACCTCATCGAGGGCAACGCGCCCTTCGAGCCGCGCCAGGGCCGCTCCGAGGCAGAAGTGGATGCCGTAGCCGAAACTCAGGTGGTGGTCGATCTTGCGGTGGATGTCGAAGTCATCACCGTTGGGGAAATGGCGATCGTCGCGATTGGCCGCTCCATTGAGCATGAGGACCACGCTGCCTTCGCGGAGCACCTCACCGTGGTGCTCGACGTCCTTGGTGACATAGCGCGCCTGTACAGGTGAGGGTGCCTCATAGCGCAACAGCTCCTCAATGACCTGGGGCACCAGCTCCCGATGAGCGGCCAGATCCCGGAGTTGGTCTGGATGTTCAGCCAACACCTTGCCCGTCCATCCGATCAGACGCGTTGCCGTCTCATTGCCCGCCGCCGCCACGTTGCCCACGTACACGAGAATCTCCTCCCGAGTGAGCTTGCGGCGCACGCCATGGTCATCTTCGAACTCTGCATTGAGCATCTGCGTCATAAGGTCATCGGAGGGGTGCTTCGCTCGCCACTCGATGTATTCGGCAAACATGGTCTGGGTCGAGGATGGGCCGTCCATCACGCGCTGGTTCGGCTGACCGCCCTCGTCGAGCGCCAGTCCCTCATCGATGGCGTCCCGAATGGCCTCTTGGTCGGCCTCGGGGATGCCCAAGAGCATCCCAATCATGCGCATGGGCATTTTGGCTCCGAGATCACGGACGAAATCGAACCCGTTCGACCCGACGAGCGGATCGAGTGCCTGCCCACAGAACGCCCGTGCTTCGGGTTCAACCGAAGCCATGCGCTTGGGTGTGAATACGCGGGAAAGAACGCTGCGATGGGCGGCATGAAGCGGCGGGTCCTCAAAGAGCGTGTTCCCGGGGGGAATCACCATGCCCCGCTCGACGACGGCCTTAATGATCTCGAGCAGCATCCCCTTGGCTGAGCTGTACGTCTTCCAGTCCGTCAGGCCCTTCTCGACGTCGTCGAACCGACTGAGTGCGAAGAAGTCGAACTTCTCGTTGTAGTAGAGCGGCGCTTCCTCTCGCAGACGCCTCCACACCGGATAGGGATCACGATCGATCTCGGCGTCGTACGGGTCGTAATAGGGCGCAGATGCTGGCATGTGGCACATCCTGACATAAAAGGGAAAAGATGCCAATGCGGGGCCGACCCCGCGGGAAGCAGGTTCTCATTTTTTTTCCTGGGGTGACGGCACCGAGCCGTCCACCGATCGCAGTGTTACCTTCGAACATGCTCGAAAGTTTCGATGTGCACACGTCCGTCGCGTACGTTTCCGCACTCCTATGAGTGGGTGACCGGCGTAGCTCATTTCGCCGTCATACCAGGTAGTCCCGCCAACCAGAGCATCGCCGACCTGAGCGCCGTCACAGCGGACGACGACGGCAAGGTGCGCTTCGCAGCTGACGTACGCATGCTCAGACCCATCGGCGAAGCCGGAGACCGGGCCTTGTTGGTAATCCCGAATCGTGGCATGACCGGAGGCATGCCATTGAGCTCGGACACTGCCTCTTCGTTCAGTGCTGCCTCCGTGGGCTCGGCTGTGTCCGCTGCGCCCGACCCGGGGGATGGCTTCCTGCTCGAGAACAGATGGACGATCGCCTGGTGTGGTTGGCAATGGGACGTCCTTCGAGAGAACGGCGGGCTCGGGCTCGCGGCACCGATGGCGAACGTCGACCCCGGCCTGATGCGCGCCGAATTCAGGCTAGACGTCGACGAAGAACAACATCAGCTGACCGACGCCGCAGGGTTGTTCCAATTCGCTCCGTATCCGGTGGCCCAATTGAATGACCCAGAAGCCTCCTTGAGCGTGCGGACATCGCCTCTAGGCGAAAAACATGTGGTGCCCCGAAGTCGTTGGCATTTCGTCGACGCCACCCATGTCACGCTGGAGGGGGGCTTCCGAGCTTTCCACTGGTATGAGGTGGTCTACCGCTCGGCCATGGCGCCAGTTGTCGGCACGGGTCTTCTCGCCATCCGAGACTTCGGATCATTCCTTGGCCGGTCCCACGATCACGTCCTGGCCTTCGGAGTATCGCAGTCCGGCAGGTTCTTGCGCGAGTTCCTGCACACCGGCCTCAACCTCGACGAAAATGGCCGCCAGGTATTCGGGGGAATCTTCGCCCACATAGCCAGTGCCCGACAGGGGGAATTCAACTTCCGCTATGCCCAGCCGTCCGTGACCCATGCGCTGAACCCGGGTTATGGGCCTCCCTACGACACCGGAGCCCTGCTGGAGTTACAACGGACGCTTGGTGGGACGCCCAAGGTCTTCTTCACCAATAGCTCGTGGGAGTACTGGCGCGGGGACGGCGCTCTGGTCCATCAAGATGCCACGACGGGCGGCGATCTGCCCGAAGACCCTGATGGTCGGGCCTATCTGATCAGCGGCACCGACCACTACGGCAATCTCTCTTCCATGAAAGATCTGATGCCCCTGGCGAATCCGACTCATTCCCTCGACGCCGGACCAATACTTCGGGCACTCTTTGTCCAGCTGGAACAATGGGTCTGTGATGGCGCAGGTCCAACGCCGAGCTGCGTGCCCCGTGTCGCCGATGGAACCGCAGTACGACGCACCGAGGCCTTGGAGGGTTTCCACGACGCCCAGTTGCCAGACCCGGCGCATCTGCCCTACACGCCGGTCATCGATCGAGATGCCACGACCTGGCCGCTGGAACTAGGGGCACCCTTGGTGGCTTTGGTGTCGCGCGTCGATGCCTCGGGAAACGAGGTCGCGGGTATCCGACTCCCGGCGGTTGCCGCACCAGTGGCGGCGTACACGGGATGGAACCCTCGAAGGCACATCGACGGGCTACCCGACGTCCTCTACGAGTTCGTCGGCAGTCGGCTGCCGCTGCAGTCAGGAAGCGTCCGGCTGACCGGGCCTCGTACGAGAGGGACTTGACGGCTGCAGCCAATCGACTCGTCGCCGAGCGTTACCTCCTTGCACGAGATGTCAATCAGACGGTGGCCGAGGGGATGCGGGCCTACGACCGACACGTCCCCCGGCTCACCTCCGCCGTCTGATCGATTGTGCTCCTACGCCTTCGATGACACCAACGTGCCGCAGGCCAGCTTGCCGGCCGGCACGTAGGACTTGCCCTTGATCTCGAGCAACTGCTCGCAGTTCGTCTTGGGCACCCCGGCCAGGGTTCCAAAGTGGGTGAAGTCGTCGCCCGGGGGCGGAATCAGCCCACCGGCGGTGTAGCCTTTGACCTTGCGCAAGTCGGCGATGACGGCGCTGCGGGTCGGGTTCGCACCGGCGAGTTGCAAGCCCTTGATCATGAGGTCGGCGGCCTCGTAGTCATAGTCAATGTTGAGGCTGGGCAGGCCGCCGGGCCACGTGGTGTACTTCTTGAGGTTGCTGAGGAAGGTCTTGACCGGCGGGGCGACGTCGTTGCCCAAGACGTTGATGGTGGCCATGGTGTACGTACCCTGCATGGCGGCCAAGGCGGTCGGCTGGGTCAGCACGGACTCGTCGTAGCCGGTGGCGCACTCTTCTTTGACCTTGAGGCCGGCCTGCTTGATGGCCGTGGCCAGGGCGGTGCAGCTGGACAGGAGGCTGAGCACCTCGACGCCGTTGCATCCCTTGGACTTCATCTCTAAGGCAAAGGTGGTGAAGTTGACGTCGCCGATCGGCACGATGTCGTTGAGGCACTTGCTGATGCCCAGGGGCTTGCCCGCCGCAAACACGGCGTTGGCGGCATTGATGGCGCTCGGTACGTTGGCCGTCACCGTGGCCAACTTGGTGATGCCGACCGCCTTGAGGGCCGCCTCGGCGTCGTTGTAGCTGTAGTTCCTGCCATTAATGGGCGCCGTCAGGGTCCCGGTCACGCTGAACATGTTCGAGTTGGCCTTGGCCGCCCACTCGGGACCGTCTTCGGTCCGCCCCGGTGATCGGGATCTTCTGCTGGCTCAAATAGCTGGCGCCGCCAAAAGCGATCGAGGCGTTGTCGATGATGGCGAAGACGCCCTTGTCCTCGACCAGGGTCTGGGCCGCCGAGAGGTTGCCGCTCGGCGTGGACTGGTCGTCTTCGACCACGAGTTGGATCTTGTGGCCGTTCACCCCGCCGGCGGCGTTCTGCGCGTCGATGCGGGCCTGCGCCCCGACCTCACTGCCGCCATAGGTCACGGCGCCGACCCCGGTTTCGTCGGTGATCAGGCCGATTTTGATCGGAGCCTTGGCCGCCGAAGCAGCGGCTCCCGACACGCCGACGACAACTCCCGTCAGACAAAAAATCGCAGTACCAAGGCGTAACGCCCTCATTCCCGTCCACATGGACGACCCCCCTTGTAAATGGCCAAATGGCGAGTATCGCTAGATTGCCCTTCTAGCGGCAGCATAACGACAGTCCGTCCGAACAGCAAGAGATGTACAGTTGCCCGATGGATCACTTGCCGACCACGCACATCCCGCGCACGCATGAGGAAGTCCTCGATCCCGCGTGGCTACAGGCCGCACTCGATGACATCGGTGACGACGACACGATTGTGGCCGTTGAGACCACAGGCACCTCCAAGACGCGGCTCGAGAAGCTGCAGTTCGCAGTGACGGTCGACGGCCCGGGTGGGCAGCGCGTCAATCACTACTGTGCCAAGGCAAGCCTCGACGGCTCCGACGGTGGCAGCGCTGGCGAGGCGATGTTCTATATGGACGTGGCACCTCGTCTCGACGTCCGACTGCCATGTGTGCACTTCGCCGCGGTGGACGGCATGACCTCGATCATCGTGATGGACGACATCGTCGCCTTGGGCGGGAAATTCATGAACCCGCATTTCCCGTTCGAACAAAAGCTCGTGCGCGAAACGTTGTCCCAACTCGCTCGTCTTCACGGGACGACGTGGGGCCTCGATCTCGTGTCGGACATTCCCTGGCTCAGCCACGGGCTGGAGCGATTCGGCAACATGCACAAGGCCGAGGAACTCCAGAAGCTCCTCGACGACGGCAGGGCCGATGGCTTTGCGCCTGAAATCTGTTCCGGGGAGAACCTCGTCGCCGCGCTGCGGGCGCAGCAGGAGTTCGGCGTCACCTGCGTGCTGCATGGCGACACGCACACCGGCAACGTGTACCTCGACCCCGAGGGGCGTGGGTCTTTCTTCGACTGGGAGGTGGCGCAGACGGGCCACTGGGCCCAGGATGTCGCCTATCACCTTGGCACCGTCTTGACCATCGAGGACCGCAGGGCCAATGAAGAAGACCTTCTCCGCTTTTATCTGGCCGAACTCGCGGCGAGCGGGGCGCCGGCGCCGGCGTTCGACGAGGCGTGGGACCTCTATCGACGGAGCTTCAGCTACGGATATCTGCTGTGGGTCATCACGATGATCCGCGGGCGCGACGAGGTGTTACAGCACATGCCGCGATTGGGCGCGGCCATGACGGATCACCAGACGTACCGTCTTCTCGGCGTCGTCTAATTACAATCCGGCCCATGCTCGCCCGTCGGTGGCCCTCCACGACGATGGACCTCTCTGCCGATGGGGCTCATCCGATGGGCCTAATCCGATGAGACAGTCAGCCGCTCGCGAATCGTCCTGAGTTCGTCGGGCGAGACGCCCGCCGCGCCGACGAGGTAGTTCTCAAGCGTGCCGTGCTCCTGGCGCAAAAGTGCGATCGCATCAGCGAGACCGGAACGACTGGTGCCCAGCAAGCCGGCGATCACCGCCGGAGACAATCCTGTACCGGCCATCTTTTCCTTCAGTTCCTCCACCCTGGCCGCCGCCGCGTATTCGGACGTCAGCTCATAGTCGTCGAGCACGGTCGACTCGTCGACGCCCAACGCCAGCAAGAGCACGGCGGATACCACCCCGGTGCGGTCCTTGCCTGCGGCGCAATGGATGATCACGGGGAGCCCGTCTTCTTGGGCAAACGACCTCAAGATCGTGCCGATGTCAGAGGCGCGGTCGAGCAGGATCTCGCAGTAGCGGTCCCGAAGGTAGCCGTCCCCATTGGCCAGCGCGTCCGGGGCACCGGTGCGCTCGCCGCGCATGAGCGGAACGTGCAAGATGCGTAGGAATGGAGCGTTCGTCGGCTCCGCTGCTTGCTCTTCAGGCGGTCGAAGGTCGACGGCCACCTGAACGCCCAACTCCCGCAGGCGCTCATGGTCGGCGTCGGTCATGGCGTGCAGCGCTCCCGACCGAAAGACCATGCCCGTGCGCACGAGGCGTCCATCGAGTGTTTCGTAGCCCCCGAGGTCACGAAAATTGCTGGCGCCGTCGAGAAGGCTGCGACGCCGGGGGGATTCGGAATCGATCACTCGAGCGACAGTACCATCGCGTCCGGCTTTTCGCACCCCGCATGTGCACTCTCCCCGACGGCAGGCCAATGGCCAATTGGCGCCCCCTGCCGCGGGACCTATCATCACGCCGTGCAGACCAAGATCGTCGTCATCGGAGCGTCTGAGACGGATCGCCTCGGAATTATCACGGACATCTCTCCCGTGCAGCTCCACGCCGAGGCCGTGCGCAATGCCATCGTCGACGCCGGCATCAGCCGCGACGACATCGACGGCATTGCTTGCGTGGGCGAGGGACCCGCAGGCCTGGCCCACTACTTGGGGATCACCCCAACGTGGCTGGACGGCACCTTCGTCGGTGGATGCTCGTTCCTTGTCCATCTCCACCATGCGGCCGCTGCCATCGCCGCCGGCATGGCCAACGTCATCGTGATAAGCCACGCCGTCTCTCGCGGGGGCCCGGCCAGCAACCCGGGCGTGCGCGACCTGGCGAACCTGCACCAGCAGTTCGAGCAGGTGTACGGCGTGGGACTGCCCGCAACAAATTTTCCCTTAGGTGTGCTCCGCTACATGAAGACCTACGGCCTCACGCATGAGCAACTGGCATCGGTGGCTGTCGCCCAACGCCGGTGGGCGTCCAAGGTGCCACGGGCGATGATGCGCGACCTGATCACCATCGAAGACGTGTTTGACTCGCCGATGATTTGCTATCCGATGCACCGCCTCGAATGCTGCCTGTCCACCAACGGTGGCGGCGCGATCATCGTGACGAGCGAGGAGCACGCGCGCACCCTTCCAGTGCGTAAGCCATTGGTGCACGTTCTCGGCGGCAGCGAATCGTCCGAATCCCCACTGATATCGCAAATGCAGGACCTCACCAGCGCCCGGGCGTATCGCACGAGCGGCAGGATCGCCTTCGAAGACGCCGGCATCACCCATGCCGACGTCGACCACCTCATGGCGTACGACGCTTTTGCTCACCTGCCGATCTACACGCTCGAAGACTTGGGCTTCGTCGGCCGCGGAGAGGCCGGGGCATTTATTGAGGAGGGTCACACCTCGCCCGGGGGATCGCTTCCCATGAACACCAACGGCGGCGGTCTCTCGTACACCCATACGGGTCTTTATGGGATGTTCCTCATGCAGGAGTCGATACGGCAGGTGCGCGGAGAAGCGGCAGCCCAGGTGCCCAACGTGCACATCAGCGTCGCCCACGGGGTGGGCAGCATGTTCACCTCGGCCAGCACCATCATCTTCGGCTCCGCAGAGGCCGCGGCGGCGCGCTCGTGAGCGACGCCCCAAAGCCAGCCAAGCCGGCCCCGGTGGTCACGCCGGAGACCAAGCCGTTCTGGGACGCGGCCCAGAAGGAGGAACTCCACATTCAGCGGTGTAATGCCTGTCACCGGTATTACTTCTACCCGCGGCCGTTCTGTCCCCACTGTTTCTCGGACGATGTCTCGTGGGTACAGGTGAGCGGGCGGGCCACTCTGCACTCGTACGTGATCAACCACCGACCGGTACCGGGGTGGGAGGACGACGCGCCCTACGCCATCGCCATCGTGGAACTGGAGGAGGGACCACGGCTGGCGACGAACATCGTCGGGATTCCCAACACGCCCGAAGATCTTGTCCTCGACATGCCCCTCGAGGTCTGCTTCGAAGAGCAGGGGTCTATGAAGATCCCGAAGTTCAAGCCCGCATCGAACTGACGGGGATCTGGCCGTGGCGGCCACGTCCACACTAGGTAATGGTCGCTCTCAACCATTGTTGGGCCTTGGAGACGTAAGTCTTACTGATCTCAGCGTTGGGCTTCACGGCCTCGAACCCGTGGGGTGCTCCGGGCACGATTTCGGTTGTGACGGCTACGCCGGCAGCGGAGAGAGCGTTGGCGTACGCCATGTCTTCGTCATAGAAGAGGTCGATATCCCCCACTCCGATCCAGGTAGGCGGGAGTCCCTCTACGTTGGCGCGCCGGGCTGGCGCTGCGTAGGGCGGGATATCGGGCGAACCTGGTTCGGCGTTGAGGTAGGAACGCCAGCCGAAGCGGTTCTTGGAGTTGTTCCAGATGAAGTGCTCCTTGCCGTCGAGATCGCGATTGGCGGCGGTGCGATCGTCGAGCATGGGACAGAAAAGCCACTGCGCCAAAGGCGACGGTCCTGGCGAGTCGCTGAGAAGCTGCACCAGGCCGGCGGCCAGTCCCCCACCGGCACTTTGTCCCCCAACGACGACCTTCCCGGGATCAACGCCCAGCGAGGCCGCGTTTTGCTGAAGCCAGAGCCAACCCCAATAACTGTCATACAGCGGCTCAGGGAAGGGATGTTCGGGTGCGAGTCGATATTCAGCGGAAACGACGACGATGCCCAGTTCACGTGCCGTGGAGGCACAGAGCCGGTCGTCCATGGATGCTCGTCCGATGACCATGCCGCCACCGTGTATCCACAAAAGAGCAGCAGGCGAGGTCTGCGTGTCAGGACGGTACACACGCACCGACGGCGCCGATTTGGAGTCTGCGAGATCGTGACCCCGACTCACGTCGCCCTTGGGAGCCAATCGGATAAGAGAGCGCGTGACCGTCCTGGCCCACCGGCGGTCCGCGGGCAGGTCGAGTTTCGGGATGACCGAGTCCCTGAGCTCTTCGTCCACTCGAGCTAGTTCCATCGTGACTCCTTGGATCGCCGGCGCGGTAGGCATCGCAGCCTGGCCCGCACGGTAGACCACCACGAAATGAGTTGGGAAGTGGGAACCACCTTCGTCACCGCTTCTGCCGCATCACCCAGTCGTCAATGAGGCGCCGCGCGATGCTGAGGGGCGGCGGGATCTCCGGCAGTTCGTCCGCTTTGAACCACTTCGCATCCACGATCTCCTCGCCATCAACCCGGATCTCACCCGACAACCAGGTAGCGACGAACCCGATCATCAACGAATGAGGGAAGGGCCACGGTTGGCTGCCGAAATAGCGAACGAGACCGACCTCCACGCCAACCTCTTCTCGCACCTCGCGCGCGACTGCCTCTTCGAGAGTTTCCCCCGGTTCGGCGAATCCGGCCAGGGCCGAGTACGTCCCACCGAATCCCCGACCCTCCCCCAGCAGGATTGCATCACCACGCTCGACCGTGACAATGACGGCTGGAGCCAATCGTGGATACGCGTTCAGCCCGCACTGTGGGCACCGGGCCGCTCGCTCTCGGGGGGACAGCTCGGTGGCCGTGCCACAACGCCCGCAAAATCGGCTCGTTCTTGCCCATTCGACGAGTTGTACGGCCCGTCCGGCCAGCATCCACGACGGGGTATCGAGTTGGGCCCCCAGTTGGCGCAAGGGTCGTGGTTCGTAGCCGTCGGGCCTATCCGACACATCATTGGTGCCCACAGCCCACGTGGGTACGCCGTCACGCAAACCCATCAGGATTGGCGGCTCTCCTGTCTCGACGAGGCTCGGCCCACCGAACGGGGGGATCCCGTCGGCATCAACCAGCACGCTGGCATCGGGTCCCACGATGTACCACCTTCCCGTGGGGTCGAGCGAAGGCGGGAGAGCGACCAGTGGTTCGAAATCAGACATTGCACCGCCTTAGCACCAGAGTGAATGGTCGTACCAGCGCGCCGCTTTCAAAGAGGCTTTATCTTCTCCGGCCCGGTCAGATCTTGAGAAGCGCGCCGGGCTTGTCGGTGAACGAGCTTGTCGACAAACGCCAGCTTCCGAATAACCGCTGGAGGTAGGACAAACGGGTAGAGATCGTCCCGTCCCATGGACCGATTGATCTGGTTGAGCACACTGGACATCTCGAGCCAGTGGTCGATCATGATTCCGAAATGGCCACTGCCATCGGGACGAGTCGGATCGGAGGTATCGCGCGCTCGTTGCTGTCTCACGACTGCCCGGCTTTGGAGACCGAAGCTTTCCGCCGTCTGCAACGTATCGAGAATATGGAGATAGTGGGCGAACGTTTCCGCCCAGTCTTCGTAGGGATGCATCGTGGCGTAGTGACTGATGAACGTCCCTGACCACCCCTCAGGGGATGCTTCGTGAACGTAGTGGCGGCGCACGGCTTCTTGGTAGTCCTCGGTATCGTCGCCAAAGATGGCCCGACAAGCCTCGAGAATGGTTGGGTCGTCGACCAGGAGCGACCAGTAATAGTGCCCTATCTCGTGACGAAAGTGTCCGAGCAATGTGCGGTAAGGCTCGTTGAGTTGGCGGCGCAGGTGTTCTCGGTGCTCGTCATCCGCCTCGGCCAGGTCCAACGTGATTACGCCGTCGTCATGGCCCGTGATGACCTTGGTGGTGACGGAGGACAAGAGGTCGAAGGCCAATCCAGTCTCGCGGTCCTCATTGCGACCGGTAACCGGGAGCCCGAGCTCGTGCAGTTGGAAAAGCAGACGACGCTTGGCGCTTTCGGCCCGCACGAATTCCGCCATTCCCTCCGAGTCGGTGACTGCGGGCCGGGTCCGGGTGAGGGCGCAGGAAGAGCACAGAGCTTCACTCCCGTAGGGAACGAGCCAGTTGCAGCCTGTGACCTCCGCGGTGGCGCAACGCTGCCATGTCTCCACCGTGTCGCCGACTTCCACGAAACGACCGGGGGCAGACTCGGTGAGCGAAATGAGCAACCCTCGTTGGTACACATAACCGAGCGGTGACTGGCACCGCAGGCACAGACTGTTGTCGAAGAACACCTGCTGCTCGCAGTGGCCGCAGTTGAATTTGAGCACGTTCACCTTTCGAAGAGGACACTAAGTATGTCCGCCAGAGTGCGTAGTGTTGACCTGATCAAGAGAGGATCCGCCAACACGAGCCCGCCTCATTCAGGCCCCCGCACGCGTGGGCACTGATGCGCATACTCTGTGTCTCGGATATTCACTATCACCTTCGCCAGCTGGACTGGATCCTCGATCATGCCGGAGACTACGACGTGGTCGTGCTGCCAGGCGATCACCTCGACAGCGAGAGCCCCACTCCCCTCACGAGGCAAACCGCCACGATCTCGGAGTACTTCATCGCATTATCGCGGGTAGTGGTGGTCCTGGTCGCGTCGGGAAATCACGATCTCGACGGTCCGGGCCGCGATGGCGAGCAGCGGGCGAGTTGGCTTTCCGCCTTGGAAGCGCCATCGCTCTACATCGACGGGCAAAGCGTCGATCTCGATGGCATCCGATTCACCGTGTGCCCATGGTGGGATGGGCCGCTGACCAAGGAGCTCGTCGTCCGTCAGCTCAAGGAAGCTGCCTCCGAACGACCCGAACATTGGATCTGGGTCTACCATTCGCCGCCCACGGGAACTCGGGTGGCCAAGGCCGGCCACACCGAGTACGGAGACACCGACCTGGCCGAGTGGATCCACCAATGGCGACCCGACATCGTTCTCTGCGGACATATCCACCAGTCGCCGTGGGCCACTGGGGGGAGCTGGGTCGATCGGTTGGAGCAGACCTGGGTCTTCAATGCCGGGCACGAGACCGGACCCGAGCCATCGCACATCGTGATCGATCTTTCGACGCATCGAGCGGAGTGGATCGCCATTCCGGACAAAGAACAAATCGACTTGACGCGCAATGTCGTGGCGGTCACTCGAACGTCCTAGGCGTACGGCGAAGGGAGATCAGCCCTCGGGCGTGGTCCGCTTGTCTGCGGTGAGCAACCCATAGGCATCGGGGCGACGGGTCTCCAACAAGGGGAACAGTGCGAGCCAATCTCGCCGTTGATCGATGTCGAGGTCGGCGATCAGGACCGCCGGTTCGTTCCGTGGCGCTTGCACCAGAATGCGACCGTAGGGATCAGAAATGAACGAGGACCCGTAGAAGGTCAGTGGTGGCTCGGTACCGATTCGGTTCACCGCGATCATGAACGTTCCATTGGCGATCCCATTGGCCGTAATGACCCTTTCCCACAACGGTTCGGTATCGAATTCGGGATGATCGGGCTCGGATCCTATGGCAGTCGGGTAGACAATGACCGCTGCTCCGCGCAAGGAGTACGCCCGCGCCACCTCGGGGAACCATTGATCCCAACACGTGGGAAAGCCGAAATCGGCGTCGCCGATCCGAAGAGTCTGAAATGCCTCAGCATCGGCCGGTCCGGGGGAAAAATACCGGTCTTCGTAGTACCCAGCCGTAACCGGAATGTGGAGTTTGCGGGACCGCAGACGCAGTGTGCCCTCGGGGTCAACGACTATCGCTGTGTTGTATCCGAGGCGATGGCCAGGCCGTTCCTCATAGAGGGACGCGTGTACCAGAACTCCGGTTTCGGCTGCCATCGTCGCACTGAACTGAAGGGTCGGGCCATGCAGAACTGATTCCGGTTCCACCCGGCCGGGCCCTGGACCCTCAGAAGTGACGGCGAAATAAGGGGACAAGGTGAGTTCCTGGAGACAGACCAGCCGTGCACCCTCGTTGGCGGCAAGGCGTATGCCCTCGGAAAGTGCGGCTCGATGATCCTCCGGATCGGGATGCCACGCCTGCTGCACAGCGCCCACTCGCACGGGCAAATGTGCGGGACCATCGACTCTCGCTAACGAGGGCAGCGGAATGGAGCGGAAGACCTTCATGGCCGAGGAACTTGCTGCGTGATGCAGTGGGGCCCACCGCCACCGTAAGCGATGGTGAGGCCGGGCACTCCAACTACCTGGCGCTCGGGGTAGGCGGCGCCAATGAACGCCAGGGCATCGTCATCATGCACGCCGCCCGCCAGAGGAACGATCACTCCACCATTACAAAGATAGAGATTCAAGTAGGACAACATCACGTCACTTCCATTCACTCGACCGTTCGCCAGGAACGGAAAGTCAATCACCGTGAGTCCAGCTTCGGCGGCTCTCCGTCTGTTCTCGGTCATGGGGCCATGGTCAGGGTCACCCGGTGGGCGCGCTTGGAGAAGCAGAGCACCGTCATCGGTAAGAGCGGTGAACATGTCAACGTGACCATCGGTGTCACGATCTCCGATCAAACCCCGATCAAACCAGACGATTTCCGATACCCCCAGGAAATCTCGTAGGCCCCGCTCAATCTCGGTCTTCGACAAATGCGGATTGCGATTGGGGTTCAAGAGACATTGTTCTGTGGTTAGGAGACGTCCCTGAGCGTCGACGCAAATAGAGCCGCCCTCCAGAACGAAGGGTGCTTCGACGACGTCTGCTGCGAACATCCGGGCCAGCTCTCCTCCCGCCGCCTCATCGCGGTCCCAGCGCTCGAACTTGGCGCCCCAGGCGTTGAAGCCGAAATGCACTCCTCGTCGACCCGAAGGTCCCCCGGTGACGAACACCGGACCGTTGTCACGGATCCACGAATCGTCTATGGGAATTTCGATCACCTCGACGCCGGCACCGGTGGCACGACGTGCTTCGGCGGCGTCACGCGCATCCCCCGCCACCATCGTCACCGGCTCGAAAGCAGCGACGGCGTTGGCCACGTTGGCGTATTCCTTCTTCGCATCCTCGAGCACCGCTCCCCACAGCTCGCGTCGGCAAGGCCACGCGATCAAGGTGCGTTCATGTGGGTCCGTTTCCGGCGGCATTCTGTAACGAGCCGCCGCGGAAGGAGGCGCCCCCGCATCTTCGGGCCTTGGTTCGGGCACGCCCGCTTACCATAGCCTCGAGCATGATCGGCCCCACACTCTCGCCTTATCCTTCAAGGCTATGGACTAGCTTCGGGTGCAGCGATGGAGTTCTGCGTAGAGGGCCGGGAGAAAGTCGGAGAAAGGCTCGGGCGTCGACTTGTTCGTTGCCACCAGGAGTAACAACGTGAGCAACCGCCACTCCTCGTGAGGCGGACACCGATAGTCGGCGTTTCCACCTCGTCCGCTCTCGCCACCTGGGGCTCGTGGACCGACACCCCGACAACGCTCCTGCCCGAGACCTACACGAGACGGATCGTCGAGGCCGGGGGGTCTCCGGTTCTCCTTTTCTCTGGATCGAATCCCAAGCACATCGTCGGACACCTCGATGGGATCGTTTTGGTCGGAGGAACAGATGTAGACCCTGAGGCCTACGGCGCCGCGCCGGGACCTTCGACCCAGGTTCCGGACCGCCGCCGGGACTCCTTCGAGTCTGCGCTCGTCGAGACAGCGACGGAGCGCGATCTGCCCCTCCTGGCCATCTGTCGGGGGCTGCAGGTACTCAACGTCGTACGCGGAGGCACGCTGTACCAACACCTTCCCGATCTCATTGAACACGAGAGTCACTCCCCCGGCCCGGGCCTTTATGGCGAGACACACGTGCAGTTGGAAAAGGGGTCTCACCTTGCTCGCGTGCTCGCTACCAACACGATCACTGTCGATTGCTACCATCATCAGGGCATCGATCGACTGGGTCAAAACCTCGCCGTGGTCGGACGGGCCGACGACGGCATCGTCGAGGCGATTGAAGACCCGTCGTTGCGTTCATGATGGGCGTGCAGTGGCACCCCGAGGTGCGCGGTGACGCCGCACTCTTCGGATCCTTCGTCGACGCCTGTGCGACAAGACCGGAAGGCTGAACCTTCCGCCATCCCTCAGGACGAGAGCGTTGTTACCGACTCCAGCTCCTCACGGGCGCACAGGCGCTTGGTCGAGGTCAGCATCGACCCGCACGATCCTTCGAACGTCCCCGATGTCGGCGCCACGTCGGCGTAATCTCGCCCGATGGCAACCGTGAGATAGTGCTGCGTGGTACGGCGATCGTGCGTTGGATCAAAGGCAATGGCGGCCGGACCGTTCTCGTCGGTTGTCAACACCTCGACCCACGCATGGGACCCACCTTCCCCTACCAAATGGCCGGACACGTAACGGGCAGGCAAACCAGCCGAGCGACAGAGTGCGAGCATGATGTGCGCGAAGTCTTGGCACACCCCGTGCCCGCCTTTCGCTGCCTCCGCCGCCGTGGTCCGCACCGTGGTCACGCCGTACCCGTATTCGATTGCCCCATGCGCCCACGAGCAGAGCAGTGCGGCCAAAGTCGTTCCCGAAGTGGTGCGGGCCAGGTTCGATGCACTTTGCCTGAGCCGGCGATCCGCTCGCGTGAGCGCAGTCGGTGCCAGATACCGGGCATCACTGAGCGCCGCCGCAGGGACGGCTGACCGGCCCGCAACACCACTGACGTCGACGTCAGCCGTCGAGGTGAACACGAGAACCGAATCCACCCCGTCGAGCGTGGCGTTGACAACGTCGTTCCCGAAGCGGTCTCGGGAAACAGAGCTGATGGATTCTCCGCCTTCGATGGCGAGGGAGAATGATCGACGCCGCTGACCACCGTGAACGCGTCGCGGTGCGACCACGAGCCGTTGCCGCACATGACGCACCGCCGATTCGTAGGAGTACCGGAACTCTTGCTCAAGGCGGTAGGCCACGATCTCGTGGCGTGCCAGCTCGCTCAACATGGAGAGGCTTCGTCAGCCCAGACATCCATGGAGAGGAGAGTTGGCCCTCCCCATGTCGTCACCATCGCGGCATCGAGGGCGTCACGCCCTCGGGCGATTACTACTCGGCCAATCCTCGGTTCGTTGTTCCTCGGATCAAAGGGCCACCACCGGTCCCCGAGCCATGCTTCGAACCAGGTGCAGAAATCCATCGGTAAATCGGGAGGTTCGACATCGATGTCAGGGAGGTACCCCGATACATAGCGGGCGGGAATGTTCAGGGCCCGGCACAGGGTGATCCCGAGGTGGGTGTAATCCCGACAAACGCCCTGCCGGGATTCGAAGACGTCCAAAGCGGTGGTCCGAGTATCGCTGGCACCCACCTTGTAGGAAATGGCGTGATGCACCCAGTCAGTGACGGCGAGCACCCGTTCCGCTCCCTCCTTGGTGGAACCGAACAACTCCCACGCCGACTCATAGAGTGCGTCAGGCCAGCAAAAGCGGCTAGGTAAGAGATAGACGAACGCCTCGTCCGGCAGTTCCCGAATGTCCGATTCGTGAGCGGACGGATCGACTGCGTCGTCGTGGTCGGGAACTTCGAACGTGGCATCGTATCGGAGCGTCGACGACCCGGCCGGGATCGTCAAACGATCGCACTCATTGCCGAAGGCATCAAAGTACGTCTGCGCCGGGGACGGCGGTTCCCACGTCTCGTGCACCATGCGGTGCGGTTCATCGGCCCGAGGGCGTACCTGCCAGAGTGACGGGCATGCGGCCTCGCTCGTATAGGCGAACTCGCACCCGACACGCACCAGCACAATCCCAAGTTTGTTCTACCCCCGTGAATGGAAGATAGCCAGTTTGTGTCCAGAATGTGAACTGGGGCGCAATAACAACTGCGGTTGTTCTCGCCAAGGGAGGGCTCCTCCGCCTGCCACTATCGAGCCCTTCTCTTCGGCGCCGACCCTTTGGCCGGTGCGGTCAGGAGGGCCAGCACCTCGCCTATGGCTTGTTTCTGTTGGGGGTCCTCGGGTATCGGAAGATGCTCTTGAATCTGATAGCGATTGCGTCTCCCTTCCTTTTCTTTAAGGACGTATCCCGCTTCAGTGAGATCCGTGACCAGGTCGTAGGCACGACGCTCGGTGATGCTGAGGGTGTCGGCAATGTCGCGCAGCCGCACCCCGGGGTCCCGGGCGATGCAAAGCAACGCGCGTCCGTGGTTGGAGAGGAAGTTCCATTCACCCATGACCATAACTTTATCTCGACTAAATCTGGAAATATATTGCTATTAAATAATAACTAGAGTATTGTTACGAGGGTTCCTCGAACGTCCGTCAGGTTCGGTGTCTATTTCGGGGCCACAAAAGGAGTCTTTGCCATGGTTTATGCCTGGTCATTTCCGGGGACGTGCGCGTCCCATTTTTCTCTGGTCTCGGGCCAGTGCGATGCATTGGACGGTCAGTTCGTATGACCACCTCCTTTGTAGGTTTCTTGAACGCAAGAACCATTCGCCATCTCACAACCATGGCAATAATCGTCGTGACCGCTTTGGCCATGCTGCTATTCGGCGGCTTCGTGGCGTCCAAGTCTGCTTCGGCCGCCGCCACCGCACCCGCAGCTGCGCAATGTGACCCCCCAGCCTTTCCTACCGGTGCCGGATTTGAGGTGACGTGCACGATCAATATCGCGAATACGGTGATCCTCAGCCGGTGTCAGCAGTTCCACGGTAACCGCCACTGCCTGTTTGGCGGCCGCCGGAGTACTCCCGCCGTTCGGCTGTACGACGACAGTGACAACGTCCAATCAGCTCGTGAGCTCGGTCGATCAGTGCAACGGAGTCACCAATGGCGGCGGGAGCAATGTGACCTGCAGTGTCTCGGTCGTCAATACCGTTCCAACTGGAGGAGCCACCTCTGGGGTGACGGTCAATCAGTGTGTCGGCTCGGGGACGGGCGGTGGTACACAGCCGACGGTCGTCTGTGCACCGGTTGCCAGCACGACCAACGCCACGGTGACCCAATGCAACGGCTCAGGGAACAATGGCGGTGCCAGCACACGCGTGCAGTGCAACGTGACCGGAGGGGCTTCGGCAGAGCCGGTCACCATTAACCAGTGCAACGGCTCCGCCAACGGCGGCGGAAGTACGGTGACGTGCTCGGCGAACTTCACCAATAACTTCACTCCCGTCACGCCGACCACAACCACAACCACGACGCTCCCTACAACTCCCACGACCACACCCACAACACCAACGACACCTGGAACACCCACGACACCCGGAGCGCCAACGAGTACTCCGGGCACTCCCACATCTCCGGCAGGGGCGGCCGGCACGGTTGGTACGACCACCGCGGTTGGCTCTGGGGTCACCGGAACCACGGGCTCGTCGCCCGGAGTTGGTGGATCGACCGGTAGCACCGCAGCTACCGAGTCGCTCACACCCCAAGGCGCCCTTGCCTTTACCGGTGCGAACATCACGGCAACGATTGTCGCCGCGTTGATCATCCTCGGTCTCGGCGTCCTTACGCTTCTGCTGTCGGGGCGCAGTCTCAGGCGCAATCGCCGGAAGACGATGTCCTAAGGCCTCAGACGGGATGGTCAGTTCGCGTCGTGGATATTGGCCGCCACGGATGCGGCCAACGCAGCCGGACATTGCCAGGTTCCCGCTGCGTTGTCCTGAAATCCCATGAAATGTGCAACGAGGCACGAAGCGACGGCGTCGGTTGGAGACCATGACGTCCCAGCTGCCGCTGCCGCTACCTCGTTCAACAGACTTGGGACGGCGTCATTTTGTGTCTCTGCGTTGGCAAGCTCGTGGGCCACGAGGGCCAGCGTCGGGGTTCCGGCGAAGATGCTGTATTCGAGCCCTCCCTCGCCGTACGTGCACCCCGTCCCGATCCCGGTGATCACACCACAATGCGTCGCGGTGCTCCCCATGCTCCAGGTCCAGTTCGATCCTGGCTCGATTCCTGCGGCTTCTACGTCAGACACCAGCGACGCCACCGAAGGTACGGCCGTGGGTGTGACCGCAGCAACCGTCGGGGTGCTGGAGGCAACCACCGTCGGGGTGCTGGCCGTGGCGGATGAAGTCGCGGCCGCCGGGGCGGTGGGAGCAACTGGAGCAACGGTGTCTGCGACATTGGCCGACACATGGAGGCGAGAAGCGGCGTCGACCACCGCGGCTCTGGAGGACCACGCTGGGTTTTTGCGAGGCGGGCGGACCGGAAGAGTGGTCCCGGCCTGAAAAGGCAGACGCCACAAGGAGGCTCGAAAGGACGAGCAGCGGAAGAAGGAAGAAACGAAGGGGAAGCCCGAAAAGGTATCGACGAGATGTACCGGATTCAACCATGTGTTGAAATGATAGAGCTTCAACACATGGTTGTCAACATATGGTTGAATTCTTTTCCATTGCTGAGTAGCCTGTTCTCATGCCACGAGACGTTGGACTGCTGACCGAAGCCCTTATTGAGAGCGTGAGGCAAGAAGCCATTGCCGAAGAACCCGACGATCTCCGTCGATCGTTGGCCACGCTGCGATTCGCCAACCAGCTGCGACGGGCCGCCGATCAGCTGTGCCAGGAGTCGGCCGAGGCCGCTCGGGGCTATGGAGGGAGCTGGCGGGAAATCGGAGAGGTCGTCGGTGGCATCACTCCGCAAGGGGCGGAGCACCGCTTCAGTCGGGCCGCCAAGGAACGGCGATCCAAGGCCTCAAAAATCGAATGGGCCGGGAAAGAGCGAAGGGCTGTTGCCCGCTGATCCATTTTGGGTCATCGAGTGGGGACGGATGCAGCGCCCGGTCGGCTGAGGGCTCATGTTCCGATCACACCTGCATGGTCATCTGGCGAGACGAGCGACACGCGCTTTCGCCGAGCGGTTCGCGGCCCGTGCCGGAGCAGTTGAATTCCCTCATCGACCATGACCGAGGCCAGAATGACGAGGGCGACATCGAGGCTGGTCCGGTACCGGGTCTCACCGAACGTGGTCACGGCAGTGGCGATGACGACGGCCCCTATCGAAATGAGTGGCCACACGCGAATCCCTCGCCATCGCAGGACCACCGCGCCCCCGACCGAACTGATCGCCATGGCGTAGAACGCGAACAACCCGATGGTCGCCGGAAGTCGAGGGCGATCAAGGAGGGACCACTCGAGGTCGACCTGCTGGAAGGGCCGAAATAGCCCCAGCTCTCTCCCGACCCTCGCCAGGGCGACCTCGGGCAGCTTCGATTTATGGTGCTCGGCGTAGCGGATGGCTATAGAGCGGAATTCATCGTCCTGCTGGGAGGGATCGGTGTGCGGTTTCACCTTGACGGCGAGGTTGCACGACAGCGACCAGAAGCCAATCAGCGGTCCCGAATAGGTCGCGGGGCAGTTGGCCCCCTCGAGCGTCACGCCCAGTTGGCTCGAGAGGAGGACGGGATCCGAGAAGCGGGGGATGTTGTAGATCCACCACGGGGCGAACGTCACCAGGGCCCCGAGGATCAGGCCGACGGTGAGAGCGAGCCGACGGAGCAACCCCGGCGTCAAACCTCCCAAGGCAATGCCCACGGCGAGTATGGGGAGGAGCAGCACCAACTCCGAACGAGTAAGAGCGGACAGAGCACAGGCCACTCCGAGTAAGACGCCTCGCCCGATAGATGGTTTGTGCCAGAGTCGATAGAAGAGGAAGATCGTGGCTGCGGTGGTGGTGACGACGAGGGTCTCGGACATGAGGGCCCCGTCGTCGATCCAAAACGTCGGGTATAGCGCGGCGATTGCCGCCGCGATCAAACCGACGCGCTGACCGGCAACTTCTCGTGCTGCCACGCCTATGAGCGCCACAGAGAGGGCTCCGATGACGCAGCTCCACAGGATCTGGGAAAAGAAGCTCTTCAGTCCGACGACAGCGGCCAGTGCCAGCACCAGAGTCCACAATGGAGGGTGGTCGGCGGCGGCAACGGTCCGGCCCACGAAAAAATAGGTGTCGGGATTGATGAATCCCTTACCCGAGGCCAACAGATTGGCCTGGTAGTGGTAATAGTACGCGTCGCCAGTCGGCTGTGCGTGGAGGCGGTAGATGAAGGCGTAACCGAACCGCAAGCCGAGAGCGAGAACGGTGATGAGGGACATCCACAGGCGCCACGATGTGGCCGCCCGGCCTCGTTGACGTTGCGGAGTGTTCTCTTCCACGCTTGCTGATGCCTCCTCGGGCGCGTCTAGTCCGAGCGAGGAACGCATTGATCCAGCAGGTTACAAGTTGGGGGCGTTCCCTTTAACTGGGGTCGTCCTTCGATGGCCGATCGGTGAAGATACCACCGACACCGGAGTGGATCTCAATCCACTCCGCCCCCTCTGCGCCGGCTTGCCACGAGTAGAGGGCGTCGGGCGTGAAGTACCCCATACCGGCGGTGACATGCTGATTTCCGAAGATCAGCTCACCCTTGAGCACATAGTCCACCTGGTACGTGCCATGACGGTGCGGCTTCACTCGCTCGCCGGGTTTCGCTGTCTCGTGATACACGCAGAGCTTCGGCGTCTGAACCAGTGCCCGAGTGACTAAGTCGTGTCCGAGCAGTTCGAGTAGCCGTTCGGACTCCTCACTTCCTCCCAGAAGTTCCGCATTGGTGTGACCATCAATGGTCGCAACGTCGAACACGAATGATTGCAATGCGCCGTTTTCTGCCTGATCCATACTAATACCCCCGTAATCGAACCTGAGGTCTGACATTAACCACTCGGGAGACGGGATGCCCGCAGCGCGCTTTCTGCTTACCTCCTGGTATCGGATTACGTGACCAGGCCGAACATCACAGCTGCCCCAGTTACGGCCGCATCCTCATTTCCTTCGTCAAAGATCGTCAACTGGGCGCTGACCCGGCCTTGGCCGCCCTGATGAGCAACGCCCTCGACCCGGAAAGGGCCGACCTTGCCCCGGGACAGGTGCATCACGTGGGTGCTCAACACCTGCAGTCGATCGGTTCCCGCCACCTCGCTCGCCGAGGTCCGTCGCCGCAGTCTCCAAGATGATGTGCTGAGGCCCGAGGTGCAATGCACCGTCGGGGGAAGCCAGCTCCAGGTGGAGCGGTGGCAGGACCCAACGGCCGTCCTCGCGCTTGCTACCGCCGAACACCTGCCACAGAGGCGGAAGATCTTGTGAATCCTCGATGTGCATGATCGGATCGTCGTCGAAGCGCTCCAACCCTTCGGGCACGTCGCCGATCACAGTGCTCTGACTCTCTACGAGGGCTATCACCCGCGAGTGGTCGTCAGCATCGACGATCGTCGCACGCCCATAGCCGAATCGCCTGCCCGATTTCAGGGTGGTGGAGTCGAGCACCTCGATCCACTTCACGTCCCGGGCGTCGTCGAGGATCTGAAGCGAGTGAATTACCGGATTTGGCACGGCCTCGAGGTCCGACTTTCCGCCACCACCCCCAGGGCATGTGATGGAAAGCGGTGCCCACATGATCCCGCCCGTCGTGTTTCGCATGTCGTGACGGATCAGGACTCTCGGATCGACGCCTGCTGTGTTCATGGCACTAAATGACGCGCCGATGTAGCGGTAACTCAGCAAGGGCCCCCCAACGCCGACGAAGCTCTGCCCAGTACTCCTCTGGGGCGGTGGAACGAATGTCCTCGACCATGGTTTTCCTCCCCTTCCCAAACGATCAACGTCATGATCATGCCTCCTGTCGGCTCAGTGCGCTTGCCCGGCAAAAGATACGATTGCCGTGCCGACGTGCTCGGTGCAGGCCAATTCCGGAAACCGATGAACGCAGCTGCAGGCAATAAGGGGGGAAGCGATGGAACTATGGGAACTGATCGCCCGCGAGAGTATCCGCGACCTTGTCGCCCGTTATAACGCCAATGGCGACTCGGGTCGATTCGAACAAATGCTGAGCGTCTTTGCAAACGATGCGTCGATGGAACTAGTTGTCGACGGCGACGTGCGGCGCTATGACGGGATCGATCAGGTCGCGACGATCTTCACGGAGGCCAAAGATAGCTTCGCCAAGGCCGCGGACGGGAGCGCAGACCGCAGCAGAGCAGAGAACAGCGGGGCGCAACACCATGTCCGCCACTTCACCGCCACGCATCAGATCGACCTGGTCGACGAGTCGCACGCGCGCGGTCGTTGCTACTTCCTCGTCCTCATGCCGCACGGCATCGATCACTGGGGGCGTTACATCGACGAGTATGGCGTGCGTGATGAACGCTGGGTCATTACTCGTCGACGCGCCCAAGTAGACGGCCGACCGGAGTCACGCGCGCCATGCATGACCCGACGTTCCCCCGACCGCCTTCTCGCCGGCGTGCTTCCGACATGGACATGTGGAAGCCGCATGACGATGAACCGTGGGGCGCCTCCACCCGAGCAAAGATCAAAATATCGGACTAGAACTACGATTCATACAACGCCACCGTCCAAGAAGAGGACCGAAATGACTGATTTGCCTGACGTTTTGGAACTTGACTCCCTCGCTCCCTCCCGCTTTCAGGTCCACATGCCGGCTGAGTCAGCCGAAGGGCGTGACGTCGTCTTCAGCGGTCAGCTCGTGGCCCAGATGCTGATGGCTGCAGACAAATTGCACGGCCCGGCGAAACAAGCCCGGTCCATTCATGCCACCTTCGCCCGGGCCGCCACCTACACCAAACCCGTCGAGCTCGACGTTGACACCATCCTTGATGGTCGTTCGTGGGCCAGCGACACGCTCACCGCCTATCAAGAGGGCAAGGTCATGTCCCGTGCCGAAATTCTCTCCAACGTCGTGGAGCGCGACCTTCTGCGTCACGAGCTCGCTTCTCCCAAGATTCCGGGTCCCGATGAGGCCGTCCCCACCGCCAGCCTGGGTTTCCCCGGTACCGAGTGGCGTGAGATCAAAGATGACAACCTCGAGATCGACGGTGCCCCCGCCCTGATCTCATGGTTCCGCTACCCACAGACCTTGAGCTCGGTCGCAGCCAACCAGGCGATCCTGGCCTGGGGCACGTGCGGCGCGCTCATCGGCCTGGCTATGCGCGGCAACGATGCCATCGACATCGCCCAGGCCCACGTCAGCATCTCAACCGGGGTGATGGCTCACACCATCCATTTCGTTGAAGACGTCGATGTGAGCGAGTGGTTGAGCATCAGCCAGCACACCATCCACGCCGGGAGGGGTCGTGTCCATGGTCGAGGCCTGGTCCGCACCGAGGACGGTCAGCTCTTAGCCACCTTCCACCAGGACGCCATGGCGCGCCACTTCGAAGGATCACTCGACCCAAAACGCTCGATGTAATTCCTGCAACGGCCCCGTAAGCATGTGGGTCAGTCGGATCAGGTTGGCGATACTCCAAATCCTCACCTGGGAGTAGCCTGAGTGTGTAGGATGACGCCGTGAGCGAGAATTCGAATCACCGCTCGAAGCATCTTGTCCGTCAGCCCATCCTGAGTCTCCTCGCGGCGTTGATCACCGAATCAGACGATGCACTTCCTGAGTTCTCGCGATGGTGTGAAGAGCACATGGATATCGTCGAGGCCATCGCTTCTTGTGAGGGCCACATGGCGATACCTGCTTCAGGCGTAGCGACTTTCCAAGAGACCTTGGTGTTTGTACGGATGCAGCTGGACATGCTCGAGGCGACTCGAACGACCACCGGCCTCACGGAAGCTGAGCAGCATCGGTACGAAGGGCTACGAGAAATGGAGATTGATCTCATCGCGCGAACGTCCGGACCGGTGTAACACCCACCCTCGCTCAGCGGCCCGGCCGCTCCTTTCCTACGCCGCGGGAGAGATCGAGGTCGAACTCATTGCACCTACTGCGTGCAAGGCCTAATCGCTGGGGGCTGAGTGCTCGCGATCCACGCGGTGCATGTGCGATGGTCCGGTGTGGCCTCTCTGAGCGATTGGCGGGGCAAGTTCGCCCCGGAGGCCCAAGATGCGGAGAAGAAAGCGTCCAATCCGGTTCGGGCGTTTGCGCAGTTGTGCCAACTTCGCTTCCGCCTCATGACCATCAGTCACAAGAATCTTCCGGCGTCCGTACCCTGCATAGCGCACACGCCGACTCACGCGAAAAGACTACCGGCCAACGAGAGAGCTACATCAGCACGGCCAACGTGGGCGGACACACAAGGTGTCCCCGTAGCCGACCCGGGCACCCCATCCGCCGGTCTCGCGGCACGATGCGGCATCTTCGTTCTTTGGGCGCGCCTCACTGCGGACCGTTGAGAAGATCAATGTTCGGACTGTTGTCACCTAGAAGGCGCGTGCCGGTACTCACAAGTACGGCACCAATGGTTCGACGTATCGGGCCGATCGATGTCCTCGGACCACGGGCGCTGATGGGCGGCCTGTCCGCTCTCGATTCTCGGAATTCTTGGTGGCGGAGAATGTCCGCCAGGCGCGCTTTTGCAAGCGCCCCTAGTAGATCGGGGTGCACAATAACTCCTTAGATGAAAAGAAATGGGTGGAAAACGCAGGCTGGAGACAACCGATGCCGAAACGGCGAGGGAATTCGGTGACGCAAAGCCTGAGCGAAATGAATGCGATTCCGCGAACGAATCGCGGGAGGGGTGACGGGGACTAGCTCAATGCTGAATGAACCAGCAGAATTATGCCCACATCGAGAGAGGGGCGGCCCCTGCTGGCATCTGCTTATTTATTAGCTTCTTCGTCACGGGGCACCTCCTACAATGCTCGGTGTTGTGCGCACATCGTAACGAATCGCGCCTTTCGATTGCTAGAGGTAGCAGGAAGAAATTCGGATTCGTTGCACAATTCCTTCGCGCAGACGGACGCGACGCACCGTTCTTCATCAAAGTGGTGTGTCTGATCTGCTGACCTCTTTGACCATCGCCAACCGGCAAGCAATGAAGTTCGCGGGGACCCGATGTGGCAGGCTCGGGGAGAAATCTTCCAGATCAAGGAAGGAGCCGACCCGTGATATACGGCGCTCACGTCATTGTGCACAGCGCGGATGCTTCCGCAGACCGAACGTTCTTTCGTGACGTACTTGAATTTCCGTCTGTGAATGCCGGCCACGATTGGCTCATCTTCATGCTTCCCCCGGCGGAATTGGCCGTTCACCCCGCAGATCAAAATGGTCTCCATGAGCTCTATTTCATGTGCGATGACCTTCGATCCGAAATGGACGCTCTTCTTCAAAAAGGCGTTATCTGCTCTGAGGTTGAAGAAGCCAGATGGGGTTCCGTGACGAAAATCCGACTTCCGGGTGGGGGGCAGGTCGGCCTGTATGAGCCCACACACCCGACCGCTCTTTCAGCCGGCTCGACCTGAAGACCCGTAGACAAACGAGCGGCACTGCCGTGAGTCATTCGGCCTTGGGCCGGACCGCCGCAATGCCTATTGCGTGTGGTCAGAAGGCGCTCTAGCCTTGCCTTGGTCCGCCAAAGGAGGCGAAGCATGAGCAACAACGTACAAACCGTTCGAGATGCGTACGATGCATTCGGTCGAGGTGACTTACCCACCGTGCTTGGCTTGATGGACCCGAACATCGAGTGGAGCGAGGCAGAGGGGAATCCGTACCAACCCAGCGGAAAGGCTTGGAAGGGACCCGACGCCATCGTGGAAAACCTGTTCGTCAAGATCCTCGAAGACTTTGACGGCACCTTCGTCATTCATCCCGAAGAGTTCTATGACGCCGGCGATACCGTCGTCGTCGAAGGCCGTTACACGGGTACGGCCAAGGCCTCTGGCAAGGTTCTGGATGCGCAGGTCTGCCATGTATTCAAGATTCGTGACGGCAAAGTGACGAGCTTCCAGCAGTTCGTGGACACGGCGCAGCTGCAAGACGTGCTGAGCGCTCAATAACGCTCACGACGGTCCGCTCAGTGACTGGGGAGACGGTTACACGCGGTTCGCTACCCGACAGGCACGTTTGAGGACACAATTCGCACCTGTGCGTCGCCTCGCTCCGTGGTTGCTGCTCTGTCTCCTCCTAGTGGGGACGGCCACGGGCGCGACGCTCGGCCTCGCACATGGGTCCTCTTCTTCGTCCCCCGCTCAGTGGATCGCTGACGCGCTGAGGGCGACCGAGAGGGCCGGTAGCGCACATTTCACCTACGCCAACGTCACCTCGAGCCCCAACCCCGAGCTTCGTGGATCGCTGGCTGGTCATGGGCAGGTGAACTTCGCCACCGTCGATGCGCTCGTCGCCGAAACTGATCGGGACATCAGCTTCAGCGCTTCGGGCAACGAGCCGCTGCGCCCAGTTTCGTCGACGACCACCACGGACGTCATCGTGATCGGGGGGACCGTGTACCAGGCCAACCCGATCCCGGGTTTGGCCGGGGACGGGCACGTACCATGTGCTTGCCTTTCCTCGACTGCCGCGGGCACAACGTGGGCTCTTCCTGGCCCTCAACGCCTCGGTGGCTCTTGACGTCCTCCGCGGCCCCAATGCGGTGGCGTCGGTGACCAACCGTGGATCGGCCATGGTCGATGGCGTCGCCACCACGCAATACGAGATCTCTTACGCGCCGCTCCATGTCTGTGCGCCGCAGCAAGCACCGCGCATCCTGACTCAACGCCCGAGCCGAATCTGGATCGATCGTGACGGCCGCCTGGTACGTGTGAGCAGCACGCTCTCCTTCAACGACCGCTTGCCTCGCGGTACGAAGGTCCCGGCTCCACTCGACGACCTTCTCCGTGGTCCCACAACCACGGTGGCCACCATCACGTTCTCAGAGTACTGGATGCCCGTGCGCATATGTTGCACCCTCGAAGACTGCGGCCCTTCCTGAGGGGGGACTTCCACCAGCTTTGCCATATCGGGCAGCGACACGTGTCGCTCTTGACGAGGCCGGCCCATCGCCGAGACCCGAGGGGTGTCAGTCTTGTTCCTCGCTGCTATTCCGACCTCAGGAGGGATGCCGGCCGGGATCGGGCGGCGACGATTGCGGGACCGATGGCCAGTGCGCTGGCGACGACGAAAGTCCCGGCTGCCACGGCCACGATGACCCATGGGACAACGACCGCGTCAGGCACCACGCCGAGGGAGCGGGCGAACTCCTGCCAGATGGCCCGTCCGACGGCGATGCCGACCGGCACACCGACGACGAGGCCGACGAGTGCGATCGTCGTCGTTTGCCACCACACCGAATAGGCGATCTGCCGGCGTACGAAACCCAGGGCCCTGAGGAGGCCGGCCTCTCGCCTCCGCCGGGCCACGCTCACGACGAGGACGTGCACCAGGGTCGTGATGCCGAACACGATGAGCACCAGACCAAAAATCAGGGGGAAGTTCACCGCCTCGCCGAAGTTGACCAGATTGGCCGGCGTGACGGGATAGCTGATGGAGGCCGCGTACTCCTTGGCCACGCTGCTGAGAGCGGCTCGACCGTCGGCTCCTCTGGCAAATCGCAGGAGATAGGACGCCTCCGCCGCCCTCGTACGCCTCCCTCCCGCAGGCCGCTTGCGACGTTCCCGGAGGGCACTGAGCGCCCAGGAAGCCGCCGAAGGTGAAGACGGCACCGGTGCCCAGTCCACCCGCACCAAAGTCGGGCGGGAACACCGTCGTCCCGACGACCCGATACGACGATGTACGAGAGCCCCCGCCGGGCCTCGGAGCGGAAACCGCCACGGCTGAGCCGACATGGGCGTGCACCGCCCGCATCGTGGCGGCGCCGAGGGCAATCTCGTGGTCGGAGTGGGGATATCGTCCGTTCACGGTGGTCAACAGCAGGGAACCTCGTATGGGATCTCCGGCCAGGGCGTCGACCGTCTTGCCGTTTATCTTCACGTCGGCGCCGATTCCGCCCGTAATTCCCGTGATTCCCCGCATCCGCTCCAGATGGGCGAGCATCGGCGTGGGAACAGTGGGCGACCCGTTGAGGCTGAGCGACACATCGAATGGCTGTCCATAGAGCGTCGGGGTCGTGGTCAGGTGAGTGAGACTGGCACCGAAGACGGAGGTGGCACAGAGTGCGGTGACGGCGAGGATCGAACCGAACATGGCTGACCCCACGGGAACTGCGTTACGCCCGGCTCCTCGTTCGACCGCGCGCCGGACTCCTATCAAGAGGCTGGGGGGAGCTCCCGCACTGGCGAGCGATCCGACGACGCGCGATGGTCGGGCGACGCGGGTCCTTCCCGGGCGACTCGTTCCGTGTGGTGCGCAGGTCTGACAACAGACCGAGGCCCAGCAGGAGAACGAGAGCCGCCAGTACGCCGATAGCGGCCACCAGAGGGTCGAAGGTGAAGCCGCGGGAGGACTCGGCCAACCGGGCTTCCCCCACCGGAGTGAGGGGGGACAGGAGAAAGCTCAACACGACGCCACCCAAAACGCCGACGATGCCGATGGTCAGCGTCCTGGCCACACCCAAAAGGACCATCTGACGTCGCGCCAGACCCAGGGCCCGCAGCACGCCATGCGTCTCCGATTCGACCAGTGACTGCCGTGCCAGCGCCTGCGCCAAGACGACCAGGCCGACCAGGCCGGAGAGCGCCGCCAGGATCCACCAACCAACCGCCTGAGGATGAATCGACGAAGCGACCGATGTGGCCGGAGTCACTTGGTCTGCGCTCCCCAACGCCCCGAGGGCTTGTGTGTCCGACTCGAACTTCGGGAGGTCGTCCACGCCGTGGACCAGCCGCACGTAGTAGATCGAGAAGGCAATCGTCTTGCCCGAGAGCGCCCGCGTCGAGTGCCGCGGTGGCGTAGAGGTCCTTTTCCGGCTCGCCGTTATCGCCCGGAAACTCGCCTTCAGACGCTTCGATTCCGACCACATGGAGGACGAGCGTCGGCCCATGCGGGATGATATGGCCGCTGTCCAGTGCGGCCCGCTGCGAGGGGGCGTAGAAGGGCACCCGCAGCACCGTCCCGACGTGGACTCCGTAGTCCTGCATGGTGAACGAGGCCAGGACCTGGTAGGGATCCGATGGATCCGGCATCTTTCCCGCCACCAGATTGACGAAATGGGACAGGCTCTTCGTCGGCGCCACGTACAGATTGAAGTCCTCCTGGCTGATCGGGTGGGAACAGGCGCAGGAGGGAGCAGCGGTCGCGGGAGCGCTGAGCGCCGTCACCGACCTGACTTCGTGCAGTCGAGCGATCTGCGGCAACGGCTTGTTGCTGTAGGTGACGGCGTCGTAACCATGGGCCGCCACGCAACTGGGGGAACGCAGCTGCAGTCCGACGGCCGGCACTTACCCCGGCCAGGACGAGGCCGGTGGTCAGGGCGACCAGCCCGCCCAGCAACAACCACGACCTCCATCGCTGGCGAGCCTCTGTAGAGAAAAGCATTCTGACGACGGCCAACACGACCTCCCCTTCGCAGCATGCTCGGGGAGCGCTCTCTCCACAAGGGGGGTAACCGACTGCAAAGGCTGGTGGTAGCCACACCAAAGGTCTTCTCATTTTCTGCGAACTCTCAGAAAGCTTGGCCAAGGACATCGGCGCCAGGAGGTTCACGCGAATTTGCTTGTCGAGGTGTTCCACCGGTGTCTACGCTCGCACCTGGCCCGCCGCGAGCTCCGAGTCGCTTTGCGTGAGTGGCACATGCGCACCCCCGAATACTCGCTGAAGGCAGGCCGCGGGCTCCATTACGCTCGTGGCCTACGGAGCGTGGAGAACCTCGAGCTCGTCGGGTAGCGGGCGCGACGGCCTCAGGCGGTCTGACGGCGTGCTCGCCGGGAGACGCCCATCCCTAGTGCGGCGTCCGCGGCACTTCCTGCAGATGTTCGTTCTGCGACCTAGGGTTGCTGCGTGAGCGATTCGGATGCATTCTCGGGGCAATCTGGGGTGTGGGTACACACGAAGTTTTACTGGTTCAATTTTTGTATGCGTTCTTTAAGCCGAACGTGTCGGTCGACGACGGTACGCCGGCACGGGATTCATGGGGGGCACGATTCATCCCCCTCCCGCCTGGTCGGCATTCAATTCGGTGCTATGTGAGCTATTTGTGGTACCGCCACATGGGTGATTCGAGCATAGAGGCCACGGTTCCACCCGACGGAGTCGTGAGTGTCGAGTGGCGCGCACCCTGGTTAGTGTTCATCGCCGGAAAATGGAGGAACTCCGACGGCTGACGTCACCTGTCTGATAACGCAGAGACCCTGACCCGATACTTCCCGCCTTGCGAGCGATCGACGCCCGCGTGCGGGAGGCGCCGGATTATTCCGGCGAGCGATCATTGAGCAGCCCCATCGCAAAAGCGGCGGACGAGGTCGCTCCGGCATCGACAGGAATCTCCACTCCGGTGATCCACTGGGCTTCATCGGAGGCCAAGAAGACCGCTGGCCACGCGACGTCCCAAGCGTCACCCTCGGTCCCGAGAAGCCCGGCCCGACGGCGTCGCTGACGCATCTCGTCGCCACCGTTGTCGCCCATGGGAGTGAACACGTGTCCGGGGAGGATGCAGTTGACCCGGATTCCATCACGGCCGTGGACGTAGGCCCAATCCCGAGTGAGGGCCAAAAGGGCTCCCTTGGACGCGGCGTAAGCACCGGCGCCGTGGCCGCGGCTGGCGGCGACCGAGGCGACGTTGATGATCGACCCTCCGCCCGCGGTCCGGAGATGAGGAATGACATAGCGGGCGGCAAGGACCGCGGCATGGAGATTGACCGCCATGACGGCGTCCCATTCGGCCAGATCGACGGTGGCCGGGCTCCCACCGCCGCCAGTGATGGCCGCGCAGTTCACCAGGATGTCGAGGCGACCGAATGCGTCGACAACTTCCGCCACGCAGCGGGCGTTCTGGTCCTCCTTGGTCAGGTCACCGACCACAGCGATACTGCGCCCGCCGATACCGTCGATCAGCGCCTTCGTGTGCTCGGCCCGCTCCTGGGCGATGTCAACGACACCCACCGAGGCGCCCTGGTCGGCGAAGAGCAGGGCGATGGCCTCGCCGATACCCATCAGGCCCGGGGCCGAACCGGCGCCCGTCACCAACGCCACCCGTCCCTCCAGCCGGTGTCCTGCATCCGTCTCGCGCTGCCACGGTTGCGACGTCACGTCTTCCCCCCGTTTCACATTTCTGAGTTCGAACTCTACCGGGTCCAGTCAACGACCGGCATCTTCAGCTGGTTCGGATAGCACGCCGGTGTGGGAAAGCGCTCGGTTTCAGTTCAGGCCGCAATCTCGGACACGTGGGCGTGAACGATCCTCCAACCTTCGTCAAACCGTACCCAGGTCTGGCTCTGACGACCGAGGAGCGGACGGTCAGGATAGGAGAACATTGCGGTGACAACCGCTACCGTGTCGCCGTAGGTGACAACGGAGACGTCCGAAAGACTTCGGCCGGGTCGGTGTGGAGGCTGGGCTTTCCGCCAACCAATCAAGTCTTCCGATCCATGTTCAGTGTCGTTGATGCCGAATCGTACGATTTCTGCACTATCGAGAAACAGTTCGGTCATCGTCGTGAGATCATCTGCGACAAGGGCCGATTCGTAGCGGTCGAAGATCCCACGCACCTCGTTCACGACGGACGGCTCGTTGATCATCATCGACCGTTGGTTTCCATTTCGAGCATTAACCCGATGGTCACCAACTCCTGTTCGCGGCCCGGCGGAGCGGCGAGTTGGAGTCCCACGGGCATTCCTCCCGCTCCGATCCCGCAGGGCACGGAGACCGCCGGCGCTCCGATCAAGCTCCAGATAATCGTATTGCGAGATAGCCGCAAGAGATATTGCTCGTAGTCCGCCCGTAACGGAGCAACCAATGGGCGGTCGGCGAAACAATGACGTCACAACGATCGAAGTTCTCAAGGATACGGTCACTGAGTATCCGTCGCTGGCGCTGGGCGTCGATGTAATCCGCCGCCGAAATGCTCAGGCTGGCTTCCAACTGGTCACGCACTTCTGGGATGCATTTTTTCAGATCGGTACCTTGGGAGCGGTGAAATGCCCCCGCCTCACCTCGGCTAATCAACAAGCCAATGGCGTTGGAAATCTCCAGGTCTTCGACGGTCGGCCCGGGAATCTCTACGATGCGAACTCCGAGACCCTCGAGTTGCGCCAAGGCCGACTCGCACGCTTCGACCACGTCGCGGCTGGCGTCTTCGAAGACGGCAGAGGTCATGCCAACGGTAAGCGGTAGCGTCGCAGTCGGAATCTCAGGATCGAGAAATGGCGCATCCGCCAGGACATTCAACATCCGTGCTGCGTCCTCCACGTTCCGCGTGATCGGACCGAGATGGTCGATCGTCCACGAGAGGGGGACAATCCCGGTCGCCGGCACGCGACCCCAGGATGGCTTGAATCCAACGACGCCACAACAATGAGCCGGGACGCGGAGCGACGCCCGAGTGTCCGTGCCCAGGGACGCCACGCCAACCCCAGTCGCCACCGCAATGGCCGACCCGCCGCTTGAGCCTCCAGAAATCCTTGTCGCGTCGTGGGGATTACGACATTGCGGTGTCGCAACGCCCAGCGCAAACTCGTGGGTCGCCACCTTGGCCAACATGAGGGCGCCTGCACCGCGGAGTCGAGCCACCGCTGCGGCGTCGCGAGGTGCGTCGTCCCTGTAGGCCAAGGAGCCCGCCACTGTCGGCAACCCGGCTACGTCAATGATGTCTTTTACGGTTATCGGAAGGCCGTGGAGGGGGCCCCGTAGATTCCCCGTCGCCCTTTCACGATCAAGGCGGTCTGCCTCCTCTCGCACGCCTCCTCGTCAATCGCCACAACTGCCCCGAGCTCGACCGTATCCGCCGCCGCGGCCAAAGAAGCTTCGACAAGCTCACGGGAGGTAATTCGTCCTGCTGCAAGGTCACGGAGGGCCTCCGACAAGGTCGGAGCTTTCGTAAGCACCGGTGACGGTGGCACCGATCGGTGCCGGGTCCACGAAGCTGTTCGTCGACCCGGTATCTACGCCCAGATCCCCCACTGTTCTCTGCTCTCGGGTCGACACCTGCAGATCGAGTGGAGGTGCTAGCCGCGGATAGGGCATGGGCAACTGGTGCAGAGTGTCTTCGGCCTCGGAGAACGATCGTCCCGCAACGCTTGAGGTGATCCCGCTCATTTCGCTCGGGATCCTATGGGTGTCGCGATGACGTCGAGGAAAGCCTCGGACGGGGCGATGGCGCCGAACACTCCGCCTTGCATGGTCACCATCTTTAGCGCTGCCTCATAGTTGCCCGGATCGGTCGCGCCGGTGCAGTCGGTGAGCAGGAGACATTCGTAGCCTCGGTCGTTGGCGTCTCGCATCGTTGTGTGGACGCACACGTCGGTGGTGATTCCGGTGAAGACGATATGGGTGGTGCCTCGAAGTCGAAGGAGCAGGTCGAGATCCGTGGCATAGAACGCACCCTTGCCTGGCTTGTCGATGACATGCTCGCCGTCGATCGGTGCGACCTCGGGCACGATCTCCCAGCCCGGTTCGCCCCGCACCAGGATCCGCCCCGTCGGTCCCGCGATCGCCGATGCCCGCACCGATCTGCTGCGATCGCCAGAGCTTGTTGGGCGGACAATCTGAGAGATCGGGCCGATGGCCCTCCCGGGTATGGATCACCGTACCTCCCCAATCGCGGAAGGCCTCGAGGACCCGGGCAGTTGGAGCCAAGCCGGCCCGGGTCAAGCTCAGGTCATAGCCCATTCGGTCTACGTAGCCCCCCGGGCCACAGAAGTCGACCTGCCAATCGATGCAGAATGAGCGCAGTGGATTCGGGACGCAAGGCGCCGTCGAATGGCCAGTCGTAGGGTTTCGCATCGACTCGCGATCCGGCGGCAATTGTGTCGTCGTTCATTGAGCACCTCCTAGAGCTTCGTACGTGGCTACGACATCCGAACTCGTCGGCGATCGCACCGAAGATCCCACCGGAAAAACGGACCATCTGGTCAGGCCGCAAAAGCGAGATGACGGGTCGAGCGACGTTGAGGCTCGGCGACGAGCAGGCACTCGTAGCCGCGATCGTTGGCTGCCCGCAGTGTCGAGTGAACCGGGTCCCTCCAGGCCCCACCCGGCCAAGAGCAGATCGGAGCACTTCCGTTCACGCAGCACTTCGTCCAGCCCGCTACCCACGAAGGCGCTCGTGCCCTACCGCCTCGACGAGGAGGTCGCGGGTCGAATCCCGTCGGGCATCGCAGGCTGGACAGATCCCACTCTGGCCCCGGCCGGGCCCCGGGGCGGCGCCGTCGTCGTAATAGCCACGATAAGCCCTCCGGCGCTCCGCACAACACGGTTTAACTGGACCAACCGGCGTCGCTGTCATCGTCCGCCGGGCGCCGCCATTGCGCCAGCGAGGATCGAGACACGCCACCAGAGCGGTTTGCTTCGGCACCAGCGTCACCGTGGATAGGGCCACGGGTACGGGCCGCGACCCTTGCCACGGTTCTATTGGTGTCACCTCGCACAGACTGCGGTCACGACGAGGCCACGACGCCCTTGACGAAGCAGGTGAACTGATTGACTGGCGGCCGGGGTCGCCGTCTTGCCCGCTGGCACCAGCACCTTGCCGTTGTTGCAGTGATCGGACCCTTGAAGATGGACGCGCCAGCCTTGAGCTTGGCCTCGGCGGCCAGGATCTTGGTCTGCATCGCCTTGGGCACCGAGGCTGCCGAAGGGCGCCAGGGTCAAGCGGGTTGTCGCCCGACTTGTAGGTCCCGATGAAGTTGGCGTTGTACTGCGATCCGGTGAACGTGCCGGCCTGGGCCTTCTTGATGATGCTCTCGTAGAGCGGGGCCCAGTTCCACACCGAGCCGGTCAACCAGCCGCTCGGATCCAGCGACTCGGCATCGTAGTGGTAGCCGACGACGTCGGCGTGGCCGGCCTTGGCCGCCTCGATCACCGTCGACTGGCAGTCCTGGTGCTGGGTGATCACGTCAGCGCCCGGCGGAGAGCAGGGCGGCCGCGGCCGACTTCTGCTTCAGCGGATCGCACCACTCCGAGGTGGCCACGGTGTAGGTCACCGCCTTCGGGTTGACCGACAGGGCCCCGAGCTCGAAGGCGTCGACATTGTCCACCGTCTGGGGAATCGGGAAGGCGTAGACAAAGCCGAGCTTGTTGGTCTTGGTCGCCGCTCCGGCCGCCATGCCACCGAGCGACACCGGGTCGTAGGCCTCGCCGAAATAGGTGCCCAGTTGGCCGGGAACTTTCCTGCCGGTATAGGTGCCGCCCTGGTGGAGGACGAGGACACTCGGATGCGACTTGGCGAAAGCATAGGCATAGGACTGATAGCCGTAGCTGGTGGCGAAGATGATCTTCGCCCCCTCGTTACCATCTGTTGCATGACGGTGGTGACCTGTTGGGTCTCGGGAACGTTGGCAGCCAGAAGGGTCTTGACCCCCAGGTCTTTCTTCACCTTCAGGCTGGCCTCGTAGACGGCCTGGTTGTAGCCCTCGTCGGACTCTTCGCCGACCATGATGAAGCCGACGGTCTTGCCCCGGCCCAGGCTCGGCCGAGGCGCGAATGGGCCAGCGTGCTGGCCGAAGCCGACCGTTCGCCACAAACGTGGCACTCAACGTGACTGCAGACAATGCCCATGGCGCAGAATGAAGGGCGCAGCGACGAGCCGTGCTGTCTTGTGATGGTGAACATGACCGCATCCTCGTATTTTCGAATCGGCGTTTGCAATGCGATTGCCTGAAATCCTCTGCATTCGATGTCTTCGACTTGCCCCGCCCGGGTACTCCTGAGGTACTGCCGGTCAGGTTGCTGTTCATCAGCGCCCGCGGCGAGGCCTTCGGGTGCCCTCGACTGCGGCCCCCCGGGCGAACACAACCAGGGCGATCAGGTGACGAGGTACGGCAGGGTGTCGAGCAGGTACTGGTTGACCGCCACACCGTGGGCCTGGAGGACCGACGGCGGTGGCAAGAGCGACGCCGAAGACGTAGGAGCCGAGCAGGACCAGCAGCGGCCGCCAAGCCGCAAAGAGGACGACGGCTACGGCGATGAACCCATAACCGTTGGTCATGTCGTCGAACCAGCTGTCGACGTAGCCCACCGAGAGCTGAGCGCCTCCGATACCGGCCAGCGCGGCCCCGAGGATCACCGCCGCAATCTGCACCAGGTCGGGCCGGCGTCCGGCCACCGCGACCACCTCGGGTCGCTCGCCGGTCGCCCGCAGGACCAGGCCGACCCGGGTTCGATACAGGGCCCACCAGACGAGCGCGACAAGGCGCGTAGCTGATGTACACCAGGGGATCGTGGCGGAACAGGATTGTGCCCAACCAAGGAATGGACCCGAGCAGCGGAACCTTGACGATCGGTAGCGGAGTCACGGTCTTGCTGACATAACGGGTACCGAGCACCGACGTCAAGCCGATGGCCAGGAACCACAGCACCAAACCGCTGGCCAGCTGATCGGCTTTCTGCTTGACCACCAGCCAGCGAGTGCCAGAACCCGACCAGCCGCGCCGCCGAAGAAGCCGGCCATGACACCCAACCAGGCCGACCCGGTACTGGCGCCGGTGGCATAGGCCGCGAGCGCTCCGGCCAGCATGCATCCTTCGATGCCGAGATTGACCACGCCGGCCCGCTCGCCGATCAGCTCCCCCAGGGCTGGGTAAGAGGATGATGGTCCCGCCTTCGACCCCAGAGGTCAGTGCCTGCTCGATCCCGTTCATTCGCGGTCCATCTCTAGAAGGCCTGCTTGCGGTAGGCGGAAAGGGCCAGCGGAGCGGCATCACGATCAAGCGCCAGTAGGATGTCGACGACATTGCCGTCCAGGCCGTAGTTGAGCTGGAGACCCGGGACCGCCGATGGCGATGGCAGAGAACAACAAAGCGGCGAGCACCACCTTCAGCGGGTCGTGTCGACCGAGGAACGCAGCCAAAAAGGCGATGTAGCCGTAACTGGCGTGCCGCCAGGAAGCAGCTGCGTCTGGGTGCCGGCGAGATAGAGCATCCCGCCGAGGCCGGCCAAGCCGCCGCCGACCATCATCGAGCGAACCATCAATCGCTTCACCGGCAGGCCGGCACGCTGGCGCCGCCACCTGATTGCCGCCGACGACTCGCAGGGCAAAACCCCAGCCGGTCCGTTTACCAGAAGGTAGACGCCGAGGACGACAACCAAGGCGATGATGACACCGAGATTGATCGAGCTCCCGAAGATCCGGGGCAGGACCTCGTTGCTGGTCAGTGGCCGGCTCTGCGGCTTGCCCGCCGCCGGTCGGGTCCTTCCAGGGCTGGTAGATCAGATACAGCATGATGTCGTTCGCAATGAAGTTCAACAGCAGCGTGGTCACCGCTTCGTTGGCTCCAACCGCAACCCGCAGTAGGCCCGCGATGCCGCCCCACACCGCACCGGCGGCCGTCCCGCCGAGGGCCATGAGAATCCATCCGAGGACGCCGGGAACGCTATGACCCAGGTCGACGCCGACGCCGGTGGCGGCCACTGCCCCGACGATGAGCTGACCTTCACCGCCGACGTTGACCAGACCGGCCCGGGCCGGAACCGAGACGGCCAGCGCGGCCAGGACGATGGGCACGGCCCGCAGCAGGACCTCGGCCAACGAGACCGGCTCAAGAAAGCCGAGCGGATAATCGAGTCATAAACGCCGAAGGGATTGCTTCCTCTGCGTGCCGACGAAGAGCCGCGAACAGGCCCAGGCAGACGACGTAGGCACCGAATGCGACGCCAGTCGCTTCAAACCCGACGGGTCGGTCAGGGACTCCAGCGAGATCCGGCGTCGGGAGGCGTCGTGCGGCATCCGCGCGGCGAGTTCGAGCAGACGGTTTCTCCGGGGCTGGACGTCATGCCGCCTCTGCAGTCATGAGGTGCCCGAGGGATTGCCGATCAGCCGTACCGGCATCAACGATGCCGGTACAGCGCACCGTGAGCCAACACGGCGATGCGGTCCGAGAGGGCAAGAAGCTCGTCGAGGTCTTCGGAAATCGAGCACGAACGGCCGAACCGGCGCACGAGCCGCGAGCAACAAGGAGCGGGTGCGTTCGGTAGTGAGGACGTCGAGTCCACGCGTCGGATAGGACACAACGATCAACCGAGGCATGTTCACCGAAGGCCAGCGCCAGCAGAACCCGTTGGATATTGCCGCCCGAGAGCAATCCGAGCCGGCGATCGGATGCGGCGATCTTCAGCCCCACCCGCTCGGCGTCGGCGCTCGGACCTTTTTCGTAGCGCTCCGCACATCGAAATGCGAGTCCACGTCGTGAGAAGCCATCGCTTCCCACAGCGCAGCGTGCTCGGCCACCGTCAGCCCGGGCACGACGAACTCCCGCACCGGGTCACCTGCCACCGACACCACCCCGGCTGGCGAAAGGCTTTGGGATCGCCGCCGGCCACCGATTCGCCATTGAGCTCGATCTCGCCCTCGGTCTGGCTTGGCGGCCCCCGACGGCCACGTCCGCCAGTTCGCGCTGTCCGTTGCCGGCGACACCGGCAATGCCGAGGATCTCGCCCGGCACGCACGGAGATCCAGATTGCCCGCAGCCCCGAACCTTCGCCGATACCGGTCAAGGCCACGCACGTAGTCGAGGACGTGGCGCTGTCGGCCGCCGAGGCGCTGCCGTCGTTGTGGACGGGCTCGACGCTCTCCCCGACCATGGCCGTAACCAGATCCGCGCTGGAGATGTCGGCGGTGGTCACATCTTTCAGCACGACCCTGCCGGCCCGCAGCACGGTCACCCGGTCGGCGATGTCACGGACCTCGCGCATCTTGTGGGTGATGATGACGATGCCCGGCACCCTCGGACCGCAGCTGGCGCACAATGGCAAAGAGCCCGTCTACCTCCTGAGGAGTCAGGACGCTGGTGGGCTCGTCCAAGATGAGGATGTTGGCCCCGGCGACCAGCACCTTGAGCAGTTCGACCCGCTGCCATTCACCGATCGAGAGGTCGGCCACTTTCGCCGTGGGATCGACTGCCAACCCGTAGCGCTGCCGAGGCCTCAGTCACGAGTGCTTGAACCTTCCGGGGCCGAAGGATCGTCCCGTTTCACGCAGATGGAGGGCGACGTTTTCCCAGACGGTAAAGGCAGGGATCAGGCGCAAATCCTGGAATACCATGCCGAGACCGAGGTCGCGGGCGGCCAACGGCGAGGTCCGACCGACACCTGGTTCCACCAATCTCGATCTCGACCCGCCGTCGGGCTTGTACACGCCGTAGAGCATCTTGACCAGGGTGCTCTTGCCGGCGCCGTTCTCACCGAAGAGCGCATGCACTTCCCCGGGCATCACGTTGAACTCGACTCCATCGTTGGCCCGCAGCGGCCCGAAGATCTTTGTTAGACCGTGGACCGCCAGTAGCGGGACGCCAGAAGGCGGCGATTCCACCAGTGCGACGTCGGTCTCTTGCGCCCCTATGGTCACCATGCGTCGTCCCGCTCTCCGACCGACAGCATCCGTTCCAGCACACGAGCGACGGCAACCTCGACGACGGACCGGGACTCGCCAATATGCGCTTCGAGAAGCGCCGCCGCCCGACCGATCTTTCGTCCTAAGACGGCGTCGAGGATGCCAAGATGCTGCTCGACCGTGGCGCAAATACGCCCGGGCGTGATGAAATCGTGCGTGCGGACGGGCCTGATGCGCTCATTGATCGAGCGCAACTCCTCGCTCAACTGGTGGTTGCCGGCCGATTCGGCCAAACGGCCATGAAAGTCCTCGTCGAGGAGAACGAATTCAGGATCGAGCGAATGGGCATCGCAATCAATGAGCAGCCACTCTTCACGCAACTCGAGGAGAGCGCTGCGGTCATGAACACCGTTACTCCGCACGCGGCGAAGAGCATGCAACTCCAATGCGCTGCGGAGCTCATAGAGCTCTCCCATCGTTCGCGCGCTCGGGATTCGTGGCCCTGAAGCCCCCTTCGGGGTGCCGATCTAAGAACCGCTCTATATGCAGACGTAACAACGCCTCCCGGATGGGAGTACGCGACATGCCCAGACGCTCGGCAATGCGTTCTTCCCGGAGCCGTATGCCGACCGGGACGTCCCCCAACAGAATCAGGGCCTTGAGCTGCTGGTATGCAGATCCGCTCGCAGTATTCGAGCTTGTATACACGTCTGTACTCACGCAATCCAAGGTAAGGCTTCACCGTTGCGACAACGTGTCCGCATTGTGAACGTGCGATTAACACGACTCGGAAACAGCTTCTTGAAGCCGTACGTCAGAGACCGGGATACCTCCAATCGGTTAGAACTTTTCGACGACCGATGAATGAATTTCGAAGGACCCGCACGTCATTTGTATGAAAGTGAGATGCGCTCGACAGAGGGGGCACCGTGATTGTGAGAAGGGAGCTGACCGTGGCAGAGGAATCTACGTCGGTCGAGGCGTCACGCAGAATCGAAGCACCGGCAGCCCTCATCTTCAAGATCTTGGCGAATCCTCTGCGTCACAAGGATTTCGATGGGTCCGACATGCTCCGGGGAGCCCTCCTCGACCGTCCCATTTCTGACGTCGGAGATACCTTCACCATGAAAATGCATCGGCTCGGAGACGACTACCTCATGCTCAACTACGTGGTGGAGTTCGAGCCAGATCGGCGCATCTTTTGGGAACCCGCTCCGGGGGACCCTTCCCGGGCTGAGGATAATGATCCAGCCAAAGTGGGCATCCCTGCTGGCTACCGCTGGGGGTTCATCCTCAGTCCCGACGGTGAAGATGCCACGGTTGTCACCGAGGTGTTTGACCATGGCACCATGCCGGAGGAGGTCCGCCTATCTCTTGTGCGCGATGGCGGCACGTGGATAAATGGAAGCAATTCGATGCTTGAGTCCATGACCGCCAGCCTGGAGAGACTCGAGAAGATCGTTACTCAGTAGGCCGGGACCCGAAGTTTGATCAATCGGTCTATGGGGCGCGCTCTCGGGGTGAGACGCAGCCACCGAGTACGCCGGACTGGTCGGCATCGCCCGGAGCTCACTCCCTAGAGGCGGGACGTCGTCCTTGGGTCACGCCCCATGAAGGCTGCAAGACTTTCCCACGCGTCAGCATCGGGAGCGAGCGAGACCTCCGCTCCGAAAGGAGTTCCCGGCTCGACCAAGTTGCGGTACTGAGGTTTGATCACCGCCTGCGCGCCCTCAAGCGCCGGCAAGGCGAGAGAAGGGTCCATTCTGTCGATCTGTCGGGTGGCCGTGGCCAGGTCCCAGGCGTGAGCGGCTATCTCAGCCACGTACATGTCCACCAAAGTGGCTCCCGTGAACTCCTCGCCCCACGGCATGGTATGCCTCCGCGACAAGCTGGAATCGTTCCCCCATGCTTGTGCCGCTGCTTTTGCGGCGCTACGTAGCTGACCCGGCGCGGCGAACAACTCCACATGAGCGGACGCATCTCCGGGCGGGGGTGGCTGCCCATGCCCGAGAGCGGCCGCCCGGTGACCCGCTTCGACCAGGTGGTCAATCAGTGCGGCCACGTCGTACTTGGGGCACGGTGTTGGCTGGCCGAGCTCGTCGGCATCAATTCCTGACACGATCCTGGCAGCGTTCTCGTAAGAATCCAGCAACGTGCTTCTGCGGTCAGTAACGGCCATGCGGTCCCTCCTCGACCGACAGGCTAGCTACGCCGCGAGTAACCAGATCGCAGCGCCGGGTCTTATCCAATGATCAAGGTCCACTTCGGATCGTGCCACGTCCGACAGCTTCTCGGAACATCCGCCAGTTGGCGATCCGAACACGATCAGTCCGCGACGTCGTCTCCCAGATGCGTAGAAATAATCTTCTCCACTGCCGAGGTTGCGGTCGCATAGCCCGTCACCGCCTGAAGAAATGGCTCTCGGTCGAGCGTGTACAGCGTGGCATCCGTCACCGCCGTCACCGTCGACGTTCGAGGAACGTCACGGATCAGGGCGATCTCACCGAACCCCTCACCGCGCGACACCATTTGCAGGAAGTGGCTATCGAGCGAAACCGCAAGCTCGCCTCGGGCAATGGCGTAGTAGCGGTCGCCGGGCTCGCCTTCTTTGATCACGACGGTGCCTTGCGGCACCGTGAGTGCCTCGAGGTCACGCGCTATTCCCTCGAGTGACGGGGCTGGAAGACGGGCAAATATTGGGATTGCTCGCAGCAGTTGGATCTCGACCTGCGGGACACTCGCCGAGGCGTCGACCCTCCGGATGCGGCGCCACAGCACGACAATGAGCAAGACAGCTACAACGGCCGGAGCGAAAAGGGCCGCATTCAAGCCCCCGATTGCGATCGCGAGGCGGACCAGAACAGCTCCCAGGGCCAAGCCAGCGTCCATGAGGGCTTCCAGGATCGCGAAGGAGCCTGCGATAGCGTCGGAGGGAGCCGACCGTTGCAAAAGGGTCCGACCGGTGACGTCGAAGACAGCGCCGGCCAGACCAACAGTGCCGATGAGAAGGACGGCGGGAGCCACGCTAGGAGTCACGCCGATCAACGCGAGTGCCGCCACCGCAATCAAAATCGTGACGATCAGCGTATTTGCCAAATGGCGCCGACCCACCAGAAATACCGTCACGAGCCCGGCGAGCAACGCCCCTCCGCCGAGTGCGGCGTTCAGAAATCCCGGGCCACCCCGCCCCATATGCAGGTAGCTGAAGGCAAGAATGACGCAGAGGAGGTCGAGGGCGCCGATGAGTACGAAATAGAACGTATGCAATGCAAGAAGAACTCTGATCTGCGGATTACGCACGGTCATCAGCAGGTTTGCACGTGCATCCGTTCTGATCGTGGCGAAGACCCGCCCGCTCCCCGTCATCGGATTCCTACCAGGGTGGTCACCCTCTCTACCGTCCTTACCTACTTCTCGAGCGACATCGGACGAGATGCCAGCAGCGGGTCCCTGAACCTGTACCACCAGAAATGTGGAAATGGCCGTCATCCCGGCCATGACCCCTACCGCAAGCTGTGGGCCGTGCCACGCGATGAGCACTCCAACCACCGCAGGGCCGGCGAGAGCTGCGGCTGCGTCTGTCCAGCCGGCCATGACGTTGGCCGCAGTCAGCTCGTCGGGCGTCCGAACGACGGCAGGCAGGAGGGCTGCTTGTGGTGGTCGTGTCACCGAGAAACTCAGTGACGTGAGAGGCGCCAGGACAAAAACCACAACCGGCGCACGAAATCCGATGGCAACCGCCACCACTCCCATGGAAAGGGTCTGTAACCCGTAGCCAACGCAGAGCACACGGCTCGGGCGCCGGCGATCGGCAAGAGCGCCCAGGAACGGACCGAAGGCGATGCAAGGGATAAGTTGAACCAGGACCATCAACATGCTCATTGTCGGTCCGCCGTGGCCATAGGCGAAGACCAAAAGCGTTATCCACACACCGAACTCCGCTGCGCCAAAAAGTGCGTAGGCAAAGCCGACTCTGCGCAGCACCGGGTTTCCGAAAGAAGCTCGGAATACCTCTAGGACTGTTCGAACCCGCAGGAACATCGAGCACCTCATGCCTCATGATGCGGCCAACCGAAGGCCTCTCTATCTCCTTGCGAACAGTATCGAAAAACATCCCCATAACAGATGGTCTCGAACACTTTGCCACTGCGACCTGTCGAGTGGTCACACGGTGTATTTATTCAATGCTGTCGAATTGAGGAGGATAGATGCGAGTTTCCGGAATAGCGAGTTCTATACGGATTATTTCGGACTGAGCGTCAGGATTCAAACCTAGGTTGGGTCGCCCACTACCAATCTCCGGCCGGCGCGACCCCGTCCAGCTCGTTACACGTGATGCAACGGCCCCCGAAGATTAAGCAATGGGGATTCGAGATCGTCTCCTCGCTCACGACGGAGCCGCGTGGGCTACGACGACTATTCGTTCGAGCCCCGATGGCAATGTCATCAATTTGACGAACCACAGTGAGGGATACTCACCTTCGGCCTCCGCCAGCGTCGTCCCAGACCCACCGGCTACGAGACGGGTCCCGCACCAACAAAGTCCAAGGTCGTCGACCACCGTGTCGATCTTGGCGACGAACTTGGGACGTATGCTCGGCAGGACGTGCACTGACACTCCCCGTAACAGGGTTCGTCATCGCCGAGAAAAGCAGCGATCAGTTCCGCATGGATGCGGGGGGTAGTCATTCGATGTCCTTTCGGCTCGCGAGGCGACACTGTGTGGTGGTCACTTCGCGCCACACTCCCACCGTATGAAATCGGCGGACGGCAGACCAGAGGAATAAGTCCTCCCGGTCATGGGTACAAAGACCTAAACATCGTCGTATGAGTACGTCAGAGTGCGATGTCGTCCTCGTAATCCGCTACAGCGTTGTCATGAGGGATAAAATGACTCAGAGCTCGACGGCTCTCGCAACCCCACGTCGTTTTTTTTGCGCACCGGGATCATCAGACGCACCACCGTCACCAAAGCCTGTTGTGGCGGGTGCTCGTCATCGATCTCACGTCACCGTAACAATCGCAAGACTTTTGTTGCGCTACTCAGTCGTCGACTAGCACCGTGATCGTCGACATGTCACCGACGCTGACCAACGGCGACTTCGTCGTCGTTGGGAAAGGAACTGGTGGCAACGACGCGATCGAGCAGACTGCGAGCAACAGCCAACACTGTTTCGTGATCGTGAGTAAGAGAGAATGCGAAGCGACGATCCCGGTCCGGCCCAGAGTCACCGAGGTCCTTAGCGATTAATGCTCCGGCATAGTGGGTTCCGACCACAGCAACGACCCACTCGCCGAGAAGCACATCGTCGCTTCCGAGCGTTGCACCGCGAACGCCCGCGACCGGTTCTTGAGGCAAGTTGACTCCCAGTGCGGCAACGAGAGGACAACGAGCGGCGAGGCGCGCATAGCGTTCCGCCGTGTTGGGCGTGAAGTGTCTGACCTCTTGAAAAGCGCCCAGGACGACGGGTGGCGTATTGAGGGCGAGCCCTTGGTTTTCGAGATGGCGTGAGATACCGAGGAGGAGGCCCTTTGACCCAATCCGGGTGGCTGAGGGGTCAAGTGCACTAAAAGGACTGGCTGGAGTCGGATGGAACGTCTGGCAACGCTGGCGTTGACGTTGCTCCGCTGGCGAGGTGCGGACGTCGAGGGGTCCCGGTCGGGAGAAATACCAACCCTGGCCAAGTGTGGCACCCAGGGCAAGAGCTTGTTGGAGATGGGTATCGGTCTCTATTCCTTCCGCCAAAATAGTGGCGCCCGTCCGTTCGGCATAGGCGGCCACCGCAGTGTAGATGGCCGCTTGTTCGACATTGAGCCAGCGCTGTATCAACGTTATGTCCAGCTTGATCACGTCTGGAGCAATGAATGGCAGCAACGCAAGTGATGCAGGATCCGCACCGACATCGTCCAGTGCGATCGAATAGCCCGCGGCTCTCAGTGTCTTAACGGCGTGCAAGAGCTCAGCGGGTCGGTGCATCAAGGCGCGCTCGGTTATCTCTATGGTCAAGTTCACCTGACCAGCAGCCCTCTTCACGAGTCCATGTGCGGTATCGAGTCCGAGCACAGAAGGTTCCAGGTTGACGAAAAGCCAGAAACCCGATGGAAGGCCATAGGTGATCGCGTCGTCTATGGCGGCGTATCGGCATGCCTCATCGAGTTCGGCTAATCGACCCTCCGCCGCTGCTTTTTTGAAGGCTCGATCGGGCGTCATGGACAGTTCGGGCCACCGGGCGAGGGCTTCCGCCGCCACCTGCTCTCCCGAGTTCAAGTCGAAGATCGATTGGTACGCCGGCCGCAAGTATTTACGGTGAAGCAAATTTTCGAGGACCGTCGAGTCCCCTTGCGTGATTGCGCCTCGCGTCTCGCTATCCGCATTCGTGAGATCAGGAGACTGGCCTATAACGGCGTGTGGATTTTCGGTTGTAGTCACGTCATGCTCCTGATGAGGCTCCCGACCGCTCTGGAAGAATCACTATGACGAAGCCACGGTCCCTGCTTGGATCAACTGTTCCGATTGGGATCAACTGACCAGGGTGCATCGCCATTCGTGCAGCGTGGAGCTGCACCACTTGCTACCGCTAATGACCCTTACCCGGTCCACAACCGAAGTCAACGGAAATCGGACTCGTCAACCAGCCGGCAACCGTCACGCAACATGACACGGCTATTGGGGCGGCGTTTCTTATCCGGAGCCGGTGGACAGTACCGAATCAGCCCTCGAAAGCCAGGACCGAGGGACAAACTTCCACATATGGGTCTCTGGGCGCCACGACCCGGTCACCTGATGACGCATTGGCGGCTTACCAAGAGGAACGCCCGTGACCACTGCCTCGTGTAGCCCTTGACCTCAACCTTAGTTGAGGTTTTACAGTGTTGTCATGGTGCGAAACGGAGTGGCGTCAGACGATGTCAGCGAAGTGGTCGGGGATGGGATGCCGAAGTCCTCGATTGCCGTGCTCGACGACGCCCTCGAGCAGGTGTCGGCTCTTGATTTCGAAATTCCGAACCCTTTTGTAAACCACGCGCCAATGGCGTGCGAGGCCCTCGCGACCCTGGGACTCGACCCAGTGATGAGTGCCTGGGTCGGGCGATATGCGCAGCTGATGGGTATTGCGGTCCCGCCCGTCATCCCCGGTTGGAAAATCGGCTTCGATTGGAGCGAGTACTTGGGGAACTATCGGTTCCTCTCCGAATGGATGGGCTACTTCGGCCAGGCCATCGACCAGAACGGATGGCAGGCTGTGATCGGCGTATGGGCGCCGCGGCTCATGCCGGGCCTCGTTGGAGCCCTATTCCACGGGGTGATCCGAACGTCGCACGCCGTTCGGGCGATTGAGTTCGCCGACACACCGGCGCGTCGCGCCGAGCTGGCTCGGGCGCTGGGGAACTGGGCAGTTTGGTTCGCCCCCGGTGAGCCAGTCAACGAAAGCGTCAGGTTCAAGGATCCGCACCGCTGCATCCTCCAAGCCGCGGCTCACGGCGCACGCTGTTACATAGCGGAGCCGACCATCTTTAATCTTCATGGGGTGACTGGGGCCATGGCAGTTCACCTGCTTGCCGGTCACCTTGCTTCGCCCGACGCTCGAGCAGCCGTCAGCCAACTCCAAGCCGAGCACCGGTCGCTCTACCGAGGGGTAACACCGAGTGTCGTCAGCGACGAGGGGGAATGGAGCGACCAGACTGTTCGGGATGCCTCGGTAAGCTTCGACGCGCATCAGATCAAACTGGTGGAGGCGTGCCTCCGGGGGTTCCGGTTGACCGGCGACCCGGCATTCGCACGAGCAGCCGAGCGAGTGACGTCGTCAATCGACTGACCCCAGGCCAAGGACAAGTCGGGTTCGATCACAGATTCCGCGGACCTGGACCCTTACGACTCAGCACGTCATCAGGGTTCACCAGCCTGCAGAGCTGCAAAGACAAACAACCACACCCGATGCAGCCGGTGAGCCGGTCTCGTAAGTGCTCGAGGCGCACGATGCGATCATCGAGATCCTCGCGCCACGCCGTTGACACCGTTTCCCAATCTCTCCGAGTCGGGGTGCGATTCTGGGGTAATTGATCGAGCGCCGTCTTGATTCGTCGAAGTGGTATGCCGACCTCTTGAGAAGCCCGAACAAAAGCAACCCGGCGCAATACCTCCCTCGGATATCTACGCTGATTGCCTTCGGTTCGGCGACTGGTGATCAGACCTTCGGCCTCATAGAAATGCAACGCCGAGACCGCGACCCCACTGCGTTCGGACACCTGGCCGACGCTCAGCTCTTGATTTCGGACGGATTCTCTGCTCATACAACTACCTCGAGGATACTCGAGGTTTTTCGTCCACCCCGTCAATCGCGGCGCGCAACACATCGTTACCGGAGGAAATCACCTGGCATGATGTTTCCAATTGATTGTAAGAGGAGAGCGCTCGAATGACGACATCGAACCCACCCGCCGGTTGGTACGAGGATCCCGAGAACCCTCGGGGGCAGAGGTATTGGGACGGCAGTGCGTGGACGGAACATCGCAGGGCCACTCAGACACCAACCGATCCCCCTCCGTTCGCTCCACCACAGGTACCCAGCGCGCCTCCATTCCCACCGGCCCCGCCCACACCTAGCCCTCCGGTGGGCTACGGGTACGGCCAATTCGCAGGAGTCGTACCTTCGGGCATGTACCTCGACCAGGCAAGTGGCCTGGTGCTGCCCCAAGGCGTTCAGCTCGCGAGTATCTCTCGGCGGATCGGTGCCTATTTCCTGGCTATTCCATTAGCAATCGGCACTCTTGGTATTGGATACGTCATTTGGGGCTTGATCGTATGGGGTCGAGGTCAAACTCCGGCGCAGCAGGTACTCGGTATGCGCTGTTGGCGCCCCGAAACGCAGCGGGTCGCCACCTGGTCGTGGATGGCATTGCGCGAGATCGTCGGCTCAATAGCGGAGGGTATCCTGAGCTTCATCAGCCAAATTATCTCGTTCATCCTCATGCTCACCGGCAAGGAACGTAAGTGTCTTCACGATCACATCGCCGGGACAGTCGTGGTTCATGACCCGAACAAACTTCTTGCAAAGTCACACTGACCTGCAATCGTCAGTAGGGTAATCATGCACGTCGGCTTCCCACCGGGTACTTGTTCACGCCTCTGACGAACTTGGAGTTACTCAACTACGTTCGTCCGGACGCACCGACGTGCCATACCAGCCGCCCTCTCCCCTTCTTTGGATAACCGGACCTGAGGGTCACCTGCTTTGAGGGTCGTGGATACGCTTTTCGATCCCCCTTATTTTGCCGCTCCTTCTGCCGGTTATTAGCCACTAAGTCGGTGCTGTCGCGAAGGGGCTTGCTGCGGCTTGTCCTGCCGAGGCAGCGCACCTCCGTTGATCGCCATTTCCAGGGCTCGATCGAGCATCGCCGAGGTGGCTGCCTTATGAACGCAACCTCACAGATTCATCACATGCGACTAATGGTTCGCACATGATCGCGCTTCATCATGAGAGATGACCCGAGGAGGGGCTCATCATGCCGATTCTTACTGTTGCTAAAAAAAGGCGATTCAGACTGGTGCTTGCCTTCGCCGCCACCCTCGCTCTTCTCTGTGGGGGCGCCGCTGCCGGCGTAGCCCTCACCTCAACGAGCCCAAAAGTCGACGTCCTTCCCTCCCCCGCAAAACACACGGCACCATTCAGCACCCCAACCTCTACGACGACCCCGACGTCTCCGGTTCCGACGACACCTACTTCGGAGCCGCTTTCAGTTGTTCCGGCGACCACAAGATCCAGTTTGATTAGCGACACATGCCTGTACAGCCACGAAGCCAATGACGATCCCATCCTTCAGCCAGGAATGCCCGGAAGGTCAATGGCCCACGACTTCTTTGGGAATACAACCACATCCGCCACATCGACTGCGGCTGCTCTCATCGGCGGACCGACGAGTTGCACGACGAGCATCGACGCTTCGGCCTACTGGACCCCCGTGCTTTATCAGAACGGTGTGGCCATTACACCAGAGCGCAATCTCATCTACTGGTCCGGTCTGCAATCTAAGAATTCGGTAGTCGTCGCTCCACCAGCTGGGCTGGAGATGATTGCCGGTAACGAAAATGCCACCTCACCCCAATCGACTGGAGTCGTCGGCTGGCGCTGTGCTGATCAAACGCCCACACCCCAACCCGTGTCCGCCACACCCGTAAACTGTACGGGAACCAAAGGCGTCGAACTCCGTATCACCTTTCCTTCATGCTGGAACGGCACCAGCCTTTCAGGAGCCAACCAGACCAACGTGGCGTATCCCACCAAGGGTGCGCTCTGTCCCCCCGGATATTCCGTCCGCATCCCGAAAGTGATCTTCCACGTGGTGTACCCGATCACCTCAACTGCGGGACTCACCCTCTCCATGGGTCCGGGTCAGCAGGGATCGACTGATACCGCGCATGGGGACTTCATCAATGGGTGGAACCAGAGTGTGCTTTCTCGTCTCATTAGCGGTTGCGCCAGCACTTCCCACACCTGTGGTCACGTAACCGGCCCCGATGCCAATGTTCGCTCGAAGGAGGCCGAAGGCTCATGAAGGTCTTGGAACCTCTCTCCGGCTTCATTTTGGAAATCCACGGTCCTCTCCCACATCTACGCCTACGGTCATCGATATGACCATCAAAGGTTGGTGTTGACATGCTTGGAATGCAGATGAGTGGTTCGAACGGGGTCTTCTCGGTACCTTCTGAGCACCTTCCTGGTCTCGTCGCCTTGGTTGTCTTGCCGCTGTTGCTCTGGATTACCCTGAGCATTCTGCACGCCAGAGCCCCCAGCTCGGCCTGGGCCCTGAGAGTTCTGGACCGTTACGACAGTCTGAGCTTCACCGCCAAGGCAGTTCTGTTTGGCACTTTGGTAGGTGCTGTCGTCCACGCCGCCATTATTCCGACCCACTGGACCGACGAGCGGGTCACGGCCATTCTCTTCATCGTTGACGCGACGGCCTTCCTGATCGCCTTCTACTGGACACTCATGAGGCGCAATCATTGGCGCTTGGTGTCTGTAGCCGTAACGGGCGGGACCGTGATCGCCTACGGCATCTACATTCTTCGCGGATGGGAGACAATGGATTTGGTTGGTCTACTGACCACCACCATTGAGTTTGGTGCCGCCCTTATGGTGGCCTCCCCGATACTTTCGAGCTCACCCTCGCGTGAGCACCGTGTGGCCCTCGCCGCCGTTCTCATGGCCTTCGCTACCCTGCTGGGCACTGGAGCGATCGCCAGCGCCACGACGACGACTGCCGGCCCGTCGTCTGCCACCTCACATCCGAGTTCATCAATGTCGCATATGTCACCTCCGAGCGGGTCCTCGTCGACCAAGGCACTTTCGTTGGTCACTACCTCCCCAGCCGGTCCGATCACGTGGCCGGAACCCACCATGGTGATGGCGGCTGGCATGAGGATGGCTAGCCCCGATTGCATGAGACAGCCGACCCAAGCACAACAACGGGACGCTGTTTCTCTGGTCGATCAAACGGTCAATGCTGTCACCAGGTTCAAGAGTTTGGCCGCCGCCAAAGCTGCCGGATATATACCACTCACGCCGACCGGCCAGAGGATTGTGCACTACATCAACCCCTCGATTTATCGTCAAGGTGAGCAACTGGACCCGGCATCCATCCCTGTTCTCGTGTACGTGAACACTGCCCATGGCGCTGTATTATCCGCTGCCATGTATCTCATGCCGCGGGGTACCGGAACCTCGGACCTTCCCCAACCCGGCGGATGCCTGACGCAGTGGCACCTTCACACCAATCTTTGTATCGGCGACGGGAAAGTCGTCGGTACTGAGCAGGCGGGTACGTGCGCAGCGGGAAGTTCCAACCTAGTTACCCCGCCCATGATGCACGTCTGGATGACGCCCGTTAGCGGCGGCCCCCTGGCCCCAGATCCATCCGCTCGTTCGGAGGTTCTAGGAGCATTGAACGTACCGACGCTTCGTACTCTCAACGGCACGGCTTAAGCTCAGAAAGTCGTCCGTAATCGACGATGGCGTCGGCGTCGCACGTTGGTTTCCAGCTACGTAAGACTGGACTTTGAACCCGCAGACTTTTGGTGACCCCCGGACTCGCTGGCGTGGCGTCGCCAGGCGACTTGAAAAATCCATATAACGAGCAGCTAGCGACGTGCTCGGTGAGCGAAGCGGGATGTGATGGTCGGATCACGAAACAGGGACGGTATGTAACGGAGCATCAATGCGGACCAGGTCACGTGAGTCAAAATCGGTGCCTGAATTCCGCCCGAAGCGCGACGCTGTACCGCGAAAACGCTACCCATAGCCCCAGCGGCGAGAACCAAAGCCCAATTCCGGGAAGCGCCGGTGGTCAGCATGTACAACAGCGTCGTTGCTAGTGCAGGAGCGTGGCCGCCGATGGCGGAGAACACGGCGCCACGGAAGAAGACCTCCTCGCCTAGCCCGTTGGCGAGTGTTGTGGCCAGCACCCATGGTCCTGAGCCCCGTTCGGCGTACTGCAGAACCTTGATGAGCGCCTCGTCCAATAGGGGGACGCGCCGGGCAACAAGTGCCGCTCCGTAGAACACCCCGAACGCGGCTGCACCGGTGAGGATCGGTATGACGACAGGACGTGCGAAGGGTTGCTCGTCGGAGCGAGTGGCATGTGAGTGAGGGGGATCGCAAACCAGACCCCCAACCAGCCACGTACCTGCGACCGCGAACGTGAGTGCGTAGAATTCGGTTGAGTCGGGTTCGGTGGATAGCGAAGCCCCGAGCAAACCCATACCGGTCAACGCGACTGCCGCGATCAGAGCCTTGTTCTGGGTCCCGGTTTCGCAGACACGGCCAACGTCGGGCACCGACTTGGCCCTCCACCATGGTAAATCGCGATAGAGGTGAGGCGCCGACAATCTCTCAGATTGTGCTTCCGTCACGCGCGACACGTCACTTTTGCTTTGCCTTTACCCTCTCGCCCAGAGCGGTCAGCACTGCGCTGTCGTAGTCCATGGGCTCAAAGGGCACGAGAGAGCGGATGCTGTCGTCTCGGACGATCACCTCGTTGCTCATCGAGTCAATCAGAGTGCGCCCAGTTGCCAAGTCAACATCGGTCACCAATGCCAACCAGCGTGAAGACAGTGACGGAGTTAGCAGGGGTACGGGCAGTACCAGCAGGGGGCGGCCTTCGATCGCAGCCACTCGACGCAGCATCTGCAAATACTCCAGGATCTCAGGCCCGCCGATCTCGAATACGCGCCCAAGTGCTTCGGGAAGCTCAAGGACCCCGACCAGGTAACGAACTACATCGGCGGCCGCTATGGGCTGCGTTTTGGTGTGCACCCAGCGCGGAGTGATCATCGCCGGCAGATGCTCAACGAGCTGCCGGGTTATCTCCCAGGAAATCCCTCCGTGGCCGACAATGATGCCGGCGCGGAGGACGGTGACAGGCACACCCGCCTTGCCGAGCAGGCCCTCGACCTCACGGCGACTCCGCAAATGCTCAGAAAGCTCGTCAGCGCTGTTTCCCAGGCCGCCCAAATAGATGATGCGGTCGAGGCCCGCTAGAGCGGCTGCCTCACCGAACGCAACGGCTGCTGCAGCATCTGTCCGGGCAAAGTCTCTGTCGCCAAGGCTATGCACAAGGTAGTACGCCCCACTACAACCACTCATTGCCCCGGCCAGCGTTGAGCGATCAGCGACATCGCCTCTGACCGGCGTACCAACGCCGTGATACTCCTCCGGGCGTCGAGTCATCGCAACTACCTCATGACCCGCTTGCTGCAAAGCCGGGCAGAGTTGGCGTCCCACGAACCCAGTCGAACCCGCCACCAAGACCCTCATCTATCGGTCCCACCTGATGACGAAGGGGCGGCGGAACGCGTTTGCAGCAGGGGTCGTGGTCCTGTTTCAGGAGCCACCCAGACGCCATCTGACCATTCATACATCGACAGGGTCCTAGGTTAGACCGTCCTCACGGACCACCGTCGTGACCACGTGCATAGGGCGACCGCGACATGTATTGCAGAACGACTTTGGAGGAATGCCGACGGTCTGTGTCATCGACCCAGAAGTGTCGCTTAGTACGAACGAACGTGGATCGTGTCGAGCTTTTGTCCGCGCGGCCTTGTGACGACGTACAGGTGCACGTCGGCGACATCGTCAACCGACTGGCCTGAACTGCCTTCACGTCCGAGCGTTCGAGCGATATATCCCCGCTCAGTCCAGACCTGCCCGGCAACCATCGCTTTCTCGGGTTCCCAACCCCAATCGGTAGAGCCATCGCCATCGACGGCGACACCTTGGACGATGACGGTCACACGGATGTCTTCTTGCTGGACCTCGGTCATGAGGGTTCTGCTGAAGGCCTCGAGAGCTGCCTTGCTCGAAACATACATGGAAAGCATGGGGAAGGGATCGAGTGTGGACTCGCTCGAGGTGTTCACGATGTCGCCATGGCCGGCAGCCCGTAAGAGCGGAATGGCAGCCCTGCAGGTATAGACGGTGCCGAGATAGTTCGTGCGAACCTGTCGTTCAATATCGAAGTCGCTCAGATCCTCCACGGGGCAGGGTCGGTAGATCCCAGCGTTATTCACGAGAATGTCAAGCTTCCCGAATCGTTCCTCGATTTCGGTGAAGGCGTTGCGAACGCTGTCCGGGTCGCCTACGTCCGTGACGATCGGCACGGCACCGTCAATAAGTTCGGCTTCCGCGGTCAAGCGCTCCCTTCCCCGGGCGAGCAAAACAACATACGCACCTTCAGCAGCGAACCTTCGCGCCACCGCTCGGCCCGAACCGCTCGTGGAACCCGTGACGGCGGCAATCTTTCCCGCCAGTGCGCCGGTCGTCTGCCCGCTATCCATGACTTTTGTCCCCCAGCTCGTCGGCAACCTCTGCGGTTGCTTCGCGAGCGTGGCGCGGTCGCGACACGATGTCAACTCGTGTCGGGCTTCTCGTCCGTTTTGGGCATCGACGTCGCAAGTTCTGCGTCACGGGCCGGAACGGAAGAAAGCATGTGAGTTCGAGGTCGGAAGTAGCTCAACCTCTCGGATAAGTGGGAACATCTCCTCCCCATATCGCAAAGCCAACGCTTCGGAGGCCGTCATGTCCCAGGTCCGTGTCCACAACTTTTCAATCTCCTTGGACGGGTTCGGGACCGGCGAAGGCCTCACGTTGGACGCCCCGTTCGGTCACGCCGGCCATCGCCTGCACGAGTGGTATTTCGCCACCCGCTTCTGGCACTCGATGGTGGGCGATCCCGGGGGCACCGTCGGTGTCGACCATGCATTCGCAGAACGGATTGAACTTGGGTTCGGGGCGGAGATCATGGGCCGGGGAAAGTTCGGTGCCCAGACCGGCCCGTGGACCGATATCGGCACCGACGACGAGTGGCGGGGCTGGTGGGGCCCGAACCCGCCGTTCCATACGCCGGTGTTCGTGCTCACGCACCACGCTCGGCCACCGATCGAAATGGAGGGCGGTACCGTCTTCTACTTCGTCGACGCCTCCCCACAGGAGGCAGTCGACCTCGCTCGGAAGGCCGCCGGTGACCTCGACGTGCGTATCGGCGGGGGCCCGACGATCGTTCGCGACTTCCTTGCCGCTGATCTCATCGACACCCTCCACGTTGTGCAGGTGCCGATCCTGCTAGGCCGGGGTGTTCGTCTCTGGGACGGGCTCGAGGGCGTCGAGGAGCGCTACAACCTCGAGGTAGTTTCATCACCGAGCGGCGTCACCCACCTGACCTTTATGCGCCGATGACGTCCAGTGCGGACCACCTCCCCCGAACAGCAGCTCGGCGTTTCACGCATCCCACTCCGCCCTGCCCCCCGAACCTTTCCGATGGAGAACCCCAGCTCAAGGGTAACCAGCAGCGCCGCCACAGTTCTGAATCAGTCTGGCGACAGTCATGGAAGATGTCGAGGCGCCGTTGCAATAGGGGAAATTCGCCACCCGTTAGAGTCACCCCGATGACCGAACACAGGAGAACAGACGCCTCCGAGACCGTGGACGTTTCCCACGGAAACATCGATCCTGATGCCACGTATGCGTACGCCCGAGCGACCAACGATGTCAACGAACGGTATGCGACTGGAGAACGTGTCCCACCCCTGTTCACCAGCAGTTTGCTCTACGACTCGTGGTTCGTGGCTCACCAACAAGGGACCGCACGCGCCGTCATCACCGATTACCGGGGCGGCGTGCACGGCGAGCATGACGTGTTCTATTTGGCACCGATCCGCCCCGGCATGATGGTCCGCTGGCGGGCTGAGCCTCGCTCCGCCATACAAACGAAGAGCGGAACGGTGCTGACCGTCGGGCTACTCATCACCGATTCCGACGGCCTTCCGCTTGTCGAGCACCTGTGGTCGAGTTACTACATCGGTGGGCGGGCGACAAACGAATTCGGCCCTGACCTGCCCGGACACACATTGCCCGAAGGGACACGAACAAGCGCCTCCCAAAGCAAGTCGTTGTTTGTCGATCGTGACCAAGGGTTCCGCTATGCCGGCGCCTCGGGAGACCGTGTGGCTCACGCTATTGATGACGTGAAAGCACAGGCGGAGGGATACCCCGGCAAGATCATGCAAGGAATGTGCACGTTGGCGATGTGCAGCGGAGCCGCAGTCGACTTGTTTGCCGGTGGCGATCCTGATCTCCTTCTTCGACTGGCGTGCCGGTTCGCCGCGCCAACGCGCCCCAACCACGAGCTCATCGTCGAGTTTCGAGATGCTGGCCGCAACGAGCAAGGAGGTCGTGTGGTGGTATTCGAAGCATTGCAAAATCACGTAAAGGTCATCAAGAACGGATGGGTAGAGCTGCGCTGAGTTCAAATGCCAGCGGAGGTGACCGAGTGAACGGAGGTGACGAGTGAATTCGCCTTCCGCTCTCGCCTCGTCACCCTCAGATGGGATTGGAGCGCCCGTGCGAGGGGGCGTTTCTAGAACCCACCGGGTTCGCGACATCGTCACTTGAGCCAGAAGGTGAGGCTCAATTCAGGAGGCATCCGGAGCTAACGCCGGACCGCGGCGGATTCCTCTGACCGACACGCTCGGGGAGGCGGCGAGGCCGGGCACTCCGAGACGTGATCGGGCAGCCAAACGGGGAGAAGTAACTGAGCGATCGTCCAATAATCCTCGGCTAAGTGACGTCTCGAACTCGGTCTAGACTTGAGGCCTGGGGGAGAGCCCTCGATCGCCGGGCCGTTCGCTTGCCAGTCAGGTCGAGGGTCACGTCGGGCCGCCAGCGTTTCTACGCTGTCGTCGTGCCCTAAAGTAGCGAGAGAGAAGGAAAATTATGGACGCGGTCACCGTTGTCCACGAGCCAGAAGAGGTGCTGCTGTGCCGCAAGCCCTGAGCTTTCCGGTGTTTGATGCCGACAACCACATGTACGAGACAACCGACGCCTTTACCAAGTACCTGCCGGCGGAGTACGACGGTCTCGTGAAGTACGTGCAGGTCAACGGCCGGACGAAAATCGCCCTGCGCAACGTGATCAGCGACTACATCCCGAACCCGACCTTCAACAAGGTGGCCCCCCCAGGCGCGCAGGAGCTCGAGTTCCGGATCAAGAACCCGTCGTCCAAGCACTCGGTTGGCGGTCGGGGCTTCCACCTGACCAAGACCGAGGAGGGAGCGTCGCTCGTCGGGCTGCCGCCGAAGTACATCGAATCGCCGCCGGCGTTTTTTGACCCCGAGGCGCGTCTCCAGCTCATGGACGAACAGAAGATCGATCGAGCCATGATGTGGCCAACGCTCGCCAGCCTGCTGGAAGAGCGGCTGACGGATGACCCGGTCGCCACGGCCGTCGTCGTACACGCCCTCAACGAGTGGATGCTCGAGCATTGGACGTTTAACTTCGAGGACCGCATCTTCGCTACCCCGGTGATCAACCTCAGCATCGTCGACGAGGCGATCCGCGAGCTCGAATATGTCGTGGAGAACGGTGCACGGGCCATCCTCATCCGACCGGCGAGCGTTCCGGACTACAACGGCCGTCGACGCTCGTTCGCCCTGCCGGAGTTCGACCCGTTCTGGAGCAAGGCTGAAGAGGCCGGGGTTCTGATCGGGATGCACTCCTCCGACGACGGCTACACCCGCCACACCAACGAGTGGGAGGGAATCACTGACGAGATGAACCCCTTCAAGAAGATCAGTCCCTTCGTCGCCTTGGTGGGCAGCGAATACCGATCGATTCGTGACACCGTCTATTCGATCATCGGCCATGGCTTGGCCACCCGATTTCCGAAGCTGCGATTCATGCCGGTGGAAAACGGCAGCCAGTTCGTTCCGACTGCCCTCAAGCATTTCGAGAAGATCTACGACAAGCAACCAGAGATTTTCGACGAGGACCCCATGGTGGCGTTCAAGCGATCGATCATCATCCACCCGTTTTTCGAAGAGGACGTCATCGGCATCGTCGACCTCGTCGGTATCGACAATGTCGTATTCGGATCGGACTTCCCACACCCCGAAGGCATGCACGACCCGACTGAGTTCTACGACGAAATCGACGAACTCGCTGAAGAGGACAAGGCCAAGCTGATGGGTGGCAACCTCAACAAGCTCATGGGCTTCGCCGCTGATGCGAAAGTTGCCTTCTGAACCTGCCGACCGGACGTACTGACGGGCACTGGCCCACTCCCCCACGATGACCTGGACTCTGTCAGTTTGGACAGTCCAGGTCCTGAACGGGCAGATTGTGGTCCCGCGAAAGTGAGCCGGAATCAGGTGTCGAGCAAGCTGGCGATTTCAGCCGAGTGGATGACTTGGCCGTCAAGCACATACGCCTCGTGGTTGGCCGACACCTGTTGCTCATCGTATTCGTAGCTGACCATCAGGCCCACAGATTGACGTAGGCCGCGGGCCGAAGGGTCGGCCATCCAGTTGATTCGAAGAACTCGGGCACCGTTGCGAAGATGGAAACGCGCCACCGCGTCCGCAGCCTCTCGACCTCGTTTGGCTCGGACAAGGTAATGGGCACAGAGTCGCTCAAGGATCGGCCGAACCCGCTCAACGGCTTCGGGATGCTCGGACCAGCCGGGAGCTTCCAGCAATTTTCAGCTCGGGCACGTCGGCCACAGGGAGGCTGTGACGATGACGAAGAGCCTGTTCGAGCCAGGTCCCGAAGCCCGGTATCGGCGACAAGGTGACGAAATGGCTGAGCTCCGGCAGATCCCGTGCCAGGCTCTCGGCGACCCGCTTTATGAGGAAGTCACCCAACGGAATCCCCGACAGACCCGCCTGACAGCTCGTGATGGAGTAAAAGGTGGCGGTGTCGAACGGCCCGGGCGGCTTGTCGCCGAGTGACGGTGCGTGCAGAACGTCGCCAATGGTCGCCACCATGCCTTCCGTAAGCGCGACCTCCACAAAAATCAACGGCTCGTATGGCATGGCCGGATGGAAGAAGGCATAGCAACGTCGATCAGGCTCCAACCGGCGACGGAGATCCTCCCAACCAACGATCTCGTGCACTGCTTCATATGTAATGATCTTTTCGAGGACTCGAGCGGGGGAGCCCCAGTCGATCCGATGGAGTTCGATGAGGCCGGGACTAAACCACGATGTCAGCACGTGATGGAGGTCGCGCTCCACCGGTATCAATTCAACATGTTCCCGAAGTTGGGCAAGGACTTCGCCGCGCAGATCGACGACGAATTGTGGCCCGTCCACCGCGTTGCCTATGGCCTTGAACAGAGCTTGGCGAGGTGCCTCAATGGCGCAGGAGATAGCCCAGAGGTTGTCTTCGGACGGATCCGCCTCCCAGGTCGCGATAGAGGACTTCACTACCGTCGGATCGGCGCTGAGTTCTGCGGCAAGAAAGCGAAGGTATCCGAGACGCTGGGGGGGCGCGAGAGCCCGGTAACGGCGTCCTACCAGTTCAGCCAATGCCCGAGAGGAAGCTTCACTGCGCACCGCTATGAGAGCCCGGCTCGTAGTACAAAGCGCCTCTAACGCCAGGTCTTCCCGATCACGATCCATGCTGATCACCGCGGGAGAATACAGCACTCATTGACGGAGGCAACCACGTCGACCAATCCTCGCTGATGGGAAGGTTCAGCCGGGAACGGTTGAACCTGGGAACACTCCAGATCTAGGTACTCCCCCTTTTGCCGACATCCGACAATTCAATCCCTGAACGAACCCTCTCATTAGAGGACAAAGTCCCGAATACAGGTGCGAGTGAGTTACCGTGCGGCCCCACCGGCTCGACGGTCGCCTCCCACACATGGCGTCGACCCAGCACATGGAAATAGCCCAACGCAGCGAAAGGGCAAGGAGGCCGCCGGCTGTCTAGGCCCATGACACCGCAGGCTTAGCCGGGCTTCACGGATATTCCCACCGGCTCGTTGGCCCGCCATCTGTCGCCATATCTTCTATCTCGACTCCGGCTCCTCGGGGTCGCCCCGAACGGACGCTTCGGCCCCATGCGGGGAGGATGGCCGCCCGGTTTCCGGCAATCCTGAGCAGGAGGTGCAAACTATCTGCGATCAGAGTCTCGATCGGAGGCATTACATGTCCAAGCTCATTTACGTGGCAAACACGTCACTTGACGGCTACAGCGAGGACCCGGACGGTGGCATCGACTTCGGCGTCCCTGATGAGGAGTATTTCAGTGTCATCAACGACCTTGAGCGCTCGGTCGGCACCTATCTATACGGACGCCGCATGTACGAGACCATGGTCTTCTGGGAGACCGCACCTGTCGCTGACCAACCGCCTTGGATCGTGGATTTCATCGAAATCTGGCGAGCGGCTGACAAGGTCGTTTTCTCGAAATCGCTGTCATCAGTGTCAAGCGATAGAACCACACTTGAGCGGGAGTTCAATGTCGAGGCAATTCTGAGAATGAAGACTGAGACAACGCATGATCTTACAGTGGGCGGAGCCGATCTCGCTGTCCACGCATTTGAGGCGGGCTTGGTGGATGAGTGCCACCTGTTCTTCTGGCCAGTTGTGCTGGGCGGCGGAAAATATGCCCTCCCAAGACAGGCTCGCCTCGACCTTCAACTGCTCACTGAGCGGCGGACGCGCGGTGGAGTCGTCCACCTTCATTACCGCATGACCAATTGAGGCGTTCTGGGACCAAGCGATATGCGATAGTCGAGCTGAAGTCAGAACCTGAAGCGAGTCAGCCCGCCCGGCGCGGTACCCAAAACAACGGTCATCGAATGTGGCTTGAAGCGAAATACGTTCCACGGCGGTGGACCCTGTGACGGAGCGTTGAACGGGGCGGTGATACCAGCCCCGCTCTCATCCAGTTCAGCGGGCCAGCCCTGATTTGCCCAGGCCTCGGCGAGACGCGTCAGTGTGTCCGGGTCGGTCTCCCGCTCTGCCTCTCCTTCGGCGACAACATCTGCATCTCGAATCGACACGGCAATTGAGCAGCGACAGTCGCGGACGACGTTACGACTCTTTCGGGTAGCAGATCCGGACTGAAACCAGAAGTTTCCGTCCAGCCAGAGCGCACCAACAGCAGTTACGTGCGGACTGCCGTCCTCGTTCAGTGTCGAGAGCCATGTGGTGCGGGCGTTGTGGGCATCGGGATCTGGTGGCAATCCAGCATCGAGCGTTTCTACGATGTTGTCCCAGTTCACTGGGGGCAGTCCGTCCACCGCACCCAAGTTGATGATGTCCATCACGTACTCCCTTCTGGCCGTCCACTGCTCAGATCCCGTCTTCTTTGACGTTTACTGGTCAGCAAGTCATCGCATATCAGGAAGGGTGGAAGTCCTCGGGGTTGCAGCTTAACCAGGCCCGATGGCTGATTTTATGGGTGACGAACTCCCGTCCCACGTTCTGACACCATGCCGCCGAGGCTACGTAACCAGCGACAATGCCATGAGCACGTTGTCTCGATAATCACCCTCTCCAAATCGCAGTGACCCTGGCCAACGGCCAACCTCCGTCCATCCAAGGGATGTGTAAAAACTCTCCAATCCCGCGCCACCTCGCACTTCGATGTGTAGGCTCTTCAGTCCCAAATCCACTGCGGCTGCCCTCGACACCTCCTCCATGAGTGCTCGTCCTACGCCGACCCCGCGAAAGGCCAAGTCTGTCTGCACCCGTTCTACAAGGGCCCAATGGGAAGTAAGTGGGTGACCGTTGCCGGATAGGACAAGCCAACCAGCCATGTTGTCGTCAATTGTTGCAATGAGGAGACGCTTGAGAATCGGGTCAAGCGAGGAGACCAGTTCTTTCGTTCTCGCCAAGACCTCATTGAGCTCGACTGGCGGAAAAGGGAATCCGACTGCCCCGCCCGCATTCGAAACCTCTCGCCAGCATATGGCAAGCTGCGAAAGCGTCGCCGTGGTGACTGTCTGGGGATCCGTCAGCCATCTGAATTCAACCCGATCCACGGAAGGCACCATCGTCTCATTTTGGCCCAACTGCGTGAAGGAAGGTTGTCCCGCATCGCCGGGTAGCGCTCAGCTGCGGGTCAGGCCTGCAGTGCTGGGAAGTCGTCAATCACTCATTGTTTGCAATCCGCAGTTACTCGATTGACGAGCTCAAATCCCGATTGCCTTCGCCACAAGCTCCCGGTGATATTCGGCACCACCGAGGTTGTTCTCCCAGAACTTTGCCCGGCGCGAGAAAAGAGTCAGATCATGCTCGTGCATGAAGCCCACACCGGCGTGTACCTCGTGGGCTTGACGGTGGAGGTGAGCGGAGGCCTTCTTTCCGAATGAGATGGCCATGGCCGCTTCGCGCTCGTAGGGCCGGCCCGAGTCGATGCGAAACGCCGCCTGCTTTGCCAGGAGGTCAGTCCGGTGGAGATCGATGAGGATGTCCGTCACCAGGTACTGCACCGCTTGGTACCTTCCGATGGGGTTGCCGAACTGTTCGCGCTCCTTGGCGTAACGGTTGGTCATCTCAAGGACGCTGCTGGCGGCGCCGACGATCATCGCGGTTTGGAGAACAGCGGCTTTAGTCATCGACGTCGAAAGAGACGCCCATCCATTCCCCACCTCGCCCAGCAGGTTGTCGGCTGGCGTCAGCACCCCATCAAAGGTCACCGCGTACAAAGGAGCGCCGGCAATATTGCGCATCGGCGTCCAGGACACTCCCTCACTGCGCGCATCGACGTGGAACAACGAGATGCCATCGGCGGTCCTCATACCGCCGGTACGCGCAACCCAAAGGAAGTTGTCTGCCGACGACGCATAGCCCACGAGCAGCTTGGTTCCACTCAGACGGTAGTTACTCCCCTGTCGGACGGCGGAACACGTAATGCCACTCGGTCCGAATGAGCCTTCCGGTTCGAGTAAGGCGAGGCTGGTGACGCAATCACCCTGCGCGATTGCCGGCAGCCACTCCTGCTTCTGCTCAGGGCTTCCAACCTCGGACACGGTTTCTCCAACTACAACCACGGTGTCGAGGTGTGGACTCGGTACGAGAAATCGTCCCATTTCCTCGTAGAGGGGATAAAGGTCAAGGAAACCTCCCCCCGACCCTCCGTAGGATTCGGGGTAGGGAATTCCTAACCACCCGAGTTCGGCCATGTCCTGCCACATCTGCGGTGAGTATCCAAGCTCTCCCGCCTCTATTTCCCGCACTGTCGCCGGTGAGCAGTGCTGCGCGAAGAACTCGTTTGCCGAACGCTGGAGGTGGAACTGCTCCTCGGTCAACGACAGGTCAATGGCCACGATCTCCTCGTTTCTTCATGACGTGGACTAGCGCGGGAGGCCGAGAGCGTGGGTCGCCACCACCATGCGCTTGACCTGCGACGTGCCGCCAGCGTGGTTTCCGAAGGAGCGGCGATAGATTCGATCGATCGCACCAGCGAGCGGCGCCCACTCGCCGGACTGCGTCTGCCCCAACGGTCCAAGAATCTCCATGCACCCCTGGCCGAATTCGGACTGGAACTCCTTGACAATCGCCTGGTGCAGATGACCGCCGTACTGGCAGGCGAAACCCTCGTAGGCCAGCATCTTGTCAATCTCCACGCCGATGGCGAGATCGGCAAGCTTGCCTCGTACGAAGGGATCTTCGCTCAGGAGGGTGCCGTTCCGCGTGGTGGTCGCGCAGTAGCGGACCAACTGATCGAGCACCCACGCCTGAGCCGACGGATCTGCCATCGAGGCGGCCGACGGGAGGCCCGTCGGTCCAGGGTCGTACTCTTCTTCTGGACCTGGGTCGAGCGAAGCACGTGGCACAAAGGGATTTCCCCCCTGGCCAAACCACATCTGCTGCCAGCCCCTGTTCAGATCCCCCAAAAGACGGTTCTGTGGTACGCGAACCTCATCGAGGAACACCTGGTTCTGCCGACCGTCCGCAATGTTGTAGAGGGGCCGAAGCTCTATCCCTGGCGTATCCATCGGGGCGAGGAAATAACTGATCCCGTTGTGTCGCTTGCTCGCTTCGGGATCAGTTCGTGCGGCAATGATGATCCAGTTGCAGTGATGGCCCGCCGTGCAGAATGTCTTCTGGCCCGTAATCACCCAGTCGTCCCCATCTTGAACGGCGCGCGTCCGTAGCGACGCGAGGTCTGAGCCCGCATCCGGCTCCGTGTAGCCCTCGCCCCACAGGATTTTGCCCGCTGCCATACCAGGTAGGAATGCCGCCTTCTGCTCGTCGGTACCCAGCCGCAGGATGGAGGGACCGACGCTCCCGCCGATGCCGGCCAAACCTCCGGCTCTGCGCCGCCTGAACTCCTCTTCAATGACGCGGGCCTCTCGGATCGACATAGCAGCTCCGCCGTATTCAAGCGGCCATGTGGGCTCGAGCCAACGCTTCGCTCCCTGCTTTTTCCAGAACTCACGATAGAAGGCCCATTGTTCGGGGTCTTCGACAAAATCCCAATCAAAGCCCTCGTACTGCGGTGGCAATTCATCCTCGAGCCACGCCCGTACTTCGCTGCGCAGCTCCTCGAGCTTTGGCGTCGTCGTGTGAGTAATGTCCATCGCTACCTTCCTCGTGCCCTACTACTGACGGGTTTATACGGGAATAATGACCTTTCGTCAATTGTGAGGCTGACGGGTCTCAGCAGTCTGCGTACTCAGCCGCGCGAAGAAGCCGATGGGGATGCGTCAGCGATCGAGAACGTCGACTGGGCGTGAAACTTGTCAACTAGCAGCGGCACCCTTGCCTTCACCACCGGTCCTCAAAGCGACCACTAAGCCCGCCGTACGCCGGACAGAACCGGCCATAGCGCAGCCTTGTCGGCGGAAGCCCGGTAGTGCCTAGATCAGCCTCGCGGGCCACCTGGCCACTTCAAGAGCGAACCGGCATCGACCCGGAGCTGCTGGCCGGTGACGTAACGGGACTCGTCGCTGGCGAAGAACAGAACCGCATTGGAGATGTCAACCGGCTCCACGTACGGGATGGGCATGGCTTGGAAAGTTGTGAAGGCGGGGAGGACGTCCTCCCGAGTGGGATTTTCCAGGTCCGGTCGGAACACGTGGTACAGCTCGTCATTGTGCAGAAGGTGCGTATTGCAGTTCGTCGGGTGGATGGCATTCACCCGGATCATCTTCGGCGCCAATACCAGGGCCATCTGCTCGCTGTAACTGACGAGGGTCTTCTTTGACCAGCCGTACCCATTGCCGCCATTGCCCAGGCTGCTCGTGGTGTTGTCCATCAGGCCAGCCGTAGAGCCGGTGATGACCACCGACCCACCGTCTTGCAAATGGGGGATCGAAACCGCCACCGTGTTCATGACGCCGATGAGGTCCACATCGGTTGAATCGACGAAGTCCATCGGGTCGCCCGTACGGCCCATCGGGCAGATGCCGGCGTTGGCGACCACGGTGTCGAGATGCCCGAGCTCTCGGACACCCTCTTCTACCGCATTGCGCAGCTCATCGCGCTCTCGGACATCGGCCTGGCGTGACACAATGCGCCGGTCCAGCTGCTCGACCAAGCGGACCGTCTCGGCCAGATCCTCCGGTGTCGCCAGGGGGTAGAGGTTCGAGGCAATCTGCTTGCACAGGTCGATCGCGATGATGTCCGCGCCTTCCTCAGCCAGGCGTACCGCGTGGCTCCGCCCTTGGCCGCGGGCAGCCCCGGTCACGAACGCAACCTTTCCTTCCATCCGTCCAGCCATCTGTGCACCCCTCCTTGATGGCACCCATTCCTAGGGTGTCGATGGCCCTCACCATATACGCGGGGCGCTCGTCCCCCTCGGGGAAGCCAATACGCGCTCATGAAGCGGCACTCTCGGATCCCTAGGTGAGACTGCTCAGCCGGGGGCGGAGTGGTCACCAACCCTTTCGCTCGGTCTGCCCCAAAGTCACTCACGAACGTGCAGTGGCGCCTACGGGTACCGATTCGGAAACGGTCGGCGCCCCACATCAAGGCGGATCCGTGCCGTTCGATGGCTGCGGCGAGACATGCTGAACTGAGCATGAGTCGTTCGGCCGGCAGGAAACCTCACCGGGCACGGAGCACATGCGCTCGAGGAGAACCTGAAAAAACCCGAGAGATTTCAAACTCATGACTAATCCCCCAAATACGCCTCAGGTACTCGGGATGACCAGGGCATAGCGAGCTCCAATTCGGCCGAAAGAGACAGCAACAAACTTTCGTCAAACGGACGACCTGCCAACTGCACGCCGATTGGCAATCCCTCCGGACTCCAGCCCAGCGGCAGACTCACGGCTGGCTGGCCTGAGATGTTGAACGGCTGCGCGAAGTTAGGGAAAGTCGAGAAGACCCTCGAGTGCTCTTCTGGAGTTTGATCCCATGGTGCCCACGACACCGATGGAGGGAGGATTCCACACGTTGGAGTAACAAGGACATCGAAGGACCCCCAAAACGTCAGAAACTCAACAGTGGCGGTTCGTACCATCTCGACCGCTCGGTAATGATCGAGAACCGTCATGTTTGCTAGTCGCGCTACCATGGGACGATTCCTCGGTTCGACCAGATCGAACTGTTCTGGCGCCAGAAGTGCCGCAGCGCCCGGAACAGTCAGCGGAATGGCCGAGGCGACCAAAATCGCTGCCCAGTTCGGCGTGGCTACTTCAACCTTGTGTCCGAGGGATTCCAACATCCTTCCCACCTCGAAGGTCGCCGTGGCACAAACCTCGTCGACGGTGCCAAAGGGCGGATCGGTACTGAGCGCCACTCGCAGCCGGGGAGTCGGCGCGTCAACCGCATTCGCGTAGGGCTCGGTTGGCTGAGGTGACCATGCGAGGCCTGGGGATCCGTTTCCCACCATCACGTCCAAAACTGCGGCAGCATCGCGCACGGACCGTGTCAGTATGCCCGCCTCGGACGTACCAAAGAATGGATGATCTTCTTGGGGGTCAAAGGCGACGAGTCGTCGTGAGTGCTTCAGTCCCACAAGCCCGCAGAACGAGGCTGGCACCCGTGTCGATCCAGCTCCATCGGTTCCGTGCGACACGGTGCAGAGCCCGGCAGCAAGCGCAGCAGCAGCTCCTCCGCTGGATCCGCCAGACGTAAGCTCCAGGTTCCAAGGATTGCGACAAATACCATTGAGCTCTGATGTGGTCATGCTTGAGCAGAACTCTGGCAAATTGGTCTTGCCGACGATCACGAACCCCGCTTCTCGAAACCTTCGGACGAGTGGCGCATCGGTGGTCGCCATGTTGTCCACCAGGGCCTTGCACGAGTGTGTGGTCGGCATGCCTGCAACATCAATCTCGTCCTTAATTGACAGCGGTATGCCGTGGAATGGAGGTACCGCATCTGGGCCGACTTGCCGAAGTAGTTCGTCGGCGGCCTCTGCCGCCGCAAGCGCGCCCTTCCGATCCACACTTACGTACGATCGCAACCGCGCATCGAACGAATCGATTCGATCAAGGGTGTCGGCAACCAGAGCCTGCGCCGATATCTGACCCTGTCGCACCTCTGCGGCTCGCCCTACTGCATCCCACCCGGTTGAAACAGTCAATGCTCTCTCCTCTCGCCTCGATCGTGATCTTGGATCTTGCCCTTCGAGCTAATGCCATTGCGTTGGTGTTCGAGTAGCAGTCCAGCATCGCGTCGAAAAATCATGACTTCGACGAGACTAAAGCGCCGCCTGCCGGCTTGCCGGAAGGTACGAGGCGACCCCGGGGCTGAAGTGGCCATTGCCGATCGAGTAAAAGAGCGCCGGCGCGATATCTATCGAACGAGCGATGTCGCAGTGCGCCAGTTTCTCGAAGAGTTCCAAGAGCACTGCCGCAAAGGGGCCAAACCCGCCGAGGTCCAAAAACTCGGAGAAACGGCCCGAGAAACAATATCGCCAACTGGTTCGGGAAATTGTTCTTTGGTTACCGGAATAACTGTCCATTAGCATGTCGTCATCGCCAATACTGGTCCAATCCACTAGAGGTCTAATCAAGCAGTAAGAGACGAAAGAACGTGTCCAAAATGGAGCAACTGCCGACAGTAGCCATCCCGCTCACGCATGAGGAAGTCCTCGATCCCGCGTGGCTTCATGCTGCACTCGATGACATAGACGACGACGACACGATCGTCGACGTCGAGACCACCGGCACCTCGAAGACGCGGCTCGAGAAGCTGCTGTTCGCCGTGACGGTCGATGGTCCCGCCGGACGTCGCGTGAATCACTACTGCGCCAAGGCGAGGCTGGACGGCTCGGGCGGCGGCAGCGCCAACGAAGCGATGTTCTACGTAGACCTCGCACCTCGCCTCGACCTTCGACTTCCGCGCGTGCACTACACCGCGGTTGACGGGATGGATACGATCATCGTGATGGACGATATCGTCGCCTTGGGCGGCAAGTTCATGAACCCGCATTTCCCGTTCCACCAGGAGCTCGTGCGTGAGACCTTGTCACAGCTAGCCCGCCTCCATGCCACGACGTGGGGCCTCGAACTCGTGGCCGACATACCTTGGCTCAGTCACGGGCTCGAACGATTCGCCACCATTCAAAGCGTCGCGGACCTACAGAAGATGCTCGACGATGGCCGGGCCGATGGCTTTGCGCCTGAGATTTGCTCGGGGGAAAACCTCGCCGCCGCACTTCGCCTGCAGCAGGAACTCGGTGTGACGTGCGTCCTCCATGGCGACGTGCATACAGGCAACGTCTACCTCGATCCGGAAGGGCGTGGCAGCTTTTTCGACTGGGAGAACGCACAGACGGGACACTGGGCCCAAGACGTTGCCTATCACCTCGGCTCCGTGTTGACCATTGAGGATCGTCGAGCCCACGAAGAAGAACTCATCCGATTTTACCTGACCGAGCTGGCCGCCAACGGGGCGCCGGCACCGTCATTCGATGAAGCATGGGACCTGTACCGAAAGAGCTTCGGCTATGGATATCTGATGTGGGTAATCACGATGATCCGCGGACGCGACGAGGTCCTCCAGCACATGCCGCGTCTGGGAGCAGCACTCACGGATCACCAGACATATCGTCTTCTTGGCGTCATCTGATCAACCAGAGGGAGTTGCGTGCTGTTTTCATTGCGTTTCGATTTCCGTAACCCGCCGATCGCGGGCACCACCATGGCGGAGCGTTATGCCGCCGCCCTCGACATGGTCGAGTGGGCTGATGCCTTGGGCTGTGTCAGCATCGGGGTCTCGGAACACCACGGGTCAGCCGATGGGTACCTTCCGAGCGCCCTCCCCATGTTGGCGGCTATGGCTCAGCGATCGACGTCGGCCCGGCTAGGCATTGGCGCGCTTCTCGCTCCTTTCCATGATCCCCTGCGACTCGCCGAGGACATCGCAGTGGTCGACAACCTCAGCCAGGGACGCGTCGATCTCATCTTGGCTGGGGGCTATGTTCATGAGGAGTTCGCCATGTTTGACGTTCCCATGAACGAGCGGCCGAAACGAATTACCGAAACCGTCGAGACTCTTCGTGCGGCCTTCACCGGCCAGCCCTTCAGCTATCGGGGCCGAACGGTGCAGGTGACGCCGCCACCGTGCCAGCCCGGTGGACCAAGAATCGTCATGGGAGGCGGGAGCGAGCCGGCCGCCCGCCGAGCGGCCCGTATCGGCGACGGCTTCGTCCCCAGCATTCCCGCCGCCTGGGTCTGGTATCGAGACGAAATGGTTCGCCTAGGCAAGCCAGATCCTGGGCCGTTCCCCGGGTTCGACACCGTGAATATTGCCTTCGCCACAGACCCCGAACGAGGGTGGGACAAAATGGCGCCATTTTTTCTCCACGAGATGAACGCCTATGGCGCATGGCAGGCCGAGGACAACGTGGCCAGCCCTTACCGCATCGTCCAGAGCACCGAAGAGCTTCGGGCGAGCGGCCGCTATCGCGTCGTCACCCCCGAGGAATTCGTCAGCGAGCTTCGGAGTGTCCCGTCACCGTTCGTCAACCTCCATCCACTGTGTGGTGGGATGCCACCCGACTTGGCGTGGGAGAGCCTGCACCTCTTTGAACACGAGGTCCTTCCTGCGTTCGGGGACTAGACGGGGCGCCGGGAAGTCGCGTTCGATTTGATGTCGAACTGGTGCAGAATCGATACTTCTCACCGCCCAGCCGATGGACCCCGTGTCACGAAACGACGAGGGAATCCGCCAGATCCCACGGAGCGAGAACGACGCCGTCGCGCTTGAACTCTTCGGAGAGATCGTCGGTGACATGCCAGGTTGCGGCCAGTCTGCCGATACCGACGTCGAGAGCGCAGTTCAATCCGATCTCGACAAGCTCGCCCTCGCTGTAGTACTGGCGAAGATCGTCGTAGACGGCATCATCTATGGCCAGATGGTTGGTGGCGAACAAGTCGGCGAATCGAAGCGCTGCCCGCTCGGCTGCGGTGAGATCCGGAGCCTCGTCCGGTTTCTCGAGGGAGCAGACCAGCTCCTCGGTGACCCCGTCGTCTATCGCCTCCCGATAGCGGATCGACATGCAACTTCGGCACTGGTTATGAAATGCGATTCGTAGGCGGATCAACTCGGTCAAGCGACGTGGCAGCGTCCCGGCATGAATGACCGCGTCGGAGAACACACCGAGAGCAGATGCGATCTCGGGACGCTGCGCCAGGATGCCGGCGACACCCATGTTCACGCGTGCTCCCTGATCGAGGGAGTCAATGTCCACGCCGGGGAATTCGACCGCTTTCAGTCGTGCCATCTGCGCCTCCTCGTGCACATTCGGGTCGTACAACAAGGCATTCCTAGCTACCTCGATCCGACCTGTCAACCCTTCGGAGGAGGTCCACTCCGACCGAGGGTCCGCTGGGAGAGGTCAAACCGGAGTAAAGTGCCGCTGACCCCTTCAACCGAGAAGGCCCCTTGGTCGGGTTCCCTTAACGAGCCCGGACTCGGGTGTGGCTCATTGGCACGAATATGTGACAGGGATGGTTCCTCCGCATCCACTCCATCGGTGACGATGAGCCCCCTCGTCATACAGTCGCGTTATGGCAATCGTTTTGGTGACCGGCGGCTCAGGCACCCTTGGCCGCCACGTGGTGAGTCAGCTAAAGGTTCGGGGGCACGACGTCAGGGTGCTCTCACGGAGCCTTAATCGAGGGACACACCTGGGTGATCTCAAGACGGGCGTGGGGGTGGCGGCCGCAATGCAGGGAGTCGATTCGGTCATTCATGCCGCCTCCGGCCGCAACGACGTTGTGCAGACTCGGACCCTTTTGGAGTTCATGCCACCAGAGACCGGGCATCTCTTGTACGTGTCGATCGTCGGGATCGACAACATTCCGTTTGGCTACTACCGCCAGAAGTTACGCTGTGAGGATCTGATCGCCGACTCGCCGGTGGCGTCCACGATCCTGCGGGCGACCCAGTTTCACGAGCTGGCCGCCAGGCTGTTGCGGGTTTTGCAGCGATCGCCGCTCGCGCCAATCCCGTCGGGATTTCTCCTTCAACCGGTTGCCGCCAGGGAAGTGGCGGCGCGGCTGGTTGACCTTCTGGATGGATCACCTGCCGGCCGCGCCGTCGATTTCGGAGGCCCAGAGGTTCTGCCACTGTCCAGAATGGCCGAAGCATGGCGTCTCCGCTGGCATCGACCTCGTCGGTTTGTCTCTCTTCCTCTGCCGGGACGTGCCGCCAGAGCATTCCGAGAGGGGCTCAACACCTGCCCCCTCCACGCCGAGGGCCACCAGACTTGGCAGGAATACCTGAATGAGTCAGACTCCATCTGACATTTATCAGGTGCGCCACGCCACGGCGCCACGAGGCGAAGACTGTCCCCATAGGCCGGGAAATGTTCGCACCAATACGATCAGATCGCCGGAGGTGGGCGCTGGCGGTAGGTGCGGGTCCATTACCAACGCAACGACAAGCCCCCCACCCTCACCCGCTGGACGGCCTGCTGGCGCGATCTCTCAATGAGTGTTTATACGGTCGGAACTTGTCCCAAATCGCCGGGGACCGTATCAAGTGCACGTCGGATGGCGAGCTTGTCTGGCTTGTTGGAGGGCAGCCAGGGAACATCTTCCTTGGGCCACACTTCGACTCGAGTCGGAACCTTGTAAGACGACAGCACTTGACGCGCCCGTTGGAGGAGTTCCTTGGTCTCAATCACAAGCCCATCGCTAGGTACGAGTACGGCTGCCACCTCTTCGCCCCGTTCGTGACTAGGAAGACCTACGACGAATGCGTGCAGGACCTCAGGGAACTCCTCGAGAGCCAGCTCCACCTCCCTCGGAGACACGTTTGCCCCCTGAGACTTAATCATCTCCGTATATCTGCCGACAAAGCTTGCGCGACCATCGCGCATAAATACACGATCGCCCGTATGAAACCAACCATTGGCGTCGAACACCTCGTGGTGTTCCTTTTTGTAGTAGCCGACCATGAGGCCCGGACCACGGACGACAAGCTCTCCCTCTTCCATGTCGTCGACCTCTCTGCCTGAATCAGGGTCGACGGCCCTCTCCTCAACCAGCTGATGTTGGCCCATTGTCTCGCTCATCCCGCGATGAAACGGAATGCCAGGGACGACGGCACCGACCAATGCCAGATCGGCAGGCGCCGAAACGAGAGCGGGCGCAGTTTCCAGATTGCGCCGGGCGAAGCTGTGATGACCCCTCATCGCCGAGACCAATGTCGGCCAGCCAAGGACGGACGTTCCTCGTTCCCGCTCGATCAAATCGAGAGCCTGCTCTGGCGAGAACCGCTCCAGACATAGCAGCGGAAAGCCGCCCTGGATGGCAGCTGCCAGGCAGAGGATGCCCCCGACCCAAAAGAACGGAAAAGCGCAAAAGGGACGGGGCTCAAAGCCGTCCCTCTCGGCTGTTTCCCGTTGCAGCCTGGCCATCTCTGCAGTGTCCCGCAGAACCGCCCCATGGGTGTGCACGACTCCTTTGGGCTCGCCGCTCGAACCCGACGTGTAGACGACAACAGCCAGATCAGCAGAGAGAACCTCGGACTCCAGAGCCACCAGAACGTCGTCGGAGATCGCGATGTCCGTCTCTCCGGCGGCATCTATAGATAGGGCCCACTTGGGAACGGTCGATTGTCTCTCCCCCCTTCGATCGACGAGCCACACGGACCGGAGGTAAGGCAACTCGGCGAGGAAGAACGGTTGGCGGACCGATTCGCCAAGTCCGGAAATGGCACTCTCGAGATAGGAGGGGACATCACGGCCTAAGAGGTTAAAGGGAGCGATCAGGGTGTCTACGTCCCCGAAGCGAAGCAACCTGTGAAGCTCGCTAGGACGACATGTGGTGCTCAATGGCATGGCCAAGGCACCAATCCGCGTTGCGGCCAACCAAGTCACCACGAATTCGGGACCGTACGTGAAAAATAGACCAACTCGAGTTCCTTTGCCCACCCCTGAAGCGAGCATTCGCTTCGCCATCCGCTGGGAGGCAAGGTCGGCTTCGGCGAATGTCATCCGCCGATCGGGCATAACTATAAAGTCTCTATCCCCAAATTCACTGGTCGCGCTTCGAATAGCTTTGGGCAGCGAAGGGTGATCGATTGGCTCGCCAACATGAACCACGCGTGAAGGATATCGCAGCAAGGCAGTAACATGGATTTCGGAGTTGGACATGGTCGCACCTCTCACGATCAAACCTCGTGCCAGGCACCTTAGGCCGATGCTTACACCTCGGACGCAGTCCAATTCGTCGGCTACGATTTGGCCATCGGACAGGTGGTCGAGCCCACGACCTGAACCAGCAGAGAGGCTCCCCGAATGCAGATCGGGATATTCTTTCCCAGCGTCGAGCATGGCTCTATTGACCAATTAGTGGAGGATTTCGGCGCAATAGCAAGTGAGGGATTTGACACGGGTTGGTTGCCACAAAGTTCCAGCTTCGATGCTCTGACCGCCTTGGCCGTGATCGGACGTGAGATCGAAAACATTGAACTCGGCACCTCGGTAGTCCCGACCTATCCGCGTCATCCCATTGCGCTCGCCACCCAAGCGTTGACCACCAACGCCGCCACAGGTGGTCGACTCCGCCTCGGCATTGGTCTATCCCACGCTCGTACCATCGAGGGCGCCCATGGTTTGTCTTACGAACGGCCAGCACGCCATATGAGCGAATACCTCTCGATACTTATGCCGCTACTACATGAGGGAACGGTCGAGTTCAAGGGGGAGACTTTGACAGGCAGAAGCAGCCACGCCATTCCGGGAGCTGAACCGTGCCCGGTCTACCTAGCCGCGCTGCAACCTGCCCTACTGCGGTTGGCGGGGGCAAGAGCAGACGGAACAATCACATGGTGCACAGGACCGCTTACCGTAAGAGACCATATTGTGCCCGCAATCACCAAGGCGGCAATGGAGGCCGGTCGGCCGCCGCCTAGGGTGGTCGTAGCCCTCCCCTGCTGCGTTACCGATGACGAGGCGGACGGCCGCATGAAAGCTGGCGTCCAACTGAAGGGTTACGGCCAACTTCCAGCCTATCGAGCGGTTCTCGATCGAGAGGGCGCCAAAGACCCCGCCGACGTAGCGGTCGTGGGAAATGAAGGATCCGTCGCCGGTCAGGTCAGACAACTATTCGAATATGGCGCTACCGACTTCGAAGCGATCTTGTGCGGCTCTGACTGCCGATCGACGGCGAACAAGGACTCATCTCGCCGAACTGCGCCGCGACATCTGAGAAATCGGAAGTGAACGCCGAAGTCAACCCGCAGGTACCATTCGCCCCCCATAGGCGCCTACGATGACCGGTCACGGCCGTGGTTTCGACGCCGTTCTCCGGACTTCGTGCCACCTGATCCGGACGACTTTTTCGACTTGGGTCAGAGTCGATAGGAGAGCGCAATAGAAGAGCCTCGGCCCGAAGCATTCGGAGAGTAAACAATGCCCTCGGACATGCACTTGATCGGGTTCCCACCGGATTGCGATGTGCCATGAGGTGGTATCAGCACGAGCAGGTTCTTGGGGTTAGCCACCTTGGCGGTCTACCCACTCAGGCGGACAATGAAGTGCACGGTTTGAGGCTTGGATTAACACTTTGGGTGCCGTCGGGATGGCGTTCCGCGCGAAATTGCGCCGGCCGTGGCAATAGGAGTGTGGTGTTGGAACGGATGATCTCTCGCTCTGCCACGGGGCAGGGAGTCGACGGGGTCGGATCACTTCGACGCGACCCCCGCCGGATGATGAACCTTCCCGGAGAATGTCAACTGGGTTAGCGGGTGTCTGCGAACGGCGGAAAAAAGTCCCGTCAGGATAGACCCGTCCGCCGGGACACTCGGCACCATTTGGGGCAGTCTTGTCGGATGGTCCAAATCGGTTGTTTTTGGACCACAAATAGCCAAGGTTCGCTGAAGTAACATAGAAGACGACTTTGAAAGTGGAGACGGCCCATGTTCAAAAGTGTCGACCGTGTGCGCCCAAGGTGGACAAACCAGGACGTAGCGGCGAATCAGACTGAGATCCCGCAACCGATCGACGGCGCGTGGCGCGTATGGGTGAAGTTGCGCGATTGGGATCAGCGCTTTGCGCTTGTAGTTGATACCACGCTGGCCGCCGCCCTATTCATTCTGTGCTCGGGATGGTTTGCGTTTTCGAAGCTATCTGCCGGTGATCTGCTGTTAGCAGCGGGATTGACGTTACCTTTGATTTTTCGACGCCGTGCCCCCCTCGTTGTGTTTTTAGTCATTTCCGCGTTCGCCATTGTTCAGTGGACGACGACCGGGCCGATGGTCGCAGATTCGGCCCTTTTGGTCGCGCTGTACACAGTAAGCGCCGAGTCTGATTGGATCGTCGTTGTCGTTGCGGGGCTGAGCATCGAAATCGGAGTGGTCCTGGCCACGGCTCGTTGGATACCAGTCGGGAACTACTTCAAGTCACTGACCTTCCTCACTGGAATGGCCGCTGCCGCCCTCCTGGCAGGTGTGGTCGTGCGCGAGCTGCGCAGCCAGATGAGCTGGCTGGCTGAGCGCGCACATCGACTCGAAATTGAGCGGGATCAACAGACGGTTCTCGCCGCGGCGGATGAACGAGCGCGAATTGCCCGAGAGATGCACGACGTGGTCTCGCACAACATTCAAGTCATGGTGACATTGGCCGATGCCGCCGCTGTGGCACAACGCACCGACCAGGCCGGTGCCACCGAAGCAATGATTGAAGTGTCCGGAACGGGCCGTCAGGCGCTTCGGGACATGCGACGACTCTTGGGTCTCCTTCGCCAAGGGGAGGAAAAAGAAGAAGGAGTTGAAGGAAACGGGGACGTAGTCCAGGAAAGTCTCGCACCGCAGCCGGGACTGTCCGAACTTGAGGCCCTAACGAAGAGGGTGAGTTCCACAGGACTGGCCGTTACGCTCGACCGCATCGGGGTGCCGTTCGCCCTCTCCGAGGCCGCCGAGCTCACCGTCTACCGAATCATTCAGGAAGCATTGACCAACACCCTTAAACATGCCGTAGCCGTACAATCAGTAGTGATTTCGTTGTCGTTCTGCGAGCCGGATGTTACCGTTCGCGTCACGGACGACGGGCAGCAACAGTCGCTTTCCGTGTCAGCCGAACAAGATCGACCCGGGGGCGGACACGGAATTCTCGGGATGGCAGAACGGGCTGCGGCCTTCGATGGGACGCTGGTTGCGGGACGTCGAGCCGTCGATGGTTGGCAAGTTACAGCTACCTTGCGCGGCTGCAAAGCACCTGTTCTTATCTGATCGAAACGAACCTCTCCTGATGAACTCATTCTCCTACATGGACGCCCAATCCATACTTTTGGACGAAATCAGATTGCCAATTTGCGTCTAAAGTTGGATGCCGAATGAAAGCTCCTTAGTTACGTTCGTTGTATCAGAATTCGACGACTTCTTCTCCGAAGACATGCCGAAGATGGCGCTAGTGAGGGCAGTCCATGGTCTAACAAAGTACACGGGCTCGACGGAATTCCGCTCGATCTCATCGTGATCGCTTTAGACCTGCTCTTCGTTGCAGCGATTGCCATGGTATGTATCGTAACGTGATGATGGATCGTTGCGAATGAAGGGCGATCCGCACCTCGTCGTCGACGATGCGGATCGAAAGACTAAGCATTTCGACTTCCTTGCGGCACGGGAGTCGTGAAGGTACTAAAATCCGACATAGCGGTGTGGTGCCTGAAGTCTCTGACGAATGGATCCTCCGCCAACGACTTCAGGTGTTGCCGGCAGGTGCATCGTCCTCGACGTGCTTTCGATGACCGATGCAGAGGAGGTAGCTGATTTGCGAATTTTGGCCGTTACTTCGTGACCAAAGGAATGCCTCTATGAGCACGTCCTCGACCATTGTCCTGATACTGGCCGTCTTCGGTGCCAGTACGGTGGAGATGGTCGAAGCCCTTACGATTGTGGTGGCTGCCGGCGTGACCCGCAGCTGGCGTTCATCCCTTGAGGGGGCAGCAGCAGCAGCAGCCGTTCTTGCCTTCATTGTCCTCGTCGTCGGAGTTCCGCTTATCCACTACGTGCCGATCAACGCACTCAGGGTGATCGTCGGCGCCCTCTTGCTGGTGCTCGGGCTTTCGTGGCTCCGCAAGTCGATCCTCAGGGCAAGTGGACACAAGGCACTCCACGACGAAGATGCCATCTTCGCCACCACGTCGGCAAGCCTCACCGCGCCAACGTCGAGTTCGTCAGTGCCCAAAAGGCGTGACGCCGTGGGATTCGGTGTCGCCTTCAAAGGAGTGTTCCTGGAAGGTATGGAAGTCGTCCTAATCGTCGTCAGCCTAGGGGCCAGCGATCACCGGCTGGGGATCGCTGCCGCTGCGGCAGGAGCTGCGGTCCTCATGGTTGCTGCCATCGGTGCTTTAGTGGCCAAGCAACTTTCACAAGTGCCCGAGAACACGATCAAGCTTGCCGTGGGGATCATGCTCACGAGCTTCGGGCTCTTTTGGGTAGGCGAGGGAGCGGGTGCCCACTGGCCGGGCAGCGACGCAGCAATCATTGGCTTGATAGGGGTGTTTTTCCTGGTCACGATAGGTTCGATTGCCTGGCTCCGCTCCATGCAACCGGTTGGTAGCCATTATTCGACCAAGGTCGCAGCTCCTATCGAAGAATGAGATCGCTTTCTCGCGCCGTCCGAGCCTTCGGTCTGTTTTGGTGGGACTTTCTCGTCGGCGATACGCCGGAGATTCTCATCGCCGTCATCCTGATCGTCTGCCTGGCATTGCTGCTACGTCATCACCACGGAATTGCCGTAATCCTGCTTCCCGTGACGACGGTGGTCTTTCTTCTAGCCAGCGCGTTTCGAGGGAGCCGACGTGGTACGAGCGGGACGAAGAGTTGAGCGGATTGGTCCGCCCATACCGACGGTAGACGAAATAGATCATCACGAGTGGATTGGCGGCCGGGCTGAATGCCTTCGCGGTCTGCAAGTTCGTTGAATCGACGATCGACACGACGCGGCTGTCGCTCGCTGGCGGTTCATCCCAAAGGATGAACTCCGCAGTTCGATTTCATCCCAGGAGCTGTTGTTCGGCCCGCCCCTCTTCCGTAGCGTCGAGTGTGTGGTCGAACTCAATCTGTCGGGCACGTCGCAGTTCGCAAGTTGGTGCTGAACCGCTTCTTGACGAATGGACTTTGGTCAGCGCCTGAATCTAGTCATACGAGATGGGTCTGCGAGCCCGAGTGTGGCGTCACATTATCGGGCTCGTCCCAACGACAATGTTACGGCAGTCACAAATGGGGTGACAAGTCACGTGTTTGGCTCGCCGGATGTCTTGCTTGAGCCGTAAGCGCACGGGGGCGTTCCGGATTTACCTCGTCGGGATGATCCCACGGTATGGGCGAGCTGCGGCTACGGGCCTACTCGGTGCGACGCTTATGAGTGCGGCAGGATCTCTCCCTGGCTCCCCCTTCGCCTTCAAAGTACCGGGGGCGTGGTATTTCGGTGTACCCGCCTCGAACGACCCCGTAGGGATCGGTACAGCCAGTGGCTTGATGCTTCTGCTCGAGCTCGCCGGTGGGTTTGCCGGCATAGTGTTGCTCTGCCGCTCATGGCTCCTTATCCATCGCCGCCTGATGCAGGATCCCGCCCGGCCGGGGGGGTTAGCCATCATCCTCGCAGCGTGGACAGTGCCCTTCCTAATCGCGCCGCCAATGTTCAGCGATGACATCTACAGCTACGCCGCCCAGGGTGAAATGGTCAGCCACCACATCAATCCCTACCTCTACGGACCAGGCGTGTTGGGCGCGTCGCCATTCTCTACCCTGGCGCAGGGGTTCTGGATCAATACTCCCTCCCCTTACGGACCCTTTTTCGACGGAATCGACGGCGATATCGTGCGAATCACTGGCCATCAGGCACTTCTGTCGATAGTGACCCTGCGTCTCCTATCGGTCTTGGGCGTAGTTTTGATGGCAGTCTTCGTGCCTTCGTTGGCCCGAAGCTACGGCAGGGATCCCTCCATGGCGTTTTCACTCGGCGTGCTCAACCCACTGGTATTGCTGTTTCTCATTTCGTCCGGACATAATGACGCTCTCATGATCGGCCTCTTGGTGGCCGGCCTGTCGCTCTCGCTTCGCAATCACTTCACCGCCGGGATCATCATGTGCGCACTTGCGGGAGCCGTGAAAGTCCCCGGGCTCATTGGTGTGTTTGCCATCGCCGGGACATTCAGTAGCCACGTATCGCCGTGGCGACGTTGTCGTTCGGTTGCCGTTGGCTGTGCTATCGCAGGCGCCACCCTTGAGCTGCTCTCGGTTTTCTTCGGGCTGGGATGGGGATGGGTGCACACGTTGGGAGCGTCAGACACTGTGACAACCTGGATCACGCCGGCGGACCTTATTGCGAAGATTGTTCCAGCCATCGACGTGTCTGCCATCACCTTCCTTGACGTGGCGCACATTGTGGGGCCGGCGATAGCCATTGCGATCAGTATCTGGGCTCTGAAACGGCTCCCCGACCTGGGCCTGCCGCGAGTCATGGGCCTTGCTCTCATGGCCGCCGTGCTGTTGGGTCCAACCGTTCAGCCTTGGTACTTGCTCTGGTCCATTCCTATCCTTGCCATCACGGCGGGAGACCGAACGTCCAAGGCGATCACGACCCTCTCAGTCACGGCCTGTGTTCTGGGAGTGGTCGGACTGGGTCAGCTCACGGGCGAGCTGGCATCGCTAGGACTTCTGTACGACATACTCTTCGCTCTCGTCATTGCCGCCAGCGTCGTTGTGCCGATCCAGTCGATATCGAAAAGCGTGCGACATTCTTCGTCGATCAGCCAGTATCTGATCCCGCGTCGCCGACGTACATCGCAGACACTGGACATACGAGGTGCATGATCTCTCACAAATCGCCTCCTAGTCCAAAATTTGGACGCTGCAATTCACTTGGAAATGGACATTCCCGAGGCTCCGAATCTACATAGCCCAACTTCCGTCGCAGGGTACGAACACGACGCGCAAATGCAAAGGTTTCCCGGAGGTGCCTGAAATGTTGGGGTCGCTCTCCCGCCGCCCGCGTCACCCGTGCTATTGCTTCGACCGACGAGTTTCGTTCGGTTCGGAAAGCAGTGATGCTCTGTTCTCGCGGTGACATCCGTGTCCGCACGGCTTCGTCACAGAACATCCCTACGACCTTCGCCACCCATCGACGGTGCGCGATTGACGGACGCTGAAGCACTAATCGTGTCCGGATGCTCCGCCATCGGGCTTAGGAACGCTCGCCGCTGAATTCGTGCACCCAGGACTCTGGGAAAGAATCCCGGGATCTTGGATATCGGGCCGCACAACCGTGAGGTATAGGACGAGGATCAGGACGGCCAGCGTGAACACCACCGCAGTCTGCCCGTCTCCGAAGCCGATTCCGCTCAGGTTGCGCGCTTTGCTGATGTAATCGGCAAATGAGGCACCGAGAGGACGGGTCACAACGTATGCAAACCAAAAGGCGGCAACACTGTTGAGACCCATCCGCCACCGCGCCATGGCCGGAATGAGAATGACAAATCCGAAGAGAATGCCCGATGCTAAATAACCGAGACCGAGGGCGTTCGCGGTGAAGTCCCCCAGAGCAGTCCCGAGGGCGAACGTAGCGAATACAGTTGCCCAGTAAAAGGCCTCGCGTCGCCGTGTCGTGATGCTGTGGATCGACAGCGTTCCCTCACTGCGGTACCACAACCAGAAAATAGCGGCCAGCACGACTGCCCACAAAATGGTCGTGCCGCCGTAGGGGATCCCCACATCGAGATGCAAGAAATCAGCTACCCCAGTGCCAGAAATCGCGATGGCATAGGCCAAGAACCAGTAGGCGAATGCCCGATACCGACGGGTTCCGAATTGCAGCACGAGCCCGCTTAAAAATATGGCGACCTCCGCTCCCCCACCACCGATGTTGCCCAGCGTTTTGAAGTAGTCCGAGGTTGCCTCACCCCCGGCCGTTGTCAGAATCTTGATCACCCAGAACAATGCGATGATCTCCGGCACCTTCGCAGCCAGAGGCTCCCTGATCAGACGACGAAGCACCCCATAGAACGAAGATTCCGGGTGGGACGCTGCACGCTGATCGCGGCGCCGGCGCGTGCCATCCTTCATGTTGTTCTGTGGCTTTCGGGCATCAAGTGGGCAAGCTTAGGAGCTCACGAAGCCGCCAACCCCACTCCGAGGGATGATATTTCGACCTTCCCTCATCCTCTAGTTGGATACGCAGCACAATGTCACCCCTGGCTCGAGGATCTAGGTCTACGCCGGCATGAATTTTGGTTGGGTCGAACACCGTTTCGTTGAAACGTGAACTCAAGACGGATGGACCAAGCCCGTCTGGAAGGCGAGAACCACCGCCTGCACCCTGTCGCGCAAGCCCAGTTTGGTCAGAATACGTCCAACATGCGACTTCACGGTCGCTTCAGATACATACAGGCGTTCGCCTATCTCGGCGTTTGACAGTCCGTCGGCCACCGCCAGCAGCACATCGCGTTTCCGCTCTGTCAAAACCCGCAACACCAGTGGAATCCCGCCCTCGACGTCATCGACCGCTGATAAGTCCGGCAACTGCTGCGCGTACTCCTCAAGAAGTCTCTTGGTTATCCGTGGCGTTACTACGGCATCGCCACTCGCCACGGTGCGTACGGCTTGGGCAAGCTCGCTCGGGGGCACATCCTTCAAGAGGAAGCCGCTCGCACCAGCTCGCAAGGCACTGAACGCATACTCGTCGAGATCAAACGTCGTCAGAATCAAGACACGACTAGTAGCACCCGAAGATGCAATGGCGCGAGTGGCTTCGATGCCGTCGAGATTAGGCATCCGAACGTCCATGAGCACAACGTCGGGCGAGTACAGCTCGACCAGCCGAAGCGCAGCATGACCGTCCTCCGCCTCACCGACCACGACCATATCGGACTCGGCTTCCAATATCATACGGAATCCTTTCCGCAATAGGGCCTGGTCGTCGGCCAGCACGAGTCGGATGGTCATATCAGATTGGGTGCGCGGCGACACGTCCCGCGCAACTGTTTATTTCCATATCCCTGCCTATCCCGGGCGTTGCTCGATGTCTACATCCCGAGGGAGGAAACGTTCATTGAGAGTCCTCCCTTTGGTCTACTGCCAACATACATGGTTCAGGATACGGTCGATTTGTGGACAACCTTGCCGAATCCGCTAGCCCCACAGTGCAGGCGCACGCCAGCGAGACACTGCGTACTTTTACCTGGGAAACTAAGAGTTCCATAGACTGCTCGCTCCCTTACGGCTGGCTCCGACCTGTGACCTGGCTCGTCGAACCCGTTTTGCCAAACGCCCTTCGGCAGCGTACACAGCGTTCCCTTTCCTTTCAGTGATGGGGATCGAAGCGTTCTTCAGCTGGCGGGGGGGCCACACCATGGGCATTCTGAGCTATGCCCACCACTACGAGCTTGGCGGATTGGCCTCCACTGTCATGCTTTCGTTGGCGAGCGCGACAGCATACGGAGTTGCGGCAGTTTTGCAGCACCAGGCTGCGACGAAGGAAACTCCAGACCAAGTCATCCGAATGCGTCTCATTGTGAGCTTGGCACATCGACCCGCCTGGCTCTTCGGCAATGCAGTGGACATACTGGGGTACTTCTTTCAATTTGAGGCTTTGCGAAGAGGCTCCCTGTTGCTCGTTGAACCCTTCCTCGTCCTCAGTCTTGTGGTCGGCCTGGTGCTCGGAGCCCGACTTGAACACCGACGGAGCACTTGTCCTGAGTTGATGTCCGCCGTCACGATCGCACTCGGAGTTGCACTCTTTCTCGGATCGGCGCGCCCTGGGGTCGGTAACGCCAGCACGTCGGGAAAGGGCTGGGTTGTCATGACCGTCCTGGTCGCAGCGTTCGGTGCCGCCATGTTCTTCGTGGGCTCCAGAACGAGATCGCCACGCCGCGCTGCTGTCTTGCTCGCGGTCGGAGCGGGAGCCGCATTCGGTTACGGCAGCGGTCACGGAGCGGACGGGGCATCTGCTCGAAGCGGGGGTGCTCCAATCGCTGGCGCACTGGGGGCCATATGCCTTAATCGCCTCCGGGGCACTCGCTCTCGTTCTCACTCAGAGCGCGTTCCGAGTAGGCGCTCTCAGCCTCTCACTTCCGGCCCTCACTGTTGCGCAGCCGCTGGTGGCTATTGCGATCGGCCTCGTCTTCTTCGGGCAGCACGTCGACACCCAGGGCATACTTCCTATTCTCGAAGTGCTCGGTCTCGCGTTGATGAGCGCCGGGGTTTGCATGATCGGCCATAGCCGCCCAGTCGCAGCAGTGAAAATTGCCCTCGTAATCTGCGCTCGAGTTCGAATCGATGGAATGGGACTGGCCCAGACCTGAGAAATATCGAACGCACCCCTCACTCCAGTGAGGAGTGTCGTTTCCTATGTCCGGGGCCCCTTCAGTCATCCACTGAACCCCGACAACTACACCGACCGCGACTCACTGACCCGCTCATAAATCGCCTCATAATGGTTTGCTAGACGCGTCATGGACAGCCCATTGGCGTAGTCGAAAGCTCGATCGAGAGCGCCCCCTCGAGCAGCATTCGGTGAAACCGCTTCGCCGAGTGCCGCAATGAGAGACTTGGTCAACGCTTGCTTGTCCCCCACCGGAACCAGTTGCGCATATCCACCACTCGCGGCCCGATAGCCGTCAAGGGCAGAAGCGACAACCACGCAGCGAGCTGCCATCGCCTCCAAGAGGACAACCCCAAAGGACTCACCGAAGAGCGATGGGGCGCACAGGACGTCGGCGTCACGCAGGCGGCGAGTGATCTCATTCTCGGAAAGACTGCCAAGCCAATGGACCCGAGATGAGGAGGGAAATGCCCGTCTCAATCTTTTTGTCTCAGGTCCTTCCCCTGCGATCCACAGCACAGAAGGAGCGGGAACCTCGCTGAAGGCCATAAGGAGCAAATCAAGACCTTTTCTTCTCTCGTGACGACCGAGAAAGAGAACGGTCGGAGCTTCAGTCGGTCGCCGTGTTACCTCAGAGAACCTCTCGACTTCGACGCCGTTAAAGAGTACCTCTACGTCATCGCGCCCCGATGTCTCGGCTGCGGCCGCCGAGACCGCGCAACGTGCGGATAACCGCTCCGTAGCCCACTTCGCCATCGGACCCAAGGCGCGGTGTAACGCGCTCTGTCCCGAACGATGAAAGGTCCCGACGAGGGGCACTGCCGTGGCGACAAGGTAGGCGTAATTCACCAAAGGCGCCAGTGGTTCGTGGACGTGGACGACGTCGGGCTGGTACCGGCGCAAGAATTGTACGACCCGCAACAGCGCTCCCGGCGAGAGTGCGAGGGGTGCGACGGAACCATTCGCCCTTACCGCCAATGACTGCCCGACGACAAAGGTGCCGTCCGCCGGACGTACTGCTGATCGTGCCACTGACCGATCAAGCGTCGAAGCGATCGGGCCTAAGTCATTCGCGGGATTGGCCAGGAAAGTTCCGGGACGATAGTCATCATGAGGCGCTAACACCGTAACTGTGTGCCCGAGCTTTCTCAGTGCAGCGCGCGAGACCCTGTGCTTGACCCTGAACGCCTCCTGGCCTCGACAAGCTGTACGGGCACGCCATCAACACCCACATGGCTAGGTCACGACAAATGCTGGACGAAACAGTTGGACGGACACAGCTTCCACGACACCATTTGGATTTGGAAGTGCAACGGGAAAGAAGGGACCTACGGATTCTCGGTAGTACATGGCCAAGATCCGAGCGGTAGCCCTTACATATCGCCGTCGCATGGTCGCACCGTAGGTAGGCAACGCCAAGCGTGCGCCCTCCATTGGGATGAATCGGGCCGAATGATCTCATCCCTCAGATCGAGGACATTCCCGAGAATTTGGTCTTGGTCAAAGGACGACGTGCCTGCGCTCCCAATCGAGTACGTCCTCATCCCTCAGGATGAATCTCCGAGCACAGATTCATCCCTCAAGCCATGTCCGGCGCGGCAATCCTCCACGTAATTTCAATACCGTGATGGATCTCGACGTGCCGACCATCGCGGATCTCGCTGTCAATGTCGTCGGCCTGACCAAGCTCTTCGGCGAACGAACCGTTGTCGATGCGGTAGACCTTGCCATTCCGAGGCGTTCGGTGTGTGGATTCGTCGGGCCTAACGGAGCAGGGAAGACGACGACGATACGGATGCTACTTGGGTTAATTCAACCGTCCGCCGGAGACGGAACGGTCCTCGGTACCGACCTTCGGAGGCCGGAGAGCTACCTTCACAAGGTTGGCGCGCTCATAGAGTCACCTGCCTTTTATCCCCAGCTCAGCGGCAGGAATAATTTGCTCGCCCTGGCCCGGCTGGGCGGTATCAACTCCAACATCATCCCCTCCGTCCTCGAGCGAGTGGGACTGCTGCGGCGATCGGATGACTCTTACCGCAGCTATTCGCTCGGCATGAAGCAGCGTCTGGGCATCGCGGCGGCGCTAATCGCTTCACCCGAGCTCCTCATTCTCGATGAGCCAACAAACGGACTTGATCCCGCAGGTATCGTTGAAATGCGCGATCTGATCCGTTCGCTAGCCGATGAAGGCATGACGGTCTTTGTGTCGAGCCACTTGCTAGCCGAGATCGAACACATCTGTGATCGCCTCATCATGATCAGCGACGGCAAGACGGTCTTCCAAGGTGAAGTTGCCGCCCTTCGAGCGACGCGGGGTGACGAACTAGTCCTTCGCCCCGAGGCAACTTCGAGCCTCGCGTCGCTCGTCGAAATCTTGCGGCAGGCCGAATTCGTGGTTCGGGTCGAAGATGATGCTTCGGGTGCGCCGGTCGTTGCTGTTGAGGCCGGCCTTGATAAGGCGGGTCCGTTGAACCGCCTTGCCATGAGCTTTGACATTACGTTGATTCACATTTCCGTGCGTGCGCGCTCATTGGAAGAGGCCTTCTTCGAACTGACAGGGAGTCACTCGCGCGACGTAGCTGAGAATTCACTCGGGGGAATCAAGTGATAGTCAACGCCTTTCTCAGCGAATGGATCAAGCTACGCCGGCGGACGTTGTTCTTTGGCGTCTTCGGCGGTTTGTCGATTGCGGCCTCATTCTTCGTCATTCTTCTCTTCACCCAAGCAGCGAGCGTTGGCCCAGGAAGTGCCGACCTTCCGAGCCTTCAAGTCTTGGCTCAACCTAACGGCCTCATACACGGGGTCAATCGAGTGGTCATCCTCCTGGGAATCGTGGCCTTTGGTGTGGCGGCGTTCCAGATTGCCTCCGAGTACAGCCTGGGAACACTTCGTCAGTTGCTAGTCCGCCAACCTCGTCGGCCGGTGTTGTTGGCGGGCAAGTACATAGCCGTCGTCTCATTCATCGTGGCAGCGGTCATATTCGCCTCCGTGATAGCAGGGAGCGTAGCCGTCATCATGGCTCATGTTCGCCACGTACCGGTCGGTGCGTGGTTCAGCGCCACCGGAGTCAAAGATCTGACCGAAGCGCTGGGAGAATTAGTGCTTGCAGTCGTGGGGTTCGCCACCTTAGGCCTAGCCGTCGGCCTGTTCCTTCGTTCGGCAGTTTTCGCAGTAATTGTCGGACTGGCCTACCTCATTGCCGTAGAGAGCATCGTCGGGAGAGTAATCCCAGCAACGAATAAGTGGCTTCCTGGACAACTGCTCTTGGGGGTGGGCCAAGGAGGCAATGCCACGACGACATTCCCCAGGGCTGTCGTTCTCAGCGCGATCTACCTCCTCATCGTGGGGCTCATCACCACGTTTATCTTCAAACGCCGGGACGTCACGGCCTGAGTCGCCCTGCTGAGGTGGTTTCAACATGTTGGCCTAATAGCGACCCTGATCGGAGCGTGGATGGAGCATTTCTTGGAGTCGTGGGGTTACCTTGCGATCTTCGTTCTCAGCTTGATTTCCTCAATGGGCATCCCGGTCGGCGCCGAGGTCTCGATTATTTATGGTGGAGTCCTGGCCAGCGGACAGGCCCCTGGCGAACATCACCCTCTCAATCTGATCCTGGTCATCGGTGCTGCGACGGCTGCAGAGTTCGTAGGATCCTTCACGGGTTACCTCATCGGCGCACGAGGAGGGCGACCCCTCGTCGATCGTCTCGGCAAGTACGTGTTGCTAACCCATCGTGACCTCGACCGGGCGGAGGCCTGGTTCGACCGACGAGGAGACGCGCTCGTCCTCGTTGGAAGGTTCATCCCGTTGCTGCGATCGTTCGTGTCGCTTGCAGCCGGGCTGGCTGAGATGTCCATCGCCAAGTTCACGCTGTTCACGCTCATCGGATGCGCCATCTGGTGTACCGCGCTTTCAAGCCTCGGTTACACGTTGGGCAGTGGCTACAGCCATGTACTTAAGGACTTCAGCGCCGCGGGATATGTGGCGGCTGCCATATTCGTCTTTGCGGTCGCGGGATTCTTTATTCACCGGCTGCACGCGGTACGTACTGAACGCTCGCGGACAACGACGGATACCACAGAGGCGCTCGATGAAATATGAGCAGGGGGCCCGTCACCGGCCTTCTCATCTCCCCTATTACGTGGGCTCATCATCTTGTTTGGATTATCCCGATCGTGCTCTGGCTCGCACTTGCTCATGATCGACCGGCCTTCGGTCGGATCTGGGCGGCGGTTGCAGCCGGACTGTTCTGGTACGGAGCTATTTGGCACATTCCGCACGGGAAGGGCGTCGAACTTCATGACTCAACTGTCCAACTGATAGTCGGTGACTCCTACACCCTTTTAATGTTGCTCTTTGTAGCCGGAATGATCACCATGTTGGCGCTTCGACATAACCGACGGAGACCACTACCGGGCATCGACATCGGAGGCACGCTCAGATCTCCGAGCGGTTTACAGTCACAACCGCAATCGTTTGGCTCGCCATTGGACCACTCCGTCCGTGATGCGTAGCCGAAATGGACGAGATACGCATCCGATTCGTCAGTGGTTCCCATAACGAGCAAGTAGTGGCACCAGCACCTCGGCATTGGGGCTGCCCCAACCAGTTACAGGGTCCCATCCCGGCCCCGCTTGGTAGCCCACAATCGCATCAGGGGTGAACTCGGCCGAATTGTTGCCTACCGTGATGTCGTGAAAGGCCTCGTGGTACTGCGAACTAGCCCCGATCTCGTAGATGGCCGGGTTGACGAAGCCGAGATGCCGCTTGGCGTACTGGTCGGCGAGGGCAATGATCCCGGCCCAGGTCGGCGCGCTGGCGCTGGTGCCGGCATGCCCGCTCAGCGAATAACGCGATCCGCCATTGCTCGTGATGACTGGAAAGCCGGTATGAGGGTTGGCGTCAGCCGCCACATCGGGAGCCCCGCGCATTGCACCCATCGTTGGGACGCCGTTTTGGTAAGAGGGACGCGCAAACAGATGGCTGAAACCCCCGCCAGAACCCTGAACTGGGGAGCCGGGATCGCCGTCAGGAAGGCCCCACGCGGTTTCACCGACCCAGGCGCCGGTAGTGTGACTTGCGTCGAGGGTCGTACCTCCAACACTGAGGACTAGCGGGTCGGACGACACGAGACTCAACTCCTTCATCGGGCTGAATCGCGGTCCCGCTCCACCGAGGGCTGTAATGAGAGCGCACGGCTCGCCTGCGGCTCCGACGTCGCCCGAGGCCGCGACAACGGTTACACGATGGCCGGCATCGACCTGCAACGCCGCGTTGAGCCGAGTGAGTTGAGAGTGGTTGACGCAGTGCTCGCCGCCAACCTGGGCGGCCGGGCTCAGAGAGATGACGCCACCCTCCGATGCGCCCAGTCGCAATGCGGCGATCGAAGCCGTCACCGCTTGGCCAGCACTGTCGAGAGAGTTCCCCTTGACCAACAGGATTGTGAGTGAGGCACCGGGAGCAATCGAATGCACCACTTCGACGTCCAAGACCTCTTCCCCGAACGCGAACCAAGGGTGGGCAGGATGGGGGAAGGTACTCACTACCTTGAGTCGGGGCGCCGGCAGGTGAAACAAACGGTCGAAGGCGGCGAGATCCTGGCGCAAGTCTGTAACTTGTGGTGAAAGCTGCGACTCGGCCAGTTCCGGCAGCACAACTGTCTCTCCACGACCGTCGACCCCGCTCTGCACGAGCGGCTGGACGCCGTAGGCAACCTCGAGCTCCTGTGGCGTGTAGCAGGTGGCCACCGAGTCGCAATCGGCAGTCCCGTTCGTCCGGGCTGCATGCAATGTGCTGACTCCCGAGGAGAAGCCCGCGGCCGCAGCGGTGATCCCAACCGTCAGTGTGAGGGCCGTGACACACGCAAAGAGGAAACGGATGCGAGGCCTCATCGCTCTCGCGATCCAATCCGGCCTACATGAAGAGGTACCGACATGTCTTCAGACACGGTCAGCACGTCGAGGCTGCCGACCGGTGATCGTGCTGCGCGTCGGTACCTCACTCGATCGCCTCATGCGCCATTCCCGCAGGCTCTCGCCCGCTCGTTAGAGCGCAATAGTAGAGCGTCGACGTGGCACATCAGGTAGGAGGACCCCGACAGTGCCTCTGAGCTGGCCCTTCACCGCCGCGCGTGGTGCGTCACCCGCGGCACGGCCACTTGCTCGTGCGCCCAACCCCCACTTAGCGGAGGGTCTGATCCGAAAGCCCGGTCATGCCTTTGAATTTTCTGAACGATCGGCGGAAGCCCCGCAATACCTAGATCAGCCTCGGGGCCACCTGGCCACTTCAAGAGCGAGCCGGCATCGACCCGGAGCTGCTGGCCGGTGACGTAACGGGATTCGTCGCTGGCGAAGAACAGAACCGCATTGGAGATGTCAACCGGCTCCACGTACGGGATGGGCATGGCTTGGAACATTACGAAGGCGGGGAGGACGTCCTCCCGAGTTGGGTGCTCGAGATCTGGCCGAAATGCGTGGTACAGCTCCTCGTTATGCAGGAGATGCGTATTGCAGTTCGTCGGGTGGATGGCATTCACCCGGATCATCTTCGGCGCCAATACCAGGGCCATCTGCTCGCTGTAACCGACGAGGGTCTTCTTTGACCAGCCGTACCCATTGCCGCCATTGCCCAGGCTGCTCGTGGTGTTGTCCATCAGGCCCGCCGTAGAACCGGTGATGACCACCGAACCACCGTCTTGCAAATGGGGGATCGAAACCGCCACCGTATTCATGACGCCGATAAGGTCCACATCGGTTGAGTCGACGAAGTCCATCGGGTCGCCCGAGCGGCCCATCGGGCAGATGCCGGCGTTGGCGACCACGGTGTCGAGATGCCCGAGCTCTCGGACACCCTCTTCTACCGCATTGCGCAGCTCATCGCGCTCTCGGACATCGGCCTGGCGTGACACGATGCGCCGGTCCAGCTGCTCGACCAAGCGGACGGTCTCGGCCAGATCCTCCGGTGTCGCCAGGGGGTAGAGGTTCGAGGCAATCTGCTTGCACAGGTCGATCGCGATGATGTCCGCGCCTTCCTCAGCCAGGCGTACCGCGTGGCTCCGCCCTTGGCCGCGGGCAGCCCCGGTCACGAACGCAACCTTTCCTTCCATCCGTCCAGTCATGTGCGTATAGCCTCCTTGCTGATATTCGGTTCGAGGACGTTGAGGTTCTCACGGTATCCGCGCCGCCTTGTTCTCCAAGGGACGCCAGGACGCGCTCATGTGGCGCCACTCACGGTTCCCAAAGTCACCCACGATCGTGCGGTAGTACCTACGGGTACGAATTGAAATCCAGTCGGCGCCTCACATCAAGAGGGATCTGTGCCGTTCGATGGTGGCGGTGAGACATGCGGGAACAGCTCTCGAAATGCGTCAACCATGATCCGCTGACGTAGCGCCGGATCAGCATCGTCGAATAAGCTATGCAGCGTCTCTTGAGTGTGTCCGAACGTGCCTTCGAGGTGTGGGTAATCAGAGCCCCATAAGACATTGGTATAGCCATTCGCCGCAGCATCCACCGCAGACGCGTCGTGTTGGAACGTCGCGTACACCTGCCGGTAGAGGACTTCCTTGGGGTTCTCCGAGAGTTTCGGGCGAGCGAACATCCCATGTTGACGGTAACCCTCGAGCATTCGATCACCAATGAAAGGGATCCAGCTGGCTCCTCCTTCGGAGATAAGCACTTTCATGTTTGGATGTCGCTCTAAGATCCCACTAGCCACCATCTTCATTGCCATCCGCTGGGGCCCAAACGTCGTTTCAACGTAGTTGCACACGGCTTTGCCGGGTCCCCGGTACAGTTTCATGCCACCGCGCTCGGTGCCGAGGTGCACTGCGATAACGAGTCCCGCCTCTTCAATCGCGGACCACATTGGTTCCCAAACTTCCGAGTTCCAATCGTCGCAGCCTTCAGGTGGCTCGCATGCCAGCCCGACCGTGTAATAACCAGCTTCCGCCACAAATTTGATTTCAGCCAGGGCGTCGTCGATATTTACAACGGGGATGCTGGGCACCATGATCCAACGATCTGGTGCGACGCTCTGAACCTCCGATAGACGCCACTCGTTGACCGCACGAAATGCAACGCGAGTCAGCTCTGGGCTGGTCAACATATAGTCCCAGATTCCAATGGATGGGTAGATGACCTCGCCCCAGACACCCTCGCTATTGAGGTCAACGAGGCGAGCGTGGGGATCTCGCGAACCGGCCGGTCGATGGGAGATGTCGAAAAGCGTCCCCTCCACCTCTTCGCCGCGAAGGTCACCCTTAATGGTGGCAGCGGCCGCCCTCGGCAGTTGACGGGTGAAACTGTTTCCGTCGACATGGATAATCTCTTCGGTCTCGCTGACGCGTTCGGTGCGCGGCATCCGCTCAGCCAGGGCCTTCGGCAGAATCTGATCCCAAAGACCATCGGGCTCGAGGTAGTGGGAGTCTCCGGAATTTGCCCATAACTTGAGTTCTTGGCCCGAAGGCGCGATCGCCGTTGTCATTAAATTCCGTTCCTCTCAATTCACATCGTCTCGGCGCACTTTGCCTAGATGGTGCTGTGGCGTTGTCTACCACGACGGGCGATATTTGTCACCTGATACTCTACAAGTAAACCATATCAGCGAGCTAAATGTTAGTCGTCCCTACACAAGATGATTAGCCCGAACCTCGCCAAAATAGGCCGGAACCAGGCTCGCCGAATCCGGAGAAGACGGTGGGGAGAAGAATGTCAAGTATCAGGGAATATCGGAATCTGATCGGAGGGAAGCTGTGCCCGCCGTTGGGTGGTCTCTTGTTCGACTCGGTAAATCCTTCGACCGGTGACGTGTGGGCCCGCTTTCCTGACAGCGGCCAAAGTGATGTAGATGCGGCCGTCGCTGCTGCTACTGCCGCCTTTCCCGCATGGTCACGACTCACCGCTTCCGCAAGGTGTGCGCATTTGCAACGAGTGGCCGATTTGTTCATTGAGCACGGCGAGGAATTGGCATGCATCGAGTCGACCGACAACGGAAATCTGATTTCGATGACTCGACAAATCAATGGTGCGGGAGCATCCGCTACATGGAAGCGGGCCGCACATGAAACCTTGGCGGCGATAACTGGCCGAAGCGTGGAGTTAGGCCGACATACGCAAGGATTCACGAGGAGAGAGCCATATGGAGTAGTTGCCGCAATTGTGCCCTTCAATATGCCTATCGGCATGTTCTCCGGAAAGGTCGCCTCAGCCTTGGCAGGAGGGAACACAGTGGTCGTCAAGCCGCCCGACCAAGCAAGTGCCGGGATCCTCCGCGTAGGTGAACTGCTCGCAGATGTTCTTCCTCCTGGAGTCGTAAACATCGTGGCAGGAGATGGAGTTGTCGGGGACGCACTCGTCCGGCATGAGGACGTGGCGAAGGTCACCATGACCGGCTCTTCTGCGACAGCTCGATTAATCCAACGAGCCGCCGCCGATACGCTTACGCCGAGCATCTTCGAACTAGGGGGCAAGTCGCCAAATATCGTCTTCGCCGACGCCGATCTCGAGGCTGCCGCATACGGCGTGACCCTTCCATCGATTTTTGGCTTCAATGCAGGACAAGCGTGCGTGGCGGGCTCACGTATCCTTGTGGAACGTTCCGTTCTGGACGAGATGCTGGAGCGGATCCGGGCCATTGCTCAGAGCATCGTTATCGGAGATCCATTCGACGAAACCACCATGATGGGCCCCATTATCAGCCGTAAACAGTACGAAAGGGTCATCGGCTACCTCGAAGTTGGAGTCAAAGAGGCCACGCTTCTGTTTGGCGGGCGATATGGGTCCGACATTGTTCCGCACCTTCCGGGCGGTTACTGGATCGAACCGACGCTCTTCATGACAGAGGACAATTCAACGCGCATCTGTCGCGATGAAATCTTTGGTCCGGTGGGCACCGTGCTTCCATTCGACACTGATGATGAAGCGATCGCGATCGCGAACGACTCCCGCTATGGATTGGCGGCCGGGGTATGGACGCGCGACATGGCTCGAGTGCATCGTTGCATTCGCGACATCCAAGCCGGCAATGTGTGGGTCAATACTTACTTGCAGACCCGGTACGAACTGCCTTTTGGCGGCTTCAAGGAAAGTGGATACGGACATGACACAGTGATCGAGTTCACCCGGGAAAAGTCGGCAGTGGTCGCAATCCCTCGGTAAACGCCCGACAACCTTTGGCTGGATTGACCAACGTTCTCACTACTTGGCGGCGGCGAATATTGCCGCCGCACTTCCTCGCCACGTTGGCGTTGGTAGTACGCATGGTAGGGGTGAGGAGTTGTAAACAACTTGTTATGCTGTGGACTGCTGCTCTTGGCTGGAGCTGGGCGACCCCCTATTCAACGGATCACTTGATTAGCGCAAGCCGCTCGCCTCGTACGGAGAGATCTCGCGTGGCCACTCTCGAAGGGATGAACTACACATGCACCGCATGAACCTCACTGAGGCATCAGCAATCGTCACGGGGGGCGCCTCGGGGATTGGACTCGCTGTCGCACACCAGCTCAAAGAACTCGGTGCCAGGGTCGTGATCGCCGACCTCCAGGAGGAACGGGGCAGCGCCGCGGCTGCAGAAGTTGGAGGGCTGTTCGTTCGTTGTGACGTCTCCAGCGAAGAAGACGGGTTGGCGGCGGTGAGAGCGGCATCGGAGATGGGACCGCTGCGAGTCCTGGTGAACTCGGCCGGCTTCGCCCCCGCGGGCCGCACCGTAGACCGTAACAACGACCCCATGCCGCAGGCCACGTTCGACCTCGTGATCAAGGTCAACCTGCTCGGGACGTTCAATATGCTCCGCCTATCGGCTTCGGCGATGGCCAGGACCGAGCCGCTTGACGCCGATGGCGCCCGAGGTGTGATCGTGAACATGGCGTCAGTGGCCGCCTTCGACGGGCAGATCGGTCAGGCCGCCTACTCGGCCTCCAAGGGCGGCGTCGTGGGGATGACCCTCCCCATCGCCCGGGATCTCTCCGCTGTGGGCATCCGGGTGAACTCGATCGCCCCTGGCCTGATCGACACACCCATCTACGGGAGCGGTGAAGACGCCGAACGGTTTAAGAGCCGACTGGGCGAATCGGTCCTGTTCCCTAAGCGCCTTGGCGAAGGTGATGAGTTAGCCTCCATGGTCATCGAGTGCATCACCAACCCGTACGTGAATGGGGAGACGATCCGGGTTGACGGCGGCATCCGCATGCCGGCGAAGTGAGCCGAGGCAAGTCTTTTCTTCGGCGTCTCCGGTCAGAACAACTCTGCGTGGGATCGTCATTTTCGCGCTTGGTACCTCCGGCCATTAGCCGAATGTCACGACAAAGATAGGTCGACCAAGAGATCCCAGAGTTCATCGAGCTGAACGGCCAGACGTTCAGGCGAACCATCGTTTATGAGAACCGCGTCGGCAATCGACCTTCGTTGCTGCTCCGTTGCTTGTCGTGCCATCCGTCGGCGCACATCCTCTCGATCCGACCCCCGGGCAACGGCGCGCTCTTCTCGGAGGGCCGGGGGGGCTTCAACGGTCACGACGAAGGTGTAATGAAATCGAGAATCGCTCCGGCCAAGCTCACTCTCGGCAAGAATGGCCATATCCAATACGACTATGTTGTCGGGTGGCAACCCAGAAAGAGTGGCGACGAGCTCTTCTTCTATGTGTTTATGGGTTATGACGGTCAACCGAGTGAGCGCACTCTGATCGACAAACACGATCTTGGCGATCACGGCACGGTCGATCGCTCCGTCAGCGCCTATTACTGAAGAGCCGAATTCCGCAATCACCGCCGCTTCGGCGCGTCCTCCTGGACTCAGTACCGCCCGCCCGATGGCGTCCACATCGATGACCACAGCGCCCTTGGATTCCAAAATCTGGGCAGCCGTACTCTTCCCGGCTCCTATACCTCCGGTTAAGCCTACGATTAACATTTGGCGCCCTTCGCCGCGAACACCTCACCGTTCTCGCGAATCAAAGCAGGGAGTTCCGTCGTACCTGCAGTAACAGAGGACCCTATTCCACTCCAAGGTACCTCTGATAGATCTCAGCAGGATCAATCTCATTCGCGTCACCCACATGTACGATTTCGCCACGGTTAAGGACATAAACCGTCTTGGCGAGTTTGATAATTCGCTGTACGTACTGTTCAACGACGATGACGGACACTCCCCGTTCTGGAAGCAGAGCCAACGTTTCGAAAATCTTGTCAACGACGAGAGGCGCAAGACCCAGAGACGCCTCATCGACAAGAACCACCTTGGGGTCGGTGATGAACGCCCTCGACAAGGCGAGCATCTGTTGCTCCCCGCCCGACAGACTTCCAGCAGTCTGACGCATCCGACTCGCGAGGGCCGGGAAAAGCGCAAATGCCTCAGCGGTCGCTTCTCCCATGCCTTTGGAGCCCGCCATAATCCTCAAATTCTCCGAGACGGTGAGCGAAGGAAATATACCGCGACCCTCGGGTATGAGGCAGATTCCGTTTCTCGTGAACTGGTGCGGCTGGTCGTTGGTCACTTCGCCTCCGTCGAACACCACGCACCCCGAAGTCGGCTTTACGAAGCCCGTGGCCGTACGAAGAAGCGTGGACTTCCCAGCTCCGTTCGGACCCAAAAGGGCAACGACCTCACCCTCCCCGACAGTGAAGTCAACATTGCGAAGGACCGGTAACCCCGCATAGCCGGCCGTGACTGATTGCAGTGTGAGCATTGGTCAGTCTCCGGAGTCTGCCGGCACAACGACCGGTAACGACGAGGATTCGTCGTCCAAGTAAACCTCGTCCAAGGAGATCTCACCGAGATAGGCGGAACGCACCGTGGCGGACGCCTGCATCTCCTCAGGGCTCCCCTCGAAAATCATCGACCCGAAGTCGAGAACATAAACGTGGTCACAGATCTCACGTACCAGGGTCATGTCGTGCTCCACCAGCAAGATCCCAACACCATCGGTTTTCCACCACAGTTTGCAAGACGCTCCCGAACATTTCCGATTCGTGGGCGTCCAGACCCGAAGATGGCTCGTCGAGGAGAAGGACGTCGAACGGGCCGGCAAGCGCAATCGCCAGATCGACCAGGCGTCGCTTACCTATCGACAGGAGTCCCACTTGCTGGTCGGAGATGGCCGAGATCCCTGCCAGCGCCAACGCTTCGTCGGTGGCCAGGGAGATCTTGCGCGCAGCAGCTCGGGAGTCGAACAGCTGAGTGAGCGGATTGGCTCCCGCCATCGGCGCCTCGCAACCAAATGCGACGTTTTGACGGACAGTGAGACTGTTGAACAGCTCGGGTCGCTGGAACGTTCGCCCCAGTCCTTGTCTGGCGCGGTACGCCGGGCTTCCCCGGGTGATGTCTACGTTGTGGAGTTGGACCCGCCCGGAAGCAGCGACCACGAGGCCGCTGCACGCATTGAAGAGGGTGGTCTTGCCTGCCCCGTTAGGCCCGATCAGGCCGGTGATCCTTCCCATGGGAGCCCTAAGGCTGGCGCTGTCGACGGCTCTGACTCCACCGTAGGAGACGGAGATGTCATCAACAACCAAACCGGGCTTTGCCAATTTTTCACGGGCAATCGCCAGAGGCACATCGATAGTCGTATCGACCATGACTGGCTCGATCACTTGCGTGTCGGATTCTGGCCGGGCTTGTCGGCCACCGATGCGATCCAAGAAGGCCTGGACCTTCAATGGAGTACCGGGCGCGAGGCGGACATTGATCGCCACCGCGATGGCGTTCACCCCGAACAGCACGCTCAAGTAGCTCGTGAATCCACCCGCGTCGATATATCCAGGCAGAACGGTGGTGAGAATGGCACCGATCACCGCGTACCAGGGGTCACCGATCTGAATAAGGATGACCAATACCACCAGCTGTAGTCCACCGAACGCCTGGAACGAGCCGGAGGTCCCATAGTGGTAGAGCATTCCGGTAAGCGCGCCTGCCATCGACGCCATTGCGGCCGTGATGCAAAATACGATCACTTTCAATACGCTTGCCGTGGTCCCCCGCGTCTCCAAGGCCACCTGAGAGTCCGACATGCCCTTGAGAAGTCGGCCCAAGCGACCACTCGTGATGACAGCCACTGTGGCGACCACGAGCACCGTGACGAGCAAGATCACGTAATAGAAACCCTTATCAGAGAAAAGGTGCCAACTGCCTATTGAGACGTTCGGCCGTGGATCCGCCACTCCCAAGGACAACGCCCCGAACATGAAGTTCGTGTTGTAGAACACGCCTTGAATCAGGAGAGCAAATCCGAGAGTCGCTAAGGCGAGGTAGACCCCGGACACTCGAACGGCTGGTATTGCGACAATGGCTCCAACCGGAACAGCCACGAGCGCCGCAAGGACAAATGAAAGCAACCACGGCATCCCAAAGCTCGTCGTGAAGTGGCCGAACGCGGCCGCACCCACTGCAGCGAACGCAAGCTGACACAATGAGATCTGGCCCGAGTTGCGAACCAAGAGTCCCAATGACAGGAACAAGATGATGTTGATCAGGGCGTTCGACCACAGGGCCACATAATTTGACTGCAGGAGGGGTATTAGCGCTAAAAGTGCAATGGCGATGGCTCCCGCCCCGAATCGAACGCGAATCGGCGCGTGGTATGTGGCGCGTGCTCGGACCTGTGGGACGACTCGACGGCTGACGAGTCGAGCCCGGGGGGTAACAATCAATACGACGAACAAAATGATGAACGGCAGGCTAGGGGGAAGACCGCCAAGCCACGATATTGTCCCGGCATACTTGTCGATGAAGGAACCAGCGATACCGATCGCGAGTCCACCGACAAATGTCATCGGCAAACTGCTGAAGAACCCGATAGCCGCCGCACCAAAGGCGCCGAAGACCAACGTTGTCAATGACACTCCATCGAGTGGCAATCCCGGCGCCAGGAACAGCCCCGCAATCGAAGCAAATACCGTACCGATTATCCATGCCGAGCGCCGCACGCGCGAGGGGCTCTCCCCGGCCATAGAGATCAACTCGTGACTGTCAACTATTCCTCTCATGAGGATTCCCGTACGCACCGACTTGAAGAACCAATACAACGCTCCCGACGCAATGACGGCGAAGAGAAAGACGATGACTTGTTCCCATGTGATATTGACATTCAGAAGACTGATCGTCTCCTGGGGCAAGAAGTGGGGGAACGTCGGCGGGTTCAGTGGAAACCACAAGGACGCAATGGCGCCCACTATCAAAATTAAACCAACTGTTGATACAACTTTTAGAGTTTCGCTCGCGCCGTCCAATGTCCTTGCCGCGAGTTCAAGACCGCATCCGGCGACAGGGGCGTACAGCCCCAATGTGACCACGGCCGCCCACGGCCAAGGCCACCCGTGCTCACCCACCAGCGCGTAGAACACAAAGGCGGCTCCACATGCCACGGCGCCATAGCCGATATTAAATATGCCTGACGTCTTGTAGGTGAGCACCAGACCCACACCGGACAGACCGTAAACCGACCCCACAACCAGTCCAACAACAACGAAAGGAAGATACGCGCTCATGAGTCACCACCACCTTTGCTCGTGCTGGTCAGCTGATCGTTGCCGTTAGGCCCCATCCACGAGCACCAATCGGAGCGGGGCGGCGATCCGAAGCGTTGGGCGTACGTCACCGCGGACTCGAACATGAGCTGCTAAGAGCTGTGACATTCTGGGTATTCGTTCTGAGCCTGTCGTCACGCAAGATCACTAACTCAGGATTCGCCAAAGGGAGATCCGCCGCGTACCAGAACTTGAAGCCAGCGGCTAGCGCGTACTCAGAATCGGTAGTTGTGTCGCCGATGTGGACAAAGTTCACGCAATTGAACTCGTCGCGAAGCGTTTGGAGTTGATGCTTACGTGTGACGAAGTCGACTTCTATCTCGGCAGAGCGCCAAATCTCTCTCTGCTCTGCGAGGGTTCGATCCGAGCAACTTCCTATACGGTGACCACGTTGCTGAATACGGCGAACTAACAGAAGGGTTATCGGTCCCGGTGGATCACCCACCTCAAGCGTGCCATCGATATCGAAGCTGACGAGAGAGGCGCCTGGAGCCCTCAGGGTCAAATCTTCAACCATCATCGGGTCATCAGGCCCATCCTCTGCGTCCTCCTCTTGGTGTCCTTGCAAAGGGCCACATCGTGTATCGAGCCGCCTAGACCGCAATCAGGGTCTCACTGTTGCGCCGGATACGTGATGCCGAAGTGCCCGTCGCGCCAGTCCACAGCAGCTCTCAGTCCGCTCTCTTGGGAGATCCTCCAGAACTCGAGGCTCTCAGCGTTGGCCCCCCTCCCACCCGAGGCGGCGTGGACGTCCTGGCTCCAAGCCATCCCGGTCTTAAAGCCCATGAGCTCCATCTGACGGTTTATGGTGCGCTTTTGCATCATGAGGAGCACCGGGTCAGTCAGGGCGATGCGGTGGGCCAACTTCTCGGTCTCTTCTTCGAGCTTGTCGGCCGGGAAGACGGCGGAGGCCCAGCCCCAGTCATAGGCCTGCTTGCCGTCCATTGGGTCTCCGGTGAACAAGTAGTACTTGGCTCGGGTGGCGCCCATCAGCCAGATCTCGTACTGGAAGCCCTCGATGGTGAGGTTCCGCGCGACCGGGAAGCCAATCTGCGCGTCCTCGGCCACGATGCGCATGTCGGAGAACCCAGCCAAATGCGTCGCCCCGGCCAAGCAGTAGCCGTGGATCTGGGCGATGACCGGTTTTTGGAGGTCGAAGATTCGGAAGTAGAGCTCGCGGGAGAAGAACTCGTACTTGTAGAAGGAGGGCCCATCTTTGTCATGGCTGATGTAGATACCGCCGGGCGGGTCGCCAACATCGGCGTAGCCAATGTTGGCTCGAGGGTCGTCGGGATTGGGGTTGTCGTCGCGCGCCTTTCCCGGCGTGAGGTCGTAACCAGAGGAGAAGGCTGGCCCTGCCCCCTTGATGATGATGACCCGGATGTCGTCGTCCATCTGCATCTCTTGGAGGCCCATCGACAGCTCGATGATCCGCCGGTAGCTGAGTGGGTTCCGCTTTTCGGGGGTGTTCAAGATCAGCCGGCCGATAGGACCATCCTTCTCGTAGATGATCTCCTCGAAGTCATCGGTGGGGATCCGTTCCTCGTAACGGTAAGACGGTATTCCCTGTTTCTTCTTTGGCATTGTGTCTCCTTTTGAGGGGTGATGAACGATGTCTGCTAATGAAACGCTGTCTGCCGACGAAACGTTGAAGTCCTATGCGGTGCCTGAGGTGCACACTGCCTTACCGTTGTTGACCAGTGTTGGTTTTCCGTTAAGCCAGCGGCTTTCGTACCAGCAGTTGACCGCGTGATCGGTGCCCTTCTTGAAGGTGACCGGTGGCGCGAGGCCTCCGAGCGTGTCTCCCTTGAGCGAATACAGTCCCTTGAGCACGAGCGCTGCCGTGGGTTTCGTACTGGCGGTGAGATGCCCTGCCACGAGCGCGTCGTGCAGTAGGAGCCCTCCGGCGTATATGCCCAAAGAGTTGCCGGGATCAAAGGTCGAATTGTTGAACTGGCCCGGGTAGTACTTGTTCAGGACAGTGTGAAAAGAGCTCACCCCAGGGTTCTTGGTGTAGAAGTACGGCACTGTCCCACCTGTCATCCACGTGTTCTTCGCCATCGCCGGGTAGGGGCCCCAGTTCGCGGTGCCGGCGAATAAGGCGGGGTGATAACCCTCAAGACTGCAAGACGACGCTGTCGCCTCGATGTTGGCCGGGCTGCCGGTTCCCACTATGAGTCCAGTGGCGCCGGCCTCCTTCGCAGCAAGGCATTCGGGCTCGTAGTTGGTCTGGGTCAAGGACGTAGCCACCGTGTAGACCAGCTTTAGTCCTGGCGTCTTCGCGACGAGTGCTTGGAGGGCCGAAACGTTCGCACTTCCGGTTTGCGCCTCATAGAGGTCTGCCAGCTTGTGCACCCCGGCCGCCTTGATCACTGAGATCTCGGACGCATTTGCAACAGTGGTACTCAGTGTGTCCGTAGGATCGAAGACATCGGTGTTCTGAGGCAAGCCCGGAATACCGAACGATTCACCAACTACCGGGATGCCCGCGGATGCAAATACTGGGATAAGCGCCTGCTGAACCAGTGACGAGATTTCAACCGCCACCACCCCATCGGATACGAGCGCATGGGCCTCGGTGACGCCGAGTCCAGAATTTGACTGATCATTTTCGTTAATGAGATCGATATGGTGGCCTTCGATCCCCCCTGAGGCGTTGGTTGCCTTCACCCAGGCGAGATAGCTGTTGGTAACCAAAGTCAACGCTTCTCCGGCCCCACCGCTGCAGCTACAGATGACCCCAACCTTGATCGGTGCGGGCGCCGCCGAAGCGCCCTCGGTCGACAGAGCGGTTGTCGCGCCCAATCCCAGTAGAACCGTGAGAAGTGCCAGTGCTCCTCGCACAAACCTTCCTCCAGACAACGATGGACCCCCCTATTAGTTGGGAACCCTCGGCCCCCCTCTTCTCGACTCCGTACCGTAGCAACTTGTCAGCTTGGTATCAACTAGATCTCCAGTAAAGGTAAACAAAGGAACTATTTCGCGGCTGGCGTGCGACGGGCATCGAGGACTTCGGCACGGGACACCGTGTCGGTGCCGGAGGGTCGACCTCCAGCTGCCGTGCCGCTCCAGCGCCCTCGGTGGCATCCCGGCGGCGCTTGGGTCTGGCCTACGGAGTCTTCAAGGAGCCCCTCACGCATTGACGCGCTCATCGTGAGTCGTTATGGCCGACAAGGGGACGGTGCAAACTCAGTGCAAACTCAGTGCTGCCCTTCGTTGTCCCAGCTCCCGAAGGGCACTCGATCGCTGCACCAACTTTCAAGTCGAACCGAAGGGAATACACGGACGATTTTCGAACCCTCTCGCCGGAGGCTGCCGCAGTAGTCAGATCACCGCTGAGGCGACGGCTCGAGTTCCGCTCCATCCCTGCTTGAGCGGGACGTTCAGAGCATCCGCACAAGGGCTGGCACCTCCGCGAGGCCGCGGAGCATATCGTTCAAGTGGGTACAGCACTCGAGCCCACGTAACCTATCGACGACGGTGGTCCGGAAATCTTCAACGTTCATACCGACCAGATTCGTGGCATGTTCGGCGGCCGACGGGCACTCGGGAAATGGAAGCACCCGGGGTGTAACAGTCAATGAGAGCAATGCATGAGATCCCCGGTCAATCGAAACCTGCAGCGAGTACTCGTGCAGCGACAGCTCCGTGTGTTTGTCGCCCCACACGCTGTCCCTGTAGTGCGCGTCAACCTCGATGGAGTCGGAGGAGGGGTTCGGCCAAACGTCTATCCGTCGCCGACGTCGAAAACACACCTGCGGCGGCACGTCGAGTTCGTGCCACGCCCATGGATCCCCGGGATAGTCCAGGTCGCCGGCGATCCGAAAATAGTGCGGCCATGCAATCCCCTCGTCGAAACTGATGTCGTTGTAGCCACCGGTTCGTAGGCCAGAACAGAGTGTCGGGCCGCGACGGATCCGATCTCGGACGGCATTGAGCTGCTTCGAGTCCTCGGCCTCTTGGGACACGACGGGTAGTCGATGTTGCGACCACGCCATACCGCCGATGCGGCTGACAATGGCCACGTCATCCAACATGAAGTACAAAGGCGTTCCAGCCTCTTTGTCATGTGGCAAGACGTTGTCAACCAATGCACGGAATTGCCTGGAGCTGTTAGCTCCGATCAGGGCGCCGATTGCCTCCCGGTGCGGTCGCACGTCGAATGACGTAATTTTCTGGTCTTCGACCTCCATCGTCATTTCGTGAAGCGCGATAGGCCGCGGATCACCGCTGGCGGGGGTCAGGAGATCGCGCCCACGGCCGCTGAGACGCATTGGCATACCGTCACCCCTCGGCCACGTAACATTTATGTGCGCCGTCCGGCGGATGGATCGAGTGTGGCGATCCGGTGTGCCAACCATCGACTGATTCGGAGGCTCCGACCATCCGTCGAGCTTCCATCGATTGCTGACGATTGCCACCTCAGTGGGCAGGTCCACGGGGCGCACCCTAATGCGTTCGGCGTAGGGGGCGCCCCGCAGTCGCCCTCTGGCTCCGATACTTCGTCGACTTCGTCCAAAAGCGACCGCGGACGGCCAGTAGTGTTCCTACACAAGCTGGGCTAGGAATGGCCCGATAGCCTCAAGAAAGCCGGAGGTGTTTCCCGAGTGAACATTGTGACCTGTATTCGGAACCGTCACGAGTCTCCCGTCCGGGAGCGCCGCAACGAATCGGTCGGCCGAATCGGCGTCTAAGACATCGGACTCGCCACCCCTCACTACCAAGACGGGCTGACTCAACACATCGAAGTCGTCAAGCGTGGGAGATTTCGGCATAGTTGAGAGTCCAGGAAGACGGCGCCCGTCGACCTTGCTCACGAACTTTCCATCCACCCGTTGGAGCAAGTTGTATTTGAGCGTTCGGGCGATGTGCTCGCGCGAACGAAAGCGGTCATATCGCGTCACCGCATCTAAGAACTGGTCGAGATCATCGAATTCGACGTTATGGGTCACGAAGTCTCGAATCACCTCAACGCCTCGTTGATTTAGTTCTGGTCCGACGTCGACCAGTACGAGTCCTTTCGCAATGAGTGGATCCGCAAGTGCCATCGTCATCGTCACGAACCCCCCCATGGAGTGACCGACGACAACAGGCGATGTAAGTTGCTCGTTAGAGATGAGACCAAGGGCGTCGAGGGCACGGGTCTCCATTGAGTAGTCCTGGTCTCGTGCCCACTCGGAGTCCCCGTGACCTCGTTGGTCCAATGCCAGAACGTGGTAACGGTCTGCGAGATGCAGAGCCACCAGGTCCCAAGAATGGGCCGACTGGTTGCCACCGTGGAGGAGCACAACGGGTGGCGCATCCGGATCCCCCCACTCAAGAAAATGGAATCGTAGACCTCTGATGACTGTCTGCCGGGACCGATAGCGGATATCTCCGGAGTGCGGAATGCCGAGATCAGCTGCGCTCTGTAGAAGGCTTCTATATTCGTCGGTCGCTGTCATGTCCAATGGCTCCGACGACTGGGCAAATGTGTTGAGATACATCTGCATCACTGTAGGAGCATTGGTCGATCGCACGACGACGTGTTCGTACCACCCTCTTTCGGCGGGCTCCGGGCATGAAGCGTGCGTGCTTGAGTTGACCGTTAGTCTGCGGAGTCTCCCTCTTGAAAAATACCGCTTGAGAACCACCGCTGAATGATCCCTTCGGCGCAATGCTTTTTGATGAAACATTCGCATTCGGACGGGTAAGCCGAGACATTTGCCTCGGGCTCGTCGAGGCCCAATCCCGCAGCTCCGAACCTCTGCGCGCCTGAATCCCAATTTGCAGCTGACCCCAACGGCGGCGTTCGTCAGCCCGTCACCCGTACGCCGCCACACACCCCTCTGGATGATTCATGAAGACTCCGACCAAGCACCTCAGCGAAAGCCCAAAAATTGGCGTGTAGCGAAGCATTGGTGCACACTATGTTAAGTCTACGGCAACAAAGGAAGGTTCAATGTCTATTGGCATTTCCGAAGAGCACCAGGCGTTAGCCGAAACTGTCAGCGCCTTCCTCGCCAAGCACGATGCTCTTGGCGCCAACCGGCAACTCTTGGAAGAAGAGACCGAGTCGCTACCTTCATTTTGGCCGGACATCGCCGAAATGGGATGGCTGGGTTTGCACCTCCCCGAAGCGTACGGCGGTTCTGGCTTCGGGTTCCCGGAATTGGCCGTCGTCGTAGAACAGGTCGGACGAGCGGTATTGCCCGGACCCATGGTGCCCACGCTGGTCGTAAGCGCCACCATCGCAGCAGCGGGAAGCGAGGATATAAAGCAGAAATATCTTCCCGGACTGGCCAATGGCTCGATCGTTGGAGCCGTCGGACTGACCGCGGATCTCGTCTGTGAAGGCGGCGACCGGTGGAGCGGATCCGCCCCAGCCGTCGTAAGCGGCGGCATCAGCGATCTCATCCTCCTACCCGCAGGCGACGACGTGATCGTCATCGAGTCGTCTTCTGCCGGCGTTGAGCTTTCGACCCCCCCCAATATGGACCCGTCCAGGCGAGCATCACGCATGCACCTATCCGGAGCAGCAGGCGAGCGTATCGAGGGGGCAGGGCGCCTCTTGATCGACCTCGCGCGAGTCGTGTTTTCGGCCGAAGCGACGGGGTTGGCGGCCGAATGCACTGAGATTGCCGCCGCATACGCAAAGGTCCGTCACCAGTTCGGGCGGCCCATCGGAGTGTTCCAGGCAATCAAGCACCACTGTGCCAACATGGCGCTGGCAACGGAGCTCGCCGTAGGTGCTGCCTGGGATGCGGCACGAGCCGTCGAGGCGGGAGGCGATCAACTTTCGGTTGCAGCGGCAATCGCGGCATCGATGGCCATTCCTGCGGCTGCGAACAACTCCGAAATGAACATTCAGGTCCACGGAGGCATTGGCTATACCTGGGAGGACAACGCTCATCTCTACTTCCGGCGGGCCCTGGCTATGGCGGCCGTTGTCAGCGAAGTCGAGGCTTCACAGAGTGTGACGGACCTCACTCGCCGAGGCGTGAAGCGCACCCGGTCCGTTGAGCTGCCACCCGAGGCCGAGGCAGTCCGCATCGAAGTGCGCGCGTTCGCGGAACGGGCGAAGGCGCTCGACGACAAGGGTCGTAGGGCCGCAATGCTGGAGGAGGGCTACGCGATGCCCCACTGGCCGAAGCCCTGGGGCCGTGATGCGAAGGCCATAGAACAGCTAGTCATCGAACAGGAATTCGCTGCCTCTGGTATCTCCAGACCCGAATACCCGCCGATCACCAGCTATGTGACGTTCACACTGATCCAACAGGGCTCGGAAGAGCAGATCTCTCGGTGGGTAGGGCCGATGTTGGAGGGTGAACTCGAGTGGTGCCAGCTCTTTAGTGAGCCCGATGCTGGCTCGGATGCCGCCGGCATCAAAACCCGAGGCACGAAGGTCGATGGCGGATGGCGCGTCAACGGCCAGAAGGTGTGGACGAGCAGCGCCAAGGAGGCCAACTTCGGTCTGGCAACGGTCCGTACCGATCCGGACGCTCCGAAGCACGCCGGGGTCACAATGATGGTCGTGGACATGCAGGATCCCGGTGTCGACATCCGACCGCTCCGCCAGCTCACGGGAAGCGCTGGCTTCAACGAGGTGTTCCTGACCGACGTGTTCGTACCGGACGAGAATGTCGTGGGCGCGGTCGGCGGTGGATGGACCGTCGCTCGAGCAACACTCGGCAACGAGAGCATCAGCGTTGGTGCTGGCACCTCGGTGGGCGTCCCAGTGATGGAACTGATCGACGCGCTCGACGCCCACCCCGAGCGTCTTCAGGGTGGCAGCGCCCGAGTGGGCAGGTGCATCGCCGGCGCCCAGGCTAACGAAGTGGTCAACCTGCGCAGCATCTATCGCGTGGTGTCGGGTAGCGGCCCGGGGCCGGAGGCAGCAATCACCAAGTTGGCCTTCACCGAGTCGATGTTGGACGCATCGCATGCGCTGGCTTCCCTTGCAGGTCCCGAGCTCGCCTACCTGGAAGATCACGACGCAAACACCTCCACCACGATTCTGGGTGTTCGGGTTTGGTCGATCGGCGGAGGCACCTCGGAGATCAAGCGAAACCAGATCGGCGAGCGCATCCTGGGTCTGCCGCGAGACCCGCTCCTCTCGTAACCAGCGTCATCGTCCGTTCGACTCACCCCTCAAAAGGAGACACAATGCCAAAGAAGAAACAGGGAATACCCTCTTACCGCTACGAGGAACGGATCCCCACCGATGACTTCGAGGAGATCATCTACGAGAAGGATGGTCCTATCGGCCGGCTGATCTTGAACACCCCCGAAAAGCGGAACCCACTCAGCTACCGGCGGATCATCGAGCTGTCGATGGGCCTCCAAGAGATGCAGATGGACGACGACATCCGGGTCATCATCATCAAGGGGGCAGGGCCAGCCTTCTCCTCTGGTTACGACCTCACGCCGGGAAAGGCGCGCGACGACAACCCCAATCCCGACGACCCTCGAGCCAACATTGGCTACGCCGATGTTGGCGACCCGCCCGGCGGTATCTACATCAGCCATGACAAAGATGGGCCCTCCTTCTACAAGTACGAGTTCTTCTCCCGCGAGCTCTACTTCCGAATCTTCGACCTCCAAAAACCGGTCATCGCCCAGATCCACGGCTACTGCTTGGCCGGGGCGACGCACCTGGCTGGGTTCTCCGACATGCGCATCGTGGCCGAGGACGCGCAGATTGGCTTCCCGGTCGCTCGGAACCTCACCATCGAGGGCTTCCAGTACGAGATCTGGCTGATGGGCGCCACCCGAGCCAAGTACTACTTGTTCACCGGAGACCCAATGGACGGCAAGCAGGCCTATGACTGGGGCTGGGCCTCCGCCGTCTTCCCGGCCGACAAGCTCGAAGAAGAGACCGAGAAGTTGGCCCACCGCATCGCCCTGACTGACCCGGTGCTCCTCATGATGCAAAAGCGCACCATAAACCGTCAGATGGAGCTCATGGGCTTTAAGACCGGGATGGCCTGGAGCCAGGACGTCCACGCCGCCTCGGGTGGGCGGGGGGCCAACGCTGAGAGCCTCGAGTTCTGGAGGATCTCCCAAGAGAGCGGACTGAGAGCTGCTGTGGACTGGCGCGACGGGCACTTCGGCATCACGTATCCGGCGCAACAGTGACCCGGGATTAGCGCGAACCGAGGGGATGAAGCGCAATCACGCGCCGCCGACGCATATGTCATTTGCGCTCATCCCATCGCCCTGGCTGGCTCGAGATTCAAGGATCAGCCCTGTTCTTGAGGAGTTCCTTGTCGTTGAAAGCCAGGAAATGATCATCGCGGCACCGTGGTCTCTTCAACCGCCGCAACCTCGTCGAACTCGCGCCGTTTCCGTCCGGGCCTTGAGTATGGTGTTGTGATGCGTCCCGCCACAATCGTGCATACCGCGGATGTCCACCTGGGAACTGGGACCGCGGGTGAGAACGGCTACGAGGAGCGCAGGTTCGCCCGGGCGATCGACTTTGCCATCGATGCAGCAGTTGACGCCGTCCTCATAGTGGGCGACCTGTTCGACCACGCCCGGGTGCCCGAGGAACTACTCGCATGGACAGCAAAACAGCTCGATAGGGCGGAGCGACCTGTCATCCTGCTCGTCGGCAATCACGACGCCCTACACGACACATCGGTGCACTACCGCTTTGACAGCATGCAACGATGCGCGCGTGTCGAACTGCTTGATGATCCCGCTGGCTCAATGGTCACTGTGCCCGGCACAGATTTGGTTGTCTGGGGCCGAGCCCTGATTGAGCATGAACCCGCGTTCAGGCCTCTGGCGGGAATCCCCCCAAAGCCGAACGCGAAGTGGGGAATCGTCGCCGGCCACGGTCTGGTCCTGCCGAATGACAACCCGACCCACCACGGGTCCCCCATCACTCCTTCCGAGCTCGCCGCGGTGGAATGGGATTACATCGCGCTCGGGCACCTCCATGGGCACCGGGTTCTGCAGGAGTACCCAGTTCCGGCTGTGTACCCGGGTGCCACCGCCAGCTCCCTTAAGGGTCAACCCGGCGTGGTCGTGGTCAACTTCGCTACCGAGACCGGAACGACCTTCGAGTGGGTGCCACTCACAATTGAGTAGCGAGCTTGGACCAGTCGCAGCGGTCCCAGTTCCCGCCCTCGACTTCATTACCGGAGTTCGAAGATCCGGGCAGACTGTGATTCTTGCCACACCGATTGAAGCTTTGGCATGCCACGCTCGGCCTATTCGGTCGCCTCGTCGCCCCTCGTCGGCAACGCCACCAACGCATGACCGGGAGCGGTTCGCTCCCCCTCCTGGTTGATCACGTTCACTTCGAGTCGAAGGAGGTTCCCGCTACTCTGACGCAGCTTCTCGACAACTCTCAAATAGGTACTCAACACATCGTTCTTGTTATTGATAGCTCTGAATTGAAGGCCTACCTCTCTGATTTCTGCTTCGTCTCCGAACCAACTTCTGATCGCATTGAAGACATAGGACCACCTCAGGTTTCCCATGCCGAATGCGCCCATTTGTCCCGCCGCCTTACCAGCATCGTCGTCCATGTGGACGTAGATGAACTCGTCGTTGACCGCCGCAAAGAGATTCCAGTTCAGAACATCCGTCTTGCGCGCAAATGGCGGACCCTCGGCTCCCACTTCGACGTCCTCGAAGAACAGATTCGTTGTCATCGTTGCCACCTCAGTACCAGATAGCTGTGGCTATCCGTCGTTTCACGAGCTCTTCTGCTTGATTGTGCCACTCTGTTTCATGGCGCAGAAACAGCATAAGCCCGAGCCGTCCCTTTTTTTCATCCCAGTCGACCAGGCGGGTCCGTTCTGTAATCACGTCACCGGGCCGGATGCGCGTTGAGAAGGTGTCTATCTGTCCCCCATTCAATACGTTCTCCCCCTTTTGACGTGTCTTCCCGGGCAATGCTCCGGCGAATGACGGCGGCGTTGTTCGAATCGGCCACGCGAATGGGTTGAACTCTTCTGGAGCCACTATTCCCCCCCATCGAGTCGTTGCCGCATACTCCTCATCCCAGAACAGCCTTGGCGGCACATCGGGCCAATAGATGGCGATAGCCCATTTGCGAATGTCCGACAACGAGACGGGATACGACACACTTTCGGGGCCCCAGACTCCCTTCGAAGCGACGATCTCAGGCGTGACAAGAGTTGCGATGTATTCATCTTCGATTGCCACCTAAAGGCTCCTCCCCGCCCGTCGACAGACAGCTACTCGACCGCTCAATATCCCCCGAGTGGTCGCGGGCCACGAGTCAAGGGGTGTGACGCCGGTCCGACCATGTGTAACTGAGATTCATTTGTTGCCAGGTCGAGAATCGTGATCTCAAACCGTTCGTTATCGACATCAATTATGCCTAGGGTACCCACGAGCCCCCGGTACCCGTAGGGCAGGGTAGGACTCCCCGGATTGACGAGAGCAGTGCCGTCGGAGAGGCCCCAAACAAGTGGGACGTGAGAATGCCCCGAAACGGCAATGTCAACCCTTTGCCCGAAGTGCTTCTCGAGCAATGCGGCCACTTCCTCTTCGGTGCGGATCTCGGCATGCTCCAGGTCGTGAGTGAGCCCGATTGTCACGCCCTCGACATGGATGATGATGTTCTCCGAGATTCGAGGGTCGTCCGGGACGCCCGGCGGTCGAAGTCGCGCCTGATCACCGTTTCCGCGACTCACAAGGGTGGGTGCGACTTGGTCAAGGCGATTCAACACGTCGATGGTGTGAAGATCACCGCAGTGAAGGATGCGGTCGCTCTCCGCCAGTATGTCGTAAGCCACCGGGGGGAGATCGGCGCCGGCGGACGGAATGTGCGTGTCACCAACGAGTCCGATCCGAACCGTCATGAGCCGATCGTATCTCAACCCTGTTCAGCATTGGTCTAGTCGCCATGACCTGCATCTCAAGTAACGCCACGATTAAGCAGACCGAGGACATGATTCAGCGAATCGCGTTGTGGCTCCGAAGCTCGTCGATCTCTTCCTGGGAGTAACCGGCCCACAGAAGGAGCTCGTCTGTATGCTCTCCCAACTCGGGCGCACGACGATGCGCCGGGAAGTTCGTGCCGGACACTCGGTACGGCACGGCGACCTCCCGGACCCGCCCGAACCTTGGATGGTCGATTTCGCCGACCCTTCCAATCCGGCGGTTCTCAGGGTCGTCCATCAATTCCCGATTGGCGTTCGCAAGCAGCCCTACCGCAGGCGCGCCATTGGCGCGAAGCTCCTCCAACACCTTCGCTGTCTTCTGACCGGCGAAGAACTCGATGAGCAATCGCTCCAAGTCGTAAGCTCCAGCACGAAGTTTCCGCGTCCGGAAGCGGTCATCGGCCAATAGATCTACGTTCATCACCTTGCTAAGTCCTCGGACCTCGTCGTCCGTGAGCGCGACGAGGCAAATCCAGCCGTCTGAAGTCTGGTACAGGCGCTCGAGAGGTCCTGGGCCAAGCTGCAGCGGATCGAGGCCCAATCCGCCTAACACCGATCCCTCGGGCCGACGTACGATGTGAGCCACGTCGGAGATCGTCGAGTTGAGTTGTGGGAGCTCGACATACTGTCCAACGTTCGTACGTCTGCGATTCAGAAGCGCCATAATCAGTGCCACCCCGCCGAGCATGCCAGCCCCAGAATCCTCGTTTGCTGCTGGATACGTCGGAGGATTGTGCAGTCCTCCTAGCTCGTATGCCGCACCGACGTATCCCGACATAAGCGGAGCGAAGCTCTGACGGAGTTTCTCCGGACCGCTCGAGCCCCATCCCGGAGCGCCCAGGAAGATAACGTCGGGATTGACTTCTCTGACCTGCTCGTAGCCAAGGCCAAGGCGTTCGGTGACACCCTCTCTGAGGTTGTGGTGCACGATGTCGGCCCATTCAAGGAGCCTGTGGCGCAGTCTCGCGAGCTGCGGATCTTTAAGGTCCACCGCAATGGCCCTCTTTCCGGCCTGTGCAGCAGCGAACGCCCGATCGAAACCGCGCATCCCGTCTCCAAGCGGGGGTTCCAGCTTGATCACGTCCGCCCCAAGGTCTGCGAGAAGGCGCGACGAAAAGGGACCGGCATACCAATGGCCGAGATCAAGAACCTTGACGCCATCGAGCAACGGCCGGTCGTCCGGATCGCCAGGCGGGCGCACCGTCCGCCCCGTATCGCCGGGCAGCAGGGCCCCCAATACCTCGGCGGTGTGCTGACCTGGGGTGGGTGCCGGATGCCTTACCAGCCCCGGCGTCGACGCAAACCTTATCGGGGGCGCTACCTGTTCGATTCGACCGAACACTGGATCAACAAGCTCCGTGACCATCACGTTGTGCACAGTCTGAGGCTCGTCGAATACTTCTCCAAATTCGCAATGCCGGTATGGCTGCGATGTCGGCCTTAAGCAAGCGCTCAATCCATACCTCTCGCGGTTGAGTCAAGAAGATCTCGGGAATCTCGTTGAAGACAATTTCCGCCTCTTCGGGCGAAAGTGGAACCATCACGTTCTTATCGTCCATCGGGGGGACACGATCGTCGATCCCCAGCAACGTCATGAGACGGTCGAACGCGCCGCGTCCGAAAGTGCTCAGACCCAGCCATTCCTCGTCGGCGCAGAGAAACGTCCTCGTAACGAACCGCGACGCACCAAACGGCGCAGTAGCCGCCGCCGGCGCTGAGAGCTCCCCATAACCCCATGCCTGAGCCATGTAAGCCATAACTCCGTCCATCAGCGAAGTCTCGACGCGGCGTCCCCACCCGTCATCCTCGCGGCGATAAAGAGCGGCAAGAACGCCGATGAGCGCCATGTACGCTGCGCCATTACAGGCCTGGGGAAGTCCAAGAAATACCGGACCCTCCCGATGACCGGACTGCGCTTCCGCCATCCCCACGCCGGCATGAACCAGGGCGGTGTAGCCGGGCAGATCGCCGTGCGGTGAACCAGGACCGAAACCAGAAATCGAGCAGTAGACGAGACGGGGCAGCCGTTCGTGGACGGTTTCGTAGTCGAGGCCGAGCCGTTCGGCAATGCCGGGTCGCCACGATTCGACGAACACTTCAGCCGTCTCCAGCAGTTTGAGAAGTGCGTTGCGTCCAGACGGATCACGAAGATCGAGTTCAACACTGCGTTTATTGCGGTTGTATACCGAATACGGGACGGCGAGTTCATCGCGCCAAGGATCGCCACCCGGGGGCTCAATCCAGATGACATCCGCCCCATAATCGGCCATCAACCACGTCATCCGTGTTCCGGCGATTCCGCGCGTACAGTCCACGACACGGATCCCCTCGAGCGGCCCGGCCACGATCAGAACCCCACTCTCTGACTACCAACGGAGCACCGCAGTTCACCATGTTTCGGCCAGTGTGGAATGGTTCTCACTCGCTTCGCAAGATCAAGCCGCCGCTGTAGGGGAAGAAACCGCCAACTCCCAAAAGCGCTGTCTTCACTCCTGGATGCTGGTGGTTGCCCGCCTTGTTCTGCAGCTGGAGAACAGCCTCGCGAATGTGACCGCTCCCCTGCGTACCCCCATCAGACAGGCTGCCGCCATGCGTATTGGCGGGAACGCGGCCGCCGATGAGGATTCGGTTCTCCTCCTTGTCCCAGTTGTCCTCAAGAAATGGACCCGCTTCCCCGACCCCGCAATAACCAACGCTCTCAAACCATTTGAGGCAGATGAAGGAGAACCCGTCGTACGGCTGGAAGAGATCGATGTCCGGAAGCGTCAACTCACTTCTCTCCCAGAGAGCATCCATGACCACCTGATGCGCGGAGTGTTCGAGATCAGGGAGCATCTCTTCCACTGTGTGGTTCGTTTGACCAAGGACGGCAGAGTGGATAAGTACGGGCTTGTTGGGGAGGTCCTTCGCCCGTTCGGCTGTCGTGATAACCAACGCATCGGCACCGTCTACCGGGTAATCCATATCGAAAACACCGAATAGAGGCCCGCGCACCATCCGCGCCTCGAAATAGTCCTCCATCGTTAGCGGTGCCCGAAGAATGGCGTGTTCGTTCCGCATGGCGTTCGTCCGACTGTTGATGGCAACCATTCCGAGGTACTCGCGCTTCGCTCCATACTGGTTGAAATACCGATTAGCCCACGCTGCGTACGAAGGTGCAAAAGCAAGGCTGTCGGGCCAGGGGCTCGGTGGACGCCCCCCGGCCCCGCCGGCCGAGCGGAGGCGGAACGGATCCGCAGCCGCTGCGCGAGAGTTGCCGGGCGAAACGGCAAATGTGTGATAGCAGAGAACCGTTTCACAGACCCCCGAAAACACCGCGTTCATCGCGTTCACGACCTGTTGGGCGAAGGTCGGGAACGCATTGACGAAATAGGTCAGCTTCTCGATGCCGAGTGCAGCCTGAACGTGCTGAACCCCAAGCATCGTCGCCGAGACTCCGTCGATGTCATTCTTCGTCAACCCGGCGTCGCGTATTGCGTTCTTTGACGCCTCGACAGCCAATGCGACATCGCTCTTCCCTGCGTCCCTACTGAACGGGGTCGTGCCTACGCCGACTATTGCGACCTGGTCCCGTGCGGGAAACCTTGGACTCACAATGCCTCCTCTGCCGTTCTTGACGGCTGTGTCGCGATTCATCCATTCTTAAACTCCCGTTTCCTCCGCCGGCTGAAAGGCGGGGACCGGATGGCCCTCTCGCTCAATCCAATCAAGCGTGACCGGCATCCCAATTCGGAGGTCCTCATTGGTGCAATTGACCATTGTCCCGGTGACTCGCAGCCCATCCTGCTCCTCAAGTTGGACCACGATGAGCGGATAACCCTTCATATAGTCGACACCCGCTAAACCCCCAGCGTGGAGGATGACAAACGTGTGGAGAATGCCGCGGCCACTGACTTCCGTGGGCTTTACATTGTCCGACCAACAGTGGGGACATGAAGGCCAGGGCGGCTGAAAATACTGCGAGCAGTCCTGGCATTGGTTTATGAGCAGTCGTTTCTCGAGGAAACCCTCGAACATTGCAAAGTTGTCGCGATCGATCCAGGAGTTGGGGAACCTCTCAAGCACATCCTTGACGTTGCTGTCCGGCATTTCTTTCCTCTCTAGGGCGGCGCGAGCGGTCGATTGGCGGGTCTGGATTACGTATGAACCCGAGGGAACTTGTGCCTTAAAGCTGCGGTCGCGTCGCCCCCCTGCCGCTCGTCCTAGGTGGCCGTAATTCGAAGATAGTGATCGTTCCCAGAATTGTCAAGTTGTAATCAACAGGGAGTCATGCATGCCTAGACAATAGCCAGGCCTCACGACGTTCCTGTGGCCGTGGCCTCACCGACAAGTTGAGTGTCCTTAGACCGCGAAGCGGCATGAAGTTGTGACTCACTAGACAATGCTTGTTACAATGGAGTTCGCCCTCAGCGTGAGCGCCGGATCGCCCAATCGACCGCATGGAGCGCCTGATAGAGCCGGCGACGGTGAGAAAAGGAGGTCGAAACGATGACAACGACGCTAATCCCGAAGACCGAGTCAAAGAGAAAGATCTGGGTGAACTCGGGGGATTCCCATATCCTCGAGCCGGAGAACCTCTGGTACGACATCCTCCCCAAGGATCTGGCCGATCGTATGCCTCGCACCGAGAAAGTCAGCGAGAATGAGGAAATTGTCTATGTCGACGGGGAAAGCTTCTCTCGCCAGCTTCCAAGGTCGGTCAACAAGAAGCTCTCCGCCAACGTCCGTGGCGAACAACTCGAGGGGACGTTGAATGACCTTTCGCATCGACCTCCCGGTTCTCGGGACGTAAAGGCCCGACTCACCGATTTGGATGGTGAAGGGATTTGGGGAGAAGTGATCTATCCCTCGGTTGGAATCTGGGACTATTTGGTCACGGATCCGCAACTGATCAAGGTGGCGTTTCGTGCGGTGAATGAATGGAGACTTTCTGAGGTTCAGAACTTTGCCCCTGACCGATGGGTTGTGGCGCCAACTATCCCCCTCATGACAGTTGAGGATGCCATGGACGAGGTCAGACACGTAGCGGAGATCGGGTTCCATTGCGTGTTCTTGCCCTGTGATCCGACAAAAGGCGCCGAAGACTGGAACTCTGAGGTATGGGAGCCCCTATGGTCCCTCATCGAAGAAATCGGTCTGGTTATCACGGTGCATCTGGGAAGCGAGCAGAGTGGTACAAAGCTCCTAGGCAAAGGACCCGGTAAGGCTGTCTACAATTACGTGGAGACCACCTACGGTCCCCAGCGCTTCACGACCAAGCTCATCGCTAGCGGCGTTCTTGATCGGCACCCGAATCTGAGGATTCTACTTTCTGAAGCCGGAGCCAGCTGGGTGCCATTCCTGGGTGATCGGATGAACGAGGGCTTCCGGCAACACGAGTTCATGGTCACTCCGAAGCTATCGAGGTCACCCAAAGAGATCCTTTACAGCCAGGTATACGCAACATTTCAACACGACGTGTCAGCGGTGGACGCAGCCATATGTGGATACCGCAATGTGATGTGGGGTTCGGATTACCCCCATATGGAAGGAACCTTCGGACACACACAAGATACGCTGCACGAACTCTTTGACAACGTCGACGCCGAACTTCAGCAACGAATCACGATCGGCACATTTCATGAACTATTCCCGCATGTGTCGGCGCCACCAATATCCGGGTGACCGGAGGCGGCGACGCCACTCTTAAGACGAATCCGAATCTGCTCCACGATGAGCGTTGCAGGAGTTTGGCCCTACAACCCTATGGGCCCTGCGGCTACGCCTTTGAACGTCGAGCTCCCTTTCGACCGTTCGCATGTCCCGCGAACTCAGCGTCTTGGAGCACCTCCAGGAGATTATCCAGGCTCTCCCGGGCGCCGAGGACCTCAGCCACCGCCTTCCGACGACTGGGCTCGAGCAGCGGCTGTGCCACTCCTGGCTGAAGACCCATGCTTAGAGCCGACGCGGCCGAACTTGCAATGGCCAAGAGTTCCTTCTGTGGCAGTTCAAATATGATCTGAAGAAAGAATGCGACAGCGAATCCGAGTTGCTCGATTCCTGCGGCGAGAGACTTGATGTCGACGCTTGGAGCGATGGCTCCCGTGTCTTGGAATCGGCGAAGACCCTTCTCCACACGCTCGACGGCGTGCTCGTGGCTCCGTGCAAAGTCTGTCGTCATTTCCGGATCATTGATCAGAGCTGCGATCACAACCTTGAGAGACGGAGCCGAACGCTTCATGTTGCTGATCTCCTCGAGGAAATGCTGTTCGAGGAATTCTTGAACGCTTCGAGGCTCAGGTCCGTCGGACTCGGCGCGATCTTGTCGCCCGAGACCGTCACAGACTGCGAGAAGAAGACCGCGCTTGTCGCCGAAGTAGCGGAACAAGAGAGTCTCAGAGCAACCTGCGCGCTCCGCAATGCGACGGGTCGAAACTGCTCCGTAGCCTTCTTCTGAGAACAGGGTGACGGCGGCGTCGGTCATGGCTCGCATGCGTGCGTCCTTGTCTCGACTTGAGGGATTGAGCCTCGCGGGCTTGGTGCTCGAACCTGCCACTTTGCTTCCTTCCTCTTCTACAATCCCGGACCGAACTGATCAATCTCTGGTCACGTGCTCGATCGTTGGCCCTGACCTTGGTCCCTGACGGCATTCGCGTGAGATAACCCAACTGGACGGTGCAGGTTCTCGGTCGCCGCCTTTGCGAACAAGCCGACGGCCAATGACACGACCTAGGACACGTGTGTGTAGGGCATCATAATAGGGTGCCGGATGCCCGTAATCACCCACTTCAAGGGCGCCATCGATATCGAGGCTGAGGAGAGGGACGCCTGGAGCCCTCCGAACTTCAACCATCATCGGGTCATCGCGGAGTCAACCCAGTAGGAGTCCCGCATCTGTCGCTTGTAGAGTTTGCCGTTCTCTCCACGCGGCATTTCATCGATGAAGTCGATAGATCGAGGGCACTTGAAGTGTGAGAGCTTCGCCCGGCAGTAAGTCAGGATTTCCTCCGCCAACTCAGGCCCCTTCACGGCTCCTGGTGCCGGCTGCACGACGGCTTTCACCAGCTCTCCCATTTCGGCGTCCGGGATGCCGAAGACAGCGACGTCAGCCACGGCTGGATGCAGAACGAGGACGTCTTCGATCTCCTGGGGATAGACGTTTACGCCACCCGAGATGATCATGAAGAGCTTGCGATCGGTCAGGTAGAGGTACCCTTCATTATCGAGATGGCCGACGTCCCACATCGTGCTCCACCCTCGTTCGTTGAATGTTTGCTTCGTTTTGTCGGGGTCGTTGTTATACACGAACGTGTTCGCACCCCCGTCGAACCACACCACTCCGTCTTTGCCTGCGGGAAGAAGGTTGCCCTCGTCATCGCAGATATAGATCACTCCCCAGAGCGCAGCTCCCACCGAGCCGGTATGTGTCAGCCACTGCTCGGAGGTGATCCACGTCAAGCCGCCTCCTTCGGTGCCCGAGTAGTACTCGTGAATCATCGGACCCCACCACTCGATCATGCGACGCTTCACCTCAGGCGCGCACGGTGCTGCGGCGTGGACGACCGACTGGAGACTTGAGAGATCCCGCGAAGCACGGGCTCGATCCTCGAGCTTGAGCATGCGGACAAACATCGTCGGTACGAACTGAGCGTGCGTTACTCGGTGCTCAGCGATGAGATCCAGGCATGTCTCGGCATCGAACCGTTCCATGATGACCACGGTGCCACCGAGTCGATGGGCCGTCATGGACCAAGTCAGCGGGGCAGAGTGGTAAAGAGGGGCCGGATTCAGGTAGACGTCGCCCTCCCCGAATCCCATGATGCCGCCCAGCAGGGGAGCGAGGGAGGGTTCCGAACCAAAAGGTCGGCCGGACAGGGGGCGGCGAACGCCTTTGGGCCTGCCCGTAGTGCCCGACGAGTACAGCATGGACGAACCTTCTTGCTCGTCGGCCAGTGGCCTTGAAGGGTGCGGACGCACAAATTCGTCGTAGGAATCATGCCGGGCAGGACATGTGTCTCCAATAGCCAGTCGCAATTCGATACCCGGAGTCATGTCGCAGAGCTCTTCGGCCAGCGAAGCCAAGGCAGACGAGATGATGAGCACACTTGCCCCGCAGTCATTAACGATATACGCCGCCTCGTCCGCGATGAGATTGGTATTGACGAATGTCAGAAACAAACCGGAACGTTGGAGCCCCCACGCGACTTCATGGGTCTGGTGATCATTGACCATGAGCACGGCCACCCCGTCCCCAACACGGAGCCCGTGGGCGAAGAGGGCCTGCGCCAGCTGGGACGAGCGAGCCTCGAGCTCGCCGTAGGAGACTATTCGACCCGACGAGGTGACTACTGCCGGGCGGCTGGGAGTCGCAGCAGCATAGGTTGAGGGTGCGTAGGTGGAGATTGCAATTTCAGGAGTGGGTGCGCCGGTCACTCCCACCTTCTAGTCGAGAGTGGGCTCGGACGCGGCCACTTAGCGCTCCGGACCGGACGTCGTTTTCGTTTCCAGGTATTGTTCAAACCCCTCAAGTCCGTTTTGCCGGCCGATCCCACTCGCCTTGAAACCACCGTACGGGGCATCGGGTCCATAAAAGACACCACCATTCACGCTCACAGTCCCGGTCCGAAGGCGCGCGGCTACCGCGACAGCGCGTTCATCGGAGCCCGAGGTTACTGCCGCGGTGAGGCCATATTCACTGTCATTGGCAATACAGACGGCGTCGTCGTCATCGTCGAAGGGAATCACAACTAGCACTGGGCCAAAAATCTCTTCGCGCGCGATGGTCATCGAGTTTTCGACGTCGGCGAACAGTGTTGGTTCGACGAACCACCCTTTTGAACAATCGCCAGGCCGCCCACCTCCCGTAACCAGACGGGCGCCCTCTCCCACACCCTTCTCGATGTAGTCGAGGACCCGGTCGCGTTGTTTCGCGCTGATCTGTGGCCCCTGAATGGTTTCTAAGTTCGTGGGGTCCCCGTACTTGACGGCCTTAAAGGCAGGGGTCATCAGTTCTATCGCTTCGTCGTACCGGGACCGGGGCACGAGCCAGCGGGAGTACGCCGCGCAAACCTGGCCAGCGTGGAAACAGATCATCGATGCGGACGGCATGGTGGCTTCGAAATCGGCGTCGTCAAGCACAATGTGCGCCGACTTCCCCCCAAGCTCAAGAAAGAGGCGCTTCAGCGTCGGGGCACCCTTCTCCATGATCCGGCGCCCAGTCACCGTCGAACCGGTAAACGAAATCATGTCGACGCGCGGATTGACAACCAGTTCCTCACCCACCCGGTGATCCAAGGAGGTCACGACATTGAACACCCCTGGCGGGATATCGGTCTTTTCGGTCACAAGGCGCCCTAGGCGTGTCGCGTACCAGGGTGTATCGGGGGCAGGCTTGAGGATCATGGTATTCCCTGTAGCCAATGCTTCGGCGACCTTTTCGATTGTGAGTAGTAAAGGGAAATTCCAGGGAATGATGGCCCCGACAACGCCGACAGGTTCCTTCGTCACCTTGCGCCAGCTGCGGGATCCAAAGGCCGTTCCGATCGGCAGGTCGCGATCCCAAGGGAAATCGACGATCATTCCAGCCGCCCACCGTAAAGCGTCCTCTAGCACCCCATCGAGTTGCGGGCCGTACGTTGAAGCGATCGGGCAACCGACCTCAGCGACCAACTCGGCGCGGAGTTCTTCCCGCTCCGACTCGAGGGCCTCTTGGAGCTGGAGTAAACCCTTTTTTCGCAGTCCCCGATCGCGAGACCAATCGGTTTCGTCGAACGCTCTGCGGGCCGCATCGATGGCACGCCGCATGTCGTCTGTGGATCCGTCGGCTACCTCACCAATCACCTCTTCTGTGGCCGGATTCACGTTGTTGAAGCGCTTCTCGGAAAGGGCTTCGGTGAGTTCGCCGTCGATCATCATCCGTGGCTCACCGCGGACGCTAGAAGTCGACAAGGACTCGATTTTTGTCACAGCCGTCTCCCTTTGTTCGGGGTCAGATGGCTCAAGCTGATGAAGGGTGTCCAGTTCACTTGTGTGCCCACCGGCCACATTCGGAAGATGAGATCTATGGTTCGAAGTAGATGGCTTTCTCAGGGCACGCCTCTACGGCAATCCGGGCTTGCTCCACGTCGATATCTTCAGACCTCAAGTCGCTGACAACCTGGCCGTGGCCGTACTCGTCTGCCTCGAAAAGTGTAGGCAGGAGATCGTAACAACGACCGTGGCCGGTGCATCGCTCGTCGTCAATCGCCAGCCGGGTCATCCGACGACCGTATCGAAGACGATTGGTAGATGCTCGACCTGACGGAGCAATGGTGCGAACTCGAGTTCGACATCGTCCGGTATGTGATATTCGGGAATGCGCTTGTGCCACTCGCGTAAGCTGATGCGTAGCTCAGTGCGGGCCAGGTGCGAGCCGAGGCAGCGGTGGGCACCGCCGCCAAAGGCGTAATGGCGAGTGGAGGGGCGGTCGAAATCAACGACATCCGCGTTTTCGAAAATACGCTCATCGGTGTTAGCCGAACCAAGCAGCGGAATGATCTGTTCGCCCACGTGGACGGGACATCCGCCTACCTCGGTCTCCTCAGTGACCGTACGAGGAAGAACCATCGTGACCGGGGACTCGAAGCGAAGCATTTCCTCTACCGCACGGGGAATTACGGCGGGGTCCTCCACAAGACGGCGGCGATGCTCCGGATTGCGCCCAAGGAAGGCATAGAAGCAACTCAAGCTATCGGTGACTGTGTCCAACCCCGCCACGAACAACAGACGACAGGCCCCCATCATCTCCCCGTCCGTGAGCGGCCGCCCCTCGAACTCGAGATTCAGCAGCTTGGTCAAGAGATCATCCGCTGGTTGCCGCCGCCGAGCCGCAATGGACTGCTCAAGGTAAGTGCCCAATTCTTCGTTTGCCCGCGCTTGGACGTTGTCTTCGGCCATATACGTCTCCCCATCGCCCCTCATGAGACGGTTATTCAGATCGACGAAGACGTCAAGGTCCTCGAGGGGCAGACCCATCATTCGTAGGAACAGGCTGCAGGGAAGCGGAACCGCGAACTCAGTCGCGTAGTCACACTCCCCCCGGGCGATGAACCTGTCGATCAGTTCGTTGACACGGCGTGTGATGTCACCTTCGATCTTGTTCACCTCTCGGGGGCTGAACAGCGGATCGAGAAGGCGGCGCCACTTCCTCTGCTCAGGAGGATCCATGTTGATCGGGATCATCGGCTCATCGGAGCGAGGGCCCAACTTGTTCTCAGAGGAGAAGAGGGCCGGGTTGTGCAAGACGTAGTCGATGTCCTCGTACTTCGCTATGAACACGGCCGACGAGACGTCATTTCCCGTCCGAAGAACCGGGTTCGTGTCCCGCATGCGCTTGTAATAGGGCTGCGGACACTTTGAGAATTCGGGCTTCATGAGCGAGTCGAACTCGAACGCCGGCTCGGCAGGAACTTCAAGGTCGGTCACGGTTCTCCTCGTATTCGTTATATGCCAATGGGACTTTACAATATTGAAAGTCCCGTTTCAACCCGTGAAACTGGTGGGGCCCCTGAGATCCGAGCAGCGTTCCATTCCGCTGCCGTGGAAGGCGTTGGCTCATTGCGAGCGCGCGTCTCCGTATCTCTGCTGAGATGATCAGTGCCGATGGTCGTCGGCTGCGGAGCCCTTAAATTCCTCAGGTCATGCCTCGTGACATTCCGGCCTCGGATGTCACAGTTGCGACACAAGAATTCCAAAATGAGGTTCGAGGGAGCCCGGCGAGGCACAGGATCGGACGTCCGCTGAGCGCTTCAGATCCAAGAGCTCATCCGCATCACCGACAATATCTTCGTGGTGCCTGCATCTTCGTGGTGCCTGCGGTGAGACTTTGGACGCGGAAGTCCGCGAAGCTGCGCCCCTCTACTCCACCGCCGGTTCCGCCACCTTCAGATGCTCACCAATCGAATATCGAGCAGGCATACCCGCCCACTGCTCCTCGAAACGCTTGTCCCAATGGTCCGGGAGCCTTCCGTGTGCGCCATTGATAGAGAACTCGACAAGGCTGGCGACACTCGGCACATCCAGTTGAAATTCCTTGCCGAGCGAATGGCCCAAGCCGCGGGCGTTGATGAGGGTCAGTATCATGTATGTCGTTGCATCTCGATCAGGCAATGAAATCTCGCCTGCGTCGGCCGCCTCTTGGAGCAGGAGCGCAAAGAGCGTCGTCATCGGTGCTTGAGCCACGGCAAGCTGGTCGGGCGCTACTTCCATCAGCTTTGTCTTCAGCCTCGCCATGCCGACGCTAACTCCACGGGTGGCCCGTTCCGAAAACCTGGCCGCGAAGTACACCGCCGCGGCGAGTCGTTCCAATGGTTTCTCGTGCTCCTCAACTGCCTCCACGACGAGCCTCGCAAAGGCGCGAGTCGCCTCTTCGAATACAGCCAGAAGTAGGTCGTCCTTCCCTTCGAAGTGCAAATAAAGGTTTCGTACAGACTGCTTGGCCGTGTTGGCGACCTCTTGCACGGTGAAGCTATCTCCGCCACGCTCTTCCAGCAGGGTCGCTGCGGCAAAGATCAAATCGGCACTACGCCCGATCGACCGCCGGGCCGCGCTACCGAGCGATCGGTCGATGACGCGCTGCTGCCACGGCGGGGGCGGTCCATCGCTACTGACCGTCGCTTCGACGGCCACGGCCCGTCCTCGCTGCCCCCGTTGACCGGATCGGACTGGTGTCAAATCAATTATCCCTTCCCGCAGCAGGTTCTGTGTACGGCGCTGCTCCTTTGCCACTCACTCGTCGCGCCGCTATTTGGCCCGAACCACCGCATGCGATCGAATCCCCGCACCGAGTAAGTGGTCAGACGGACCCACGCTAGCAATGTCAGCCACGCCCCCTAGCGAACTCATTTGAGAGGAATACCCAAGACCGACGATCTCGGCGTGCACATTCGGACCGTGGGAATGATGAACGGATCTCTTGCCGTCGCGCTTGGTTCGGCCTCGAGTCTCGATCTTCAGGCGAACGCCGAGGCTGGCCCGCCATCTCGAGTGCGCTACTCGGCAACCAGGAAAACGCGAATCCTTCGTGCTATCCTCCAAATCTGTAATCGGTAATCCGAATTCCTGAAAATGGCAGTTTCGGTCATCGTGGCGGGTTATGGCCCTGGGGGGTAGAGAATGAACACTCGAGCAAGGTTTTTTACGGCGGGGCTGGCTCTTTCCACCGTTTTCATGGGGCTGGCGAGCGTGGCGAATTCGCCAGCCGCCTCCGCCGCAGCCTCCCCTATCAAGATCGGCGTGGTGTGCAGCTGCAGCGGGCCGGCGGGGACCGCCTTCGTGCAGGTCACCGATGGCTATCTGGCGTGGGCCAAAGCGACCAATGCTGCTGGTGGCATCGCCGGCCACCACCTCGACCTCATTGAGGTCAACGATCAAAGCACACCGGCGACCTCTATCACCGAGACGATGAAGTTGGTATCCGACAAGGTGGCGGCGGTGATGGTCTCGTCAATCGTTCAAGAGGCGGTGCTTCCCGTGCTTGCGGCGGCGCACATCCCGGTAGTCGGTGAAGCGTATGGCATCGCCGGCCTACCGCAGAATACTGACGTCTTCGGCACCACAAACACCTTGGCTGGAGCCAGTCTCAGTGCCACGGAGGACATTGATCTCGCCAAGGCTGCGCACGTAACGAAGCTGGCATACATCTACGAGACAACGGCTGCGAGCACAGGGCTCACGACTGCAGGCCTCGAAGCCGCCGCAAGCAAAAAGGGAATCAAGCTCGTCTATTCGGCTGCGACCTCACTTACACAGACGAACTACGAGGCCGAATGTATCGGCGCTGAGCAGGCCGGCGCCACCGGGCTCATCGACGGAGCCGGGGCCCCGGCAAACGTCGAAGGGGTGGCAGCGTCTTGCAGCCTCGAGAAATACAAGCCCGCTTACTTCGTGAGCGCTGAGAACTGGAACGGCATTTCACCCGCCATTGCGAAAAACGCGTACATGTCCAGCCCGAGCGTGCCACCCTTTGACCTCTCAAGCCCCGCCATCAGGCTCTGGCGCGCCACCGTGAACAAGTACTACCCGGGTGTACTCAGCAACCCTAACCTTGACTCCGAGGTACAAATCAGCACTTACGAAGGCGGGCTCCTGCTGCACGACGCTCTCGTCGCCGCGCATCTCACGTCGGGCGAGAACGTCACGCCAGCATTGGTGTTCAAAGGACTCTACGCACTAAAGGGCGACACGCTCGGAGGTCTCGCTCCGGCGATTACCTACAAGCGCGGCAAGACCCTCGTGCTTAACTGTTGGTTCGAGAGCCGACAATCTAACGGGCACACTTCGCTTCTCAACGGCGGCAAGGCGATGTGCGCATAGTTTCGTCCAAAACGTGAACTGGCAACCGTGAAGCCTCCGCCGTTTGACTACAGCGCGCCGACGACGTTGGATGAGGCGTTGGAACTTCTGCGGGAACACGGGGAGGATGCGCGTCCCCTAGCGGGTGGGCAGAGCCTCATCCCGATGTTGTCTTTCAGGTTGGCCCGACCCTCTCACCTGATCGACCTGTCTTGGATCAGCGAGCTCGCGGCAATCCGCGTCGAGGGGGACGGCTTGGTCATCGGCGCCATGGTGAGGGAACTCGCGGTCGAACGACATGACGAGGTCCGCCGGCACATCCCGCTTCTGACCCACGCGCTGCCCCTCATCGGCCACGCCGCCATCCGGAGTCGAGGTACGTTTGGGGGCAGCTTGTCCCACGCCGACCCAGCGGCAGAATTGCCGGCGGTGGCGCGGCTGCTCAACGCGGAGATGGTGGCGCAGAGTAGCGACCGGGGCACACGCACCATTCAAGGCAATTGACTTCTTCAGCGGATTCTTCACGACAGCGCTGAAACCCGACGAGATCCTGACCGAGGTCCGGATACCGCGTTCGGCGCCGCACGCCGGCAGCGCCATCGAGGAGGTAGCCCGCCGGCACGGCGACTTCGCCATGGTCGGCGTCGGCGGCGATGGTTCGCCTCGAGGACGGGAAGATCTCCGACGCCCGGATCGCCCTGACGGGTGTCAGCGACGTACCGGTGCGCGCCACCGAGGCCGAGGCGATCCTGCAAGGTGCCGAGCCGACCGACGAGGCCTTCGTGGCGGCGGCCGAAGAAGCGGCCAAGTCTCTGTCGCCTCCGGCGGATCTGCACGGTTCCTCTGCGTATCGCCGCCATGTGGCCACCGTGCTCATGAAGCGGACACTCCGGGTTGCCGCCCAACGAGCGCAAGAGGTGGCATGAACACCTTCGACATCGAACTCACCGTCAACGGGACAGCATGCCAGGGCTCAGTCGAGCCCCGCCGCACGTCTGGCCGACTTCTTCCGAGAGGACCTCGGGCTCACCGGTACCCATCTGGGTTGCGAACACGGCGTCTGCGGCGCCTGTACGATCCTGTTCGACGGCGAACCAGCCCGGTCCTGCCTCATGCTCGCAGTCCAAGCACGCGAAGGGTGACGTCGTCACGATCGAAGGCCTGGCGACAACGGCGAAATGAACCCTCTCCAGCAAGCGATGTGGGAGTCCCATGGATTTCAGTGTGGCTTTTGCACGCCTGGATTCCTCATGCACGATCACTGCCCTTCTGGCCGAGAACCCGACACCCGGACGAGGCGGAGATTCGCGAGACATTGTCCGGCAATCTTTGCCGCTGCACGGGGTACGAGAGCATCGTCAACGGGGTGCTACGAGCAGCCGCCCGTGATGGTTCTTCCTCCGAGCCGCAGCACTAGCGAGGCAGGAGCGACTCGTGCAGAACATCGCCGAACGGTTCACGGGAGCGAGCGTCAAGCGAACAGAGGATCCCCGCATCCTGACGGGAAGTGGTCAGTACGTCGACGATGTTCGGCTTCCGGGCCTGCTCCACGCCGCCTTCGTGCGCAGCCCGTTTGCCCACGCCCGCATCACGAACATCGACGTCACCGGTGCCCTCGACCTGCCAGGTGTCTATGCGGTGATGACCGGCAGTGACCTGGACGAGCTTACCGTCCGCGGCCCGGGTAACGCAGCGATGTTCATGGGCGGACTGCCCGTGCCCTCGTTCAGCCTTTTGGCCACCGACAAGGTTCGCTTGGTCGGAGATCCCGTCGTACTTATCGTGGCCGAGAGCCGATACATCGCCGAAGATGCGGCCGAATTGGTGGAAGTGGAGTATGACGATTTACCGGCGGTGATCAGCCAGGACCAGGCACTCGACCCAGAAAGCCCGCCCATCTTCGAGGACTTGGGCAGCAACGTACTGATCCACAATCCAGCCGTCATCTTCGGTGACGTGGAGGGCGCCTTCGCCAAAGCCGACCGTGTCCTGCGGGTCGAGCTGCGCCAACACCGCCACCAGAACGTGCCCCTGGAATGTCGGGGAGCCGTGTGCAGCTTCGACCCCGAATCCGAAGAGATCACTATCTACTCAGCCAACCAGGGCGTCCACCTCGCCCGCGAGGGGTTCGCGGCTCAGCTCGGCATGCCGCTGGAAAAAGTGAGAGTCCTGGCCGGTGACATCGGCGGGTCGTTCGGGCTCAAGTGGGGCGCGTCACGAGAAGAGATCGCCTGCGCCGCCGGCTCCCGCTTGCTCGGCCGGCCGATTCGGTGGATTGAGGACCGAAGCGAAAATCTGACGGCGTCGGGTCAGGCCCGAGACGAGAGCTTCGAGGTTGAAGTGGCGTACTCGGATCAAGGTGACATCCTCGGGCTGCGAGTGAAGATGATCATCGACATCGGCGCCTACCCTGGCATAGGGGGAATGCTGCCCCAGATGATCCAGGGAATGATCCCCGGACCGTACAAGGTCGGCGCGCTGTCGTTCGAGTCCACCGTGGTGATGACCAATAAGGCCTGCTACGTCGCTTATCGCGGCCCGTGGGCCTCCGAGACGTGGGTACGGGAGCGGGTGATCGACATGATCGCCAAGGAACTTGGAATGGAGCCCATCGAGGTGCGGCTCCGCAACGTGGTGACGCGCGGCGAACCCCCTCTCCACATGCTTACCGGTCGCAGCCTGGCCGGCGTCACGGCTCGCGAATCGCTCGAAAGTATGGCCGCTCTGGTTGATATTGAGGCGTTCCGCCTCCGACAGGCCGAAGCCCGCGCCCAGGGGCGCTACCTAGGGCTCGGAATGGCCACGTACATCGAAGCGGCCCCCGGCCCACGGGGGGGGCCAGGGGCCGCGGCCGTCGGCTTCGAGCAGATGCGACTCCGGCTCGAGGACGACGGCATCGTGACCGTCTTCACCGCACAGATGCCGCACGGCCAGAGTCATCAAACCACCCTGGCCCAGATTGCCGCGGACGAGTTCGGGGTACCGTTCGATCAGGTACGAGTCGTCGTCGGCGACACCGACCTCGTGCCGGGGGGGATGGGAACGGGCGGGAGCCGGTCAGCGACGATGGCCGGCGGGGTCGCACTGCACGGCGCCCGCGCCTTGCGGACCAAGGTATTCGATGTGGCCGCGCACCTCCTTGAGGCGAGTCCCGAGGACATGGATCTCTCTGGCGGTGCGGTGTCGGTCAAGGGAGTACCGGCTCTGGCTCTCTCCCTCGGAGAGATTGCCGCGGCCGTTCGCGAGCCGGGGCGCGTGCCGCCCGAACTCGCCGGCGACCTCGAGGTCGCCACGAACTACGACGGCGGCGAAGGCGGCTGGTCGGGTGGTACCCACGCTGCCATCGTCGAGGTTGATGTGGAAACCGGGCAGGTACGAGTCGAGCGCTACGCGGTGGTTGAAGACTGCGGCGTCCTGATCAATCCGGCGATCGTAGAAGGCCAGGTGAGAGGTGGTGTCGCGCAGGGAATCGGTGCAGTCTTCCTCGAACGCTCGGCGTACGACCCCGAGAGTGGGCAGTTCCTCTCGGGCACCTTCATGGACTATCTCCTCCCCACGGCGTCCGAGATCCCCCGAATCGAGATCGAACATCTCGAGACCGTCCCGCTCGACGCGGACGTCAACTTCCGGGGGGTGGGCGAAGGAGGAATGATCGTTGCTCCCCCCACCCTCTGCAACGCCATTGAGGACGCACTCTCGCCCATGGGCGTCCGGATCACCGAGCAGCACCTCCCCCCATGCCGAATTCTGGAGCTCATCGGGACCATTCCCACCGAGGAATGAACAGATGCAGAGGGTGGAATCGGCAGATGGCCATTGGTCCATTCGCAAGGGCCGATGTACTTCGAGGATGGCAACAGAGCCCCAGCTCCTCGACGGTCACGACCCGCACCCTGGTATCGCACCCCACGCCGTGGGCTCCACCGAGGCCACTCAAACGCCGAGATAGGGGTGAGATCAATGACAGTGGCTGATCAACCGGTCGTGAATCCCGGGCTGGACCGAGCCACGAAGGGAATCCTTACCATCGTCATCCTCGGCGGCTTCATGACGATCCTCGATACCACGATCGTCAACATTGCGCTCGAATCTTTGCGCCGAGATCTGCACACCACCTTACGGGGCGTCCAGTGGGTGATCACCGGCTACATCCTTTCCATTGCGGCGATGATTCCGCTCACAGGCTGGGCGGCACGTCGCATCGGCCCGAAGCGACTGTTCCTTCTGTCCATGACCGTGTTCACCCTGGGCTCCGCCATGTGCGGTCTCGCCCGTTCGCCTTGGGAGCTCATCCTTTTTCGCGTCATCCAAGGAGTAGGCGGCGGAGCCATCGTGCCGGTCGGCCAGATGATCTTGGTCAAGGCGGCGGGCCCGGCCAACCTTCCTCGGGTGATGGCCGCCTACGGCGTTCCCACCATCCTCGCCCCAGTGTTTGGTCCAACCCTGGGCGGGCTTCTGATTTCGAGTGCCAGTTGGCGTTGGATCTTCTTCATCAACGTACCGATCGGTATCTTCGCATTGGTCAGGGGAGTACGCCTACTTCCGACCGAACCTCCAGAGGAAGCGGGACCGTTTGACGTGGCTGGCCTCGGCCTGGTCGCCGGAGGGTTGGTTGCCTTGACCTACGGGTTGTCGCAGGTTGGATCTTCAGGCAGTGGACTCACCGATATTTGCATCCCCGTGGTGGGTGGGGTCATTTTGGTGGCTGTGTTCGTCCTGCGGGCTCTGCGAATCGCACATCCGCTCCTCAACATGCGGCTCTACACGAACAAGATCTTCGCCGCAGCGTCTCTTACGACCTTCTTGCTCAGTTCAGTCTTGGGCGGGGCGGCCATCATGATGCCCCTCTACTACCAGACCGTTCGCCACCTCAGCACGCTCAATACCGGGTTGCTTGTCGCACCGCGAGGCGTGGGTGCCACCTTGGGCACGTGGGCGTCCCGCCGCTTGATGGAGAGGTTGGGTCCCGGAGCAACGACCGCGATCGGTGTAGCCGTGACGCTATTGCTCAGCGCTCCTTTCGTGCTGCTAGGGAGCCATACCTCCTTCGTCGTCATCAGCATCGTGCTGGCACTGCAAGGGTTTGGGATTGGACTGACGATCACGCCAGCCGTGACGGCCGGATACCGGGCAGTGCCTCAGCGACTCATTAACGACGCCACACCACAACAGAACATCATCCAGCGCGTGGGATCGTCCGTGAGTACGGCCATTTTGCTCTCACTTTTGCAGTTTTACTTAGTCCGTGCCGGCTCGTCGCTTTCAGGGCAGGCGAAGGCTTTTGGGACAACATTTGGATGGCTGCTCGCTATAAGCGCGCTCGCTATGTTCGCGGCGATCTACCTGCTCGTCCTGGAGCGCCGTCAATCCCGTGCGCCACAGGTGGACCCGACACCGAGTCCGAATGTTGTCGAAGTTATTGAGTCCTTGGAGCTCTAGGGGGAACAAATCGAAGGTCCCGTCGATCCGGGACGTGAAGGATTAATCCCGCGACGCTCGCCGCCGGCGTGACCACCACAACAACAACATGAGACTCACCGCGCCCGCGAGCGGTAGCAGCCGTTTCAGGACGGAGGGTCCGGCCGTGCCGAGAAGATCGACCGGTTCGGCCGGTGCCGAATGGATGGTCCGGACCGACGGGGAATCTGATTCTGCGGCGGTCCCCTCAATCTCCCCCGAGGGTCCGGTCGCCGGTTCCTTCGTGCTCGCGCGCAGGACCCTGGGACAAGACGTTGGCCTCGAGCCTGTCGGCGAATTCCCCCAGCATTTTGGCGCTGACGTCGCCCATGACGCTGCGGCCGAACTGGGCCACCTTCCCGGTGATCGTGAGCTCGGTGACGATGGAGACGGTGGTGCCGCCCTCGTCGGGGCTGGCTATGGCAGTCACCGTGGCCGAGGCGTTGCCTTGGCCACGTGTGTCACGTCCCTCGGCCAACAGCACTGCTCGATGCTGATTGTCGTCCTTCTCGATAAATCGAGCACTCCCTTTGTACTGCGCTGAGATCGGGCCCACCTTCACTTTTACAATCCCCCGGTACTCATCGCCTTCCACCTCTTGTAGTTCGGCACCCGGCATGCACGGTGCGACACGCTCGAGGTCGGTGAGTACCGACCATGCGACATCGATCGGCACTGAAACGTGAAAGTCATTCTTCAGTTCCATCGGGTGAGATCCTCCTCGTTATCGATTTCGGCCGGTTGGCCCTCGGCAAACTACTTCGTGACCAGATCGGGCCGTTCTTTCATGAGCACTTCAATGTCGATTTTCGACTTCTCGTCGGCGACCTTAAAAATCCCGCCGCTGCCCCGGTTTCGACGCCGATCTGCGAATTTCGTACCACTCGATCCGGACGACTTTTTCGACCGGCCCCTCGTCGATAAGAGAGCGCGACGTAGAGTGCCGACGCGACACCCGCCAAAGAGAAGCCGGAAAGTGCCTCTGAGCTGGTCCTTCTTTGGAGCGGAAGACGGGATTCGAACCCGCGACCCCAACCTTGGCAAGGTTGTGCGCTACCGCTGCGCCACTTCCGCGTGGAGCATTGAGCCTAGCTTCCCTCTGACAGCGAGGAGGTACCACTCTGCCCTAGGGAATCTACCTGCGCTTTTTGCGAATGATCGGCGGCCACGCGGGCTGCCTCCGCTGCCGCCGGGCCTACCCCACCGCGCCACGGGCATCGAGGGCGCAGCCGACCAACTCGCCGAAGGCATCGTCGATGCTGACCGCCAGGTCATCGAGTTCTGGCACGAGCTTGCGACATGCCAGCAGTCCGAAGTGGAGCTGGTCGAGATACGAAAAGATCGTGACGTTGAGTCCCACTCCTTCGGCCACCGGGCCCACCGGATAGAGGGCGGACACCCGGCTTCCGGCGCAGAACAACGAGAAGTCGGGTCCCTTGACGCTCGAGACCATCACGTTGAAAGGTGGACGTACCCGGTCGAATATTTTGGTGCTCGCGACGGCGCGTGCCACCCGTGACATGACACCGGGAGCCGCCATCTGCGCGACGTCTCCGAGCACCCTGCCGCGATGCAGTTGCTCTTGCTCTTTGGCCACCCTGGTCGAACGAGCAATGACCGACAGCCGCTGGAGCGGATCGTCCACGTCCGTCGCGAGGTTGACCAACATGGCCGAAATCTGATTGCCGAGCGCATCGCCCTCATCTTCGGGTCGAGTCGACACCGGCACCATCGCGATCAAGGGCTGCTGGACCATCTCCCCGCGCCCTTGTAGCAATCGCCGTAACCCACCAGCGACGCCAGCCAGAATCACGTCGTTGACCGTGCCGCCGAATGTATGGCGGATCAGCTTGGCGTCCTCGAGCGGGAGCGATAGAGACGAAAAGCGCTTGCGACTCGACACGGTTCCATTGAGTGAGGTCCGCGGCGCCGAGAAAAAACCGGGCGGCGGAGTGTCACCACGGCGGACGATCTCTTGGTTGTGCATGCCGAGATCGGCAATGACCTCTACCCCGGCGTTGATCGTGCTGAGCGCCCGCCCCGGCTGCCGCGAGAGCGACGTGACGGCATAGCGCAACATGTGCACGCTCCCGGGCAACGGCTCTGGGTCCCACCTCTCCAGAGGCGTCGTCAGGAGGCGCGTGCGAGGACTGAGATCGAGAAAGACCGCCAGCATGGAGGCTCCACTGACGCCGTCGAGAATGGCGTGATGGACCTTGGCGATCAGCGCCGTGCGATCACCGGCGAGTCCTTCGACCACGTACATCTCCCACAGCGGACGGTTGGGATCGAGTCTGCGACCCATGGCTTGGGCCACGAACGCGTCAAGCTCCGCTGGCCCGCCCGGCGATGGGAGGCTGGCGCGCGACAGGTGGTCGTCCAACTCGAAGTCGGGGTCGTCGACCCACACCGGGTGGTGGAGACCCAAGGGCACCCGCAGGGCCCGTTGGCGGAACGGGCCCACCAAGGGGAGGCGTTGTGCGACGACTCGGCGGATCTGGGCATACCGCGTTGTTGGGGAGAACAGTGAGCGTGTGCCCTCCGGTGGCTCGAGCACCATCACCAAACCCACATGGAGGGGTGTGGTCGGTGTCTCGAGCGACAAGAAAGCGGCGTCGAGCCCTTCGAGCGGCTTCATGTGCCCGTGTGGCCGAAACCACCCGGCCCGCGTGCCGCCTCACCCAATCCCTCGGCATCGACGACGGCGAATGCGGCCTCCTCGACCCGCATGATGACCAACTGGGCAATGCGGTCTCCTCGACTCACGACATAATCCTCCACCGGGTCATGATTGACCAAAATGACCTGCAACTCGCCCCGGTAGCCGGCGTCGATCAGCCCGGGCGCATTGAGGCACGTCACACCATGGCGGAGCGCCAACCCACTCCGTGGCAGGACAAGGCCCGCGTACCCCTCCGGGATCGCCACGGCCACTCCCGTCGGCACCAGGGCCCGACCACCCTGAGCTGGGAGGACTACTGGCACGCGAGCCACCAGGTCCGCACCGGCGTCACCGGGTTTGGCATAGGCAGGCACGCCCAGATCAGGGTCGAGCTGGTGCAGCGGAACGTGCAACATCGCCGGACAATACAGGGAACGGATCCTCGCTATCACCGTTGACCGGTAGCATCCCGCCCATGCTGGCCTGGATGGACCTGGAGATGACGGGACTCGAACCGTCCCGCCACGTCATCGTGGAGATTGCCTCTTTGGTGACCGACGACGACCTGACCATCGTGGCGGAGGGGCCAGACCTTGTTGTCCATGCCACGCCCGAACAATTGGCGGAAATGGATGACTTCGTGCTCGCCATGCACACTCGTTCGGGCCTATTGCGCCAAATCGAGGCTTCGACGCTCTCCCTCGAAGAGGCTGGCGCACAGACACTGGAGTTTCTCAAGCTGCACATACCAGAAGCCCGCTCGGTTCCTCTGGCCGGAAACTCAATCGGCACGGATCGCCGCTTCCTGGCCACGCAACTCCCCGAAATTGAGGAGTACCTCCACTACCGCTCGGTCGATGTCTCGACGGTCAAAGAGCTCTGCCGTCGGTGGTACCCCGACATCTATAAGACCGCGCCGGAGAAGAAGGGTGGGCACCGCGCGCTCCAGGACATTCGCGAGAGTGTGACCGAGCTCGCCTTCTATCGCGGGGCGGTGTTCAACCCGACACCATCAGTGACCGCACGTGACGAGTGAGGGCGTAGAACGGACAGAATCCGTCGCCGAGACGGACGCCTTCCTCACTGCTCCGGGCGGTTTGTTCGAGATGGAAATGAAGGACATCCGCGGCCTCTCCACGCGTACGTGGAAGCACGCCCCGCCGACGTTGCGCAGCGTTCTCGATCTCTCGCTCGGTCATGGCGATGCCACCTTCCTCGTCTACGAGGACGAACGCACCAGCTTCGACCAGCACTACCGCATTGCCTGCACACTGGCTCATCGGCTGATCGACGAGTTCTCGATTGCCCCCGGCGACCGGGTGGCCATCGTGATGCGAAATCTGCCCGAATGGGTCATGGCCTTCTGGGCCATCACCTTGAGCGGGGCCATCGTTGTTCCCCTCAATGCGTGGTGGTCAGGAGAGGAGCTGCGCTACGGGCTAGAGGACTCGGGTTCGAAGCTGGCGTTCGTCGACACAGAACGGGCCGGGATCATCCGTCCCTTCCTCGGGGGACTCAGTGACTTCACCACCCTGATCGTGACCGATGAGCACCGCACCGCTGTCGCCCCCGCGGTCCGATATGCGCCACTGGGTGCGGCGCCGGTGGACGAGTGGCCCTTCGCTTTGGCCCTCGGGGAGGCGGACGCCGACGCTCTCCCTCCCGACCTCACGATCGATCCGGACGACGACGCCACCATCTTCTACACGTCGGGCACGACGGGCCGGCCCAAGGGCGCCGTCGGTACGCACCGCAACATGTGTACCAACCTGATGAGCCTCCTGTTCCTCAACACCCGCGCCCAACGACGATTCGGCGCCGCCCTGGTCGATCCCTCCGTCAAGGCGCCGCGCTCCATGCTGCTCTCGGTCCCGCTCTTCCATGCCACCGGCTGTCACTCGATCATGGTCGGGAACCTCGGCGCCGGCGGAAAACTCGTCATGATGCACCACTTCGATCCCGAGCGCGCCCTCGAGCTGATCGCGCGCGAGCGGGTGAGCGCATTCGGTGGTGTGCCGGCCATGGTGATGCAGGTGCTCGACTTCCCGAGGTTCGCCCACTACGACACTTCCTCCATCCGCAGCGTGTCGTACGGGGGCGCCCCCGCCCCACCTGATCTGGTGCGGCGCATCCACGAGGCCTGGCCCATCGGGCAGCCATCCAACGGCTACGGCCTCACCGAGACGTCGGCCGCCACCTCCATGAATACGGGCGCCGACTACGTGGCCAAACCCGACAGCGTCGGGCCACCGGTCCCCGTCTGCGACGTGGCCATCATGCCCGAGGACTTCGCAGGGGACGAGCCCGACGATTCCCTCCCCCGAGGCCCCGACGTGCGGGGCGAGCTCTGGATCAAAGGTCCGCACGTTGTCCGCGGTTACTGGAATCGCCCGCGTGAGACGGCCGAGGTCTTCACCAAGGGGTGGCTCCACACCGGCGACATCGCCCGCCTCGATGCCGACAACTTCATCTACATCGTTGACCGGGCCAAGGACATGATCATCCGAGGCGGGGAGAACATCTATTCGGTCCAGGTGGAGGCGGCCCTCTTCGAACATGCCGCCGTGGCCGACTGCGCCGTGATCGGTATACCCGATCCCACATTGGGTGAAGAAGTCGGAGCGGTCGTGGTGCTGCGGCCGGGAGCCAAGGTCGGAGCCGAAGAGCTCTCCCTCCACGTGCGCAATCGCCTCGCCGCCTTCATGGTTCCCACCCATATCTGGTTCCGCGACCAACCGCTCCCCCGCAACCCGGCGGGCAAGGTACTCAAACGGCAGCTACGCGAGGAGTTGCTCGGCGCACAACCGGCGCCACGTGCTCAGCGGTTGGGCTGAGGAGTGACGCGGAGGTAGGGCTTGAGGGCCTTCCAACCCTTGGGGAACCGATCCTTTGCCTCGTCGTCGCTCACGGCGGGGACGATGATGACGTCTTGGCCGTCGGTCCAGTTCACGGGTGTCGCTACCTTGTAGTCAGCCGTCAACTGCAGCGAGTCGAGGACTCGGAGGATCTCTTCGACGTTGCGACCGGTGGAGGCCGGGTAAGTCAGCGTCAGCTTGACCTTCTTGTCAGGTCCGATGATGAAGACCGAACGCACCGTGAGGGTGTCATTGGCATTCGGGTGGATCATGTCGTAGAGGTCGGCCACTTCACGGTCCTCGTCGCCGATCAGCGGGAAGGCCAGCGCGGAGCCCTGCGTCTCCTCGATGTCGCCCGCCCAACCCTTGTGGGACTGCACGGAGTCCACCGAGAGACCGATGAGCTTGGCATTGCGCTTGTCGAACTCGGGCTTGGCTTTGGAGAAGGCGCCCAACTCGGTCGTGCAGACGGGTGTGAAGTCCTTCGGGTGGGAGAAGAGAACGCCCCAGCTGTCACCAAGCCACTCGTGGAAATTGATAGTGCCTTCGGTCGTATCAGCGGTGAAGTCGGGAGCGGTGTCGCCGAGTCGAACTGCCATGTGAGCCTCCTGTAGGTCTGGCGCGAGGTTGTCGGGTGCGAGAGCTTACCGGGTCTTCCTCCAATTGTCGACCGGGTTAGTCACCTTTAAAACAGGTGCGTTGGTGCGTGGTGCGTGGGAGGACGGACAGGAGCGGCCCATGGGGCTGAGGCGCCCGGGCGGTCATGCGAGAATGGACACGGTGACCAATCACCCCTCCCTGCCCGTGGCACCCGTATCCGGGTCATCGAGCGCGCGGGCCGCAGACCGTCGCTGCGTTCGATTTCGACGGCACCCTGACCCGGGGCGGCAGCGTCTTCCCCTTCCTCGTGTGGTTGCGGGGCTGGGGGCCGGTGTTGCGCACCGTGATTGAGCTCTCGCCCCAGCTGCTGCGTTCGGCGTTGGTGGGTGGGACATCAGCGGACGACACCAAGGAACGACTCTTCACCCGGCTCCTTGGGGGGCTCCCGAACGAGCTCGTTAACGAGCGCGTGCTGCGGCGTTCGCTGAGCATCACCTGACGCGACGGCTCCGCCACGATGCCCGCCGACGCCTGCAATGGCACCAGAGCCAGGGGCACCACGTGGTCATCGTGTCGGCTTCCCCGGAGTGCTACGTGCGGCCGGCGGGAGCGATTCTCGGCGTCGACGCCGTCCTGGCCACCCGGCTGGCCGTCGGTGGGGGCGGCCTTCTGACCGGAGGCTACGAGGGGCAGAACTGCCGTGGCGCCGAGAAATACGCCCGGCTCGTGGTCCATCTGCGCTCCCACGGGCTACTCGGCGGAGGCGGCGACCAACCAGAGCTCTGGGCCTATGGGAACAGCCGCGGCGACCTGCGTTTGCTCCGAGCCGCCGATCACGGCGTTGACGCCGGCCTATTAGGGCCGCTCGGGCGCTTGCGGAGGTTTCCCCGCCTGGCCGATGTGATCCGGGAATCGGACGCGGCCAGAGAATTGGACAGCCGGCTTCAGCCCGGACTGGCGGCGATCCCCACCACGCGGCCCGAATAACCGGAAATGGTGGTGGCCACGTCTCCGAAGTATGGCGCATCGCCGAAGCTGAAGGCCTGTCCTGAGCTGTCGACGAGCGTATAACCCTCGCCATCGGCGGACGGGATGAGGGAAGTCATGGAGCTCTTGGCCGAAGCGATCGACGGGCGAGCTCGCCGCCGGCGCCAGGGTGGGTGCGCTCCCGAAGCCCTGGACCGTCCCGTTGGCCTCCAACATCCAGTAGCCCGTACCGCCCGACGATGGAGCGACGTCAACCACGGGCGAGCTCGGGGGGGACGAGCCCAGCGAACCGTAGAACGCGGTGTCACCGAAACTGAAGATGCCACCATCGGAGGCCACCAGCCAATAGCCCCCGCCGTCGTGTGTGGGCACCATGCCGACGATCGGCTGATTCAGCTTGAGATTGCCGGTGCTGCCGAAGAACGTGGCGTCGCCGAAGGTAAAGATGCCGCCGTCCGAGGCCACCAGCCAGTAGCCCTGGCCATCGGGGGTAGCGGCCATGCCGACGATCGGTTTGTTCAGCTTGAGGTTGCCGGTGCTGCCGTAGAACCCGGCGTCGCCGAAGGTAAAGATGCCGCCGTCCGAGGCCACCAGCCAGTAGCCCTGGCCATCGGGGGTAGCGGCCATGCCGACGATCGGTTTGTTCAGCCTGAGGTTGCCGGTGCTGCCGTAGAACGGCGCGCTCCCGAAGCTGTAGACACCACCCTTGGAGTCATCGATCCAGTAGCCCCCCACTCCACCGCTGGGTTGGCCGCTGAGGCCGAACCAGTTGGACTTCAGATTGAGCGCGGCGGCGAAGGCCGACCCGGTCACCGAGACCGCTCCGCTGGCGCCGGTCACGGTCAGCTGATTCACCCGACCACCCAGGTCGCCCAACCCGTTGCGGGAGGCGATGACGAGCGAGGTGAACGTGCCGATCGATGGGTACGCGGCATCAATAGAGGCAGCGGAAAGCGTGACCGTCCAGCTGTGGTTGGAGTTGCAAACCGAGGCATTGACGCAAACCGCATCGCCGGCGTCGACGACCGCCGGGAACTGTGCACCGGCCGAGTACCCGCCCGAGGAGGAGGAGTACTCGGTCGTGGCCACGGTGGAGGCGCCGTTGATCACCATGACCTGGCCCGCCGTATCCTGCGCCGCAAGCACGGACGTGGCTGTCTCGTACTTCATCCCTGGGTACGACTGGCACGTCTGGTCGCAGGTGTCCGCATAGCCGCCGTAACTGAGTGGGCCGGCCTCGACATACGAGCGCGCCGCCACGGTCTGGGCTTCGGACTGCTGGAAGCCCCACGGCTCACCTTGCGTACCCGTCCCACCCAGGCTGGCCCAACTGGACGGCGACTCGGCCGGGGCCACGTCGGCCACGTACTGCTCCAACGCCACGGTGTTGACGGTCCGGGCTTGCCCGAGCGAGTTGGCCAATGCGGTGAGCGAGCCATGCAGCTCAATGCTCGGGCCGGGCTGACAGAGTTCCACCGGCCCGCCATTGGTGGCGACCGCCGTCGGCTCCGTCACGTTGCTCGTGACCAAGGTCCATGGGCCGGCGCAGCCCGGGCCGGTGAAGACCTCATAAAGCGAGCCAGGCCCGACGAGGTGGAAGAGCACCGCGGGTGCGGGCCGCGCTCATACCCGTAGCGGTCACCGTTCCCGAAGCGGCCGTGGCGATGAGGTCGATGCCGTTGTTCTCGGTCATGGCCACCATGACGTTGCCCCCATTGAGCGAGGCGGGAGCGGGAGCGGTGCCCAACGTCTGCAGGGACGTGTTGCCGTAATAGTGCGTGAGGATCTGGCTGTAGGTGAAGTTCCCCGCTCCGGCATCTGCGCCGACGGCATACCCCAGTGACCCCCACTGGCTCATGCCGATGCCGTGTCCGTACCCGTGTCCCACCAGCGTGATGCCCGATGGCGTCGCCGCCGCCACGGGAGGCGCCGGAGTCGCCGCCAGCGCCAACGGAACGGCCAAGGTCAGCGCCATCGATGTGGCGGTGAGGGCGACCCGCGCCCGACGGCGAAGCCGAGAGCGGAGGGGTGCGGTAGTGGCGGTGGACGCCCAGGCGCGCACCGAGGAAAACGGCCATCACAATGGGCAAACCCTAATGGGGCGGCCGGACGAAACTGTGTACCCCTGCCGTAACCCGGGTAGCGGGCGCCCGCCGGTACACTGCACGCCCGTGCGTGTTGACCAGGTCATTCCTTCGCTGGCCAGCCGGGACGCCATCGGTGTCCACACCATCAACCTGCGAGACGGGCTGCGGCACGTCGGCATCGACTCGGACATCTTCTACGGCAGCTTCACTCCCGACGTGGAGCACGAGGGCCGTCCGGTCACCGAGCTCGGACGCGCCGGGCGCGACCGGTGGTTGCTCTACCAGTCCTCCATCGGGAGCCCGGTGTACGACATTCTCGCGGCGCGACCCGAACCCAAGCTCGTGAACTACCACAACATCACGCCGGCCCACCTCTTGCGCGACTGGGAGCCCAACGTGGGCTACGAGGTGGCCTTGGGACGCACACAGCTGGCCCGGCTGGCTCCACAAAGCCGCCTCGCCGTAGCGGACTCGGCCTTCAACGAGTCCGAACTGCAGGCGCTGGGCTACGACGACACCGCAGTGGTCCCGCTGCTCATCGACATGCACACCAAGAGCGAGGAGCCCGACCCGACGCTGACGGCGGAGCTGTCCCGGCACAAGAAGGCGACCGGAGGAGCCGACCTTCTCTTCGTGGGCAAGGTCTCGCCCCATAAGGCCCCGCACGACCTGGTCAAGATGCTGGCGGTGCTCCGTCGTGCCTACGACCCCGCAGCGCGCCTGCACCTGGTGGGCTCCCCCCTTGGCGCCACCTACGAGCCGGCACTGCGCTCTTTCGTCGAGGAGCTCGGCCTGACCGATGCGGTCAACTTCGCCGGCTCTGTCAGTGGAGCCGAGCTCGAGGCGTATTTACAAGCGGCCGACGTTTTCGTTTGCGCTTCGGACCATGAGGGATTCTGCGTTCCCTTGGCCGAGGCCATGGGTCATGGGGTTCCGATCGTGGCCTACGGGGTCACCGCGGTGCCCGAGACCGTGGCCAACGCCGGCTTGCTGCTGCCGCGATAAATCACCGGTGCCGTTCGCCGCCGCCGTGGCCCGGGTGCTCTCCGATCCGGCACTCCGCCACTATCTTTCGACGGCCGGGCTGGCCCGGGCGGCTGGGTTCAGCCTGCCCGACTCGCAGCGGCGTTTCGTGGACTTGGTCCAAGCCGCCGTTACCTGAGCGCACACACCAGATCGAGCAGGCGATCGCCGGCCGTGTCGAGCCCGAGCGCCTCGAGCTGGGCGCGACCACTCTCGGCCAGCGCGCGACAGCGCACCGCATCGTCCAACAGCTCGCTGACGGTAGCGGCCACGAGCCAAGGATCCTCGGTGTCGATCACGACGCCGCCCGGACCGACAATTTCAGGCAAGGCGCCCGAGCCCGAAACGACGATGGGCAAGCCGATCGACATCGCCTCGACCAACGGCACGCAGAATCCCTCATGCCCCGAGGCCACGATCAGCACGTCGGCGCGCGCGTAGGCCGCCGCCAACTCGGCGTCGCTGGCGTAACCCGTGAAGGTGACCGCCCGATCGAGGCCGAGGTCACGTACGAACCGTTGCAGGGCCTGCGCATAGGAGCCGATGACGGGCTTGCCCACGATCTCGAGCACGGCGTCGGCGTCGTACGCCGCCCGCGCCACCAGAAGTGCCATCACAACGTCCTCAATGACCTTGTTCGGTGCGACGCGTCCCACGCTCAACCAGCTCGCTCCGCTCGCCACCTCGTTCCTTGCCGGTCGACTCGGCTCCGTCTGGTGCCGGCAGGCCGGCGATCGGAGGAACCACCGCGGTGGCGCGGTATCCCGCGCCTTCGAGGTCGCGCCGGTTGAACTCGGAGTCGGCGATGCCCAAGGCAGCCCGAGAAGACAGAAGGTCGAACTCGGCCCGGGCACGCACCTGGTGGCGGGCCAGCCGGTTGTCCCACGCCGCGAACAGCTCCGGTGGCGTGATGTTGTGATAGTTGACCACGAGCGTCTCCGCCCGTCCGGCCAACCATGGAGCCAGGTCCGACGCCGTGGCGAACTGGTACAGCAGCACGTCGCCGCGTTCGCTCCTCCCGGGGTACGTCGAGGCCAGTGCGACCTCGTCCGCCGTCTCGGGGTCGATCAGCTCCACATAAATGCGGGAGTCAATCCCCCGGGCCACCAACAGATCCCGCAGGCGCAGCGTGTGACGGCCCACCGCATCGCCCCGGTGCAGCATCGGAACGAATTGGTGGATTCCGCTCATCCGCCGTGCTCCGGCACGCCGCACAGCAATGTCACGAAGCGATCGGCGGCCGTGTCCAAGTCCAGTTCGGCCATTCTCTGCGTGGCCAAGTCGGCCAACCGGGAACGCAACGGGGCATCGCGTACGACGCGGCCGATGGTGGAGGAGAGCGCGTAGGGATCCTTGGAGTCGACCAGCACGCCCGCCGCCCCGAGGACTTCGGGCAGTGCACCCTGGCGAAACGCCACCACCGGGAGTCCGACCGACATCGCTTCGACCACGGGCACGCAGTAGCCCTCGTGGACCGAGGTGACGACGAGTACGTCCGATTGCGCGTACGCCGCGGCGACCGTGGCATCGCTGGCATGACCGCCGAACGTCACTGCATCGCTCAAGCCCAAAGAAGCGACATAGCGCTGGAGCGCGTCGACGTACGAGGTCGTGGCCGGCTTGCCGATGATCAGAAGTGTGGCGGCCGGATCACTGTGCCGTCGCGTCACCAACAGGGCGGCGATGGTGTCCTCTATCGCCTTGTTGGGCGCGATCCGTCCGACGCTGAGCCAACGCGCTCCTCTGCCTTCGGCGGTGTGTATTGCGCCCGGGCGGGCCGCCGCCAGGAGGGCTGAACCGAGCGCGGCCGACGGCGGGACGACTGCGGTCTCCCTGAAACCGGCGGCCACGAGGTGATCGCGGTTGTAGTACGAATCGGCCACGGCGAGCGCCGCCCGTTGTACCAACAACCCGAGCTCGGTCTGGGCCCGTAGTTGGCCGAGGGCGAGGTGGTTGTCCCAGGCCGCCAGCAACTCGGGCGGGGTGATGTTGTGGTAGTTGACGATCAACGTCTCGCCTCGGCCGGCCAGCCACGCGGCCATGGGTGAGGCGGTGGCAAATTGATAGAGCAACATGTCGTCGGCCTGCGCCTCCGCCGGGTAGGCCAGCACGGGCGTGGTTTGGGTGCTCGTTCCTTCCTCGATCGTGTCGACGTAGATCCGGCTCTCCAAACCACGGGCGACGATGGCGTCGCGCAATCCGAGCGTGTGCCGGCCAACCGCGTCGCCCCCGTGGAGAACGGGAACGAACTGGTGGATTGCCCTCATGTGGGGCAGGACGCCACAAGGGCGAAACGGTCGTCCTCGGCGCCGACCCCAGCGCCCTCCAACGACGACACCGAGACGAAGCCAGCCCGTTGCAGGAGCAGTTCCCACGCCTCGGCATGCAGAGGGCGGGGGTGGAGGAGGTCCTGCGCCAACGCGTGCGACCACGACCCGTTCTTCTCGGGATCGCTGGCCACAATGACGATCGGCGCTCCGAGCGCCAGAACGACCCGAGCCCGGGCCAGGAGCGAGACCACGGCGTGCAGTGGAAGCCGATCGACGACGCCGCTCAGTACCAATCCGCCGAGGGAGCTCGGTGCGCGCCCGGCTAACTCGTCGGCCACCTCGGTGATCTGAATCCGGCATCCCCGCTCCAGAGCCCCGAGGGCCACCGAGCCCCTGGGCTCGACGCCGTAGGCGAGCACGCCAGACTGCTCGAGGCTCTCGACGAGATGGCCTGCGCCACAGTCGGCGTGGAGCACCTCGCCGCCGGGATTGGCCTCGACGATGCGCGCCGCCACCGGGTCGACCCACGGTCCCAGTTCTTGCGCCGGCACCAGCCAGGCTGCGCCTTCGAGCGGTCGGTCCTCGAAGGCCAAACGCTCTTCGAGGGTCCGCACCCGGGCCGACAGGAACCGAAAGGCCTCGACGACTTGGGCCATGGCCTGCTCCAGTTCCGACTGGACACCGGACGCTCCCGCACCGGAGCTGCCGCCGCCGCCCAGGCCGGCGCTCCGTGAGGCCACCTCTTGGCGCAACCGTTGCTTCCACGTGCCTGGCCGCCCCATCGGGCCGGGGTCGGACGTCTCCATCTGTCTCGACAGATCCGATGCTCCGGGTTTGTAGGGGCCGTAGCGATCCCCCAGGTGCGTGAACGCGGCGAGGAAGTTCCAGGCGTCATTCCCCTGGGGTTGCAGGCGCGTGAAGGCGGCCCGGAGGGCTTCGACCGCCGCTCCATGATGCTCGGCGGATTGGGCCTCCCCGTCCGGGGCGGTGCCCTCAGAGAGGGGGGGATGTTCCGGCGACGGGGGTTGGGCGGACACCGGGGCGATGCTATCGGTCACGCCCCGAGACCTGGTGGTGAAGAGGCCCTACTGCAGCATCTCGACCCGACGGGCCAGGTCGACCGCATGGTCGCCCAAGCGCTCGTAGAACCGGGCCAAGAGTGTCACTTGTGCACCGATCGCTGCCGGCATCGATCCGCCCGCGATCTCCTTCGTGAGTCGCTCGTGCAGGATGTCGATCTCCTCGTCCGTCTCGACCAGGTCGGCGGGATCCGCCGTCCGGTCGGCATAGGCCGCCGCGGCTTCGCTCCACATCTCCAAGACCACCTCAGCCATGCGCTGCACGATTCCACAGCTGAGAGGGCTCATCTCCGCCCGCAGGCCGGTGACGGCGCGTTGGGCAATGTGCTCTGCCAAGTCCCCTGCTCGCTCGAGCTCGGGCAGGATGAGCAGCAGGCCGACGAGGTGCCGCATTGTGACCCTGGAGTCCCTCCCGTCTCCTATTTCGCTCCAGACAAGGAGCTCGACCTCGGAGGTGAGGTCGTCCACGGACTGATCCCCCTCCACCACGCGCAGCCCGGCCGCCGCGTCGTTGCTCAAGAGCGCGTCGGTTGCGGTGGCCAGTGCCGCCGACACCAGCTCGAAGAGCTGCCGCATCCGGGCATCGATCAGCTCGATCTGAGGGGTATCGGGGGCCACGGTCCACGTAGGTTAGGGCCAACCGACCCCGAAAGTTCGCGCTTTGTTCGCGCTCCGTTTACCTAGGGGAGGCCGGGGGTTCACCTGGGGCCGTAAGAGTGGCCACATGGTGTTCCTGCGGGTCCGTGAGAAAACGTCGCCCAAACTGCCCCTTTTTCCGGTCCACGTCCGCACGACACCGGTTGGTGGCCCGAGCGTCACCGACCTCTTGAACGAGGCTCCATCGAGCAAGTTCCACCGTCGCACCGTGATCATCTCGGGCGTGGGCTTCTTCACCGATGCGTACGACCTCTTCGTGATCGGCACGGCGGCGGCCCTCGTGGCCATCCAATGGCATCTCAGCACGCTGCAGACGAGCTGGGTCACCGGCGCCGCCATCCTGGGCGCGTTCATCGGCGCCTTCACTTTCGGACGCATCGCCGACGTCATCGGCCGCAAGAGGGTCTATGTGACTGTGGCCGTGATCATGATTCTTGGCGCCCTCGCCTCTGCCCTCGCGCCGGGATTCATTTGGCTGGTCGTGGCCCGACTCGTGCTCGGTTTGGGAATCGGCGGTGATTACCCGGTCTCTGCCGTTCTCATGAGCGAGTACTCCAATCGCAAAGACCGGGGTCGCATGGTCGGGCTGGTGTTCTCCATGCAGGCTCTCGGGCTGATCGTGGGGCCGCTGGTCGCCCTGGTTCTGTTGTCCTCGGGGATCGGCGGCAATCTCACCTGGCGCCTCTTGCTCGGCTTTGGCGCAATTCCCGCCGCAGCCGTGGTCTACCTGCGATCCAAGATGCCCGAGTCACCCCGTTACTTGGCGCAGGTCCAAGGGGAATCTGCCCGAGCAGCGCAGGAAGTGACGGCGTTTTCCGAGGGCGTGATCACCGCTCCGACCACTTCGGTAGCTTCGGGCCGCCGCATGAAGTTGGGCGAGTTCTTGACCAACCCCCGCATGCTGATGCTCCTTCTAGGCACCGCCGGGTCGTGGTTCCTCTTCGACTACGCGTATTACGGCAACACGCTCTCGCTCCCGGCGATTTTGAAACAGGTGAATCCCGGAGCATCGCTGGAGACGAAGCTGGCATGGTCGTTGGGCATGTTCGTCCTCTTCGCTGTGCCGGGCTACTTGTTGGCTGTCATGCGGATGGATCGCATCGGGCACCGACGTCTCCAGTTCATCGGGTTCTCCGTCATGGCCTTGGCCTTTCTCACACTGGCCGTGGTCCCCGCGCTCACGGCGCACGTGGCTCCGTTCCTGGCCATCCTCGGTCTCAGCTACTTCTTCATAGAGTTCGGACCGAACACGACCACTTTTGTCCTGCCTTCCGAGGTCTTTCCCGTCAGTGTGCGGACAACGGGGCACGGCATGGCGGCGGGCATCGGGAAGTTGGGAGCGTTCGTCGGCGTCTTTCTCGTCCCGGTGCTCCAGGACCACATCGGCTTGCGGGGTTTGTTGGCCGTGGCGGCCGTCTCGGCCGTCCTCGGTTTCGCGGTGACAACGGTCCTGCCCGAGCCGGCCCAGCGCACGCTGGAGGAAGTGGGCGGTGGCGACGAGACAAGGACCGAGAACACCGACCTCACGGCCGAGGGCGTCACGGCCGAATTGGCTTCGTAGAGGAATCGGTTCGGCTCCTTAGAGGAGCCCCGGCATTCCCCGGCCACGCCCCACCACCGTCTCGAGGAATTCGGCATAACGAGCGATCAGCACGGGCCACTGGTAGTAGCGATCGACGTAGGCCCGACCGTTAGCGCCCAGGGCGTGGCGCAACGCAGGGTCCCCGAGAAGGCGGTCCAAGGTCTCTTCGAACTCGGGGTAGGACGTGAACCACAGGCCGCCCCCTGAGCGCTCGCAGTGCTCGCGGGTCGGGCCGCACGTCCCGTTGACCACGACCGGAACACTGTCCACCCACGCCTCGAGGACGACGAGCGAGAACGATTCGAGCGCGGAGGGGGACACTGCCACCATGGCGTCGTGGACGATGTCCCATTTGTCGGCCTCGTCCACCACGCCGGTGATCACGATGTCAGCATGAGGGTCGAGCTCGACCGAGATCGGTCCGACCAGAGCCAGGGCAAGCGGGCCGGGATGCCGCTCCTTGTAGGTGCTGAAGAACTCGGCCAGCATCTTGGAGCCCTTGTGCTCGTCCACCCGTCCCACACTGACGATGTAGGGGCGGTCGCCCAGGCCCAGGATCTCGGCCCCCGGTCGCCCGGCCCCGCTGGACTCACCCACCCCCAGTCCGAGAACGATCTGCGGCTTTTCCGCCACCGGGTAGGTCTGCTCGACCAGCAGACGCTCGGCCGCGGTATGGAAGCAAAAGGCATCGGCATCGCCGAAGGTGCCGCGGAACACCGGCAGATAGAGACAGGGCTCGTCGTGCGCCGCCGGGTGAAGAACGGCCGGCATCGGCACCTTTCCGATGGCCGCCACCGTCGGGTGGTAGAGGTAGGGATAGAAGGCGACGACGTCGGCGTCCGAGGCGCAGACGGCCGCGATCAGATCGGGTGAGACCGGGCCGTTGTAGTCCACCCATCGACGGCCTTCGTCCCGCGTGGCCCGCTGCGGAGCCAGACGGAGGCGCCCGTCCAGACCGTAGAAGTCCGGGAGGCGCCCGTGGGCGGCCGCGAACCGGTGCACGGGCACCCCGTTGATCTCCGAATCGCCGGGCTCGAGCTCGTCGGCCCACGTGTGCGGGTCGAGCGCACAGGTCGAATAGGCCTCGGCCTCCCACGCCGTCTCCGCCACCAGGTGCTCGGCCAGCTGCCGGGCCGCTGTCTCGGCTCCGCCCATGACCTGAGGCCCGTAACGCGGCGTCACGAAGGCGACCTTCATCGCGGGGCACCGGCCACGGTCGCCACTGCGGCGACGATCTGAGGAGCCACGGTGTCGACGGAGAACGTGGGCACCCGCCGCCGACCGGCCTCGATCAAGCGCTGTCGCAAGGCCGAGTCGGTGCAGACACGGCGCAGTGCGGCGGCGACGTACGCGGGGGTATCCGCTCCGAGCAGGAGTGCGCCCTCGCCGACGGTCTCGGCCACCGCACCGACACCGCGGGCCACGACCGGCACGCCGGCCGCCATGGCCTCGACCAGCGGCACCCCGAACCCCTCGTGCGCCGAGAGCGAGAGGTAGACGTCGGCCGCGGCGAAGTAGGCCCGCAATGCGGCGTCGGAGACGCTCGCCCGTGATGCGCACGGCGTCGGCCAAACCCAGATCGCGGATGAAGCCGCGCAGTGCCTTGAGGTAGGCGAAGCTCGAGGTGCCCCCCACCAGATGCAGGCGGGCCGCAGGGTCGTAGAGCCGCCGGTAGGCCCAGAGGGCCTTGACCAGTTCGTGCTGACCCTTCGAGGGGACGATCCGCCCGACGAAGAGGATGTCGGCGCCGCCCTCTTCCTTCGACCGCGGCGAGCTCGGCCGCCACCCGGACATCGACCGCGGCCTCCGCACCCACCCGCTGGTAGTCCACCAGAACCGGGACCACCGTGGTCCGGCGATAGCCGGCCCGGCGCAGGTCGAGCTCGTTGAAGTGGCTGTCGGCCAATCCCAGCTCGGCCCGCTGGGCCAGCAGCACCAGTTCGTCCTGCGCCCGCGCCGCCCGCGCCTCGCGTGTGCGGTTCCCAACCGGCGAAGAGCTCGGGCGCCGGTGAAGTTGTGAAAGTCGACGATGAGGGGCTCCGACCGGTCAGCCAGGAATCCGGCCACGGCCGACGAGGTGCGAGAACTGGTAGATGTGCACGTCGCCCGCGGCCGCGTGGTCGGGGTACATCCAGTGCTTGTAGGCCTCGGCGGCCAGGTCGTCGTGAATCGCCTCGGCGAATATCTCCGATCGCCACCCGGCGCGCGCGCAGGATGTCGCGCAACAAGAGGGTGTGAGTCCCCGTGGCATCGTGCGGGTTCAGCGTCGGGCACGAACTGATGGACGGCCACCGGCGGACCCTGCGGCCCGGCGGCGCTCACCGAGCCGGTAGTCGGCTCGGGCGGAGGAACGGTGGCCCGCACCGCGGTCACCAGGTAGTCGGCCTCAGCGGGCCCGCTCGTGACCGTGGCGTGGTACCCGCTGTGCGCGAGAAGTTGCCGCCAGGTGTCCGCCCGCAGAGGTCGACCCGGGGCGAGATCGGCCTCGTAGGGTGCGTCCTCGCCGTCCCACGAGGCGCGGCTGAGCGAGTGCACGACCAGGACACCGCCCGGCGCCAACGTGGCGGCGATCAGATGGAGGAGCTGGGTGCGCTCGCCGCTCGCCATGCCGTCGACCACGCCGCTCAGCACGATGGCCCCGAGCCCGGCCGGGGCCACCGCCCGCAGATGGTCAGCCAGGTCCTCGCCGCGCAGGTCCGACACGGTGCGCACGCCCTGTTCGACCAGGTTGGTCCGCGGATCGACGCCGTAGGCGTCGCCACCGGCCTCGATGATCTTCTGCACCAGCCAGCCGTCACCGCTGGCGGCGTGCAGGATTCGGCCGCGCACCGACGTCGCAGCCTCGACGGCCGGCTCGACCCACCAGGCATCCGCTCCGTGCAGCGCGGGAACCTCGACCACCCCGGCACTCGGGACCCGCTGGACCTCTACCTTGCGCTCGAGCTCCTTCAGCCGCCCCTCGACGATGTGCAAGGTCCGGCTCACGGCCGAGGCGAACTGGCTGATCTGGTGGGTGATCCAGCCCACGTACCAGAGCAGGACAGGGTGCGCATGCCCTTCTTGACCGCGGCACCGGCGGCCCGCTGCGAGTCGACCGGCACCACCGGATCGACGAAGGTGGCGGCGTCGACCATGCGCAGGGCCTCGGTGAGGTCTCCCCCCCGCCCGGCCACCGGCGAATGGGCCAGGAACAGCTCGTCGAGCTCGCGCTCGAGCTTGGGCGGGAGATCGCCCGAGGCGCGGCGCAGGCGGACCTCCTCTTCGATCTCGGCCATGACCTGGGCCACGTAGGCCTGCGGGTCAGACGCTCCACCGCTGATTCGCCTTGCGTCGTCATCGGCCGTCCCGCCGCCTTGCCGCTCACGCCTGCGGTTCGAGGTGCGCCAACTCTTCGGGCGCCATCAGGGCGATGGATTCGCGCTCGGGCGGCGAGAGAACAGGCCCGCACCGGCATGGTGATGAACCCCGTCGCCTTGCCGGGCTCATGACGTCGAAGTGCCCGGCCGGCTCGCGCCAGTCGAAGAGCACGCCACCCTTGCTGAGAATCCCCACCGAGTAGCGAGAACGTGCCGTCGAGCAGCGGGATGTCGTCGATCAAGAAGTTGACCAGGCCCGGGCCCGACGGGCAGGTCGAAGCGCTCACCCAAAATGTCGGTGTCGGTCCGCATGAAGCAGTTGCCGTCGTTGTCGCGCAGCTCCAGCGAGAACACCACGTCCTCGGTGGCGATGGAGGCGTGGTAGCCCACGCCGATGGTCAGGGAGTCGCCCGTCGACAGGTAGGCCACCTCTTCGAACCTCGGGTAGGTGTGCGCGGCATAGGTGATCCGCACCGGATGCTCGACATCGGGGCCCAGGGTCACGTTCGATCGGCCGTTCTTCGGGCGACTCCTCGGGCACGACCAGCGTGCCGCCTCTCCTCCAGCAGCCCCTCGCGGAAGATCCGCACCGCCTCGCCCGGGCAGCGCCTCGCTGACGACGTTGCCGTGGCTCAGCACGATGGCCCGGTCGCAGATCGCCCGCACCTGGTCCGGCGAGTGGGTGACCAAAAGGATGGTGCGACCCTCTTGCTGGAACGCCTTCACCCGGTCGATGCACTTGCGCTGGAAACGCTCGTCGCCCACGGCCAGGACCTCGTCGATGACCAGAATGTCGGGGTCGACGTTGACCGCCACGGCGAAGCCGAGACGCACGTACATGCCCGAGGAGTAGAACTTCACCGCCCCGTCGATGAACTCCTCGAGCTCGGAGAAGTCGACGATGGCATCGAAGACGCGGTCGACCTCTTTCTTCGACATGCCGAGGAGGGATCCGTTGAGGTAGATGTTCTCCCGACCGGTCAGGTCCTGCTGGAAGCCGGCCCCGAGCTCGAGCAGACCGGCCAGCTTGCCCCGGACCACGACCTCGCCCGACGTGGGCTGCAGCACGCCGCAGATGCACTTGAGCAAGGTCGACTTGCCCGAGCCGTTCCGACCCAGGATCCCGACCGTCTCCCCTTCGCGCACCTGCAGCGCGACGTCCTTGCAAGCGCCCAGAAGTCCTCGGTCGGCGTCACGCCCGCCGTGGATGACGCGCTCCTTGAGCGAGTTGTAGCGCCCGTGGGCCAGTCGGAACCGCTTCGAGACGTCCTTGACGTCGACCGCAATGTCGCTCATCGCCTAGAGCTCCTCGGCGAAGTTGCCCTCGAGCCGGCCGAAGACGGCCAGCGCGACGAGGAAGAGGACGACGGCCAGGGCCAGAACGCCGAGGTCCAGCGCGAGGTACCAGAGATACCCGTGCATGCGGCAGCACGAGATACGTCTGGACCAAGCGACTTTCCGTTCGGCTGCTTGACCAGGCGCCGTCGGTGAGACCTTCCCGTAGAGGCAGCGCTGGAAGGTCAGCACGAGCGGCGTCACCGGGTTGAGGAAGTAGACCCAGAGCGAGGCCCTTGGGGCCCAGCTTGACCGCGATGTTCTGCTGGAAGGCGTAGACGATCGGGCAGGCCCAGAACCAGGCCGTGAGGATGACCTCAATGAGGTGCTGCGTGTCGCGTAGGTACACGTTGATCGACGAGAGCAGGACGGCGAGGGCGCAGGCCAGCACGACGCCGGTGACCAGCGCCAGCAAGAGCAGCGGCAGGTAGGACCAGTCCGGGCGCGTTGTGCAGGACGATCAGGAAGATGACCATCACGCAGGACTGGAAGAAGAAGAAGACGCAGGCCGAGCCCACGGCGGCCAGCGCCAGGATCTCGCGGGGGAACGACACCTTCTTGACGATGCCGGCGTTGTTGACGATCACTCCGGTGCCGGTGAGCACCCCGAGCTGAGAAGAGGTTCCACATCAGCAGGCCGGCGAAGAGGAAGATCACGAAGTTGGGCATGCGGTTGCCCAGCACGACCTGGAACACGATGAAGTAGATGGCCAGCGTCATGGCCGGGGCGATCATCGACCACACCAGGCCGAGCACCGAGTTCTTGTACTTGACCTTGATCTCGGTGCGCACGAGGTAGACCAGGAGCTCGCGCGAGAGCCAGATCTCCCGCAGGCGCTGGCGCACGCTTATCGTCGGTGAGACGACCCGGGTGACCTTGTGCCCACGGGCCTCCCGTGCGGTGAAGCCCGCCGCTTCCGCCGCCATGGGCGACGCATCGGCTACGGGTCGCGCCAGGCCGTAGCCCTCGTGCACGCCGCCGTCTGCAGGGGGATTGGCGCCCGACGGCGAGGCCGGGACGTCCAATGCCACGTCTAAACGCTCCCTGCCGCGGCCACGGATCGGTCGATGACCTGGTCGATGAAGCCGTACTCGCGCGCCTCTTCGGCGGTGAACCAGCGGTCGCGGTCCGAGTCCAGCTCGATGCGCTCGAGCGGCTGCCCGGTGTGGAATGCGATGCGCTCGGCCATCATCCGCTTCAGGTAGATGATCTGCTCGGCCTGGATGGCGATGTCAGCCGCCTGCCCCTGCATGGCGCCGGAGGGCTGGTGCATCAGGATGCGCGAGTGCGGCAGGGCGAACCGCTTGCCGGGGGCGCCGGCGCAGAGAAGGAACTGGCCCATGCTGGCGGCCAGGCCGACGCAGATGGTCGACACATCGGGCCGGACGAACTGCATGGTGTCGTAGATGGCCAGGCCGTCGGTCACCGAGCCGCCCGGGGAGTTGATGTACACCGAGATGTCCTTCTCGGGATCCTCGGACTCCAAGAGGATGAGCTGGGCGCAGACGGAGTTGGCCGTGACCTGGTCGATGGCGCTACCGATGAAGACGATGCGTTCTTTGAGGAGTCGCTGGTAGATGTCCGACGTGGGATCGGGTCCCCCGCCGGCAGCGACGATCGTAGGAAGAGTGAGTGCAGGAGCCATGGCACGAGGCTAGTGGCCAGAGAACGGCACGCATGGGCACATAGCCGTACACTCCCTGTTCACCCGCGGCATTCCGTAGTCGCGGGTCGCTGCGGGCGTGGCGGAATAGGCAGACGCGCCGGGTTTAGGTCCCGGTCCCCACTGGGGGTGGAGGTTCGAGTCCTCTCGCCCGCACCTATTTCATGCTGTTTCATGGACACCTCGGACTCACGAGGCTGGTCCGTCAGCCGGGTACCCGGCACACGTAGGCCAGGAGGTAGCAGTCCTCGATCTCGCTGAACAATCCTCGGGCGGTGGCACGGCGTCCACGTCGAAACGGCCGGCGGCCAGGCTCGGGCCGGCGTAGTTGAGCCCCTTGGCCTCCACGATCTCGAACCCGGCGCCGTACCAGCTTCGAGCGCAGCTCGGTCGTGGGTGTACTCGTGCTCGTGATCGGGGTCGATGAAGGCGGCCTGCTGGAGCCGGGTCACACGGGCGTTCGGGGTGTCGAGGGCGAGATGCCCCCCGGGCCGCAGCACCCGCCGCACCTCGGCCAGCACCACGTCGGCCACGTCGAACGGCACGTGCTCGATGCTCTGCCCGCTGTAGACGAGGTCGACCGACCCGTCGGCGTAGTCAGAGAGGTCGACCATGGAGTGGTAGCGATAGCGCACCGGCCCGAGCTTGGTCTGCGTCACCGCATGCGCCGTGTCCTCCTGGTAGAGCTCGTTGCGCTCCTCGGAGGGGAGGTCGATCACCACCAGGTCGTCGAACGAGATAGGGATAGCCCATCAGGACCAGCGCGCCGGTGGCGTTGCCCAGCGCCGTCCCGCCCAGGTCGAGGATCCGCTTGGCCGCCGGGAGGGATCGGACGAACATCATGCGACTGAGGTGGAGCGACTGGCCCGAGGCCGGGGAAGGGCGTCACCGACCACCACTCGCCCGAAGCGACGGCCCACTGGGCCACTTCCTGGGGGGTCAATGACCCGTTCTGCAGGCCCGAGAGGTAGCTGGCGGTGCCCGTGGGATCGGGCTCGCGTCCCAGGATCAGCTCGTAGACCACATCGAGCACCTGCTGGGCCGAGAGGGCGGACAGGCCACGCCAACCTCGACCGCCCGGCACCGGCAGCGGAGCCCCGCGCACGCGGCGCAGCGCGCCCTTCACCGTTGGCATGGCCCTCAACGTACCTTCGCAACCGGATAGCTTCGACCGTCATGCCACACCTGGTCGCCGCACCCGACAAGTTCCGGGGCACGGCGACCGCGGCCGAGGTGGCGGCGGCCATGGCGGGAGCGGCTCGAGCGGCCGGCTGGACGGCCGACGAGGTCCCCATGTCCGACGGCGGCGAGGGACTGCTCGATGCCGTCGGCGGGACGCCGCAGTTCACGACCGTGCCCGGCCCTCTGGGCGACGCAGTCGACGCCGAGTGGCGCCTGTTGCCCGCAACCGGCGACGGGGGGCCCACGGCGGTGATCGAGATGTCCCGGGCCTCGGGTCGGGCGCTTCTCCCCCACCCCGAGGGCGACGACCCGCTCCACGCCGATACGTCGGGAGTGGGCCATCTGCTCCTCGAGGCCCGCCGATGCCGGCGCCACGCGGATCGTGATCGGTTGCGGAGGCTCGGCCACCACCGACGGCGGTTGGGGCGCCGTAGAAGTCGTCGGCTCCGCCGCCACCCTGGCCGGTATCGAACTGGAAGTGGCGTCCGATGTGACGACGCACTTCGTCGAGCGCCGCCAGCCAGTCTTCGGCCCGCAAAAGGGCGCTTCAGCCGAGCAGGTGGCGTTGCTGACGGAGCGCCTCCGCTCCTTGGCCGACCGCTACCGGCGCGATTTCGGCGTCGACGTCGACACCATCCCGAAGGCGCCGGTGCCGCAGGAGGGTTGGCCGGGGGCCTCGTGGCGTTGGGGGCCAAGATCGTCCCGGGCTTCGACCTGGTCGCCGACATGACCGGTCTGGCCGAGCGCGTCGCCCGGGCCGACCTTGTAGCCACCGGCGAGGGGCACCTCGATCCTCCGTCCTTCAAGGGCAAGGTGCCCGGCGGCGTGCTCTCGATGGCGGCGAGTCATTGCCCGGTGCTGTGCATCGTGGGGGCGGCCGACGCAGAGATCCTTCGTTCTTCCCGGCCCACATTCGAGATCGTCAGCCTGGCGGATCGATTCGGCGGGCTCGCCGCCCGCCAAAAGACTTGCGAGCTGATCGGCGAGGTCACCCTCGAAGCGCTGTCCCACTTTCGCAACTAAGCGAAATCGACGTATCCGACCGCGACGAAGAAGGCAACCGCGTCACCCCGAGGCCAGCATGCGGTGCAAATCGTGTTCCATGGCCTCCGTCAGTTCGATGAGCAATTCCAACCGCTCAAGCGTGCTGGCCGTACAGAGCACTCGTTGGGCGTCCATCATGTTCAGAGGCGCTTCGGCGCACAACTGCCACGATGCGACCTCTGGGTCGTCGGCGAACTGCGTAGAAGCAGACAACGCGGACGACGCCCCCGACTCCGAGAGGAGCCCGCGGGTGCGCCGAACGCTCTGCTCGGCGCGACGCAACAGTGACGCCTCCACTGCATCCTCCCGCGCCGGCCACTCCTCGACCATGGCCAAGGGATAGGGATCGTCGGCCAGCCACCTACCAACACGAATGCGTACATCACCCTGCACGAGCAACAGCCACCGGCCATCTGACAGGGCCGCCGCCTTCGTGATGACGGCGCGCGTGCCAACCGCCATCCGCTGATCGCCCCCGCCGACCTCCATCCCGCGCTCGATGAGCACCACCCCGAAACGCGCATCATCAGCCAAACAATCGTGCATCAAGGCCCGATAACGCGGTTCGAAGACGTGCAGCGAAATTTGCGCATACGGATAGAGGACGGCGGAGAGCGGAAACATGCCCAGGCGCTGCAGATCACCGTCCTCTGGTGGTGTGGCATCCGTGGTCACGCCACCACACTGTCACGAAATCGGATCTTTGGGCTTACTTCGCAGTGTTTTGGAGCACCGCGCGACGGGACCGGCCCTCAAGCCGGTCCCGCACTTGTCTGTTCAAATGGCACGGCACGCAACCCAACACGGAACCCGCCTGCGACGTCATGTGCGAAGGCCGCCTTGTCGGCCGACCGCAAAACTCACCGGCTCAAGCGCGGCCATTTCCGCCGGGCTCTTGTCCTTGCAGATTGCGCTGAGGCGCCACCGGTATGAACACCGGTGACGCAGTTTCAGTCCGGTGGATCGCCTTCCTCGGTCGAGCGTGTCGACGTCATCGGCAGCTCCTTTCCACTTGGGGCAACGGCGGAGTCTTCCGTTACCGATCCCTTCCCAGTATCTCCCTCCAGCCGGTGGAAGGGAAGCCCCCTGTGAACTGCCGGTTCGCGAAGGTGCTGGTCACGGTGCTGCAGGAACAGGGTGTCCATTCCAGGAGCCGATGACCAGCCTCGCCCGGAGTGAATCAACAGGCTGACGAAACGACAGAGGAGTGACATGAAGGCGCAAGTGGCCCGAAATGGCTACTGCGGCACCGACTCGAGGACGTGACGGCGGTCTTGCGAGACAAACGGTCCACTCGGCGTTGTCGATCCTGCCCCAAATGGCGGCCTTGCCCGAAATGAATCGCCAGGGGAGCCATCGCACATCGATTCTCTCCATGGAGGGCGAGAGCACACGACGACTGCGCCGATTGGTCGCGACCAGGCCCATCCAGATACCTCGCCCTACCAACGGGAGCGAAGCACGAAAATGCCTTGACGTAACATCGGATATGGCCAATCCGATCTCCCCTTCCCCATCATCAAGGTATTCGTGAACGAGGTGCACGCATCGTTCCCTGAAAGTGAGGCGAAAAAGGTCGCCGCACACGAAAGCGCGATTGCGATGACCACCGCCGATGGAGATCACCACCGTGCCCGTCTCTGTGCCAAGTGGGCCATAAAGATGGCCGACAACAAGAGCAGCACGCACCCCCGATGGGAACAATTGAAGGAGCGACACCAGATGTGGAAAGACGAGGCGTTTGCGCTTGAGTTCGGCATAGCTGATGCAGTTCCCGGTAGTGGAACGTATCGGGAAGTGGGGAAGGCCGAACCCCTCGAGGACGTACGGATCGAATGGGTGGAAAACGCCGTCTCCGTCGCTAAAAAGCTCGGAGAGGACGACGGATGGGAGAATTCCCCCTGGGAACAGCTCTTGACGGAACTGATTGATTACAAAGCCTGAATAGAAGCGTCGTCCAAGAGCTTTCTCGAGAATGTATTTGACGGTATTGACGAAACAAAGCACCAGTGAGGTTGTATATCGGGACCAAAGCACCGACATCACAACGACCCTCGGCCGAGTGTTCCCTTTCTGACGAAAAAGTTGTGGCGGTTCCCGCTGCAAAGGGAGCGCTTGTCTTCTATCCAGATACGGCGTGAGATGAAGGTCCTTCCTTGTCGGCACAATTCGGCCGCTTTTTTGGTCGAGAGAAGTGGAAGGAACCCGAACGACGCACTTTCTAAGGTTTCGCCGGTTACACCAGCTTGACTGTTACCGCGCCCTCGGTGGCATGATCTCTGGGTGACGAGTGACCGTCAAACACCCGGTTCAAATCGTTCCCGGTTGAATTCCGGTCCCTTCACCTCAGCCCTCTCCGTCAACGACTTCTCCGCATGTGTCTCCCTAGGCCTCGAACCCGTTGCGATGGTTCAGGGAACGGCTGTCATTGCGCCGTCACCAACCCTGGAGGCCCCGAGGCTGTGGTGCGGATTATTTCTTGGGAGGAAGGGAGCGGGCGTAGGACACGCCGAGATCGGCCCACTTCGCCAGTTGTCGCTTCGTTCCGACGTGCTCAGAAGCGACACGTAACCAGCCGTCCATCGGCCGACCCCGCATCACCGCAACCTCGGCCTTGGAACTGTCGACGAGTTTGCCCGTTTCCGTCGGGTCGACGCGAACGAGAACCCCTCCTTGACCGCTCGCCGCGATGGCCATGTTCCCGCCGATCAGGAAGGCCAGTCCTCCGAACATCTTCTTCTCGCTGAGTCGTGGCTCACCGTCGAGCAACTCGCGGAGTCGCTCGGCCAACTTCTCGTCGTACGCCATCTGCTCAATCGTAGAGGCACTCCCCTTGCGGCTCTCAGATGCGAACTGGAGCACGGCCGCCGTTCTGGAGGCTCATGCATGCCCCAGATGACGCCCCGAAGATCTCAGTTGTCGGCCCCGGGGGACGAACCAACGGACACTTCATAGGACCACAGTTCCGACGACACAGTGACCGGACCACCGTCGGGGGCGGGCCGGTCGGCGCCGGCATGCCCGTGGGCGAAGGCGGGCGAGGAAACCCAGCTCTTGAAGGAGTCTTCGTCCCTCCACCGGGTGACGACAAGCCACTGGCGGCGCTCGTCCGTCGGGCGCAGCAACTCGAAGCCCTCGAACCCTTCCTGATTGTCCACGGCGCCGGCGCGGGCGGCGAACCTCTTCGCCAGCTCGTCCCCGGCGTCTTCCGGCACGGTTATGGCGTTGATTTTGATCACGGTCATGCGGCGATCTGATCAGATCTGATCTCCCAGGCCAAATGCAGCCTCGGAGCTGGACCTGTCGCTACGTGGGGACCGAGCTGTCCGCTCGGCCCCGCCGGGCCACGAACTCCTCGAGGAAGGTGCCGTAGCGCTCCATCACAACCGGCCAGCGATAGTTGGCCTCGACGTAGCGAAAACCGTTTTGGCGCATTGTTTCGTGCAACACACGGTCACCGAGCATGCGCTCGAGGACGGCCTCGAACTCGGCGTATCCCTCGAACCACATGCCGGCACCTGACTGCTCACAATGCTCGCGGGTAGCGCCACACACGGCATTGACGATGGCCGGTGCTCCCGCTGTCATTCCCTCGACCACGGTGAGAGAGAACGATTCGAACGGCGAGGGGGCGACCAGTGCGTAGGCACCCCGGAGCAAGCCCCACTTGGACTCTTCGTCGATCATGCCGGTCACCACGATGTCGTCCTCGGTCTCCGGCGGATTGACGATCTGCCCCACCAGCACCAGTCGCAGAGGGCCGGGGTGGCGCTTCTTGTAGGCCTGGAAATAGCGCCAGAGGATTCCCGTCCCCTTCTTGTCATCCACTCTCCCGATGCACAAGAGGTAGGGGGCGTCGCCGAGATCGAACGCGGCGCGGGCCGATGCAGCCGATCCGCCACCCTCTTCGATCCCCAAGCCGACCACGACCTGCGGCGTGGTGGCGACATCGAAACGCTCAGCCACCAGACGACGCTCACTCCGGGTGTGGAACGCGAAGCTGCGGCACTGCGAGAACAAGGCGTCAAAGATCGGAAGGTGGAGGGCGGGCTCTTCGTGCGCCGCCGGATGGAGAACGGCACGCTCGCGCACCAAGGGCAGGCCCCGAACGGTCGGGTAGTAGAGGTAGGGATAGAAAGCGATCACGTCGGCATCGCTGTCTCGCACGGCCCGCAGGAGGTCAGGCGACGTGGGACCCTGGAGGTCGAGCCATCGTTCACAGTCCGAAGCACTGGCTTTCGTGGGGTCGGCCAACAGCCGGCCGGACAGGGGATGAAACCCCTCGCCGCGCCCCGCCTCCGAGGCGATGCGGTGCACAGTCACCCCGTTGACGCGTCTCGGTCCCGATCGGCAGCTCGTCCTGCCACGTCAGCGCATCGAGCGCAGCCGACGTGAATACCTCGACCTGGTCGCCGCGATCGGCCACGAGATGCTCGGCCAGCATGCGGGCACCCGTCTCGGCTCCCCCACGGATTTGCGATCCGTAACGAGGCACCACGTAGGCCACCTTCATGCAGGAGAAGCTGACCTCACCGCTGGCGCGCCGCCAACGCCGCCGCCAGGGCGCGGAACGCTCGCCCACGATGCGAGATGTCGTTCTTCTCGGCCGATGTCATTTCGGCGAACGTGCGCCCGTCGCCCTCGCTCGGGCACGAAGACCGGGTCGTAGCCGAAGCCACCGGTGCCGACCGCCTCCGCCGGCGATCGTCCCCTCGACCGCGCCTTCGGCCCAGAGTTCGGAGCCGTCGGGGAACGACAGCCAGGGCCACGGTGCGGAATCGGGCCGCGCGGTCCCGCCGCCGTCGGGCAGTGCGGTCCAGTTCAGCCAGCAGCTTGGCCACGTTGTCGGCGTAGGTCACGTCCTCGCCGGCGTAGCGGGCCGAATACACGCCCGGGGCGCCCCCGAGCGCGTCGACCTCCAACCCGGTGTCGTCCGCCACCGCCGCGCAGCCCGGTGGCGACGACCAGTGCCCTCGCCTTGAGCCGGGCGTTGTCGAGCAGCGTCTCCCCGTCCTCGACCACGTCGGGCACGTCGTCGGGGCGGGGAACCAGCTCCACCTCGAGCGCATCGGCCAGCACGGCCGCGATCTCCGCCACCTTGTCCGGATTGGCCGAGGCCAGCACGAGCCGCAGGGGCGCGGCGTTGCTCACCGCGGCGGCGGCGGCGTCGGCCAGCACCGCCGCCTGCGGCGGCCGACAGCTCCTTGATGCCCGCCTCGGCCAATCCCGAGCAGGCTGTCCAGCTCGCCCCGGCTGAAGGCCATGCCCTCGGCCGTCCCCTGCACCTCGACGAAGCGACCGGCACCGGTCATGACGACGTTCATGTCCACCTCGGCCCGGGAGTCCTCGGCGTAGGGAAGGTCGAGCATCGGGCACGCCGTCGATGATCCCCACCGAGATCGCCGCCACCGAGTCCGTCAGCGGGTTCTCCCGCAACGTGCCGGCCTGCTGCATACGGGAGAACGCGTCGTGCAGGGCCACGTAGGCGCCGCAGATCGAGGCCGTCCGCGTGCCCCCGTCCGCCTGGAGGACGTCGCAGTCCACCGTGATCTGCGCCTCGCCGAGCACGACGAGGTCGCACACCGCCCGCAGGGAGCGCGCGATGAGGCGCTGGATCTCCTGCGTCCGTCCCGACTGCTTGCCCTTGGCCGCTTCGCGAGATGCCCGTTCGGGTGTCGAGCCGGGCAGCATCGAATACTCGGCCGTGACCCAGCCCTTGCCGCTCCCCCGCATCCACGGCGGGACCCGATCCTCGATCGAGGCCGTGCACAGCACCTTGGTCCGGCCGAAGGAGACCAGCACCGAGCCCGGCGCCATCACCGTGTAGTCCCGCTCGAAGCTGACGGGACGGAGCTCGTCGAGGGCCCGCCCGTCGCCGCGCGCCGTGCGGGGATCCTCCTCGCCGGTCCCTCGTGACTCAGTTCGCTTCGCTGTTCTCGGACATCGCACTCCTCTCGTCACCACGGGTTCGGTTGCGGGATGGCCATGGCTACCAGCCAAAGACGGCGCCCATGCTCGCCTGCTCCACCGGTCGCCCGAATGCCAGCTCGGCCTCACGACGCACGTCGTCGGCCGCCACCGTAGGCCACCGGTGCGTGAGGATCAGACGACCGACCCCGGCCGCGCGCGCCATGGCGCCGGCCTGACGACCGCTCAGGTGCAGCATCGACCCCTCGCACTCCTGGGTGTAGGTGGCCTCACAGAGGAACGTCCCGATGCCGCGGCCCAGCTCCTCCACCGACCAGCCCGGCCCCGAGTCGGCCGAATAGGCCAAGGTGGCGTCGTCGTGCGCCAGGCAGACGGCCCGGGTGGCGATGCCGTGGTCGGTCGCCTCGATGCGGAGCTCGCAGCTCGCCGAGCGCGAGGTGGTCGGATTCGGCGCCAGCTCTCGCCAATCGATCCAGGCGCGCGGCGCGGTAGTGGGACCGCTCCCGCAAGCCCGGCGGGGCGTACACCGATGAGCGGGTGGCCCTCGGCTGACCCGGTGAACCGCTCGTGGCCGCGGGCCGTACCCGGCCCAGGTGGCGAACGACTCGAAGTCCGTCCAGTGGTCCGGATGGGCATGGGTCAAGACGACGGCATCGATGTCGCCCGGGATCGACGTGACGCTGGAGCTGGGCGAAGGTGCCGGGACCGGCATCGAGCAGGATCGACGTTCCGCCGGCCTGACGAGGTACCCGCTTCCGGCGCCGCCCGGGCCGGGCCAGCTCCCGTCACACCCGAGCACCGTCAGCGTGCGCCCCGGGAGCTCCACTGCCTTCTGGGCGGCGACCCGATGGCCCCGGATCGCTCGATTCAGCCGCGGTGGTCAAGGGCTCGGGCCTGACCTTCGAGCACCAGTCTCGAGTGCGAACTGCCACGTCGGCGTAGGTCTTCAGCTCGATCACGTTCCCGCTCGGATCGGCGATCTTCGCCTTGGTCTGCTCGGTCGGCTTGCCCTCGTCGTCGGTCGAGACGGGCGCGACCCATGCACCCTGCCGGTCGTCCAGATGCGCGGTCACGACGGCGTCGAAGTCGTCCCGTTCGAGCGTCACCCCGAAGTGACGGACCGAGCCCGCACGGCAGAGCCTTGCCGCCTCGTCGGGCCGCTCGTGCAACGTGATCTGCATGCCGTAGAACCAGACGTCCTGATACCCGGGTCGGGCCCGGGCGGCCGCGCACCCAGTGTGTCCACATAGAACCGCCGGGCCTCGTCCAGGTCGCGCACCGGAAGGGACAGGTGGAGGATCGGCTGCACCTCTCCACACTAGGCAGGCCCTCGACCCTGGGCTGTCGGTTCATCGGGGTTCCTATGATCGAACTCGTCATGCCGCACTACGTCGCCCTGCTCCGAAGCGTCAACGTGGCCGGCCATGGGCGCCTCGCCATGGCCGACCTCGAGCAGAGCTTCCGCGCGCTCGGGCATACCGACGTCTCGACCTACATCCAGACCGGCAACGTCTTCTTCCGCTCGCCGAGCAAGAGCGCTCCGACGGTGATCGCCGGCATCGAGGACCAACTGGAGCAGGACTTCGGGAGCTCGCCGGCGGTGATCCTGCGCACCGTCGCCGAACTGACGCAGGTGCTGGCCACCAGCCCCTTTCCGAGCCCAGGGTGCCGACCCGGCCCGGCACCACGTGACCTTTCTCGCCGAGAAGCCGAGCAAGGAGCAACTGGCCGCCTTCAGCCCACCGGCGAGCGGACGCGACGAACTGGTCATCATCGGCCAGGAGGTCTACGTCCACACGCCGGATGGCTACGGCAACTCCAAGCTCAACGGCGCCATGTTGGAACGCCGGCTGGGCGTCGTGAGCACGACCCGGAATTGGAACACGGTCACCAAGCTCGGCGCACTCGCCGCCGGCTGACGACGCGGCTCGCGGTCGCGATGGAGGTCGTCGCCGTCGACTGGTCCGGTGCGGCCCAGGGCGCATCGACACGGATCTGGTTGGCCCACGTCGTCGACGGGGAGCTCGTGACCCTGCGCAACGGCCGCACCCGCCCGCAGGTGGTCGATGACCTTGTGGCCCTGCGCGCACAGACGCCGGACGGCCTGGTCGTCGGACTGGACTTCTCGTTCTCGTTTCCGCTCGTGGTTCCTGCGCGGCAGGCCTGCGCCACGGTCGACGACGCTGTGGCAACGGGCCGAGCGCGAGGGCGAGACCTGGCTGTCGGACTGCGCCCCGCCCTTCTGGGGCCGACCCGGCCGGCCGCGGCCCGTTCTCCCGGAGCACCTTCGCCGCGCCGAGCGCTCCCTCGTCGGTGGGCGGCATCTCGGCCAAGAGCACGTTCCAGATCGGCGGAGCCGGCGCCGTGGGCACCGGATCCATCCGGGGCATGCCCCACCTGCGCCACCTCCGGGCGGCCGGGTTCAGCATCTGGCCCTTCGACCGCGCCTCCCCTTGGACCGTGCTCGAGATCTACCCGCGGCTGTTCACCGGGCCCGTGCACAAGAGCAACCCGGCGCAGCGTGCGCGCTACCTGGACCAGGCAGTCGCCGTGGGTCGCTCCCCGAGCGTTCACCACCTCCATGGTCGGATCCGAAGATGCGTTCGATGCCGCGTATCTCGGCCCTCGTGATGCATGAACACCTGGTCGACCTGGCGGCGCTGCCGACCAACGACCGATCCCGTCACCCTGCTGGAGGGAGACGTGTGGCGTCCTCCTAAAATCGCCCCATGAACGAGCACGAGGAGGGAGGCTGTCAGACGCACCGAGGCTCGGACCCGGCGCGCCGGCAGCGACCGGCGCCCCAGCCTGACGGCACAGGTCCGGCGGCGCCGGACCGATCAGCAGTTCTTCCTGCGGCTGCGCGACGCCATCCAGCAGAACCACAAGGCCCTGGAGCGATTGGGCACGTGAGCATCGACTATCTCGAGCTGGCCGACTTCTTGTTGATCGCCGAGGCCGTCCTGCAGACGCCGGCCAAGGAGATCGCCCAGGACTCCAGCCTCAACCTGGCCGACTCGGCCCTCCACGCCCCGCAGGCCCGCTTCGTGGGCGAGGAGTTCTACCCGGAGTTCCCGACGAAGGCGGCGGTGCTGGGCGCGCATCTCGTCAAGAACCACCCGCTGCGGGACGGCAACGTCCAGGTGGCGCTGGTGGCCACCGTCGAGTTCTGCACGCGCAACGGATTCCACTGGTCACCGCCGCCGAGCGACGAGGACGGTGAGGCCACCGCCAGACGTCTTCCTCGGCCTGGCCGCCTCCCCGATCAGCGACGAGGTGATCGAAGACCTGGCCGAGTGGATCGCCGAGCGCATCGGCTTCCCACTGCATCGCCAAGACGCATCCAGCAGCGTTTGAAGCGCGGAGAATGACCGGCCGAAAGGAAAGGCCTAGAAGTAAATGATCGACTTGGCCCGCTCGGTCACCTCGTCGAGGTCGTCGGTCCAGGCCCCGGTCGAGAGGTACTTCCAGCCGCCGTCGGCCGAGACGACCACGATCGATGCCTCGACGCCCGGAGCGAGCGAGGCGGCGCACTTGATCGCTCCGGCAACGGCCGCCCCAGTAGATATGCCAGCGAATATCCCCACGTCCGTCAGTCGCCGCGTCCACTCGATCGATTCCCGGGGACGGACCACGGTCTTGCGATCCAAGAGCTCGGCACCACCCAGTTCTTCGAAGATCGGTGGGATGTAGCCGTCATCGAGGTTGCGCAGGCCGTCGACCACCTCGCCCGACGGGGGCTCGACGGCCCAGATCTGGACGGCGTCGCCCAGCTTCTCGCGCAGGAAGCGACCCACCCCCAACAGCGTCCCCGAGGTGCCGAGGCCGGCCACGAAGTGGGTGACGCCGGGGCAGTCGCGGAAGATCTCAGGACCGGTGCTCGCGTAGTGCGCTCGCGGGTTGGCCGGATTGCCGTACTGGTAGAGGAAGACCCACTCGGGATGCTCTCCCGCCAGGCGCTGCGCCATGCGGACCGCACCGTTGGATCCCTCGGAGCCGGGAGACTCGATGATCTCGGCCCCCCACAGTTCCAGCAGCTGGCGGCGCTCGATGGAGACGTTGGTCGGCATCACGACTTTGAGGTGGTACCCCTTGACCCGGCAGACCAGAGCCAGCCCGATGCCGGTGTTGCCCGAAGATGGTTCCATCAGGATCTGGTCCGGCTTGCCGGGTACGAGAAGGCCGTCCCGCTCGGCCTGTTCGACCAACGACAGGGCCACCCGGTCCTTGACCGAGCCCCCGGGATTCTGTCCCTCTAGTTTGATGAACAAGCGCGCCGAGGGATTCGGGCTCAGCGAGCTGATGTCCACCAGGGGCGTGTTCCCGATGAGCCCGAGCACGGAGGGGTACAACGTCATGACGGCATGACGTTGTTCAGCCTCCGGCCACGGCCGGAAGGATGGAGATCTCGGCCCCCTCGGGGACGGGGGTGTTCACGCCGTCGAGATAGCGCACGTCATCGTCGTCCAGGTAGATGTTGACGAACTTGTGCAGCGACCCGTCCTCCTGCACCACCTGGCCCGACATGCCGGGATACTCGGCCACCAGCTTGGCCAGGACCTCACCGATGGTGGCGCCGTCAAGGCTTACGACCGATGCCCCGCCCGCGGCGTTGCGCAAGACAGTGGGTAAGCGAACTTCGACGGCCATCGGGCCTCCTCGTTTTGGGCATCACCATCTAAAGAGGCAGGTCAGGTGATTGTTGACTGATCTAGTTAGGATTCTAGCTGGACCCTGGGAGCGATCCCACGCAACGTCTCTGGCTCACTCGTTCCGTCGTCGAGATCGACGTCGAGACCGGGCACCTCCACCGGCTCCTCGGTGATGACGCCATCCACGATGGAGTAACTGCGGACAACCGGATGGGTGTCACGCAGCGAAACCAGCACGTAGTGCCAGCCCGGATCGAGCGCCTGGGCCACGTCGGTCGGCGATGGGTAGGCATCCGTGTGGGTGTGCGAGTGGAAGACGCCCATGATGTCGGCACCGAGAGCCTGGGCGGCACGGTCCACCCCGAGCATTTCCTTGGGGTCGATCTCGTAGATCAGGGCCGATGCCGCCGCATTCTGCGTCGGGAAGATATGGGCGGCCTCGTCCCCTCCGTACGTCCCCACCAGGAGGCCACACGCCTCGTCGGGCAGACCGCTGAGGCAGTGCCCGACCATCTCCATGTAGATCTCCCGGGACAGGCGCAGCACGATGTCAGGGTACCCTCGACCTCCTATGGCCAGGGCGAAGAAGCAGATCGCCAAGCGGGCGGCCGCCCGCGACGAGCGAGGGAGCGACCGCACGGTCGCCACCAATCGCCGCGCCCGGCGCGAGTACGAGTTCATCGAGACCCTCGAGGCGGGCATCGTGCTGCAGGGCTCCGAAGTGAAGTCGTTGCGCGAGGGAAAGGCGCAGCTCAGCGAGGCCTACGCACGGGTCGACGATGGCGAGATGTGGCTCTTCCAGATGCATATCCCGCCGTGGCAGTTCGCCACCGGTTTCGGGGCCCACGACCCCGATCGCAAGCGCAAATTGCTGCTCCACCGGGACCAGATCGACGAGCTCTTAGGCAAGACCCAGCAACAGTCCCTGACCCTGATACCGGTCTCCCTGTACTTCAAGGACGGTCGAGCCAAGGTACAGATTGCCCTGGCCAAGGGCCGCCGGCTCTACGACAAGCGCAATCTGATCATGTCCCGCGACGCCGAGCGAGAGGCGGCCCGGGCCACCAAGGAGATCAACCGGTGGGGCGGGGCCTGAATCGGAGAAGGAAGAAGCGCCGTAGACTGGACCGGCTGACCACCGGGTCAGCTGGAGAAACCCATACATGGGGGTGATTGGCTTCGACTCCGGTCGTCGAAATAGGAGAAGCGAGCCGTGGTCTCCGGAACCACGTTAAAGAGCCGGAACCAAAAACAAACGCCGAGCCTCAGCTCGCGCTCGCTGCTTAGGTAGCGACGTTCACCCGGTCTCAGCCCTATGGATCGGAATGTGGACGCCATCAAGTAGGGCTTACTCAGCGGCTCACACCAACTGAACGCTGAGGAAATCTTCGTTGGCTACGGGGCGGCACAACCGCCGGCAGTGATGCCGCCCCCGACAATCCAATGCCGGCTGCGCTCGGAGAAGGCCTATTGAAACTCCGGAGGACGCGGGTTCGATTCCCGCCACCTCCACTCACCAACCAAAAAACAAGGTAATAACGCTGTGACCAAGGAATCCATGGGTAAAACACGCGTCAACAAAGGCCCTGAGGACGCGAAATGACGCGAAAGGCGACTCAGCCGTGGCGGCCTACGCCGCGAAGGAACGAGAATTGCAGGGCCAGAAGTCGAGCGAGATTGTCCTGATCGGCTCCGATTCATTCGAGACCGTCAAGTTGACCCATGCGAACTACTTCGATGGCACGGTGTCTGTTTCGAAATATCTCGCCGGCCTATAGGGCTGGTCCGTCGAGGCGTGTCGGGGGCATGTGCCGAAGGTGACGTTGGAGGCGCAATGTGATGTCTCAAGACATCGAGCACCGACGTCTGGGACAAGCGTAGACCTGGGCCATGGCTCAGGGAATCCGCTGGTAGTCCTTGGTCGGATCGAGGACCAGGCGGCGCAGCGGTGAGCCGTCGAATCCCACGATCTCGATGTCGAGGCCGTCGATGAGCATGGCGACGCGCCAGCCGGCGTAGGCGTTCCCGATCCCGATGTGGTGCAGCCGCCCCCGGTGACGCAGCGTGATCCGGCCGGCTCTGTCCACCCGGTCAAAGCGCAGCCGTCGCTCGCCCACCTTGACGAATGACGGAGAGGGCACAGCCTTCTCCCGTGCGTTGTACACCGCGGCCGGTGTCTTGCGTCCGATGCCCCGGTGCGGTCGCTCCTCGTTGTAGTAGTCGACGAAGCGATCGAGCTGGCGCTGGAGTTGCTTGGGGCTGTTGATGTCCTGCATGGCCAAGAACTTCTTCATGGTCTGGTGGAAGCGCTCGACCTTTCCGCAGGTCTGGGGGTGGTAGGGCCGAGAGTGCTTGGCCTCGATGCCGAGGGCGAACAGCTCTTGTTCGGTCACCCCGGCCACGTGGTGGTGGCGTCCGGTGGTGAAGATGAGCCCGTTGTCGGTGAGGAAGGAGGCCGGGTATCCCCTGGTCTCGGCCGCTTTGTGCAGGACCCGGACGACGTCGTTGGCCTTGACCACCTTCATGGCTCGAGAGGCCACGCACAGCCTCGAGTGGTCGTCGATCATGTTGAGCACCTCGTAGACCTGTCCGCCCCCGAACTCGACGTGGGTCATGTCGGCCTGCCAGGTCTCGTTCGGCAGGTCGGCCACGAACGTCTTGAACGAGCTCTTCGGACGCTTCTGGGGTTAGAGGGCGACGAACCCCCGGGACTTGAGGACCCGGAAGATCGTCGAGATCGACGGAGGCGGTCTGGTAGCGCTGCGCCAGGTGGAAGTGGATCGTGGCCGCACCGGCATCGAGTCCGTCGTCGGCCAGCGCCTTGTGCAGGGCCACGATCTCGTCCTCGTAGACATCGGCGATGCGGGTCGGGGACCGATGCGGCCGCCGGGACCGTGGGCCGAGGCCGGCGGGTCCTTCGAGGCGGTAGCGGCGCAGCAGCTTGAAGAGCCAGCGGGCACTCACCTCGTGGGCCGCCGCCAACTCCTTGATCGGCCGCCCGGTCCGCAGATGCGTCTCGATCAGGAACCTGCCCATGTCCACAGGAGCACCCCTTCACTGGTGGTGTCCTATGTCTTGACACATGCCCAGAGGCGGTGTCCTATGTCCTGAACTC
>CAVTTR010000001.1:0-285986 GCA_963737745.1 uncultured Acidimicrobiaceae bacterium | reverse complement strand
GGCCTCCACGGCCGCCTGGCCCGTCTCCAGGTCGCGCAGCACCTGGCGGGCCGGCTCGAGGAGCGCCCTCCCGGCTGCCGTCAGATGAACGCGACGTCCACTCCGGACAAAGAGGGGAACCCCGAGCTCTGTTTCGAGCTCTTTGACCGCGAGCGACAGGGCAGGTTGTGAGACGTAGACGGCCTGCGCCGCCGCGGTGAACCCGCCATGGTCGACGACGGCCAGAAAGTGGCGGAGTCGCTGAGATTCCATAAGGAGATCTTATCGAATTATTAGAAGTCGGTATTTTACTTCTACTTAGTGACCGCTCAAGATGGGTGCATGCGGGCAGAACTGGGTGCCAGCCCGAAGTGGAGCTGGGGCCGGCTCATGGTTGAGCCGAGACGACATTCTTCGGTCCGTGAACGTCCCAACGCTCATTGGTTTGCCGTGGCTGCAGTGTGCGTCGGTGCGCTCATGGGCCAACTCGACGCCAGCATCGTCACCGTCGCCCTCCCCTCGATGCAAGCGTCGTTCCACTCCAGCCTCGGGTCTGTCACCTGGGTCGGATTGAGTTATCTGGTGGTTCTCGTGGCCACGGTGACGGCATTTGGCCGCTTGGCCGACACGTGGGGACGCAAGCTTCTGTACGTCTACGGCTTCGTCGTTTTCGTCGTGGCTTCCCTTCTGTGTGGTCTCGCTCCTGACCTTGCCGCGCTGTGTGGGTGTCGCGCCCTGCAGGCCATCGGCGCGGCCATGCTGCAAGCCAACAGCTTGGCGATCATCGTCCTCGTCGTCCCGGGGCACTCGCTCGGGCGTGCGGTCGGCCTGCAAGGGGCGGCACAGGCAATTGGTCTGTCCCTCGGACCGTCGCTGGGCGGCGTGCTTCTCGCGGCGGGCGGATGGCGCCTCATTTTTTTCGTAAACGTCCCCTTGGGTATTTTCGGAGCACTGGCGGCCATCGCCCTCGTGCCGCGCAGTCAGCATTTGCAGCGAAGGGAGAGCTTCGACTGGAAGGGGCTCACGCTCTTCATTCCGGCGGTGGTGGCCCTCCTCACAGCCGTCTCCTTCGGGGCTGCGTTGGGCTGGTCGTCTCCGACCATCATCGTTCTGTTCGCTGTCACCGCCGCACTGGCAATCTGGTTCGTGTCGCCACGAGCGGTCGGATGCGCATCCGATGCTCGATCTCAGGCTGTTCCAGAACCGAAGCTTCTCGGCCGGAATCGCCAGCGGAACCGCTTCGTACGCGGTCATGTTCGGCATCCTCCTTCTGATCCCGTTCTACCTGGTGCGCGGGCTCGGATTGGGCTCCGCCCGTGTTGGATTGGAGTTGATGGCTCTTCCCGTCGCGTTCGCATTGGTGGCGCCGATGGCCGGACGGATGGCCGATCGGATCGGCCCACGCTTGTTGACCGTGAGCGGCATGTCGGTCGTCGTCTGCGGACTTGTCACGCTGGCCATGCTTCGCCCCGGCGCGCTTGGACTCGTGGTGCTCCTGGCTGGCGTCGGCGGAGGGCTCGGCCTGTTCACGTCACCGAACAACGCCACCGTCATGCGAGCCGCGCCTCCCCAGCAGGTCGGCATGGCCTCGGGAACCTTGAACATGAGCCGCGGGATCGGGACCGCGTTGGGCTTGGCACTCACGGGCCTCCTCTTCGCCGTGAACGGCGGGACCAAGGGGACCCCGACGCAGGCCACCCACGCCTTCACGATCACCGCGCTGGCGTTGGCCGCCATCGCGGCCCTGGGCGCGGTGGCGGCCGCACTGGCCCGCTCTGACTCTCGCTCTGACTCGCCCTGACTCTGACTCTCGCTCTGATTCTGAGTCGAGCCTCCAGGTGAAGATCTTCTAACCCCGTTGTCCTCGTATTCGTCCAGTCTGTCGCCACGATTCTCGAGGCGCCACACGAAACGCAGCGCAGACCAGGTGCCGTCAATCGCGCACACCTTGTTGTCAACCAGGCCCTCTGGCAGTACGGCATCACGAACGATGGTGTCGGTGAGATCCGTCGGGACGCCCGAAGCCCTTTTGGGCCACGCAATCCACAGGCTTCCCGACGGAAAGATCGGAGATGCCATGGCGGTCAGCCGCTGGTGCAGCTTTGCCCGCCTGGTGAAGAAGGCCACGACCGTATCTACCTCACCCCGAGCCTGCCGACTCACCACGACACCCGGAGGAAGATCGAGTGCGAGGGACTCGGGTGCAGACAGCAAGGTCAGCCGTGATCCCTCCTTGATGCCGAGCTTGGTCGCCAGCGGCGTATCCGAGTAGCCAACCACCTGGGCAGTATTCCATTCTGGAGATTGCCGCCTCGCTCGGCTTAGGGTCCACAACAACGCACTCGTGCTCGACCAGTGACAAACATGAGAGGCCCGTCCATGACGACATTGCAGGATGCAATCGAGATCGCGAAGAAGGATCACTTTCTGGCCGTTGTGTCCACCCTGCGGGCCGATGCCACGATCCAGTCTTCTGTGGTCAACGCCGGATCTCTGCCCCATCCGCTCGGCGGTGGCGACGTGATCGGATTCGTCACCTACGGAGCGGCGAAACTGGCCAACCTGCGGCGGCGTCCCGAGTTGAGCATCACCTTTCGTTCCGGGTGGGAGTGGGCCACGATCGAAGGTGAGGCCGAACTCATCGGCCCCGATGACGCCAATGCTGGCATCAGCACCGACGGTCTTCGTCTCCTCCTCCGCGAGATCTTCGCTGCCGCTGGAGGCTCCCACGACGACTGGGACGCCTACGACGTGGCCATGTCGCAACAGCGCCGAACGGCCGTGTTGGTCAGGCCGCGGAGGATCTACAGCAACTGAGGCTTGCCAAGAATCGGGACGAACGGGAGGGTGCGTCGCGCTCCGTTTCACCGTCCTGGAGGTCGAACGTATGTTCGTTCCAGGCGATTAATCTGGTCCCGATGTCCGTGATCTATCAACCATCCCTGTTGGACGATGGCACCACAACGACCTGCTCGGGGCTCACCGCCGGGGTTGGACGTACCGTCCTTTCCCGCGGAGCCTGGGTGGAGCTGCACCGAGATTGGGTCGCCGGCTCGGATCACCTCTTCGAACGGCTGAGCGAATCCGTGCCCTGGCGAGCCGAAAGGCGGCGGATGTTCGATCGGATCGTGGATGTTCCACGCTTGGTCGCCTTCTACGACGAGGACCAAGCCTTGCCCGATCCGGCCCTCGAGTTGATGAGAACGCAGCTCAACACGAGTTATCAGGACGAACTGGGCGAGCCTTTCCGAACGGTCGGGCTGAATCTGTACAGAAACGGAGCGGACAGTGTGGCCTGGCACGGCGACCGGATCGGCCGTGGTCGAACCGAGGACACCATGGTCGCCATCGTTTCTTTGGGCGCTCCCCGCCGCTTTCTCTTGCGCCCCCGCGGTGGAGGCAGGTCCGTGCACTTCGAGCTCGGAAGAGGAGACCTCTTCGTCATGGGAGGGAGCTGCCAACGAACGTGGGAGCACTCCGTACCCAAGCTGGCCCATCCCCATGGACCGAGAATCAGTGTGCAGTTTCGACCATCAGGAGTTCGGTAGAGCGGTGCTGTCAGCCTCGGCGGGGAGCCCACCGCCAGCGGCGTAACGCCACGAAAACTCCCGCCACTCCCCAGATCGCCATGACCCCAAGGTCGTGCCAGGCCCACGGGTTGGCGCCAGGGGGCAGGTTGAACGAGGCCAGCAGGGCGGTGATGAGATGGCGAACCGGGAAGTAGCCCGAAATGTTGGCCAGGGTGCTCCCGGGCTTGATCGGGAAGTACAGCCCCGAGAATGCCAGGAGAAGGAAGAACACGATGCTGATCATCGGTCCCGACGCGTCGGCGTTGGGGACCAGCGTGCTGATGCCGACGCCCAGGGCGGTGAAGCTGAGCATGCCGACGACGATGGTCAAGACGAAGGCCACGCCATGCACCGGGAGGTAGTCGCTGAAGACCGAGCGTGCCCACCGCCGAGCAGGATGCCCACCTGCAAGCAGCGCTATCAGCATGGTGCTGAGGAAGATCGCACTCAGCAATGACCAGGTGGGAACCGGGCTGAGCCGGAGACGCTTGAGCAGTCCCATCTCGCGCCGATTGACCAGCGTCTGGGCCAAGACGGTGAAGCAGGCCGCCATGATCCCGTAGGCGAGGAAACTGGCCAGGTAGTACTGGACGCAACAGGGCAGCGCCGTAGCCCGAGCCGACTCTTGGAGTTCCCAGCGATGGCGCCGAGCAGGACCAGAAAGATGGTCGAGAAACCCAGAGTGAAGAAGGCGCCCAGCGGGTTGAGCCAGAAGCTCAGCTGCTCGTACCAGACCTGGCGCCCCACCAGCCTGACATCGCTGAGGCCGTGGAACGACCCGGTGGTGGGAACGGACGGGGAGGAAGATGGCGTCGCGGTGGCGCTCATCTTGGCCGCCTTCTCGCCGGGCTCGGCGGCATCCCTGGTCAGGTTGCAGGTAGACGTCTTCGAGGGTGACCCGCACCACCGAGAGACCCGTCAGCACATGCTCGTGCTCCAGCGCCCAACCCGTGAGCTCGTGGAGCAGTCGCAGCTCGTCGCGGGTGCGGATCTCCACCAGGCCCTGGTCGAGCGAGTCGATGCGCATCGGCAGATCGGCCGCCGTGGCCCCTTCGGGAAGCAGGAACCGGATGGTCACCTCGCTCGAGTCACGGCCCCCGATGGAGGTTGGCGTGCCGGCGGCCACGATCTCGGCGTTGTTCAGCACGGCCACCCGGTCGGCCAAGGCCTCCACCTCGTCCATGTAGTGGGTGGTCAGCATCACGGTGGTGCCCAGGGAGGTCAGTTGGCGGATGAGGTCCCAGGTGTCCCGCCGGCCCGACGGGTCGAGGCCGGTGGTCGGCTCGTCCAAGAAGAGGAGCTCGGGGTTGCCGATGATGCCCAGGCCGACATCGAGCCGGCGTTGCTGGCCCCCGGAGAGAGTCTTGACCCGGTCGTCCGCCTTCTCCTTGAGCCCGATCAGCTCGATCACCTCGTCGACCGGCCGGGGCGACGGGTAGTAACCCGCGTTGCGACTCAGCACCTGGCGCACCGAGTAGTACGGCTCGACCGCCAGCTCCTGGAGGACGACACCGATGCGGGTCCGCAGCCACCGTTGCGTGCTGCGGTTGGCCGGGTCGACGCCGAGCGTCTCCACCTCGCCCCCGCTGCGATCACGGAATCCCTCGAGGATCTCGATGGTGGTGGTCTTCCCGGCCCCGTTGGGTCCGAGCAGAGCGAAGACGTCACCCTTCTCGACGTCGAAGGAGACGTCACGCACCGCCTGCTTGTCGCCGTAGGACTTGGCCAGATGGCGCACGCTCACTGCGGGCACACACTCTCCCCTCTCTCATGTGTCGTCCGCTCGGCTACTACTGACCAACCCTCTTGATCCCACCAATCCTATTGAGTTGACGTACGAGCAGGGGAAGACTCATCGGCAGGCACGGAACTGGTCGTCGGCACCGACTTCACGACACGGCGGTTGATCGACCTTGGTCAGGTCAGCGGACCAGGGCGGCCAGCGAGCTCACTCTGCTTGAGGAGCTGCCAATTGTGAAGGCTACGGCGTGAAGGCTACGACCCGATGGCCTTCAGTGCCGGCGCCCGAGTGCCGTCACCGTTCGAGAGCTCAGCGTCTGCGGCAATCACCTTGTCGAGAAGATCACGAAGCTGACGCAGCTCGGGTCGCGAGAGGGCGTGAAAGGCAACCGGAGGGACGGACAAGACCGAGTCGATCTCTTCGGCTAAGGATCGTCCGCTCTCGGTCAGGACGACGATCTTCACCCTCCGGTCGGCTGGATCAGGTTCGCGCGTGACGCCAGGCCGTGGCCCGCCAGATCGTCCACCAGAGCCGTGACGTACGAAGGATCGCAGCCGATGCCGCGCGCCAGGTCCCCCATGGAAATGCCGTCGCTACGGCCCAAGCGAACCAGGGTCTTGATGACACCGGGAGAGAGCTTCGTCGTTGAGCCGAGTGCCGCCATCCTTTCCACGTGCTCACCCTCGAGCACGATGCGGCGAAGGCGATCGAAGGCATCCTCGGCGAGTCCCACGTAGAAAAGTCTGGCACAGACTCTTTGACATTTCTAGATCTTTGAGTATTATGAAACATTCCCCGCGAGAGGAGCTGCATGGCCCGCACTACCTCCGAGAGCTCCGTCTTGACCCCCGAGATCCGCCGCGTCTCCACGGTCATGGTGCTCGGATCCATCATGGCGATCCTCGACACGACCATTGTGGCGGTCGCCCTCGACACGCTCGGCCGGGATTTCCACGTCCAGGTCTCGACGATTCAGTGGGTCACCACTGGCTACCTGCTCTCGTTGGCCGTCGTCATCCCTGTCACCGGGTGGGCCATCGATCGGTTCGGGACCAGGTTGATGTGGATGATCTCCATTTTCCTGTTCGTCGTCGGATCCTGCCTCTGCGGGGTGGCGTGGTCAGCCAATTCCCTCATCTTGTTCCGCATCCTGCAGGGGTTGGGCGGCGGGATGATCCTGCCCATCGGCCAATCAATGGTCGCCCGCGCCGCTGGGCCGCAGCGCATTGGCCGCGTGATGAGCATCGTCGGCGTCCCCACCATTCTGGGGCCGATCCTCGGGCCAGTGCTCGGGGGATTGATCGTCTCAAACTTCAGCTGGCGCTGGATCTTCTATATCAACGTGCCCATCGGCATCGTCACCCTCATTCTCTCCCGGAAATTCTTGGTCGGTGGCGAGGAGCGGGTCGAGAGCAGCTTCGATGGTCTCGGCTTCGCCCTCCTCTCCCCTGGTTTGGCCGCCCTGGTGTATGCGCTCTCGGAAGTGGGCATCACGGGCAAATTCACGAGCCCGGCGGTCTTGGTGAGCTTCGTGCTCGGGATCGTTCTCACCGTGGGATTCGTCTTTCATGCCTTGCGGGTCAGCAACCCCCTGCTGGACCTGCATCTCTTCAAGAATCGCAACTTCGCCATCTCGAACATCTGTATGTTCGTGATGGGTGCCACCTTGTTCGGTGGCATGTTCCTCTTACCGCTCTACTACCAAATTGCCCGCGGCGAGAGTCCTTGGCAGGCGGGGCTCCTCATGACACCCCAAGGCCTCGGCGCCACCTTGCTCATGCGAAGGTCGGGAACCATTTCCGACCGCGCTGGTCCACGCCGAATCGTCCCCCTCGGCATTGTGATCATGGCCGTTGCCACCATCCCATTCGCCTTTGTCACTTCGACGACGAGTGATGTCCTGCTGGCCGGCAGTCTCTTCGTGCGCGGCATGGGATTGGGCCTCTCCATGATGCCAATCATGTCGGCTGCCTATTACGACCTTTCCCATGCCGATGTGCCCCGGGCCAGCACGACCTTGAACATCGTGCGCCAGATCGGTGCCTCCATCGCCACCGCCCTCTTCGCCGTGGTGCTCCAACGCAGCATCGTCGAAGACACGCATTTGCACTCCTCGAGCGATAGCGCTCTGTTGTCTCAGACGGTCAAGCTGCCGCCAACTGTCGCCGAACAAGTCGCGCGGGCCTTCTCACATACGTACTGGTGGGCCATTGCCACCATTGCGGTGGCCTTCATTCCGGCGTTGTTCCTTCCGTCCCATGGTCCGAACTCGGCCAAGCCGTCGGATGCTGCGGTGGACAAAGACACCGGCCTCTTGGCGGCGCCAGTCGTCGGTGCGGTCGAATAGCGACCGCCGCGACTCAAGAAGGCCATCGTCACTCACAACGTTTGCGTCCACTGCGGACGCCCCTGGGGAATAGCAGAAGAACGCCTGCGGTTGTGCAACGTATGAATCCCATCTATACCGCCACGGCTCATTCGACCGGAGATGGCCGCAATGGTCATGTTCGCAGTGACGACGGTTTTATCGATCTCGACCTGAGAATTCCGGCGGAGATGGGTGGACCCGGTGGAGCAACCAATCCGGAGGAGCTCTTCGCCGCTGGGTACGCGGCCTGCTTTCACTCGGCCATGAAGTTGATAGCCGGGCAGAAGAAGCTGGACGTCGACGGCACGGAGGTCTCCGCCAGCATCGGCATCGGTTCGGTTGACAACGGTGGCTTCGGGCTCACGGCGGCCCTGGTGATCTACGCGCCAAAACTGGACAAGGCGACCGCGCAATCGTTGGTGGACGCCGCCCACGAGGTGTGCCCCTATTCCAATGCCACCAGAGGCAACATAGAGGTCACGCTCTCCATCGTCGAATAGCAGTTCTCAATTGCGTCAGTGGCGCGATTGGCTCAATGGCTCGATGGCTCAATTGCTCAATTGTCGAGGGGATCGCGCGGCAAACCGAGAATGCGCTCGGCGATCTGATTGCGGGTGATCTCCGAGGTGCCGCCGGCGATCGACATGGCCCTGATCCCCAGTTGCGACAGCCCGGCGAAGGCGCCGTCGCCGGTGAGGAAGGCGAGATCGCTTCCGACCAGGTCGGCCTGCAACTGACAGCGAACTTGACCGAGCTCCGCCAACACGAGCTTGGTGACGTTCCCCTCGGGTCCGGGACCGGCCCCGAGGACGGCGCGCTGGGCGCGGCGGAGGTTGAGGACCTTGAGTGCATGGTCTTTGGCCAGCACGGCTCCCACGCGTGCCGCGGCACCGGGGACGCGATCGCCATGAAGGTGCACGAGGGCGAGGATGTCCATGTCGGGAAAGAAGCTGGTCGAACTTCCACCGATGGAGACCCGCTCGTTGCCCAACGTCGACCGGGCGACCGTCCAACCATCGTTCGCCTTGCCCACCACATCGTCGTCGGGGACGAAGACATCGTTGAAGAAGACCTCGTTGAAGTCGGCGCCGCCGGTGATCTGGCGCAACGGCCGCACTTCGACGCCTGGTGCGTGCATGTCGATGACCATCGTGGTGATGCCGGCGTGCTTCGGTGCGTCCGGGTCGGTGCGCACGGTAGCCAGACCGAGATGGCAGTACTGAGCGCCCGAAGTCCAGACCTTTTGGCCGTTGACCAACCACCCACCGTCAACACGCTCCCCTTTGGTCTTGACCGCCGCCGCGTCGGATCCGGCGTCGGGCTCACTGAACAACTGGCACCAGACCAACTCCCCCATCAGTGTCCGTTCGACCCAGCGCTCGGCTTGTTCGGGGGTGGCGTACTGGTTCACCGTCATGATGTTCCACCCGGTGATGCCGAAGGCCGGAGGCTTGATGCCCACCGCTTTGAGCTCCTCGTCGATGATCAACTGCTCGATCGCCCCGGCGTCCCTGCCCCAGGGTCGGGGCCAGTGCGGAACCATCAGGCCCGAGCCGATGAAGGCCCGGCGTTGCTCGTCCCCACTGAGGGTGGCCAGTCGTGCTGCCTCCAGGCGCAACTCACCGCGGAGCTCCTCGGCCTGCGGGGGCAGGTCCAACGACACGCCGCGCGTGGTCCCCTTCTTCGCCCAGGCGGTCACATCCTCGCCATCGGCGGGCGTACCCAGTACGGCGTTGAGCACCAGAGCCCGCCGAAGATACAGATGGGCGTCGTGCTCCCACGTGAATCCGATCCCCCCATGCACCTGAATATTCATCTGGGCGTTGTGCACGAACGGCTCGAAGGCGAGCGTGGCCGCCATGGCAGCAACGAGCGAGAACTCGTCATCGTCGGCCACCGAGGCGCGTGCGGCGTCCCACACGAGTGCCGTGGCCAGTTCGGCGTCCACCAGCATGTTGGCGCAGTGGTGCTTTACGGCTTGGAAGGTCCCTATGGTGCGGCCGAATTGCACCCGTTGCTTGGCGTACTCGACCGCATCATCGACGCACGCTGCGGCACCCCCCACGGCTTCAGCCGCCCCGAGCGTGCGGGCCAAGGCAAGCGCCCGTCCCGCCGCACCGGGAATCAGGTCGTTCGGTCGCACCGCCACATCGTCAGCCGACGCCACCGCGCAGTTCTGGGTGGGATCGAGGTTGGGCTCGTGCACGAGTGTGAGGCCCGGTGCGCCGGCAGGGACGATGGCGATATCGTCGCCGACGCAAAACAGCAACAGGTCGGCCGTCGCGCCGCCCAGCACGGCGCCGGCCGTGCCCCGGAGAAGCCCGTTCGAGATGTGCAGAGCAGACCCCGTCAGCCCGAGAGCACCCGTCGTCGTGCCGTCGGCCAAGGTGGGCAGCAGCCGTTGTTTCTGCTCCGCACTCCCGCACTGTTCGATCACCGCCGAAGCCAGCACGGTCGGCAGGAATGGCCCGGGTGCCACCTGGCGACCAAGCTCGTCCAGCACCACGACCAGCTCGGGGAGACCCGCCCCGGAGCCGCCGAACTCCTCGGGCAGATGAAGGCCGAGCCAACCGAGATCTGCCATCTCCCGCCAGTAGGAGGGACGGCTCTCGTCCTCGGCCTCGAGCAAGGCCCGGGCCGCCCGCAACGCATTGTGCGCCGTGAGAACTCTGCGCACAGTGGAGGCCAGCTCCCTGTGGTCGTCCGTAATGGCAATCGGCATGATGACGCCCCCCTCAGGTGGATACGGCGTGACATTAGAGGGGATGTGCGGGTAGCCCAAGTCGGATGTTCGTGGCGCCGCCCTGCCACCATTCGCTACGCTGTCGAGGTGAGTTAATCCGAGTCCGCCAGCGTCCACGCTTCCCGTTTCGTTGATCCTCGGCTCCGGAGACTCATATGCATTCCCCCTTTTCCACGTCCTTGGCGACGGTCGTTGCCCGCGATGTCACCTACGAGCTTGGTGGCCGCACCATCCTCGACCGCGTGTCGGTCACCATCGGCCCCGAGCGTTGCCTCGGGGTGGTCGGCCCCAACGGTGTCGGCAAATCGACCCTCCTGCGGATTCTGGCCGGACTCCTGGCCCCACTCTCGGGCTCGGTGCGGTGCGATCCGCCCGCAGCGACCATCGGCTACCTGGCCCAAGAACAGTCGTCCCTACCCGGTGAAACCGTGCGACAGGCGGTACAGAGGCGTACAGGGGTCGCCGCCGCCGAAGCAGAACTAGCCGACGCGGCGGCCAACCTCAGCCGAGGTGAACCTTCCGATTCCGATCGTTACGAAGTGGCGTTGGCCCGTTACGAATCGTTGGCGGCCGGGGATCTCGATGCCCGCCTCTCCGCCACGTTGCGTGAGGTCGGCCTCGGAGCAGCGCTGGCGGATCGTGAGGTGGCGACGCTTTCGGGCGGCGAGGAGGCGCGGCTGGCGCTGGCGGTGGTCGTTCTCTCCCGGTTCGACGTGACGCTGCTCGATGAGCCCACGAACGATCTCGACTTCGACGGCCTACGCCGCCTCGAGTCCTTCGTGGCCTCGCGCCGTGGAGGCATGGTCATTGTCTCGCACGATCGAGCATTTCTCGACGGCGCGGTGACCGACGTGCTCGAGCTGGACGAGCACCGTCACTCCGGCCAGCTCTACGGCGGAGGATGGTCGGGTTACCAGGCCGAACGTGCGGCGGCCCTGGAACACGCCGCCGAGTCCTACGCCACCTATGAGGCGGCGCGGCGCGACGTGCGGGCGAGGGCACAACGGGAGCGGCAGTGGGCGACCTCTGGCGTATCGAGGGAAAAACGCCATCCGAGGGACAACGACAAGGCCCAGAGGGACTTCCGCATCAACAAGACCGAGAAGCTGGCTTCGCGGGCCCGTCGCACCGAACGCGCCATGGAGTCCCTCGAGGTGGTCGAGAAACCCTGGGAAGGATGGGAGCTCCGATTCTCGATCGAGCAAGCGCCCAGGTCCGGTGCCGTGGTGGTGCGACTGCAAGATGCCGTCGTGCGGCGTGGGGACTTCGCTATAGGCCCACTGACCCTGGAGATCGGTTGGGCCGAACGACTTGCTCTGGTCGGTCCGAACGGTTCAGGGAAGACGACGTTGGTCGAGACGATCCTGGGACGACTGCCTCTGGCCGAAGGGACGCGCTGGATTGGCCCAAGCGTCGTTGTTGGCGAGCTGGGGCAGGATCGGCGCCAGCTCGGTGGGGGCGTTGGGAGCGGGGGCGTTGGGAGCGGGGGCGTTGGGAGCGGGGGCGTTGGGAGCACCGTCGTGGACTCCTTGATCCGGACGACGGGGTTGGGACTCTCTGAGGCCCGGTCGTTGCTGGCCAAGTTCGGGATCGCAGCCGAGGCTGCGACGCGCCATCCGTCCTCGCTTTCACCGGGCGAACGCACCCGGGCTGAACTCGCTGCTTTCGCCGCCTTGGGTGTGAACTTCCTTGTCCTCGATGAGCCCACCAACCATCTGGATCTTCCTGCCATCGAACAGCTCGAGTCCGCTTTGGCCAACTTCAATGGGACGATGCTGCTCGTGTCGCACGACCGCCGGCTGCTCGAAACCGTGGAGTTGGGGCGCCGCATCGAGCTCACTTCCGAAGGCGAGCTCCAGCAGATCGTTCTCTAGGGCGGGCGGGGCAGCCGGGCCGGCCGGCGGCCGGCGGGCCGGGCGGGGCAGCCGGGCCGGCCGGGGCGGCGGCCGGGCAGGCCGGCAGTCAGTGGTGCGAGCGGATGAGGGCGTCCACTTCGATCTCGACTTTCCAACGAGGATCGAGCAGGGCCGCCACCACGACCATGGTCGCGGCGGGAAGCACTCTGGAGAACAGCTCCCCGTGCACGGCCGAGACGGCATCGGCATCATCAGTCGACGTCAAAAACATGCGCGTCCGCACGACATCGTCGAGCGATGCTCCGGCTTCGGCCAAGGCGGCGACAATGATGTCGAAGCAACGTCGGGCCTGCAGTCCAGCATCATCGGGACAGGACCCGTCGACCCATACCGGTCCGGTACCCGAGACCCACACCCGGTCCCCGACCCGCAGAGCACGGCTGAACCCAATGGTGGGTTCGAACGGAGAACCCGAGGAGACCCGGTGTCGTTCGGTCATGCCACAGATTGTGGCACCGGGACCCTCACACCGGGACCCTCACACCGGGACCCCTCAATCCAGGGGACGATGCAGCATTTCGATCCGGCGGGCCAAGTTCACGGCATGATCGCCGAGCCGTTCGTAGAAACGACCCAGCAGCGTGACCTGGGCCGCAATGGCCGGCAACATCGACCCCGTGGCAATTTCCTTGGTGAGGCGCTCGTGGAGGATATCGATCTCCTCGTCCGCTTCGGATAACGCATCCCCCTGGGCCGCACGGTCGCCGTAGGCATCGGCGGCGTCACGCCACATCTCGAGGGCGACCTCGGCCATCCGCTGGATGATGCCCCGGCTCAACGGACTCATCTTGAAACCGAGGTTGGTAACGGCACGTTGCGCGATGTGCTCGGCCAGGTCACCCGAGCGTTCCAGTTCAGGCACGATGAGCAGGACGCCCACCAGGTGACGCAAGGTCGCACTGGGCGTGGATTCGTCGTCAATCTGCTTCCAGACCATCAGCTCCACCACGGCCGTCAATTCGTCAACCGACTGGTCGCCCTCGACCACCTTCAGTCCCCGGGCGGAATCGTTGCCGAGCAAGGCATCTGTGGCCCCGGCCAGTGCCTCCGAGACCAGGGCAAAGAGCTGTGTCATGCGAAAATCGATATTCACACTGTCTGAGAGACCGGGATACATGGTCCTCGAACGATAACCGGACCTTTGGCCTGCAGATTCCGGCCCCTTGCCCCCGCTCCCCTAGTGTGCGCACGTGACGGCAGAGCTACTCGAGCTCGACGTGGGTGACATCGCCGGCGGTGGGGGGTGCGTGGGCCATGCGCCTGATGGGCGTGTCGTCTTCGTCCGCCATTGCCTCCCCGGCGAACGCGTCATCGCACGTGTGACATCAACGACGTCGTCGTTCATGCGCGCCGACGCCGTCGAGATAGTGCGAGCTTCGCCGGATCGGGTCTCGCCACCCTGTCCGTTCGCCGGACCCGGGCGTTGTGGTGGTTGCGACTTCCAACACATCTCATTGGAAGCGCAACGAGCCCTCAAGGCCGCGCGGGTGGAAGACCAACTTCAGCGCGTGGCGGGCGTCTCTCGCCTGGTGGATGTCGAGGCGGTACGGGGTGACAAGGACGGACTCGGCTGGCGCACGAGGGTCCGGCTCGCGGTCGACGAGTCTGGACGCGTTGGCTTTCGCCAGCATCGCTCACACCAACTCGAATTGGTTGACCATTGCCCCATTTCCTGTGCCGAGGTCATGGAGACCGGAACCTTTGCAACCTCGTGGCGTGGGGTGAGCGAGCTCGAGGTAATTGTGGCGCCCGACACCGGCGAAGCGCTGATCTCGGTCGATGTGGCAGGAAAGAATAAGCCGCAATTGCCTGAGCTGGCGGCGCGACTGGTGATCAACGGACGAGCGCAGCAGCGCTCGGGTGCGGTGCGGACGAAGGTGGGTGACGTCGAGTTCCGTATCTCGGACGGCGTGTTCTGGCAAGTACATGTCGGCGCGGCAGAGGCTCTCACCCAGGCCGTGCGCGACGTCCTCAAGGCTGGGCGAGGCGACGACGTGGTTGATCTGTATGCAGGTGCGGGACTCTTCTCGGTGGCCATCGCCCACGATGTGGGACCCGCCGGATCTGTACTGGCTGTCGAGCGTGATCGCCGGGCCTGCGCCGACGCGGAGTACAACGGCAAGAATCTGCCTCATTTGCGGGTCAAACAAGCCTCCGTCACCACGAATCTGGTCGAGCAGGGCATTGGTCGTCCCGACCTGGTCGTGCTCGACCCGGCGCGCGAAGGAGCCGGCAAGGCAGTCATGGCCGCGCTGCACGGTCACGCCGCGACATTGCGTCGATTGGTGTACGTGTCGTGCGACCCCTCGTCGTTCAGCCGGGACATCCGCGTGCTGCTCGACGTCGGGTGGGAGCTCACCTCTCTGCGTGCCTTCGACATATTTCCGATGACCGAGCACGTGGAACTGGTGGCAGCACTCGAACCTCCACCGCAGTAAGCCTGCCGATGGGGCGCCCCTCTAGGCGTGCCCGCCCACCTCGTGATCGATGTGGCCAATGGCTTCGAGTTGAAGCGTCGAGTGCTCGACGTCGAAGTGGCCGGCCAGGCAACCCTGCAAATGGTCGAGCACGCGGCCGATTTCTCCCTGCGTGATGCAGTCGTCGCTGACCACGACGTGCGCCGTGAGGATCGGCAAGGAAGAAGTGAGGGTCCAGACGTGCAGGTCGTGCACGGAGGCCACTTCGTGGAGTTCGAGGAGGTGACGACGCACCTCTTCGAGGTCGATGTCCTCGGGGGTGGCCTCCAGGAGGATCCGAAGTGCGGGTCGCAGGAGCCCCACGGCGGCCTTGAGCATGAGGCCGACAACGAAGAGCGAGATGATGGAGTCGGCTCGGGCGAACCCCGTGGCGACGATCACGATCCCCGCCAAAACGGTGCCGATGAATCCGTAGAGATCCGTCAGGACATGGCGGTACGCGCCCTCGACGTTCAGTGAGCGTCGATTCGCTTTGGAAAGGGTGAAGGTGGCGCCGAGGTTCACCGCCACGCCGATCGATGCCACCGCGATCAACACCACGCCACGGATCGTCGCCGGGTGCACCAGTCGTTCGATGGCTTCGAACGCCACCAGTACCGACACGATGACAAGCGTCAGGCCGTTGCCAACGGCGGCGAGAATTTCCGCTCGCTTCATGCCGAAGGTGTGCGAACCTGTTTCGGGTCGGGCGGCAAGGCGCAATGCCACCAGCGAGCCGGCGATCGCCCCAACGTCGGCCAGCATGTGCCCGGCATCGGCCAGCAAGGCCAGGGAGTGCGAAACCGCCGCAGCGACGACCTCCAACACCATGAAGGTGGCGAGGAGCGCGAGGGTGAGGGTCAGGTATCTACGGTCGGCGTCCGATGTGATGGCGTGCGGGTGTGCGTGCGGGTGTGGGTGTGCGTGCGGGTCTGCGTGCGGGTCTGCGTGCGGGTCTGCGTGCGGGTGGGCCTTGTGCGCGCTCGCGTCCTGTGTGTCATGCGTGTGATGCGCCGCGTCGTTGTGGGTTGCGTGCTCATTGTGGGCTGCGTGGTCGTGGTTGTAGGCGTGGTCATGGTCGTGGTCATGGCCGGGATCGGCTCCGCACTCAGGCTCCAGAGACACGTGAGCGTCCGATCGCCTCTGTTGTCGTTGTGACGGTTCCTGCACCCGACGGGATGGCCCGCGTGACATGGTCCGCATGCGACAGCACCTCTTCGACGAGCCGTCGCACATGGGCATCGTCTGCCACATAGAAGATCCGGGTGCCGTCACGGCGGGTCCGGACGAGGCGGGCCAGCCGCAGCTTCGCCAGGTGCTGGGATACGCCGGCGGCCTGTGCCCCGACGAGTTCAGCTAGTTCGTTGACAGAGTGCTCTCCGTCGAGGAGGGCCCAAATGATCCGCAACCGGGTCTCGTCGCCCAGCAGCTTCAGCATGCCTACGGCAGATTGGATCTCGTCCTTGGACGGAACCTTTACTATCTGCGTAGTCACGTAGATATATTACCAAGATTTGGGAGCGTCGAGCCATGCCGTGCAGCAGTCGCGAGCTACTCGGCGGAGTCAGGCCGCCCAATGAGCGCAGTCGGCCGCCTCGTCGGGAGCTCCGGGGCCGGTCTGGTCGGTCCCTGCCGGGGAATGCGTTCCTGGGAAGTCCGGCACGCCTTGTGGTGTTGTACCAGGCATGATCCCTCTCTCAGTACTCGACCTCGCCACCGTGGCGTCGGGATCCACTCCGGCCAAGGCATTGCAAGAGACGATCACGATGGCACGCGTGGTGGAACGTCTGGGATACAACCGCCTCTGGGTCGCCGAGCACCACGGCATGCCGGCGGTGGCCAGCTCTGCGCCGGCGGTGCTCATCGCCCACCTTGCCGGAGCGACCTCAACGCTGCGGGTCGGCTCGGGTGGGGTCATGCTGCCCAACCATGCGCCTTTGGTCGTGGCGGAGCAGTTCGCAACGCTGGAGGCTTTGCACCCTGGCCGGATTGACCTGGGGTTGGGCCGAGCACCCGGGACGGATCAGGTCACGGCCCGAGCCCTGCGACGATCCCAAGATCTCAACTGCCGACACGTTCCCCGACGATGTCATCGAGCTCATTCGCTATCTTCTGCCCAACGAGGGACCACCCGTCGTGCCGTCAGCCGTGCCCGGCAGCGGCTATCTGCCCGAAATATGGCTGCTCGGCTCCTCACTCTTCAGTGCGCAGCTGGCCGGGATGATCGGTCTTCCGTTCTCCTTCGCCTATCACTTCGCACCCAAACTTCTCGACGCCGCACTCGAAACGTATCGTTCCAATTTCCGTCCCTCGATCCTGCACAGCGAACCCCGTGCCATGGTCGCGGTCACTGTGCTCTGCGCACCGACCGAGGAGGAAGCGAGGTGGCATGCCGGCTCCTCGGCGCTCAGCATGCTGCAACTTCGTACTGGCCGCCTCGGTCTGCTGCCCTCACCCGAAGATGCGGCGGCGTATCCGTTCACTCCCGGCGAGCGGGCAATCGTGGAAGAGGCTGTATCGAGCCACCTGGTCGGTGATGCGGAACTGGTTTTCGAGGGCCTCGTGGAATTGCAACGGCGAACCGCAGCCGACGAGCTCATGATCTCGACCCGCGTGCACTCCTACGACGCGCGTGTTCGATCCCTCACACTGGTGGCTGAACGCTGGGGCCTCACGCCTCCCTGATTCGACCTGGATCGTCCGATGGCGACAGGTAGAAACCACGACTGGGCGGAACTCGAACAAAAAGGTGGGGCGAATTAGGGCGATACGACGGAGTCATCCGAGAAACCGGGCGCCCCGTCTTCCTAGGGCCCACCCTCGTCATAGAGGTCGTCGTCGGGTTGGTACTCGCCGTCGCCTTCGCGCTTCGTCACCCCTCTCGCCCTCCGTGTCACCCCCGTCGCCCCGCTTTCCCTGGTTACGCAGCCGGTTGTGAAAGCCGCAGAGGACCCTTCCGTTCTCTTGGGTGGTCTCGCCCCCCTGGGCAAAAGGCACGATGTGGTCGATCTGGCACCTCTGGCCTTTGACCTCGCAGAACTCGTGGCGACAGGTCTGGTCTCGCACCTCGATGGCCCGGCGGGTCGCCCCGGTGAAAAAGCGGGCTCGGGGCGAGCACTCGATACGGGTCTGTGGGGAAAAGACGATGCGTTCGAAGGTGGCCCCTTCTAACCAGGGCAAAAGAGAGCCCGGTGAGACAATGGGCCCTCCTTCGATCTGACAGATGCGCCCATAGAGCGATTCGTAGCCGACCAGGATCGAAAAGAGGGGCTCGGGGCGTCGGTCGCCCTCTTTGGCCGCCAAAGAACGCACCGCCATCTCGACCAAGGCGTCGGCCCGACGCTGGGCCGGGGTCCGAGAGAGCTCCTTCACCGCAGGCTCACGCCCGAGGGACTCTGTGGCCTGGGCCCAGTCGGCCTCGAAGAGCTGGGCTTCGAGCCTGTTCAGCTCGCCCGCCACGATGGCTCCGGAGAACGGGTCGAGGGTCATGGCGCCAACGAACAGGCCGTCCAAGCCTTGGGAGAGGGAGACGTCACGCCGCGTCGCCTTGGCCAGGTCGGACTCCTCGGCCCCCACCGGATCGGCTTGCTGGGAGAAATAGCTCACCACGTCACAAAAGGCCCCGAAACTGAGCTCAGTGGCCGAGTGGACCAAGTCGGCCTCACAGAGGGCGAAGAACTCCGCGTTGACACTGTCGCTGCGTCCTGCGCCGCCGCCTGGACGACCTCACGCTGCGCTTTGACCAGTAGGTCGACCTGGGCCGGGCCGATCACCCCTTGGCCAAAGGCCGTCGCCACCACGGGCATGGACACCAAGGCAGCCCCCCGGCGCACTTGCGCCCGGGCCTCGCGCAAGGGCACATGACACCTCGTCGAGATCCAGGCTGCCGCGCTCTGGGCCCCTTCGCTCGACCATTCGCCGCCCGCAGCGAATGCGGCCACCTTGTGGCTGAGCGCAGCGCTCAGACGGGCCGAGGCGCGTTGGAGGACCATGATCGAGTCCGGGTCGCTATAGGAAAAGTCGTCCGACTCGGTCAGCCGATCGAGGACCAACGACAGGTCTTCTAAGAGATCCATGGGTCAACTACACCATGGGGGTGTGACATTTAAAGACCCCACACACCAACAAAAAAAGAAAGAAAGAACGGACAATTCGAGAAAAGGAGCGACCGTTGGGGGGCGGCGGCGAAAGGATGCAAACGCCGATGCGGGGTCGCCCACCGGCGGTTCCACTGCCCCGCGAGCTGGTACGCCCCCGCTCTATGCCTCCGCGATCGTCTTCAAATTGGCCAGGGTTGCCTCGATACCGGTTTCGGTCATCGACACCAGCGCTTTCAATTGTTCGTCCGACATGGCCGCGATGTGTTCGTTTTCGCGAATCATGCGCCACGACTCTTCGACTTCGGTGCCATCGGCCACGGGTCGAAGCCGGTAACTCCACTCAACGACTCCCTGGTCGCGCCCACCTGGGATCCAGCCGAGTGCTCGCCCCGGCTCGACGAGAACGATCTCGCAATGGCGCTCCCAAGGATCGCGCCCGCTCATCTCGTTGCGACCCGTGAACCACGATCCAACTTGTGGGGCGGAGCCCGGCGCAGGCTCGGCGCCCTCGTCCCACCAGGCCGTCTTACACACCGGGCTCAGCTCACCGATGCGAGTGACGTCAGCGATGATGTCGAAAACCGTGTCTGGTGGGGCGGCCACCTTCGCCGTGCGCGTGATGTGGAACTCAGAGAAATCGAACACTTTTCCACCTACCCCTCAACGGCGAAACGATGATGTCCGCTCGTAGGCAGACAGTAGCCCGACGGCCTGGCCGGAGCCTGGCCGGAGCGCCGCCACAGAGCAAGGAAGTCCCCCGACGCAAACCCCGGCGTCCACGCTAGGGTTTGCCTCATGTCGATATACACACACCCAATCGCTTCACTCGATGGAGAACCGCTGGATCTCGATGAGCTGAAGGGCAAAGCCGTTCTCGTCGTGAACGTGGCGTCGAAGTGCGGACTGACCCCGCAGTACACGGGACTCGAGGAACTGCAAAAGAAGTATGCCGATCGCGGCTTCACCGTTCTCGGAGTGCCCTGCAACCAGTTCGGCGGCCAAGAGCCAGGATCGGCTGAGGAGATCTCGACCTTCTGCTCGGCGAACTACGGCGTGACGTTCCCGATCACCGAAAAGGTTGATGTCAATGGCCAAAAGCGTCACCCGCTGTACGCGGAATTGACGGCGAAGTCTGACGCGCACCGGAGACGCAGGTGACATCCAGTGGAACTTCGAGAAGTTCCTCGTTTCTCCGACCGGCGAGGTCGTGGGACGCTTTCGGCCCCCGGTGACCCCCGACTCCGAAGAGCTTGTCGGAGCGCTCGAGTCAGTCCTGCCCAGCTAGTACCAGCCCAAGCGATCCAGTTCGACTGGACTCGCCCCAACTGACACTGTGAGCGCAGTCAGCTCAGAGAAGACGAATCGAACGAGGGAGAGGGTACGTCGACGATGGCGGATTCTTGGAAGAAAGTAAAAGGCGAAGAAGTCAACGTCGGCGACACCATACGCACGCAGACCGGCAACGTCGTGATCGTCTCGCGTATCGAGAATGGATTCATGGGTCGGCCCAACATGCTGGCCTTCATTGAGGACACGCCGGATCGCTGGTTCAAGCAGCCAATGACGACCGACGGCGAGGTCGAAGTCCGCTCATAAGTCAGCAGTAAAGAGCGGATGGGCACACCCGACGAGGACGTTGTCACAGCCGCTCGGTACCATGACATATGACGTACGTGGCCCATCACCTGCAAGGGCTGCTGACGGGCAAGGGCCCATGATCGACGAGCCTCCGCCTGAGCTCGGCCGCGGCGTGGTGGTTCTCCCCGGTCATCAGCCGCCACCAGTTTGGGCCTCCTGCCCTCGGATTCTCATCGAGGACTCCTCCCTTGAAGACCTCGGCCTCGGTGGTGGAGGAACTCCACCGTTACTGGTTCAACCGCCGGCCCGTCGTGGTCGAGCTGGACACCGACCCGGCTGCGATCAGGGAACCCGAGCGCAGCGACCTCCCGGTCTATGACCATGCACCCGATTTCGAGTTCAGCCGCGAGCGGTTGCAATTCCTGCTGTGGGCCAATAACTACGACGCCCGGGGTGGAGAGGGCGGTAGCGCCACTGATCCCATCTGGTGGCATGGGCGTAAAGCAGCTCGCCGCTTCGCCGACCAGGGAGTGACAGAGGGCGGCCCGGCCGACATCATCCTGGCCGACGGAACCCCACTCTTCGTCGATGGGGGTCCTCCGCAGCCGCCCATTTTGGTCTCCGGAATCGGCGTGGTCCATCGCTGGAATGCCGAGAGCGGCGGCCTCCGTCCGCTCGGCCGGTCGCCATCGATCGCCGATCTCGCGGCGGACCAACTGGCCGCAGTGGGCCACCTCGTCGGCCCGGCCCGGGTCATCGCTCCCGCCGGTTCGGGCAAGACCCGGGTCCTCACGGAACGGCTGCGGCACCTGGTGAGTGACCGCCACGTGCACCCGAGCACCATCACCGCGCTGGCGTACAACAACAAGGCGGCGGGCGAGCTGCGCCTGCGGTGCGCCGATATCGAGGGTGCGCCAGCCCTCAACATCCGCACCTTGAACAGCCTCGGACTGTGGATCTGCAACGAGTTCGGGCGCGCGGGCGGTTGGGCAGGCGGCGAGGGGGGCGGCGGCAGCGAGGACGGCGAGGGCAGCGAGAGCGAGGGTCGGCGCGGGCGCGGACCCTCCGATCGATTGCGCGTGCTCGAGGAGCCGGCCGTCCGGGACTTGCTGCAACGTCAGATCGAGATCCGCCGCCAAGCCAACACCGACACGGTGGCCCCTTACCTCGAGGCTCTCTCCGCCATTCGGTTGGGACTGACGGCACCCGAACTGGTGGAAGAGGCCATGCCCGATGCTGCGGGCATCGCCGAGGGATTCGCTCGCTATCGGGCGGCGCTGGCCGACCTCGGTGCGGTGGATTTCGACGAGCAGATCTACGGTGCGCTCGAGATCCTCCTTAGGGATCCGCAGGCGCGGAGCGTGGCCCAGGCCAAATGCCGTTATCTCCTCGTCGATGAATTCCAGGATCTCAATCCGGCCCACCTCCTGCTGATCCGGCTCCTGGCCGCACCGACCTACGACTGTTTTGGGGTGGGCGACGACGACCAGGTTATTTACGGCTACTCCGGTGCGACGCCCGAATATCTCATCAACTTCGACCGCTACTTCCCGGGAGCGGCCACGCACCCCCTGACGGTCAACTACCGGTGTCCTCCGGGCGTCATCGATGCGGCCCGCCACGTCCTCTCGTACAACGCACGCCGGATCGCGAAGGAGATTCATGCGTCCGCCCGGGCGCGTCGATGCACCCCCGGCGATCGAAGGACCCTTGGCGACGTCGGGCGCGGTCACCGTCCTCGATGCCTCAGCCGACGCCTTAGCTGGACTGGCCGTCGACACCATCTCGTCCTGGCGCCACGCCGGGGTGGATCCGAACGACATCGCCGTCCTGGCACGCGTCAACTCCGCCCTCCTACCCGTCCAAGTGGCATGCATGGAGGCAGGCGTCCCGTGTTCCACTCCCCTCACCCCGGCTGTACTGCAACGCACCGGCATCCGTACGGCGTTCGCCTATCTGCGCATCGGGTCCGATCCGCACAACATCAGGCGTGAAGACATCCTCGAGACCATCCGGCGCCCCTCCCGGGGCATCGCGCCCAAGGTGGTCGACATGCTCACCAGCCGCCCCACCACGTCGATCACGGACATCCGGCGACTGGCTGGTCGGCTCTCGGGCCGTGATGTCCCCAAGTTGGGTATCTATGCCAGCGACCTCGATGCTGTGGTGCGAGGTTGCCGCACCTCCTCGGCCGCAGCGCTGAAGGCCATCCGGGTCGACGTCGGGCTGGGCGACACGATGGACGTCCTCGATTCCTCCCGCAGCGAGGCGGATCGATCGACCCACACCGACGATCTGGCCGCCCTCGAATCGGTCGCCGCCCTGCACCCCGAGGTGGCTACCTTCGAATCATGGCTGCGCTCTGTCCTCAGTCGCCCAGCGGGCGAAGGGCCACAGGTATTGCTCTCCACCATCCATCGCATCAAGGGACGCGAGTGGGACCACGTCGTCATCTTCGACGTATCGAGGGGGCTCTTCCCGCACCGTCTCGCCCACGACGAAGAGGGCGAGCGGCGAATCTTCCATGTCGCCCTCACCCGGGCCCGGACGCAGGTGGTGGTGCTGGCCGACACCGACGCACCTTCCATCTTCGTGGCGGAGCTCGACGGCTCCCGGCCGCACACCACACCTGGTGCCGGTGCTGGTGCGGGTGCGGGTGCGCGGTGACAAATCCCGACCGGGCAGCGTGGCTGGCCGACGTTCGAACGGCGCCGCCCAGAACGACCGGCGGGACCGGAGGAATCGGAGTGACCGGAGGAATCGAAAGCCCAACGTGTTCGCCGAGGTCAGGCTGCCCACGGTGGAGGCCGCCGTCGGGCTCGTCATCGAGCACAGGGGCACGCTCGGCACCGTGGTCGAGCTCACAGAAGGAGCAGCAATCCTGGCGACTGGTGCCGTCACGCAGCGCGTCTCATTCGGGTCCGACGTGCGGGTTGAGGGTCAGAGCGTGAGCCTGGTCGGGCCAGGGCTCGGCTCCGGCTCCGGCGCCGGCTCCGGCTCCGGCTACGATGCCGATGCCGATGCCGATGAGGCCGAAAAGGCCCTGCGCACCTGGAGGTCCGCCATGGCAAGCCAGGATGCTGTCCCGGCCTACGTCATCTTGAAGGATGCCGAGTTGGCCGGCATCGCAGCGCGTCACCCGTCAACGTTGGCCGAGCTGGCGGCGTGCCGCGGCATGGGACAGATCCGGTTGGAGCGCTGGGGTGACGAGATCCTCGCCGTGCTGGAAACGGTTCGCTCGGGTTAACGAATACGGGTAAGGATCAAGGGTAAAGGAGGGAAGATGACCACTCTCGAAAATCGGCCGAAAACGGCACTCCTCGTCATCGATGTACAGAACGGCGTGGTCGAAGGGGCGCACGAACGGGACTCGGTTGTGGCAAATATCGGACAACTGGTTGAGAAGGCGCGGGAGGAGGGTGTCCCGGTCATCTGGGTCCGACATTCCGACGAACAACTGGAAACCGGAAGCGAAAGTTGGCAAATCGTTCCCGAGTTGACGCCCCCACGACGCCGAGCCCGTCATTGAGAAGAACTACGGCGACGCCTTCGAGGACACCACGCTCGAAACCGCCCTGTCAGGCCTCGAAGTAGGGCGGCTTGTCGTCGTCGGCGCGCAGACCGATGCCTGTATCCGCTCGACACTCCACGGTGCGTTTGCCCGGGGATACGACGCCACCCTGGTCAGTGACGCGCATACCACCGAGGACCAGTCCGAATGGGGAGCACCACCACCGGCTCAGGTGATTGCGCACACCAACTTGTACTGGACCTACCAATCGGCACCGGGGCGAACGGCAGGGACGGTCGAGTCCAAGAACGTCGACTTCAGCCAGACGCCCTAACCGCTCGGCTCCCGATTCGGCACGTGACGCGCGCCCTATTGCTTGGCTGGACGCTTGGTCGGAGGACCCTCTACGGCGCCCGCCACTGCGACGAGAACCGGTGGTGGGCTCCTCCAGTCCGCCACTCCGTCCTCGGGTATCGCTACGGGATATTTGTTCTCGTGTACTTCGGCCCAATGCGAGTGGTTCAACTCGTGCATGGTGAAACAGGCGTGCAGGGAGTTGTAGAAGCCCTGGTTGTCGACGGTCTGATTCACCGACTCCTTGATGAGCAATGCAGCCATGGTCGGTGTCTTGGCAATGCGGCGCGCGAACTCCAGCGTCTTGTCCGAAAGCTCCTCGGTCGGGAAGATCTTCGAGACCATACCGATGCGATGTGCTTCCTCGACATCCATGGCGTCGCCGGTGAGCAGGAGTTCCTTCGCCTTGCGAGGACCGAACTCCCAGGGGTGACCGAAATACTCTACGCCGCACATGCCGAGCCGGGTGCCCACCACGTCGGCGAAATAGGCGTTCTCAGCCGCCACGATCAAGTCGCAGGCCCACATGATCATGAGGCCGGCCGCGAAGACCGTCCCCTGGACCTGGGCGATGGTGATCTTGCGCAGGTTCCTCCAGCGCAGGGTGTTCTGGAAGTAGTAATGCCACTCCTGCAGCATCAGTTTCTCGGCCCCCAACCGCGTGCCCCCGTCGATCAACGTCGTCGGGTTGTTGGCGTAATCGGAAGTGGCGGAGCCCATGTCGTGACCGGACGAGAAGAGCGGGCCCACGCCACCGAGGATGACCACCCGCACGTTGTCGTCCTTCTCGGCGGTACGGAAGGCGTCATCGAGCTCGACCAGAAGCCCCCGGTTCTGGGCGTTTCGAGTTTCGGGGCGGTTGAGCAGGATCCGGACGATCTGGCCCTCATCGTGCTCTTCGTACAGCAGGTATTGGTACTCAGGCATTGGCGTTTCTCTCCTCTGCGACCTGGCCGATCACCGTGTTTGGGACGTCTCAGGTCGAGGGCCCCCAATCGACGGGCACCACGTTATACCGGCCGCGTCGTCGACCACGAATGCAGAATTGGGGCCAACCCAAACCTCGGCTCATTGGCACCATTCGACGAGACCGCACGTTCGGTCGAGGGGCGCGTCTTCGGCGCGCTCTCAGACCCCTCTCGGTATCAGCCGAGCGATGGATCGAGCAGGAGTTTGACGGCTCCCTCTGCGCTCCGCAGCGAGGAAAATGCCTCTTCGAAGCTCGCCAGTGGCAAGAAGCCAGTGGTCAGGGGCCCGACATCGATGACGCCCCGCTCGAGCAGTCGCAGCGCCGCTGCGAATTCGAAGTCGTTCCGGTAGACGGCACTGAACGTGATCAGCGGTTCCTTGCCCCCGGTCGCGCCCGGGTCGAGAGAGATGGGTGAGGTGTACGAACCAACAATGACGATCCGCCCCCGACGCCCGACGAGTGCGAGGGCGGTTGGGAACGCCGCCGGCGCGCCTGTGCAATCAATGACGGCATCGTAGAGCCGGTCGATGTCAGCGACCTGTTCGGGGCGCATCACGATATCTGCACCGCAAGATTGGGCGACATCGCTCCGATACTCGGACGATTCGACGACGAGGGTCTCACCCGCTCCGGCGGCGACGGCGACCTGTAGGGCGAGTTGACCTATGGGACCGGCGCCAAGGATCGCCACGCTCGAGCCCGGTTGGAGTTGCCCGAGCGAAACGGCCCGAACGGCAACTCCCAGTGGCTCGGTCCATGCGGCCTCCTGCACGTTGAGGGTCGTAGGCACACGATGGGCTTGACGGGAGTCGACGACAACGTACTCCGCCAGGCCGCCGTCCTTTGCCACCCCGGAAACGCTCCCGAGAGCTGCTGGGCATTGGTTCACGAGACCAGACGCGACACGCGTCGCACCTCCCGCACGAAAGCGCAATCGGGTTCACCACGACCCCATCGCCCGGCACGAAGCCACGCACATCGCTTCCCACTTCAACGACTGTGCCCGCGAACTCGTGGCCGAGCACGACGTCATTGGCGAACATTGCCTTCGCAGCGGGAGCGTGGAGATCTGTTCCGCAAATGCCACAGGCGCTTACCTTCAGCAACAATCCCGTCGGATCCGCTACTGGGCGGGGACGCTCAGCCAGCACGATTTCGCCGTCTTCTGTCAAAACGACTGCTTTCATCGTCGTTCCTCCTTGCCCGTTGGATGTCGCAGCCCCCCAGAGGCCGCACGACAGGACCAGGGCGGGGTCACTATAGCGAGAGAACCCTGCTCATCGCGATGGTCACGGCCCCCCGTGGGTTACGACTCAGCGAGCCGCCGTGAACAAGAAGCACCCGCCCGGATTTCCGCCCCCGGTGCTGACAACTCCGACCTCGGCGCCGGCAACCTGGCGGTCACCCCCTTGCCCGCGGAGCTGAACCACAGCCTCGTGAAGAAAGCCGTAGCCCTGGGTTCGACCCCCGGAGAGTTGCCCACCAAATGTGTTCAGAGGCAATTCACCGCCGAGTGCAATGCGGCCGGGGTCGGACAAGAAGTCACCGGCCTCTCCGATCCCGCAGAAGCCGAGCTGCTCAAGCCAGCACAGAGCAATTGAACGTGAACCCGTCGTAGAGCTGTGCGAAGTCGACATCCTGGGGTCGCAACGACGTCCGGCTCCAGAGATGAGCGGCTGGGCCCTGCGTTTGCGGTTCGTGGCTGAGCGTCCCTTGGTCCCAACTGATGCGGTCGGTGATCTGCGTTCCTACTGCCTCCACATAGACCGGTGGTTGCGCCAAATCGGGAGCGACATCGGCTGACGAGATCACCAGAGCGATCGACCCGTCGCAGGGTGCATCGCAGTCAAAGAGACCGAAGGGACTGCTGATCATCCGGGCCGCGAAGTAGTCGTCCATCGTCATCGGCTCGCGATAGATCGCCATGGGATTCAGACCGGCGTGACGACGTGCATTGACGGCGATCGTTCCCAATGCATTTCGGGTGGTGCCATAGCGATGGAAGTGATTGGACGCGAACATGGCCACCCAATTGGCGGCGCTCAAGGCCCCAAACGGAGCACGCCACTGCATCATGTCACCTTCGACTCTGGAGTTCGACGACGAAGGTGGCCGGCTACGCGCCCTTTCGGCCCATGTCGACTCCCACACCGTGCGAAAGCACAACACATGGCGACAGAGGCCGGCAGCAATGGCGAGCATGGCGGCCACAACCGATCCCCCATGACCCGGGGTCTCCATTGACCCGTTGAACCAGGTCGGTCTGATTTGCAACGATTCCTCGAGAGCAGTCACGCCGCCCTCGGAGTGTCCCCCGGCGCCGGCGCCGCCGGGGTAGGTGGCCAGACCATCGATGTCAGACATGGTCAACCCGGCGTCGGCCACCGCATTGCGAGCCGCCTCGATGGCCAGGCTGAGCGGGTCAGCACCAAGGCGCCGACCGATGCGCGACATCCCGAGACCCGTGATGGCCACCTTCTCCTCGAACTTGTCGCGAGTGACCATGGGCCGAACCCAACGCCCCGGCCGTTCGTCCTCTGGAATGGGACCTTCTGCCGGTCCTTCGGTGGCATAGGTGAACAGGGGCAACCAGACGTCCTCCACCTGGTGGAATCGCACCTCGACACGGCGACCCACGGCCAGCTCGGCGAGCGGCACATCGACGATATTGGTCGTCAATCGAATGCGCGGATCCTCATCAATGGCAACGATCCCTATGACATAGGGCGGCGGCATGGCGGGCGACCACGTGTGTTCATTGACGGTGAACCCGACCAGCACCCCGCGGCCCGAGACATCCTCGGGCGCCAGGTCCGAGGACCCGCAGGTGCGGCATATCGGCCCGGGGGGATGTTGAAAGGACCGACAGTCGGCGCAGCGGCGGAAGCGCAACACACCTTCTGCACCACTGACCCAGAAGAACGCTGATTCAGGAACGAGCATCGGCAAGGGCGGAGCCACTGCGGACACTCTAGGTGCAGCAAGAAAAACTGGCGACGATTCAGCCCACGCCCATCTTGCGGAAGTCCCAGCTCACAATCTTCTCGGGCACGATACGGAGCCAGGCGTGTCGCCCATCGTGGCCGAATTTGCCGCCGGCATATTTGTCGCCAAAAAGCTGCTCGGGCACGACCAGTTCCTCGTTGGGCTCACCCGTACGCGGCACCTCTCCGACGGAACGGGCGATCCCAGAGATCTCGACGCCTCGAAGCTCGCCGAAATCGTGGCCTGTATCGACGAGGACACTCACCCGCTGCTCTCTCTCAATGTCTGTCCATCGCTGACTCTTCACGATGGACGTGAGCCAAAGGGCTTCGCCGTCCCACACGAACCACAGCGCGCTGATGTGAGGAGCGCCGTCACTCTTGACCGTGGCCACCCGACACGTGCGTTCAGAGCGGAGAAAATCATCGCGCTCCTCGGGCGACATGGCGATCCGGCGCGAACGACGCTGTTCTTTCATGTGTTCCCTCCTGCTGTCATGACGGTGTGAAGTCAGCCCGCATCACGGGGCGATGCGTGAAGACTCGCTGGACCTTGCACGCGCCGGCAATCGGCCGCGCTAGCGGACCGGGCGACCTTTCAATGCGACGGCTGTGGGGCAACCGTTACACGACCACCGTCAGTCGACCACCGTCAGTCGACCACCGTCAGTCGACCACCGTGATCGCCGCTTTCGGACACGCCCGAACGGCAGCTTCGACCTTTGCCCGCAACTCTTCGGGCGGCTCCTCCTGAAGCACATAGAGAAAATCGTCGTCCCGCACTTCGAACACCTCGGGGGCGGCCGCCATGCACAGGGCGTTGGATTCACACAGATCGAAATCGACAACTATTCGCATGGCACAAATGTAGCGACCTCGGGGCGAGCACGTGAGGTGAGCGGCACTGTCGCCACAACACGGCGTGCCGGGGTCATCGGCGCTCGGGCGCTCGGCGCTGGGGCGCTCGGCGCTGGGCGGTGATCCGACTCGGTGGAGCGACCCGCTGGTACCCATCCCCGTTTCGCCAACCTGGACAACGACGGCCCGCGAAAAGTGTGACGATGGAGCCCATGGAATCTCAGCGAACGGTTTTTGAGGGCTTCGAGGGCGTACACCTGGTGGCTGACGTCCGCGGGGACCCCGACGCCCCGCCCGTCCTCTTCCTCCACGGTGGGGGGCAAACCCGCTATGCCTGGGGTCGCACGGCCGAGATCGTGGCCAAGGAGGGCTGGCGCACCGTGGCCCTCGACCTGCGGGGTCACGGTGAGAGTGATTGGGCGCCCAACGGCGACTACTCCTTCACCTCCTTCGGTGCCGACGTGCTGGCTGTGGTCGACAAGCTCGGGCGGCCACCCGTCCTGGTCGGCGCCTCACTGGGCGGGATGTCGGCCATGTTGGCCGAAGGGACGAGTGACCGCACCGTCTCCTCGGGCCTCGTCCTGGTTGACATCACGCCGAAGGCCAATCCCGAGGGGATCGAGCGCATCCGGGCCTTCATGCAGTCCGGTCTCGATGGCTTCGATACCCTCGAAGAGGCGGCAGAAGCCATTGCTGCCTACACCCCGAATCGCGAAAAGCGGGTCAACCCGAGCGGGCTGAAGAAGGTGCTCCGAGAACGCGACGGCCGATGGTATTGGCATTGGGATCCGGCGTTCATAGGGCGTGGCCGCACGGAAGTCGTGCCCGATCGTCTCTCGGGGCTGCTCGACGTGGCCATGAACAACATCCGGGTGCCCACGCTCTTGGTGCGGGGCATGCTGAGCGACGTGGTCACAGAGGAGGGCGCCAAGGATCTGGTGTCACACATCCCGGGAGCCACCATTGTGGGTGTCGAGGGAGCGGCGCACATGATCGCAGGAGACAAGAATGATGCCTTCTCCGATGCCGTGGTGACGTTCTTGAATGAACGAGTGCGGCCCACGCTTTCGTAGCTGAACGTCAACCCGTGGCGGCGTCTTCTCGGCGTTTGACGGAGAACGTCAAGGTTGCCGTCGCTACATGGAGGTTGTCGGCACCGAGGTCGTGGACGTCCACTCTCACCACTGCGTTCGTCCGCCCGCGTCGGAGAATATGGGCCACGGCGCGCGCTGGTCCGGTCCGCGCTCCGGCCAGGAAGCTGATCTGCATCTCGCTCGTGCCGATGCGCACATAGGTCTGCTCACCACGCGAGAGCGAGACTCCGGCCACCACGTCGATGAGGGTGGCCAACACTCCACCCTGGATGGAGCCCGTGCTGTTCGCCACCTTTGGAGTGACGTCCATTTCCAAGGCCAAGTCGGCCCCTTCGACAACGACCTCCCTCCACCCGATGATCTTGCCCCAGGCGGTGCCTTCGGGTGTGTATCCACCAGGTCCCCTCACCGTGGAGGTGTCCGGCGTCACGCGGAGACCATCGCGTGGAGCTCCGAGGCCCGGAGCGAACGGCGCCGGCCACCCGGATGACCTCCCCGTTGCGAAACGGGATGGTGGGAGCCCACATTGTTTCCACGGCGTCGAGATCCCCCCCACGCTGACGCACCACTCATATCCATGGGAAACCCTTATCTCTCGGCCGGCCCACCTCCTGTCCGAGGGGGAACCGGGCTCCGGTCGGCGGTCAGACTAGACGAAGGCCGATTGACGGACCATGGTGCAGGGCCCGAGGATGGGGCACACGGAGCCAAAACCCATGCGGTGAGCTATCAGGGCAGGTCGAGGGCCGTTTTTTCGCTTCTCGAGCCCATGAGCGGGCGCTTCGCCGGTGCCTACCAGGAGTCGGCACGGGACATGGCTGGCCCTCACGGGCTCGACCCTGCGACTGCAGGCGACCAATCGGTTTAACCTGGTGAAAGATCGTTCCGACAAAGGAGTCTGCATTGTTGTTCATCGATGGGAAATGGGAAGCAGCCAAGTCGGGGCGGACCTTCGCCTCCTACAACCCGGCGACGGGTGACGTCCTCGGTGAGGCAGCCGATGCCGAGCGGGCGGACGCCGAACGCGCCGTGAGCGCGGCCCATGCCGCGTTCCCCGCCTGGTCGAAGACCACGGTCTACGAACGTTCAGCCTTGCTGTACGAAGCGTGGCGACTCATGACGGCGCGCCGGGAGGAGCTGGCCCAGCTCATGACCGCCGAGCAGGGCAAGCCCCTGCGCATGGCCCGCAACGAGGTGACCTACGCCGCTGATTTCCTCCTCTGGTTCGCCGAGGAGGCCAAGCGCTCCTACGGCGAGACCATTCCGTCGTCGCGGGCGGACCAACGCTTCATCGTCTTGCGCCAGCCGATCGGCGTGGCGGCGGCCATCACCCCGTGGAATTACCCCGTGTCCATGTTGACCCGCAAGATCGCCCCGGCCGTCGCCGCCGGTTGCACCATCATCCTCAAGCCAGCTGAGCAAACCCCCCTGTGTGCGATCGAGACATTCCGGATCTTGGAAGAAGCCGGCTTCCCGGCTGGCGTCATCAACTTGGTCACGACGAGCGATCCCTTGCCGGTCGCCGACGAACTCTTGACGAACCCGATCGTGCGGAAGATCAGTTTTACCGGCTCCACCGAGGTAGGAAAAGAGATCGCCCGGCGGGCCTCGGATCAGCTCAAGCGCGTGTCGCTCGAACTCGGTGGCCACGCTCCGTTCCTCGTGTTCGCCGACGCCGACCCCGTCCACGCGGCCAAAGGTGCGGCCCTCGTCAAGTTCCTCAACACAGGCCAGGCCTGCATCTGTCCGAATCGCATCTTTGTCCATCGCTCCATTGCTGAGCCGTTCCTGGCCGAGTTGGAAGCTCGCGTGGGCAAGCTCCGTCCCGGCAATGGCGCGACAGATGGAGTCACAGTCGGCCCGTTGATCGACGCCGCAGCCATGGAGAAGATGGAACGCCAGGTGGCCGACGCCCTCGACCACGGTGCCACCGTCGTCACCGGAGGCGCCCGTCTCGCCGGCGACGAGTACGACGGTGGTCATTATTTCGCCCCGACGGTCCTCTCGGGCATCACCTCCGACATGACCATCTACCGCGAAGAGACGTTCGGGCCGATCGCACCGGTGATCCTGTTCGACGATGAGGACGAGGTGATTACGGCCGCCAACGACACCACCTACGGCCTGGCCTCGTACATCTACACCAACGACGTGAGCCGCGCCCTGCGCGTGGCCGAAGCGCTTGACTTCGGCATTATCGGCATCAATGACATCAACCCGACCTCAGCGGCCGTGCCGTTCGGCGGCGTCAAGCAGAGCGGGCTGGGCCGGGAGGGCGGGCACGAGGGATTGGCCGAATACCAGGAGACCAAGGTCTGCGGTATCGCGATCAGTTAAGCCTGCTGCCGTTTGACAGCCGCGCACAGCGTGCGGCGTGTCAGGCGGAGAGCAGGGGCCGCACCCGGTGCATCAAATCAACACTCCAACCGACGGGATCGTCGAGGGGCAACTTCATTTCGGGTAGGTCGAAGTACTCCACGCTGAAGAGGCCCGAATAGCCGATCGCCGCGAAACCGGCGAAAACGGCGGCAAAATCGACATCGCCGTCCTCGTCGACGTGCATCTGGGGACGTCCAGGTTTGGCCTGCCTCAACTGGAGGTGGCCGACGAGATCCGCCACCTCCAGCGGGTCGAACCCGCAACAAACCGACCATCCCGTATCCAGCGTGAGCTTGAGACCTGGCACGTCTTCGCACATGGCGCGGATGGCGTCCACCGTATCGAGCAAGGAGGCGAGCCCGGGCTCAACCCGGATTCCCGGCTGTTGGCGCAGGAAAGCCACTCCTTCCTCCCACGTGCATTTGCGCGGTGGAGACACGGTGCCCCCCGTACGAGGCTGCGGGCCGATGCGGTCCCCTATCGGGAGCGCCAATACCGGATCCACGTCGTCATGCACAGCTCCAGCCAGATCGATGTGATCGAAGCCGAGCTCGGCCGCGCGTTGGGCCGCCTCTTCAAACGAGCAGTCCCTCCCGAAGGCAACGCTCACGATGCCCAACCGCTTGTCTGTCGTCATGTCCGCACCTCCAAATGCACTGACAGGAATGCAAGCGCGCAGCGTCCAAGCCATTTCGGCCGATTCGGGCACATAGCGGCGACGGCTCTCATTGGCAAAGAAATGCCCACCAGGAACGATGTGCAATTCGTGGCCCGAGGAGGGGTGCTGTGCCAACAGCGACCGGAACTCCTCCACCATTTCGGGAGGAATGAGATCGTCATCGTCACCGAAAATGGCGCACACGGGAGCGTTGAACTTGTCGACGTAGTTCCCCGGCGACAACCCCACTTCGGCCAGTGGCCCGCCGGGCCACGGGCGCGCATAGAAGGTCACGACGGCTTGCACGCCGTGGGGCTCGGTCGTGAGCATCATGGCGTAGCGCCCGCCAACCGAAAAACCCAGCACTCCTATCCGATCGGCCGCAACTTCGGGAAGATCGCGGAGCCACGCCAGGACGATCGGGAGCTCAGAGAGTTGCCGCCGATCGTTCAGTCCAGCCAGCCGCGCCGTGGTCGCCTCTCTCGGACTCATGGTGGGCGTGGAGCCGTAAGGGGTGAACGGATCGAGCGCGAGGGTGACGTAACCGGCCGCGGCGAGGCGACGAGCCGCCGCGACCGTTCCCTCACAGAAACCGTCGATCTCGGGGTGGACCAAGACGGCGGGGCGAGGGCCCTCGTCGGCCCGGCCAGCGGGCACGAACAGGACCCCGGCGAGCTCACCATCGATGCCGGGAACGGCCACATCTTTCATGACCGGCGCCTCCCAATGACTGTGATCCATGACTTGTCGCTCCTCCGCAGACAACCTAGCGAAAGCTGTGCCGGGCTCGCTCCTGCACCAAGATGCGTGTCGTCGCCGTGTGTGTGGGACACTCTCGGCTGCGGCCGATGCAGCAGCTGCTCAAGCGCCGGCCATAAGGCACAGATCCGGGGGAGGAACGTACATCGTGAGTATCGGCAAGCTGTTCCATGTGGTCCACATCACCGAGGACTTGGCCCCCCTCGACGCCTGGTACGACCGGGTCTTCGCCCCGGTCCGCGGGGTCATGGACGGGGAATATGCCGAGGGTGAGCGTCGCATGGGATCCCTTCTGGTCATTGGCGACAGTCTCATAGAGGCGATGTCACCCAGTGCCGAGCCCGAAGCGGCCGCCATGCCCGTCGGTCGGTTCCAGGCCCGCTTCGGGCGGCACTGGCACTCCATCGCTTGGTTCTGCGATGACATGAAGGGCCTCTGTGAACGGCTTCTGTCACATGGCATCGGCATTCTGCACGCCGGAGGGCCCTCGGCTCCCCCACCGGACGACGGTGTCGTCTTCACCCACCCCAAAGACACGATCACCCAGCTCCAGTTCTACCAACCACCCTCGTCCTACGGAGACCCGCTCGGTCCGGGACCGTTCAAGGATCCGCGGTTCACTCCAGGTTGGATGGATCGTTGGCGCGCCACGGCGAATCCCCTGGGAATCGAACGTCTGGCCTACATCACGGTCGTCGTACCGGATCTGGAGCAAGCGAAGAAGCTCTACTGCGACGCCATCGGCTTCACCTTGATCCACGAGGACGCATCGACGCTGACCGGAACGCAGTCGGCCTTCGTGAGCCTTGGCCCCGAGACAGTGGTCGAACTTGCGTACCCGACCCAGGCTGACAGTTTGGCCGGGCAGGAATTGGCGACGTACCCCGGGGGCATGTGCCACGCCACGGCCTTCACGGTGGACGATCTGGACCAGGTCGCATCGCACCTGGCCGACGTCGGCGTGGGAGTGTTGGACCGTGACGAGACGACGATCCTCGCCGATCCCGCGGACTCCTACGGTGCGCCGTTTCGCTTCACAACGGGGCGAGTGCCCGGCGACCCGCGGGACTAGGCCGGAGCAACCTCGATCACCAGGGCGGCACCCATGCCGCCGCCGGCGCACATGGAGGCGACGCCGATGCCGCCACCGCGCCGCTGGAGGTCGTAGATCAGGGTGGTGACCATCCGGGCGCCGGTCGCCGCGATCGGATGCCCGAGGCTGCACCCGCTGCCCGAGATGTTGACCAGTGCCGGATCGATGTCGAGCATTTTGCATGCGGCAATCGGCACGGAGGCGAACGCCTCGTTGATTTCCCAAAGGTTGACGTCGGCCACGGAGAGGCCGGACCGCTTGAGCGCCTTAGCGATCGCCACGGTCGGTGCAATGCCCGTCTCATAGGGATTCACCCCGCTGTTGGCCCACGAGCGCACGAGGGCCAGCGGCTGCAAGCCGTGGGCCGATGCAAACGCATCCGAGGTGACGACGACAGCGGCCGCTGCATCGTTGACGCCAGAGGCATTGCCGGCCGTGACCGAGAAATCGGGAATCTCCGGATGGATGACGTTCAGCGCGGCCAGCTTTTCCATCGAGGTTCCCCGACGAGGATGTTCATCCACCTCGAAGACCACGACTGAGCCGTCGGTGGTTGCGACCTTGAGTGGCACAATCTCCGTGAGAAAGCGGCCCTCATCAATGGCGGCAATCGCTTTCTGGTGCGAGCGGAGAGCCCAGGCGTCTTGCTCCTCCCGCGTGATCCCCGCGATTTTGGCCGTGTTCCAACCGACGGTGATCGTCATGTCGAACGCAGGGGCGTCGGGTGAGTCCGGGTGCGAGGGAGACATCCAGTCAGCCCAATCGGCCGTGCCAGCGACCCGCTTCTTGGAGCGGGGTGAGGTGGAAGACGACTGGACCCCACCGGCGATGACGGCGCTGTCCATGCCCGACATGATGGAAGCGGCCGCCGTCTCCACGGCGGCGAGTCCCGAAGCGCAGTGGCGATTGAGGGCCAGGCCGGCCACGTCCTCGAGTCCGGCCTCGAGCGCCACATAGCGCCCAATGACGCCTCCTCCGTAGAGCGATTCAGCCAAGACGAGGTCGTCAAAATCCTTGGGCGGCGATACCCGTGCGCTGGATCGACTCCTCGACCACGGCACGGGCAAGAACCGAGGCATCGGTGTCAGCCAGGGTCCCCTTCCCGGCGGTCCCAATGGCGGTTCTGCAGGCAGAAACGATCACGGCGTCAGACACGGTTGGCCCTCCCTGATTGGAGCTCACTTCGACTGCACGCAGGCTACCAGGGGCGATCGAACGATCGACGGGAGCGTCGTGGCCCCCGGCGATACACTCACGCTCCGTGAGGATCGTGCTGGATGCGCCGCGCTGTACCGGTCATGGGAGGTGCTATTCCCTTGCCCCTGAGTTATTCGACAGCGACGACGAGGGGCACAGCGTCGTCCTCGCCCCCGAGGTCCCTCCGGGCCTCGAATCGCAGGCTCGGCTGGCCACGGAGAACTGCCCCGAGAACTGCATAAGCCTGGTCGAGGGCGAGTGACCGGAAGCGCACCGCTCCTCTCGAGATACGGCGGGATGGTGCACGCCCAAGGCGTGATGGAGACGAGCGCTCGGGACGTGCCTTGACGCGAGGGGCGAGCGGTGGATAAGCATTGGCATCCATGGGGGACGACGAGGGCAGTCTGCGTCGTGGTCGCCAGAGGTGTGGCGCAGGATATTTGGCGACAGCGGTGGTGCTGCATTCCTCATCGAATCTGAGGACCGACACGCCCGCCGAGGACGCAATGGGTGTAATCATCGCTCCATTCACCATCCTGGTGCCAGGCCTCCACGACGACAACCGAGCATCACCTTGAAGTGAACCGAGACCAAGGGAAAGAACGAACTATGGGAATCATGGACGGCATCCGAATTGTGGAAGTGGCTTCCTGGACGTACGTGCCAATTTCGGGCGCCGTCCTGGCCGAATGGGGTGCCGATGTCATCAAGATCGAGCACCCCGAGAGCGGCGATCCCCAGCGAGGTCTGGCCGCCATGGGCCTGGTCCCGTCGGGCCCCGGCGGTGTGGCGCACATGATGGAGCTTCCGAATCGAGGAAAGCGCAGCGTCGGCATCGACATGCGGACGCCCGAAGGTCGCGACCTCCTGCTCAAGCTGTGCGAGACGGCCGATGTCTTCGTCACCAACTTCCGGCCGCAGGCACGCCGCAAGCTGCGCATCGACGTAGAGGATATTCGGGCCGTCAACCCCAAGATCATCTACGTGCGAGGCTCGGGCCAGGGTCAACGCGGGCCCGATGCCGAGCGAGGTGGCTACGACGGGTGCACTTTCTGGGGACGCGGAGGGGCGGCAGACATCATGTCGGACCCCGATGACTACCCGGTGGCACAGCCCGGCCCGGCGTTCGGCGACGTCCTGGGCGGCCTCACGATCGCCGGTGGGATTTCTGCTGCTCTGTTTCACCGCGAGCGCACCGGCGAGCCCTCCATCGTGGACAACTCCCTTCTCGGTACCGCCATGTGGGCCACCGCCGCCACGTCGATGGCCGCCGGGCTCTTCGGCTTCCGCCGGATGCCGAAGGGTGATCGCACGCAATCGCCGAACCCCATCGTCGGTACGTACAGGACCTCGGACGGGCGCTACCTCTCCCTCGTCATGCTCGAATCCGACCGCTACTGGGGCGATATCGTCAACCGCCTCGGCGCCCCCGAGCTCGAGAACGATCCCCGTTTCATCGACGCCGCGGCCCGTCGGGAAAATGCGGCGGTTTGTATCGGCATTCTCGACGAGCTGTTTGCCAAGAAGACCTTCGATGAGTGGAAGGTCATCCTCCAAGACGCGACCGGAGTGTGGGCCCCGATTCAAAACCCGGCGGAAGTTCTTGAGGACCCCCAGGCCATCGCCAATGGCTACGTCCGCGAGGTCGAGGCGAAATCGGGCACCATGTTCAAGATGATCGCGTCGCCCCTCCAGTTCGACGAGACAGCGCCCGACCTCACCCGGGCGCCCGAGCATGGCGAGCACACCGACGAGGTTCTGGGTGAGCTCGGCCTGAGCATGGAGGAGCTCTTGGAACTCAAGATCAAGGGCGCCATTCTTTGAGTGTTCTGTCGCCGTTCGGCGCGTATCCTTGTCCGTCCACAAGCAAAGGGGTAGTGGCATGGTGACCACTTCGACTGAAATCCAAGACCCGCTGGGCATCCACAGCCTCGTGGCCGCCTACTGCCAGGCGGTTGACGGCCAGGACCGCGAGCTACTTGAACAGCTTTTCGCTCCCGAGGCCTCCATCCGCTTCATCGGTGGTCCCGTCGACGGCGAAGGCGCGGTCGGAAAGGAAAACGTCCTGGCCTGGCTCACCGACAGATGGCAGCCGAACGCTCCTTTCTCGCTTCACCTCACCGGCAACCTTCGGGTCACTGGATCCGGCGAAGAGGCCGCAGGCACCTCCGACTTCCTCGTCTTTATGAAGGACGCCGACGGCGCGTTGAAGCCCGCCCTGAGCGGGCGTTACCGTGATCGCTACGTCCGGTACGAGGGACGCTGGACCATTGCGGAACGCAACATCAACTTCAACGCGTAGTTGGCCGAGTAGGAGCGCCGCGGCGACGGCCCGTCCGACCCAGGCCCCGCTGCGCTACCCAGCGGACGGGAATGAGACGGTGGCACTGCCGGGCGCGAGCGGATCCCCCTTCTGATCCTTGGTCCACACCTCGAGCTCAACTTCGGTTCGCTCCGGTCCGGGGTGCACTGCGGTCACGCGGCCCCCGGCGGTCACCGTTTGGCCCTTGGTGTTCGGCCCACGGAACTGACAGCTCAGGCGCTCGATCGTTCCTCGCTCCCCCATCCATTCTCGAAGGAGATTGTGCAAGTAGGACCACTGAAGGTTGCCCATCCCGAACGCGGTTGCATACCCCGCGGCCTGGCCCGCCTCGTCATCCATGTGGATGCCCACGAATTCGTCGTTGATGGCGGCGTACCGGTTCCAGTTCTCAAGGCCCGTCTCTCGAACGAACGGGGGGAGCTCGTACCCGATCTCGGGAATCTCAGTGCTTGACATGGTTGCACCTCCAACATGTGCGTGGCATCAGTAGCGAATCAACGTCATGCTCGAGGACTTGACCAGCACGCCGTCCTGGTTCGTCCATCGATCCGACTGCGTGGTGAACAGCATCAATCCGAGTCGCCCCTGGCGTTCCTGATATCCGCTCAGTGAGCTCACTGCGGTGATCACGTCTCCAGGTCGCATCCGCGCGCCGTAGGTCACCTCGAGCCCGCCGTTGAGGTTGAACGTGGTCTTGGGCGGCTCTAGTCCGAGTGTTGCCTCGAGGGTTACGCCACCCCCGTCCCCGGCGCGGCGTATGCCGGGCGGGTCAGCGGCCATCCAGGCAAAGGGATTGAAATCCTCGGGCGCCACGATGCCACCGTGGACGGTCGTGGCCGCATAGTCCTCGTCCCAGAACAACCGGGGCGGATCCTCGGGGTAGTAGACGGCGATGGCCCATTTGCGGATATCGGAAGCCGAGATCGGGAAGGACCGCCGCCGTCCCAACTCCGAACCGACCGCAGCGGACATTTCGGCTGAGATGTACGACGTGGGAATCTCTTGGGTGTCAGGCACGTTGGCCACCCTACCTTCCGCGCTCATTCACGGTCTTGTCGAATTGCCGCTCGTCGCCCGGGTCTCCGCCCGAGAGCTTTCTGAACCGAGCCGTCAACGACTGGTGGGAGGCCTCTTGAGCATGGCGCCCGCGTCAACCCGGATGTTCAGCCCCGTGATGTAACGGGAGTCGTCGCTGGCCAAAAAGGCCATCAAATTGCTGATGTCACGCGGGTCCACGTAGGGAATGGGCATGGCCTGCATCAGCGGAAGGTAATCCATGACATCTTCGCGTGTGGGGTTCTCGAGGTCGGGACGGAAGGCCCGATACACGTCAACATTGTGCAGCAGATCGGTGTCGGTGTTGGTGGGATGCACGCCATTCAAACGGATGGAGTGGGGCGCGAGCTGGAGGGCGACGACCTCGACATATTGGATGATCGTCCGCTTGGCCCACGAGTACCCGACGCCGCCGGTGTTGCCCATGACCTCGGTGGTTCCAGACATCATGCCCGCCGTAGAGCCGGTGACAACGATCGACGCACCCGCCTTGAGATGAGGAACCGCTACGGCGACGGTATTCATGGCGCCGATCAGGTCCACGTCGGTGGCGTCGATGAAGCCTTGGAGCAACGTGTCGTCGCGACCAGGGCAGATCCCTGCGTTGGCCAGGACGATGTCCAGCCGTCCAAATTCGGCCACCCCTTCGTCAAGAACCTCGCGCAACTGCTCGCGTAGACGTACATCACCTTGACGGGCGATGATTCTGCGGTCCAGTGCCTCGACTTCCTTGACCGTCTGCGCCAGGTCCTCCGGGGTGGCGAGGGGGTAGTTCATGCTGGCGATAGGAGCGCAGATGTCCACCGCGATGATGTCTGCCCCCTCCTCAGCCAGGCGCACGGCGTGGCTCCGTCCCTGGCCACGCGCTGCCCCCGTGATGAATGCGACCTTGCCCTCGAGCTTCCCCATTGTTCCCTCCGACTCTTGTTGCTTCGATGTTGGCTTTAGCAAGCTATAGGAAATGTCGGACGCCGGTCCATCGACCATACGGTCCGAGAACCGCTCCGAGATGGAGAACTCGACGCCCGAATACTTAGAAGCGCGAGCGCTCTCCGTGTTGAGGTCGTTGACCCTCGGGAAAGTCGCGGATCATGTTGTCCTGGACGAACGACGCCACGATGTCCCCTCCGGGACCGAAGATGTTGGCCCGACCGTACGAACGCCCACGTCCGGCATAGGGGCTCTCCTGGGCCAGAAGATGCCACTGCGAGGCGTCGATCGGCTCATGGAAGGTCAACGTGTGACTGAGCACGCTGGTTGAAATCGACACATGGGACATGGACTGGCCGATCCCCTCGTGGGGGCGCATCGCGGTCGCGATGAGGAAGCCGTCGGTGGCGTAGGCCAGCAACGCCTGCGAGATAACCCCCTTGGTCACCGCTTCCGGAAAGCGCACCCAGACGAAGAGCTCGGGCGGACCAACGGCGGCGGGATCAGAGAGGTCGACGCCGTCGACGACCCTTGCTTCCCAGAAGCCCTCGCTCGGACCCGCCGGGAGGTCGTCGGCGGCGGTCACGGAAGGCTCGTCCACACCGTGTCGAATGAGGTCGGGCTCGACGGCGCTGAGCAGAACCGAGGACCTCGTGCACAGACGGTCGCCCTGACGCACCGTCACCGTCGCGCTCGGCCAGAGCCCGACCCGTATGTATCGCCTCGACCTCAATGTCAAGGGGCATATCCGGAGCGGCACCACGGGCGAAGACGGTGTGAATCGTCTTCACTTCCTTGCTCGGGTCGATACTGGCACCGGCGACAATAGATTGGGCCAGAAGCTGGCCTCCGAAGACCACGCCACCTGGGCCTTCCGAAATGTTCTGGGCACGAAAGCGGCCCTCACCGACAGGTTCGAAATCCAGGACCTTCAAGAGTTGCTCTAGTTCTGCCACATGACCTCCATAGTCCCCGGGACGCTGTGAACTGGCCAAGTCGGCGGACCCGCCATGGCCCCCTCCCCCCATGGGGAAAGTGTCCAGCGAGGATCATGCCACAGCCATGCAGGACGAGGTGGAGCCCGTCTGCCGAGCAGCGTGACCTCGAAACTCAGAAACTCGAACTCAGGAGGGGGCGGAAGCCAGTTCTCGGGCGAGGACCGTGATGTCCGCCAGTGAACGCATGCTGTCGTTCAGGTGCGTGCACGTGCTGCTCCCGACAAACTCCTTGCGTATGGTGGCGCGCAAGGCGGAGAGTTCCATGCCGGCGATGCGCTTGGCGCTGGCTAATGACCCAGGGCATTCGATCCAGGGGAGCACCTGAGCCCGGGCGGCGATCGAGACGATCCGGCCAGAATCGACATCGGCCGTGCCCGAGACGGAGTACTCGTGCAACACGGCCTCCTCCCCATCCTCTCCGGTGTAGCTGTCCCGAAAGTGCAGATCGATCCGATGCTCGCCTCCCGGCACCGCCGGGCTGACGAGATCGAGACGGCGGCGGCGGCGGACCGACTGGGGCGGCAGGGCCGCCATTTCGTGCCAGGAAAGGGAGTCATCCTGGCGTTCGAGGACCGGTGCGGGGGGCCCAATCGGTATCGGGACGGACCCCTTCTTGCGTACGTGCACGATCAGGCTGGCGTCATCCGCCCAACCGGCACACACACCACTCATTCGACTGGCGTCGGGCGCCGGACGAGGCGATGCCACTTCCTGACTGGGCTCGGGCGTTGGAGCCGGCGGTGGACCGGCGCGGCATGGTGGAGTAGCCCGAAACGAGCGTGGCTCCAGGCAGATCATCGAGGAGCAGATAGAGAAGTGAGCCGTCCTGACAACCGTCGGCTTCCACCCGCTCTACGACACCATTGACCCGAGAACGAAAGCCGCTGCCCACCGAGGCGCCGATCAATTCCTGCAAGGCGGGCACGTCGGGCATCGTCTCGATGCACAAAAGATTGTGTTGTGGGCTGACCGTGGCCCTGAACCAGGCTTCGCCCACAACTTCGGTCGTGCCATCGGGATTGGTCCGAAGGTCACGTGCTCGCGCCGTCGACCTCGGCGTCGGCGCGTAAGCCATTTGGGCGGGTCGTGTCGATATTGGTGGTGCGACGGATGGAGCCGGGGAGGCGCTCGACAGTAACAAGGACCGGGTCGTGCGGACCGGCAGCTTCGGGAAGAAAATCCATCAGGCCGCAGCCACGAGCCGCCGACCCAGGCAATCGCAGGTAGACGCGGGCCGAAGGGTCGTCATAGATCGGAAGATCACGTGGTGCCCGACGCCAATTTTCACAATTCCCCCTTAGGGTGCGACCACACGAATGATCGCCCCTTGATCTTACCGATCTGGTCGGATCGGCCGGCGGCCGCACCCGGCGGCCGGTGAGCGAGAATTTCTGCCAGATCGTGCGGTCTGGCACAAAGCGTGCCATGGTGCTCGGCGACATGCGTGCTGCCACGACCGAATCGGCCCCGGCAGCGTTACTCACAAGGTAGGAGGCCAGCAATGAAGATCGGAATCTCGCTCGGAGGCATGAACCCCAGCCTTTGGGCCGAGGCGACCCGAGAAGCCGACCGGCTCGGCTACGAGTCGGTGTGGATGCCCGAGCATCTGGTGCTCTCGGTGGCGATGAGCGGCAGTCCCCACCACGGCGACGCCCACCCTCCCATTCCGCCCAACATCGCGGTCTACGACGTGTTCTCCTACCTCAGCTTCTTGGCCGGGCAGACCGAGCAGATCCACTTTGGGACCCAGGTCTATAACATCGGTTTGCGCCACCCCTTCGTGGTCGCCCGGGCCGCCGCCACGCTCGACATCATCTCAAAGGGTCGCTTGGAGTTCGGCATCGGGGCCAGCTGGCTGCAGGCCGAATGGGACGCCGTGGGCCTGGACTTCAGCACCCGGGGACGACGCGTGGACGAGGCCATCGAGGTGTGCCAACGCCTCTGGAGCGAAGAGGTCATCGAGCACCACGGCGAATTCTTCGACTTCGGGCCGGTGATGTTCGAGCCCAAGCCGGTGCACGCTCCGTGGCCGTCGTTGCACATCGGGGGCGACGGGGCGGCGGCGATCCGCCGTGCCGCCACCGTCGGCGATGGGTGGATTCCGATGAACCACTCCTTAGAAGAGATCCCCGCCGACGCCAAGAAGATCGCCCAGCTGCGTGAAGCGGCCGGGCGCACCGAGCCCATCGAGATCACGCTCGGCGGCGGGGTCGAGATCGACGACCTACGGCGAGCCGCCGACATCGGCGTCGGGCGGGTACTGGTCAGGCCCTTTCAATCGACCAAAGACGCCCTCGAGGGCCTCCGCCGCTTTGCCGGCGAGGTGTTGCCGACGATCAGTGCATACCCCGTCAGCCATGTCCTCCCTTGAGGCCTTGGATCTGAGCTCCGGGCACTCCCCCGATGCTCAGATCCGGGACCAGCCAACACCCGCGGCAATGTCATCCATAATTACGAGCATGTACTTCCTCCCTGACGCCCGGCGTCGGCGATCCGGTCCCCGTGGCGTCAATCTCGGCCGGGGTGCGCCCTCGCTTCGGGGTTCAGCCCGTGGTCGATGCCGGACCCCATGTCGAGTAGTCCAGCAGTGACAGTCGACGGAAGGGTTCGAGGGGAGGACGAGGCCAGGCCCGAGGTGGTGGGGCGTTCCCGCGAACTCGAGCTTCTGCGGGCCGCCGTCAGCGCCGGTCGGGACGTCCTCCTCGAGGGACCGCCCGGCACGAGCAAGACCACGATGCTCCGCGCCATCACCACCGAATGGGGCGTGCCACTCATGTTCGTGGAGGGGAACGCCGATCTCACCACCGGCAAGCTCGTCGGGCACCATGCTCCTGATCGCGTCCTGCGTGAAGGGTATCGGGCCGAGAATTTTATCGACGGACCTCTCGTTGAGGCCATGCGTTTGGGCGGCTTTCTCTACATCGAAGAGCTCAACCGGAGCCCGCAGGACACGCTCAATACCCTGCTCTCCGCCATCGGCGACCGCCAACTGACCATCCCCCGCATTGGCACCATCACGGCCCGACCCACGTTCCGGCTGATCGCCTCGATGAACCCTTTCGACAACGTCGGAACCATGCGCATCTCGATGAGCATCTACGACCGGCTCTGCCGGCTGGCCGTTGATTACCAGGATGAAGCACTCGAACGTGAGATCGTGGAGCATCGAACGAGTGGCGGCCTGGGTCGTCCGGGACGAGACGACCGCCTCGTGCGCGATGCCGTGGCCTTGGTACGGGCCACACGAGAGCATCCCGACATCCGCCACGGCAGCAGCGTGCGGGGAGCAATCGACACCGTGCTGATTGCAAGTGAGCTCGGTCGCACGCGCCGAGTCATCGTCGATCTCCCCGAGACGGTCCGTCGCCCGGGCGCCGATTACACGAGGCTCGTTCTCGACTCGATCACGATTGCCCTGTCAGGACGGATACAGCTCGACCCCACCGCCGCGTTGACCTCCGAACAAGTCCTCCACGACATCTGGGAGATGTATTTCCTCAGTCTGGCAGCGGCAGCGGGAGGAGAGAATGCGGTGGTGGCGGACTCCCCGATCCAGCGTCGTCACTCGAGCGCCGCACAACCTCTCCACCGGCGCAAACCCAAGACCCTGGATGAGCCGCCGCGCCTGTTCGTTCCTTCTCCCAACGGGCAGAACGGAGGTACGGCGTTGCGCACGGCAGGCCTCCCTCCATCCCCTCCGCCGCGGTCGGCCGACCACACGATGCCGGCGCAGAGTGACGACGAGGGGGAGCTCCAGCCCTTGGCCGAGTCCATGGCCGACCCCGAGGTCGCTCGGCGTGCACACGAGATCGCATCCCGCTTGGCCCTGGTGCGCCGGCGTGACCGCCAACCTCATCGTGGAGGACGCGGCGTGTTACAACGCGCCCCCTTTGACGGAGGCGCGGATGAGATCGACCTCGACGCCACCATGGAAGCACTGCTCGAGACCCCTGACATCGCACCAGAGGACGTGGTGGTGCGGACACGGCTCCTCCATCCCCGCGCCATTGCGCTGCTCGTCGACGTCTCCGGTTCGATGCGCGGCGAGCGGGTACGAACAGCCGCCGCCACCGTTGGTGCCTTGGCTGGCGAGATGGAGGACGATCAACTCGCCGTCATCGCGTTCTGGTCCGACGCAGCCCTCCTACTCCCCCTGGGAGAACGGGTCGAACCGGGCGAGCTCATGGAGACACTTCTCCGGCTACCGGCTCGGGGCCTCACGAATATCGGCTTCCCGCTCGAAATCGCCGCCAAGGAATTGGCGGGTGCCCGCACGACCCAGACGCGGGCCGTGTTGTTGTCGGACTGTGTGCACAACGCCGGTGGTGACCCCGTCTCCTTGGCCGCCGGTCTCGCCCGGCTCGACATTCTTCTCGACGTGAGCGGTGAACACGACGTCCTCATGGCCCGGGAGTTAGCCCAGGCCGGCCGCGGCCGCTTCTCTGCCGTCAGAACGCACCGCGACGTCGCCACGGCTCTCGACGCAATCTTCGAAGATTAGGAGCCGTGGCGTGGCGGCGTCAGGCCGGCCCTTGGGAATTGAGGACACCCAAGGGGTTTGATAGACAGAGTCGATGGCGAGCCAGCCACGACAGGCGACGAAGCCAACGCGAATGTAACGGGGGGGCGGCATGACCGTAGGTGTGGTCACGGGTGCGGGAAGCGGAATGGGGCGAGCCTGCGTCGAACGCTTGCGCCACACGGTCGACCACCTGATTGCGGTGGACGTGCGCCAGCCGGACATCGATGGAACGATCGGCGTCGTCTGCGATATCAGCGATCCGGATGCGGTAGGCACGCTCGTCGAGAGGGTCGCTGCATTGGGTCCCTTCCGGGCGCTGGCGCACGCTGCGGGACTTTCGCCGACCATGGCCGAACCACGCCGGATCGTCGAGGTCAACCTGGTGGGCACCGTGCGGCTGCTCGACGCGTTCGAATCGCTCGTCACCCCTGGAGCGGCGGCGGTGTGCTTCTCGTCCTCAGCGGGATATTTGCCGCTGGAGCTGCTTGGTCCGGAACTGACCCAGCTCATTGAGGAGGTTCGAGCCGACGACTTTCTCGATCGGGTCGAATCTGCGATGAGTGATAGTGGACTGGCCTACGCCTGGTCGAAGAAGGGCGTGCAGCTGGAGGCATCGAAGGCCGCCGTGGTTTGGGGACCACGGGGTGGACGCGTTGTCTCGCTCTCCCCCGGCCTGATTGATACGCCCATGGGTCGGTTGGAGTTCGACAACCAACCGATAATGAAAACAATGGTGGAGAACACGCCACTCGGCGGGAGGGAACGGCGGACGAGCTCGCCGCCGTCGCCGCATTCTTGCTATCTGACGATGCTTCCTATCTTTCCGGTATCGACGTGTTGGTCGACGGCGCGCTCGGCGCGGCGAATGCCGTGGCGACGCACTAGGCCATCTGGATTACTCGCCTTCGCTGCTTCCTGAGGCCTGCTTCGCCTCGATGGTGGCGAAGGTGTCGGCGCGTGCCCTTTTGAGCAAGCGACCAAGTTGCTCGCGATCCTCCTTCGACCAGTTGGCGAAGACGTTGCTCCACCCACGGGCGCCCGCCAACAACACCCGTTGGCAGACGTTGCGGCCTGAGGCGGTGATGGAAAGGGACACGACGCGTCGGTCGTCGGAGTCGATCGTTCGTCGCACCAACTTCTTATCCGTAAGAGGCCGCAATTGGGAACTCACCGTGGTCGAGTGCAGATCGACAATTTCGGCTAACTGCGACACCGTGAGGGGTCCCAGAAGCGCTAGATAGCGCAACAATAAGAAGGCTGACGGCGGCAGCGAGACGCGGGCGTGGCGGAGCACGGCTTCCTGTGATTTTGGGGAGCCACCGATATCGAGAATGCTCTGACAGAATTCGGCGATATGCAGAATGGCCGGCTCGACCGCTCCGTTCTCCTCAGCCACCACCACTGTCGATTGTTGGCCCATTCTCAGCTTCCTATCCCGAAGTCGAAGACTGTCGCAGCAGCCTATGTCCTTGAGAGCGAGCCGGGGTGTAGCGCTGCCTTTCCAACGGCTGCCCTCCTGCAAAAGCATGGTGAGATTCATTCACCGGTCCGACGTCCTACGTCACATCGGTCGCGGCGCCCGCGAACTGTGCGTTGTAGAGATTGGCGTAGGCGCCGCCCCGGCCCAGCAGGTCCGAATGGTTGCCCTGCTCGACGATGCGTCCGGCCTCCATGACGAGGATCGTGTCGGCGTTACGAATGGTCGAGACCCGGTGCGCGATGACGAAGCTGGTACGTTCGGCTCGCAGGGCCGACATGGCATGTTGGATCAACACCTCGGTCCGCGTGTCGACGGAGCTGGTCGCCTCGTCGAGGATCAAGATTGTGGGATTCGAGAGGAACGCACGGGCGATGGTGAGAAGTTGCTTCTCCCCCACGCTCATGACCCCACCCTCGTCATCGACCATGGTGTCGTATCCGTCGGGGAGCGCCCGCACGAAACGATCCACATACGTTGCCTTCGCAGCGGTGAGAATCTGCTCTTCGGTCGCTTCGGGATTGCCGTATGCGATGTTCTCCCGGATAGTGCCACCGAAGAGCCAGGTGTCTTGGAGCACCATCCCTATGTTGGATCGAAGTTGGGAGCGAGGCATCTCTGCGATGTTCACGCCGTCGAGAACGATACGCCCTTGGTCGAGCTCGTAGAAGCGCATGATCAGGTTGACCAGAGTCGTCTTCCCGGCGCCGGTCGGACCCACGATGGCGACGGTCTTTCCCGGTTCGGCGACCAGGGAGAGATCCGTGATCAGAGGTCGGGCCGGGTCGTAGGAGAAGGACACGTGCTCGAACGCAACCCGACCCCGGCGAGATCCGCCGACGTCGACCACGACCGGAGGAGCTTCCGGAGTCTGCTCGTCGGAGTCGAGTAGTTGGAAAACCCTCTCGGCCGAGGCCAGGCCGGATTGGAACAGATTCGCCATTGAGGCAAGCTGCTGCAATGGCTGCGCGAACTGGCGTGAATACTGAATGAAGGCCTGAATGCCACCGATTGTCATGGCTTTCTCGGCCACCCGCAGTCCTCCGATGACGGCGATTCCCACGTAATTGAGGTTGCCAATCATCACCATGGCCGGCTGAATGCTGCCCGAGATGAATTCGAGCACCGAAGCTCGATCGAAACAGTCGCTCGTTGGTCTCCAGAAAGACCGCCTCCACCTCGCGTTCACGCCCAAAGGTCTTCACGATGGCATGCCCAGTCAGGGACTCTTCGACCAAAGCGTTCAACCGGCCGGTTTGATCCCACTGATCTGCGAAGCGGGGCCTTGACCGGCGGGTGATGAACCGGATGATCCACGAAGACAGGGGGAGGCTGACCAAAGCCACCAGGGCAAGAATCGGGGATATGACGAACATGATGACGATGGTCCCGATCAACATGAACGCATTCGTCAACAACTGACTTACGGTCTGTTGGAGCGTCTGGGCCAAGTTGTCGATGTCGTTTGTGACACGACTCAGCAGTTCGCCCCGAGCTGTCCGATCGACATATCCGAGTGGGACTCGGTTGAGCTTGTCCTCCACGTCAGCCCGCAGGCGACGCATCAATCGCTGCATCATGCCGGCCAGGGTGTAGGCACCGAGGTACTGGAAACTGGCCGAGGCCAAGTAAAGAACGAGAACGAGGAGCAACAGACGATGGAGACTTCCGAAGTCGATCCCCGACCCGCCCTGATGGAGGACCCCTCTGACGATGATGTCGGTGCCGTCGCCGAGGAGCTTGGGACCGAGGACCGAGAAACAAATCCCACCTAACGTGCAAACAATGACGCCGATGATGCGGAACATCTCAGGCCGGAGTCGAACGGCGAGGCGCCGCAACGTGTCACGACTATTTTCCGAACGCTCCAGCGGCATGCCGAATGCGCCCATCCGATTTCCCGCCGGGGGCGCCCCCGAAACTCTCGTTTCGGGCACGGGTTCGGGGCCCGGCTCGTCCGTCGGCGGCGTTTCGGTATGGATGCTCACGCCGCATCCTCCCCACCGGTCTGTGACGCGACGATCTCGGCATAGGTGGTACAGGTCTCGAGCAGCTCTTCGTGACTACCCAGACCGACCGGCACTCCTGCCTCGAGCACCAGGATCTGCTCAGCGTTGACAATGCTCGAAACTCGCTGCGCCACCACGATCATCGTGGATTCGGCGGTATAGGGCACCAGGGCAGCTCGCAAGCGGGCATCGGTGGCCAGATCCAAAGCTGAGAAGGAGTCGTCGAAGACGTACACGTCGGGCCGGCGAACGAGTGCCCGGGCGATACTCAAGCGCTGACGTTGACCCCCCGAGACGTTCGTGCCGCCCTGGGCGATCGGGGCTTCGAGCCCGCCCATGGCGCGCACGAAATTGTCAGCCTGCGCCACCGTGAGGGCTTCCCACATCTCGTCGGGGGTGGCATCGGGTTTGCCGTAGTGCAGATTACTGGCCACTGTCCCGGCGAACAGATACGGCCGCTGCGGGACCAGGCCGATCCTTTGCCAGAGCACGTCGGGGTCGAGTTGGCGTATGTCGACGCCCCCCACCGCCACTTCGCCGGACGTGGCATCCACCAGGCGGCAGGCGAGGTTCACCAGGGTGGTCTTGCCGGACCCCGTGCTCCCGATGACCGCAGTGGTTTTCCCCGGCAACGCCCGGAACGTCACCCCTTCGAGGACCAACGTCTCGGCGCCGGGGTAGCCGAAACTGACATCACGGAACTCCAGAGTTCCTGGCGTACGTAGCTCGGTGATCGGGTGCGCTGGCGGCGTCACCGATGAGTACGTGTTCAGGACCTCCTGGATGCGGCCCCCGCTCACCGCGTCGCGGGGTGCCATGACGCCGACAAAACTTGCGATCAGCACCGCCTGCAGGATCAGGGTGAAGTAGGTAAGAAACGCAATGAGTGAACCGAGAGTCATCTGACCGTGTGAGATCCGGTTACCGCCGAACCACACCACTGCCACGGCGGAAGTGTTGATGGCCAGCATCATGACGGGAAACATCAGCGCCATCAGCCGGCCGGCCTCCAGGGAGGTCTGGGTGAGTTCGTCATTGACGACCTGGAAGCGACGCACCTCTTGTGGTTCCCGGACGAAGGCACGCACGACACGTATGCCGGTGATCTGTTCCCGCAACACTCGGTTGACCCCGTCCAACCTCTCTTGCATCAGCTGAAAGCGCGGCACCATCTGACCGATGATGATCCCGAGGATGATCGCCAGTAGGGGCATGGAGACCCCGAGCAGCCAGGAAAGACCCCGATCTTGTCGCAGGGCCAGGAGAACACCGCCGATGATCGTGATGGGCGCCGCGAGAACGAACGTGCACACCATGACCACCAGCAACTGGACCTGTTGGACGTCGTTGGTCACGCGGGTGATCAGGGACGGCGCACCGATCTGACCGACTTCTCGCGCCGACAAGGACATGGACCGGTGGAACAGCTCACGGCGGAGGTCCCGCCCGATCGCCATCGCCAACTTCGAACCGAAGTAGATAGCTGCGACCGCGAACGAGGCCTGCACTGCCGTGACGAAGAGCATCCACCCGCCCAACCGCCAGATGTAGTTTGTGTCGCCGGTGAGGACGCCGCGGTCAATAATCTCCGAGTTGATATCGGGAAGGTAGAGATTCAAGAGGGCCTGGACGCCTTGAAGGACCAGCAGAAGCGTCAGCAGCCTGCGATAAGGCCTTACGTAATTGCGCAGCAGGCGGATCAGAACCATGTTGTGGCAACGCTAACACTATGGAGAGATCGGTCCATCCATCTTTAAGGGCCAGCCAGTGGTGCGAGAGTCCCTTTCACTGCGCGTCACTCGGGAAACGTGGCTGTCATTCTATCGGGCTGTCCTCGGTCCCCTCGGAAAAAGCGGATTTAGCGGGACCGCAGTGGGGTAGAGAACGAGCAGTCGCGACAAGATCAGAGCGAGGAGCGGGCGTGGACCAGACGGTGAGAGGGCCTGATGTGATGACTTTCTGCCTTCGTATTTCGCCTTTGCGTAACATCGCTCTGACAGTGGATCCCCTCCTCGAGTTCCCTCCGCAAGTTCTCCGTGACTACGCCTTTATGGCCGACGGTGAACGAGGGGCACTCATCGGGCCTAAGGGCGACATGGCCTGGTTGTGCGTGCCCAATTGGGACTCTGACTCGGTGTTTTCCACCCTGATCGGGGGGGCTGGGTGTTACGCCCTCACCCCGATCGGACGCTACGTCTGGGGCGGCTATTACGAACCGAGGTCGTTGATATGGAACAGCCATTGGGTCACGGCGGACGGAATAGTAGAAAGCCGCGAGGCTCTCGCCATGCCGGCTGATCCCCATGTGGTGGTCGTTCTGCGTCGACTTCGTGCGCTCAACCAACCGACGCGCATCAGGGCCGTCCTCGACGTTCGTGCGGTGTTCGGCACCGAAGCCATGGTCGGCACGCATCATCCGACCGAGGAGATCTGCGCCGGGCGGTCGGGGAACATTTTTTTCCGATGGTCGGGCCTGGGCGGCGCTCGGCGACGCGGGGGGCCATTGGTGGCGGATATCACACTCACACCCGGACAGGTCGTCGACTTGGTACTCGAGCTAAGTGATCAAGCGCTGCAAGGTGAACCGCCCGATCCAGAATCGTGCTGGAAAGCGACCGAGGCAGCTTGGGATCAGGCGGTCCCCGAACTCGCCGATTGTCTGGCCCCTCGGGACGCTCAAATGGCGATGGCCGTGTTATACGGTTTGACAAGTCGTCAGGGAGGGATGGCCGCCGCGGCGACAATGAGCCTTCCCGAACACGCGCGATCAGGCCGCAATTACGATTATCGCTACGCATGGATCCGGGACCAGTGCTACGCGGGCCGTGCAGTAGGAGCACATGGACATTTCCCTCTCCTCGATTCGGCGGTCTCGTTCGTCTCGGCGCGCTTACTCACGGACGGGCCAGAGATGAAACCGGCGTATACCGTGGCAGGGCTGGCCGTTCCCGATGAGTGGTCCCTTCCACACCTGAAGGGGTATCCCGGTGGTGCGGACAAAGTTGGCAACTGGGTCAACACACAATTCCAACTCGACGCATTCGGCGAAGCCCTCGAACTTTTTGCTGTCGCTTCCACATACGATCGACTCGGAAGCGACCACTGGGATGCCGTGGAAATCGCGGTGGGCGCTATCGGGCAGCGGTGGCGGGAGCCCGACGCGGGAATTTCGGGAACTCGACCCGGATCGATGGGCCCACTCTCGACTGGCCTGTGTTTCGGGACTTCGAGCAATCGCCAAGCATGCCTCCAGTTCCCAAGCCGGGGCTTGGAGCAGTCTCGCCGACACGATCCTGGCCGATGTCTCCGCCGACTGCGTGCATGCGGACAGCCGTTGGCAGCGCTCGCCGACCGACCCCAGGGTTGATGCGGCACTTCTGATGGCGGCGGTTCGTCACGCCGTGCCGGCTGCGGATCCACGGAGCGTCGCCACCGTGAACTCCGTGCTCACAGAATTCGACGCGCGACGGCTACGTCTACCGCTTCGCCCATGACGCTCGACCCTTAGGCCAAGCCGAAGGAGCGTTTCTTCTCTGTGGCTTCATTCTTGCCATGTCGCTCCAACAACAGGGCGACCGCCTCGAGGCCCGGGCGCTCTTCGAGCGCTCTCGAAGCGCATGCGGAACTCCGGGTCTCTTTGCCGAGGAGTTTGACGTTTCCCAACGACAACTTCGCGGCAACCTTCCCCAGGCATTCGTTCACGCGCTGCTTCTCGAGTGCACCGCCGTTCTCAATACGGAGAAGCCGCCACGGCGAGATGACGCGCCAAGAAGAAAGAAGGAAGGGAATGGACAGCGGAAGAGTTGCCGTCGTCACCGGAGCGTCGGCGGGGGTTGGGCGCGCCTGTGCGCAAGAGCTGGCACGTCGTGGCTTCAACGTCGGGCTGCTGGCGCGGGGCGATGCGGGCCTCGAGGGAGCCGCATCTGATGTCGAGGCCCAAGGCCGCCGCGCGCTCATCGTGCGGACCGATGTCGCTCAGTACGAAGACGTAGAGCGTGCCGCCTCCAGGGTCGAGGAAGAGCTCGGCCCCATGGACGTCTGGGTCAACAATGCCATGACGACCTGCTTTTCACCGCTGGCGGATACCAAGGCCGAGGATTTTCGCCGGGCCATCGAAGTGACGTTCCTCGGACAAGTGTGGGGCACGATCGCCGCCCTCGACCGCATGAGGCCACGAGATCGAGGGAATATCGTCAACGTCGGTTCTGCACTGGCCTTCATTGGGATACCCCTGCAATCCCCCTACTGTGCGGCGAAATTCGCCTGTCGGGGCTTCGCCGAGTCCGTTCGGGCTGAGCTCTTACATGACCAGAGCAATGTCCGCCTGTCCATGGTTCACCTGCCGGCGGTAAACACCCCTCAGTTCGACTGGTGCCAGACGACCATGGATCGCCATCCCCAGCCTGTGGCACCGATCTATCAGCCAGAGGTCGCGGCCAAGTTCATCGTCCGAGCAGCTCTTGACGGACGTCGCTCCAAGATCATTGGTTCATGGAACAAGTTATTGGTGGCGGTCGGTCAAGTCGCACCCGGCGTCGGCAACCACTACGCCGCTCTTGGCGCGTGGGAAAGCCAGCTGGCCGACATGCCGCTCGGCGCCGATCGTCCGGACAATCTGCTCCACCCGGCCGATGGAGCGAGCGACGCGGGGTCTCACGGAATCTTTGACAATAAGGCTGGGGGCTTCATGGATCCGAGCTTTCTCAAAACACTGCCGCGCGCCGGCCGCACATTTCTCGCCGCCCTAATCGGCAATGCTCGCGATTCTCTTCGGACAGCGGGTGCCACCCGGTAGTTCTGTCCAAGGCGGCCTGGGCATAAAAGGACCCGACGCCTGGTTAAGGACCGCGCGCCAGGGGAATAATCGCTCCGTGCCTCGCCTGCGTAAATCGGATTGCTACGGCCCCGGAATAAGCCGTCGGCGAAGGGGCAAGGGCTTCTCCTACCGCTGGACGACGGGTGAACCGGTCACGGATCCCGACATCCTCAGAAGGATTACGGGCCTCGTGCTGCCGCCAGCCTGGGAGAATGTCTGGATCTGCCCGTGGCCCCACGGTCACATTCAGGCTATCGGAACCGACAACGCCGGTCGTCGCCAGTATCGCTATCACGACGTCTGGCGTGTGCAACGTGATCGTGAGAAGTTCGAGCGGGTGCAGCGGTTCGGACGGTCGTTGCCACAACTGCGATCCGTCGTCGAAAGGGATCTTCAGGCCGAAGAGATGCCGCAGACCAAGGTCCTGGCCGCCGCGGTGCGATTACTCGACCTGGGATTCTTTCGCATAGGCGGCGAGGAGTATGCCGAGGAGCACGAAACATTCGGCGTCGCAACGTTGCTCAAACGGCACGTGACACTGCACAAGAACGAGATGGTCTTTGATTATCCGGCCAAGGGGTCGATTCGCCGCACGGTCACCGTCACAGACGCGGCAACCCAAGAAGTGATACGGACGCTCAAGCATCGACGCGGCGGTAGCGATCACCTTCTCGCCTACAAGACGCGAGGCAAATGGGTAGACATCAGGTCGGACGACGTGAATTCCTACATTCGAGAATCGGCCGGAGGTGACTTCAGCGCGAAAGACTTTCGAACGTGGTCCGCCACCGTCCTCGGAGCCGTTGAACTTGCCCAAGCCCCCGTACCGGGTTCAAAGAACGCGCGCCAGAAGGCGTCTCGGCTGGCGGTGAAGACCGTCTCGCAGTATCTCGGCAATACACCGGCTGTGTGCAGAAAGTCCTACATCGATCCCCGGATCCTTGATCGTTTCGAAAGCGGCGAGACAATCGCCCCCGTTCTGAAGCGAGTGGGCGACGCTCCAGACCTCGCTGATCGAGCGGTTCGTGAATCCATCGAATCGGCCGTCGTGGCGTTGCTCAGCGACGAATCCGACCGCGCCGCGGCCTAACGGCCATTGCTCTGATCGCGGGTCGGAGCCATAGGGAATCGAGCGGTTTGGCTCGTTGGTGCGCCGGGTAACGAGATTGGGCCGACAGGATGTGCCCACTCTCTCAAGCGAAGGAGGCAAACATGAATGACGAGCAGCTTCACGAATTGCTCTACCAGGCCCTCGAGACCGAACTTGGCGGAGTGCAGATCTATCAAACGGCGCTCAAGTGCGTGCAGAATGACGACCTGCGAGAGGAATGGGAGAAGTACCTGGAGCAAACGACCCACCACGTCGAGATCGTGGAGGGTGTTCTGGACGTATTCGGGTTGGACAGCGGGGCCGAGACTCCCGGCCGCGATGTGGTGCGTCATATTGGCACCTCGTTGAAGAGGGCCATGGAGATGGCCCTGGCCGACGGATCAGAGAAGGACGCGGAGCTCGTCGCGGCCGAGTGCGTGACTCTGGCGGAGACGAAGGATCACCTCAATTGGGAGCTGATTGGCGAGGCGGCAAAGCGGGTCAAGGGGGAAACCGGAAAAGCTCTACGGTCGGCCTTCGAGGAGGTCGAAAGCGACGAGGATGAGCACCTGTATCACACGACCGGGTGGGGCCGCGAACTCTGGATCGAGTCACTCGGCATGCCTTCGGTACTCCCGCCCCCTGAAGAGCAGAAGGACGTCAAGACAGCCATCGGAGCAGCGCGGGCCAAGCAAGTTCGATCCGACATGACATGAGGCCATCTCTCGTACAGGTGCCGTCGTGACGGAGCCACAAAGAGCCGGCGTGCTTTTCGACGTCGATGGGACATTGGTGGACAGCAACTACCTGCACGCGTTGTCGTGGTCCCGTGCCTTTCGTGATGTGGGGGAATGGGCCCCCATGAACGCCATCCACCGGTTGGTGGGCATGGGCGGCGATCAACTCGTGACCCAACTACTCGGCCGGGCATGCCCGGAAGCGGAAGCGGCTCGTCCAAAGCACTATGACGAGCTAAAAGGGGATTTCGTGGCCTTCCCGCATGCCGCCAAACTTCTCCGCCAGATCCACGGTCTGGGTCTCGGGGTCGTATTGGCGACATCGGCCCCCGAAGACGAGCTGCGCTTTTTGCGCAACCTCGTGCAGGCAGACGATGCCATCGATTCCCAAACCAGCGCCGACGACGTTGCGACAGCGAAACCCGACCCTGAGGTCTTTCTTACGGCCATGAGCTCGGGAAACATCGATCCCGAGCGTGCGATTGCCGTGGGCGACAGCGTCTGGGACATCCAATCGGCCCGATCGGCGGGCATCGGCTGTATCGCGGTGGAGTCTGGTGGCTTCAGCCGCCATGAACTAAGCGAGGAAGGCGCCATTGCCGTCTTCCGAGATGTAAAAGAACTGCTGCATCAGTTGCGGACGAGCCCGGTGGGAACGCTCCTGTACTAACGGCCGCCTTCGGACGCAAGAGTTCACGCCCGCTCGGGCGTATCTTCGATGCTCGGTTCGGGGACCTCCTCGGGAGCTGTTCGCTCAGGCACATCGACGGCTGGGTCGACTCCGGGTGCTTCCGCGGGCTCTTCAGGAATCGTCATACGTTGGGTGGTACCCATGAGGGCACGGGCTCAATCGAGAACCGGATGCCGCCTACTGAGTCTGACGTAGGAGGCCGTAGAAAAGGTCCAGATAATCGCTTGCTCTGGCAGCGGCACTGATAGATACGACCGCTGTCGTGAAGGTCGGCAGGGCCACACTGCCCGCCACGAGCCCGGTGGCTACCCATTGGGCCATGCAAAATGGACACGTGAGAAGTTCGCCGACGGCGTGGCGGGCTCCGGAACCAATGACCTCCTCGTTCACTTCTCCCTCGCCGGCCGGTTCGTCGAATTTCGTAAAAGGCCTTCGGAAGACCGATGTCAAGGAATCCTTGGTGATGACTCGACTGAGATGCTCGGTGGCGAGGGCGTAGAGCACGAGATCCATGGGGCTCAGGCTCTTCAGTTTGAGCCGCTTGTGCCTGAGCCCGAGCGTCAGGGCGCCGGCCAACGCCCCGTACGTCACAAGCAAACCTGCATAACCCTTCAAGGGGCGAGGATCGCCTTCGGCAGTATCGTGCGCAGCACCGACCGAGACCGGAGTGGCTTTCTTCGTCGCCACGCGTCTGGGACCTGCAGCCTTTTTGGCGGCGGATCCGCTCGGTCGACGTGCTTTCTTCGCCGGTTCGTTGGTCATCACGAACACTTACCCCCTTCGTGTTTCGGGTAACCGAGTGACGGAATCGGCTGTCGTGCCAGGAGAGTTTGGCTACTGAGTACCTCCTCGTCGGCCTCTTCGGCGGAGACTCCGAGCCAAGTCCACCAATTGGCGTTGGGACTGTTGTGAAATCTCTCGACCTCCGTAGACGCAGGCTTCGACGGGAAGGGCGAGCTGGCGCCAGGCCGTCGACCCCTCGCCTACGATGCCATCGAGGACGGCGGCATACTCGACGAGGGTTTGAGCCGGTCGGCGCGGATGCCCAACCCGCCGGCCCGCCCGCTCTGCGTGCCGGGCAACTCTCTCCGTCCAGGTACGCGGCCTCATGCGACGCCAACGCAGCAGTACAGCAGCCAGAAGGGCGACCGCCAATGCCGCAGCGGTCGGGGCGATCGGAAGATGCCGCAGCGCAGCGGCCACGTCGCGCAATGCAGCTGTACCGGGAGCCGGGTTGGCCAGCGGCACCACGGCAGTCGGATCGAAACTCTGCCACCCGAAGCCAGGGAACCAGACCTGCACCCATGCGTGGGCATCGTCCGCTCGCACCTGGTACAGATCGGTCACGGGGTCATACGCCCCGGGGACGTAACCCACAACCTCGCGGGTCGGGATCCCAATGGACCGCAACATGACCGCGAGTGAGGTTGAGATCTGCTCGCAAAATCCAACTCGATTTCCGAAAAGGAACTCATCGACCGTGTCGGCGCCCGCCGGCAACGGAGGAATATTCAAGGAGTAGCGCGTATGCTTCCCGATCCAGGCGATGAGGGACTCCACGCGGGCGTAGGTGCTGTGGTCACCGGCAGTGACCGACTGGGCCAAGGCACGCACGCGGGGGTATGCATGGGGAAGTTGGAGGTAGGACTTCTCGTCCGCAGTTCCTAATGCCGTACCGGGGGAGGCCTGACTCTGACGCAAATCCGCGGGTGTCGCTGCGACAACTTCTGACTCCACTGAATAGACAGCGCCTTTACCCATCCCGATCGGTGACACGATCGACCCATCGCTGGATAGATAGATCTTGGAGGTTGGAAACCACAACTCACTCGCGCTCTCGGCGTGGAAAACGAGGTTCGCTGTCGTATTGAGGACATAGAACGTTTGCAGGTCAGGTTGGGCAACGGCACCGCCCTCGTTCGACAGCGGAAGAATGAAAGGTGATTGCTCGCGAAGCTGGTGCGACGTGTCGTTCGTTGATGTCCAGCTCTTCCCATTCCAGGAATTGAACGTTTCGCCCACCCAGTACGACGGACGTTGGGCTCGCACCATCATCAACAGGGTGTTGTCGAGCTTCCCACGAAGGGCAGTATTCAAGCTGTTGGCAAACCCGAGGTAGCCGCCTATGCGCGTTGGATCGGTGGGGCTTCCGGGTCGGGCGAGCTGCGCGGGGGACCCGGTATCCCCGGCCAGTGCTCCGGGAGCTCCGATGGAGCCGCCAATCCCGGCCTTCGAGAACAGGCTGAGCTTTGCCGCCACGTTTGGCGCCGGCAAGACGAGAAAGATCGCCAGTGATGCCGCACACACGGCGGAGATCGCCGAGGCGATCCGCTTGGCGGACATCCCACCGCCCTCGCTCGCCGATCGCCACATCAAAATGAGACTGCCGAGACTGCAACTAAGCCAGGCCAGTGCATACAAACCAAATGTGAGGTCGATGGCCTGTGCTCCAGCGACCGTCATAAGTCCAGCCGATGCGGCGAGCGAGAATGTCAGGTCGCGGCGGGACGGGACGTGAAAGGAGTGCAGCACCAGGACCGCAACGAGAAGCACGGTCAATGGCTCCTCGACATTTGCGATGTCGGCCACGGGTCCACTCACGGCGTGGAAAAACCACACCGATACGGCAATTGCCCCGCCGGCAACCAAAATTTTGACCCACCCCGGCGGACGAAACCGCGTCACATAGGAGAAGGCCATGCCGAGCGAAGCCAACCCGATCCCGACAACAGTGGTGATCACCGCTATTTGCCCCATTGAGGCCGAAGCGGCAATGGCTACGACGACGGAACAGAGACAAGCGACGCGCAGCGGAATTGAGTGTTCCGGCGGTCCGGGCCGGTTCGCCTTGCGGATCGCTTCGAGTGTTCTCATCCGACGAGTGCCTGGGGAACGGCTCGTGCCAGACGCCGCCCGGCACCGCGACGATCCGTCACGACATGGAGGACGGGCCCCGAAAGTTCGACGGTCGCCAGAACCACGGGCGTACCACGCTCAAGTAACTGCGCGACCGTGCCGAGAGCCGCGCCCCGCCACATGCTCGGCTTCGTCCGGATCCAATGGAAGGGACACCTTGACCGTGATCGGCGCAGAGTTAGGTGCCTCGAGCTCCCTCACCATGAGCTCGCCTGCATGCGCGGTCGCCCGCCAGTGCACCTGCCGCCGTGCGTCGCCCGGACTATAGGGCCGTGCACCTCTCGGCTCGCCGACATCGGTCTGGACCCGGTCGCGGACGATTCCTACTTCCTCATGGCGTCCGACGGGGAGAATCCACGGGCGACCGCGTTGCGGGGCCACGTAGAGAGTCGAGGGTAAGGGAAGCACGACTCGACGGGTCCACCACTGCAGTGCGAAGGGAGCTGCCGTCGCGATGTCCAGCGTCACTGTCTCATGAACTCCCCGATGGGGCGGAAGGAAGTCGATGACGTCGTCGGGTAGGCGGTGCCTCCCCGCTGGTCCGATAAAAGCCTCCTTTCCGGGTGGGGTCACCGGGCGGACACGCAGGCGCGTCGAGGAGCTAAGGCGTATCTCGGCCGGCAAGCCGGCGGTGCTCTGAGAAGGAGCGCTGATCACCACCAGACGGGAGCGGGAAAGAACAATCCCGGGACCGAGAATGCCGATGGTCAGCGTTCCGAAGACAAAATCCCCCAGAGCCTGGACCCAGCCCGAGCCACCATTGTGCGCCACCAACCACCAAATACCGAGAATTCCAACAGAGACAGCTATCGGAGTGACAGGGCGAGCCGGTCGCGCCCAGCGGTTCATGGTCTGGGAGTAGCCGTCGCTTCGAGAATTTCTCGGACCACGTACGCTGCCTGTCCGATGCTCTCTTCCCCTTCATCCATCAGGATGCGGTGGGCCAAACAACCCACAGCGACGGCCTTCACGTCGGATGCGACCACGTAGTTCCTCGACAAGAGGAGGGCCTGTGCCTGGGCTGCCCTGATGAGCCAGATCACGGCGCGGGGGCTGGCACCAAGACGCACACCTGGCGCAATTCGGCTCGCTCGACATATCTCCACGGCGTATTCTGCGACCACGGGCGCGATAGACACGAGGTTTGTGGCCAACTGAGCCCCGAGCCATTCCTCCGGGGTGCAAATCGGCTGCAGCTCGGCGAGTGCATAGGTCCCACCCTGGTGCAGCGCCATTTGGGCTTCATTCGCTGCGTCCGGATAGCCAATCGCCGTCGCGATGGCGAACCGATCGAGCTGGCTTTCCACCAGCGGAAATGTGCCCCGCTGCGAGCGTGGGTTCTGGGTTGCGATCACCATGTGCGGGCGAGGGAGCAACCATGATTCTCCATCCACGCTGACCTGATGTTCCTCCATCGTTTCCAACAGGGCTGATTGCGTTCGGGGCGGTGTGCGGTTCAGCTCGTCGAAGAGGACCACGTGGGCGAACACGGGTCCGCGATGAAAATCCCATGTGCCTTTATCCGGGGAGTAAATGGAAACTCCGGTGACGTCGGACGGGAGCAGATCCGGGTGCCCTTGCACCCGCGAAAGCTCGCTTCCCAGCGTGGTCGCTATGGCTCTCGCCAACACCGTCTTCCCGACACCCGGCACATCTTCAATGAGCAAGTGCCCACCGGAAAGGGCAGCAACAGCGGCGGCGGTAATGGCGGCCGGTGCGTCAAGAAGCACCTGGGCCAAATTGCGCATGAACGCCTGTCCGAGGGTCATTGCCGCATCAAGTTCAGACGCCCCGACCAACGAGGCATCCGAACTGCCATCGAGCCCAACCGCAGGGAGCTTCATGGCAAGGTTCACTATCTCTCAGTTCGTTCGGCCGTCGGACCACACTGCTTTCTGAGCTACAACAGTGGGCGACCCAGATCATCCATTGGACTATGCATTCTCAACGCTTGCCCAACTCCCTGATATTGGGCCGAGCCGCGTGGTGCGTACGAGGCCCCAGTACCCCGCAAAGCGGGGGCTAATGTCGCGGCCCATGACAACGTCCCACGACCCCCCAACGGCGCTCGCCGACCCCGGAGTCGCTGGAAAACGATCGACGGACCCGATGTTTTTCGACGACATCCCTTTCTGGTTCGATGTCTCCGCGGATGGCATGCGCATGGTCGGCGAGGCGAGCGTCAATGACGCTGCTCCGGTTCCCCGGGTCTGGCTTACCCCGAACCTCTGTTCTGGCCACCATCGCCGATTGCGTTGCCGGTCTACCCGCCTGCATCGCCACCTCACCTCGACTGGCTGTAACGCTGGACATCTCGGTGCACCTTGTCGCGACGCATTGTGGTGACCAGCTCGAGATAGCGGGAGATATCGTCAAGGTCGGCCGTTCGACGGTTTCGGGCGAGGTTCGTTTCTCCGATCTGCAGAGCAAGGCCTTGCTCGCGGTCGTCTATCTCACCTTCATGGTCTCGCCCCGCCCCCAGGACCGGGTACCCCCGATGCGGCGTGGGATGCGCACCAGGGGCTCCCTCACGATCCCCTTGCCCGAATTCCTGGGCGTGCGAACGATTGCTGATGGAGTAGTCGAGGTCGACCTTGTGCCGTTGGTCATGCAAGCGTCTCAAACGCTGCAAGGGGGCGTGTTCGGAGTTCTCGCTGAAGTCGCGGCTCGCTCGCTCACCGGGAAGGCGGTTCTCGACCTCGATATCCGCTATCTGAATGCGGTGAGAGTCGGTCCGGGTCGGGCCATCGCCACCTTGGTGGGCGTAAACCTCGTTCGAGTCGAAGTCCGGGACAGGGGAAACGATGACCGACTCGCTTCGCTCATCTTCATCCGGACCGCGCCCACCGACTAAGGCCGCACCTACATCACGGGGCAAGTCACGGATCTATCGTCGACAGAGGGGAACCAATGAGCACGCAGGAGCGGATTACATTCGGCATTTACATTCCGCAAGTTCTCTTGGGCTACACGGACATCCTCGACCGGGTCCGAGTGGCCGAGGACGTCGGCTTCGATTCATTGTGGCTCTACGACCACTTCTATAGTCCGGGTCAGCCCGATCTGCCATCGTTCGAAGGCTGGACGTTAGCAACCTACATACTGGCGCAGACCACGAAGCTGCGGGTTGGACATCTCGTGCTCTGCAACAACTTTCGCCACCCCGTCTTGCTGGGAAAGATGGCAAGTTCGCTCGACGTCCTCTCGGGTGGGCGCCTCGAGCTCGGCCTCGGCAGCGGTTCTATCGAACAAGAACATCGCTCGAGCGGCCTTCCTTGGGGTTCGTTCCCGGAGCGCTCCGAACGGCTGGGCGAGTCGCTGGAAATCCTCACGCAGATGTTCACCGGAAAGCCCGTGACATTCTCGGGAAAGCACTACGAGGTGACCGACATGCCGAATCTCCCACCGCCGCTCCAACGCCCGCGTCCGCCCATCCACGTCGGTGGCATCGGGGTGCGCCGGACTATTCCGATTGTGGCCCGGTATGCCGACGTCTGGAACGTTCCGACCTACGGATTGGCCCGATGGGAGGAGAGCGAGGTTGCGCTGGAGGCGGAATGCCAAATGATCGGGCGGGATCCCGGCACTATTCGCCGGTCCCTTGAGTCGATCCTCGTTCTGGCTCCGGACCAGGCGTCGCTCGAGGTGGCGCGTGCAAAGGCGCAGCGTCGCTTTGGTGCAGAGGGCTGGGGCATGGAGGCCGGCGGATTCGTTGGCACACCATCAATGGTGGTCGACCGCATCGGCCAGATGATCGACAAAGGCATCACGACGTTCGTGTTCTTCACCCACGATCGCGCCGAACCGCGCACCCTCGAATTATTCGGCGACCAGGTGATCCCGGCATTCACCTGAGACACCGCGCCACAAACCGCGTCTGTCGTCGGTGCGTCTTCAGCTCGCCTCTTGGCGATGCTGATTTTCAGAGCGATATCCTCCGATCTCGGGCAACCGTGCGTCCCGGGCAGATCCTTCGGGATCTGGAGTGGTGACAGCCGCCAGAGCCTCCATGGCATTGGCCAGCTTCGCGATGTCAGAGACCGCCTTGGCGATCCGCGACTGCATCACAGCCAGGTCGGGATTCACGTCATCCTCGGCCAGATCGCCGGGCTGCAACATCCCGCCAATGGCGGCAGGTCCCGCCGCAGGATTGAGCGCTGTCTTCCCCGCGGCCCTTCCCGCGGCGGAGATCCCTGGGTTTTGACTAGACATATTCGCTCTTCATCGCTTCCCGCTGAACTGATCGCCGCAGGCCGCATAGCGAGCGGCGGCGGCGTCCCCCCGGGCTCCTCTCCACGTATTAGGCCTCCAGTGCGGTAGGTAGCGAAGCGGTCCTGGACCCCCAGCGTATAAAGATTGACCGGCAAAATGCGAAATGGGTCGATGCGCCGCCATTTGACGTGATCCGACCCGCGGCACGGCCTGTGCCCACCAGCTTGCTCGAATTGTTTCCGGCATGGCTCGAGGGGCCCCTCTGGCCGGGCTCCCTGGTCCCGGCTCCTCTACCCCACTTCTCATTTGAGCACGAAAAGGGGGAAGAACCCTCGTCAGGCGGTCGTGGCCGAGCGAATAGGCTCACAACCAGGGGAAACATCGTGCCGCTCGTCCATTCGCCTCGACCGGTGAGCGGAATGGGCGGGAATGCAAGTGGCGCGGAACCGAGAGGACAAGACGTCTTGCATCCGGCTCCTTTCGCGATCCAAAAAATGACCGGCGGCGGCGGGTATCGTCCCTCACGACCATGGCGCGCTCCACGCTCTTGATTGGCGCGGAGAAGTAACCGAGGCCCCGGCCTTTGCCCATTCGCAGCTCCAGCGCAGCCCAACCGGAAGTGAACGTCCTCATGAGTTTTGTGCCATACGACCGACCCGTACGTGCCGCCATTGTCGGACTCGGCCGCATCTATGACCTAAACGTTCGTGCGTACCTCGACAATCCCGACGTGGAAGTCGTGGCCTTGGTCGATCCCAGCGAAGAGCGACAGGCACAACGACAAGCCGATTGGCCAGACGCACGTATGTTTGCATCGACGGCCGAGCTCGCGGCGAGCGGTCTCGCAATCGACGCCGTCGAGGCACTTCTGCCAATCCCACTGCACGTTGAGGGCGTTATTGAGATGTTCGACAATGGATGGCATGTCAATCTCCAAAAGCCAATCTGCAACGACCTCACCAGCGCCGAGAAGATGCTCAGCGCGGCACGATCCAACGACCGGATTTTTCGAGTCATGGAGAACTACATCTTCTACGAGCCACTCCGGAGGCTCAAGGAAATGGTCGAGTCTGGCGCACTCGGCGATGTGAGCGGCTATCACATGAAGATGGTGGGGAGCGGCCGAGGTGGATGGGACGTGCCCCTGAGCAGCTACGAATGGCAACTTCAACAAATGAGAGACGGACGCGGAATCCTGGTGTTTGACGACGGTTGGCACAAAATGGCTACTGCGCTCTGGCTCTTCGGACCCGTCAAAGAGGTCCGAGCCTGGATCGGCGCAACCGAGGTATTCCCCACCATTGAAGTCGATGCTCCCACCACCATCGTCTGGGAACATGCAAACGGAATTCGCGGGGTGTGGGACATCACTCTGGCGCCCGCGATGTACCTCCGATCCGATTACTACACCAATGACGAACGGTGGGAGGTGACGGGACAACAAGGCTACGCTCGGGTGAATCGCTGCACTGGCCGCGGCATTCAGCAACCGAGTCTCGAGGTCTACGCCGAGGGTGAGATGCGGTCGTATCACGCCCTCGATGACGACTGGGCGAGCAGCTTTCGCGATTCAGGGCGGCACTGGCTCCGATGGCTCCGCACCGGCGAGGGTCCACTCGTGTGGAGCGGCGACGAAGCTCTCAACGTGCTGCGCTTCGCTCTCGCGGCGTACGCAAGCAACGCCGCCGGCGGGCTTGGAGTTGATCCGGCGTCCCTATCGTAGGCCGAGGATCTTACGCAGACCTCTTTTGGTCGAAGGTTCGAAGGCGCGATTCCCAACGATGAAGCTCTTCGACATGCCGCGCGATATCCATGCGCAACTCCAGGACGCGAGCGACGGTCGCATTCGTCATTTCGACATACGCGCAAAGCATTCCGGCGAAATGCTCGGCGAGAAACCCGTCCGGACAGGGATTGTCGCGCAGCCACTGGCTCGCCGCGCGCACGGTTGCCGCGAACTCGTCGTCGACCCACGGCGTGCGAAAACGTGCCTCAGCGAACATGAATGGCTCACACGCGGCACGAGCCCTTCTATACCATTGGATCGTTCGCTCCGTAGGGGCTCTCGTCGTCGCCCTTGCGGGGCACATCTCTGTTGTGTACCCGCAAGTACGCGCGATACAAACCCCCCGTTGGCACCTCGGGGGAAGATGAGATCGGCGTTTGGCCGCTGCAACGAGCGATGCTGACCTCGCAGCTACTGCGTTTACGGCGCGGATTCGGGGTGATCGGGCGGCGGTTGGTCTTGACGAACCTCGCTCCCCTCGCCTGCGTCGGACGGCGACGGCGCTTCTACAGGCGCGCCCTCCTTCGGTTCTTCCCAAGTGCTGCTCACCGACCGACTCCCTTCTGCGTAGCCTTGGGTCTACCGAGTGGTGCGGTCATCGTGCTCTTGTCGAGAAGGCTTCGATGAGCTCGCTACAAAAGGCCTTGAGATCGTCCGGCTTGCGACTTGTGATCAGGGTGTTCGGACCCTCACGATCCACTACAACCTCCTCATCCACCCATTTTCCGCCGGCATTGACGATGTCGGTATGCAAGCTCGGCCACGACGTAAGCGAACGATCTCGCACCACATTTGCTTCGACCAACGTCCACGGCCCGTGACATATGGCGGCGACGGGCTTCCCAGCGTCGAAGAATCCCTTGAGGAAGGTAACGGCAGGCTTGTCGAGTCGCAGCTGGTCCGGATTGGCTACCCCTCCCGGCAGCACCACCGCGTCGTACTCGTCCACGCCGATTTCCGACGTCGTGCGATCCACAGGAAATTTGTCCGCCTTATCCAGGTGATTCATGCCCTGTGCCTCGCCCGATTCGGGAGCCACTAACTGAGGCGACCCTCCGGCGTCCACCACGGCCTTCCAGGGCTCGGTCAACTCCACTTGTTCAATACCTTCATTAGCAACAAGGAATGCAACGCGTACACCTTGTAACTCGTTCGTCATTTCGAACCTCCTGCCTTAGAAATTCTGCTCAATTGTCATTACCCGGCCCGCGGTACATGAAACTCGTGACCTGCGACCATCAGGCGCCTGCGGGCAGCGTGGATTGCAACAAAATCCATCGAGGGGCTGAGGGGTCAGGCTACGGAAACGGTCGGCGCGTTCAACAGTGATGAAAGCCTGGAACAACAAGGTCTGGTCCAACAAAGAAAAGCGAGGTCAGAGTTAGAGGCGACACTCGACGAGCTGCGCTTGGCTTCGTCGGCCGTTCATCGCTGAGCTGAAGAAGAGTCGGCCTTCGTCAATGAGAGCGAGGATTCGCGCGCAGTAGGGACCCTGGTCGGCGCCAGCCCGGCGTGGTTTGCCGCAAGGGCGAACCGATGGGCATCGCGAACAGCACAGCCGCCATGGTCGTTATTGAAGTAGGCAAAGATCGTGTCGTTCGGTTCCCAATGAGCGGCGAGACGCTCCGCCCATGAGTCGCAACGCGGTACGTCCGTAGCAGGGCGTGGGATCTGCTCGACCCTGGTGAAAACGCACATATCCCCAGTCAGCTGTACGCCAGACTGGACTTCGACGCGCCGGAGTATCGCTGAGACAGAAAGCGACGTTGTAACGAGAGAGCAGTGAAGCAGTCTCATCCGTGTACCAAGAGGGATGCCGCGGCTCGAACGCCACGCGGACTCCTGCCGGAAATGCCGCAAGAGTCTCTTGGAGTGCTTCGAGATCAATGCGAAAATTGTCGGGTAGCTGCACGAGAATCGGACCGAGCTTGTTTCTCAGAGGCGCGGCTCGACTGAGAAGACGTTGCACTGGTTCGCTCGGCTCGTGCAGGCGGCGGATATGGGTGAGATAGCGGCTCGCCTTAATCGTCAGGACGAAATCATCGGGAGTGGAGTCCCGCCATCGTTCGAAGGTTGATTCCTCGGGCAGGCGGTAGAAGGCGTTATTCACCTCGACGGTCTGGAATCGAGCGGCGTAGTGTGCCAGCCATTTCCGCTGAGGAAGCCCTTGCGGATACAGACGCCCTCGCCAGTCGGCATACTGCCAGCCCGAGGTGCCGATCAGAAGTGGCATCGCACGGCAGATACCCGCCCACGAACACCCGAAAACAGACTCACCACCGAGCTATGGCTCGGCCGCCCTCTCGAGCGCTGGGTCCGTCGGGGACTTAGACCCGTACGGGCAGCTTCGAGTAGCCACGGACGCTTGCGGTGTGAATCATCTCGGCGCGGTCATAGTCGACCTCCCATTCTGGGAACCGCTGCAACAATTCACGCATCGCCACGTGACCCTCAAGCCGGGCCAGCGCGCCGCCAACGCAGAAGTGGGCGCCGTAGCCGAGAGATAGGTGGCGATCAATGACGCGATGGATGTCAAAGCGATCACCTTCGGGGAAGTGACGACCGTCGCGGTTCGCTGACCCGTTGATGAGCAGGATCTTTGAACCCTTCGGCACGGTCTGCCCGTGGAACTCAACGTCCTCCATGACCCAGCGTCCTTGCACGGGCGATGGAGCTTCGTAGCGAAGGGCCTCTTCGACGGCGTTTGGAAGCAATTCGGGCGTGGCCACGAGCTCAGCACGCTGGTCGGGGTGGCGGTCGAGCAACAATGCGGTCCACCCGAGGAGGCGTGCGACGGTTTCGCTGCCCGCGCCTGCCAGCAGCATGACAAACCCGAAAATCTCCTCCTCGGTGAGGTGGCGGAGGTTTCCGGCCTCGTCGACCTCGGCGTTGACCAGTACGGACAGCAGATCATCCTGAGGTTCTTTACGTCGCTCCTTCATGAGGTCCGGCAGCACCTGGAAGAGCAGGCCGCCCGCGGAGGCCTCGATTGATTCCATCGCACCCATGGCCGCCGCGCCCATGGCCGCCGAACGCTCTCCGACGATGGTGCCGTCGGGCTCCACCGTGAGCATGTTGTCGATCCCTTTGCGCCACTCCTCCACCATGTCCTCGGGAAATCCGACGAGGGCCATGATCATGGTGGGCGGGATGATCCCGGCGTATTCCTGCACAAAGTCAAATTCGCGCCGGCCTTCGAGCTGATCGAGCAGTTCCCGGCAGATCTTGACCAATCGCTCTTCGAGGACCGCGATCTTCCTCGGCGTGAAGGCCCGGTTGACCACCTTTCGGTGCCATGAGTGTTTTGGCGGGTCCATAAAGATCAGCATCGACATCGGGAAGGGCTCTGGGGACATCATGTCGAGCGTCGTTCCGTGGGCGGAGCTGAACCGCTCGGTATCGAGAATGGCTTCGAGCACATCGTCGTAGCGGCTCAACGCCCAAAAGTCGTACTTCTCGTTCCGGTAGAGGGGCGCCTCGTCACGGAGCCGCTGCCAGACCGCATGTGCGTTGGCATCGATCTCGTAGTCGAACGGGTCGTAGTAGAGGTCAGTCACGTTGGTCATGTTCTTCCCATCGGTTGCGTGCGGCGACGACGTATTGTGACAGTAGCGCGCCCCATAGTGCCCCTCTCGTCAGTTGGGGCACAAAATGGGTCCCGGACGAGGTCTTCGGGCGCTTTTGCGCACTCTCGAGGGTCCATGGCGTCGAGAGCTCCGAGACCGCCGCTCGCGCCGCCAGCGCTGGAGGCGTCCAGATGGCAAGAATAAGGCGCCATTGCAAGCACCGAACACATGGGGAGGAACAACTATGACGATCCGGGTTGGCATCATCAGCGCCACCTGGGGGGCGCAAGCCCACCTGCCGGCATGGCGCGCCGTACCCGGCGTCGAAGTCGTGGGCATCTGCACCGCGCACCGCGAGACAGCCGAACGGGCCGCCAAGGATCATGACGTGCCATTGCCGTTCTGGGATGCCCAGGAACTGGCGGCCCACCCTGATATCGATGTGGTCGATGCCGGGACGCGGCCGAACTTTCGCCGGGAGATGTGCCTCGCCGCGCTGAGCCACGGCAAGCACGTGTACAACGCCATCCCTTTCGCCGCCAACCTCGAGGGGGCCAAGGCGCTTCGCGACGCGGCGGTCGATGCCGGGACGGTCACCGCCGTCGACGCCTATTCCGAGCATCTCGGGCCAGTGCGTTTTGCCGAGGAGATCCTGGCCGAGGGCGCTCTGGGCACGATCCAAACGGTGTCAGCGCGCCTCGAGCAGTCTCTGTTCGCCCAGCCCACCTCCACCTTTCCCTACAACTGGTTCCATGACGCCCAATTCGGCGCCAGTGCGCCACGGAATCTTGGGTCGCATCTGCTTCACCTCATGGTGCGTCTCGTCGGGCCCGTCGCCGAGGTGGCCGGCACTCCGGCCCAGTTCTTGAAACGATGGGACTTTGTCGACACGGCCGGCGGTCTCGATGTCGGTGTGGCCGATGTCGGGGTAGCCGTGCTGCGGTTCGAATCGGGACCAGTGGGGACGATCACGACGGCGTGGGCCGGGGCGGCCGCGCCGGGTTTTCTGCTCGAACTCAGCGGCGACCGGGGCCGCCTGGTGATCGATGCGCCCATGATGCCGGCAGAGGTACCGACCGTCCGGCTCGGCCGGGTCGGCGCCGGGCTCGAGACCGTCGAGGTGCCACGGCGACTCACCACGACCGACGGCGTCGAGATGCCGAGTGTGTACCCGGGCGATCCCCGAGGGGCAATGGCGCGCTCGTTTTGGCTGATGACCCAGGCCATCGCCGGCGAAGGGAACGCACGTCCCGATTTCGCTCGGGGTTATCACGTGCAATCTGCAATCGAAGCGATGTACCGCTCAGCAGAAGGAGGCGGCTGGGTCCGGCCCGCCGACCTCTGAGCTTTCTTCGCCTTTAATACGCCTCGGCGCTATAGACAACGGCTCCACCGAAGTGGGGCGAGGAGTGACACGCCACGCCGATTGAGGCCCCGTCGCGCTGGCGCTCCCCGGCTCTTCCCGAGAGCTGTAGATAGCACTCGAGCATCTGGGGCACCCCGTGCATCCGCCCGTTCCCCAACGCTCCCCCGCTCAAGAGCACCGGGAGGGCTGCGGGATTGTCGCTGTCGATGCCGCCTTCGAGGGCGATCCGGTGAGCTTCGCCCACCGGACAAAACCCAAGGCACTCCATCCAATAATAAATGAAGGGTGAAAACCCGTCGTAGAGCTGCGGGAGGTCCACCTCTTCGGGGCCGATGCCGGCCGCTTCCCACAGGCGACGCCCTGTCTCGAAACCGACGCCCATGATGTCGTCGAGGGGCCAGTGCACGGGCAATCGGCGCGTGACCGGGGCCCCCATGCCCAGCCCCGCAACGTAGACCGGTTTGTTCGGCATGTCCTTGGCCCGTTCGGCCGAGGTGAACACGAATGCGGCCACGCCGTCAACCGGGATGTCGCAGTCGAACCGACATATGGGTTCTGCGATCATTGGTTCGTCCAGATATTGCTGCGCCGTCAGCGGCTTGCCGTGCCAGAAGGACCATGGGATGCGGGATCCGTTCTTCCTGGCCTCCACCAGGACGGCAGCCATGGCCTCCCGGGTCGCCCCATAGCGCTGGATGTACTCCTGATAGGACAGGGCGATCATGGCCAGCGGCCCGAAGTATCCCTGCGGGGCCGTCCATTGCTGCGAGCCCTCGGCCTCTTGCATCACGTTGCCGTGATAGCGACCCTGGGGATTGTGAAGAGCACGATGGAGGAGGACATAGTCGGCTGCCCCACTTGCTATGGCATTGACGGCCATCGACACCGATCCCGGTATCTGCCCGAACCCCTGGAAGCCGGCCGCGTAGCGGGGGTTCACACCAAGGTGGTCCGCCATCCAGTTGGCGGTGACAATGCTGATGCCATCCGCGACGACGTGACTACCCGCCGAGGGCAAAATGCTCCCGGTCACGAATCCATCGACGCTGCTCAGTCCCGCGTCGGCGATCGCCCTGCGAGCCGTCTCCACCGCCAGCACGCCCAGCGTCTGATCATTGTGACGCTCGACGGGACTCTGGGCGTACCCCACCACCGCCACTTTGTTCCTGGCTTCGAAAGACCGACTCATTGTGCTCCTGTCAGAGCGAAGGCGGGTACCGAAATCCCCGGGCGAAGGTCCTCAAAGGTGACCTGCACGCGTGACCCGATCTGGATGGGTGCTCCGGGGCCATCGACCAAACGCCCAATGAGGCGAAGGTCCTCTTGTTCGACTATCTCGACGTCAACGAGGACGAAAGGAAGATCCTCGTCGAAGCCGGGCAAAAACGATTGATGCATGACGGTCCACGACCGGATGACTCCCGCTCCGCTGACGGGAGTAAAGACGAAGTCAGGGTCGGTCCTCCCGCAGTGAAGGCACATCACGTCCGGTGGATGGGTGAACCATCCGCATCGAGAGCACTTCGCGATGGTGAGTACGTGTTCCGATGCCGCTTTCCAGTAGGGGCTCGACATCTCATCAGGGACAGGCACCGGTCGTTCTGAGATCGTCAATGGACGACGCTCCTCTCGTTGAAGGCCATCCGCACCCGTCCTGACGCAGTGCGTCTCACAACGAACCCCCCTTTGTCGCGATAGTCCCTCGCTACCTTCGCAGGACCCGGCTTATCCGTCAAGGGAGGATCGGTGCGGCTCAATGAGCAGTAAAGGTGCGACGCGCGAACCGCCAACCATCCGGCGTGCGACTGACCACATCGTCGTACTCCCCGACGGTGCCGATTCCCGCCGGGGCTTCATTGACAACCAAGACATAGGCTCGCACCACCGCCTGATCGCCATCGAGTTCGATGATCTCGTTCGCCGTGAAATGGTGCGCGCCGTCGGGAATGCTTGGCACAAACGCCCGCAGGGCCTCACGACCCTCAATCGGCGGAACGAACTTCAGGTCGAATACCCCGTCCTCGGTAAAGAGGTCAGCGAAGGCGGCAGCGTTCTTGGAGTCAATGGCAAAGCAATAGCGAGCCATGAGGGTGCGGATTTCTTCGAGGTCTTCCATTCGTGTGGTCATGATCGACTGTAGCGCCGGGGTCCCGTCTCTGCTTTGCCAGAACCGAGTTGTGTGGGATGCGATTGATGCATAAGTTCTTCCGTGGTTGGCACCGAGGTCAATCGTGGGATGAAGCGTGGCCGTTCGACTGGCAACGTTGAGGTACTCGAGTTGCGGCATTTTGGGTGGGGAGCGTCGACGGAGTTGCAGCGCATCATTTCCTCACCGGGCGGCCGAATTCGGAGCCCGCATCGTGGTGGCCGCTCGACCCGTCAGCGCGACTGGTATTTCGAGCGATGCGAAAGGTAACAAGACATGCTGGAAAGACCGCCTGAGGTAGAGCCATTCCTCCGGGGGCTGGCATGGCCCGCAGCCGAGGGTGTGCCGTACCCGCGCGCAGACCCGGCGGACGTCCGACGGCTGCCCTCGGATACCTGGGGCGCGGCGACGCTGCCGGTGGGAGTGCGACTCGAGATACGTGGGAGTGCCCAGCACATCAACCTGACGTACGTGGGCAAGGATCCAGGACCGAGCTATGGGTTGGTCCCACGGTCCACCTTCAGCGTGTGGCGAAATGGCAAGCAGGTCGATGAGCAGGAAGCCACCGTCGGTGAGGGGACGGTTCGCCTCCTCCTCGGAGAGGGTCCGGACCGAGCCATCGTCTACCTCCCCGAGAGTCTGCGACCCCTCGTCACCCAGCTTGATCCAACCGACGGCACCATCGAACCCGCTCCTCCGCAGCCCCGTTGGCTCGCCTATGGCGACTCGATTGCCGAAGGATGGGTGGCCAGTACGACACCGGCCTCATGGGTGAGCATCGTCGGCCGGACGCACGGCCTCGACGCAATAAACCTCGGCTACGCCGGAGCAGCTCGCGGCGAGGTGGTCTCGGCTGAACAACTGGCGCGCCTCGAGGGTGATGTGATCTCGCTGACCCACGGCACCAACTGCTGGGGCATGATCCCGTTCTCGTCCGACATGATGCGGGCCACGACCGAGGCCTTCCTTCGCATCGTGCGTTCTGGGCATCCGGGAGTTCCAATCGTTGTCGCCAGCCCAATCGTCCGCCCCGACGCCGAGGACCGGCCAAACCGCCTCGATGCCACCCTCGGGGATATTCGGAACGCGATGGAAGAAGCCGTCCGCACCGTTGGCGATGAGCTCACGACACTCGTTTCGGGAAAGGACTTGGTGTCTCCGGATCTGCTGCCCGACGGGATTCATCCAAACGACGAGGGGCACCACGTTCTCGCCGGCGTACTCGGCGCAGCCGTGCACCAGGCTTGGCAAGAGAGCACGCTGTGACGCTGGAGGCGACCGAGGACCAGGGACTCGGCGCCCTCGCGGGCTGGCGAGTTCTGGAGCTTGCCGATGGCCTCGCAGCAAGCTTTTGCGCAAAAATCCTCGCCGACCTGGGCGCAGACGTCGTGAAAGTGGAGCCTCCAGAAGGCCACCCCTCCCGCCGCTGGGCGCCGCGTGCGCTCCGATGCGCCTCCCGAGGAGCCCGGCGGCCGCTTTCTCTACCTGAACACCGGCAAGTCCAGTGTCGTCATAGATGACGGACTCGACGCACAAAGTCGTTGGCGCACCCTGGTCTCAGATTGTGACGTGATCATCACGGATCGTCCGGCGCCCGCACTCGAGTCACTAGGAGAGCTCGACGAGAAAACGATGCTGGTGACAATCACCCCGTTCGGTCTGACCGGTCCCTATGCCGCCTACCGAGCGCATCACCTCGTCACGTTCCACGCTGGTTCCGAAGGTTCCATCCTCCCGAGTGGGATCGGATGGAAGCAATTTCCGGACCGGCCGCCGATCCAGATTGGCGGAGACGTGGCCGAGTTCGATGCGGGCTGGAACGCTGCGATCGCCGTGCTGGCCGCGTGCTACGACAGGCTCCAGACCGGCCGTGGGCAGCAGGTGGACATATCGGCTCAGGAGTCCCAGCTGACGCTCAACCGCACACGGCTCAGTCGCTTCAACAATGACGGTGTCACACTTCACCGTGAGGGCAGTCGCTATGGCTTCTTCGGCATGATTCCTTGCCGAGATGGCTGGGTTCAACTGGTTGGCCTCACCCCCGCGCAGTGGGACAAATTGGCGGCTTCGACGGATGCCGACGAGCTCGCGGACGAGAGCATTGCGACCGCCGATGCTCGCGCCGCCGACTTCGCCACCGCCAGTCAAGCCCTGATCGGCTGGTGCCAGAAGCGCTCCAAGGCTGACGTGGTTCGCATTCTCGCTCCACTCGGCGCACCCATTGGTGCGTACGCGCAACCCACGGACCTCCTCACCTCGGCCCAGCTGGAGCATCGGGAATTCTTTCGGAACATCGACGACGGTCGCGGTTCGGATCTTCATATCCCGGGCCCGCCCTACCGGCTCTCCGCCACGCCGGTCGAGATCCGGTCCGCTCCAGCGCTCGGATCCTCGACGGGGTTCCGCTCCGAGCGGCCGGCGCTCGTGGAGCTGGCGTCGGGACGCGGCCTCGAAGGCGTACGCGTCCTCGACTTCACGTGGGCGGCGGCCGGACCATACGCCACCTGCCTGCTTGCTCTGCTCGGCGCCGAAGTGGTCAAGGTCGAGTCCTCGACCCGACCAGACCCCGCCCGGCGGGGATTCCTCGCCGACTACGGCGGCATCAACCGTTCTCCGAACTTCAACGAGATCAACCTCAACAAACGGTCTTTCCAGGTCGACCTGTCTCGGCCCGAGGGGCTCGCATTGGCACACAGGCTCACGGATTGGGCCGATGTCATCGTGGACAATTTCCGACCTGGGGTCATGAGTCGCTTTCAGCTCGACGCGGCGACGCTCCTGGCCCGACGACCCGACGTGATCGTGGCCTCGTCCTCGGCCAATGGCGCGACCGGACCGGAGGCGATGTCGGCCGGCCTGGCCAGCATCTTTGGAGCCACAGGGGGCCTCTCGGAGCAAACTGGCTATGACGACGGACCGCCGACCGAGATCGGCGAGTCGACCGACTATCGGAGTGCCAATGCCCTCACGGTGGCCATCCTCTCCGCTTTGTTGCATCGGGCGCGGACCGGGGAGGGGCAGCACGTTGACGTCTCATCGCGCGAGGTAGTGGTCGCAAGCTCACCCGACGCTCTCCTGGCGCACGAACTCGGCGTCGAGTGGGAGGCCCGCATCGGCAACGAACACCGTGAAATGTCTCCCCACAACGTCTACCCGTCGGCCGGCGACGACGAGTGGGTGGCCGTGGCCGTCGGCAACGAACACGAATGGAGCGCTCTGTGCACCGCGCTCGGCCGGGCGGATTGGGTGGGCCACTACCCCACTGCATCCACGCGACGGGCGGCCTCCACCGAGATCGACGCCGCCATCTCGGAGTGGACGCGGGCGCGGTCAGCCCGAGAGGCATTCACTGTCCTCCAGTCGGCCGGTGTACCAGCAACGGCCGTCATGACGAACGAGGCCCTGGCTACCGACCCGCATCTCATTGACCGCAATGTCTTCGTCGACCTCGTTCACCCCGAAATCGGCCCCACCCGGGTGATGCGTGCACCTTGGATGTTCTCGGATCTTTCGTGCGATCTTCGCCCTGGACCACTCCTTGGCCAGGACAACGAATATGTGCTGAAGACCCTTCTCGACATCGCGCCGGGTGAAATTGACCAACTCTCGGAGGTACTGCGTTGACCGCGACACCCAATGATGTCCAGATCGGCCTTGTGAGCTCAGGCGATGCCCAACAGGTCCGAACGCTGGAGGAGAAGCCAATCGATTCGTTGTGGGTCGGTGGCCACATCGCCTCGCGAAACCCCAGTCCAGAAGCAATGATCGCGTTGGCGCGGTTGGGGGCGCTGACTGAGCGCGTCAAGATCGGGACGTCGATCCTGCTGTTGCCCTTGTATCCCCCGGCCTTGGTCGCGAAGCAGATCGCTGACCTCGACCGCGCCACCGATGGGCGCGTCGTCCTCGGCGTCGGAGTCGGCGGCGAGTATCCCCAGGAGTTTCGGGCGATGCATATTCCCGTAGAGGAGCGGGGCCGTAGAACGAACGAAATGATCCCCCTGATTCGCCGCTTATGGACAGCGGAAGAGATCACCCACGAGGGCACCTACTACGCCATGGAGTCGGTACGAATTCATCCAGCCCCAGTGCAACCAGGCGGACCGCCGATCGTTGTGGCCGGGCGAAAAGAGCCGGCCATGCGTCGGGCCGCCGTCATGGGTGACGGATGGTTCCCCTACATGTACTCGCCGCGTCGGTATGCGTCCTCGGTCGAAACCATCAGGAACGCAGCAACCGAAAACGGGCGCGACCTGGTGAACTTCGAGTGGTACGTGTGGATCTTCCTCAACGTCAACCCTGATGGCTCGGTGGCCCGCGAGGAGGCGGCACGCTCGATGGGCGGGACATACAACCAGGACTTCCGCGGCATGGTCGACAGCGTCGCTGCCGCCGGCACGGCAGAGGAAGTTTCAGAAAAGCTCCGGGCGTTTTACGACGCAGGAGCCCGCCAGTTTGTCTTCAGCCCAGCCACCGCCGGCGCCGACCCACAGCCCGTGCTCGATCGGCTGTTCGGAGATGTGGTCCCCGCACTCCACGAATACGCCGCCGCGGCAGGCTAAGCCCCGGCACTCCGAATGGAGAATCGTCCGCTCGGGCGCATGACTTCCGGTGCGGTACGTTCGAAGCAGTGGGCATCTCAGGCGGGGGCGGGGTCTCGTTGACAAGATTGGTCGGCCTGCTTAGGATCATCTGCAATATCCATATTCGCTCTATTGACCGGATCCACCCGGGACCTCGTCGCTCGTATCCGGCCGGGTCGCCAAAAAGAATCCCCGGAACACTCCAGCGATTTCCTGCTTGATGAACAGAATGGGAGTTTGACCATGAAGTTGGACCTTCTCTACGAAGTGCAGGCTCCGAAGCCATGGTCGGCTCCGTTTCCAGAGGGCCAGCGGTTAGCCGAACAGGCCGCTTGGTTCGAGGCGATCGAACAGATCAAACTGGCCGACAAGCTCGGCTTCGGCACCGTCTGGGTGGTTGAGCACCACTTCCGCATCGAGCGCTCGCATATGCCCGTCAACGAGATCTTTCTGGCCGCGCTGTCGCAGATCACCGAGAACATTCGTCTCGGCTTCGGTGTGACCCTCACGCCACATAAGTTCATCCATCCTGTACGCACCGCCGAGAAGGTCGCCGCAGTTGACCTCCTCAGCCGCGGCCGTGTCGAGTGGGGAACCGGCCGATCCATCCCCCACGAGCAGAAAGCCTTCGGTGTCGACCCCGCCACCAGTCGTGAGTCGTGGCGCGACGCCATCGAATCGATTGTCGCCATGTGGGAGCAGGAAAAATTTAGCTGGGACTCCCCTTTCATGAAGTTCCCCGAGTTTCCCAGCTACGAAGGGGACACCCGATCGATCACCCCCAAGCCCTATCAAGATCCTCACCCACCGGCCTGGATGGCCGCCGTGAGTCCCGACAGCGTTGCGCTGGCCGGAAGCCTTGGACTGGGCATGCTGTCCCTCACCATCATGCAACCGGTGGACGAGTTGGCCAGGCGGATCAAGATCTATCGCGAGGCCTCTGCGGCCTGCACCGATCCGGTGACTCGGGTCAAGAACAACAAAGTGGCCCCCTATACCCTCGTGCACTGCGCCGAGGACATGGAATTAGCCGAGTCCTACGGCGTATGGAACTCAGTGGGCTGGTGGTATGACCACATGGCGCAATTCCTAATCGATTGGGAGCTGCCACCCAACCTCCCCCAAGAGGAGATAGAGAAGCTCTTTCCCCGCCTGCGCGAAACCCAGGCCGGGCACGTCGACCCCCACTTCTTCAACGACCAGGACATGGTCATCGTCGGTAATCCAGAACAGTGTCTGGAAAAGCTCGAGCGCTACGCCTCAATCGGTTGCGACTCTGTCATTTGTTATGTCCAGTTCGGTCAGCTCAAGCACGAGGAGATCATGAGCGGGATCGAGGCGCTGGGAAAGTACGTCATACCGAAGCTGGATCCTGAGGCAAACGCCAAAATCTTCGTCTGACCTGCGTCCATCCTCAGAGGGGGGGCGACGAATGTGCGCTCACCTGGGAGTATCTCCGTAGCCCACCTTGGTAGGGCCCTGAGCCGGCTGGTTGCCTCGCGGGCTTCATCTTCGTCCAACACCCACCGGAGCAGGCTGCTCTGAGAAAAAGCGGCTCAACGCAGGATTTGGACGGGGACGCCCCTTCCGCCATGATTGTTGTCACTCCAACCGCGATGCTTCATACTCTTATGCCGCTCGATTTGAGAGTATCGGCGAGTGCCGAGGAAGGAATGGCCAAAATGACAGGCTCCACCGAACGACGGTGGGAGATGCGCGCGGCTCGACGAGCCCTTGAGCGCAACGCTGAGGCAGATGCCCGTTCTGGCCGGCCCAATGTACCTGCAGCCCTCATCGCAGCGGCCCAGGAACTGTCTCGCGCTGGTGACTTCACCGTGAAGCAAGTTGCCGACCAGGCCAATGTGGCACTCCAGACCTTTTACCGCCACTTTGGCAGCAAAGACGAGCTCATCTTGGCGGTCTTGGAGGAAAACATCATCGCCGGCCAGGAGTTCATTCGTAACTCCGCCAGTCGCTACAAAGATCCCCTCGGCCGGTTGGCTGCTGTGATTAAGGCGCCGCTCGCTATTTCAGACGTGACCGAATGGGATCTCGTCAATTACCGCTTCCAGGCGAGAGAGAGAGCTCGCCTCTCAGAGGAATATCCGGCCGAAGTCGAAGGAGTCCTCTCGCCCTACCGAGACATACTCATTGAATACATCTCGGACGCGGCTGAGGCGGGAGTCGTCTTTCCGCTCGACATCGTCCGCGACGCAGACATGATCTTGCACTTGGTCCTCACCTATTCGCACAACCTCGTGTCGAAGGCTGTGCCCTACGACGCGACGGATGTAGCCAACTACCTCTGGGACTTCTGCCTGGCCGCTCTCCTTCGTGGTGCCACGACCGAAAACACTCCTGCCGTAGCCAGTGTGGCTCGACGGTCCGCCACAGCCCGTGAAAGCGGGGCCTGAGCTCAGCCTGATGACCGAGGTGGCGTCATGTGCCGGCCGGAGCACGAACCGGGGCCACGGCCGGTTCGGACGACACCGCTCCGGACACTGGGGCATCGCCGTTGCCCACGACGCCCCAGGTCGTGAGGGCCAGCCGCCTCGCCGTCGCCAGTAGCTTTTCGGCCACCGTGGGCACGTCGTGGGAGGTCAGGCGGTCGCCAAAGCCCAGCACCGTCAGAGCCAGCCGGACCGATCCTTCGGGATCGAACACGGGGGCAGCAATGTGGGTAATGGGCAATCGCTGAGCCTCGTCGATCTCGAACAACAAGTAGTCGTCGACTGCGGCAGGAAGGTTGGATCCCTTCCCTTGGGGACCGGTGCCCAGCGCGACGGAATAGCCCCGTTGGCGCACGATGGCCAGCGCGTCGAGGTACCGCTCCCTCTCCGCGGGCGTCGGTTGTCCGGCGATGCTGCCCAGCCATTGGCTGATGCGCTCCGGGCTGGCCCATGCCAGGAATACCGTCCCAAGAGGCGGCACGAGTGGGAAACGGCTGCCCACTCGGACGCTGACACCGAAGGACCCCGGGGACGATGTGCAAGCCAGCAGCACGATCTCGTCATCGACGACACCACTCGCGGTGCACTCGAGGTTCAGGTCCCGACTGAGGGCTGCCATCTCGGCGTGCGCATGGGGTAAGGCGTCCTGGTCGCGGAGAAAGCTGTCGGCGAGCGGAAGGATTGCCGGACCCAGAGAGTAGGTCTTGGCCGTGTGCCGGATGAGGTAGCCGCGATCGGCGAGCAGCGTCAAAGTGGCGTGACAACTCGCTTTGTTAATAGTCAACGTACGCGCAATATCGGACAGACCAAGGAGCTCGTGCGGCCGACTCGCGAGAAGCTCAAGGATCTCAATTGCCCGCTCAACTGCTGGAACCTGGCGTCCCACTCCCTAACTCCCCTCCACCATGGCACCTGAACCTACTATCTCAGGAGCGCCGGCTTCGTCGCTGGTGAGGGACATCGCGCCATGCGAGGGCTCTCGGCGTGGAGTGATCGTCCTAGGCGTGCGCGCACGCAGCGGGGCCTACTTCTTCGAAGAAGCGGAGCAGCCGCCTCTCCCCGGCTATTTCTTCGGCTCCAGAATCACCACGGGAATGTCGCGGTCGGTGCGCGTCTGGTACACGTCATAGTTCGGCCATACGCTGGCCATCACCTTCCACAACCGCGGTTTTTCATCGGCAGAGGCTGCTCGGGCTGTTACCGGAATGATGTCGGCTTTCACCTGAATTTCGGCATCGGAATTCGCAGTGATGTTGTGGAACCAGTTCGGATGCGTCGGAGCACCACCTTGTGATGCGACGACGAGGTAATTGCCATCCGCCTCGCCGTAGATCAACGCCGACGTACGGCGCTCGCCGCTCTTCCGACCAATTGTGGTCAAAAGGAGAGTGGGCACGCCGTTCCAGATGTAACCGACCTCTCCGTCGGTCTCTCGATAGCGCTTAATGTGCTCCTCCCCCAGGAGAGTGGCATCGATAGGCTGGTACGCGGGTTCAGTCATCTGAATGCCTTCCTATCCAAAGAGGACCGGGATCGCCGTAGCGCCCCGCTCGTAGAGACCGATGAATTTCGGCGGCTCCGCGTCCGGGTCGAGACGGAGGTTGGGCAGCCGATCCAAGATGGCGCTGATGGCGACGGTCATCTCGGCGTGGGCCACATGCTGGCCCAAACAGACATGGGGTCCGCTTCCGAAGCCCAGGGTGGGCTGAAGGGGTCGGTAGATGTCGTACTCGTCCGGCCGATCCCAGCGCTCGGGATCGCGGTTCGCAGCGCCGACACAGAGATGAATCACTGCTCCCTTGGGCAGATGAGCGCCATAGAAGTCCACGTCCTGGGTCAACCACCGGGAAAACATGGGGTCTGTCGGCGCCCACCGCAAGGACTCTTCGATGGCTCCTCGTAGAAGCGCTCTGTCCTTGGTGACCGCCTCCAGCACATCAGGCCTCAGCAAGAGGGCAGCGAGAGTGATACCCATCTGCTTCCACGTCGTCCCGGACCCGGCTGCCAGTAGAAGCAGCGAGAAGGAGTAGATCTCAGCGTCACTGAGCCGGTGCTTCTCACCATCCTCACCGGTGATCTCGGCTTGCACGAGAACGCTGATCAGATCGTTCTGGGGATTTTCCCGCCGATCCGCCACGATGGGCGCCAAGATCTCGATCAGGCGTTCGGGCCGGCCAACGGTCGCACGGATGTCAAGAGCCTGTTCGACGGGAACGCCGAAGCTGCCGGTGATCGTGAGGACGGGGATGGCGGCACAGAACTCGACGTTGAGCTCAGCCTTGCCGGCCGCCTCGAAGGAGTCGATCAACGCGTGGACCGTCGTCTCTATCCAATTGTCGATCCACCACCGTGCCCGGGCCGGACCAAAGGAAGGCTGCACCAGGGCACGGTACTGGCGATGCTGCGTCCCACCCATCGACAGCATGCTGTTCGTAATGGAAGCCTCACCGTGTTCCACGTCGACGGCCACGGGGGAGGAAGAGAACGTCACGTCGTCCCGGTAGGCGGCCTGGCAGGCCGCGAACGAGAACGCCGAGAAGTGCGGGATGCCTGGAGACGGAAGCCCGTGAAAGGTCATCGGCTCGGAGATCCCGGTCAGTTCGTGCACGATGCCGGGATGCACGGGACCTGTCTCACGCAGTGTGTGCCAAATCGGGTACGGGTCGTCGTAATAATTGCCACCCGTCATTGTCATGAAGCTGCCGCGCAGGTCGAAGAGCTCCCTGACACGGTTCAGGTCGAGCACGGGTCTCGTGTCTGTCATCCCACTCCTTCTTGATTTTCAAGGATCCTCAAGGCCGATGTAGGGCAGGCCTCCACGGCTATACGGAGACTGTCCATCGAATCGCCGTGAGAATCGATGACCATGGCTTTGGTGTCATCGTCGTAGTCGAAGGTACTGGGTGCATACATGATGCACATGCCGCTCCCCATGCACCGGTCCCGATCAACCAAAATGGTCAATTGGTCGCTCGCTTCAGCCATCGGCCAACACCGGAGGCTCCGCCGGAGTGAAACGGTAGAGCTTCTCCGCGTTGCCACGCAGGAGCTTGTATTGGGTCTCCGGTGACAAATGGCTGATTTGCTTGCGCACGTTTGTAATGCAGTTTGGCCACGTCGAGTCGGAGTGGGGGTAATCGGTCTCGCACATGATGTTGTCCTCGCCAATCTCATCGATGCTGGCGATACCGTGGTGGTCTTCGATGAAGCACCCGAAAATGTGGTCGTGGAACAGCTCGCGGAGGTTCAACGTGTCGAGATCGACGTCGGTGCTCGCGTGATCCATGAACTGCTGCCCTCGTTGAACCCAATAGCGCTGCTTGTCCAAGACCTGCTCGGCACGCTCCAAGAAGTACGGGATCCACCCGATCTCGCCCTCCGAAAGGGCGACCTTCAGGCCCGGGAAACGGGTGAACATGCCACTGAAGAGCCAGGACAACATGGCCCCCGACGTGCGAATGGCACCCCAGGCAAGGTTCGCCATGAACGGGGAGTCCGGAGCGATGCTCGGAACCTGCGACGAGGAGCCGACGTGAATGGAGGCGACCATTCCAAGGTCCGAGGCAGTGGACATCACCGGATCCCAGAAACGGCCGGCGTCGTGGATGGTCGGCAAGCCCAAGGGGGCAGTATTCTCCGAGAAGGCGAAGGCTGTGACGCCCTTCGCCGCCATCCGTTCCATCTCCTTGGCGGCGAGCGCCGGGTCCCACATGGGGATCAGCATCAGCGGAATGTACCGGCCGGGAGCGGCCCCACACCACTCCTCCACGATCCAATCGTTGTAGTGCCGCAAGAGCTCGAAACCGAATTCTCGGTCACTCGCCTCCATGAAGAGCTGACCACAGAAGCGGGTGATTGTGGGAAAGCAAAGCGAAGCCAGGATCCCCGCCTGATCCATATCTTCCACGCGCGCCTTGGCGTCGTAGCAGCCCGGCCGCATCTCTGAATACGGCAGGGGCTCGGGGCTGAACTCTTGCTTCGACTTGCCGGCCACGGCGCTGAGACCTGAGCTCGGAAAACGCTTGCCGTCGTAGAGCCAGTACTCGGTCCCGTCGATCGTCGCCATGTGCGGAGCCCGTTCCCGGTCCTTGGCCGCCACCCGGTTCACCCACAGATCCGGAGGCTCCAAGATGTGGTCGTCAACTGAGATCAACCAGTCCAGATTCAGGTCTGATGTCATGTTCCATTCCTCTCTTTTGCTGCAAACTTCAGCCCGGCACGAGCCACTCCCATGAGCGCTCGCTTTCGACACCCCTCGCTCCCCTTCGCTGTTCACCGAACAACAGCGACAAACTTAGCGTCAGCCCACTGGCGCTAACGAGATCCGCGTTCTACATTACAGGATATAACGTTTTTGGCAAAGGGGGCGGCACGGTCATGAGCCTTGGAAAAGTGGTCAACGTGCCGGAGACACTGGAAGAACTGGCCACTCCAGAATGGCTCACATCCGCTCTTCGAGCGACCTATCCCGACATAGAGGTCACCGCCGCCTTCATCGAATCCGTGGACACTCGGATCTCGACCAATGCTTTTGTCCGGATCGAATGCGCAACCGGAACGCCGCTGGACGTTCCCGAGCGCCTCTGCGCCAAGGGCTACTTCGCTGACACCGGCAACTGGGCGTACCGAGCCGCAGGCGAGTCAGAGGCAATCTTCTACCGAGACGCCGTCTCGGGCATTGGCGTACGCACGCTTCCTTGTGTCTACGCCGACGTGGACCCCGAGAGCCGTCACGGCGTCGTCATCACGGAGGACATCTCCGCCGAAGGCGCCGTCTTCGTAGATCCTCGAGTCCCGCGCTCACCATCAGAGGTGGCGGCGACGCTCGAGCAGTACGCCATCATGCACGCACATACATGGGGTACGCGGTGGGTGCGCGAGGCCCAATGGCTGGCGCCCCGGATCGCCACGACGCGGGGAACGCGCAGCTCGGCTGAGATCCAAGAACAATTCGACGGGCCCTTGGGCTCGGGTGTTCCGGAGCACTACCGCAACGCCGAGAACCTGTTGGAGGCGTACCGGTCCCTGCCCGCTATTGGCGCCTCAGCCCCGACCCCTTGTCTCATTCACGGTGACGCTCACCTGGCGAACATCTTCTTGGACGGGCAGGGACGACCGGGTCTGTTGGATTGGCAACTGGTTCAACGAGGACCGTGGTTCATCGATGTGGGCTATCACGTCGCATCGTCGTTGAGCGTGGACGATCGGCGCACCTCAGAGCGTGAGCTCGTGGGGCTCTATTTGGGCCGCTTGGCTGCGGAAGGCATTCGGGTCCCCTCGGAAAAGGACGTATGGGCCGGCTTCGCGTGTGGGGTCGTCTACGGGTTGTTTCTATGGTCGATCACGTTGAAGGTAAAGCCGGAGATCACCATGGACATGCTGACCCGGCTGGGAACTGCAGCGGCGGACCATGACGTGTACACGTCGGTTCCGGCACAATTGACGGCGTAGCGCGGTTGAGCCGGGTCGCGGTATGCGTCGCCGGCCGGCGTAACCGTCAGTACGGATTGCCCTGCGCATCAAAGTAGTCCTCGGTCGCCACCCGCTTTTTGACCAGTAGCTGGTAGTCGTCGTCGCTCAAGCCGAGAAGGTCCTTGAACACGTATTCGTTATCCTCACCCAAGGCCGGTGCCCCGCGCTCCCAGGCCTGCGGGATGCCGGAGAAAGCATGACCCAGGTGCGGATATGTCCCTGCGTCCCGACTCGGGAGCGGCTGGACCCAACGTCGCGCCACCACCTGAGGGTCCAAAACGAACGACCGCTCATCGAGCACGACAGCGGCAGCAACGCCCGCCCCTTGCAGCACGTGAAACGCTTCATCGGACGAGACCGAAGATGCCCAGGCCGTGATCGCCTCATCGAGCTCGTCGTGGGCCGCCTGACGGCCACCAACCTCTCGTAGACGGACGTCCTCGGTCAGGTCGGCTCGGCCGAGAACCGACGTCAGCCCCACCCAGGCGGCATCGTCGGTGACCGTGAGGGCCAGAATGCGCTCGTCTGCACACGGATAAAGACCCTGCGGCGCTCGGCGCTTGTCCCGGTTGCCGTATCGCTGAGGTTTCTCACCCAGCTGGAGGTTGACGAATACATCGCCGAGCTGCGCCAGCACATTCTCACTCTGCGCCAACTCGATCACCTGGCCCCGCCCGGTCGCGGCCCGGTAGTGCAGCGCAGCGAGGAGAGCGAACACACCGGCCGGCCCGGTGACCCCGTCCATATGCATGGTCGTCGGTGTGTCCATGAGGTCCGTACCACGGTGGCCGCATAGCGATGCCAAACCCGTCAACCCGTCGAACTGCTGGCCGAAGCCGGTGTAATGGGCCCAATCACCGGAGAGCCCGGCTGGGGGGATTCGCAGGACAATCATCCGAGGGTTCGCCTTCAGCAGCTCGGTCTCGTGAATTCCCATTTGGTGCAGCGTGGTCGATTTGAGGTTCTCGACGAATATGTCGCTCTCGGCGACCAAGCGGAAGAAGAGCTCGCGCTGCTCGGGCTCACGCACGTCGAGGGTGCAGGAGCGCTTGCCGCGATTGACCGAGTTGTACATGGCGTGCCGGTTGAAGGGCCGATCGACTTCGCCGGGAACATGGGGGGCATACCCGCCGAGGATGCTGCTCAAAAGGACTTGGGGGTCGGGCCGGGGCGTGTACCCCCTCGTCGTCGGAGGGAAGACCCAGGGAGTCTCGACGCGGATGACCTCGGCCCCGAGGTCGGCGAGGTGCACCGTGAGCAGTGGGCCCGACCACACCGTGGTCAGATCCAGCACCCGGAGGCCTCGAAGCGGCGGGATTTCAGAGTCGCGCGCCGCCGCGGCCGGCGCCCGCTCCTGCACGTCACCTGCGGCCCCGGTGGGTGAGTCGGATTGCCCGAGGCGTGGGGATCCACGCCGTATCTTCCACCCTCCCTCAGTCAGCCGGTAAGGCGCTCCCGGCAGAAGTAACGGGCCCAACTCAGCGTCGACCGCGTGCACCCAAAACCCGCGCTGATGCAAGTGGTCAGCGATGAGGACATCGTCCGGCTCAAGGACCGGAGCAACCGGCCAACCCGCCGCCTGGGCATCTTTGGTGATCTCCTGGCGCGTGCGGCTGAGTAGCCACGGGTACAGGACTCCGTCGAGGACCTCCTTGGTCTCACCCCGCGAGAATGCATCCGGTTGGGAAAACGTCTCGGTCAGCTCAGGGCTGTCCAGAACCTGCAGCATTTCCTGCAACTGCTGCGGGGTCATCATCATGGCCACAAACCCATCACCACACGGAAACACCCCGGTGGGAAGCAACGTGGAGCCCGCATTGGACGCCTGTGGGGCGGCATCCTGACGACCGTGGTACTCCCATCCGAGGTGTCGCCCCATCCGCGATGGAGTCGAGGCCAGCGCCTCCGTCGCGGCACAATCGATGAATGCGCCCACGCCAGTGGCCCGCGCTCGCAGAACGGCGGCCAGGCCACCCATCGCCGCCGTTTGCCCGACGGCACACTCTTCGACCGACATCGGCAGGCGGATATAACCGTCGCTGTTAAAAATGAGCGAGCCGGCGAAGGCCTGCACGACGAGGTCGGACCACGCGTACTCGGCGTAGGGCCCGGTCGCGCCAAAGCCCGTGATGCAGACCACGGACGTTTCTGGCTGCCGGCGCAAGACCTCGGCGCTACTGATACCCCAGTCGCGCAGCGCGCCGAGGCCGGGCGCCTCGATCACAAGATCGGCGCCGGCCACGGTGTCCCAAAGCGCCCCTGCTGCACTCACATCCGATGCAAGGACGACGCTGCGCTTGTTCGTCCCCAAGTGAGCGAAGAGGCCAGCGTCGGCGCGGAGAGGATCGCCCCGGGGGGCTCGACCTTCACCACGTCGGCGCCAATGTCCGCAAATGCTTTACCGCACCAACTGGCCGCGACGCCCGTTCCTAGCTCGACGACACGCACATCGCTGAGGGCTTGGCGCATACCTCCCCTAATGGCCCGGTGTGAAGCTGAGCGCGGCGCCGCGCTGTAGGACCACGATTAGATGAGCCCGTACAGCTTGGCGCAGTTTTCCCAGAGGATCTTCTTCTTGTCCTCTTCCCCCAACGGTGCGAACCACTCGTCGGTGAGTGACTTCGAGTTCGGCCATGTCGTTTCGGAGTGCGGGTAGTCGCTGGCCCACATGATGTTGTCGATACCGATGTGATGGCGCTCGCGAAGGCCCACCGGGTCTTCCATGAACGTGGCGAACACCTGCCGCTTGAAGTAGAAGCTCGGCGGCTCCTGCAACTCGCTCTTGGTCCAGTAACGGTGCTTCTCCCAGATGTGATCGGCGTAGTACTGGAAGAAGGAGATCCACCCGATCTGGCCCTCCACGGCCACGAACTTGATGTCCGGGTACCGCTGCATGACCAGACCGTGGATGAGTTCTGAAACCGACTCGGCCATCGTGAGCTTGCTCATCACCAGGCCGGTCATGAACTGTGGCGCACTGTCGAAGAGGCCGACCGTCGGGGTTCCCGGACGCCGACCGCCGACGTGCAGACCAACCGGCAGGTTCGCCTCTATGAAGGCCTCCCACATGGGATTCCACTTGGCGTCGCCGTAGTCACCTTCAGGCGGGAACAGCGGGATGTAGCCGCTGTACAGGCCGGGCTGCGACGCCGCGAACTTGATTTCCTGAACGGCGAGCTCCGGCGTGTTGATCGGAATGGCGGCCACGCCCAGGAGCCGTCCCGGCGCATAGACGGAGAAGTCATTCAGCCACCGGTTGTAACCGCGCACGCTGTTGAGCTGCAATGCGGGGTCTGCGGTCTGCAGAGGCCCACCGACATAAAGGACCTCGGCATCGACACCGTCAATGTCCATGTCCTTCACGCGCTCGGCCGGATCGCCCGCTCCGCCACGCTGCTCGTCGAGCTTACGGACGTTGAGCTTGAAGTCCTCGGGCTTCTTTCCGGCCAGGTTGTTGAGGGTGTTAATCGGCGTGGTCTTGCCCTCGAACACCCGAACGGGGCCCTCGTCGGTTTCCTCGACGCGTGGGGCGCGGTCGCGAAACTCGGGGTCGAGGTAGGTCAGCCACGCCTCGTCGGGCATCGTCACGTGAGAATCAGACGAGATGAGTCGGAATTCGGTCATGTTGTCCTCCATTTGGTCCCGTTAAGAAATGACACCGTTGTCCTTCAGCTTGGCAATATCGTCCCAGTCGTAACCGAGGGCGAGCAGTACTTCTTCGGTATGTTCCGCAAACTCCGGTCCACGGCGGATCGACGATGCCTGCTCGTCGATCTGGACGGCTCCGGTGGGGAGCCGGAATGTCCCCGCCTCGTGCTCCACCTCGACGATGTAGTTGTTGGCGACCACTTGGGGGTCGTCGATCAGGTCCGGGACTTGGGCGAAGGGCGCCCATGGGAACCGTGCGCCCAAGAAGGCCTCCCGCCACTCGGCCAATGTGCGCGTAAGGAAGAGCGGCTCGAGGATGTCCACCAAGTCAGCGGGGTGTTCCAAGATCGCCTTGCCCGAGGAGAACGCCGGGTCGCTCAACAGGTCTTCGCGGCCGATGGCACGGGCCAGGTCGGGCCAGTGTCGGTCGGGCTGTAGCAACATCAGGCTGACGAAGCGCCCGTCCTTCGTCTCGTAGTTATTGCTCAGCGGATTGAGCGACATCCGCGCCGCCTGCCCGGCCACGGGAGCCGCGGCCCAGTTACCCTGGAGACCGGACAAAACGTCGGAGGCGATGGTCCACACCGCAGTGCCCAGAAGTGAAACATCCACGACAGAGGGCTCGCCGGTTCGTTCCCGACGAAAGAGGGCGCCTGCGATGCCGTAGGCCAGATTCGTGGCTGCGGTGCGGTCACCAAATCCACCGCGCGGCCCGAGCGGCCGTTCCATGCTCGGCGGTGTCAGCGTGGCCCCGACGGCGCCCCGAGCCCAGTACGCCGTGGAGTCGTACGCCGGCATGTTGGCGTCCGGGCCTCGCACGCCATGGCCGTGGCCTCGGGCGTAGATGATCTTCGGATTGACGGCGCGGAGGTCCTCCACGTCGAGGTGCCACTTCTTCAAGGCAGACGGCAGGAAGTTCGTGAGGAAGACGTCAGCAGACCCGACCAACTTGAGTATCAGTTCACGACCCTCGGGCGACGCCACATCGAGGCCGATGCTGCGCTTGCCCCGGTTGTGCATCTCCATGTTCTGGTTGATGCCCGAGGCGGACGTCTTGATGATTCCTTGAGTGACGAGGGCCCGGTAACCGTCCCCCGTTATGGGATGCTCGATCTTCACCACGTCCGCGCCCCAGTCGGCGAGCAGCGCTCCTGCAGCGGGGACGAAGACGAATTGCGCCAGTTCGATCACGCGCACGCCCTCGAATACTCCCGCTGACGGTGCCTCGGTGGTCGTCACGACGCCTTACCCATAGTCACATGCCTCCCCTGCTGGTGCTCGTCGTCCAGCTCGAATGTTGCTCGACCCCGCATTTCGCCGCCAATCCTTTGGCTCGTGACGCCATCGCCCCTCCGGTCGAACTCCTAGTTCCCGAATAGTAGATCATCGTTCTGTCGATTGCATCACCGAGGCAAATGCAAACTGCCATCGACGTGAAGGGCCGCGCGAGGAGGGTGACCGCCTCAGGAAACCCCCATCAGACGGGCGAGGTTGCCCCCCATCACCGCCTTTTGATCCTCGAAGGGCAGCGATGAGATGTCCTCGGAAAAAGCGAGGGGGTCGCGGAGGCCCTCAGGATGAGGGAAGTCCGAGCCAAACATGCTGTTGGGCACTCCGAGGCGGTTAATGAGCTCGATCGGGTTCGGGTCGTGAAAGATGTGGATCCAGATGTTACGGCGGAGGACCTCAATGGGGTCCTCGTCGAAGAGCACCGGAGTCTTCTCGTAGGCGGCGGCGAACTGGTCCAACATCGGGCGGGTCCACTCGTTGAAGTGCTCCACGATGACGACCTTGAGCCTCGGGAAGCGCGTGAGCATGCCGTGGCCGATCATCGACGCGATGAGGTCACTCGTCTGCGAGCGGGGGGTAGCCAGCGCCCGGAATGGTGCCGAAGCACCATAGGGGTGTTCGAAATACCCTCCCGCCTCTCGCGTGCCGTCGAGTTCCAACAGGTCGACGGGGTGGCGACGATTCACGGTGTTGTGCATTCCCACGACCACACCCGACTCCTGCACCGCCTCCCAAAACGGATCAAATTCTGGAAGGGCGAACGACCGGGGACCACCGAAGCCGAATACGGGCGCGGGGCGAATGTAAACGATCTTGGCTCCTCGCTCGATCACCCACTCCAGCTCCTTAATGGCGCGATCGACAATCGCCATGCAGATCGCTGGAGTGGCGAAGACCGCATCTTCGTAGCCGAACGTCCAGTGCTCGTACATCCACTCGTTGAGGGCGTGGAGGACGGCATGGGACGCCAGGGGATCCTCAGGCATTGCCTGCTCGATGACGCTGGTCAACGTCGGCCACATCAGCGACCGCGTGATGCCGTATTCCTGCATCAACTTGTAGCGGGGCTCGACGTCGAAGAAGGCATCCAGCCCGGCAATGGAACGCCGCTGCTCAGGGTCGTCTTTCTGCCCACCGGGAGGCGCCACCCGCTGAAAGGTCGGGTTCGGGATGTCGCGTGTGATTCGGTCCTTCACCGCCAGTTTGGATCTATTGCCCTCCTGGATGTACTTGACGACACCCGCGTACTCCTTCGGGATGAACTTGGTGAACGCGTCCGTGTTCTCGTACATGTGGTTATCGGAGTCGAATACGGGATAATCCAGCACTCGTTCCTTGACGAAGTAGAGCTCGTCAGCCATTCGCAATCCCTCCCATTTGCCGTTCTTCCGGTACCTACCCTGAATGGTTCCGGCCTCATTGAGGAATGTAGCTCTCATGGGGAACGGCATTCCACTCCCCGCACGCTGCTTTCACATACTTGGCTCCCTCCAAACTCCAGCGCGGCGGTTTATGGCATCATCGAAATCGGTCGCACCAGTTCCTCTCCTCGCTCAGGGACCGAGCTCAATGAGAGTGGTGCCACCACTTCGGCTATCTTCTCCGTGAAAGCGAGGGGGCATATGGAACTGGAACTCACGTCCGATCAGGAGTTTTTTGCGGAGACAACCCGCAAGTTCCTTGAGGACAAATCGGACGTCACGGCCCTCAGGGGTCTCCGTCACGACGAGAACGGCTACGACGCTGGGTATTGGCGACAGGGCTGCGAGCTTGGGTGGACGTCGCTCCTCGTCAGCGAGGACGATGGAGGGGGGAGCATTAGCGGCGAGGGACTCGAGGACCTCATGCTTGTGGCCTACGAATTCGGCCACCACGCCGCGCCGGGACCACTGATCCCGGTCAACGTCGTTGCGTCGACCCTCAGTTCCTCCGGGTCACCTGAGCAAAAGCGAGACGTGCTCCCGGGCCTGCTGAGTGGCGACATCATTGCGAGCTGGGCTTATGCCGAACCACGCCCGAACGACCGGCTAGGCCAGGTCGCCCTGGAGGCGACATCGGAAAGCGATGGGTGGTCACTGTCCGGTACCAAAATTGCGGTCGAGGCCGGCGGGACGTCCTCGTATGTCCTCGTGACCGCTCGGACCGGCGAGGGTCTCACCCAGTTCCTGGTGGCCACCGACTCCCCGGGAGTCACTGTGACGCCGATGCATTCGGTCGACCTGACACGACGCTTCTCTTCGGTCAGCTTCGAGGGGACCAAAGTCCAAGCCTCGAGCGTGGTTGGCGAGGTCGGAGGGGCGGCTAGCCAAGTCGAACACCAACTGCTCTTAGCCAACGTGCTGCAGTGCGGCGAGATGGTGGGAGCCATGGACAGAGCGATGGATATCACGATCGAATGGGCGTTCAATCGCTATTCCTTCGGTCGTCCCCTCGCCTCTTATCAGGCACTCAAACACCGGTTCGCCGACATGAAGACGCGGCTCGAAGCCAGCCATGGCCTGGCCGACGGCGCGGCACGGGCGGTCCAGGACGGAGCCGACGACGCAGTCGAGCTCGTCAGTGCGGCGAAGGCGTTCATCGGCCACTTCGCTCCGGAAATTCTCCAAGAGTGTGTGCAAATGCACGGTGGCATTGGCATCACCTTCGACCACGACATGCACCTCTACCTACGACGCGTCACCCTTGACGCCGTCTTGTACGGCACGGTGACTGACCATCGGCTCCGCCTGACCGATGTGTTGGAAGAGCGGAAGAACGTGACTGGAGACGCAGCATGAGCCCCGAGACAATGACCTTGCGAGACGGCACCGAGGTGGAAAGCCTCGAAAGCTTCCGGGCCCGGGCGCGCGCCTATATCCAGGAACACATTCCCCTGGCCACCAGTGGAGGCGGGATGCTGGGCCAGCAGTCCGACGAAGAAGAGCTGGCCGACGTGGCGCACCAACGGGTGCTCCAGCGCCTCCTCTTCGACGGCGGACTGGCCGGGATCATCGTGCCGCGCCGAATACGGAGGCCAGGGCCTGACCCCCGAGCACTCCCAGATCCTCAATGAGGAGATGGCCGGGCGTGAGCACCCGAGCCGGTTCCAGGTGCCGACCATGACGCCATGCATGGCCGTACTGCTCGAGTTCGGCACCGAGGAGCAGAAGAAAACGCACGTTCCGGCCATGTTGAACGGCGACGAGATCTGGATGCAGATGCTCTCAGAGCCCAGCGGGGGCTCCGATGTGGCCGGGGCGCAGACCACGGCCGTACGCGACGGCGAGGAATGGGTGCTGAACGGCTCGAAGATCTGGACCACCGGCGCCTGGTGGGCCGACTGGGCCATATGTCTCGTACGCACGAACCCCGACGTGCCGAAGCACCGTGGGCTGTCCGTGTTCATGGTGCCCTTCAAGACGCCCGGCATGGAAATGCACCGCATCGAGATGCTGAACGGGTCCAAGGAGTTCTGCCAGGAGTTCCTCACCGACCTGCGCATCCCCGATAGCCATCGCATAGGCGCCGTCGACGATGGGTGGACGGTCGGTATCCGCTGGATGTTCTACGAGCGTTCTTTCTCTTCGTCTCCACTGACTCTGCGCCCAACCGGCGCCGGAAACATCAACGGGCGCGGGCGTTCGGACACCTTGCTCGACCTCATTGAGCGCGTCGGCCGGAACGACGATCCCTCGGCGCGAGAGCTGGTCGGGGAAGCACACGCCCTGAGCCTCGCTTCGGCCCATCTCTCCCGCCGCTTGCCCAAGGCCATCGCCACGAAGAAGATGACCGACCAAGCGGCGTCGATGGGACGCCTGATGGGCGGGTTGGTCGGCCGGCGCACCGGTGCAATCAGTTGGGAACTCGCCGGTGCCTCTGCGGGCGCTTGGACCGATGCCGACGAGGATCTCGGTCAGCGTGGCATGGGGTTCCTCAGCCGTCAGGTGGGAGAGATCGCTGGTGGCACCACCGAAATGGCCCGCAATGTGGTGGCTGAGCGTGTCCTCGGCATGCCACGCGAGCGCACGCTCGACCGTGACGTCCCATTCCGTGACATTCCCAAGGGCCCCCCGGCTAGTCACTGAGCGCCCGGTCACTGAAGGCGCCCGGATAGCCGCTCCCGAGGAACAGTCGCAGGGCATCGATCAGAAGAACACAGCGCTCCTATTGCGGACCGCCGATGCTGAGGTGCTTGACCTCCTGGAACGCCCGGATTCCCTCAACACCGCGCTCGCGTCCCAGACCGCTTTGCTTGTAACCGCCTGACGAGGCAAAGGAGCCCGAGTACCCGCCATTGATACTGATATGGCCGGCACGGATGCGCCCGGCGATTTCGACCGCTGTCGCCAGGTCCTTGCCGTGTACCTGGCCAGCTAGTCCGAAGACGCTGTCGTTGGCCATCTCCACGGCGTGGTCGAGGTCGCGATAGCCGATCACGCAGAGGACGGGCCCAAAGATTTCATCCTGGGCCGCAGGATTCGAGTTATCGGGTACGTCCAGCACCGTGGGCTCAAAGTAGTACCCACGGTCGAGCCCCTTGGGGCGATTGCCGCCGGCTACAACGGTCGCGCCAGCTGCGACGGCCTCGGCCACATAGCGCTCACAACGATCCCGCTGGGCTGCCGAGATCACCGGCCCCAGAAGGGTGGAGGGGTCAGTGGGGTCACCGACCTTCAGGGATCCGGCAACAGCGGCGGCCTTTTCCAAAACCTCAGCCTTTTGGTCATCTGGCACAAGCATCCGGGTCGGCGCAACGCAGGCCTGCCCTGAGTGAGCAGCGAAGACCCCCATGCAACCCAGGGGGGCTCGCTCAACGGAATCTGGAAGGTAGATCTGCACGGACTTACCGCCCAGCTCGAGGAGGACGCGCTTCACGGTGTCGGCGGCCTGGGCCAAAATCAGCTTTCCGACCATGGTGGAGCCGGTGAAGCTGACGCAGTCGACCGCCGGATGGGAAGAGATCAGCTGGCTCCCCTCGACACCGCCCTCCACGACGACGTTGAGTACGCCAGGAGGGAGTCCCACCGCTGCAGCCGCTTCACCCAGCACCAACGTGGTGATCGGCGTCAGCGGACTCGGACGCACGATGACCGTGTTGCCAGTGAGCAAGCCCGGAACGAACTTCCAAAGGGGGGTTACCAACGGGAAGTTGTAGGCGGCGATGGCGGTCACAACGCCGATGGGCTCGTAGCGCATCAGGCTCGCAGTGACTCGGTTTCCCCCAATGACCTCCCTCAGCGGTCGGGGCGTGTAGTCCGTGTCGGGGAGGCTCCGATAGATCTCACAGGCGTCGCGCAGTTGGGCCAGGGGCATCGCCACCTGCGAACCGATCATGGCCGTGGTGGCGCCCGCCTCTGCCGTCAGCGTCGCCGCCAACTCTTCGCTCCGGCCAGCGAGGTAGTCGCCCAACGCCAGGACCTTCTCGATGCGCTCCTCACGCTTCAGCCCGCTCCACTCGCCACTGTCGAAGGCCCGACGGGCGGCCAGCACGGCCGATTCCATCTGCCTGACCGACAATGTCTCCACTTCTGCCACGATCTCTTCGGTCGCGGGATTCTCCACCGCGAGCGGCGGGCCCTCCCCCTCCACGAATTGGCCGTCTATGTAGGAACGACGAATATCGACGATCTTCGTGCTCATCTGTTCTCTCCCCTACTAGGCATCGGACGAGACTCCGCGAAACGCTTCTTCACGATCCTACGGGGCCTCCCGCAGGCAAGTCGCGGCCCCGGTTGCCACCCACGATACGCCTCCGCCAGGAGCGAAGTCATGGGCAAGTTGCGCACGCCGTACGGTACGGGTCGAGCTGCTCTCTTTCCGTCCAATCCCAAGTCGATCATGATGTTCCTATCTTGGGTCCTTCCGGGCGCTTGCGCTTATTGGCGATGAGTCATCGCCCGCTGCACTACGCCTTCGATGACACCAACGTGCCGCAGGCCAGCTTGCCGGCCGGCACGTAGGACTTGCCCTTGATCTCGAGCAACTGCTCGCAGTTCGTCTTGGGCACCCCGGCCAGGGTTCCAAAGTGGGTGAAGTCGTCGCCCGGGGGCGGAATCAGTCCACCGGCGGTGTAGCCTTTGACCTTGCGCAAGTCGGCGATGACGGCGCTGCGGGTCGGGTTCGCACCGGCGAGTTGCAAGCCCTTGATCATGAGGTCGGCGGCCTCGTAGTCATAGTCGATGTTGAGGCTGGGCAGGCCGCCGGGCCACGTGGTGTACTTCTTGAGGTTGCTGAGGAAGGTCTTGACCGGCGGGGCGACGTCGTTGCCCAAGACGTTGATGGTGGCCATGGTGTACGTACCCTGCATGGCGGCCAAGGCGGTCGGCTGGGTCAGCACGGACTCGTCGTAGCCGGTGGCGCACTCTTCTTTGACCTTGAGGCCGGCCTGCTTGATGGCCGTGGCCAGGGCGGTGCAGCTGGACAGGAGGCTGAGCACCTCGACGCCGTTGCATCCCTTGGACTTCATCTCCAAGGCGAAGGTGGTGAAGTTGACGTCGCCGATGGGCACGATGTCGTTGATGCACTTGCTGATGCCCAGGGGCTTGCCCGCTGCGAACACGGCGTTGGCGGCATTGATGGCGCTCGGTACGTTGGCCACCACCGTGGCCAACTTGGTGATGCCGACCGCCTTGAGGGCCGCCTCGGCGTCGTTGTAGCTGTAATTCCTGCCATTAATGGGCGCCGTCAGGGTCCCGGTCACGCTGAACATGTTCGAGTTGCCCTTGGCCGCCCACTCGGGACCGTCGGAGTCCGCCCCGGTGATCGGGGATCTTCTGCTGGCTCAAATAGCTGGCGCCGCCAAAAGCGATCGAGGCGTTGTCGATGATGGCGAAGACGCCCTTGTCCTCGACCAGCGTCTGGGCCGCCGAGAGGTTGCCGCTCGGCGTGGACTGGTCGTCTTCGACCACGAGTTGGATCTTGTGGCCGTTCACCCCGCCGGCGGCGTTCTGCGCGTCGATGCGGGCCTGCGCCCCGACCTCACTGCCGCCATAGGTCACGGCGCCCACCCCGGTTTCGTCGGTGATCAGGCCGATTTTGATCGGAGCCTTGGCCGCCGAAGCAGCGGCTCCCGACACGCCGACGACAACACCCGTCAGACAAAAAATCGCAGTACCAAGGCGTAACGCCCTCATTCCCGTCCACATGGACGACCCCCCTTAAATGGCAAATGGCTCAAATCGTGTGCCTTCTAGACTGCCCTTCTACCTGGAGCATAACGAGAGTCCGCCCCTGTCGGCAAGAACGGCAACGCTACCGTCCGACCAGCCGTTTCGGACGTCAGGGTGCCAGGTTCCTTCTCCTTTCGCACCCGGCCCTTGGGCCAGTGAACGCTCCTTGGCCCTGGGTTGCAGCCTCGCGCGCCCCACCCGTCGTGAGCGTCCGCTTAATACTCTATAATCTTCGATTTGAATAGTCATGTTGCCCACAGACGAAGAACGGTGCAATGAGCCCACAATTCGGCCACCGTCACCGGGATCGATGACGGGGAGCTGGGGAACGAAAGCGCCCTTCGCTTACCGGGCGACTTCGTTAGCTTGGGAGCTCTCCCTACGCGATCCGACCCCCGCTGCAGAGCGAACCAGCAGGTCGGGAAGCACAGCGCCAACACGAGCATCATGAAAGGCATATGTCAATGAGCGTGGCAGTCGTCGTAGGCAATCCAAATGCGAACTCTCGGACGTTGCGCGTCGCCCTCGCCGTTGCTGATGCACTCACTACGCAAATTCCCGAGACGGAGGAAAGACTCGTGGTCGACGTCACCGACGTCGCAGCTGAGCTATTCGATCCTGACTCGCAAAAAGTAAAGGATCTACTCGAACGTGTCGCGGCCGCGGACCTCATCATCGTGGCTTCGCCAACGTACAAAGCGACGTACACAGGACTGCTGAAGTCCTTTTTTGACCGTTACTTCGATAACGCTCTCAGTCGTGCGGTAGCGATACCGGTCATGACGGGCGCGGCCCCGATACACGCGGCTAGCCCCGGAAGTTCATCTCCGACCATTGCTCGTGGAACTCGGGGCGACCACTCCGACTCGGGCACTCTATGTAATGGAACATCAGTTCGACGATCTCGACCGCGTGGTCGGCGCCTGGGCTGACGTCGCTGGCACTCAGGTGGCACGAGCCCTGGCCTAAACGAAGGAGAATTTCGGCGTAGCTGTCCGCGTACGTCGCAGTCGTGAACCCGCGAGTTTCGATACGATCGGCGCGAAGGCCTCCATGGCGGTCATGGGCACCGTTCGATAGCTAATGTCGAACTCTTCCCGGTGCCCCTGGACCCGCTCGATCAGCTCTGAAACACTTCCAATGAGCGTTGCTGGCATCGCCCGAAGATCCTCACTCGAGATCTTGAGTCCGTCAGCGACGTCAGCCAATCAGTCGCTCGCCGCTACACGGTGGATGTGGACGCGTCACACCCATACGCTTAGGAATATGACTCCGACCAAAATTCCGTCATCCCACGTTGATCTGCTCGAACAGCCCATTCCTGTGACCTTGGCCACCTTGAGCCCGACTGGGCACCCTCAACTCACGGCTATTTGGGCCATCCTCGAGGGCGAGGAGATCGTGACGTCGCTTGCCGGCATTCGCCAGAAGCTCAAAAACCTGATCGCACGGCCACAGGCGACCGTGTTCGTCATTGATCCAGGCAATCCTTTCCGCACGCTCGAGGTGCGCTGCGACGCGACGATCGGGCCAGATCCCGACCTCACCACGCTTTCGAAAGTGCTGCGTGCATACGGGACCGATTTGGAGTCTTTCGATGCGCCTCTTGAAGGTCGCGTCACCGTCGTTTTGCATCCGGTACACGTGGTGGCACTCGGCTGAGGCGGATGCAACTCCGAAGGCTTCGATCATGACCGCCGACTGTCCGGCCCGAGGGACAGCGTAAACGGCTCGATCCATAAGACGTGGTCGAGGCCCGTCAATTCGAACAGCCGCCGCGCCGCAGGAGTAGGGCACGAAATCACGAGCCTGGTTCCATGCGTTTTCAGCCGCTTATGCAAGGTGAGAAACACAGCCAAAGCACTCGAGTTCACAAATGTCAGTTGGCGGATGTCGAGCACGAGGTCGCCCTTCATCGTGCCAACGAGCTCGGAGGCGCGCGCTCGGAACAAACTGACCGATGCGCAGTCCAATTCCCCAATGAGGATCATGCGTGCGGGCTTCTTCGTCGAGTCGACAACGATTCGCAGAAGGGGACGCGGATGATCGATCCTGTCCGGCCCACCAGACCGAGATCGGGATTCCTTGCTGATAGCCATGACCCTCCTTTCGCTGCAACTGAACGAAGCACAGTCCGGTCCCTCCCGCGCGCGATCCCTCCACGAGGAGGTGAAAGATCGCCCACGCGACGGGTTTCATAGAGCTGCCGGCTATGCGTTCTTCGATGACGACGGCGCGGGCCCCGACTTCTCTGGCTAGTCGAGAGAACCCAGCAGCCGGAGTTCCGGCTGCTGGGTTCTGCCCGCTTATGCGTTGACTGATTGGCGGTCTTCGGACTTGGCGTCGATTGCTTCCTGTTCAGACGAAATATCGATGGCGATCTTCCGTGGCTTGGCCTTCTCGGCGACTGGAATTGTTAATCGCAGGACACCGGCGTGATAGGAGGCGCGGATGTTGTCGGCGTCGAGCGTGTCGCCCAAAATGACCTGTCGGCTGAAGACCCCCCTCGGTCGCTCTGAAGCGATCAACTCGACATTGGGACCTGTGGGCGAAAGTCGCTCGGCGTGGACAGTCAGCACGTTGCGCTCAACGTCAAGGTCGACCTTTTGAGGGTCGATTGCGGGCAAATCGAACTCGATGATGAACCGGTCGCCGTCACGCCAGGCGTCCATGGGCATAGCAGCCGGACGGGCCGCCGTCCCGAGTACCTGGGAGGCGAAGCGATCCAACTCGCGAAACGGATCTGTTCGAACCAACATTTGGAGCTCCTCCTTTGGTGAGATGGCTTTACTTTTTCTCTTCGGACTGATAGATTATTATCTATTGTCACTGACATAGATTTTATCCCTGACCCCTGACGAGCGCAAGAGTGACATGGAGAAAATTTCCGGGATGGTTCGAGAACGAAGAGACGATCCCGCACAAGGGGTCTATGGCATTTCGATGGCGGCACAGTTGGTCGGGAGCGCTGCCCCAGAACCTTCGCCTGTACGAGTCCAAGGGCCTACTCACTCCCGCCCGTACGGACGGTGGGACCCGCCTCTACAGCGAGAACGACTTAGAACGGCTTCGACTCATTGGACGCCTCTTAGAGGACGGCCTCAACCTGGCTGGAATCATTATGGTTCTTGGTCTGCAAGAGGAGAACTTGCGCCTGCAACTCGAACTGGACGAATCAAGCCGCCCCCTGCCTCAAGATCCGAACAGACGCTAAGCAGCCGTAGACTCTTGATACGACGAACGGCGTTCCAAAGACGTCCGCCATTCCATGCGACACGGGATGGCCAATCTCGGCCCTCGAGGCATGTTCCATGAGCATGGACCCGTTGGAGGCGCACCAGCGGGCCCAGGACGCCTTTGCTCGTGTGCTTGTCAACGTGGCATCCGATCAGCTGTCGTTACCCACCCCGTGTGCCGAATGGGATGTGAAGACCCTCATCGAACACGTCATAGAGGGCAACCAGCGAGTCGTTGCGCGAGCTGGTGGCCAAGTGGCACCACTCCCCGAAGATCTCGAGTCCGCTCTCCGCTCCTCGGCCCAGGCGGCACAGAAGACCTTCGCTGAGCCCGAGGCCCTCATCCGCACGTACCAACTGCCCATCGGAGAACTTCCCGGCACCGCATTCCTCGAGGTACGGACGAGCGATCTTCTCACCCACGCTTGGGACCTGGCCGTCGCCACCGGGCAACCGACCGACCTCGACCCCGAACTGGCGGAATACGTACTTTCGTTCTCCACGCATCAGCTGATGAGCCGGCCCGGGCTGCGCGGTGAAGGTCGTCCCTACGGTGCGGAACAGCCCTGCGGCCACGAGCGACCAGCGGCGGACCGCGTCGCTGCCTTCCTGGGCCGCAAGCAAAACTGAACGAGAGATCGACGTCGTCTCACACCAGCACGGGGCACCAGGGTTACGCTTCACTATGGCCGGGTTCGGACACCTCTTGAAGTCATCAACGATGGCCCGCCAGCGAGGCGGCTGTTGGACTCGGCCCGTACCGCCGCTGGAAGGAGCAGTGTATTTGCACGGCGGAGCGACGACGTCGTAGGTCAGTGACGCCCCGACGGTTTCTTCTTTGCTCTACGCCGGCACAGGGGCACGTGGCGCCGTTGCTCGCCATCGCTCGTCGACTCGTCGACGACGGCCATGACGTTGTCTTCTTCACCACACCGCACTACCGCGACAGGGTGACGACAATCGGCGCCCGATTCATGCCTTTAGCTCCTGCGGATGATGTCCACGATTTGATGGTGGCAGATCCCTCTCGGGAGGCCAGCTCGAGGCGCGGCATTCGTGGACTGAAAGAGGATCTGCGTCGAATTTTCCTCGATCCGCTGCCGGGGCAATTCGCTGGGATCTTGGAGATTCTGCGTACCTTCTCGGCGGACGTGATCGTGGCCGACGTCATGTTCCTCGGCGCCTTTCCTTTGGCGCTGAGACCACGTCCGACGCGGCCCGCCGTGGTCTGTATTGGCGTCACGCCCCTCGCCACCACCAGTCGCGCCACCGCCCCATTCGGCCTGGCCCTGCAGCCGGGTTCTACGGCACTATCCCACCTGCGCAACAAGGTCTTGAACTGGATCACCGAGCACATCGTCATGCGCGATATTCAACAGCTGACGCAGCAACGGCTGGCGCAGACCGGATCGCCGCCGCTCGACGGTTACTTCGTTGACCTTCCGACGAAGGTAGTCGACGCCTACCTGCAGGCGACGGTGGTCGGCTTCGAATACCCCCGCCCGAATCTGCCCGACTCCGTGCAGTTCGTCGGACCGCTGCTGCCGCTTCCCTCGAGTGGGTTCACTCCCCCCGGTTGGTGGGACGAGTTACGGGCCGGGCGTCCGGTCGTCCATATCACCCAAGGCACGCTGGACAATGCGGACCCACACCGCCTCCTCATTCCCGCCAGCGAAGCGCTGGCCGGAGACGACCTCTTGGTGGTGGCGACCACCGGCGGTCCCGACCCGGCTCCGCTTCGCACCGGTCTGCCCGCCAATGTGCGCCTGGAGCGATTTATTCCCCACGATCTCCTCCTCCCTCATGTCGACGTCATGATCACCAATGGCGGCTACGGCGGCGTACAACAGGCATTGGCTCACGGCATCCCCCTCGTTGTCGCTGGCGACAGCGAAGAGAAGCCCGAGGTGGCCGCCCGGGTGCGCTGGTCGGGCGCCGGTCTCGATCTTCGGACCGGCAGACCCTCGTCGCGCCAGGTAGCCGATGCCGTACGCCGGATCCTGACCGAGCCCACCTTTGGAGTCCGAGCTCGTGCGCTGCAGGCAGAGATTTCTCGCACGACATCCCCTCGATACCGTGACCGAGGTTCTCCTCACCTTGGCCGCAGCGTCGCGGCAGAGCGGGGACGAGTTGTCGGGATGAGCCAATGTGGTGTGGGAAACGGTGACCCGCTCCTTCCTGACAACACGGGCCCACTCCTCTCTGGACGGTCACCGAATGCCGACGGGCCAGTGGTCGCAGCATGATCTTTACATCGCTTCTGACTGCGTGAGCGCTTCGGTCATCGTGTCGCCGAGCCAATCCGTAAATCGATTCCACCCCCAATGCCGACGGTTGACCAGTCGATCGGCGAGCTCCGGCGCGGTGAACGACCACAAGATGTCCGCGGCTCCATCCACGCTCAGCCCAGGCCGGAGACCAAATCTGCTGTGGACATGTCGCGCGACATTGGCCGCTCCAATTGCTCGCTCCTGTTCGATCGTTTCGGCAAAGGCCAGCAGGCCGGCGTCGCTGGCTGCCTCGGGCAACAGCCTGGACAGGAAAGGAACGGTCCTTTCACCGAGCTCACGGCACAGTGCTGCGTAAGCGTGGAGACACGTACGCGTGGTCGGACGCAGCTCGCAATGCAAGCACTTGTGGCCGCTCCGCGATCGGGATCGGTTTGGTATCACCCGCAACGCGCACGTCGTATACGGCTTTAAGGAGATCCGGCTTGCCTCCGACGACGTTGTAGACGGTCTGGACGCTTACGCCAGCCTTCGCCGCAATGCCGGCTACGGTCGTGGCGCCAAAACCAACCTCAACGAAGCAAGCGTCGGCCGCGGCCAGGACCCGCCGCCTGGACAATGCGACTTGCTCGTCGCGCGCGCTGCGTGAGTATGACCGCTTTGCCGGGTTGGACATTGGCCGCCCCCCTCATGGGCCTTGACTAATTTGATTGAATACGGTTCAATCCAATATCATTGGATCGAGCTGGAGGCGAGTTCATGGAACCAGAACGACGCGAGGTGATCGACTCCAAGTCTCTCTGCGTACGAAGCATGTATGCGATGGCGTCCGGCACGCTGGCGGAGTTCTCTGAGGTGTTCGCGCCCGACGCCGTGAACCGCGAGGCTATCGATGAGCCGCCCGCTGGCACGCGGACGTGGACCCGCCGCGTTCTTAGCTTCGGCTCAATGGCTGCGCTCGGCCTTTGACGATCTGGCTTGGCAGGTGCACGAAGTAGTGGCCGAGTCGAACCTCACCTGCGTATACACCACGATGTCGGGGCGACATGTACGCCCGTTCGTGCTGTTCGACGGAGAAGGCCGACCCCGTCTGGCTTTCCCGCCCACCAGCAAAACGTTTGAAATCGCACAGACTCACTGGTTTCGACTGGCCGACGGCAAGATCATCGAGCATTGGGCCAACCGTGACGATCAAGGTCAAGCACAACAACTCGGCTGGGTCCCGCCGTCGCCCGCATATCTGTTCAGAATGCGCAGCTGCCTTCGCCGAGCCCGTCGTGAAGAACACTCACACTACGTCGGGCGACGCTGAGGGCGTCAGTCGTGGCACCCGCACATTTCCTTGAATCCGAGGGTCCAACAGCTACGCCACTCCCCTCCCCTGTCTCATCCGCCGCCGTTCCCGCTCCGTTGTCCCTCCCCACATGCCAACGAGCTCGTCATCGTCCAAAGCGAACTCGAGGCACTCCTGGCGGACCGTACATCGTCCACATAGCTCCTTGGCGATCACAAAGTTGCCGCCTCGACCGGGCATGAATGTCTCGATGCTCTCGCCACGACAGGCACCGTACGCCTGCCACTCCGGCCGATGGAGCAACTCTTCGAGGAAAATGAGGGGCTCGCCTTGTCCCGGGGCCATCAACCAGGACAGGACCGCTGATGCCGGATCGGGCATGAGCGAAAGGCTATGGCGCATTGAGCTGGATTTCGTGGACCCTACCGACCGTACCTGTCCTCAAGACCCTGCTTTCGACCTCTGACGTCAGCCCCAGAGTCCTCGAGTCTCTCTACGGCCCTTTGCACTGGCGAGGATCTGAGACTCGTTTGTCAATGAGCAACAAGGACTGCAGATTCGCTCGAGGTGGCCCATGGTCGCTCCAACCGTTTGACCTGGCGACCCGGGCATCACCGTTCCGCACTGCTCCCCACTATTCGGCGGTGGTGTTCTCGGTGGGTAGAACGGAGCCGGCGGCGTGTCTGCCTGTTCCAGCTTCGCGGACGTCGCTTCGAGCGCGTCGAGCCGGTCTCGCAATTCGATCAGGTTGTCGGAGACATCGATAAGGGCCTGCACGATCGTACTGACGTCGCTCGGAAATAATTCGAGCCTTTCCTTTCAACCCGCGCAGGCTGCTCTTTATCGCATGTGGGTGTCGAGAACGAGATCGGCGATCTTCCAATTCGGCCATGAGTGCCTACAGCTCCCTTTCGAGTTCCGTACCGCCCTTGTCGATCAGGCCGTGATCCTAAACCGTCAGCCCGCCGTCGGCCCCGTGTTCGGATGCCCGACGAGACGCGCAGGGACCGGGGGCTCGTGACAAAGACCCCCGGTCGGCGCTCCTGGGACTGCCGCAGTCCAGGCACTCCGAGATGTACCCCAACATCAGAAGGTCAACCAGGGTCTCGCCAGGGAAAAGAGTGGTTCTCCTCGCGTTGCCCCGAGAAGCTGGGTGAGTTTCGACCTCTCAGGCCCGGGTAGATGCTCGAGATGCCCCTTTCCCAAGATCCATCAACCCCAAGGCCAGTGGAGACGATACTCACGCCGAGAGCGAGCGGTGAGGACACCGAAGACCTGCGTGGAGAGGTCGACCGGGCGGAGAAAAACCCGGCCAAAGATTCTCCTGCTTAGATGATCCTCTTCCGGTTTGCGTCACGTATGGCACGGAGTCGGCTAGCCAGGAGAGTTGGATATCTCATATCTCTTTGGGTTCTGCGGAATGTGCGCAAGCGGAGAAATCCCATTTCCTAAACGCCTTGACCAGACCCTACGCGGCCGTCAACATCTGGCGCTCACCATTAAACCCGACGTGCCGTGTGGGCGGGTACTCCTCCATACGCTTCGCGGTGCCACAGTTCGGAGCACAGCCCGTGATCCATGGTGCTCAGGCTGCTGATCCGGCCGATCAATTAACGTTCAATGCACCCCCGACTCATCCGTTGGAGTGGCGGACACCTCCGATCGTCGTTTCCGAGAGAGAAACTCCTTCACTCGCTCGGAAAGTCCATTTTGATTGTCGAGTTCGGCAAGACGCTCCCACGATTCAAGCTCGAGTCGGATAAATCGGAGTTCCTCTTGCGCCTGAGCTGGGTCATTGGTGAACTCTTCCTCCCACCCGACTTCTTCGAAGAAGTTGCGAAGCACCGAATGGGGTAGCAGCTCGAGGTTTCCAGGCAAGCCATTGAGTCGGCGAAGCGCTCGTACTAAGACCATCATCGCTCTGTCAGCCTCCCGGCACTGCTCCAATAACATGCTCGTCCATTCCGGGCTGAGCAACCTTGTGCAGTGAGGACATGCCCCATTGGCAGCATCGAGGAGATCAGAAAGACAAAACTCGCGGGAGCAGTGGCGACACCTGGCTTCAATTGGCGAAACGTACACGGACTAATCCCATCGCTCATGGACCGAACACTCGCTACTAATCGTTTCGGCCGAGGTTCCCATCTGTCACCCCCTGATCGTGTGGTCGACATCCCTCGGCCAGGAGTAATCGGACCGCATTTAAACGAGCCGCACGTTGGCCCATTGCCGCATCACTCGCACGAATTTGTGACGTACACAAGTCGAGTACGGCACCCGTCCGACCGGTGAGGTTTGCCGCTCCCGATTGATCAACGCTGCGGCGAAGGGTATCGACGTCCTCGAGCAGCCTTGCCACTCGATGCCGGTGGCCAACAATCTCCGCTTGTAGCTTGCATAACTCGACGGGATCGATGTCCATTGCGCCTCCTTACCGATCGAGGGAAACCCAGCGTCGCGCAGCTAACCGGATGCCCCACATCCCGCATGCGCGTGAACCGATGGGGGGGCACCCGCCGAGACGCGAACAACTCCACGCGCCCGCGGGGTGTGCGGGGAGAGCGAGCTGTGCACGATTGGGGAAGCAGGAGGAATCCCGGAATGGCTGATGCCAATTACGCCAACGAGAGACCGTCTGCGCTGCTGCGATTCAATCCAAAGGAGCGGGATCATGCCACGAGCAGTCGGAATTGACCTCGGTACGACCAACTCGGTGATTGCGGCCGTTGAAGGGGGGCAGCCAACGGTGATCCCGAATGCCGAAGGCACGCGCACAACTCCTTCGGTCGTCGCATTTACCGAGCAAGGCGAGCGGCTAGTGGGTCAATTGGCTCGTCGGCAGGCCATCCTCAATCCGAAGGGGACGATCTACTCCGCCAAACGGTTCATCGGGCGTCGTTACGAAGAGGTCACAAGTGAGCTCTCCGCCGTCACGTTCGATGTCGTTGAGGGTCCTGGCGGAGCCGTTCGATTTGACGTTCGAGGCACCCTTTATGCTCCAGAGGAGGTCTCTGCGCAAGTGTTGCGCAAGTTAGTTGAGGACGCCTCTAAATCTCTCGGCGAGAAGGTGACCGAAGCGGTGATCACCGTTCCGGCCTACTTCAACGATGCCCAGCGTCAAGCCACTAAAGATGCCGGCCGTATCGCTGGACTCGAGGTGTTGCGCATCATTAATGAACCAACGGCGGCAGCGCTCGCCTACGGGCTCGATAAAAAGAACAATGAGACGATACTGGTCTTCGACCTCGGTGGCGGAACCTTCGACGTGAGCATCCTCGACGTGGGCGATGGTGTGGTAGAGGTTCGTTCGACGTCAGGCGACACTCATCTCGGTGGTGACGACTTCGACCGGCGCATCGTCGACCACCTGGCCGATGAGTTCCAAAAAAATAATGGCATCGACCTGCGCAGTGATCCACAAGCGCTCCAACGCCTCTTCGAGGCGGCCGAAAAGGCGAAGACAGAACTGTCTGCGGTAACACAGACGACTATTAACTTGCCATTCATTACGGCCGATGCCACGGGCCCCAAGCATCTCAACGTTACGCTGATGCGCTCGACGTTCGAATCACTTATCAGTAACCTCGTGGATCGCTGCAAAACGCCGGTTGAGCAAGCCATGGCGGACGCCAAGCTCACCGTGGCAGACATCGATGAGGTGATCTTGGTCGGCGGTTCTACTCGAGTACCCGCGGTGCAAGCACTGGTCAGACGCCTCACCGGCGGCAAAGCACCGAACATGACAGTTAATCCCGACGAGGTCGTAGCGCTCGGCGCGGCCGTGCAGGCGGCTGTCCTGAAAGGGGAGGTAAAGGACGTCTTGCTCTTAGATGTCACTCCGTTGTCGTTGGGTATCGAGACCCTCGGCGGCGTGATGACCAAGGTAATCGAGCGCAATACGACAATCCCTGCTCGGCGCACGCAGACCTTCAGCACGGCCGACGACAACCAATCTGCGGTTGACGTGGTCGTCCTTCAAGGAGAACGTGAACGGGCTTCGGACAATCGCACGCTTGGACGATTCCGTCTGGAGAACATCCGCCCCGCGCCGCGCGGTGAACCTCAGGTCGAGGTCACCTTCGACATTGATTCGAACGGGATCCTGAACGTGTCCGCCAAAGACAAGGACACCAATGCCGAGCAGCGCATCACCATCAGTGAGAGCACGAATCTCGACAAGTCCGAGGTCGAGCGCATGGTCAGTGATTCCGAACGATACCGCCAGGAAGATGCCAAGCTTCGTCAGCTCGTCGATGCCCGCAATGGGCTCGACGCCATGGTGCACTCGGTGGAACGACGTCTTAGCGAATTGGGCGAGAACGCGCCGCTGCACGAAAAGGCTCGAGCGGAGATGCTGATCGGCGATGCCCGGCAAGCACTCAAAGATGAAGCCGCCCTGGATCGGATCCAGTCACTCACCAGTGAACTCCAAAGCGTCCTTCAGGGCCTGTCGGTTCAGGAGGGTTCGCCCCCACCGGGCGACAACGGGTCGGCATCATCACATGTCGCCGACGACGTGATCGACGCTGAGTTCACACCGAGTTGAGGTAGCCGTGCCGGCTCATTCGTCAGGTCGCGCTGCTCCCCCCTTCGGCGAGTCCTCCAGAGAGGCAGACCCCCCTCATGCCGCCCCGAGGACGCCGGGGGGAGCGGCCGAAATTGAAGAAACAAAACCAGCCACCGAAGCGGACCAAGTCGGCGAAGTTGAAGATCAGTTGCAACGAGCGCTCGCGGATTTTGACAATCTACGAAAGAGACTGGCCAGCGAAGTGCAGCGGGCTCGAAGCCAAGAACGGGCAGCTGTTGCCGCAGCGTTTCTCCCAATCCTCGACAATCTAGAACTGGCTCTCTCCTACGTTGGTGCAGCTCGCTGCGTGGGGGCCGGCGCGAGCACAAATCGGGTCGTTCATAGTGACCAACGAGGCCGGCTCCGTTCTCGACCAGAATCTGACGATCGGCGAGGCCGGCCTCGCGAACGGGGACATCTTCACCGTGACTCCCGGGGGCTGACCGCATGGCCCGGTGGGTGTGTGCCGCGACCCTGGACGACCTCTGGGATGGTGAGCTGCTCGCGGTCACGCTCGAGGGCCAAGACGTCGTGTTGTGCAATGTCGACGGGACCGTCGTCGCCTTCCGTGACTGCTGCCCGCACCTCGCCAACCCACTGTCGAAGGGCAGACTGGAGGAGCACGTCCTCGTCTGCTCCGCCCACGAGTGGGAGTTCGACGTCCGCGATGGGCGTGGGGTGAACCCCGCCACGGCCTGCCTGTCCGCCTACCCCGTCCGCGTCGAGGGCGACCAGATCCTTGTTGACCTCGGCGGCTCAGTCCGATGAACGACGGCGACGCGCTGGGGGTCGGTGTCGGTCCCGTCCTGCAGGCGACGCCATTCGCTGACGCCGTCATCGCCGCCATTGAAGAGGAGAACGATCACGTCGTCGTTCGTGACGAGGGTGCCTATCTTCGAGTGCTCTGCCCAAGAATCTGCCGCCTCACCCGTGCCGCGGTCGAGGCACACACGGGCTACCGGGTGCGATTTCCGGGGGACCTCGAGGTCATCATGTCCTCGTTCGCCGGCAAGTTGGACATGAGCGAGGACGCGGCCGTGTGGTGGATCGCAACCGATCGCTCCCCCAACCAGCCGAGCGGCGCCTAGCCATGCCGGAGGGAAGGCCGCCGGGCCGCAAGACCTACTCTCGGTTGACGTCAGGTCGACGCGTGCCATCCGAGTACGAGATCGTCAGCTCGGACCTTCACTACAACTACCCGAACCGGTTCGAGCTCGGCGGGGACAACGACGTCATCGAGTGGTACCGCAGCAATCGAGAGGGATCGCTCCTCCGCGCTGGCGACTGGGAGGTATTCAGCGATCCGAGGCGGACGACGTATCGAGGGTACAACGAGCTCCAGGACCGCAACGAAGACGTGATGGACGGACTGCTCCGCCAGATCGACGAGACCGGTTACGACGAGGGTCTGGCAGAGGGATGGGTCCAGTTCCTCGACCGCTGGTACGCCCCACTCCGCTTCCCGGCCCATGGGCTGCAGATGCTCGCGGCCTACATCGGACAGATGGCGCCTGCTTCCCGCATCACCAACTGCGCCACTTTCCAGGCGGGCGACGAGATGCGCCGGCTCCAGCGCATCGCATACCGGACCGCACAGCTGTCGAGCCATCGCGCGGGTCTCGACACCGCCGGCCATCGGTCGAGTTGGGAGGACGCCGACGCTTTCCAGCCGCTCCGGGAGCTGATCGAGCGTGCGCTGGTGATCCGCGACTGGGGTGAGGCTTTTGTCATCACGAATGTCGTGATCAAACCCCACCTCGATCGGCTGGTCAACGACGAGCTCGCGGGAGCTGTGGCCGTCGCCAATGCCGATCCGATATTGCTCAGCGTTCACTTCTCGCTCGGTGAGGATGCGGTGTGGCACTCGGCGTGGACGGCAGCCCTCCTCCGTACCGCCCTCGCCGACACCCCCGCAAACGCCGAGCAGGTACTGGGTTGGGTCGAAGTCTGGCGCCCGCGGGCGCAAGCTGCTGTTGCCGCCTTGGCGAGTGTCGCCAGCCTGGCGCCGATCCCAGTCGATCCGGTGGCACTGGCCGAGCGGGTGGACGTCGGCGCAGCGGGGTATGCGGCTGAGGCGATCGGCGTCTGAGCCTCGGTGTCCTCGGCGTCCATGATTTGCGGGCATGGCCTCAGGGTGGGCGTAGCGGGACTTGAACAAGGGTGAGCCAGAGCGTGCGAGGGACACGCTTCGAAGGGGCCGCTTCTTAACCAATTCGGAACAGAGACCTTCTTGAATTCGGTGGCCAGAAGAATACGATGAAGGTCCCGGAGAAAGTCGCCGAAAGGTGGCGGCCTCCAGTGGCGATGACCCGAGGTGCCGCAGGGTTCCTCGGGTTTGTCACGTCAAGCCGCGTCGCCCATTTCAGCAGCCGTCGCTGAAACCCGCCCGTGACTCTCGGCGGCCCTTCCAGTTCACCGGCCTGACAGAAGGTCTCACGATTGCGTCGTTCGAACCGCTAATCAGACCCTATGAAGGGCGGTCGGTTCGTCCGTTCGACAAATCACTCGACACGCCCATATTTGGTCCCAGTTTCCTCTCCGACGGGTGAGCGCCGTATCACTCGGGCTCTCTCGGCCGGTCCGCTAGGTATTGTCAGACAAATATTGGTTACAAGTGGACCGCAGTTCGGCCCGCACCGGGCTCGCTCGTGCAAGATCGGATTCGAGTGAATAATCTTTCCTCGTATTGGCGTAAGACGGCTCGACCCGATTATTGAGGGCGCGAATCAGGCTGGGGGCAACATGACCGATACGGTGCTCACCGACTCCGGGCTCGCTCCGGATATCCATCCCGAAACTGGTGCTGGCGTCGGACCCCCAGACCACGCGCCAGGCCCTCCCGCGATTCCTCCATTTTCCAATTGTCCCGGTCCGCGGGCTCCCGATTGTCGCCGTCCTTCTGGTCGGGCTGATCGTGGCCATATCCACGAACTCGTTGTGGGCTCTGACCTTCTTCCATGTGGGCGGAGGTGGCCTTTGGACAAGCATCGACCTCTTTCTCGGATTGATCATCGGACCGATCCTCGGAGGCATGTCGGTACAGGCTCGTGTCGAGTTCACCACCCGCTTCATGCCCAAAATGCTGCTCATCATGCCCACGTTGGTGGCCATGACGTTGGGAGCCGGTTTTCAGCTGGCCCGCCACCTCGGTAATCTCGACACCAGGTACCCTCATCACGGCTGGTTGGTTGCCTCGTATGTGATTGTCGGAGTCATGGCGGTCATCGCTCTCGGTCTTTTGGAACCGGCCAACCTTGCCGTGCTCTTCGAGCTCAAAAAGCCACGTCCCAACGGTGAGCGGATCGGCCGCCTGATGAAGGTCTTCATCTATACCGCCGGGATCACCGGGCTCATGCAGATTGCCACCATCGTGATCATGACTTTTCTGGCCAGCCGATGACGACGGCTCCGCCAACTATGCCCCCCGGAGTCGGTCCAGACGAGGCTGATCTCCGCCAGTCCGATCTGCCGCCCACAGCCTGGTTGGGAGCCCTGACCTTGGCCATGATCGTCGCAGGCGGCGTACTGATGGCGGCAGAGTACGGGAAGACGCCTTCGCTTTCGGCCCCGATTGCATTGGCCGCCGCGGGGGGCGTCGTCCTCATTGTCAATGTGGCGCTACTGGCCAGAGTGAAGGATTTTGCCTGGACAGCTTTCTACCGGGTCCTCGGCTGGACGTTGCTCGCATACTTTGTCATCGCTGGAATCCTCGAGTTCGTGTTCATCTACGACCACACTCCCTCGCATCAACTGGCCTTGTTCAGTATTCTCCTGTTTTTGTTCGCGACCGACGTGCCGCTCATCCTCGCCTTTTCGGTGGCCCGTTGGCAGTTGCCGCCTGAAGGCGTCTGACGCCAGTCGGCAAGCCCATTTACTTTGATGTTCGTTCGCGTAGATTCAGATCGGTGAAGCCGGGGGGGGGTTGACCCAGCGACGTTGGCCCTTCGGCCAGAAGGCGGTCTCGCTTTTCCGGAAGGGGAAGCAGCGCTGAGAGGGCGGCGCTGTCGCTCCTAATTCCGATGTGTTCGTCATGGTCGATAACAACCCACCCCACTGTTTGGGGGCACCCCGTCTGGGATAAGGGGCACAGTCTGAGAAACTGGTCGGGTGACGGAGATTGCCGACCGGACCCGTCATGCTCGGCTTCTGAGTCGGGGCCGCAAGCTTGAGGCTGCCACGCTCGGCTGGAATATCGTTGGCGTGTTCGTGCTGGCGTTCGCCGCTGTGCGGGCCCGATCCGTTGCCCTTGAGGGGTTTGGCCTGGACAGCCTCATTGAGATTGGCGCATCCACCGTTGTTCTCTGGGAACTGGCGGACGTAAGCCAGGAACGGCAGCGCGGGGCGATGCGTTTGATCGGGTTCGCCTTCGTCGGTCTGGCCGTCTACCTGGGCATCCAGAGCACGGTGGTCTTGATTGTCGGGTTCCGTCCGCACCACAGCCCGCTTGGCATCGTCTGGACCGCCGTCACCGCTGCCGTCATGTTCGGTCTCGCGTTCGGCAAGGCGAGGACGGGTTCAGCCCTCGACAACCCGGTGCTGCGGGCCGAGGGTCGGATCACGATGATCGACGGCATCTTGGCTACGGCGGTCCTCGTTGGCCTCATCCTGAACGCCGTCGCCGGGTGGTGGTGGGCTGATCCGCTGGGCGGATACGTCCTGCTCTACTACGCAGTGCGAGAGGCTCGGGAGTCTCTAAGCCACTGACAACCGCCTCCTACCGGTATCTCCGAATTGCCGAACGGCTTGACTTCGTTCCGGCCGTATGGAGCTGTCTCGTGAGCGAGTTACTTAGCTTTCGAACGGGGGAGGGAAGGTACGATTCTCATGATTTGCGGAGGGATGATCCACAGTCGCCACCTGACCCTCCTTGACCAAGCGGTCAAAGGCTGCCTGCCAGTCGGGGAGTTCCGGGCTCTTTTGTTCCCAGTCAACAAACGTGGCTTCATCGCACCACGTGCTCAAGTGCCCCATCGTGCCGAGGTGGGGTTCGCTGATCATGAAGTCTCTCATTGCATCACGATCTTTCGAGGCTGTCCGAGTCCAGTACGTCTGATTTGCATCGGCCAAAACGTCTCCGCTGAGGTTTTTCCTCGGCATTGTTCGCTTGATCAACAACGGCGAAAGCGGACGCTACGAACTCATCCAGATACTCTGCGTATCGCAAGCGAAGTCTCGTGACGACCAAGAACGCCATAGCAACTCTCCTTTGAAGTCTCGAGTGAACCATTGGGACAGCAAGGGGTTCCTTTGCCAACGCTAATCGGAATTCCCGCCCTTCCCCCAGTCCGCTGAACGGGGCGAGGCAGGTGCAGTTGAAACTGGACGGGTTCTGACCTCTTTCGGCGCAATACTCAAAAGCCATGCCGCTCAACGCACCCCTAGTCCAAAATGAGCACGAGGGCCTGCTCGCCCTTCTTGGACACCAGCGTGAAGCAGTTCGCAATGCAACATACGGATTGCGTGAAGATCAAGCCCGCCTCACCCCAACACCAAGTGGGCTGAGCCTCTGAGGGCTTGTGAAGCACCTCACGGACGCAGAACGCGGGTGGGCCGATCGCATTCTGGGAGTGCCCCGAGCGACACGGCGTTTCAGGATTACATGGCAAGTTTTGCCCTCTCAGAAGATGAGACACTGGCTGCTGCCCTCTCGCAGTACACAGAGGCTTGCACCCGCATCGACACGGTCATCGGTGAAATCGACGACTTAGGGCGTCGGGTGCCGCTTCCCGAGGCACCTTGGTTTCCTGATCCCGAGGACTGCACGGTTCGGTGGATCCTCCTCCACCTCATTGAAGAAACCGCCCTGTCATGCCGGACATGCTGACATCATTCGCGAGGCGCTCGACGGAGCGTTGAGTGGTCCACTCATGGCAGCAGTCGAGGGATGGCCCCCAAATGGGTGGGTCAAACCGTGGCGGCCAATGAACTGACCATTCGGCCGGCCGATATGGCTGCCTGCGAAGATGGTGCCCAGTAAGTGACTTTCGTTCCCGACGGAGCCACTCCGGAAGGCCTCGCCCAAAAGCGCCTGATTCGAAGTGTCGCACCGTACCGCCGACTGTTCGGGGGCAGTGCTTCAGGGCCTCGAGAATGGCTGCCTGCGTAGGCAAGCCCCAGGTTGAGAGGTGACGTGACACATTTTCCGCTGAGCGGTCATATACACAGTGTGAGCGCATGGACGGAACAGTCAGACGCCGAGTTATTGGTCCTAGAAGACCCTGACGCCTTTGCCGAGCTCTACGACCGACACGTAAACCAGATCCTCGCCTGGTCGAGTGTCCGGGTGGGTGACTATGGCGCCGATCTGACCGCCGAGGTCTTTGCGGCGGCGTGGCGTAGTCGTAAGCGCTTCCGAGACGAGCACGATGGCTCCGCACTTCCGTGGCTCTATGGCATCGCGCACAATGTGTTTCGGTCATCCGTGCGCAAACGAAGGGTCGAGTACGGCGCTCGGGAGCGCTTGGGCCTCCCGGTCACGCTCATTCATGCCGACTTCGAGGCCGTGGACGAGAGTTTGTCGTTTCCCTCGGCTGTCCTTCGGGCGTTCGCTGATCTCCCTGACTCCGAGCGTGAGTTGCTCGTTCTGCGCTTGGTCGAGGAACGGCCATACAAGGAAATTGCCCAGCGCCTCCATTGCACCCCGGTCGCGGCTCGCCTGCGCGTCTCTCGATCACTCCGTCGTCTCCATTTCGCCCTAGGAGGGTTCTGACATGACCATGCTTCAACCTGAGCTCCAGTCATTCCGCCACGAGCTTCGTGCGGCCGTCGAGGGCGATCTGGTTCGCCACCAAGATCACCGGCGCCATCTCAGGCGAGCGGTTGCGATTGGCACGCCAGGGCTGGCCGCGTTGGGTCTCGGCCTCGCTCTCGTGCTCGGAGCTGGGGGCACGCCGAGTCCTGCCGACGCAGCGATCCTCGCATCTGCTCAAGGCGCTCTCACTCCGCCGCCCGATTCGGTGTTCCACGTCGCCGCCACGATTGCCGTGGGGTCGAGTCCGGCCCAGCCCTACGAGCTGTGGAGCGCCGGATCCTCGTATCGGTTTATCAAGTTCGGCTACGAAGCCGCGTGGAACGGAACGACGATGTCCAGCTATAACGCCGCTTCCAACACGATGTACGTCGGGATCTACAGCCCTCAGAACCACGCGCCGGTCGACACGGCCGCCACCATCCGCTCCCTCATCTCGTCAGGCCAGGTGCAAGTCAACGGTTCGGCGGTCGTGGACGGAGTCCCCGCCTACGTCTTGTCGATTATCGGGTCAACCTTCTGGCAGTGGGCTTGCCAATGCGACCTATGACGTCGCCAAGAGTGACTATCGACCGCTGCTCGTTCAGGGGACCGTGGGCTGCGAGCAGGGACAGTGCCCTGAGACCGTGCAGTTCCAGACCTACGAGTACCTGCCCGAGACTCCTGCCAATCTCTCCCTACTCGATCTGAGGGTACAACACCCTGGCGCGACCGTGGTGAACGCGGGCGGAGTCCCCGGCGTTGGGACATCATTCGGTAGCGACTGATTCGCCACACGTACGGGTCGACCGGATCTCGAGAGGCGGTTTCCCACGCAGCTCCCACGACCGGCAGCGAGGATTGACGTAGGGCGCTGAGTACCGCTGCAGCCTTAGCCGCGGCCAGCAGAGAGGCAACTGGGACTGAAGTCCTCACTGAACTACGCCGCGACCGACTCGGGTGATCTACTTCGACCCCTCTGCCTTGGTGAAGTTGGTATTCGATGAGGCCGAGAGCGTAGCTCTGGCCGAGTGGCTGACCGTCAGGGCTGATGTCCCAAAAGTCAGCAGCGACCTCTCGATTATTGAACTGCTCCGCACTTGTCGACGGGTCGATGAGGGCGCTGTTGAAAGCGCCAATCTATTGCTCGGAGGTATCGACCTCCTCCCCATGGATCGTGCCATTGTCGAGAAGGCAGCGACTCTCGTCCCGACCGACCTGCGGAGCCTTGATGCAATTCACCTGGCGAGCGCACTGTCCGTGAAGGCGAATCTGACCGCCCTCGTCGCATACGACGTTCGGCTCTGCTCGGCCGCGGTGGAAGCGGGTATCGAGGTGGTCTCGCCAGCTTGATCGCGCTGATTCGAGTTCCAGTCGAGGCACAGGGTGCAGTGGGACCGGTTCGCGCAAGCGAAATTTGTGGACCTTGGGGGACACAATACGAACCACTTCCCCGCGATCGCCGGCCCACCGATCGGCCTGAGAAGAAACTCGTTGTGCGAGCACGGGACGGGCGGACTGGGTACCCCCGCTCGGTCCGGCATCTCGACCCGTTGCCGTTCCCGATGATCTTGAAGAGTCGACGTTCACAGAGGCGTCTGGCGAGATACTGCTGCCCTTCCACATTAGATGGAGCGGTCCCCCGCTCACCTATGACCTGACTGATCGAGCGAATCGAGCCCGTGTCTATGAGCAGGTACTACGAGAAGGCCCGAGGAGGACGCCCGCTCCTGCATGGACGTGAGCGCGCTCCTCGACTTCTGGGATGACCTCACTTTCCCGGCAATGGTTCGGCGAGCCTGCGGCTGCGTTGGTTCAACGCGCTCACCGCAAGATCGGAATCGCCGCCCACCACCTGTAAACAATTGATCGGGCACCCGGCGAGTCTCCGAGACGGTCGTCCTCACCGTGTTCGTGATAAGGAGTAGTTGAGCACCTTCTAGCTCACTTGGTAGAAACGGGGTCAGCGTGGGACGGACACGGGGGTAATTGTGATCGACCAGATAGGCCCGATCGGGGCGCGCTCGATCGGGGCCCGCGTCCTGCGCTCAGAGGACCCACGCATCCTGACCGGTCGGGGTCGCTACATTGACGATGTCGTCCTGCCGGGGATGCTGCACGCGGCGTTCCTGCGCAGCGACGTGCCCCATGGCCGCCTCCGTTCGGTGGAAGTGGAGGAGGCCCGGCAGCTCGACGGGGTGGCGGCGGTATTTACGGGCGAGGACATCGCCCGGCTGACGCAGCCGGCGACGGCCGGATCGGCCATCGGCATCAACCTGACGCCGGGCCTTCGCTCACCGTCTTTCTACGCCCTAGCCACCGACAAGGTCCGCTACGTTGGGGATCCGATCGCCTTGGTCATCGCCGAGGACCGGTACATCGCCGAGGACGCCCTCGAGCTCATTGTCGCCGACATCGAGATGCTGGCGCCGATCGTCACCTACGAGGACGCCCTCGACTCGTCGAAACCCCAGGTGTGGGATGAATTCGAGGACAACCTGGCGCTCACCGGCGAGATGGCAATCGGGGACGTGGAAGGGGCCTTCGCCAAGGCGGACCGGGTGGTCCGGGCGACCGTGTCCGTCCACCGCCACCAACCGGTCCCGATGGAGTGTCGTGGCCTGGTGGCGTCCTGGGACGTCGCCAACGAGCACCTGACGATCCACTCCTCGACGCAGTCTCCACACATGCTCCGCCTCTTGCTGCCACCCCAAATCGGCGTGCCGATGGAGAAGATCCGCGTACTGGCGGCCGACGTCGGAGGAGGGTTCGGACTGAAGAACGGTGTCTCGAGGGAGGAGGTAGCGGTGGCCGCCGCCTCGATCGACCTGGGTCGGCCGGTCAAGTGGATCGAGGATCGCCTCGAGCATCTAGCCACCGGCGGACAGGCCCGCGAGGAGATGGCCGACCTCGAGGCCGCGGTCACGGCGGACGGGGTCCTCCTCGGTGTCCGTATGGACGTGAAGCTGAATGCGGGCGCGTATCCCTGTGACCCCTTCCCGGGTGCGATGTTCGTCGGGTCCATCAGCTCCGGGTTCCAAGGCCCGACCCGCATCGAGGGGCTCTCGGCCATCCATCGGGCGGTCTTCAGCAACAAGGCCACCTATGTCTCCTACCGCGGACCCTGGGCGTCGGCGGACTTCATGCGCGAGCGACTGCTCGACATCGTGGCCCGCGAGCTCGACATCGACCCTATCGAGGTGCGGCGGCGCAATTACGTCGAGCGCGGACAACCGCCACTCACGATGCTGACCGGCCAACCGTTCGAATCGGCGACCACGAGAGAGCAGGTTGAACTCGCGGCCAAGATCGTCGACTGGGATGGTTTCCGCCAGCGCCAAGCCGAGCTGCGGGCCGAGGGTCGTTACGTGGGCCTCGGCATGGCTTCCTACCTCGAGGCGGCTCCAGGCCCCAAGGTTCCCGGGGCCGCCGACCAGGCGGCGAGCATCCTCGGCAACGAGGTGACCCACGTTTCGCTCGACCAGGACGGAGCGATCGTCGTGGTGACGCGCCAGCAGCCTCACGGTCAGGGTCACGAGACGACGCTCGCCCAGGTGGCCTCCGACGTCCTCGGCGTTCGGTTCGAGGACATCCGGGTGGTCTTCGGAGACACCGATCTCACACCGTTCGCCCTCGTCGGCACCGGGGGGAGCCGGGCGGCCACCATGGCCAACGGGGCGGTCCTGCACGGCTCTCGGCAGCTCCGCGAGAAGATCCTCTTGCTCGTGTCCGAGATGCTCGAGGCGGACCCCGCTGACCTTGAGATCAGCGATGGGGTGGTGAGTGTCCGGGGTGTGCCGCAGTCGAAGCTGAGCCTGCGCGAGCTCGCAAGGACGGTGGCCGAGGACCCGGGCCGGCTCCCCGAGGGGCTCGACACCGACCTGACCGTCACTTACACCTATGACGGTGGGAGCAGCGGGTGGTCGGGAGGGACGCACTGTTGCCTGCTCGAGGTGGACATCGAAACGGGTCTCGTCCACATCGACCGATACGTGGTGGTCGAGGACTGCGGCTTCCCCGTTAACCCGGCCATCGTCGAAGGACAGGTCCGGGGTGGTGTCACCCAGGGCATCGGTGCCGTGCTGCTCGAGCACTCCGTCTACGGGGAGGACGGGCAGTTCCTTGCGGCGACATTCATGGACTACCTGATGCCGACGACGACGACGACGCCGAACTTCGAGATCCACCACGTCGAGACCGTCCAAACCGACCCCGACGTGAACTTCCGGGGGGTGGGCGAGGGCGGGATGATCGTCGCGCCGGCCTGCATCACCAACGCGATAGAGGACGCCATCGCGTCTCTCGGGGCGAAGGTGCGCGAGCAGCACCTGCCACCGGCGAAAGTGCTGGAGCTGATCGGAACGGTGCGCAATCGGTGAAGACTCCACACTTCGAGTACCACGACCCTCGCAGCGTGGAGGAGGTCCTCGGTCTACTGGCCGAGCACGGCGACGAAGCCAAGCTGCTGGCGGGTGGGCAGAGCCTCATCCCGTTGTTGGCGATGCGCCTCGCCCGACCCACTCATCTCGTCGACATCAACAACGTCGAGGGTCTGACGGGGATCGCCGAGCGCAACGGCGTCGTCGCCTTCGGGGCATTGACCCGGGAGCGGGAGGCCGAGGGCTCTGCGCTGGTGTCCCAACACCTACCAGTCATGGCAGCGGCGTTGCCCCACATCGGCCACATCTCGATCCGCAACCGGGGCACGATCGGCGGGAGCATCGCCCACGCCGACGCGTTGGCGGAGTTGCCCGCGGTGGCGAGGATCACCGGAGCCGAGATGACCGTGAAGAGCAGCACTGACGAGCGCGTTGTCTCGGCAGAGGACTTCTTTCAAGGGCACTTCACAACGGCGGTCGGCGACGAGGAGCTATTGACCGAGGTCCGGGTGCCGAAGGGCCCGGCCGATGCCGGCTGGGCCTTCGAGGAAGTCGCTCGCCGTCGTGGCGACTTTGCTCTCGTCGGGGTGGCCGCCATGGTGGCGCTCGACGGAACCGGCAAGGTCCGCGAGGTCCGCTTGTGCCTGATCGGTGTGGCCGACCGCCCACTCCGGCCGAGCGCCGCCGAGGCGGTATTGGTGGGGACGGAACCATCCACCGAGGCCTTCGTCGCGGCGGCCGTAGAGGCGGTCCGGGAACTGCAGCCGCCGTCCGATATCCACGGCTCGGGCGACTACCGACGTCAGCTGGCTCGGGTGACTGTGCGCCGGTCGCTGGAGGTAGCGACCTCACGAGCCGGAAAGGCATTATGAGCGAGACCATCGAGTTCCATGTAAACGGCCTGCAGCGAAGCGCCGAGGCGGACGTCAGGATGACATTGGCCGACTTTTTGCGGGAGCGGCTCGAGCTCACCGGCACCCACCTGGGCTGTGAGCACGGAGTGTGCGGGGCCTGCACAGTCCTGGTCGATGGGGTGGCCGTTCGCTCGTGCCTCATGCTGGCGGTCCAAGCGCGCGGCCACCAGGTCACCACCGTCGAGGGCCTCGCCGATGGGGATCAGCTGCATCCGGTCCAGCAGGCCTTCCGAGAGAGCCACGGGTTCCAGTGCGGCTTCTGCACCCCCGGTTTCGTCATGATGACGGCCGCACTCTTGCACGAGAACCCGCACCCCAGTGAAGAGGAGATCCGCGACGCCCTTTCGGGCAACATCTGTCGCTGCACCGGCTACCAGAGCATCGTCGAAGGAGTTATGCGCGCGGCTCAATCGGGAGCCGGCGCCGCTGCGAGCGGCTGACGAACCTCCTCCGCCCTTGGCGGGGGGCGGGCGCGGCGGCGAGCCCGTGCGCTCGCGCTCGTGCCGAACATCAGCGGTCGCTCGACGTCATCAAGACCCTCGGGCGCGGTCCCTCGTCGCCGAGGTCAGCGTCGAAGGCAGACACAAATCCGGACCTGCTTCCGCCTACCAGTGTGCGGCACGACCACCGCGAACGCGGTTCGTATGCCGTGTCAACGATTTGGACCAAGGCCTTGAGGTGGGCGCTGGGGGACACAATAAGAACCGCTTTCCTAAGATCGCCGCCCCACTCATAGTCCTGAGGTAGTCGCCATGTCGCGCGAGCACAAGGCTTCTCGAAATCGCACCCATGGGCCAAAAGCCGGTAACGCTGGCGCCTTCAGCGCGATCACCGTGGCAGAGCCTGTCGCCGGACCTCGGCCAGCCGGTCATTCTGACAATCGGGCGCGCCGGGGTGCCGACTACCGGGCAAGGAATCGGTGTAAGTAGCCCTCTCCCATGAACATCGCTGACCTGCGAGAACCCCTCAACGGCTCGTTCTGAACTCGAGAATCCGGAGCGAGATACAACCGGACAGTGCCTCAACCGTAGGATCCAGGCATGGCGCGCACTCGAAGTCTGACCCTCGGTCCCGCGTCTCGGCCTGTGATCGTTCCCGATGATGTTGCAGAAGCAGGACTCACGAAGGCGTCCGGCCAGGTAGAGCTGCCATTCCACATTCGATGGAGCGGTCCCGCGCTCACCTATGACTTGACGGATCGAGCGGATCGAGCCCGTGTCTACGAACAGGTAGTGCGAGAAGGCACTGCGGAGGACGTCCGTTACTTCATAGACATTGACGTGCTCCTCGACCTTTGGGACGACCTCGTCCTCCCCCCGACAGTTCGTCAAGCCTGGGCTGCTTGGTTCAAACATCATCGGAAGATCGACCTCGAATGCTGACCCCGTTCCAAAAGCGAATTGCGGCGATCGTCGCCGGACTCGACGAGGCCGAAGACTTTGCCTTGGCAGGTGGTGGCGCTCTCATCGTTAGGGGCGACGTTGATCGAGGCACCCGAGATCTGGACTTCTTCGGTCTCACGATTGAGAGTGTCGACAGGCTTGCTCCCGCGGTCGAACGGGCATTGATCCGTGCCGGTATGGAGATGTCGCTCTGCAATCGAATCAAGGGTTCGTGCGTCTGGTCGCCTCGCAGGGGGATGAACGGTGCGAGATTGACCTGGCAGCGGACGCCCGACTCTTCGATATCGACACCGCGCCGGATATTCCAACCCTTACCGGCGAGGAACTCGCAGTGGACAAAGTCCTCGCGATTTTCGGACGTGCCGAAGCGAGGGACTTCATCGACCTCGCTGCCGTGGAGCCGAAGTACGACTTCGAGCGGCTCTGTGAACTGGCCGCCGAGAAGGATCGGGGATTCTCCCCCCACGTATTCGGAGAGATGCTCTACAAATTCGACCGCCTTCAACGACGCGAATTCGAAATGGATGATGATCGCTTTTGGCAACTTGGCCAGATAGTTCGTGGTTGGCGCGATCGAGCAAGAGATCTCGCTCAACGCCAATTGCTCCTTCGCGATCGAGGAGATGAGGATCTTGGATTAGGCCTTTGAGCCCGGCTTCGAGCAATTCCCCGATCGGACACCGCCAGGGTTCGCGCACCGTTCAATTGCGATTGTGAAGATGCAGGTCAGACGGTCGGTGGGCGCTGCGGGATCGAACCCACGACCTCAGCCGTGTGAATCCGTCCTGGGTGCTTTCGCTGACCTGGGGCTGCCAACGAAATCCCAGGTCAAAAGGCAAATGACCTTTCCGGTGGTATCCGCTGAAACGCGCTGTTTTCCGCTGGATCGCGGACGTAGCGCGCACGGCGGGCGGCGCTTGACGGCATCAGCAGCGAGACAATCCCGGATGCCCCCTAGCCGATCCTCCTGATGGCTTGCTATCATGATGGCATGGGAAAGAAGACGACGACTGTCCGGTTGCCCGAAGAACTAGCCGACACCGTCGAGGTCGTGGCCCGAGGCCGGGGCATCAGCGTCAATGCGTTGGTCGTTGAAGCTCTGCTCGCCGAGGTTGAAAAGGTCAAGCAGGACGACCATTTCATGGCAACGCTGCGCAAGGTAACCGAACGCGATAAAGAAATTCTCGACCGTTTGGCTCAGTGAGGTATTTGAGCCTGGCAGAAGCACTCGCAGTTGCCGAAGCCGTGACGGGGATCGAGGTCGCTGTCCACGTTCGAGGTTCTCGCATCAACCTTCTCGATTCTGCACTACACGCACCCCAGGCATCGTTTGGCGGACACGACATGTACCCCGAGTTCCTCGATCAAGCAGCCGTGCTTGCGGTACGCATCTCGCGGAATCACCCGCTTCTCGACGGAAACAAGCGCCTTGCCTGGGGCTGCCTCACCATGTTCTGCTCGCTCAACGGGCACGACCTACATGTTCCGACCGAGGAGGCCGTCAAGACAATGCTCTCAGTCGCAGCCGGCGACTTGGACGAAGCAGGGTTGGCCCAATGGCTCGCCGTGTGGGTCGATCGAGAAGACTGAAGACATGCGCCCCAGGCCGGCGGACAGGGGCACCTACGACAACGATGGCGTCCGCGCGTTATGGGGCACCTAGCGCATGGCTGCCCCTCGAGCCGGCCTATCCGCGGGCTGCTCGCGGAGGAGCGCCCGAGATCTCGTGGGTCGAGTCCTCTAGGTTGATCCGCAGCAGCAACGAGACCCACGTTCGATAGGGCGCCCAGCCTGAAGTGATGGCAACGAATTCCTCATCGTCGCAATGGGCACGGTCGTACGCCAACTTCATGGCGCTGATGAGTCGTGGCTCGTGTCGTGGCGCCCAGTCGGGGTCGCCGGCGCCCCTCAGCAGGATCAACTCCGCGGAGAAGTCGCCGATCCCGCCGAGTTCCTTGAGTTGGTCGATCGCCTCGGAGCGGGGAGCGCCCGCAGCGCTTCTGGATCGAGCCTGCCATCGAGGGCAGCTCGAGCGATCCCGCGTAGCCACTCAGGCTTGCGACCAGAGAGTCCGGGAAATCCCTCGAGATCGACCAGCCGCTGCGGGGAAGGAAAGCAGAACAGCGTTGGTCCAGCGAGCACAATCGCGTGCCCGAGCTGCTGTGCCATCTTCGCCTTTACGGCGGCGGCCTGGATCGTGCGGATCCGGTGCCCGATGACCGCCCAACACGCTGCCTCATAGGGGGTCCAGAAGCAGACTGGGCGCAGTCCCGGGTACTTCCCTTGGAGTCCCGCCACAACGCTGTCTCGCTGTCCGACGTCGGAGAACTCCCGTGCATCGACGTCGAGCGAGAGAATACGGCCGACGTTGGATGCAACCGCCGCGGGACTGATATCTCCTGCGAACGACCCAATCACCTTTCCGGCTCGTTCTGCGACTCGGACGGCGACGGGGTGCCAGAGCGGTCCGGCACAAAAGGCGAGATCAAGGTGGCTCGGAGAGGAGCTCTCATACCCGGCAGGGGTGAAGCCCTCGAGGAATCGGATGCTCGCCACCAAGGAAAACGGTCCCGTGTGCCCGACCTCAAATGTCCCCCCATCCGCATGCCAGATATCGCCGGACTCATTAGCCATGGATCGTGATGATGTAGCCATCGGGATCCTCGAAGGCGAAGGTCAGCCCGAACGGACCCTCGAAGGGGGGCGTGACTATGGCGACACCGGCCTCGGCCAACTTGCCGTGAAGGGCGCTTGGATCGTCCGCCTTGAGCCACAGCGCGACGCCCCAGCCCAGGTGCTCGACTTCGGAGAGGTCCACCGAGGGCACACGGAGGGCGAATGGGATAGGTGTCGTGGCAAACACGACCGCCCCTGGTGGACTCTGCCCCACACGATCGAGTCCCAACTCCTCGGTGTAGAAGCGGGCCGAAGCCTCGAGGTCGCTCACCTGTAGGGCAATGAAGCTTGGTCCAATGGTCTTCATCTTCTCTCCTTGCTAGTATCAGGTTGCCTGATAATCTTATATCAGGGTACCTGATAAGTAAAGGAACCCGATGAGAGCCATTGACGAGCCGGAACCGACGGACCGAGGAGATGTCCGGCTACCTCATCAAACGAGCACAAGCCGCCGTTCACGTCCGCCTAGAGGAGATCGTCTCCGCGCACGGCCTCGGCATCCCCCAGTATGTCGTCCTGTCCTTCCTGGCCGAAACGCCAGGCCTGGCTAATGCCGACCTCGCCCGGCGGGCGTTCGTGACCCCGCAATCCATGAATGAGGTGCTCAAGCAGCTCGAGTCGACCGGCCTGGTCGAACGTCGCCCGAACCCCGCGAATGCCCGCATCCTCAACGCGTACCTGACCCGCACTGGCACCAGGAAACGGAGTGCCGTGAGCCGTCAGGTCCGGGAGTTGGAGACAAGCCTCTTAAGCGGCCTGACGAGCGACGAGCGCCAGAATCTCAATCGGGCGCTCCTGACCATCATTGACAACGTGACACGCTCTTGAGGAGCGACGCCACACGGGTGTGGTATCCCATAACACCGCGTTGACGTCCCGCCGAGTGGTGTAGTTCCTGGGGGTCCACCACTTTGAGGTGGCCACTGGGTGATCTTCGGTTGAACCAGCAAGCTCAACCAAGGAGGCACCCAGTGACCATCACCAATAGTGACTTGAACGAACTGCTCGATGCTGTCCGCGCCGGCGGGGACATCGACGTCGTGCGCAAGGGCGTGGAGATCATGCTCCAAGCCCTCATCGACGCCGAAGCCACGGCCCAGATCGGCGCCGAGCGATTCGAGCGCTCGAGCACCCGGACTACCCAGCGCAACGGGACCCGTGACCGATTGCTCTCGACCAAGGCCGGGGACGTGGATCTGAAGATCCCCAAGCTCCGCCAGGGCAGCTTCTTCCCGAGCATCCTGGAGCGCCGACGCCGGATCGACCGGGCCCTGTTCGCCGTGGTCATGGAGGCCTACGTGCACGGGGTCTCGACCCGGAAGGTCGACGACCTGGTGCCGCCCTGGGCCTCGAGTCCGGGATCTCCAAGTCCGAGGTCAGCCGGATCTGTGCCGAGCTCGACGAGCAGCTCGGAGCGTTCCGGGCCCGGTCCCTGGCCCACGTGGAGTTCCCCTACGTGTTCCTGGACGCCACCTACCTGAAGGGCCGGGTGGACCATCAGGTGGTCTCCCGGGCCGTGGTGGTGGCGACCGGGGTCTCGATGGACGGCAATCGGGAGGTGCTGGGCTGTGCCGTCGGCGACTCCGAGGACGGGGCCTTTTGGACCGAGTTCCTGCGCTCCTTGCGGGCCCGAGGGCTAAGCGGGGTCCGCCTGGTCATCTCTGACCAGCACCTGGGCCTGAAGAAGGCCATCGAGGCGGTGATGGTGGGATCTGCCTGGCAGCGCTGCCGGGTCCACTTCATGCGCAACGTGCTGGCCCGGGTGAAGCGGAACAACACCCACATGGTGATCGCCGCCATCCAGACGATCTTCGCCCAGCCCGACGCGGCCTCGGTCCGCGAGCAGTTCGACCGGATCGTCACCACGCTCGAAGGCCAGTTCCCCGACGTGGCCACCATGCTCGACCGACGCCAAAGAGGACCTGTTGGCCTTTTCGGCTTTCCCCGAATCCCACTGGCGCAAGGTCTGGTCGTCGAACCCCCTCGAGCGTCTCCATCGCGAGATCAAACGCCGCACCGACGTGGTCGGGGTGTTCCCGAACGACCAGGCGGTCGAACGATTGGTGACCGCGGTGGTGGTCGAGACCCACGACGAGTGGCAGGTGGCCGAGCGTCGCTATCTGTCGGAGACCTCGATGGCCCAGCTCCGCCGGAACGAGAAGGCAGCCATCGCTGAAGCCTCGGACGGTGCGCTCGAAAGCAGGCCCCTGGCCGGCTGAGGTCGTTAGCCTTTCGGGGTGGCCATCGTCCTCCCCGAGCTCGATGTCGAGAAGGTCAGGCGGTGGTGCCGCGGACCGCGTCCCAGCCAAGTTCAAAGACGAGGTGCGCCTCGAGGTCACCACTCGGGGGAAGTCCGTCTCCATCCACGAATGTCGACCCGTCTGGCGAGGCGCGCCCGGTGAGTGGACCAAGATGCCAATCGCCCAGATCCGCTACGAAGGCGACGGGACCTGGACGCTCTACTTCGGCGACCGCTACGGCAAGTGGACGATGTACTTCGACCTCGACACCCACCAGCCCATCGGCGCGATCCTCGACGAGATCGGCACTGATCCCACCGCGTCTTTTGGGGTTAGCGCCCGCCACGTGAACTGACCGTTCTACGCGTCTACCATCACGTCAGACCGAGGATCGCTTCTCCACCACTCGGCGGGACGTCACCTAACGCGCGACTGTCTTAAAGCAAGCGGGTAGCTCCGAAGTGCCGTTCGTGGGCAGGTTACATGGGTGATGTTGGGCTACCCAGAACGGACCATTCGGCTACTAATCCCGCGCTGCCCTACAGCCGTGTCCGGGAATGGGACCATCGCAACGGGTGGCGGAACTGGGCGCCCGTCGACGAGGTCGAGAGGAGGCCGGCGCATCGGCATGTTCCGTGGGCAAGCGGCCACGACGTGGCCGTGCGGCAGCGCTTTCCCAATCTGGTGGCCGTCGACACGATCACGACAGCGGTGATCGAAGATCACCGCTGGAGGCGGGAGACGGCATAGGCGGTACGCCGGCGCCGGCTCCCGCCGCCGTCCAACCGGTTCATCGTCGGTTCGCCGACTATTCGATGATCGGAACCGGTTGGGCTCCTTGACTGGGTAGAGCAACTCCTCACAGCTCGTCGGAGCCGGCTTGCCCACGGCAACGGGGCCGATCACGTCGACCCACCGAAGCGCCGGCGTGTCGGAGGGGCGAGCTCGAGCCCGGCGATTTCGTGTCGAATCGCCCAATTCTGCGAAGAAATTTGTGGATAACTCGATGACCGTTGGTCCACGTTGGTACTCGCCATTGGCCGCTGGTGTCCGTAGGGCCGCGCTGTTTGCGCATCTGACCAGGGACGATGCTTGACAGGGTGATGAATGGGGTCCATGGTGCTCGGTCATGAATCCTCCGGCGATCGACGATGCCGACATGCTGATGGTGCGGGCCGTAAGGCGGCGGTTGCAGAAGAATCAGTTCGACAAGTTCACGGCGCAGGGGCGTCTATGCGGCTGGTGTCGGCACCCGGTGCGCTTGCGGGGCGTCGTGATGACCATCGATGGGAGCGGCCGACGGCTGGCCTTCTCGACCGGGAAGCTTCCCGACGGCGTGTTCCTCAAAGGATGCGGTACACGACGCGAAACTCGATGCCCGTCGTGCGCTTCCGTCTACCGAGGTGACGCCCGACACCTCGTGCGAGCCGGACTCATCGGCGGCAAGGGCATCGACGAGTCCGTCACTGCGCGCCCCGCCGTCCTGCTGACATTGACTGCCCCCAGTTTCGGACTCGTTCACTCGGCCAAGCCGGGTGGACCCTGTCGCCCTTCCTCCCCGACTGCACGATGCCCTCGTGGTCGGCCGCTGTCGTGCTTCCGTCGCCACGCCGACCACGAGAGCACTGTGGGTACGCCGCTTTGCGTGGACTGCTACGACTACGAAGGCGCTGTCCTTCACAACGCTTACACGGCGGAGCTCTGGCGCCGCACCACGATCTACGTCATGCGGCACCTCGCCAGTACGCTTGGGCGCACGCAGGCCGAGACCAAGACGCTCGTGAAGCTTTCGTTCTGCCGGGTGGCCGAGTACCAGCGGCGGGGTGTCGTCCACCTCCACGCCGTCATCCGAGCCGACGGCATCAACGGGGTGATGCCACCCCTCATCGTCGAGCAATTGGCTCGAGCATCATTGTCGGCTGCTCGTGCGGTGAGCGTGGTCCACGCCTTCGGCATCGCCCGGTGGGGCAGCCAAGTCGATGTCCAGGTGCTCGACCGCACCGACGGGCAGCGGGCCCAGAAGGTGGCTCAGTACGTGGCCAAGTACGCCACCAAGAGCTCCGCCGAGAGCGGCGCCCTCGACTGCCGCATCACATCCGAGGAAGACCTCTCCCGCCGTCCGCTCAGTCTGCACATGCGAACGATGGCCGAGGTGGCGTGGGCGCTGGGCGCCGACGAGCAGTTCGCCCACAGATGCGCTTCCTCGATTCCACCGAAGTGAGGGCGTTGGCCGCTGCCATCGATACCAGCTACAAGGCGGCCGTGCTCCTGGCCGCCTACGGCGGGTTACGGGCCGGCGAGCTCTTCGGGTTGCGGACCAAGCGGGTCGACCCGTTGCGGCGGACCGTCACCATTGCCGAGACCTTGGTCGACGTCGGTGGCCATCCCTACTTCGGGCCACCCAAGACGCGGGCCGGGCATCGCACCATCCCGCTCCCCCGGGTCGCCGCCGAACCGCTGGCCGAGCATCTGGTCACCTATGGACGCAAGCCCGACGACCTCGTCTTCACCGCCCCCGAGGGAGGTCCGGTGCAACTCAACGTGTGGCGGCGGAGGTTCTGGGCCCCGGCGGTCCGGGGGGCCGGTCTGGCGCACCTCCGACCGCACGACCTCCGGCACACCGCCGTGGCGCTGTGGTTTGCTGCCGGAGCCAACCCGAAGGAGGCGGCGACCCGGGCCGGGCACACGTCGGTCAGCTTCACGCTCGACCGCTACGGACACCTCTTCCCGGGCTCCGAGCAACGGCTGAACGATGCCCTCGATTTGCTGGCTGACGGGGTGTCCGATGACGCCGTCGACGCCGACGACGAACCGCCGGATGGGCCGAGTGGACCCGAAAATGAGTTACGTGCGCGCCAAAACCCGATTTCGATCGCGCACGTAGCGCGCACGCCGGAGTCGGACACCGTGTCCGAGGTGGAACCGCAAGCCTCTGACCTGGGAGAACAGGGTGGGCGCTGCGGGACTCGAACCCACGACCTCAGCCGTGTGAAGGCTGCGCTCTAACCAGCTGAGCTAAGCGCCCTTTCGGGTGAACTGCCTGCCTGGGCCTCCAATGTAGAGCGCACAGGGGTGCAAACCCTACCGTGTCGCGCCCCCCCTTTGGATTGCTGATCCTCCTGCATGCCGGCGAACCCCAGACTCGGCTTGCGGATTCTGGTCTGGACGTCGGAAACGCTCGCAAGGAACCTATCCCTGTACCGGGAATTCCGAGGAGGATTCGGCGACTTGGGTGCCACAGGTGAGGCAAGTACCCTCGTCCCTACATGACGAGCTCCTCGAGTGGCGATGACGACGCAGGGTCCCCGACGGTGAGCCAGCGTCTGTCTGGGGCGTTCTCCGGCGCGTTCGCACGCCCGAGTCGGCCGGCCTCAAGAGCAGCGGTCGGACCAGCCGCCGACGGGTCGGGCGGGGACCCCAACGAAGTCCTCAGCCCAGAGGATCGCCGCGCCGCTATGACCTCGCTCGACGCCACCGAGATCAAATGGTCAAAGGCCGGGCTGGCTATTGCCGCCGTCATCGGGGCCATCATCATCGCCTACCTGGCCATCCATCACCCGACCAAGAAGGTCACCGAGAAGGTCCACGGTGTCAGCCACACGCACTTGGTACCCATTTCGGGCACGTATCTGCTCGTGGGGGCCATCGTTTTCGGCTTCTGCCTCTTGGGTTTTGAAGGGTTACGGCGGAGGCGGCGCACACTCGTTGTGTTCGCGTTCCTTATCAATGGCTTCGCCTTCGCTCTCGTCTTCGTCCCGCTCGGATTTGCCTTGATCATTCTGGGGGCATGGCTGATGCTGCGGGCCTACCGAATCCAGAAGTTCGGTATCGCGAATGCCAAATCTGCGGCCCGCGTAGCCGCCACCCGGCCGCCGCGTCGGGAGCGCAAGCAGGCGGTACGCACGCCGGTCACCCCAACGGGTCACAAGCCACCGACGGCCAACAAGCGCTATACGCCCAAGGCTGCACCACGCAAGAAGGTAAGCAAGCCGACGGAGTAGTTACTGCTCCGATGCTGGAATGACCAGGGCGGAGCGCAAAAGCGCCAGCACGTCGGTGCGCCGCCGCACCAGCGAGCGAGCGGTCGGCTCTTCTCCCAGGGCACGCAGTACTTCGACTTCGGTGACCATGCCGATCACGGTGGAGTAAATGGCCAGCAGGAGAAGACGGGGGTCATGCCGGCGCATGGTGCCTGCATCCATCTCAGCTTCCAAGAACAGCCGAGGCTCGACGTACCAGCGGCTCGAGGGCCACCGTCATTTGCGTGGCCGCGGGAGGTCCCAGCCTCGATACCTCCCGCAGCAATCCGAGAAGTTCGGGCTGCCGCGCCGCCAGCCGGAAGACCGAACGAACAACCGCTTCGATGCGCACCCATCCGCCCCCGGCACGGCGCAGCGCAGTCTCGAGTGCTTCGGACAAGTCCGCTGCGCTCCGCGCAATGACGGCCTCGAGCACCGCTTCCTTCGACGGGAACCAGTAGAGAATGCTCTGCTTTGTCAGATCGAGACCCTTGGCCAGCGCGTCCAGCGATGTTGCGTCATAGCCCCGCGTGGCAAACGAAGCGAGGGCCGCATTGAGGATGCGATCGCTCGTCGAGGGGTGCGCGGCATCGGCGGCGGAGTCATGACCGGACCTCGTTGACGTGCTCACTTACCAAATGGTAGACAGATTCGCCGACGGATGGTAAACAATTCCCCGTGCCAATCGGCCAGGACCTCCGTGCGAAGCATTTCTTCATTACCGGTGCCACCGGCTTTTTGGGCACTGCGCTGGTCGAACGCATCCTCCGCTGCGTTCCCGAAGCCGAAATCACCGTACTGGTTCGCCCCGGCCGAAGGGCTGATGCTGCGGCCCGACTGGCCCGCGAGATCATCCGAAATGACTGCTTCGACCGCCTTCGTTCCGAGCTCGGCGACTCCTTCGTCCCTGAGGTGGCACGCCGAGTTCGCGCCGTTGCCGGCGACGTCGGACAAGACGGCCTGGGCCTCGATGACGAGGGGCGAGCCGCTCTCGCACGAAGTGACATCGTGGTCCACTCGGCCGCCACCGTCTCCTTCGACGCCCCCCTGACCCAGGCGGTCGAGATCAATCTGCTCGGTCCGGCCCGGGTGGCCGAGGCCATGGTGGCCACGGGTTCGGCTGCGCACCTGATCTCGGTCTCCACGGCCTATGTGGCCAGCACGCATCAGGGCGAGGCCAAAGAAGAACTGTTGTCCGAGAATCGGTTCACGCTGGACATCGATTGGCAAGAAGAGGTCACCGCCGCCCGTCGCCTGCGGGACGACCTCCAAGCGGCCTCACGTCGGCCCGAACGCCTGACGGCGTTCACCAAGGACGCCCGCAGCGAAATCGGTGGAGCCGGCGATCACCTGATTGCCTCCCGGGCCGAGAAGATCCGCGAAGAGTGGGTGCGCACCGAACTGGTGGATGCCGGGACCGCCCGGGCCCATTCGCTCGGTTGGCCCGACGCCTACCCCTTCACCAAGGCCATGGGCGAGCGGGTACTGGTGCAGGAGTGGGCCGGGCAGTTGCCAATCACCTTCGTCCGGCCTTCCATCATTGAGTCCGCCCTGGCCGAGCCCCGCCCCGGGTGGATCCGCGGCTTTCGGATGGCCGAGCCGATCATCATTTCCTACGCCCGCGGGCTTCTGCGTGAATTCCCCGGCGTGCCCGAGGGCATCATCGACGTCATTCCGGTCGACCTCGTCGTCGCCGCCATCCTGGGCGTTGCGGCCCACGGACCCGATCCGGACGGGCCGTCGGTCTACCACGTGGCCTCGGGCGTGCGGAACCCCTTCCCCTACGGCCACTTGGTTGAACTGTGCGAGGACTGGTTCAGCCGACACCCGCTCTACGACGAGCGGGGTCAACCCATCAGCGTGCCCGAGTGGTCGTTCCCCGGCCGCGGGCGGGTGCAGCGCCAACTCCGGCGCGCCGACCAGGCCATGACGGTGGCCGAGCGACTCTTGACGTCGCTCCCAGTACGGGGCAAGCAAGCCGAGTTGGCGGCGCGCATTGAGGACCGTCATGCGCTGGCCAAGCGCGCCCTGGGCTACGTCGAGCTCTACGGGGCCTACACCGAGACCGACGCCCGTTACCGCGTCGATCGGCTATTGGCGTTATGGGACACCTTCGACGCCGAAGACCATGCAACGTTCTGCTTCGATCCCGGGGTCATCGACTGGGACCACTACGTACACGACGTCCATCTCCCCTCCGTGGTCGAGCACGCCCGCGTGCGCACGACCCCGGGGCGCTCGGTCGTGGAGAAGCGCCCCGAGCGAGCGCGCCGTGCCATCCTCTCGGCCGATCGCCATCTGGCCGTGTTCGACCTGGAACACACATTGATGGCCTCCAATGTCGTCGATACCTACGCCTGGTTGGCCAGTCGTCACCTGCCCGTGGGCCGTCGGGCCAAGTTCGTGGCCGAGCTCGTCCGCCAAGCCCCCTCGTTGCTGGCCCTCGACCGGCGAGACCGGGGCGACTTCTTACGCTCCTTCTACCGGCGTTTCGAAAATGCGCCGATCGAGCAGTTGCGAGCAGATGCGTGGGAGCTGTTCCACCGCCAACTCCTGACCCGTTCCTTTCCTGAGGGCTTCGCACGGGTCCGCGCGCATCGGGCCCTCGGCCACCGCACCTTGCTCATTACGGGCGCCCTGGATTTCATCATCGAGCCCGTACGGCCCTTGTTCGACGACATCGTTTGTGCCCACATGGACGTGCGGGACGGGCTTCTGACGGGGCATCTCACGAACCTTCCTCCGATCGGCGAGGCACGTGCCCTCGTGCTGGCGGACTACGCCGAGGCGCACGATCTTTCACTGGAGGAGTCGGTGGCCTATGCCGACTCTTCCAGTGATCTGGCCATGCTCGAAGCCGTCGGCTTCCCGGTCGCCGTCAACCCTGAGGCACGGTTGGCCGCCATCGCGCGTCGCCGAGGGTGGCACGTGGAGCACTGGGCCAAGGCCCAAGGGGGATCACACCGACCGTTGCCCTTGGGTCCCTTCGACGTGAAATCGCCGAGAGCAGTGATCGCCAAGTGAGACGACCAACGTGAGCACCCTCCTCTTCGAGCGCTCACTGCCTCGCTTTGCGGCGGCGCGCATCGCATCGAGCTTCGGCTCCGGCCGCGGTGCCGGCGTCGGGCCGCTCCGTCTCGTCGAGCAGGATGCCCCCCCGCTACCGGGCCAGGGCTGGGTACATGTCGACCCACTGCTGGCCGGCATCTGCGGCTCGGACCTGTCGACCCTCGATGGCCGCAGCTCGCGTTATTTCGAAGAGATCGTCTCGTTTCCGTTCGTGCCCGGTCACGAAGTGGTCGGTGTGCTTTCCGCCGATGCTGTCGTTGCCGACGGGTCGGTCTTGGCGGCCGGCTCCCGGGTGGTGCTCCAGCCGGTGCTCGGCTGCGCCACGCGCGGCATCCACCCTCCGTGCGCCGCATGCCAGGCCGGGCACGTCGGGAACTGTGGGTATCTCGCCTTCGGGCACATCCGACCCGGCCTGCAGACCGGGTTCTGCGCCGATACGGGTGGCGGATGGTCGACGACAGGTCTGGTGGCGCACTCCAGCCAACTTTTCGCCGTGCCGCCGGAGTTCAGCGACGCCGATGCCGTGACAACCGAGCCCGTGGCCTGTGGCGTGCATGCCGTTCTCGGCGCGGGCATCCGCGACGGCGATGTGGTCGCCGTGCTCGGGGCGGGCACCCTGGGCCTCACGGTCACCGCTGCGTTGGCACACCTTGCCGCCACGGGTCGATGCCCGACGCCGCGTGCCTTGCTGGTCGGAGCCAAGTACGCCCATCAACAACGCCTGGCCCGTGAGTTCGGGGCCACCGAGGCCCTCCCGGCAGACCAATTGCCGCGCGCCGTGCGCCGCCACACCCATTCGCTCTCCTTCGGCGGTGCCGCCGGCGAGACGGCCACGCTCTCGAGCGGTGCCGACATCGTCATCGATTGCGTGGGCAGCGCCGAATCAATCAGCCAGTCCTTGTCCATGGTCCGCCCACGCGGCACCGTGGCCCTGGTCGGCATGCCCGGCAAGATCACGATCGACCTGGCTCCGTTGTGGCAACGCGAGATCCGTCTGGCCGGGGCGTACGCCTACGGAACCGAGACGGTCGCAGGGGCTGCGGGGGTTCCGAGGGCTGCCAGCCCAGGCGCCCGAAGGAAGGCCGCCGCCAAACCGGCGGAAGTGAGCACGTTCGACCTGGCCTTCGAAGTGGTGGCTGCGGCTTCGACCGGGCGACTGATCTCCGCCACCTACCCACTGGAACGCTTCGAAGAAGCAGTGGCGCATGCCGGCGCGGCCGGCAGGCGAGGCGCCGTCAAGATCGCTTTTGACATCAGGAAAGGACACACCCGATGAGCCGCCGCCCCGGTTTCGTGCTCGAGGTTGACAAATCCACGCCGCCGACCCTGTTTTGGAACGGCGAGGGTTTCACGCTGGAAACGCTGCCCGAGGGCAGTCGGGTGATTTACGCCCCCGAGCCGATGAAGGCGCTCGACGATCCCTACGGCGCCATTCGCCATGCCCTGCTGCATCCCGTCGGTGACCGCGACCCTTTGCCGGCGTTGCTCCATGCCGGCATGAAACTGACGATCTGCTTCGACGACATCTCGCTCCCGCTCCCCCCGATGGAGGCACCCGATATCCGCCAGATGGTCATCGAAACCGTTCTCGACATGGCCGCCGATGCCGGTGTCGATGACGTGATGCTGATCGCCGCGCTCGGCGCTGCACCGCAGGATGACCGAAGGCGAGTTGCGGCACGCCTTAGGTGACCGGGTCTACGACGCCTTCGCCCCCAGCGGGCTCCTGACCCAGCACGATGCCGAAGATCCCGACAACCTCATTCATCTCGGACAAACCGACTTGGGCGAGGACATTGAGATCAACAAGCGGGCCGCCACCTCGGACCTCTTGATCTACGTCAACATCAACCTGGTGGCCATGGACGGTGGACACAAGAGCGTGGCCACCGGACTGGCCAGCTATCGGTCGCTGCGCCATCACCACAATCCCCAGACGATGCAGCACTCGCGATCGTTCATGGATGCTCCCGCATCGGAATTGCACAGTTCGAACTGGCGCATGGGGAGATTCATTGCCGAGGCCGGCGTGAAGATCTTCCAGATCGAGACCACCCTCAACACCGACACCTTCCCTTCCTCGTTCGCCTTCCTGCAAAAACGCGAATGGGAGTGGAACCTGCGTGACCGCGCCACGTACGCCGCCACGTCACGTTCTCTCAAGGGAGTGCCGCCGCGCCTGGCCCGCCAGATCTTCCACTCGATCGAATCCCCGCACGCCATGACGTCCGTCCAGGCCGGGGAAGTTGAAGCGGTCCATGCCATCACAACGGAGAACGTGTGGAAGCAGCAGGGCGTGGATGTGCAGGGACAGACCGACATCCTCACCCTCGGGCTCCCCTACATCTGCCCCTACAACGTCAACTCGATCATGAATCCGATCCTGGTGGCCTGCCTGGGGTTGGGCTATTTCTTCAACCTGTACCGGGGCAAACCGCTGGTGCGCGAGGGCGGCGTCCTCATTCTGCGACACCCGACCCGTCCCGAGTTCCATCCGGGTCACCACCCGAGTTACATCGACTTCTACGAGCAGGTCCTGACCCACACCGTCGATCCGGTCGCCATTCACAAACAGTTCGAGGAGTCCTTCGCCACCGACCCTTGGTACATCCATCTCTACCGCACCGGACACGCGTATCACGGTGTGCACCCCTTCTACATGTGGTACTGGTGCGCCCACGCGCTGGAGCATCTCGGACGCGTGATCATCGTCGGTGGTGATGCCAAGGCCGTACGCCGGCTCGGATTCTCACCCGCCTCATCGTTGAACGATGCCTTGGAAATTGCGAGCGATGTGGTGGGCCCCTCCCCCACCCTGACCCACCTGCACGCGCCACCCATCATGATGGCGGACGTGCACTGATGGCGGGAACGGGCACGGGCACGGGCGCGGGAACGAGGGCACGGTCGGTACTCGGGCGAGCACGGGCGTTCCGCCTTCCCCTGGCGGCTCCATCGTGGCCCGCCACGGTTGAGCGCCCCGATCCCGAGCGAAAGATCGGGCTCGAGTACGACCACGAATGGTCCCGGCGCTACCCCGCTCGCCTCGCCCGCGCCATGGTGATGGACAACCTGGCCCGGCCCTTTGCTCGCCTGGTCGCCCCCGCCACAGTGCGTGGCCTCGAGCACCTGCGTCACGTGGAGGGCCCGGTCATTTTCGCCGCCAATCACGCCAGTCATGTCGATACCCCCCTCCTTTTGACCAATCTTCCCGTCGAGTTCCGTCACCACACGGTTGTGGCGGCGGCTTCGGACTACTTCTTCGATCGCACCTGGAAGTCGGTACTCTGGTCGTTTGCGCTGGCCGCCATCCCCTTCGAACGAAGAAAGGTGAATCGCCAGTCGCTCGATACCTTGGCCGAGCTCATCGATGAGGGTTGGAACCTGGTCATCTTTCCCGAGGGTGGACGGTCTCCCGATGGTTGGACCCAACCATTCGGGGGCGCCGCTGCGTACCTCGCCCGTCGCACTGGCTGTCCGGTGGTACCGGTCTACCTTCACGGCACCCGCCATGTCCTCCCGAAGATCGCCGACGAGGGCGCCCGTGCACCCGGTGGTTCGGGAACCGAGGGACGTCGCGGCGGCCAGCTTCGGCGATCGCCGATCTCGGTTCTCTATGGTGCGCCACTCACCCCCGACGAGGGAGAGAATGCCCATCGCTTCTCCGCTCGCATCGAGGGGGCGGTGGCGAACCTCTCACGCGAGGTGCACGCCGATTGGTGGCGGGCTCGGCGGGATGTCAGCGTGGTCGATCCCACCGAAGGAGCGGAGCGGGCCCACCGGGGGCCGGACGCCCCGGCGTGGCGCCGGGCCTGGGCTCTCGACACGAGGCCACCGGGCGATGGCGCCGGCTGGCCCGAATAACGAGGCGCCAGATGGACCAAATCGAAGGTGACGTCGTGACGAAGCTCAGTCCCCGATCGGTGGCCGAGACCGCGTCGTTGTTCACCAAGCTTCTCGTCGACCAGGGTCTCAAGGTCTTCTCGGTGATCGATCAAAGCGCCGAGGCCCGGCGTGTCGGGATGCACCTGCGCGACACGATTCTCGTGCTGTTCGGAAATCCGGCCGGTGGCACACCCGTGATGCAGGCCGCACCCTTGGCTGCCCTGGACCTCCCCCTCAAGGTGCTGATGTGGTCGGACGAGGGCCAGACCAACGTGTCCTATGTCTCATCGGACGCGTTGGCGTCGCGCTATTCCCTCGGCGCCGAGCTGGCTGGAAATTTCGCGCGGGATCGAGACGCTCACCGACGCACTCGTGGCAGCGGCGCACAAAGAAGAGACGTAATCAGAAGGTCCATCGGGTGGCTCCACCAGGCTCTTTTGTCGCCACGGCGTACGCGTCGTCGAGCGTGAATTCGTAGACATACCATGGCGGCGGGCCGGCGCTCGGGGCGCTGTACTCGTGGGTGAATCCTCCGTCGGCCACGGACGGGGCCCAACCGCCCTGTGCGAAGACCTCGGCCAAGCGATGCAGTGCCGCGTCATCGGTGATACGAATGGCCCGCCCTTCAAGTGCGACGTCATACCCGTCGAGCGCGACACCAAAGGCACAGCGCGGATCGCGCTCGACGTTGCGAATCTTGCGAGAGCGCGGACTCCCCGTGAAGTAGTAACGATTCTCGAGCCAGAATGCGCCGACGGCAGTCATGTGGGGCCGACCGTCGGCATCTACGGTTGACAACCAGAACGTGTGGTGATCGGGGCCGCCGGTGCCCGGCTCCTGGTCCACGTTTGACGCAAGGGTCCGACACACATCCGTCCAGTCCAATGGGGCGAGGTGATAGAGGTCGGCCAAGTTCTTCGTGCGGTATTCGGTATCAGGCATGTCGTAAGGACGGTCCATCGGCACGGATCTCATCGGCACCGATGATCAGCCTACGGAGGCCATCGGCATGGTGTGATCCGGCCTAAAGAGCGGCACCCAGGCCTCGCCCGCCTGTTCGAACGTGACCACGACCGGCAAGCCGATGGATACCTCCCCGGGGTCACATTCGATGAGGTTCGACGTGATCCGCAGACTCGAATGCTCGACCAGTTCGACGATGGCGATCACGTATGGCACGGGCAGAGCGGGATTGAACGCGTGACGGTTGATGGTGAACGTGAAGACCGATCCCCGCCCGCTGACCGGATGCGGGGCCATATCCCCCCCGCACGCCACGCAGACGAGCGCCGGCGGGTGGGACCACTCTCGACACAACGTGCAGCGCGAGATCAGGAGCTGTCCGGCGCGGCCACCGGTCCAAAAGGGCCGATTGAGGTCAGAGATCGCTGGCGGCATGCGCCAGGGGGGTGCGGTCTCCACCGAGCCATCGTACGCACACGGCGCTAGGTTGGCGTGGTGCGTGGTCAAGGGGGCCGTGGTGCCATCATCTCGGGCGTTGGCATGTCGACGATCGGGCGAAGAACCGGGATCTCGGGCAGTGTCCTCACGACCACGGCGGCGCACGCGGCCATGGCGGATGCCGGTCTCGATGCGTCGCAGATCGACGCCGTCGTCACCGTTGGCGGCATGGAGGTTCCGGGGATCGCCACACACCTCGGCGTCACGACGCGTTGGCGCAATAAGGGCGTCGAGAGCGGTGGCTTGCTGGCGCCCCTTTTTGCGGCGTGCCAGGCCGTCGCGGACGGCGCAGCGCGACACGTCCTCGTCTACCGAACCGTCAACATGGTCGGCGGCAGTGCCTTCCAGGGCGAAGCAGCGCAAGACGACGCAGCGCAAGACTCGGGAGGCCCCGCCTCGTTTCCGGGAATGGAGGGCGTCGGCACTCTCCTCACCATGCACGCCTATTCGGCCGCCAACTGGATGGCCATGCACTGCCAACGTCACATGTACCTCCATGGGACGACCCGGGAACAACTCGGGTGGGTCGCCGTCAACAGCCGGCGCAACGCGGGCCTCAATCCCGACCGCGGCGTATCGAAATCCGATCACGCTCGACGACTATTTCAACGCGCGGATGATCTCGGATCCCTTCGGACTCTTGGACTGTGACGTGCCGATAGACGGGTCCATCGCACTGGTCGTCTCAACTTCGGATTTCGCCGCCGACGGCAAGAACCACGCCATCCACATCGAGGCCGTGGGGGGCGGCTCTCCGGCCGGCGGGTGGGACCAACGGCCCGACTACCCAAAAATGTCGTCGGTGGAGGCGGCAGCCGAGATGTGGAGCCAGACCAACCTCACGCCGGACGACATCGACGTGGCCGAGCTCTATGACGGCTTCACCTTTGTCACCCTGGACTGGCTCGAAGCGCTCGGCATTTGTGCCGAGGGTGAGTCGGGCCCCTTCGTAGAGGGTGGTGTTCGCATATCGCTAGAAGGCGAGCTTCCTCTCAATACCTATGGGGGTCAGCTCTCGGCCGGCCGTATGCACGGGTACTGGATCCTCCTTGAAGCGGTACTTCAGCTGCGTCATCAAGCCGGGGCGCGTCAGGTCGCGGGCGCCGAGGTGGCGGTGGCCACGGTAGGCGCCGGGCCCATTACCGGCTGTCTTTTGTTGACGCGCTAACGCCGACGTCGTCGACGCACGCCGTTTCGGCCACGGCCCGTTGCGCCCGCCGCCCCGAGGCGTTCGTGACGCAGCGCCTCCTCGGGCCCATCTTCGAGAGGCGGCAACTCTTCGGTTCGGAGTGCCCAGCCCAAGAGAAGGTCGGCCAGGGCCGGATTGCGGGCCAGCACCGGACCGTGCAGGTAGGTGCCGAGCACATGGCCGGCGATCGCCCCTTCGGTGCCCGATCCGTCACCGTTGCCGATGCCCCGACTGACCTGGCCCAGAGGAACGGCGCCCGGCGCCAGAGTCGTCGTTCCTCCGTGATTCTCGAAACCGGTCAACGCGGGCAACGTGGCGCCGGTCGCCTGTGCCACGACCTCGCCCACCGCACGGGGCCCGACGCCTTTCACCGTGTCGATATCGAGCAGGCCGACCCCGGCGTGGGCCGCGCCATCGGCGCCCGGGAAGCTGTTGCCGACGATCTGATAACCGGCACACACCGCGAGGACCACCGCCCCCTCGGCCGCCCGACGACGCAATGTGCCGTCCTCGATCAGCGAACGAGCGGCGCGCACCTGGGGACCGTCCTCGCCGCCACCCAGGGAGTAGATGTCGGCCTCGGGCAGCGAAACATCCGACGCCGCCTGCATCAGCTCGACCTCGAAGCCCCGCCATTCGGCGCGGCGGGCCAAGATGAGCCCGTTGCCACCGTCCCCGTAGGTTCCCAACAGATCGGGGTACACCACGGCGATGCGAAGGGGTGCGGTCACAGCCGGGCACCGAGCAGCTCGCCAAAGGCCGTGTAGTTACCGATGACGTCCACGTCATTGGCGTTGGCGTCACCCCCGATTCCCGTCGCGGCATTCTGGAGGGCGGCGACCGGGTTCGGCTCCATCACGTGGCGCACGCCGGCGTAGCGCAGGCGCACCGACAGGTCACGGCAACGGTCACCGGTAGCCACCACCACGCGGGCGGCGAGGCGCTCGAAGGGGACGTCCCACAGCCAGCTCGGGTCGGCTCCGTCGGCCGTCCGCGCGTTGATACTGATCACGATCGGCCCGTCGTCCTCCGCCACCAGGTCGAGAAGCTCGCTCCAACCAGCCGGATTCTTGGCCAGCATCAGGCGCACGGGCACCCCTGCCACGACACGGGTGGTGAACCGGCCGGCCACCTCCCCGACGGTGCCCATGGCGGTCAGGGTCGAGGCGGCATCGATCCCCCGGCTCTCGGCCGCCATGGCCGCCATCAGCGCGTTGGCGTAGTTGAAGCGACCGGGCAGCTTCAGGGTGATCTCGTGGGACCGACCACTCTCCCAGACGGCGTGGTAGGTGGTCCCATGATCAGTGGCGGTCAACGTGACGACGGGGTCGGGCCGGGTGAAACCACAGCCGCTCACGCACTTCCACGAGCCGTCAGGGGTGAAGGCGATGCGGCCTTCGCACGAGGGGCAGCCCGCGGCATCGAGCTGCCAGCCCAAGCCGACGGCGACCCAGCGCACCTCGGCGGCCGCTCCGGCGGCCCAGGCCACGAGCGGGTCATCGGCGTTGGCCACGACCGTCACGTGCGGAGCCGCCGCCAGCGCGGCGCGCCAGTTGCCGGCCACCATGCGAACCTCGTTGGTGCGATCCAGCTGATCGCGCGAGAGGTTGAGCAGCACGACGCACGTGGGCTTCGTGGCCGCCAGTACGCGGGGCAGATAGATCTCGTCGACCTCGAGCACGGCCCGGGTGGCCGACCGGTCGCCCGCCAGCGCCGCCACGTGCCCGGGCGGCATGTTGGATCCGGTCTCGTTGCTCACCACCCGGGCGCCGTCGACACCCAGGGCAACCGTCAGCAAGCGCGTGGTGGTCGTCTTGCCATTGGTGCCCGTCACCAACGACACATCGAGTTTGGCCGTCAAGCGCTGGAGCAACCGCGGGTCGACCTTGAGACCGGAGCGACCTCCGGCCACGGTGCCCTGTCCCCGCCCGAGACGGCGCGACGTCGCATTGACGGCGCGCGTGATGAGGATGGCGAGGCGATACCTCACGAAGGGGGCTTGGTGCGCGCCAGCTCTTCTGCCGTCGGCTGGTGCGCCACGTTGGACTCCTCGGGCAGCAGGTCCGAGATGGCTTGCATGATCGCCCACGTATCGGCCACCGCATCGCGCCGAGTGAGCGAAACGGGACGACCGACGCGGACCGTCACCTGCGGAGGATGGCGAACCAAGGTGAAGTCGGGCATCCGGGCCGAGCGGGGCCAGACCTTCTCGGTGCCCCACAACCCGATCGGCACCACCACGGCCCCGGTCGAGGCAGCCAACCGCGCCGTCCCGGTCTTTCCCTTGAGCTCGGGGTCGAAGAAATCGGCACCCCGAGGGATGGTGCCCTGCGGCAGCACCACGACGACCTCGCCCGCCCGCAGAGCCGCCTCCGCCGCCCGTAAGGGTTGATCAGATCCGCTCCCCCGGTCGACCGGGATGCCTCCGATCGACCGGGCGATGAGGCCCACCACCGGCGCCTCGAAGATCTCCTTCTTGCCCAGGAAGCGGACGGGACGGCCGATCCGGGCGGCGACGAGGGCCAGTGCCGCCACGTCGAAGTAACTTCGATGGTTGGCGGCCAACAAGACCGGCCCCTTCGACGGAATGTTCTCCAGGCCGGAGATGGCGAAGCGGGCGTAGGGGAAGGAGGTGGGCCGGACGAACGGTCGCAGCAAGTGATACGGCTCGAATCCCACCAGGCTCGGAACCCCCGGCGGCCGGTCCCAGTGCTCGACCGGCCAACGGCGCGCCGTGGCGATGAGGGTCAGCGAGGGATCTGGATTGACGGCGTGGGGGAAGCCCACGCTGGCCAGAAGCGGTGTGTCGAACACGCTGTCGCTACAGGCGTGGCACTGGCCCAGGTCGATTCCCTTGTCCTTGCACCACTGTCGCACCGCCCTCAACTTGCCCGTCCCCCACACGAAGCCCTCATAGAGGCGACCCGTATACCGTCCGTCCTTGGTCTCGTATGTCGTGGCGATGACGGCGTCGAATCCCATGGCGTGTGCAAACGGGGTGATCATGTCGGCCGGGGTGGTCGTGGCCAACACAAGCAGATGACCATCGGCGCGGAAGGCCTCGAGATATTGGGGCGCAAAGGGAGCCACCAACTCGCTCAGGTCGGCCACCGCCCTCTGGCCCGCCGCCTGCACCATGCTCTGTCGCCATCCCTTGGCCACCCGGGCGGCCGCTCGGACGAGTCCCATGGAGAAGAGATTCTCTCCGAGGCGGTCGTTGACGGCGTAGAGAAACGTGTCGCCGGGCAGCGAGCGTCCCGGGGGCAAGACACCCTCGTCCATCAGCGCCTTATTGAGCGCCTGGCCCGATGCACGTGAGAGGAGCGTGCGATCGAGATCTATGAAAACGGCGCTTTGGGCCATGGCGTCGTCAGCCTAAACCTCCGATTCGCCGCCCCGGCCGTGGCCATGGCCGGGACGGGTCGCGCGCTTATTCAGGGACGGTCTCGACCATGGAACGGTAGACGGCGAGCAGAGCGCTCTTCTGGGTCTCGTTGAGCAGCGGGTCGTTGCGGATGGCTCCCGGGGTGGTCGTCGTGGGGACCTCGTCGGAATCGATGTCCGCCGCGTGGGCCAGCAGATCGGTGACCGAGAGATTGAGCGCCGTCGCCAAGGCCTTGATGATGGCAATGGACGGCTTATGCAGTCCCCGTTCGATCTGGCTGAGATAGGGGTTGGATACATTGGTGAGGTCCGCCAGCTGTCGCAAGCTCAGTTGCGCCAGATGCCGTTGGTTGCGCAGATAGTTCCCAAAGGCGTCCCACGGCCCGTCGCCGGGAGGCTTCTCGTCCACCACGAGACTCTATCGCCGAGTTTGTTCCGTTTTGCCTGGCTGTGTGCTTGACTGGCGATGAGCTTTGATCTCGTGAAGTCGAAGGGGTTGCCATGCCGAAATGGTTGGGATTCGAGCGGGCCGGGTCGGTCCTCAAACCGAAAAACGTGTTGGGGCGGATTGATCCGCTCGGGCTGGCTGAGGCCCTGGTTCAGGTGGGTGGGCGCACGGCCACGAAGACCATGCCTCGACGGCTGGCCGGACTCGGCGTCGAAATGACCAAGGTGGTGGCGGGACGTTCGGACATCGTCCCCGAGGCCAAGGACTGGCGCTTCGAAAACCGGGCCTGGAAGGAGAACCCGTTCTATCGACGCCTGTGCCAGGCGTATCTCGCCTGCAGCCGCTCCGCCCTCGATCTGGTCGACGACGCCAACCTGGAATGGCGGGCGGCCGAACGGGCGAAACTCGCCACCATCTTGCTGACGGCCGCCCTGGCCCCGACCAATGTCCCGGTGCTCAACCCCGACGTCTTGGAGCGCGCCTATGAGACGGGCGGGAGCAGCGTCGCGCAAGGCTTGAAGAACTTCTCACGCGACCTCTTGACCAACAAGGGTTTCCCGCGCTCGGTCAACCGAGACACGTTGCAGGTCGGGCGTGACCTTGCCATCACTCCCGGTGCCGTCGTCTTTCGGAACGAAGTGTGCGAGCTCTTGCAGTACACGCCGAGCACCGAGACGGTGTACCGCACCCCCATCGTCTTGGTGCCACCGCAGATCAACAAGTACTACTTCATGGACTTGGCCCCCGGTCGAAGCTTCGTCGAGTACTGCGTACAGCAGGGCTTCCAGATGTTCGTCATCAGTTGGCGCAACCCGACAGAGGAACACCGGGACTGGAAGCTCGACACGTACATCGACGCAGAACGTGAAGCGCTGCAGGCCGCCTGCGCTATCGCCGGCACCGCACAGGTCAACACCGTCTCGCTGTGTGCCGGCGGCATCACCACGGCGGCGCTGCTCGGTCACCTGGCATCGACCCAGGACACGTTGGTCAACTGCGCCACCTTTGCCGTCACGCTCCTCGACTTCACCGTCCCGACAATGATCGGCATGCTCGCCAGTCCCGCCATCGTCGACAATTCCCTGCGCTCCACCAAGCGTGGCGGCGTGCTCTCGGGATCGTCCGCCTCGGCCCTCTTCTCGTTGTTGCGCCCCAACGACCTCATCTGGAACTACTGGGTCCACAACAACTTGATGGGCGAGGAGCCGCCCACGTTCGACGTGCTTTCCTGGAACGCCGACTCCACCCGGCTGCCCGCCGCGTTGCACGCCGATTTTCTCGACCTGTTCATGCAGAACACGTTGGCCAAGGGCGAGTTCTTGGTGCACGGGAACCCGGTCGATCTGAGCAAGGTGGAGTGCGACTCGTTCGTGGTGGGTGCTCGCACCGACCATCTCACCGCTTGGAAGGCCTGTTACGCCACGACCCAGATCCTGGGTGGGAACAGTCGATTCGCCCTCTCGTCCTCGGGGCATATCCAGGCCCTCGTCAACCCCCCGGGCAATCCCAGGATGACGGTGGCCACGGCCGAGGCCACCGACCCCGATCCCGACAAATGGCTCACCACGGCGTCCGCCGTCACTGGTTCGTGGTGGGAGCCCTGGGCGCTCTGGGCGGCGGCCCGTTCGGGAGAGCGCCACCGAGCGCCCAGCTCGCTCGGCAGTGTGGAACATCCACCCGGCGAAGCCGCCCCGGGCCGTTACGTGATGGCTCCTTGAGACGCCGGCGTCGTCGGAGGGCCGTCCGATGATGGAGACGCCACTGAATTCGTGGCTCCTCTTCGAGCACTCACCGAGGTATGCCCCCGAGGCGGAGATCGTCAGTCGCTCCCCCTCAGGTGAGATCACGCGGCTGACCTACGCCGAGTTCGGCCGCCGCACCCAGCAGCTGATGCACGCCCTCGACAACCTCGGACTCGGGGCTGGGGACCGCGTGGCCTCATTGGCGTGGAACGGCTTCCGACACCTCGAGGCGTATTTCGCCGTCCCTTGCACCGGGCGGGTCTTGCACACGCTCAACCTCCGCGTCTCTGCCGAGGAATTGGCGTACCTCATTGAGGACGCTGATGACCGGGCCATGCTGGTGGACGCCGACCTCCTTCCGCTCCTCGAGCAGGCCTTTGCGCACCTGGCATCGCCACCGCCCCACGTGATCGTCCTCGACGACAAGGTGCCCGAGACGTCGCTGACCCGGGCCATGGCCTATGAGGATCTCCTCTCGAACGAGTCGACCCACTACCCCCGACGCGACATCGACGAGAAGCAGCCCATGGGTCTGTGTTACACGTCGGGAACGACGGGGCGTCCCAAGGGAGTGCTCTACACCCATCGCTCCACCTTCTTGCACGCCATGGCGGTGACCTCGCACGCCGCCATGTCGATCGGGCCCGGAGATGCCGTGCTCCCTCAGGTACCGATGTTCCACGCCAACGCCTGGGGCATGCCCTACGCGGCCGCCGCGGTCGGGGCAAAACAGGTCTTCTTCGCCGGAGCGCTCGAGCCGGAAGCCTTCGTCGACCTGCTGGTGGACGAAAGGGTCACCGTGGCGGCCGGCGTGCCCACGGTGTGGCTGGGCATTGCCGACGAGTTGGCCCGACGCCAGGAGCGACTGCCCGAGCTGCGTCACATCGTCTGCGGCGGGGCCCAGCCGCCGCGCACCCTCATCGAACGCTACGCCTCAGAGTTCGGCATTCTCGTCGTGCAGGCGTGGGGCATGACCGAGACCTCACCGTTGGCCTCCATGGCATGGCCCCAGGAACACATGCGGGACTGGAGCGAGGAGGAAATCGTGTCGGCCGTGCGCACCAAGGCGGGGCTGCCCTTGCCTGGAGTGGAGATCGCCGTCGTGGACGAGTCCGGCGCCGAGGTGCCGGCCGATGGAGTTTCGATGGGCGACCTGACCGTGCGTGGGCCGTGGGTCGTCGATGGCTACCTGCATGGGCACGGGGCCGAGAACTTCACGGCGGATGGGTGGTTCAAGACCGGAGACGTGGCGATCCGCTCCCCCGGGGGGTACTTCGTTATCGCCGACCGCACCAAGGACCTCATCAAGTCCGGCGGCGAGTGGATCTCCTCGGTCGACATGGAAGACCGGGTCATGCAGATGGACGACGTGCTCGAAGCGGCCGTCATCGCCGTGCCCGATCCCAAATGGCAGGAGCGCCCCCTCGTCTGCGTCGTGCTGAAGCCCGGAACGGAAGTGTCGGTGGACGACGTGCACGCCCATCTCCTGACGGGGGGATTTGCCCGCTGGCAGCTCCCGGCGCGGGTCGAAGTGATCGACGCCGTGCCCCGCACCTCGGTCGGAAAGTTCGACAAGAAGGCGCTGCGGGCCCGTTTCGTCTGAAGCGACCGATTGCGTTGCCGGCCTGCGCTTGATATAGTATGCAGGACCCCCACAATCCCACACAAACGATAGGAAGGTCCCTCATGATGACTGCACTCGAGATGACGGAAAAGGTCCAAGGCGGCGTGCTCAAGGCCGTTGAGACCAGCCAGGCGTGGACGCTCGGCGCCATGCGGTCGACGGCGTCCGCCTTCGACGGCATCAAGCCCGACCCCTCGCTCATCCCATTCGCCGACAAGGTGCCATCGGCCACCCAGACGCTGGACCTCGCCTTCGGCTTCTTCGACAAGCTCGTCGAAGCTCAGCACTCCTTCCTGACCGGGATGGTGGAGATCTACGCTCCGCCCGCCGTCAAGGTGACGACCCCCGTCGCCAAGAAGGCCTGATCTGAGCGGGTTCGCCCGCTCTTCGATTTTTTTATTTGACTCCTTTGGTGCTATTGCCCGACATGTCGTAATTTGTCGGGCAATAGCACCGCGGAGCATCGGCCCCGCGGTGCCCAAGGAGCCACCGTGTCCCAGGCCACTCTCACCATCAACAGCCGCAACTATGGTGCCTGGTCGCTTCGCGGCTGGCTGTTGTGCAAATTTGCCGGTCTGGACTTCACGGTCGAAGTGGTCGACAGCCACGACCCCGACGTACGGGCGGAACTGCTCCTCCTGTCCCCCTCATTCCTGGTGCCGCGCCTTCGCCACGACGACCTGGTGATCTGGGACACCCTGGCCATCGCCGAATATCTGCACGAGTCACAGGACACCTCCCTCCTCCCCGAAGACCCCAAGGCGAAGGCCTGGTGTCGCTCTGTCTCCGGCGAGATCCACTCGGGCTTCGCCAACCTGCGCGCCGCCCTCCCGATGAACATCAAGTCACACCATCCGGCCTACCCGGTGTGGGCCGGAGCGCAAGCCGACCTCGACCGCATCGAAACGCTCTGGAACGACTGCCTGGCCGCGTACGGGGGGCCCTTCCTGTTCGGCCAGAACCGGACCGTGGCTGATGCCATGTACGCCCCGGTGTGCACGCGGCTGGCCACCTACGACGTGAAAACCGGCGCCGTGGCGTCCGAGTACGCCGAGACCATGTTGGCCACGCCCGAAATGGTCGAGTGGATCGCCGAGGCGAAGCTCGAGCCCGACGACGTCGAGGAACTCGAGATGGAGTTCTGAGTCAGGGGTTGGACAGAATGAAGTTGCGCACGATCGGGTAGATCTGGCGCTCCCAACGGGACCCGCTGAACACCCCGTAGTGGCCGACGCCGGCCTGAAGGTGATGGCGCTTCTTGGCCGGCTTGATCCCGGTGCACAGGTCCTGGGCGGCCAGGGTCTGGCCCACACCGCAAATGTCGTCCCGCTCCCCTTCGACGGTGAGCAGCGCCGTACGTCGGATGGCCGCAAGCTCCACGGGCTGGCCCTCGAATGTCAGCTTCCCCTGTGGCAACAGGTCCCGTTGAAAGACACGGTCGATGGTCTCGAGATAGAACTCCGCCGCGATGTCGAGGACGGCGAAGTACTCGTCGTAGAAGTCGGCGATGACGTCGGCCTCGGCGTCCTCCCCGCGCACCAGGTGGTTGTACAGGCTCACGTGCTGACGAATGTGGCGTTCCAAGTTCATGCTCACGAATCCGGCTACCTGGAGGAAACCGGGATAGACGCGCCGCAATGCCCCGGGGTAGCGCAGCGGAACGGTGGCGATGACATTGTGCTCGAACCAACTGAGGGGCTTGGAGTGCGCCAACTCGTTGACCTTGGTCGGGTTCACGCGGGTGTCGACCGGGCCGGCCATGAGGGTGAGGCTCCTCGGCTGGGCCGGGTTGTCGTTCGCCGCCATGACCGCCGTAGCGACCAGAGCGGCCGGGCAGGGTTGGCACACCGCCATCAGGTGGGCTCCCGGCCCGATGTATTCCAAGTCGGCGATTACCGTGGCGATGTAGTCATCGAGGCCGAAGCGGCCATGCTCAATCCCGACGTCACGCACATTGTGCCAATCGGTGAGGTAGACGTCGTGATCGGGCAGGAGCGAACGCACCGTGGCCCGCAGCAACGTGGAGAAGTGCCCGGCCAGGGCGGCCACGAGGAGGACCGCCGGCTGGGGCTCGTTGACGTCCTTGGCGAAATGCAGCAGCGAGGAGAACGGCGTCTTCATGACGACTTCTTCGCGCACCGGTGTCACCTCGCCGGCCACGGTGACGTGGTCGATACCGAAGGGAGGCCGCTCGTGGGTCAGGCGCGCCCGCTCGATCATTTCGTAGCCGGCATGCATGCGGCGGACGAAGCGATTGTCGGTTAACTCACCCGGAAATTCGTCCAACGTCCAGTTGGCCAGGCCGGCCAGAGCCCGGGCCGGGGCGGTGAAGTCTCGCTGACGCTGGTATGCCTGGTAAAGCACGCATTCAACCTAACGTCGATCGTCCTTCCAAGGCCAACTGACCGGTAACCCCGGCCTGGCTCGCCTGTCATCGGGCCGCCACCCGGAGGGTCCGGCGCTCGATGCCGCGGGACCTTCCGTCGGGACAGTGCAACTGTCCCGGAAAAAGGAGAAGGGATCGCCGGGGGGGTGGCGATCCCTTCTCGAGACTCATCAGGTTCTGGAGGGGGGGTTCCGTTCCCTGTGGTCTGTCTCTATTTTGCTCCCCTCGGTGCAATCTGTCAACCAGCTCCCGAAGATAGCTCTCATCTGATATTCTGATCAATGTTATTACTGCCGCGAGCACTGAGCCCTATTCCCGGGATTGGGGGTTGTCATGGAATTGAAACACTTGCAAGCGCTCGTGGGCATCGCAGATACCGGCAGCTTCTCGGCCGCCGCCACCACGATCGGCACCGTGCAGTCCAACGTTTCGGCCCATGTGGCCCGGCTCGAGCGCGAGCTCGATGTGCAACTGGTCGACCGCGCCTCCGGCCGCCTCACCGAAGAGGGAGAGGTCGTCGTGGGCCGGGCGCGGCGGGTCATGAACGAGCTCGCCGACATGGTGGCCGACGTCACCGCCCTGCGCCAGGAGGTGGTGGGCACCGTCCGGCTAGGCATGATCGGGACCACCGGTCGATGGTTGGTCCCCCAGCTCTTCGATGCGCTGCGGGAACGCCATCCCCACATCCACCTCAATATCGGCGAGGGATCGAGCGCCCAGCTCGAGCTCCAACTGGCCACGGGGCAACTCGACCTGGCCGTCGTCACGCTCCCCTTGAGCGGAGACGAGGTCATCGTGGCGCACCTCTTCGACGAGGACCTGGTGCTGGTGGTGCCCAAAGAGCATCCTTTGGCCGAAGAGAGCTCCCTCCCTCTCAGCCGCCTGGCCGACATAGAACTTCTCCTCCCCGCACCCGGAACCGCTTTGCGGTCCGAGATCGACAGCGCCATCGGGCCGGCCCGGGTCGTCCTGCGGCCATCCATGGAGCTCGATGGTGTTCGCATGATCGCCTCCTTGGCCTTCGACGGCTACGGGCCGGCCATCCTCCCGGCCACCGCCGTCCCGGGCCACCTGCGTGAGCGCTTTGCCGTGATCCCTCTGGACGGCCTCCCGAGACGTCGGGTCGGTGTGGCGCAACGGCGGCGTGGCCTCCCGTCGGCCCCGGTGCGGACGGTCATCGACATCCTTGGGCTCGTGGTGAGCGATCCGTTGGCCATGCCCGAAGGGATTCACCCCACCTAACGCTCGAATAGCTCATCGGCCAAGAAATCCGACGGGAGTTGTAGACGGGGACCCCGCTACCTGCGTTAGCGTCCGTGACCATGCTCAGCCGCAAGGTCCCCCTCGATTCGGCTCCCCTCCGAACCGCGCCGACCTACGCCGGCCGTGGCATGGAGCACACCATCCCGCGCTTCATCCTTCCCGACGAGTCGATGGAGCCTCGGGTGGCGTACCAGCTCATCCACGACGAGCTCGCTCTCGATGCGAATCCCGCCCTCAATCTGGCCACGTTCGTGACGACGTACATGGACGACGAAGCGGGCCGGCTGATGACCGAGACGGCCAACAAGAATGCCATCGACTGGGACGAGTACCCCCAGACCGTGGCGCTGCAGGACCGCTGCGTCAACATTTTGAGCCGCCTCTTCGGGGCCGACGAGCATCATGACTCGGTCGGCACGGCGACGGTCGGGAGCTCCGAGGCCATCCACCTGGCCGGTCTGGCCATGAAGTTCCGATGGCGCAACGCCCGCAAGGCGGCCGGGCTCCCCTTTGACCAGCCCGAACATCGTCATGGGAGCGAACGTCCAAGTGTGTTGGGAGAAATTCGCCCGCTACTTCGATGTCGAGCCCCGCTATGTCCCTTTGACGCCGACCCGCTTCATCATCGGGGTCGACGAGGCGATGGCGCTGGTCGACGAGAACACCATCGGCGTCGTCGGCATTCTGGGCTCGACGTACACCGGCGAGTACGAGCCCATCGCCGCCCTCGATGCCGCCCTGACGGTGCTGTGCGACGCGCACAACCACGCACGGACGGGCGATGACGGTGGGTGTGGGATGTGCCCGTCCACGTCGATGCGGCGTCGGGCGGTTTCGTCGCTCCTTTTTTGACCCCCGAGCTGTTATGGGACTTTCGTCTGCCGCGGGTGCGTTCGATCAACGTGAGCGGGCACAAGTACGGCCTGGTGTATCCAGGTGTCGGATGGGTTCTGTGGCGCGAATCGGCCGACCTCCCGTCCGACTTGATCTTCGAAGTCGACTATCTCGGCGGCTCGCACGCCAACTTCGGGCTCAACTTCTCCCGCGGCGCGGCGCAGATCGTGGCCCAGTACTACAACCTCATCCGCCTCGGCCGACAGGGCTACACCCAGATAATGGAGGCGCTGGCCGAGACGGCCCGTTGGTTGGCGGCCGAGCTCGGGCGCCTCGAGGGCCTCGAGATCGTGGCTGCCGGCACCGACCTTCCGGTCGTCTGTGTGCGCCTGGCCGACGACGTGCCCTTCAGCGTGTTCGACCTGGCCGATCGCCTTCGTCTGCGGGGCTGGGTGGTGCCGGCCTACCGCATGGCCGCCGACGCCCAGGCCGTGGCGGTCTTGCGCTTCGTCGTGCGTGAAGGCTTGTCGCGGCGACATGGCCGATTGCCTCGTCACCGACCTCACCGCGGCCATCGATCACCTGAAGACCTCGCCGCCGACAGAGCCGCTGGCGGCGGATCCTTGCAATCCGCCTGCGGCCAACCCTCCATCGGCTGCACCCGCCAGCGAGCTGGCCGGGGTCGCACGCGTCCCGGGCACCAAGCACATCGTCACCGTGAAGGAGAAGGTGGATTCCAAGACAAAGGCGGTCTGTTGAGGTTGGCCGCATGTTGAAGATCGGCGTGCTTGGTGCGGCGAACATCGCGCCCGCCGCGCTCGATCAAGCCGGCGCGTCGCACGGGACGGGTCGAGGTCGTGTCGGTGGCGGCGCGCGACCCCGAGCGGGCCCGCGCCTTTGCCAAGAAGCACAAGATTCCCGGCGTCGCCGACTCCTACGAGGCTCTCCTGGCCGACGACGAACTCGATGCGATCTACAACCCCCTCCCGAACGGCTTGCACGGCCACTGGACGATCGCCGCCCTCAATGCGGGCAAACACGTGCTGTGCGAGAAGCCGTTCACGGCAAATGCCGACGAGGCCCGTCACGTGGCCGAGGCCGCGGCGGCCCATCCGGGGCTGGTCGTCATGGAGGCGTTCCACTACCAATACCACCCGCTGGCCCGTCGCCTGGTCGAGATCGTGCAGTCGGGTGAGCTCGGCGTCATCAAGAAGATCGACATCACCTTTTCGGCCCCAGTGGCCAAGCCGGGCGATATCCGCTACCAACTCGATCTGGCGGGCGGAGCCATGATGGACATGGGCTGCTATCCGATCTCGTTGTTGCGACTGCTGGCGGCGGGGCCGAGGGTGACCAGCGCGTCGGCCAAGCTCTCGTCTCCGGGAGTCGATCGCGCCATGGATGCATTCTTTTCGCTGCCCGAAGGTGGCACGGCCCGGGTGCGCTGCTCCATGTTCTCCTCCTCGATCCTCCGTATGCACGCCGAGGTCGTCGGCAGCGAAGGGGCGCTCAAGGTCTTCAATCCCTTCATGCCGCAGTTCGGCCATCGGGTACGGGTGGAGAACTCCACCGGCACACGCCGCGAGAAGTTCTCACGGCGCGCCACCTACGACTACCAACTCGAGGCTTTCGCCGCCGCGGTAGAAGACGGTGCGCCCTTCCCCACGACTGCGGTCGACGCCATCCGGACCATGGAACTGATCGATGCCACCTACGTGGCGGCCGGCCTCCCGATCCGCCAACCGACCGTGGTGGACGACCGCGAAGACTGACCGGAGACGAAAGAGCCGAACGATGCCACTGTCCCCTGACGAACTCGCCGCATTGACCGACGCCGCCCTCTCGTCGGCGCAGGCGGGCGGCTGCACGAATGCAGGAATTGCGGGTGGAGCGCATCCAGTCCCAACGCGTCCGCCTGCGCGACGCCACACCCGAGGGATCCTCGGATGACACCGAGTTCGGCATGGGCGTACGCGTGGTGGTCGATGGTGCCGTCGGGTTCGCCGCCACGGTCGACGTCACCCCCACGGAGGCGGCCAACCTCGTCCGGAGCGCCATCGAAACGGCGCGTGTCACGGCCCAGGCGGGCGGGGGTCGCGTCGAGCTGGCCCCCGAACCCTCGCACGGCGAGGTGACGTGGACGAGCGCGTTCGAGATCGATCCGTCGCACCGTGTCGCTGGCCGACAAGGTGGAGCTGCTCGGGGATTGGAGTCGCCGGCTCCTGGCGGATGACGCCGTCTCGCACGTCACGGCCGAGGTGCTGAGTGTGAGTGAGCAAACGTATCTCGCCGACCTCGCCGGGACCAGAGCCACCCAACGACGCGTCCGCCTCCATCCTCAAATGGAGGCGCTCGCTCTGGGTGACGGCAGCTTCGAGACCATGCGCTCGTTGGCGCCCCCGGTCGGGCGGGGTTGGGAATACTTGGCCGGCAACGGCGGGTCAGGCGGCTGGGATTGGGATGACGAGTTGGCCCGCATGCCCGGGTATCTGGCCGAGAAACTGCGCGCCCCGTCGGTCGAAGCGGGCACCTACGACCTCGTTGTCGATCCCTCCAACTTATGGTTGACCATTCACGAATCCATAGGCCACGCGACCGAGCTCGATCGCGCCGTCGGATATGAAGCGGCGTACGCCGGCACCTCGTTTGCGACCTTCGACAAGTTGGGCAATCTCGCCTATGGCTCGCCGGTCATGCATGTGACGGGCGATCGCACCGTCGAACACGGGCTGGCGACGGTGGCCATCGACAGTGAGGGGGTCGCCGGGCAATCCTTCGACTTGATCCGCCATGGGGTTCTGGTCGGTTACCAGCTCGACCGCTCCATCGCACGGAGCATGAAACTCGGTCGCATCCAACGGATGCGCGTACGCCGATTCGCCCCTGCACGTGCCCATCCAGCGCATGGCCAATGTCTCTCTGGCGTCGGCCGGCGACGACGGCCCCACGACGGAGGATCTGATCGCCGGCATCGAACGCGGCCTTTACATCGTCGGTGACAAGAGTTGGTCCATCGATATGCAGCGCTACAACTTCCAATTCACCGGTCAACGATTCTTCAAGATCGAGGGCGGAAAGCTGGCCGGGCAGGTCAAGGATGTGGCGTATCAAGCGACCACGACCGACTTTTGGGGCGCCATGGAGGCCATCGGGGGTTCATCCACCTACGTGCTCGGCGGCGCATTCAACTGCGGGAAGGGACAACCGGGACAGGTGGCTCCGGTCAGCCACGGCTGCCCCTCTGTCCTCGTGCGCGGGGTACGCGTGCTGAATGCCCGCGAAGAGGCGGGACGATGATCGAGGCGCAAGCAGTGATCGAGTCGGCACTGGCCACCGCCGCCCGGAGTGGGGCGGACGGCTGCATCGTCTTGGTCGACGAGACGAGTCACGCCGACGTGCGCTTTGCCTTGAACACGACGACGACCAATGGAGTCCGTCGGGATCGTTCGGTCACCGTGATCGCATTGGTCGAAGTCGAGCGGGGTTCGCCGTGGTCGGTCGGTGTGGCGCGGCGCAGCGGTGTGGTCGATGTGGAGCAGATGGTGTCGGCCGCGTTGACGGATGCTCGAGGAGCGCCGCCGGCCGAAGATGCGTTCCCGTTGGTCGACGGAATGGATGCGGCAGCGCGTGGCGCCGCCGCGGCATCGTCGGCTTACGGGCACTCACCGGGCGAGACCGATCTTTCCGTCCTGGGCGGCGTGCTGACGGAATTATCGTCCGCCTTCCGGCGAGCCGACGCACATGACGTCGTGCTGGCGGGGTTCGCCGAGTACGGGGTCTCGACGCTGTATCTCGGGAGCTCGAGCGGCGTGCGGCTGTCGTATGCGCAGCCGACCGGTTCCATCAACTTGGTCGGTCGATCGCGGGACGGGATTCGTTCGGCCTGGACCGGTGTCGGGGCCGAACGCATGGATGAGATCTCCTTCGGCGAGATGGAACACGAGCTGTGGCGACGCCTCGATTGGGCCTCGCGGTCGATCTCTCTTGACGCTGGTCGTTATGAGGTGATCCTTCCGCCATCGAGCGTGGCCGACATGATGGGTTCGCTCTTCTTCTACGGGATGGGCGGCCAGGACGCCGAAGACGGCCGGACGGTGTTCTCGGCTGGCGATGTAGCGGGGCACACGGGTCGGCGAACGGTTGAGCGATGTCCCGTTCACTCTGTACAGCGATCCCTATGAGCCCGGCATCGAATGCCTTCCCTTCGTTGCTGCCGGCTCATCTGACTCAGAATCCTCCGTGTTCGACAACGGGATGCCGCTGGATCGCATCGATTGGATCAAGGATGGGTATCTCGCCCACCTCCGCTATCACCGGGCCGGAGCGGCCCGTTCGGGTGTGCGCGTGGCGCCATACATCGACAACTTGATATTGCGTGATGGCGACGGCGTTGGCGGATCAGTCGACGACATGGTGGCGCGCACCGAACGTGGGCTTCTTTTGACGTGCCTGTGGTACATCCGAGAGGTTGACCCTTCGACCGGCCTGCTCACCGGGCTGACGCGAGACGGCGTCTACGTCATTGAGGACGGCGTCGTGGTCGGGGCGGCCAACAATTTCCGCTTCAATGAAAGCCCGGTCGATCTCTTGGCGCGCGCCTCCGAAGCCGGCACCAGCGTGCGCGCGCTGGGTCGGGAACTCGGTGAGTACCTGAACCGCTGCATCGTGCCCCCGCTACGCATACCCGACTTCAATATGAGCTCGGTAAGCCAAGCTAGTTAACCCGTACGTTCCAGGTTCACCGAGCGACATTTCCTTGGCATGGAGCTCGTAGTTGAAAAGACATCGACCGCCGACCTGATGAACGAGGCCGAAAGGCTCGGCCACGTGATCTCATCGACCTTGGGAAGTCTGTTGACGACCCTGGGAGAACTTGATCGACGCGAAGCGTGGCGAAGCGAGGGGGCAACCTCCTCAGGCGCCTGGCTGACGCAGCGTCTCGGTGTGGCTGAAGGGACTGGTCGAGCGTGGTCGCACGTGGCCGAAAAACTATGGGACCTCCCCCACCTGGCGCAGGGCCTGCGCGTGGGCGCCCTCAGCTTCGACAAGGTGCGGGCGGCGGTCGAAATTGCCAAGCCCGAAACCGACGCCTCCATTCTCCGCCAGGCTCAAGACTGCACGGTTCGTCAAATGAGGGATCTCGTCCAGGCTGAACAATGGCCGAGCGACGAGCGGTCCGAGAACCACCACGAATTCCGATATCTGCGCTTCAATGACAGCCGGCGTTCCATCACCGCGCAGTTACCCGAAGATGCGTACGCCGAGGTGCGGGGCGCCATTACCGAACGAGCACGTCTCTTTCCCTCCGACGGCGAGACTCGCTATGACCAACGCCGGGCCGACGCCCTGGTCGATATCTGCCGGCGGCGCGGGGCGACGACGCAGGCGCGGGGCACGAAATCTGGGGACAACGATGGCTCCGATTCGCCGTCCGACTCGGAGGCGCGCCGCCCGTGGGACAGACCCAGATCGAACTTCTTAGTGATTGCCCATACCGACCTTGCTCTCTTGCAAGGCGGCACTGGTCGGGCGGAGATTGAACGGATAGGGCTGCTGAGCGGTGAGGCCATTCGCCGTATCGGTTGTGAAGCCGACGTTGCCCTGGCGCTCGATGACGCCTTCGGTCATACGATGTTCGAAGGGCGATCCCGGCGTCACGCTTCCCAAGCACAGCGCCACGAGGTGCAGCGACGTGACCGAGGATGTCGCTTCCCTGGATGCGCCAACAACACGTTCACCAACGTCCATCACGTGGTGCACTGGGCCGACCAGGGACCGACGGATCTCCCCAATCTCGTCACGCTGTGCGACCATCACCACCATCGAGTTCACGAAGGAAAATGGCAGGTGACGGGCAACGCCAACGGGATGCTGCGGTTCGTTGGCCCAAGCGGCCGACCGATGACGTCACGTCCCTCCCCTTTATGGACGAGGCGCAAGGCCACCTAGTCGTTAGGGCACGGACGGGCGCGCTCGGCGGCGGCCGTCGACACGCGTCGCATGAGCGGGATCCAGTCCGCCAGGTCGACGACGTCCAGGCCGTCGACCTTGCCGTTTTCGTCGGCTCGTCGAAGCGCCAGGGCGTCTTGGGCGTAGGGCAATCTTTCGAAGGCAGCCTGTTCGGCCGCCGACATAGGTCCGCCTTGGCGTGCCAGCGACGCCACGCTGTCCGCGGCCAGCATCCCCCCGTACGCATCTTGGCGCGCCACGAGATACCGCTTGGCCTCTACGTGTAGTCCCACCAAGGCTGCGACGCGCTCCCCCAGCGAACCCTGCACCGCATCCGCGCCGGCGCTGGCGTGTTCGGCATCACCGACTCCCACGAGGAGGTGCCCGACGTCATGCACCAATCCAGCGACGGCGAGCTCCAGATCGTCGGGTACCTGAGCTCTCAGGACTGCCCCCGTCTGCAGAGCGTGGTCGAGATGAGAGAACGGCATTGTCGATCCGGGTCCATCGACCTCGACTGGTCGCACCCGCCGCAGCCTCCAATAGTCGCTGAATCTCATCGAGGGTGAGGTCCACCGCCACATTCTCTACGGATCGGCGAATGTTTACCGAATCGCCGGACCGGGGATGCAGGCGATAGGTTCCAGCCACTATCTGGGAGGGCCGAGCGTGCCGTCAGGCGATTCCACGACCGATCAACTACTCAGCGACCTGCGAGTGTGGCTCGCCCGTAATTGGGACCCGGATCTCACCGTCGGCGAGTGGTGGGGCCGCTTGGGCTTCGAAGGATGGGCCGCTCCCGGCCTACCCGAAAACGCCTACGGAAAGGGCATGGCGCGAGCCGACGCCGTGCTGGTGGCCCAGGAAATCGCGAAGTTCGGGGCGCTTGGCCCCCCTGCTGGATTGGGCCTGCTCCTCGCCGCCCCCACGATCGCCACCCATGGGACGCAGGAGCAAATCGATACGTACGTGAGTGACATCGTCACCGGACAAAAAGCTTGGTGCCAGCTCTTTAGCGAGCCACAGGCCGGGTCCGACCTGGCGGGGCTGCAGACCAGGGCACTCAGCGACGGTGACGAGTGGATCGTCAATGGCCAAAAAGTGTGGACCTCGGGGGGCCGCATAGCCGATCTCGGCATGCTGCTGGCCCGAACTGATTCCAGCGTGCCCAAGCACGCCGGCATCTCCTACTTCGCGTTGGAGATGCTCCAAGATGGCGTCGACGTGCGCCCGTTGAGGGAAATGACCGGTCATGCGCTGTTCAACGAGGTGTTCCTGACTGACGCTCGGGTCGCCAACTCCGCCCTCATTGGTGGGTTGAACAACGGATGGGCCGCAGCGAATACCACCCTCATGAACGAACGGGCTGGACTGGGTTCTGGTGGGGGCGACAACGCAGGCGGCGACTCGGTACAGCCAGGTTCGGTGGCAGGCGCACTCGCCAAGCGGGTCGGGGACTTCGCCCGAGGCAAGAAGGCGACCGGCAGTCGAGCCCGAAACGGCAAGGAGAATTCCGACGAGGGTGGACCAGCAGGCGTGATCCGCGGAGGAGCGGACCTCCTCATCCGCATGGCACAGTCCAACGGACGCAACAAGGACGCCGGCATACGGCAGGACCTGGTCCGCCTGTACATCTTGGGCGAACTCGGGCGGTTCAACGGATTGCGGACCAAGGCCGTAAAAGAGAAGGGTGGCGATATTCCGGGGATGCCCAACGTGGCCAAGCTCTCGATGAGCCAGATCGTACGGCTGAGCCGTGACCTTGGGCTGCGGATCGCCGGGCCGGCCGGGACCCTGCATGCCTATAAGTCTGACGAGAAGGCGAATTTGGCCAAGATCATCGGCAATCGGTTCGTCGGTGGGATCACGGAGATGGCCCTGTTTGCCCAGGCTCCGCCCATTTATGGGGGCACGGACCAGATACAGCGCAACATCATCGGTGAGCGTGTGCTGGGGCTACCCAAGGAAGCAAACAACGACCGGGTGACCCCGTTCTCGGAGCTTCCCAAGAATGCCTGACCGGGCGAAGCTCGTCGGAGGGACGAAGCGCTAATCGGGACGACATTGCTAGACCCGGGGGCCGGTGCCGGAGGTATGGCCTACTTTCGGCCCAGCGGGGCCTACATTTTGGCGCGCAAGTGTGAAGGGGAGGTCGACACCTACCGGTTGCGCTACGGGGGACTGGGTCGACATGACATCGCAAAAAGGGAGAGGATAACCATGGGGATTTGTGACGGACGTGTTGTCGTCATCACCGGGGCCGGTCGCGGCATTGGGCGCGAGCACGCCCTCGAGTTCGCGAGTCAGGGGGCCAAGGTCGTCGTCAACGACCTCGGTGCGGCGCTCGATGGGTCCGGAAGCTCGACCGGTCCTGCCGGTGAGGTCGTCGACGAAATCCGCGGGATGGGCGGCGAAGCGGTGGCCAACGGCGACGACATCTCCGACTACGACGGGGCCGGTCGTCTGATTCAGACGGCGATCGACACCTTCGGGACGATCGACGTCCTGGTCAACAACGCCGGGATTCTGCGGGATCGGATGCTGGTCAATATGACCATCGAGGAGTGGGACGCCGTCATACGGGTGCATCTCCGGGGCACCTTCGCCACCACCCGGCATGCTGCTGAGTACTGGCGAAACCGCGTCAAGGCGGGCGAGACCAACGATGCCCGGGTCATCAACACCTCATCGCCGTCGGGGATTTACGGCAACGTGGGGCAGACCAACTACGGCGCAGCCAAGGCGGGCATCGCGTCTTTCACGATCGTTGCGGCGATGGAGCTCGGTCGCTATGGCGTCACAGTGAACGCCATCGCTCCGATGGCATTGACCCGGATGACAGAGAACCTGGACGGCTTCGCCGACGCAGCGAGGAAGCCCGAGGAGTTGAATCCGCTGGCACCTGGCAATATCGCCCCGTTGGTGGTGTGGCTAGGAAGCCCCGAATCGGCTTCCATCACGGGGCGAGTCTTCAATGTCCATGGCGACCACATCAGCGTGGCCGAAGGGTGGGTGGAAGGACCGAGCGCCGATAATGGCGACCGCTGGGATCCGGCCGAACTGGGCAAGGTCGTGCCCGACCTGGTGGCGAAAGCCGCCGCCAACGCGAATATGGGTGGCACCAGAGGTTGACCAAGGCGACCCTTTCGCCGGATCAGGACCATCTGTCTCGCGTTGCCAGAAGCGGAGGAAAAGCCGTTCGGTGGCCACACGTCCCCTGCCTTTCGGGTCCGCGACAAGATGTTCGTAGTCGTCTCCGAGGATCAGACGTCGATGACGGTCAAGGCACCCCAAGGCGTGCAGGGAATTCTGGTGCATGCCGATCCGGAACGATTCTTCGTGCCCAAGTACGTAGGCACGAAGGGATGGGTCGGTGTCCGGCTCGACCTGGCCAGTCCGCCAGACTGGGACGAGATCGCCGAAGTCATCTATGAGAGCTACTGCCTCATCGCACCGACCCGCCTCGTGCGGCAATTGGAGGATCGTCGGTAGAGGCGCAGTGAGCCGAAAATGTTGAGGGGAGCCCCGCCAGGCACGATCGGGCACCAGATCTTGAGTTTTTCAGATTCGAGTCTCGTTTTAGCAGCGCAGCGCGCTATTGTTCTCGTTGAGGGCACCACCATTACAGATTTGGAAATCCCTCTGGCTCGAGAGAGTCACCGGCCATGACCCCCAACAAGGGGTCAAATCTGGCCAGGGAAGGAGTGGATTTTCAATGGCAACTGGTTCCGTGAAGTGGTTTAACGGTGAGAAGGGCTTCGGCTTCATCACTCAGGACGGTGGCGGCCCCGACGTATTCGTGCATTTCAGCGCGATCTCCGGTACGGGGTACCGCAACCTCGAAGAAGGACAGAAGGTTGAGTTCGAGACCAACCAAGGCCCCAAGGGGCTGCAGGCCGCAAACGTGCGCGCCATCTGATCCCGACCAGCCGACTCGCTGAGATCGGCTACAACGTAGAAATCAGCCAGATTCCAGGGTCCTCTCTCCATCGTGAGTGAGGGCCCTGTCTGGTTTTTGACGGGACGCGATCAGTAATAGGGGCGGTAGTCCTGCGTGGTCACGCTCAGAACGGCTTCGGCCAACTCACGTCGGCAGACCATGAGATCGGGCAACCACGCATCCGGGGCGCCATAGCGCAGCACATCCCCGTTCAGCCGAGATGCGTGCAATCCGCTCGCCTCGGCCACCGCCACCGGGGCGCACGAGTCCCACTCGTACTGGCCCCCGGCGTGGATGTAGACGTCGGCCAGGCCCATGATGACGGCACCGATTTTGGCGCCGGCCGACCCCATCGGGATCATGACACCGCCGAGCAGACCTGCCACCTCGTAGGCCACCTCGGGCGGACGGGTCCGACTCACCACGATCCGGGGCGGGACGGCGGCGTCGAAGGGAGACTGCTCCAGGGGTGCAGCCGTCGACAACGTGACATCGATGGCGGGCAGGGCGACCGCCCCCACGACGGCGATGCCGCGGTCGGCCATGGCGACGTGGACGGCCCAATCAGGACGACCCGGCTGGCCGAACTCACGGGTCCCGTCAAGGGGATCGATGATCCAGAGCCGTCCATCGCCCGAGATGTGCTCGAGCCCCTCCTCCGACCGCACATCGTCGTCCGGATAGAGGCGGTTCAACTCCCTGACCAAGAGTTGGTGGGCTAGCCGATCGCCGGCCGCCCCCAGGCTCTTGCCGGCGGCCGGGCCCTCCCTCAATTCCGAGCAAGGCCCGACCCGCCATGGTGGCCAGAGCAGCCGCGTCGCGATGTTCAGCGCTCAGATTGGCTGCGGCCACGACTCCCCTTTCCCCCCTACTTGGACGCCCAATGTCTAGCCGCAGCCGCGTCACCCTCCGTCGTCAAGACGACTCGAGGCGTGTGATCGTCTAGACGAGTCGGCGGTCGGTGGCCCAGCGGGTCAACTCGTGTCGCGTCGAGAGTTGGAGCTTGCGGAGGACCGACGAGACGTGCGATTCGACCGTCTTGGCCGAAATCGTCAGGTCACGGGCCACCTCTTTGTAGGTGTAGCCCCGCGCGATGAGGCGCAGGACCTCTCGCTCGCGGGGAGACAGCTGGTCGAATTCGGGATCGAGACCGGTGCTCATCGTGCCGCTGGCGATCCCCTGGGCGAAGGCATCGAGAACGAAGCCGGCCAGGCGCGGCGAGAACACGGCATCGCCGGCCGCAACCCGGTACACCGCTTGCAACAGTTCGCCGCCGGAAATGGTCTTGGTGATGTAGCCGCGGGCTCCGGCACGGATAACCGCGATGACGTCCTCGGGAGCATCAGACACCGACAGCGCCAGAAACTGCACGCCCGGGTGCTGGGGCAGGACGCCGCGCAGGACGGCCTGACCGCCGCCGCCGGGGAGATGGACATCGAGGAGCACGACGTCGGGCAGGCGTTCGCCGATGAGCTCAATGGCGGCCTCCACCTCGTCCGCCTCGCCCACGACCTCGACTGCATCGCCGAGTTCGGCCCGCACGCCGGCCCGGAAGACGGCATGGTCCTCGACGAGGAAAATCCTGGGTCGAGCAACGTCGCTGGGCGGGGCGGCGACCTCGGTCATCGGGGCATCGACAGTTCGACGTCGGCGCCTTCGCCGGGGGACGACCGGATGCTCACCGTGCCACCGTAGCGAGCCATGCGGGCCCGGATGGATTGCGCGATGCCTTGGCGATCGGCGGGGACGTCGTCGGGGTCGAAGCCCCGGCCCCGGTCGCGCACGTACAGCGTGACGGCGTGCGGCTCGACCTCGGCGTAGAGCGAGACCTGGGGAGCACCGGACCACTTGGCGGCATTGACCGTGGCTTCTCGGGCCGCATCGAGGAGGGCGCGCAGGCCTTCGGTGAGCTCGCAGTCCCCCACCAGCACGACCTGGACCGTGATCCCGTGATCAGCCTCGATGTGGCGCTGGAGGAGCCCGACGCCTTCGGCGAGCATCGTGGCGTCCTCGCTGATGGTGCCGGGTGCACGCCCCTCGAAGAGCCAGGCCCGGAGCTCCCGTTCCTGCGCCCGGGCCAGGCGCACCACATTCTGGGGATCTTCGGCGGAGCGTTGGATGAGCGCCAGGGTCTGCAGCACCGAGTCGTGCACATGTGCCGCCATCTCGGCCCGCTCCTCGGCCAGCGTCCGAGCTTCACGTTCGGACATGAGGTCGCGGGCCAGGCTGAGCCACCAGGGGCCGAAGATCACCACGATGGCAGCAATGACCAGCAGCGCGCCGCCGAGCGGTCGCAGGGCGGCGGTGCTCGGGTGACCGAGGATCAGCACGACGATGCCGCCGGCGGCCAGCAAGGCTCCCCCGCTGACCCGAAGGACCAGCTTCCACCGGGTGCCCCCCTCGCTCCCGATACTCAGCATCGGCACCAGGTCGTCGTTCATCCAGACCCGCTCCGCGTCGCTGGCATTGCGCCAGATCAGGATGGTCAGGCCGACGGCCAGGAACACGGGCCAGCTGATGATCCCGACGAAACTTATGTGCAGTACCGAGACGACGACCTGGGTGACGACGACGATGGGCACGACCGCGACGACCAGGCGGATGCCGCGCCGATCATTTATGGCTCTCGAGAAGATGTTGCTCGACTCGCCCTGCAGCGGGACGATGAGCCACGCCAACGCGTAGACGAGTACGGGGAAGCCTCCGACCAAGCCGACCAGGACGAAGCCGATCCTCAGAATGGTGACGTCGAATCCCGTGGCCTGCGACAGGCCCCCGCAGATACCGGCCAGGACTCTGGAGTCGGTCGAGCGGCGCATGCGGCGCATCTGGCCGATCCTCACGTGATGGCGCGAGCGTCCGCTATCGGGAGGGTTCCAGCGCCGGTGGTGCCAGGGGATCGGCGTCGTCGGGCCCGGATCGGGTTCAGCTATAGAGAGCGGAGCGGGTTCGGTGGACTCTGGGATACGACCGATGATCGCGCGCCCGGCCATCGACGGCCATAAGGGATAACCCTGACTCGGACCGTGCTCGAGTCAGGGTAGGACCCGGGTCATGCCGGATTTCGCTCGTTTGGGCGGTGGCTCAGGCTGTTGCCATGACTACTGCACCGTTTGAAACGACCGAAGATGGAGGGGCCGGAGCCGGCACCGGGACATCGACCACGACCTCGGGACTGCACCGGGGTGGGCCGGAGCGCATGATCGCCGGGGTGGCGGCCGGGCTGGCCGACTACTTCGACATCGACCCCACGCTGGTCCGCGTGGGCTTCGTTGCCTTGTCCCTCCTGGGTGGGCTGGCCGTGCCGCTCTATCTGGCCGGATGGCTCCTCATTCCCGCTGAAGGCGCCGAGCAATCGGTGGCCGAGGAGCTGTTGGCCCGTGAACGAATCCGCTGACCGATTGCGTCGATCCATCGACATCGACATCGAGTACCTGCACACCCGCTTGCACCCGAGAGGACACACCATGCGCCTTCGCCCCGATAGTGCCCGTTGGACGGGCTCTTTCTCCTCGGCTTCCAATGCCAACCTGCGCGTTTCGGACGCCGAACGCAACGAAGTGGCCGACAAGCTGTCCCGGCACTTCTCCGATGGTCGACTCGACCAGACCGAGTTCAAGGAGCGTCTGGACGCTGCCATGTCCGCCAAGACACAAGGCGATCTGGCCGGGCTCTTCGACGACCTGCCGCCGCTTGCCCATGAGACCCCGCCACCTCCGTCACGCCGTCGGCGCTTGGTTCCCTTCCTCTTGATGCTCGCACTTCTCGCTCTCGCCGCCGGTTCGACCGTGTCGCTGTGGCATCCGCTGCAGATCCCCTGGCTGCTGGTGGCCGTGATCGCCTTCTTCGTCTGGCACCGGATCAGGCATCACCATCGATGACTGGCATGGAGGGCCGCCCGGCAGTCACTACTATGGTGACGACGCCCTGACCTGGTGCTTTGATTTCGAGACCTGCCGGGACAGCTAGCGTTTGCGTCCAGCGCTGGAACCACAGCCGCCCGTCCCTGCCTCACAGATACCGTAGGAGAGTCTCATCCATGCGCACCCTGGCCGGGTGGTGTGTCAACCATCGCCGTCTTGTGCTCCTTCTTTGGGCCATAGTCCTGGTGATCTCGCTGGGACTTTCGAATGCGGTCGGGACTTCGTACTCGAACTCGTTCAACTTCCCCAAGACCGACTCGTTCGACGCCATCAAGCTGCTGCAGGCGGCTGCGCCGAAGGATTCGGGCGACACCGAAGAGATCGTGTTCGCCACGTCGGGTAGCGCCAAGGTGACCGACCCCGCCGTGAAGGCGAACATCGACAAGATGATCGCCAAGGTCGCGAAACTCCCCCACGTCGGCCGGGTGGCGAGTCCCTATACCCCCCAAGGGGCAACCCAGGTCAGCGCCGACAAGACCGTGGCGTTCATTTCAGTCACGCTCAACCGGCAGCAGAACCTGCTGACCGAGTCCGAGGGAAAGCAGTTCGTCGCCACGGCCAGATCGGCCGACGGGCCTCATCTTCAGGTGGCGGTCTCGGGCCAATTGGCCGAATTGGTGAACAAACAGTCCTTTAGCGGGACTGGGGTGGGAGTGCTCCTCGCCTTCGTCGTCTTGATCCTCGTCTTCGGGTCGTTCTTCGCCGCCATCCTCCCGATCGTCTCCGCTCTGTTCGCCTTGGGCACCGCCATCGGCGTCATCGGCCTGCTCACCCACGTGCTCAAGATCCCGTCCATCGCCCCGATCCTCGTGCTCCTCATCGGATTGGGGGTCGGCGTCGACTACGCGCTGTTCATCGTCACCCGTCATCGCCAAGGCCTGGTGGCCGGCCAGCCAATCGAGAAATCCATCATCAACGCGGTCAACACGTCGGGTCGGGCCGTGCTGTTCGCCGGCATCATCGTCTGTATCGCCCTGCTCGGCATGTTCGCCCTGGGCGTCAGCTTCCTCTACGGCATGGCGGTGTCGGCTGCGATCGGGGTGCTCTTCACCATGATCTCGGCCCTGACCCTGCTGCCGGGGATGTTGGGCTTCATCGGCCCCAAGGTCATGAGTCGCAAGCAGAAGCGAGGTCTGGCGGAAGACGGCCCTCGCATCATCGGGGCCGGGAGCACCGGGTTCTGGCCCCGCTGGGCCGATCGGATCCAGCGCCGGCCGGCTTTTTCGGCCGCGGCGGCGCTGCTCGTCATCATCGTGATCGCCCTCCCGTTCTTCTCCCTGCGTTTGGGCTCAACGGACCAGGGCAGCGATCCGACCGGGACGACGACGCGCACGGCCTACAACCTGTTGGCCAAGGGCTTCGGGCCGGGCTTCAACGGACCGCTCCAGTTGGTCTCCGTGGTGTCGACCCCGGCCCAAAAGAGCGTGATCGACCGGGTGGCCGCCGAGGTGCGCAAGCAACCCGACGTCGCCAGCGTCGCCGCGCCGGTCTACATCCCGAGCAAGAAGGGAGCCAACTCGGAGGTGGCTCTCCTCAACGTCTTCCCGAAGACGGCGCCCCAGGACGCAGCGACCACCGATCTCATCATTCACCTCCGCACCGACACGATTCCTCGGGTGGTAGGCCATAGCGGAGTGAAGATCCTGGTGGGAGGCAACACCGCCATCTTCGTGGACTTCGCCCACGTCTTGTCGTCCAAACTCCCCCTCTTTATCGCCGTGGTGGTGATCCTGTCCTTCATTCTGCTGGCGATCGTGTTCCGAAGTTTCGTGATCCCGCTCACGGCGGCCGTGATGAACCTGCTCTCCATCGGGGCGGCGTTCGGCATCCTCGTGGCGGTGTACCAATGGGGATACATCGACAGGATCTTCGGCATCGACCGCACCGGGCCGGTTGAGTCCTTCATCCCGGTATTGCTGTTCGCCATCCTCTTCGGGCTGTCGATGGACTACCAGGTCTTCCTGGTCAGCCGCATGCACGAGGAGTTCCTCAAGTCGGGCGACAACCGCACGGCCGTGCGCAACGGACTGGCCGCCACCGGCAAGACGATCACCGCGGCCGCGCTGATCATGATCCTGGTCTTCGCCTCGTTCGTCCTCGGTGGTCAGGTCGTCATCAAGGAGTTCGGAATCGGCTTGGCCGGAGGTGTCCTCGTCGACGCGGTCTTGATCCGCATGGCCGTCGTCCCATCACTGATGATGCTGCTGGGCAAGGCCAACTGGTGGTTCCCGAAGAGCCTGGACCGCATGCTGCCCCGGCTCTCGGTCGAGGCGGACGACCTCGCCGCACTGCCGACGAAAGACCCCGAACTGGTCTGACCAGCGAATTACCAGGCGTAATCCTCCGGTGCGGTCTTGTGGCCGGGGAAGATCTCGTCGAGTTTTTCCAGCGTCTTGTCGTCCAGGGTGACGTCCACCGCATCGAGGGCGCCCTCGAGCTGCTCCAACGTGCGCGGGCCGATGATCGGCGCCGTGACCGCCGGGCGGGTCAGCAACCACGCCAACGCCACGGCCGAAGGCTCATGACCGAGCTCTTCGCACAGGTCCTCGTACTGCTCGAGCTCGGCTCGATGCGTCTCGATGGAGTCCTTCGCACGACCCTGGTAGCGACGGCTTCCATCCCGTTCCTTGCGCACCACGCCTCCGAGCAGGCCACCCTGTAAAGGTGACCACGGGATCACCCCGACACCGAAGTCCTCCGCCGCCGGGAGAACTTCCAGCTCGATGTCGCGCACCAAGAGGTTGTAGATCGACTGCTCGCTGACCAATCCCATGAAGTGCCGCTCCGCCGCCGCGGCCTGGGCCTTGGCGATGTGCCAGCCGGCAAAGTTCGACGAGCCGACGTAGAGGATCTTGCCCTGCGTACGCAAGACCTCCATTGCCTCCCAGATCTCGTCCCAACTGGTGCCGCGATCGACGTGGTGCATCTGGTAAAGGTCGATGTAATCCGTCTGCAAGCGCTTGAGCGAGGCATCACACGCCCGGCGAATATTGAGGGCGGAGAGTTGCCCCTCGTTGGGCCAGTCCCCCATGGAGCCGTACAGCTTGGTGGCCAGCACCGTCCGTTCCCGGCGCTCGCCCCCTTGGGCGAACCAGCGACCGACGATCTCCTCGGTGGCGCCACGGCCCTTGGATCGCCCATAGACATTGGCCGAGTCGAAGAAGTTGATGCCCACCTCGAGCGCCTTGTCCATGATCTCGTAGGAGGTTGGTTCATCGGTTTCGGGACCGAAGTTCATGGTCCCCAGGCAGAGGCGGCTGACGGTGAGTCCGGTACGACCGAGATGGGTGAATTTCATGTGCGTCAACCTAGCGGGCCAAGGGCCGGAATAGGCTGGGCCGACTGAACTCGCACCCACTTGGACTAGCGTCCGCTCTGCTCCGACACTACGGTGGCGGCGTAACTCCTGGCCCGACGCTTGACGTGAGGAGAAAGATGGCTGCGCAAGTTCCCCTAGTGGATTATCTGGTGCTGGGGGATTCCCCGCACCTCGTGGCGAACGAGTGCACCTCCTGCGGCGCGCGCTTCTTCGGTCGCCGCAACGCCTGCGCCAACTGTGGCAAGACGGAGTTCAAGCAGGCTGAGATCGCCACCACCGGCGAGGTGCGCACGTTCACCATCGTGGCCTTTGCGGCCCCGGGAGTGGCGGTGCCCTATGTGGCAGCGGTGGTGGATTGCGAGGGTACGAGCGTGAGGGCCAACATCATCAATGTGGAGCCCGATCCCGAACATGTCACCCTTGGAATGAAGGTCCAGCTGGCGACGTTTGAAATAGGTGCTGACGAAAATGGCACCGAAGCGATCGGGTTCGGTTTCGAACCCTTGGGAGGCTGAGCATCATGGCAAGCGACGACGTCTGGATTCTGGGCATTCACATGACCAAGTTCGGCAAGCACCCAGACAAGGACGTGACCGACCTCGCATCCGAGGCTGTCCTGGGGGCACTGGCCGACGGCGGGGTCACCATGAAGGACATCGGGGTTATCGGAGCAGGCAACCTCATGGGTGGTAGTGGCGGAGGGCAAGGGTTGCAGAAGCAACTGGGCCAGACCGGCATCCCCGTCTACAACGTGGCCAACGCCTGCGCCACCGGCGCTACCGCGTTGCGAGTGGCCATGATGGCTATCAAGGCGGGCGAGACCGACATGGGCCTGGCCTTCGGAGTCGAGAAGCTCTCGGGGGCCGGACTGCTGGCCGGGGGCTCTCGCAAGGAGGACGGTGGGACATGGACGCCGTCAGGGCGCCAGGGCGCGGTGGCGGCACTGGACGGGCGCATCGGCACCGAGATCATGCCCGGCGTATTCGCACAGATCGGCATGGAGTACGGCCACAAGTACGGTGGCACGAGCTTCGAGCTCTTCGCCAAGATCAGCGAGAAGAACCACGCCCACTCCACTCTCAACCCGTTGGCGGCGTACAGCAAGCGCATGAGCCTGGAAGAGATCATGGGCGACGTGATGATCGCCTATCCCAACACGCGTCCGATGTGCTCGGCCAACTGTGACGGAGCAGCGGCAGCCGTTGTCGTGAGCGGCGCGAAGCTCAAGACATTGTCGTTGGAGCAGCAGCGGCGGGCAGTCAAGGTTTCGGCCTCGATCCTCACCACTGACCCGTGGGAAGAGTCGTGCCAGATCCTGCCGGACATCAACAACGTGACACGCATTGCGGTGAGGCAAGCCTACGAGCAAGCGGGCGTTGGGCCATCCGACCTCGATCTCATCGAGCTGCATGACTGCTTCGCCACGGCCGAGCTGGTGCACTACGACAACCTCATGCTCTGTGAGGAGGGTGGCGCCGTCGACTTCTTCAACTCGGGGGCGACCTGGCGGGACGGGAGTACGCCGGTCAACGTCTCGGGTGGCCTCGAGTCCAAGGGCCACCCTGTCTCCGCCACCGGGATCGCCAACGTGTGGGAAGTGTCCACGCACCTGCGGGGCGAGGCTGGCGATCGCCAGATCGCCGGTGCCAAGGTTGGCATGACCCACGTCATCGGATTGGGTTCCGCCTGTGGGATTCACATCTTGGAGAAGGCGGCCTAGTCCTCATGGCCTCCACGGTGCGCGGCATCGTGGCGCGGGCGAAGGGTGAGCCGGTCACGCTCGAGCAGATCGTCGTCCCCGATCCTGGGCCCGGCGAGGCTGTGGTGGCGGTGCGGGCGTGTGGCGTGTGCCATACCGACCTGCATTACCGCGAGGGCGGCATCAACGACGACTTCCCCTTCCTGCTCGGGCACGAGGCGGCCGGTGTCGTCGAAGCGGTGGGGCCCGACGTGACCTCGGTTGCGCCGGGTGACTTCGTCGTCTTGAACTGGCGTGCGGTATGCGGCCAATGCCGGGCCTGTCGACGCGGTCGGCCGTCGTATTGCTTCGCCACGCACAACGCCACACAGAAGATGACATTGATCGACGGGACACCGCTCTCGCCGGCGCTGGGTATCGGCGCTTTCGCCGAAAAGACGTTGGTGGCCGCGGGACAATGCACCAAGGTCGACCCCTCCGCCCGACCCGAGGCCGTCGGTCTCCTCGGGTGCGGCGTGATGGCAGGGCTTGGTTCGGCCATGTTCACCGGCAACGTCGGACTGGGCGACTCGGTGGCGGTCTTCGGATGCGGCGGGGTTGGATGCGCCGCCATTGCGGGTGCCAAGTTGGCCGGCGCCACCACGATCATCGCCATCGACCTCGATACGGGGAAGCTCGAGCTGGCGAAGCAGTTCGGCGCGACCCACGTCGTCGACGCGAGCACCACCGATCCTGTCGCGGCGGTGCAAGAGGTGACGGACGGGAACGGGGCAGACGTCTGTATCGAGGCGGTTGGCCACCCCAAGGTCATGGAACAGGCCTTCTACGCCCGGGACTTGGCCGGGACGCTGGTGCAGGTCGGAGTACCGACCCCCGACATGCGCATCGACCTCCCGATGATCGACTTCTTCGGCCGAGGCGGCGCGCTCAAGCCCAGTTGGTACGGTGACTGCCTCCCCGATCGGGACTTCCCGAAATTGGTCGACCTGTATCTGGCCGGGCGCCTCAATCTGGACCTCTTCGTCAGCGAGACGATCGCTCTCGAGGATGTGGAGAAGGCATTCACCCGGATGCAGCGGGGCGAGGTCCTTCGTTCCGTCGTCGTTTTGGATTAGGCGACTCCGCGAACGGGCATGCTTGTGCCATGACTTACGACGACGATTCAGATGGCGAGCCAACGCACGAGGCGGTCGTTTCGCGTGCGAGCGGGCGTCCGCCCGAGGAGGAGTCGAGCGAAGATCCCGAGCATCAGGCCGAAGTGATCCTCGAGGAATCCGAAGAGCGAATCGAAGAGGGTGCCGACAAGTCGACCTGATCCCTCGAAACGCGCCCTGCACCGGTCCGAGCAGAAGAAGAGGCGGTCATCCCCGTAGACGACTGACGCCGGAGCGTCGGCCACCCGGACCTGCATGCCGCAGACCGGATCGATGGCCGAACCTTGTCCGCCGCCGAGGCGATCCCGGTTGCGGTAGGCCGCATAGAGCACACCGAACACGACGAGGAACAACAGATCGAGATACGTCGTGTAATTCCAGGCGAAGTGTTCGGGCGCGATCTGTGTCGGACGATGGCGAGGCACGAGCCCGGCCCCGCGGAAAATACCCTCGGTCACCAGCGCCGCAAGGGCAATGACGATCCACAACAGCCCCAGCATGCGCACCATCAGAGCTGTCCCGTAGTACCGGCGGTAGATGAGCAGCAAGGGGAAGGTGATGAGGTCGGCGAAAATGAACGAGACGACTCCGCCGAAAGAGATCCCTCCCTTCCACAGGGCCGCCGCCAATGGCACATTGCCGATTGAGCACACGAAGCTGACGATGGCGATCAACGGTCCGACGACCAGGTTTTCGACGCTCGTCCAGAAGCCGTGGCCGTGGAGCAAGACGTCGTTCCACAGCGTCGTGGGCACCAACACCGTTAAAAATCCTGCGACGACGTAGCCGATGACAAGTTCACGGCGAAGCATGGTGAGATCGGACATGGTGTACGTCGCCGCGTCGGCCCATCCCGCCTTTGAGCGCCAACCCCGGCGAGGAGGGCTGGGTCGTCCGACGTGACCGTGACCTCGAGAGCGGGATCCGCCTGGTCGGCCAGCCGCGTACGTGCCTTGGTGATCGACTTGCCCCTGAACCAGAGACCGCCCGACGCTGCCAAGAAGATGACCATGATCACACCACCGACGAATTCGCTCGCCGCGAACTGCCATCCCATAAGGACGATGAGCACGATCCCGAGTTCAATGACCAGATTGGTCGACGCCACCATGAAAACGAGGGACGCCACGAAGTCCGCCCCCTTGACGAAGAGTGATTTGGCCATGGCGGTCGCGGCATACGAGCACGACGACGAGATCATCCCGTACCCGCTGGCTCGGACCACCGCTCGTGGCTTGTGATCCCCCAACTTTCGCTGCAGCGCCTCGTGGCTCACGAACGCCTGCACCGCCCCCGAGGCGGCGAACCCAAGAATGAGAGGCCAGAGCGTCTCCCAGAACATGAAGAAACCCTCTCGAAGACTGCGGCCGATCTGATCGAGCCAGCCCACGCCGGCCAGAAGTACGACGCCCATCACCCGGGTACGATCACGAGTGGACCAATCGTGCGATGGCGGCGGATGCCTCGTCGAGCTTGGCCTTCGCCTCCTCGCCGCCGCTCTTCACCGCATCGGTCACACAATGGGCCAGGTGGTCGTTGAGCAATTGCAAGGCCACGGCCTGGAGGGCACGCGTGGCCGCCGAGACCTGTTCGAGCACGTCGATGCAGTAGCGATCTTCGTCCACCATGCGCTGGAGCCCCCGCACCTGACCCTCGATGCGCCGCAATCTCTTTTGGACTGCTTGTTTCTGCTCGACGTAGCCCGGATCTGCCATGAGTGTGCCCACATCCTTTCTCTGCCTAAGATACCCCCTACCTGTATTGAGTATACGGGTGCCGGACGCCAAGGAATCGACCCTGGAACAGGGATTATCCGGGATTGCCTGATGATCCCCGCAGAGGTAGCTTTCGCCTCAATGCCGACGCAGACGGCCACCGCGCCAATCCTCCTTTTGACCAGGCTGGCCCGTGTCGTCTACCGCCGGAGCACTCGTGGTTCACACCGCGCTCGACTTCGCGATTGTGGCGAGCCTCCTCGCCGCCGTGGCGTCATGGACGCGTGGCAGCAAAGACGAGTACCCCGATGTCCGCGCCGTCGACGAGGGATTCGACGCCGATCTCCCGTTCCCCGAGGCGAGTGAGGACGACCACGATCTCATCCCATCGCTGAGCGCCAAAGGAGCAACCCAATGACCAGCGGATCCCACATCGACATCAAGACCGACGACGGGACGATGCCCTCCTTCGAAGCTTCTCCGGACGGGGAAGCCAAGGGTGGGATCGTGGTGGTGCAAGAAGCCTTCGGCGTCACCGCCCACATTGAGGACATTTGCACGCGTCTGGCCGAGGCGGGATGGCACGCCGTGGCGCCGGCGTTCTTTCATCGCCAGGGCTCGCCGGTACTGTCCTACGACGATCTCGGTTCGGTCATGCCCGTGATGAAAGAGGTCAATGCCGAAGGCATCACGACCGATCTCCTCGCCTCCTTCGGGCATCTCGAAGAAGCCGGGTTCACGACGGCACAGACAGGCGTCGTCGGATTCTGTATGGGCGGCAGTGTGACGTTCTACGCCGCAACGCTTCGACCATTGGGTGCGGCGGTGACCTTTTACGGCGGCGGAGTAGCCGAGGGGCGGTTCGGTCTGCCTTCTCTGATCGAGCAAGCTCCGCGACTCCAGACTCCATGGCTCGGGTTGTACGGCGATCTCGACCAGGGAATTCCATCCGGGGATGTCGACGAGCTGCGCAAGGCCACGGCCTCGGCCGGTGTGCCTACCGAGATCGTCCAATTCCCCGATGCCGACCACGGATTCAACTGCAACGACCGGCCTGCGGTCTACAACCCGACTGCAGCCGCTGCCGCATGGGAGCGAACCCTCGATTGGTTCGACCGCTACATAGCAATCGCCGCGAAGGGATAATTCGTCGTCTGCCACAAACAACCTGTTTGCGACCGACTGGCGACCGACTTCCTTTACCTTCTCAACTGCAACAGCTATTCTCACAGCGAAAGCTCAGACCGGAGGTCACGAAGTGCAAAACCGCCGACTCCTCAAGAGTGTCAGCGTGGCAGTTTTGGGGTGTGGTCTCGCCTGCGCCCCGATGACCCTCGCCTCGGCCAAGAACCAGCCCAAGAAACATCACAAGGCACCGAAGCACAACACGAAGAAGTTCACCTTCACCGCTGGAAGCGCGACGTGCAAGAACTATCTCCACACGGAGAATGGCTCGAGCGGTCTGGCGACGGCCTTGGAAAACGCCATGGGCAACGCGGCGAGCGGATACGCCGGCGTGAAGCAGGCCTTCATCAATTACCTGAACGCCGTTCAGAACTACGAAGCACCCTTCGAAAAGGACCTGAGCTCGGCGCCCGCAAACGTCCAAGCGGCGGCCAAGGGAATTTTTGGCTTCTTTGGCACCCTCAAGACCGACATCGCGAATTCGACCAGCCTGGCGCAGCTCGGCACCTCAATGGAATCTCTGGGCACGAATTCGGCGGTCAAGTCCGACGCCGAGACGCTCGCCAACTATTTCGGGTCGATCTGCGGCGTTACCGTGCCGACCACCACGGCCTCCGTCCCCTAGGCGCGTTGACCGGCCAGTTCGAAGGCATCCCACATAGAGGCATAGCGGCCGCCGAGAGCTCGTAACTCGTCGTGCGATCCGACCTCGGCCACGCCACCTTGGTGGAGAACAACGATGCGGTCAGCGGCACGAGCCGTCTGTAGCCGGTGGGCAATGATGATGGTGGTCCGATGGCGCGACACCCTTTGCATCGCTTCGGCCACGCGCGCTTCTGTCACCAGATCGAGGTTCGACGTCGCCTCGTCGAGGAGGAGGATGACGGGGTCCACCAATTCTCGCGCGCGCCAGGGCAATGAGCTGACGCTGACCGGACGACAGAGAGCGACCTCGTTCCAGTAACTCGTGGTGGTAGCCGCCCGGCAGTGCGGCGATGAATTCATGGGCACCGACCGCACGGGCCGCCGCCTCCACCTCGTCGTTCCCCGCCTCGGGCCTCCCATAGGCGATGTTGTCCCGGATATTCCCCGTGAACAGAAACGCCTCTTGTGGCACGTAGCCGAGTTGGCGACGGTACCCGAGCAGGTCGAGTGTTCGCAGGTCAAAGCCGTCCACCCGCACGGCGCCCTCGTCGGGATCGTAAAAACGAGCCACCATCTTCATGACGGTCGATTTCCCCGCCCCCGTCTGGCCCACGAGCGCGACCGTCTCGCCGGCTTCGATATGCAGGTCGATGCCACTGAGAGCCTCCGGTGGCTTGTAGAGCTCGGCCTCAGGCGGACGAAGAACTCGAGGATCCCGAGGCCCGCGCCGCTCCACCACCGGTGCCCCGCCCAAGCCCGGTCGAACCGTCAGCGAGGGATAGGCGAAACGAAGGTGGTCCAAGGTGATCTCACCGCGCAGCCTCCCGGGCCTGAGCGGATTCTCCGCCGCCGGAGTAAGCGGTTCGAGCTTCATGAGTTCCGAGATTCGGTGGACCGAGACCCGGGTCTGTTGCCACGAGTCGAACACCTGGCTGAGCTGCTGGATGGGCGAGAAGAACAGGTCGATGTAGAGGATGAAAGCAATGAGGGCGCCCGACGTCAGATGCCCCGATGCGATGAGCCCGGCCCCCACCCCGAGGACGATGGCGTCGGCCGCCCCCGAGAGGAACTGCACGAACGGGAAGTAGGTGGCTACGAGTCGCTGGGCTGCAACACGCGACGTGAGGTAGTCACGTCCCAGACGCCTGGAAGCGCCTGATCGTCTCCGCCTGGTGCACGAAAGCCTGCGCCACGCGCACCCCGGACAGGCTTTCCTGGAAGTCGGCGTTGACGATGGCGACGCGCTCACGCGAGAGGTCATAGAGCCGGGCCGCCTTGCGACGAAAGATCACGGTGGCAATGGCGAGAGGAACGACCACCGACAGCGTGCACAATCCGAGTTCAAGGTTGATGACGAGCAGGGCACATCCGACACCGACGAAGGTGACGAGTGAGACCAGGGCGGAAAGCAAGCCGTTCTCAATGAGGGACTCGAACTGATCCACGTCGGTCGTCATCCGGGTCATGATCCGACCGGCCATCTCGCGTTCGTAATAGTCCAACGAGAGCCGCTGCAGCTGAGCCCAGATGCGAATTCTCAGTGAGAGCATGATTCGCTCTGCCGCCCGACCGGTGACAAAGGTCTCACCGATCTCATCGATCAGGTCGACCAGGGTGACGACGAGAAAGATGGCCGTCGCTGCGAACAACACCGTCACCGATCCCTTGGCCACACCGTTGTCGATGCCGGTCTTAATCAGGATAGGGCCGGCCAGACTGGCGAGCGCATCGATGATCACGAGGACGAGGCCGAGCAGGAGAGGGCGTCGAAAGGCACTGAGAAGCCGCAAGAGGTTGAAATCGCGATCATGACGAGACTCTGCCGATAAGTCCACATGCGCGGTATCGCGGACGGGGGGAAGAGCGGCTACCCTCTCGAGAAGCTCCGGCGTCGGAGCAAGGTTGAGGCGCCAGGAACCGCCACTGCCTCGACCGAGTCCAGCACCGAGGCTGGGGGCAGCCATGGAGCGCGACGCTCCGCCGGCGCCAGTGCCGGCCCCACCCGCGACGAGCGGTTGCCACGCCGCCGAAGTGATGCCGTGTCCGTTCCCCCCTCCGTTTGCCGCAAGCGGCGACGCCAGGACGGCGAGTTCCTCGATCCGATCTCCCGCCTTCTGCAGCGGATCCTCTTCGATCCCCGACAACAATGTTCGGTAGAGCGCACTGCGCGCCATGAGCTGGTCGTGTGTCCCCTGCTCGACCACCCGTCCGTGGGCCAGCACCACGATGCGATCGGCCAGGTGCAAGGTCGACTGCCGATGCGCAATGAGGAGCGTCGTGCGCTCGGCCATCACCGAGCGAAGTCCTTCGTGAATCGCCTCCTCCACCTTGGAGTCGATGGCGCTGGTGGCGTCGTCCAAAATGAGGATGCGAGGGTCGGAGAGAAGAGCGCGGGCCAATGCGATGCGCTGCCGTTGGCCGCCCGAAAGGGTGAGGCCGCGCTCTCCGACCAAGGTCTCGTAGCCGTGTGGAAGCTCGAGAATGAAGTCGTGCGCCTGTGCCACCTGCGCCGCTGCCTCAATGTCCTCTTCCGAAGCGTCGGGGCGGCCGTACGCGATGTTGGAGCGCACGGTGTCGGAGAACAAGAAGCTCTCCTCGAAGACGACGCCGATCTGGTGGCGCAGCGAATCCAGCGTGACTCCTCGTACATCGTGGCCGTCGACGAGCACAGAGCCCTGCATGGGTTCATAGAAGCGTGAGACCAACATGGCCACGGTTGATTTTCCGCTCCCGCTGGGGCCGACGATGGCCACCCGCTCCCCTGCTTTGATCTGTAGGTCGAATCCCAATAAGACAGGGGGACCAGAGTCGTAGGCGAAGTGCACGTCGGAAAACGTGATCTCGCCTCGCAACGGGGGAAGCTCTACCGCATCGGGTGCATTCACGATGCTCGGCTTAAGGTCAAGGAGCTGGAAGATGCGCTCAATCCCGGCGCGGGCTTGTTGGCCCACCGTCAGGACTCCCGCCAGCTGTCGGGCCGGTGCGACGAGCTGCACGATGTAGGTGGAAAAGGCCAGAAACGTGCCCAGCGTGATCTCATGATGCAGGGCGAGCCAGCCTCCAAAAGCCAAGATCGCAACCTGTCCGATGGTAGGAATGGCTTCGAGAACCGGCTGGTACCGAGATTGCAACCGCACGGCCCGCATCTGGGATCCGTACAGCGTTTGCGACGCGGCACCGACGCGCTCGAGCTCGCGCTGCTCCTGGCCAAAGGCCTTGACCACGCGCACGCCGTTGACATCTTCGTCCACGATCTGAATCACGTCACCTTCGCGCTGCTGCCCGTCCCAGGTGGCCGGAAATATCCGTCGTCGCATCCGGTAAGAGACGATCAGCAATGTCGGGGCGATGATCACGCTCACGACGGCGAGGAGGGGCGACAGGTAGAACATGACGCCGAGCGAGAACAGCATCAGCAACACGTTGCCGCTCATGATGGGAAAGAAGCTGAGGAGGCCCTGTACGAGCGCCGAATCTGAGTTGGCACGCGCCACCAGCTGACCCGTGGGCATGCGATCGAGATTGTCGAAATCCATGACCTGGAGATGGGCATGCATGGCATTGCGCAGGTCGTACTGCACGCTGAGCGCCACGCGACCCCCGCGATAGCGACGCACGTAGAGAAAGGCGAAGGAAGCCAAGGCCAGGACAATGAGAAGCACGAGCCATGGCCACAACGAGGAGTCGTGCGTAATCACGACACCGTCGACTATTTGACGTTCGATGAGGGGAATGATGGTCTGGCAGACACTTCCGAGCACTGCGGCCGACACCGCCAGGGTCACGTCGGCGCGATGCACCATCATGTACCCCCACAGCCGCCGGACCCAACCTCGACTGTCTGTGGTCCCCGGAGTGCCGTCTGGCGCCATTATGCGCGTTCCCCTCGTAGCGCCGAAGCTCGTTGCGCCTGTGCTTCATCGATGGCGGATCCGAGCCATACCAACGATTCCATGAGCTGGTTGCCATTCGGCGTTCGTGCACCGAGATCCTCGATGCGACGGACCATCTCCGCCTCGACCCGAGAGAGCAGGGCGCGACCGTCGGAAGTCACATGCAAGGCGGTCACGCGGTGATCCCCATCTACCTCTGTGCGTTCGAGAAGGCTGCGCTGCACAAGGCTCTCGACTGCGGCGCTCACCGTGGGCTTGCCCACCGAGAGACGATCAGCGACGCGGGACGCTCGCTCGTCCCCCGCGGCGATCGCCGCCAGCACCCGGTAGTGCGCCAGGCTGAGTTCCCCCGACGCTCGCTCGAGCACACGTGTGGCACGAGCCAGTGCGCGCACCGCTTCTACTTCCCGCAGCCCCGGGCCGGCCGGGAGACGCTTTTGGGGATTCCTCGCCATCTCCACAGGTTAGCGAGATAGTTCGTCTAGCGAACCATTTGGGAGCCGCCCGAGAACTGGGTGGCGCTCCCTCGTTACAACGTGGGTTCAATTGGGTATGGAGGAGGCGTGTCCATTATCGAATCGCAGCACGGGAACGACCAGCCGACCGAGGGCGAGCCCGGGGAGGTGCCGGGCACAAAGCATGGCCGTCGAAGGGCCAGCCGAGACGGCGTTCGTCATACTCGCATCGGAAGCGCTTGGGTCGCCGTGGCGGTCGCCGCCGTGCTGGGCATCGCCCTCGTCGACTTCATCGTCCAGAACACCCGCTCGGTGCGCATCGAGTTCTTTAGCGCCAGCGGCCAGATACCGGTGGCGGTGGCGCTTCTTGGAGCGGCCCTCGTCGGCGCCTTCTTGGTCTTGACCGTTGGCATTGCCCGCACGACGCAGTTGCGGCTCGCCACACGACGGGGAAAGAAGCGAGAGAAGCGGGCGGAATCGCTGGCCACCGACGGCTAAGTGGCCGGGTGAATTCCATATGGTCCCGGCGGGCCGGTAGCATCCACACGTGCTTGCGCGGTGGTTGAGGCGTGTCATCGACCGAGGACTTCCGGGAGCACTCCTGCGCTATCAGGTCATGGCGAACGTTGTCGGAACGCTCATCGTCCCGCTTTTTGTCTTTACCGGCATAAAGATTGCCACCGGGCACTGCAAGCTCGAGGTCGAAATCTTCGGTGTGACGCACGGCTATCTGTACATCGTGTACCTCGTCACCGTGGGCGTCCTCTCTTTCAAGGCGCGCCTCAACATTCTGTGGATTCTCGTCATGTGCGGAGCAGGACTCCTACCGGGACTCACGTTCGTCGTCGAGTGGTTGGTCGTCACCCGCAAGATCCATCCCATCCTCGCTTCAGCCGGGGCGGTGGAGGCGTTCCCTCAAGAAGTTCGTCCCTCAACCTGATCGACGGCGGCTGCAGTCGCCACTTCGCGGCGAGCCAACAACGCCTCCACCATGTCGGCCGCACGCGCTGGGTCGCCATCGAAGACGACTGATCCCCGGTCGAGGACGACTGCCTTGTGTGCCAACTGAAGCACCCGTGAGACTTGCTGTTCCACGACCACCAGAGCGGTCCCGGTGGCGTTGATCTGGCGGAGACCGTCGTACACCGCATCGACGACCGAGGGCGCCAGGCCCAGCGAGAGCTCATCGGCAATGAGCACTTTGGGTGGCACCACCAACACCTTGGCCAGAGAAAGCAGGCGCTGTTGTCCCCCCGACAGCGTTCCTGCCTGTTGCCGTGGGCGCTCCCCCAGTACCGGGAAGGCGGCGTACGCCCTCTCCAAGTTGCTTGACAGCATGTGGCGACCCGCACGCTGGCGGAAAGCCAGGGTGAGGTTCTCTTCCACGGTGAGGTTCGAGAAGATGCCTCTTCCTTCGACCACGTGGGCCATGCCGATTCGGGCGATCTTGTAGGTCGGCAATCTGGTGATGTCGTGACCACCGAAGGTGATGACGCCCGCGGTCACGCCCACGAGCCCCGTGACGGTGCGCGCCACGGTTGACTTACCCGCGCCGTTGGAGCCGACGAGGGCCACGATCCCGCCCGCCGGCACGCTGAATGAAACATCGAACAGGGCGCGGTACGGGCCGTACGCCGCACTGACGTGTGCGAGAACGAGCACGTCAGTGCCCTCTATCGCCGGCAGGGAAGTGCTCATGCCACACCCATATGGCCTAGATAGGCCCGCCGCACGGCGGGATCAGCCATGACGGCGTCGAAAGTGCCCTCGGCCAGGAGTGACCCCAGGTCCATGACCACGGTTCGATCGACGACCTCGCCGACCATGGAGAGGTCGTGTTCGATCAGCAGGATGGCGGTGCCCCGTTCGCGTTGGACGGTACGTAGCACGGCTGCGAGCTCAGCGGTCTCGTGAATATCGAGTCCTGATGAGGGCTCGTCTGCCAGAAGAATCCTCGGTTCAGCAGCCAGAGCACGTGCCAGCTCGACCAAACGGCAATGCCCTAGACCGAGAGCGTTCACCGACGTGTCGGCAAACGAGGCAATCCCCACGAGGTCCAAGGTGGCGGCAACATACCTGGCCTCTTCCTTTGTGACGGCGCTCATGTTCAAAAGGTCCTTCCAAAGCCCGCCCCCACCACGGCGTGAGCGCTCCGCCACCACGAGATGGTCACGCACACTCATGTCGGTGAACATCTCAACCTTCTGATACGTACGGCCGAGGCCGAGCCGGGCTCGCTTGAAGGTGGGCAGTGTGCTCAGTGCGACACCTTGGAGGAAGATCTCTCCGCCGTCATTGCGAGCCTGTCCGCACACGCAGTTGAACAACGTTGTCTTGCCGGCTCCGTTGGGACCGATCAGGCCAACGCTCTCCCCGACGCGCACGTCGAACGATATGTCGTGGACGGCCCGGATGCCCCCGAACGATTTGGACACATGTCGCAGCGAGAGCAGGGGGTCCTCAGCCATGCGTCGCCGCCCCGTCGCCCGGCCTCACCTCTGATGCGTGCAGAGCCAGGTACTCGCGGGGAAAGAACCGCCGCTCGAATCGTTGGCTGACCAGTCTCTTTTGGAATTCGGCCACTCCCTCGGGATGGCGGGCGAACTGTAATGAGCCGAGCGCGAAGACGACGACGACCAGGCTCCCGGCATCGAGTCGGGCCGGCAAATAGGTCAAGAGCTGTTCGACGACGAAAAACCCGATACCGGCCTGAATGGCTCCTTCTACCGTGGCCACTCCCGTCGTGACCACCAAGACGACGAAGAGCAAGGAGAAGTTGTAATTCCACTGGGACGAACTGGCTACCTGTTGCTGAATAGTGACGAGAACGCCACCGATTCCAGCGATGGAGCCGGCCAGGGCGAACACCACGATGCGCTGCCGGGTCACGTTGAGGCCCAGACCGGCCGCAGCCGTCTCACTGCCACGCAGAGCGGTCAGATTTCGGCCCACGTTGCCCTTGCGGACTTGCAACACGACGCCGACGCAGACGGCCAGGACCGCGATACACAATCCGAAAAATGCGTGCCCGTTGAAGTCGAAGAAAGCCGACGTGCCGAGCCATCTGGCCTTGAGGCTCAATCCGGAAGCTCCCCCGCCGATCGACACCTCGTTGAAGAAGGTGTTGTCCAGCAGCAGCGCCGCCGCCAATGTCATGAGTGCCAGGCCGAGGCCACGCAGCCGCAAGGACAGCACGGACAGGACAACCGCCACGGCAGCGGCCACAGCCGCCCCCACCAAACCTCCGAGCAACATGTTCAATCCGAGGTGGTGCGCCAGCTGGGCCGCAGTGAACGCCCCCACTCCGGCCAGGCTGCCCTGGCACAAGGAAAGCTGGCCGGCCAAGCCGGTGATGAGCGTGATGGACAGGAGGACCGTCGAAAGAGCCAAACCCGAGTTGAACACCCCCTCCCAGGTCTTCGGCATCCAGGTCAGCATCGAGACGACGAAGATGACGAGCACACCCCACCACAGCCTTCGGATGAGTCGGTCCATCCGGGGCGAGCGTGCTGCTGCGGCGGTTGATGGCGGTGGTGGATCGATCGTGGAGAGAGGATCCCGATCGACGTTGAGAGTGCGCATTCCAGGCAGGATGAGGAGGGCAGCCACCAGTACGAAGAAAGGGAGAGAAGGGAGGACAGCAGAATAAAGAAGGCTGCTCGTCGGCAGGTAGCCCTGCAGGATCGTGCTCACGACACCGATGAGCACGGCCACCCCTGCCGCGATCGGGATGGATCGCAGGAGGCCCCATGCCGCAGCGGCAATGGCTGCCACCACGAGGGTGCCATATGTACTCGCCTGGAATGCACCGTATTGGGGAGCGAGGACGACGCCGGCCAACCCCGCCATGAAACTCGAGATGGCCCAGGCGAGTGCCATCACTCCGCCGGAGTTGACGCCATCGAGCTGGACCAAGCGGCGACTCTCCACCGCGGCCCGCATCTGCAGACCCAAGTTCGTGAGGCGCAAAAGTCCGGTCAGCGCGACGAGGACCACGACGGTCACGCTGATCATCGCGAGGTAGATGCCATTGATCGGGGTGCCCCATATCGTGACGTAGACGACATTCGGGTTGAAAAACGGAAAGATCGTTGCCGTGTCGTCCAAATTCTGCGCCCCGAAGAGGACCGGCAGGATCGAGGGGATGCCAACCAGCATGGCGATCGAAACGACCAACTTGGCCGTGACGTTCGAGTTGGGAATTCGGCGGAACAACAAGCGGTCGAAGAGGAGACCGAGCGCGGGAGACAGGAGCACAACCGAGACGACGAATGCCGGAAATCCCCCCCAATGCTCGTTCTGGGTGAGGACGGTGAACACAAAGGCGGCTGCATAGGCTTGCGCACCAAAGGCGAAGTTGAAGACACCGGTCGCCTGATACGTGAGGACCAGTCCAACGGCGACGATGGCATAGGTGCACCCGTAGGAAATGCCGGGAATCGCAAATCCAAAGAACTGTTCCATTCGCGCCTAAGCGAGGTGCGAGAGGGAGGGCGTCGTCAACCGCTGGGCGTGCCCGCAGGCAGCCTCTTGATCGGCTGGGGGTTCTTCCCGCTCGTCGTGGCAAAGCACACGAACACGCTGTTCTTGGAGGTATTGAGGACGGGCACGTACTTGGTGCCTTTCACCTGAAGGTAGGCGGCGCAATAGGGAGGGGCATGACCAGAATGACCGGCATCCTTCCAATTCGTCGGGGTGGACAGACCCCCGGCGTTGAAGTCAGTCAGTGTATTCGTCTGCTTGATGACGTTGGCCTGGGTGAGCTCGTTACCGGCCATTCTCACGCCCTGCACGAAGAGCGCCGCCGACTCCCAGCCTTGCAGCGCCAATTCATTGGTCACGTAGTTGCGCTCATATTTCTTCATCGTGGACAAGTAGAGCTTGAGCCCGGGGTACTCCGCCTGTGAAGCCAGAAACGGGACATGGTCAGTGTAGAAATACACGTTCTGCATGAGGTTCTGATTCTGATCGAGCGTCGATTGATCATCGCCGTTGAACCAGAACTGCGTCGCATGCACGCCATACTGCTTTATGTCCCGAGCCAACGTGATATTGCCCTGGACATCCATGCAGGACACCACGAAGTCAGCGCCGGCCTGCTTGAGGCGTTGCACGTCGGTGGCCACCGTCGTGCCCGGATAGGGAATCTCGTAATCCGTGTAACTCACCTTGACGCCGGCGGCCGCGAGCCCCTTGGCATCCTGTCGGCATAACCCAGCGGAGGCTGCGACGCCATAGGCCAGCATTGCCACTGACTTCGCATGAGTCTGATCGATCAGATACGCCGCTTCGGGGGTCTGGCTGGGCAGGTACTGCGCCGAGCCCCCGGCCGCAAACAGATTCTTCGGTCCGGCCCGAATTATCCGAGACGTTGTAACCGTACGTTGGGATCTTCGCCTCCACGAAGAGGTTGGGCGTGAAGAAGGCGGAGGCAACTCCGGTGATGGCGAACACATGATCCTGGTTTATGAGGGTGGACGCCAGTTGATTGAACTGACTCGGATTCCCACCGTCATCGAGCGAGTACTTGTAATCGATCTGGCGACCATTGACTCCTCCGCTGGCGTTTATATAGTCGAAGTACGCCTTTTCCCCGTAGATCAGGGAGGAGAAGTTCGCAGCAAATTCTCCGGTCTGCGAGGAGATTGTCCCGACGGTGATGGAGTTCTTGGTCACTCCCGGGGCTGCACTGGCCGCATACGCCGACGCCGACGCCGACGCCAGCAGAGCCAGAGTAATGAGGCCCGTAACCACCATCGGTCCCTTCAGGGCCACTTTGGTCATCGGCGTCGCGTCCGGAATACCGCGCGCGGCAGGGGAGGCGAAAAAATCCCGATACCGCACCTTTCCGGTGACTGCACATGCACGACCACCGTGTCAGGGTAGCCACTGCGGCCAGCCCGGACGCCGATGCCTCACCCCGGGCGACACCGTCGACGGACGGAGCGCTGGCCGAGGCCACCGAACGCACTCGCAGTCGGCGCGCGCGCCCATCTAACCTGATGCTGCATCCGTCCAGGGAGGGAATGAATGTCGAGAGCGGACATGGGAAACACGGGCAACACCCACCACCTCGACTCCACCATCTCTTAGGTGGCTCGGGTACTCGTCACCCGCCGCCTCATCGCCGGTGGGACCGATCCACTGCTCCATGCAGGACATGAGCTCGTCACCACCGAGGACGATGCCCCCCTCACGGCCGAAGAGTTGGCGACCAAGGCCGCTACGTGCGAGGGCATCGTCTGCTTGCTCACAGACCAGATCAATGCGGATGTCCTGCGGGCCGGCCACTCTGGTCGCTTACGTGTGGTGGCGAACGCAGCGGTGGGTTACGACAATGTCGACATCGCCACGGCCAAAGCGCTTGGTATTGCGGTCTGCAATACCCCGGGCGTACTCGATGCCACGACAGCGGATCTCACCTTCGCGCTGATCCTTGCGGCCAGGCGCGGCACGACCCAGGCCGAGGAGGATCTTCGCCAGGGCCGTTGGGAAGGGTGGGGCTTCGGCACCCACCTCGCGCACGACGTGCACGGAGCGACTCTCGGATTAGTGGGTTATGGACGCATCGCCCGCGCCGTGGCGCAACGGGCTACCGGCTTCGACATGGACGTTCTCCACACGTCGCGTCATCACACCGGATTGCCCGGTTACGTGGCCGAACTCGACGACCTGTTGGCACGTGCAGACATCGTGAGCTTGCATGTTCCTCTGACCGAGTCCACCTACCATCTCATCGACGCCGCGGCACTGGCCCTCATGAAACCGACCGCCGTCCTCATCAACACGGCACGCGGCCAGGTGATCGACGAGAACGCCTTAGTCGACGCCCTTCACGCCGGAGCAATTCACGGGGCTGGACTCGATGTGTTCGAGGGCGAACCAACCGTCAATCAACGCTTACTCGACGCTCCCCGCGTCACCCTGTTGCCCCATATCGGCAGCGCGACGATCGCCACCCGCACGAAAATGGCACGGCTGGCCTGTCAGGGTGTCTGCGATGTTCTGGCTGGGAAGACGCCCCCCAACCTGGTCTGATCCTCAATCGATCGTCGGCCCACCGTTCAAACGACGGGCGAAGTAATGCCAATAGAATGGGGGCATATGCGCAAGCCCCCGAGTCCGACCGCGGCCGATCCTGGCGACGCAACGACGGTCGAGGGGGTACTCGAGATCGTGCGCCGGCAGGGCGGAAGAATTACGTCATCTCGGCGGCTGTTACTCCGGGCCCTCTTCGAGCATGCGGGTCATCACACCGCAGAGAACCTCGCTGCGTTGGTGCAACAGCAGGCGCCCGATATCCACCTTTCGACGATCTATCGCAACCTGGACGAGCTCGAGCGACTTGGCATCATCGTGCACGCGCATCTTGGCCATGGGCCGGCGACGTACCACCTCGCGGCCTCCGCCCACGGGCACTTCGTCTGCGAGGAGTGCGGCAAGATGATCGAGGCCCCTGACCCACTCTTCCGTGGATTGGCCGAAGAGGCTACGGCGCAATTCGGATTCACCATCGATCCTCATCACTTCGCCATGCTCGGTCGTTGCGCCGAATGCTCCTAGGCGTCTCGAGCGGCGGGCCCGGGTAGGGTGGTCACGGGTCCGACGGCGAAGGAGGCATCAATGGATGTGCGCGACAAGATCTACGTCAACGGGAGCTGGATTCCTTCGACCGGCTCCGGCACCCTCGAGGTGATCGACTCAACCACCGAAGAGGTTCTCGCCACCATCCCCGAAGGGACGCCCGAAGACGTCGACAAAGCCGTCCAGGCTGCGGCGGCTGCCTTCCCGGCCTGGTCTGCCACCTCACGCGAGGAGCGGGCCAAAATGCTCATCCGCATCAGTGAAGCCCTCGCCGCACGCACCGACGAGATCGCCGACACCATCTCGCACGAGCTCGGTATGCCACTCTCGCTCTCCGGCGGTGTACAGGTGGGGCTGGCCGCCGGCGCCTTCGCCGATGCCGCGCACGCCGCCGAGGCCTTCCCCTGGGAAGAAGAGATCGGCAACTCGCTCGTCGTACGCGAGCCAGTGGGTGTCGTCGGTGCGATCACGCCGTGGAACTACCCGCTCTTTCAGATCGCACTGAAGGTGGCTCCCGCCCTCGCCGCCGGCTGCACCGTGGTGCTCAAACCAAGCGAGGTCGTTCCCCTGAATGCCTTCGCCCTGGCCGAGGTCATCGACGAGATGGGACTGCCCGCCGGCGTCTTCAACCTCGTCACCGGCGTAGGGCCAGTGGTGGGCGAAGCCATCGCGTCCCACCCAATGGTCGACATGGTTTCCTTCACCGGGTCGACCCGAGCCGGGAAGAGAGTCATGGAGCTGGCCTCGAACAGCGTCAAGCGGGTCGCGCTCGAGTTGGGAGGGAAGTCGGCCAACATCCTGCTCGACGACGCCGATTTCGCCAAAGCGGTGCCGGCCGGACTCTTTGCCTGCTATTTGAACTCCGGGCAGACGTGCTCCGCTCTCACCCGCATGCTCGTGCCGCGGGACCGGTTGGCCGAAGTGGAGTCGCTCGCCCTCGAGGGGCTCGCAGGTTTCGCACCGGGAAACCCCTTCGACGATGGAGTTCTGCTCGGCCCGCTCGTCTCATCCGTACAGCGTGATCGGGTCCGGGCCTACATTGACAAGGGTATTGAGGAGGGCGCCAAGCTCGTCGCCGGAGGCTCCGACGCCCCCGACGGATTGGAAAAGGGCTACTTCGTGCAGCCCACCATCTTCTCCGAGGTCACACCCACCATGACGATCGCCCAAGAGGAGATCTTCGGACCCGTGCTCTGCATCATCCCGTTCGACTCCGAAGAGGAAGCGATAAAGATCGCCAACGACACGCCCTACGGCCTGTCGGGCGCCGTATCGAGCGCCGACCCGGCCCGGGCCGAGAAGGTGGCCCGACAGCTGCGCACCGGTCAGGTCGACATAAACGGCGGCTCCTTCAACCCGAGCGCGCCCTTCGGCGGCTACAAGCAATCCGGGGTCGGTCGCGAGCGAGGCAAATACGGCTTGGAGGAATTTCTCGAAACGAAGTCACTGCAACGCTGAGGGTTACGCCTGGGCCTCCACCACCATGACCCAACTGTCGAGCTCGAGCGGGCCCCCGCCACCGGCCGAACAGCGGATGTCGTGGAAACCCGTCGCCTCCAGCCATTGTGACCACTCGGGAGGGGTCGGTAGCCGAATGAAGTGAGAGCTGTGCCGGACCGCGCCGTCTCGGTACACCGTGCGGTCCGTGGCGATCCGGCCCGTCTGCGGGTCGAAACGGGAGCGATCGACCTGCGCATCTTCGCCCCGCGTGAGCACGGTGGCGTCGGGAGCCGCCGTGAAGTGCCGCACGACGCCATCGTGATGCATGGTCTCGATCAGGACCGTGCCGCCCGGTCGCAACACTCGGTGAAACTCGGCCAAGATCCGTCGGCAATCGGCGTCAGTGTGATAGCCGAAGGACGTGAACCAGCACACCACCGCGTCGAACGGGCCGGAGACGGGCAAGTGGCGCATGTCACCCCGGACATAGGAGACGAGGCCGCCGGGACCGACCGCCTCGGCCTCGGCCAAGGCAATGAAGGGCGCCGACAGGTCGATGCCGGTGACGTCGTAGCCGGCGGCGGCGAGACGGCGGGTGATCCGGCCGATGCCACACGGAACATCGAGAATCCGAGACCCCCGGGGAAGACTCAGTCGCCCCACGATCTCCGCTGCGTCGTCGTCCGAATGACCCTCATCGGTGGATTCGGCGTAGAAATACAGGTAGTCGTCCCCGAAGGTGGCGTCGAAGTCGAAGTCCATGGCTCATCTTCGCCCACGACGACACTGTTCAGCCGTATGGTCAGTCGACCACCACGCGCACCTGCCACAAGAGGACGAATTGGGGCAGGCCCGGTCCGGAGCGCATATGGGTGCGCCAGCCGCCCGCAGCGTGGTGTGGCCGGTCTTCAACGCGTCATACGTCGCCACGATCCCCCGATCTCTATGCGCCGTGGCACCGGAGAGACGAAGCACCCTGGACCCGACCTGGTGCAGGCCGGTCCAGCGCAACGACGTACCGCCCAACACTACGCGGAGAGAGCGGCCCACTCGTACGTGCACCGTGTGTCCACCGTCGCTCCGGTCGAGACAGGTCACGGGGCTGTGGGCCGGGCAGCTTCCGATGGCCGCCGACGACGCCGGCCGCGGCCGCGGCGCTCGGGCCGGACCCGAGGCCCGTGATGATCAGGAACGCCAGTGCCGTGATACCCGAGCGCCTGACTCTCATCGAGCGGCACCCTATTCGGTTTCGAGACGCAGGAACGGGGTTCCCTATTCCTTGTCCTCCGCCCCCGAGGCCATCCCTTCTTTGATGGCATTGACCACCGTCGGATCCATCAACGTCGTGACGTCACCGAGCTCACGATTCTCCGCCACGTCACGAAGCAAGCGGCGCATGATCTTGCCACTGCGGGTCTTGGGTAGTTCTGGCGTGAGCATGATCTGGCGCGGCTTGGCGATGGGGCCGATTTCGTGCGCCACATGATCACGCAATTCCTGGACGAACTTCTCGCCGTCAACGTCGTTCTCGAAACCGGTGCCCTTCACGGTCACGAACGCCACGATGGCTTGACCCGTGGTGGCGTCGCTGGCGCCGACCACGGCCGCTTCGGCCACGAGGGGATGGCTGACCAGGGCGTGTTCGATCTCGGTGGTCGAGATCCGGTGGCCCGAGATGTTCATGACGTCATCGACTCGGCCCAGGAGCCAGATGTCACCGTCTTGGTCCCTCTTGGCCCCGTCGCCGGCGAAGTACCGTCCCGGAAAGCGTGACCAGTAGGTCTCCTTGTAGCGCTCGTCGTCGCCGTAGATGCCGCGCAGCATGCCCGGCCACGGCTCGGTGATGACCAGGTAGCCCCCCTCGTCGTTGCCGACGGAACGGCCGTCGTTGTCGATGATGTCGGCCGAGATGCCGGGGAAGGGCCGCATGGCGGCCCCGGGCTTGGTGGCGGTGATGCCCGGGAGCGGCGTGATCAGGATCCCGCCCGTCTCGGTCTGCCACCAGGTGTCGACGATCGGGCAACGCTCGCCGCCGATGTGGGTGCGGTACCAGATCCAGGCCTCGGGATTGATGGGCTCTCCCACCGAGCCCAGCAGGCGCAGGCTGGTGAGATCGTGCGCCGCCGGCAGGTCCTCGCCCCATTTCATGAAGGTGCGGATGGTGGTCGGGGCGGTGTAGAGGATGTTGACCTTGTACTTCTCGATCAGCTGCCACCACCGGTCACGCGCCGGAGTGTCGGGCGTTCCCTCGTACATGACCGAGGTGGTGGCGTTGGCCAAGGGGCCGTAGACGATGTAACTGTGGCCGGTCACCCAGCCGATGTCGGCCGCCGTCCAGTAGACGTCTTCCTCCGGCTTGATGTCGAAGATCAGGCGATGGGTGGCCGAGACGTGGGTCAAATAGCCGCCCGAGGTGTGCAAGATCCCCTTGGGCTTGGCCGTGGTGCCGCTGGTGTACATGATGTAGAGGGGATGCTCGGCGTCGAACGCTTCGGCCTCGTGCGTATCGCTCTGGCGTTCGACGACGTCGTGCCACCACACATCTCGTCCATCGGTCCACGCCACGTCTTGGCCCGTGCGTCGCACGACCAACACCTTCTCCACGTCGGGGCAGCCCAAGAGGGCCTCGTCGACGGCCGCCTTCAACGGGCTGGCGGCGCCGCGCCGATAGCCGCCGTCGGCCGTGATGACGAAGTGCGCATCACAGTCGAGGATGCGGCCTCGTAAAGAGTCGGAAGAGAAACCGCCGAAGACCACGGTGTGGGGCGCACCTAAACGGGCACAGGCCAGCATGGCCACCACCGTCTCGGGGATCATCGGCATGTAGATGGCGATCTTGTCCCCTGTCTGCACGCCCAACTCGATCAGCGCGTTGGCGGCCTGGCTGACCAAGCCGAGCAGGTCGCGATAGGTGATGGTGCGGGTGTCGCCGGGCTCTCCCTCCCAGTGAAAGGCGACCCGGTCGCCCAAGCCGGCGTCAACGTGGCGGTCGACGCAGTTGACCGCCACGTTGAGCCGTCCACCCACGAACCACTTGGCAAACGGCGCATTGCTCCAATCCAGCACGTCCCTCCACGGCGTGTCCCATGTGAGGCGCTCGGCCTGGGAGGCCCAGAAGGCCAGGGGGTCTGCGTTTGCTTCGTCGTAGATCTCCGGTTGGGCGTTGGCCCGCTTGGCCAGATCCTCAGGCGGGGGGAAGGTGCGGGTTTCGTGCAGGAGAGCCGACAGGCCTTCTTCTCGATCTTCGCTCATGGCTCGCTCCTCTTCGATCGGTACCGCAGGGGTTGTCGAGGTGGCGTGCCCCGACAACCCCTGCCTGACAACATCTCTGTTCTAGCTGCTGGTTTCTAGCTCCGCGGCGCCAGCGAGAACACCGGGAGGACGGGCTTCCTGAAGGTTTCGTTGATGACGCCGGCAGCCGAGGCATAGAAGGCAAACGCCGCAGTCGACGACGCCGACCCAGCCACCCACCTTGTTGATGTGGGTGTTGGCGTCGAAGGCCCCGATGGTGAGCAGGACAAAGGTGACGTCCAGTGCAACGAACACAGCCAGCACGGCAAGACTGACGCGCAGGGATGCGATCATGAGGTAGAAGGTCAGGATGGTCCAACCGAGCAGGAAGACACCGACCGCCTCATTTGCCGCGGCCGGGGCCAGCCCGCCCAACAAGAAATGACCCAACACGTAGTACGAGATCCAGAACGCCCCATATGAGGTGAAGGCGATGGCCCCGAAGGTGTTCTTGCGGGTGAACTCCCACATTCCCGCCAGCAACTGCGCAAATCCGCCATAGACAAGCGCCAGTCCGAGGGCGGCCGTTATTCCCGCAGGCCAGACGTGGGCGTTGGAGAGGCTCAACGCGAGCGTGGTCATGGCGAAAGCCGCCAGCCCGAGCGGCGCCGGATCCGCCACAACGTGGATCGGGTTCACCGGGGAGCGCTCTGGTGGTTGCGTCGAGCTCGTGGATCCCAAATCGACGGTTGACACAGTTGACATGGTTCGTTCCTCCTTGAGTGATGCGGAGACCTCGGGTCAACCTGATGACGGACGACTCCGCTAAGAGGTTGCAAACCAAGGCCACTGTCCGATGTGCATACGACGGTCGTCCGCTGCACGGTCCGTCTTCGCTACCCCCTTTTCCCCGTCCGCCCGAAGGCTCAATGCGCATTGTGCGGACTCGAGTGCAACCTCACAAGGCGCGAGCGCCGAAGCGACGAGGAGGAGCGATGAGCGGTCGTTTTCGAGCGACGAGTGGCACGACTCGAAGAAAGGGTTCGCACCCTAATCTGGAGTCGTCGGAGGAACGACCTTCTGTGGCACACTGCGTGACAAGGAGTGACGTCGAGCAGGGAATCCGGCTCTTGTTCCTATTGGGGGTGGCATGAAAGAGGCCCTTTGGCTGGCTTTGGTCGCCATGGTGATCTTGATCGCCGGGGTCGTTCGTTTTGCCTTTCGCGGTCAACGGCGACTGGGAACCCCGACCCAACGGGCGGCCCACAGCGCGCTGCACACGGCGAACCTGGCGGCGCCGGCCCTGAGGACCGGTCTCAACAAGGACGCGGCCCAAAGGTCTATCGCCCACCTCAGGGATCTCCTCGGTACACGCGGCGTCGTTCTCGCCGACATTGACGGCGTCCTGGCCGCAGAGGGAGTCGACGCCGAACACTGCGCCCTCCTCACTCCCGCCATACAGGCCACGCTGGGTGCAGGGCGTCCCCAGGTGGTGACGGCGGGAGATCTGGCATGCACCGATGCGAATTTCTGTGAGTTGCAGTGCGGAGTGGTGGTGCCACTCATCACGGACGGGCGCATCGTCGGGGTGCTGGCCGCCGTAGATGCTGCGGCGCCGGCCGGCCTCCTTCGCCTGTGCAGCGAGGTGGCGCAGTTTGTGGCGACCCAGCTGGAATTGGCCGACCTCGACCAGTCGCGGCAGCGTGCGGTCCAGGCCGAGCTGCGCTTCTTGCGGGCCCAGATTTCGCCCCACTTCATCTACAACGCCCTTACGGCCATTGAGTCCTTCGTACGGTCCGACCCCGATCGGGCCCGGGAACTCCTGGTGGAGTTCGCCGACTTCATCCGGTTCAGCTTCCGGTCCCACGGTCAATTCGTGACCATGGCCGAAGAGATCCGACTCGTCGACACGTATCTCGACCTCGAAAGAGCACGCTTCGGTGACCGCCTCGCCGTCACACTCCGGGTGGCGCCGGAGGTCCTCGGCGTCCTCCTTCCGCCCTTCGTCTTGCAGCCACTCGTCGAGAATGCGGTGCATCACGGTATTGAGCCGAGCGAGCACCGGGGCCACTTGGAAATCATCATTCTCGATGCCGACACGGAGGCCTTGATCACGGTGGAGGACGATGGCATCGGCGCCGACCCCGGCCACGTGCGCCGCTCCCTGAGTGGCACATCGACCGACGAAGGGATCGGTTTGCACAATGTCGACGAGCGACTGCGGGCGGTCTTCGGTGAGGAACGGGGACTGACCATAGAGACGGCGGTAGGTGCAGGCACGAAGGTCACCATGCGCATTCCCAAGTTTCATGGTCGGGTCGCTGCGGGATGAGCGGACTGTCGGTTCTTGCTGTCGACGACGAGATGCCGGCGTTGGACGAGCTGACATTCCTTCTGGAGAACTCGTCCATGGTCAGCTCGGTGCGCTCCGCCCGCAGCGCCACCGACGCGCTGCACTACATGCACGAGGAGCGCTACGACGTCGTGCTCCTCGATATCGCCATGCCCGGACTCGATGGGCTCGAGCTGGCTCGTGTGCTCGCCCGCTTCTCCGAGCCCCCGGCCATCATCTTTGTCACGGCGCATGAAGAGCACGCGTTACAAGCGTTCGAAGTAGGGGGTCTGGGATATCTGCTCAAGCCGGTGACCCATGAGCGCCTGGTCACCACGCTGCGCCGAGTGGTCAGTCGACCGGCCGACAGCCCCCACGCCAGCTTGCTGGAGACGATCCCGGTCGAGATCGGATCGCTCACGCGCATTCTGGCCCGAGACGACGTGTCCTGGGTGGAGTCTGCCGGTGACTACGTGCGCCTCCATCTCCGGAGTGGAGGAAACCATCTCGTGCGTGTGCCCATCTCACTGCTCGAAGAGAAATGGAGCGACCATGGATTTGCGCGGATTCATCGAAGCTTCCTGGTGGCATTGCGGGACATCCGTGAACTCCGCACGTCCGAAGGTCACATGGTCGTACGTGTGACGGACGACGACCTCCCCGTGAGCCGACGCCATGCGAAGGAACTACGGGATCGGCTCGTGCGCCAAGCCCGAAGAGAGCCCTCGTGACGGCGGCTGAGCCGCCGCCGCGCCAGATGGTGCGATCGGCTCACCGGCGCACGTCCGACCTGGTGCAGTCACCGGCCCGTGACGACCTCTATCAAGCCGACGCGTATGGACGCGAGTTGCTGACTTCGCTCATGCGCGCCCAAGCGGGGGTTTCGCTCGCCGTCTTGCTGCCGGCCATCTCCCTCCTCGCCATCTATCCCCTCCTGGCGGTGTTGGTGCCAGGCCTGGTCAATTTCGAGGTGTGGGGGCTGCCCTTCACGTTGATCGTCCTGGGTGGCGGCATCTACCCTCCGCTCGTCCTGCTCGGGTATTGGTACGTGCGTCGAGCCGAACGATTGGAACAACGCTTCATCGAGCTGCTGAAGGAGCAATGACCGCGCCGGCCACCATCGCGGCCATTGTGGTCGTGACGGTGATCACCGCCATCATCAGTGTGCGGGGCGTCCGGATTGCCCGCACCCCGGCGGACTTCATGGTGGCCGCCCGCCAGGTGCCTTCATTTCTGAATGCCTCGGCCATCTCGGGAGAGTATCTGTCGGCGGCCTCGTTTCTCGGGATCGCCGGTCTCGCCATGCTCGAGGGCCTCGGTGCCCTCTGGTACGCCGTCGGGTACGCAGCCGGTTACCTCGTCCTTCTGGTTGCGGTCGCCGCTCCACTACGCCGATTCGGGGCATACACCATCCCCGACTTCGCCGAAGGGCGTCTCGATTCGCCACAGCTGCGACGCGCGGCCACCGGCATTGTGCTCGTGGTGTGCGGCTTCTACCTCTTGCCACAGCTCAAGGGCGCCGGCTTGACGTTGCAAGTGGCCTTCGGCGGCCCCGAGTGGATAGGGGTTGTCGTCCTCGGCGTCATCGTGACGCTGGGCATCGCCAGTGGTGGCATGAAGGGCATCACGCTGGTGCAGGCCTTTCAATACTGGCTCAAGATCGCCGCGCTCGCGATTCCCGCCCTTTTCTTGGTCATGGTGCTCCACCATCCGGCGATCGACTCAATTTCGGGGCTTGCACCTCGGACGTTCGATCACAGAACGACCATTCAATTCCCGCAGTCCGAGCAACTCATTGTGACCCGGAGCGTGCGGATAGAGGCCGTGGGCCAAATCGACGGCAGGACGTGGAACGGGAACACCACGCTTGCCGCGGGAGGGCATGCCGTCCGCGCCGGGAGCACATTGGTCTTTCCGCCAGGGAGCACAGCGCCCAAGGTCCGCAACGTCCCGACATTGACCGCACAAGAGTGGACGTCGCCCCTGCTCCACCTGGGGGGTAAACCAAACCACCCCTTGGCCGCCACGTATGGCATCCTCCTGGCGACAGTGCTCGGCGCCATGGGTCTCCCCCACATTTTGGTTCGCTTCTACACCAACAAGGACGGCCAAGCAGCCCGACGAACCACGGCCTTCGTGCTCCTCCTGGTCGGCTGCTTCTACGTCCTTCCGGCGGTCTTCGCCGTGCTCGGGCGGCTGGAGGCACCCGGCCTCTACGTGTCCGGGCAGACCGACTCCGTTGTCCTGGTATTGCCCAGGTTGGCCTCGGCGGGCCTTCTCGGCACCGCCCTCGGCGCCCTCGTCGCGGCAGGCGCCTTTGCCGCCTTCCTGTCCACGTCGTCCGGCCTTCTGATCAGCATGGCCGGCGCCATGTCGCACGACATCATGCGAAGGGGCGTCAAGGCCTTTCGGGCCTCGGCCATCGTGATCGGGACGCTCATGACCGGATTCGGCATCTTCGTCTCCGGAATCTCGATCAACGTGCTCGTAGGCTGGGCTTTCGCCATCGCGGCCTCCACATTCTGCCCGCTGCTCCTTCTCGGAATCTGGTGGCGGCGCCTGACCTGGATCGGAGCGCTCGGAGGGCTCATTCTGGGCGGTGGCTCTTCATCCGTGGCGGTCATCCTGACCATGGTGGGCATCGGAAAGACCGGCTGGCCCGCGGTTCTTCTGGGCGAGCCGGCCATCTGGACGGTACCGCTGGCCTTCCTGACCATGGTTTTCCTCTCGTTGGCCTCACCCCGGGCCCTCCCCCATGACGTCACGCAGAAGCTCCTGGCCCTGCACCTGCCCGAACGGGTCCGTCCGCCGAGCCCACGGCGACCCGAGTTGACACCCGATGCGACGTTGCCGCATGCCGCAGCGGCCGGTTCCGGACGGCCCACCCGTACGTGAACGTAAACCACGTTTTTCGCCTTTCCCACCTCGAATAATGGGGAAGAAACACCTCTACATTTGCTTCTCACTCCGTGCTACCTTGAGCATCGCATCTGACCAGATGCGTCACCCTTCGGGGTGGCCCCTCGGGGGGGTCGCCGGCCCGTGGCCAAGTCTCGGGCCGGCGACAACGGGGGCCTTTTCCGACACCAAGCGGATGTCCGTTTGCTCCTCTGTCGTGGACCGCCTGTCCTCGGAGCCTTCCGACCAGCATGAGTAGGATCTCGGTCCATGAAGATTGCTGTCTGTGTGAAAAACGTGCCGGACGGGCGTCTCCGCATTGATCCCGAATCGAAGCGGCTCGCACGCAACGGACCCGGAGAGCTCAACAAGGTCGACAAAAATGCCATTGAGGAAGCGCTCCGTCTCAAGGCTGAGGGCGACGTCGACGTCGACGTCGTCATCGTGTCGTGCGGACCCGAAGAGGCCGTTGACTCACTGCGGACGGCTCTGGCCCTTGGTGCCGACCGGGCCGTCCTCGTCGCCGACCCTGCCGCAGCGGGATCCGACCTGATCGCGACGAGCAAGATCCTGGCCAAGGTCTTGGAGCGCGAACAACCGGACCTGGTGCTCTTCGGTCAGCAGACAATCGACGGAGGCGGCGGCGTGCTCTGGGCCGCTGTGGCGGAGCAGATGCGTCGCCCCTTTGTGTCGCAAGCCGCGGTGATCACCCTGCACGACGGCACCGTGCGCGTGTCGCGACAGACGGAATTCGGCGACGAAGATCTCGAAGTGCATCTGCCTGCTCTCGTGGCAGTGACGGACAGCATCAACGAGCCTCGCTACACGTCGCTGAAGGGGATGATGGGCGCAAAGAAGAAGCCCCTCGAGACGTTGGCGCTGGTCGATCTGCTCATCGCTGGAGACGACGTCGGCGAAGCCGGTTCAAAGACCGAAGTGCTCAACGTCGCTGATCCGCCCGCTCGGGCCAACTCCTCGCTCATCGAAGACAGCGGAGACGCGGCCCAAGCCATCTTCGACTTTCTGGTTGAAAGGCAGCTCGTATGAGCACCCTGGTATTCCTCGAACACCATGAGGACACCTTGGCGAAGGGATCCTTGGGCGTCCTCGGGAAGGCGCACCGACTCGGAAACGGCGAGGTGGCAGCCGTCTTGATGGGCGGAAGCCCGCTCAAAGATCTTGCCTCCGAGGCGGGGAACTTCGGCGCCACAACCGTGTACATCGCCGAAGACCCGGCGCTCGAGGCGCCGCTGCCGCAGCCCCGCGTCGACGTGCTCGAGCAGGTGATCCGCGCTGGTGGCTACGACACGATCCTGTTCTCCAATTCCGTGCTGGCGGCCGACGTGGCGGCCGGAGTGGCCGCCCGTCTCGATGCCGGGATCAACTGGGATCTGCTCGATATCGTGGAAAGCGACGGTCGGCTCATCGGCAAACGCCCGGCGCTCCAAGACGCCGTGCTGGTCGATGTGGGGTGGCGTTCCGAACAGTGCATTGCGCTGTTCCGAGCTGGTTCATTCGACCCCGTGCCGGTCGGCGCCGGCGAACCCCAGATAGAGAACGTCTCGGTGCAGTTCGAGCAGCATTCGCTCGGCCTGAGCCTGATCGGCCAAGAAACCCGCGCCGATGAGGGGGGGTCGATCGAGGATGCGGAGATCATTGTCGCCGGTGGGATGGGTCTTGGCGCGGCCGAACATTTTGCGTTGGCCGAAGAGCTGGCGAGCGTCCTCGGAGGCGTCGTCGGCGCGACACGGGCTGCCGTCTACGCCGGGTGGTATCCGTACTCTGCGCAGATCGGACAGACGGGTAAAACGGTCTCGCCCCGGCTCTACGTCGCCCTCGGGATTTCGGGGGCGGTCCAGCACAAGGTTGGAATGCAGAATTCCAAGGTGATCGTGGCCATTAACAAAGATCCACGCGCACCGATCTTCGACTTCAGCGACCTCGCAGTGGTGGGCGACGTCCACGCCATCGTGCCGACACTCATGGAACTCCTGCGCCAACGTCGCGGCACATCGTGACGCGGGTTTCTGACTACCCACCGCCCTTTGCGAGTAGCGAGTTTGTCGCAGAGCCAACGGATGGACCGGACACCCGCATTGAGGTCGGTGTGCTCGTTGTCGGAGCAGGGCCGGCGGGGCTGGCATGCGCCATCCGCTTCGGCCAACTCCTCGAAGAGGACCCGGAAACGGCGGCCCTCCTGGGCGAAGTGCCCTTAGCGGTCCTCGAAAAGGGAAAGGAACCGGGATCGCACCTGCTGTCCGGCGCCGTCATTAATCCGCGCTCTTTGCAGCACCTGTTCGGAGAGAAGTTTCAGATCGCGGACGTACCCAACTTCGGGCCGGTGTCAGGCGAGGCCGTGTATGTATTGACGCGTGGCAACGCTCTGCGGATCCCCCCGCCTCCCCCCATGCGCAACCATGGGAACGTCATTGTGTCGCTGTCACAGCTCGGCCGCTGGTTGGCCGAGCGGGCCGAAGAAACGGGGGCGATGATCCTGCCGGAGACGGCCGGACAACGCCTCCTTGTCACTGAAGACCGAGTCGTCGGCGTACGCACCGGCGATAAGGGTCAGGACAGCACGGGCGGCCAACTCGGGAACTTCGAACCGGGAACCGACATTGTGGCGCAAGTGACGGTGCTGGCGGAAGGGACGCAAGGTCATCTCACCGGCGTGGCGCTGGACCGGTTCGCACTCCGGGGCGAGAACCCGCAAGTATGGGAACTGGGTGTGAAAGAGGTGTGGAAGGTCCCCAAGCCCCTGCAGCACGTGATCCACACTCTTGGCTGGCCGCTCCGCCCGCAGGCGAAGTACCGCGAATTCGGAGGCTCCTTCATCTACCCCATGGGCCCCGACATGTTGACCATAGGGATGGTCGTCGGCCTCGACTACCGAGACGTCGGCCTTTCGGCGCACGATCTCCTGCAGGAGTTGAAGACACATCCGAAGATCCGTCCGATGCTCGAAGGCGGCGAGCGCCTCGAATGGGGAGCCAAGACGATCCCCGGTGGCGGCTTCCATTCATTGCCTTCACAGCTGCATGCACCCGGCCTCCTGCTGTGCGGTGACGGGGTGGGAATGGTGAACATCCCTCGCCTCAAGGGTGTCCACTACGCCATCGAGTCAGGACGGCTGGCGGCCGAATCGGCCTTTGCGGCAGTCAAGAGCAACGCCGCTGCGCTGAGCTCCTACGACGACGCAGTGCGTGCCAGCTTCATCTGGCATGACCTGCACGAGGTGCGCGACATGCGCCAAGTCTTCGGGCGGGGCCTCTTTGTCGGCGCCCCGCTGGCGGGAGCCATGTCGATCTCGAAAGGACGTATCGCGCTCGGCAAGGTACGAGCCGAACGCGACGACAGCCAGCCTCTTTTACGGACAGACCGGTCGGCCCACTATCCCGAACCCGACGGCAAGCTCACGTTCGACAAGCTTTCATCGGTCTTCGCGGCGGGGAATGAAACGAGGGACGACCAGCCGAACCACATTCGGCTACAGACACACGTCCCGCGGGAGGTGGCCGAAATGTGGGTCCACCTCTGTCCAGCCCAGGTCTACGCCATTGGTGCAGCGGACGACGACGGATCGGTCACCGTGGAAGTCTCGCCATCGAACTGCGTGCAGTGCGGTGCGATTTCAGCCAAAGGCGGACGCCTCACGCCGCCAGAAGGCGGCTCCGGGCCTGAGTACACCTTGACGTAACCTCATTTCGGGCCGACCACGCGCCGTGTGCGCATGCGGCCGAAAAGGACTTAGGCGTTGAGATCGAGGTCCAGCGGGGGCTCGTCGGGAAGCTGCCAACGCAGGAAGCCCTTGTCGTACTTCTCGTGGTACGCGTTCGCCTGATCGATCATGGGGGCGAATGCGGCCTCGAAGCTGTCCCAGTCCTCAGCCTGAATGGACTTCTCTACAGCCGCCACCACTCCAGTGATGAACGTGTCCATGTCTTCGGTGTATTTCGGACGAAGGATGGCGCCCTTCTGCATGAGGTTGACCGCCTCGTGCAGTTGAAATGCGGCGAGTGCCTTGTTGTGCGCCTTGCCGGCGTAGTAGCACTTCCAAATTCTGGCACCCACGAGAGGCATGATTTCAGCCATACCCGGCAAAAGGTGGCCCAGGTCAGAGAGCTCAAACGAGCCCCCCTTGATTTTGATCTCGTGATCGTGGTCGTCAGAAGTGGACATGTGCGTACTATACATTCCGTCGACGAGCAGCCGCTGACCCCCTCCATCTGCAGATCCGCCCTGGTCAGGAGCTTCCGGTTCGGTGCGGCGGGAGTCCGTCACACCCACCGACGACATGCACCCGACCTACCGCAAGGTCCCAGCCCTTCCTCGTGTCATCTTCAAGCTGTCGACAAGCGCGTGGGGCGTCGGTCTTCTTCACGACATCGGTGGCAGCGCACTCGAAATAGCTGGAAAAGATGGAGAAGCCCGGACCCGGCTGGTCGAATGGCATCTCGAAGGTTGGCCTACACTTTGGGGCGCGCCTCTAGCTCAACGGCAGAGCAACGGACTCTTAATCCGCAGGTTTCGGGTTCGAATCCCGAGGGGCGCACTCGAAAGACCAGATCAGAGCGGTGAACGGCACCGAGTTAAGTGGATCGCTAACCGCACGTCCGATCTCAACCCGGAACCACCTTACGATCCACCTAACCGATACACTTAACTCATGGGCAGGCCAGTGGTTGATCTGGCCACGCGGTTCGAGCGACTGGTCGACCGTAGAGGCGAACACCATCTGTGGTTAGGCAGTATCAATTCGCAGCGCGGTACCGGCCGCATCAAGGTGAACGGCGCAGTCGTCAACGCACACCGAGTTGCATGGGAACTCACACACGGCCAACTTCCACCGAACGCACTCGTTCACGCTTGTCCCGTTGATCCCGCATGCGTCCGTATCGAACATCTCCGTCTTGAAGGCGTTGCTGAATTCGAAGCATCGCCCCACCGAAGAGCCCGCAAAGGAACGGGCTCTATGCGCCTCGTGCGACCCGGCACCTGGGAACTCCGCGTGACTGCTTCTCGCTGGGAGGACGGTCGGCCTCGGAGTCTGAACCGAAATGTTTCCGCCAAGAGTAAGGCTGAGGCAGCTGCGCAACTTGTCGCTTTCGTCAATGAGACAAGCCAGGCACAATTGCCTACTTCTAGGAATGAACGCGATATTACGATGGATGAGGCGATCGAGCGATTTCTCACGGAATACCTCGCCAATGAAAAGGGCCGTGCAGAGAAGACCATCACGGACTACCGCTATCTACACCAGAAATGGTTCTCCCCTGCCATCGGTGCAACGCCTGTAAAACGAATTGAGAGCTCCGTCATCGACGACCGGTTCGGCCAGATGCGTCGGGAGGGACTGAGTGCTTCTCGTCTCAACCAGGCCAAGAGCCTCTACGCTCCCTTCTTCCGTTGGGCCAAACGACGCGGCATGACCCTCCGCAACCCAATGCTCGACTTCGAGATGCCAACCAGCACCTATCGCTCCAAGGAGCGTACGCCGCCCGAAGTCGAAGAGTTAATCCTGCTTCTCGCAACCGCAGTCGAAGAGACGCCAGAAATCGCTCCTCTCCTCGTTCTCGGCGCGGTCACTGGGACACGCCGAGGCGAGTTGGTGGCGATTCGTCGTTCCGCTGTGGCCTGGAAAAAGAACCAGATCACCGTCGACACGGCAATCTCCTCGAAAGGAAAGATCAAGTCGACCAAGACCCGTCAAGGTCGGACCTTCCACGTCGACGCCGAAACCACAGCAATGCTCCAACGCCACTGCAGTCAGATGGATCAGAGAGCCCATACGGCAGGCGTTGAAGTGGATCCCGATCCTTTTCTGTTCAGCCTTCTTCCCAACTGCTCCCAACCCATGCCGCCCGACTATCTCACCAGGCGGGTGGGCGTACTTAAGGGGTATCTCGGCATTGAGGACAAGCGGCCCGAAACTGTGGCACTTGAGGATGAGGCGCTCCGCCTTCGGCGATCCCCTCCCCCACCGCGACCCAGAGGCCGAACGGGCCCATCACCGGACCGTGGAATCTCCTTTCGAGAGATAGGAGAACAATTGGGCCGCAGTCAACGGTGGGCAAGCCTTGCTGTCGAGGCGGCCGAACGCAGGGAACATGTCGCATCGTCCGGCCGCGCACCACTCGAATTCGACGGGTCGATTCTTGCACTTCGCAAGTTCACCTCATCGGAGCTACTCGATGCTGGGTTCAACGTGAGCATGGTCGCCCAACGACAAGGGCACGGACCACAGGTCCTCACGCGCCACTATTCAAAGTCTCGAGCATCATCAGATAAGCGAGCGGCCGAACATCTAGGGCGGGTAATCCACGGAAACGACAGATAGCCGCGGAGTCGTCGACCCGTTGATCTGGTCAAGCGGTAGATCGTCGGCTCCGGAGACGAAATACGTGGATCGCTCTTAGAGCGGGGCTCCCGAAAGGGAGTCGCAGTTGTAGTCGGTGTGCCGTTTTTGCCGGACATGAAGGCCGCGATGCTCTCCAGGGAATCCCACTTCGGCGGTCGAGCTCGCACATGCAGCCAAACTTCCCCGCAGGGAGTGTCCGGCACCGAAACATCGTGGTCTGTGACCGGTAACTCCGCCTATCATCCTGTGCGTCCAAGTTCCCTGCCTCCCAACTACGATCCGCTTGCTACTGACTTCAAGAACGCTCATGGAGACGGCGCCGTCTGATCAGGATGCACGATGATGTCGTCGTTGGAACGACCCGCCGCCACCATGGGGAACACCTTCTCGAAGGCGTCGGTTCGAAAATCGACCACCACCGGCCGGTCGTCGATCGAATTGGCCTTCTCAATGGCCGGGCCGACGTCTTCGGGAGACTCGGCCCGAATGCCGACGCATCCCATGGCCTCGGCCCACTTCACGTAGTCGGGCAGGTCGGGCGAGAGATACACCTCCGAGTAGCGCTCCTCGTAGAACATCTCCTGCCACTGGCGCACCATGCCGAGGTAGGCATTGTTCAAAATGGCGATCTTCACCGGGATCTGCTCGGCCGAGGCGGTCACGAGCTCTTGCGCCGTCATCTGGAAGCAACCATCGCCGTCGATGGCCCACACCGTGCGATCGGGGCGTCCCACCTTCGCCCCGATCGACGCCGGCACGGCGAAGCCCATGGTCCCCGCCCCGCCCGAGTTCACCCACGTGTAGGGATGATCGAACTGCCAGTACTGCGAGGCCCACATCTGATGCTGCCCTACCCCCGACACCACGATGGCGTCAGAAGGCGCGGCGTCGCGCAACTGCTCGACCACCATCTGCGGCTTGATGGCACCACCCTCGGCGTGGTCGTAATAGAGGGGGAACTGCTCCTGCCACTTGTGCACCTGTTCCCACCACGGCGCCAGATCCTGGACCGCCGGACGTCCCGGCGTTGGCGTTCATGGCCGAGAGCAACTCCTCGATCACCAGCCGGCAGTCCCCGGCGATACCGACGTCCGCCATGCGCACCTTGCCCAGCTCGGCCGGGTCGATGTCGACATGGATGATCTTTGCTTCGGGCGCAAAGGCGTCGATCTTTCCCGTCACCCGGTCGTCGAAGCGCGCCCCGAGACTGATGAGAAGGTCGCTGCGCTGCATCGCCGTCACCGCGGTGTAGTTGCCGTGCATGCCGGGCATCCCCAGGCACAGGGGATGCGAGTCGGGGAAGGCGCCGCGCGCCATCAAGGTGGTGACCACCGGGATACCCGGTACGTTCGGCCAGGGAACGGAGAGCTTCGGCCGCCCGGGCCTTGAGCACGCCACCTCCGACATAGAGAACCGGGCGCTGCGCCTGGCGGATCAGCTCGGCGGCCTGGCGGACGAGCGCAGGATCGCCCACGGTGTGCGGGTGGTAGCCGGGGAGATCGAGTTCTTCGACCGATGTGGGCCAGTACCACTCCATGGTGGCGTTGGCGATGTCCCTGGGGAAGTCGATGAGGACCGGCCCCGGACGTCCGGTGGTGGCGACGTGAAAAGCGGCGGCCACGACGCTCGGGATGTCGTTGACGTCCTTGATCAGCCAGTTGTGCTTGGTGATACCCATGGTCACGCCGGTGATGTCGCACTCTTGGAAGGCATCGGTGCCGATCGAGCCCGTGGCCACCTGGCCCGACACAACGACCAGCGGCGTCGAATCCATGTAGGCGTTGGCCAGCGGCGTCACGATGTTGGTGGCCCCCGGCCCGCTGGTCACCATGGCCACGCCGGGCTTGCCGGTCACCATGGCGTAGCCCTCGGCCATGTGGCCGGCGCCCTGCTCGTGGCGCACCAGGACGTGGCGGATGGAGGAGTCGATGATCGGGTCGTAGACGGGCAGGATGGCTCCGCCGGGCAGGCCGAACATGACGTCGACGCCCTGCATCTCGAGGCTCTTGATGAGTGCCTGTGCTCCGGTGAGCTTCATCGTTACTCCTCTGTCTTTCTCTTCGTGGTGTTGCCGCAGTGACGGGCTGGTAAGTGACTTGGTCCGGAAAATGAAACGACCCCCCGTTTGGGAGGTCGAGAAGCGCGCGTTGCAGTGAAGCCACGCGGGGCGCTTATTTTGTAAGCGTTCTCCGTAGTGCCGCATTTTCGGTGATGATAGATCTCTACGCTGCGGATCGATGAGCAGGAGTGACTTGGCTCTCATTTCTTCTGCTAAGCACCGTCCCACCACCGATCACAACCGCCAATATCACCAACTGGGGAATGGGTGCCTCCCTTGGATCATTGACCGCCAGCGCTCCTCCCAAAGCTGCACCCAAAATTAGGGCAACCAATACAGCCATGCTGCGGAAATTTTGTCTCCCGAACTTTCCGTGAGCCACAGCATGGACAACGTTGGTGAGTGTCCCAGTCAGATAGGTAGTTGAGAGGCCCGATAATCCCAAACGTAGAACGGCACCACTCTGAATGCCAAGGGCTAAAGCGCAGACCATAAGCAGCGCTATCTGAGTTCTTCCAGTGGGGTGGCCCCCGTGGACTTCCCATATGATGGCGAAGAAGCCGAATAGTCCCAGCTCTAGAGCGAGGGCTCGGGTCAGATGATGATGCCAGAGACCATCACTCTCGCTGGGATGACCAGCAATGCGACCTCCTACCATCGCCCCAGTCACGTATGCAATCAAGGCGAGGGCAACGTGAACTATAGGAGAAGCATTACCCTTGCCAATGGCAAGACCCAAGAGGACCATATTCCCAGTCATGACACTCGTAAATACGTTTCCGAGCTTTTCGAAAGCGGTTGCATCAGTGGCCCCAGTCACAAAGGTCAGTAAGACAACGAGATTCGTCCGAGTGATTACCTTGAGAGCTTTTCGAGGCAATCGCCAATCGGCACCAACGTGAGAATCGTTCATTGCTTTGCTACTCCGGGACTCAGGTGATAGTTGACCGCAGACCGCTAGCCAGCGCCGCTTCAAGCTGTTGGTTCGATGAAACAGTCCAAATGATCCGCAACAGATGGCTCATGACGGCGAGCGATTGTAAAAGGGAGTGGCAAGCAAGGAAAGCGTAGCCAAGCAATCGCTTGGTTGTCAAGAACTCGTAAGTTAAGCGGCAACTCGAGACCATTCAAGTCCCGACGCAGGACCGGGGGTCCAATTACAAGGGACCTTACGTTCTGCGGGAGACAGTCCGCGATCTTCCGCATCCACCGAGTCGTCCTGCACTGGAGCACGGCAAGCCGGCCCGGAACATCGCCAGGGACCCCCGAATCTCCGATGCCGATATTCCAGCTCACGACGATTCGCTTCCGGATAGCTTGCGCGCGCCACGCAGATGAGCTGACCTCCGAGGGGGATCGGAGGAAACGCGCGCAAGCTACCCCGTAGTGAATCACCTAAGGACACATAAGGACCGAGCGGCCTGGCAATAGGACAGTTTGCATGTGGCGGCTCACTGCGCCGAGTCGGAACCTGCACCGAGGTCTACTTGAATAGACCGGTCCTCACCTACCATCGGATCTTTGTCTGCCGACTCTTGCGGATACAACAGCAATCGGGCCCTTTCGCGAATCCCGCCCTGCTCCGCATGAGAAGCGAGGGCAACCGCGATTAAGAGGGCGACGCCATCGAAAAGAGGCGTGAGCCAATACGATCCCGTGGCGGTGCCCTGTTCTAACCCTTCGACCCCGTATGCGAGTACGTACACTGCCAAAATCGTGCCCCATACGTTTGGACGATTACGAAATTGCGTGGCCCCAAAAAATACTGCGGCGAAGGCCGGAAATAGAAACGCCTGACCATAACTATTAGAGAACGACTGTACTTGAGAACCGTAGATCACTCCACCGACTCCGGCGATGAGCGCTGAGGCAACGAGTGACCCCTTCATTAATCTATTTGTCGGTACCCCTGCGAGCCTCGCGGCTTCGCGATTCGCTCCAGTCGCAAACAATGCACGTCCTAGTGGTGTCCATTCCAAGAAGTAGTACACGACGATCGCGATAACCGCCAGAAACCAAACCACCTTTGGGATGCCGAGCCAATATCCCGTCGCCAAGTTCAAATAGCTCTGACTGAACGGAGCCACCTGCTCCGTATCCTTCGATATGTACAAGGCTATGGCCGATATCGCCTCGCTCATTCCGAGCGTGGCAATTAGTGAATTTATGTTCAAATTCACTATAAGAAAGCCGGAAACAATTCCAGGTATAGCGCAGACCGTAACGGCGATTACTGCGCTAAGCAGCCAGTTCACGTGGTGTTGGGATAACTCCGTCATGGCTATAAGAGCGAGCCCCATTACTGCTCCGACTGAGAAGTCAAAAACCCCGGCGACAAGCGGGACAAGAGCGGCCAGCGCAACCACTCCAACTACTGCTTGTGTACTAAGTACGAATTCGATACTCGAACGTGTCAGGAAAATGTTTGGTATCCACGCGCCGAACACGACGAATATGACAGCTAATAGATACAAGGCGCTGACCTTACGCGGAGTCGGGAGAAACTTCCGCCATTGAGTTCGACTGTCCCATCTTCCTATCGTCGTCACTGTCGCTCTCCTACGCGGTCCGGGGTTGGGTCGTGGCCTTCTGCGAGTTTGGATTCGCCGAGTTGTAACGCCTCTATCCGCGCTGGGGTTAGTGCCAGGCCACTAAGTTCCTCAGTGGCCTCTCCGCGTCGCATGAAGATCACTCGATGGCAGAGGCGAGCCAGCTCATCAACGTCCGAACTACAGATGATGACGGCTGTGCCTCTCTCGACCGCTTGATCGATGAATCGGTGGATCTCCGCCGTCGCCGCTACGTCCACGCCGTGCGTCGGCTCGTCCAAGACGAGGATGGTTGGAGAGGTGCTCAGCCACCGGGCCAAGACCGTTTTTTGTTGATTCCCACCTGACAGAGTCTCAATTGGCGCATCGAGCGATGACGTTACGATACTCAATCGGTCGATCCAGGTTCGGCATTCCTTTTCCTCGTGGCTCGGCCGAATCGTGCCGTATCGTACGGCTTGCCTAAGGTTGGCTAACGTGATGTTTTCACGCACCGTGCCACGCGTAATGAGCCCATCATGAGCACGATCCGCAGGAACCGCCACCAAACCGAGCGAGATTGCTGCGCGGGGATTTTCAGCCTTTACCTGACTGCCATTGATCTCGACCTTCCCCCCCCTGAGTGAACGTCCAGATAACAGCGATACAACCTCTTCCCTGCCGGAACCTGTCAACCCCGTAATCCCGACGACCTCTCCTGCTCGGACACTGAGCTCTAGTCGAGAAACCAACGTTCCCCGTAACGAAGTGGCTTTTAGCACGGCCGGACCAACGGCAGGGGTGTTACGCGAGAGTGGTCTCGCCTCGAGTGCCTCGACTTCCCTGCCGATCATAAAGTGGACGATTTCGTCACGACCAAGCCGATTCGTCGTCGACACCACGCGCCGCCCGTCCCTAAATACGGTAACTCGGTCAACTCCACCCAAGACCTCATCGATGTGGTGGGTGATGAACAACACTCCCACTCCCCGCTCTGCCACTCTCCGAACCATCGCCATTAGGCGCTTCGCTTCGGGCCATGGCATCGACGCCGTAACTTCATCCAGGACCAGCAGTCGAGGCGAGCCCTCGCGATCATCAAGCGCTCTCATGACCGCAACGATGGCGCGTTCTGCTTCGGACAGATCCTGGACGAGTCTTCTAGAGTCGAGCACCATTCCGAAGGAACGAAGAGACGTCTCCGCGTATGCGATCTCCGCCTGGGCGCGGAAGGGGCGCGGGCTGGTCCGAACGGGGCGGCCGAGAAGGAGGTTCTCAGCTATCGTCATAGATGCCACCAGCGCAAGATCCTGATGCACGAAGCGCATTCCAAGGGTCCACGACGAAGGAGGCGATCCGAACTTCAGCTCTCTGCCATCGACACGGACGGCCCCTCCGGCCTCGGGCTGATGGTAGCCGGACATAATCTTCACCAGCGTCGACTTCCCTGAGCCGTTGTGGCCCACAAGAGCATGAAGCTCCCCGGCGCCGACAACCAGATCGACCCCATCGAGCGCTCGTTGCCCACCAAACCATTTACTGAGCCCAGTGATCTCGAGAGCTGGGTGCGGCAGCCCACTCAATGAGTTCTTCACATCAGTCGTCATGTGAGCTGTGTTCGCGCGTTCGCTGCAGTCCCTGAATTGCGAACCCGCAAGACAAATGGCTGGATTCCATTCGCTCGGCCGACATTCCCCAATGTGTTTGAAATTGCGATGGCACCACGTTCCGTCTTGCAGGGCCCTACTCGTATGACACTCACGTCTTCACCCCTTGAGCCCCCCATCTATTGCCAGACATCGACCAGCGTCTCCAGATGATTCCTGAATCTGCAAAGTGGTAAGTCCAGCCATGTGCACTGCTTACTCCCTACCCGGACGTGAGACGTTCCAGGTCCTTGAACTGTTGTTCATAGTTGGGCGGGCCAGTCCACTGCTTGACCGGCTTCGGGATGGTAGCTGTGGTCCAGAGGACAGATTGCTGGGGAGTCTCCGCCGGCAGTGATAACCCCACGCTATTTTCAGCCAAGTAGTAGACGATGGACCACATCCCATACGCGTCTGGAAATGACAGGCCCGCACTTATCTTCCCGTCCGCAATATCCTGAAGGAGCTGCTTGGTACCAGCACCACCCATAACGATCTTGACCTTCGAAGCAAGGCCGGCAGTTTGCAGCAACTGCGGCAAATTATCCGCTATCCCATCGGTCGGCAGCCCGACATAGTTGACCGCCGGATGCGCCTGCAGGTAGGCAACGACCTGGTTCCCGACAGTACCGGCCCCTAGCGCATCCAGCGAACTCAGTATCACGGCTCCCTTACACCCGCTGCACTTGGTGTTCAGTTGTCGTGCAAAGCTCGTTGCGATGTCACCGAGTGACGGAATCTCGGGAATGTCGACGTATGCGCCGTTCGCGTGTCCATGAGAGTTTGAAATGACAAAGTCGGCGTCGGTCGTACCGATCAGCTTGGTAGGACCTGTGCAATTGAAACAACTGATAATCCCGCGTTGCGACGCATCCGACTCCGTGGCCGTCGCGAATTCTAGAACCGGTATTCCAGCAGCTTTGGCGGTGGACAGTCCAGAAGCAAAGATGGTGGACGCCACGGCCAGAGGGACAATGTAATTGACGTGCTCACTCACGGCTTGCTGAAATGCCGCGTCGAGTGTGGCGGGGTTGGACTCATCAAAGGCAATGGGGACAATCTTCCAACCCAATACCTTTGCTGCCGCTTTAATTGCGCTGGTCAGGTCCGTGGCGGCGCTCAGCCCTGGCACCAACCATGCCACCGTCTTGCCCGATGGTGGCCGGTGTGGAAATTTCACCCTCACATTAACTCGCGTTGGCGCCCGCTCAGCCGCAGCAACACTTGCCGTCGCTTGAGCCACCTCGTTCTTAAGCGACTGGCTTGCAGCGTGAGCCGAACCTGCAGCGACCGTACTTCCCGTGGTGGCCAGCGCGGCAACTATCGCACCAACTGCAATGATTGTAACCGCTCGCCTATTGCGATATATCTTCATTGCTCGCCCTTCCGTTTCGGAACGTTCCCGAATTCTCCATTGCGGAATTAGTTATCGCTATCAGTCGTACGAACTTGCTGATCGCTCCTCGTCCACGACGTGTGGTCCCATTTCACCTATGTAGGCACCCTCGAGCCTGCGCAATCCCAGCCGGGAGGGGCTGGCATACCCCGTCGCTGACCAAGAATGGTTCCCTGGCGACTTACCGCTGCCTTGTCGCTGTGTTTGCACAGACACCTCGCCAGTCGATAGGTATGTCGCTATACGTCTCTCGCCTCAATGCGCGAATACGAACCCTCGCTGTCGCCGATGATCGTCTGCAAACGGGCGTCGCAACCCTCGCGAACGCGTTGTTCGCGCACCTGATGCCAGAACACCCCACAGGAAACGTCATGAACTGTGTGACCTCCCCCAGGTTCGGTGGCGGTGCTTGGATTGTACCCAAGCAATCGCTAGGTTGTCAAGGTGGTGGAGTTCCGCTAGGCGTTACCCGGTATGAAGTCTCGGAGTGGACGTACGCGAAGCGCCGAGTGATTGAGCAAGCGCTAGGTTGACATCCTTCGATGATGGATCTATCGTGTGAGGAGTCCGGAGCGCTCGCAACTAACGGACAAGTACGCCGGAGTGAGCCAACAACAGTGAATATGACGAAGGAATCTGTACTCATCGGCAACGGCCAGGCCTTCTGGGGGGACAGCGTCCTCGGACCTGTAGGTCTCGTCGAAGGCGGGCCGCTCCACTACCTCACGCTCGATTACCTGGCGGAGGTGACGATGAGTATCCTACAGAAGCTTCGCCTAAGAAACGCCTCAACCGGCTATGCGACGGACTTTGTCACTCTGCTCAGGCGGATCTTGCCTGTCTGCCGAGATCGCGGAATAAAGATTGTCGCAAACGCAGGCGGCGTCAACCCGGAAGCGTGTCGCGAGGCAAGTATCGAGGTGGTTCGATCTCTCGGGCTTCACGGATTACGCATCGGGATTGTTCGGGGCGACGATCTTCTAGATCAACTGCAGGATTTCATCGCAGCCGGTGAAACCTTCGACCATCTCGAAACTGGCGAGCATCTCGACTCCGTGCTTTCACGCATCCTGAGCGCGAACGCCTACATTGGCGCTCGGCCGATTGCCACCGCCTTGGACCAAGGTGCCGACATCGTCATCACCGGCCGCGCCGCCGACCCCTCGTTGACGGTGGGTCCTCTCCTCCATGAGTTCGGCTGGCACGATGATGATATCGACAGGATCGCTGCTGGCACGGTGGCCGGGCATATTATCGAATGCGGATCGCAATGCACCGGCGGAAACCACACCAACTGGCGAGATGTCCCCGATCTAGCGAGTGTCGGCTACCCAATTGTCGAATTCACAGAAAGCGGTGAGTTCACGGTAACGAAGCACCCTGGGACAGGTGGACGGGTCGACATTTCGACCATCACGGAACAGTTGGCCTACGAGCTTGGCGATCCCAAGAGCTACATCAGTCCCGACGTCATAGCCGACTTCACCTCTATTCGACTCCGGCAAGACGGACCCGACCGTGTGTCCGTCAGCAACATCTGTGGTCGTCAAGCAACAGACACCTACAAGGTATCAATCGCATACCGCGACGGTTACAAGGTAGTTGGACAGCTCACGGTTGCAGGCCCGGATGCGGTAGAGAAGGCTGATCTATGCGCATCCATCCTCTTCGAACGCCTGGCCATCGATGGCATCCAGCTCCACCCGGAGGACTACCTGATCGAGAAACTCGGCACCAATGTGTGTCACGAGGGGATCGCAACCGCACCGAGCGAGCCTGCTGAGTTGGTTCTTCGGATTGCCGCTCGTAGCGACAACCCGAGAACGCTTGAGCGGCTCGCCGCTGAAATCGCTCCTCTCGTTGCATCAGGCCCACCCGGACTCACGGGCTTCGCATCAGGCAGACCCAAACCCACCGATGTCGTGGGCTACTGGCCCACTTTGGTCCGCAAATCGTTGATCCCGATTGAAGTGGACGTTGAGGAAGTCCAATGAATCGCGTGCGCTTAGGCCAGATCGCGACCGCCCGCTCAGGCGACAAGGGCGGCGCAAGCAACGTCGGAGTTATCGCCAGGGATTCGGAGACATATGAACTGCTTCGCGAAGTATTGACCACCAACTGTGTCGCCGAACACTTTTCTGCGATCTGCCGCGGAAGAGTCGAGCGCTTCGAGTTGCCAAACCTATTTGTGCTCAACTTCATCCTGCACGACTCGCTTGGAGGCGGGGGCGCTGCGAGCCTCAAGACCGACGCGCAGGGCAAGACCCATGGGCTCGGCATGCTGTATCTCGAACTCGACATTCCCGAGCACATCAGCACTGTGAGCCACGGCGACGGCTCAAGCACGAGACCTACTTAAGCGACCCCAGGTCTGACCGCTAGTGAGACCACTGGTGGAGCGCATCCGCGCTCGAGCGAAGGGCTCCGAATTGCGAATCCTATTACCCGAGTCCGATGATGATCGCGTGCTCGCGCGCGGCCGCGGCGATGGCGGAGTCTGGTATCGGTATTCCTTCGCTCATGGGGCCACTCGGCTCAAAGGCACTCGAGGTGCCCGGCGTTTCCGTCCAACCGACAGGGGATTCAAACCTTCGAAGACAGTGTGTGGACTACCTGGCCGGGCGAGTGACTGACCCCGAGGCGGCCCTGGCCTCACCCTTAATGTTTGCGGCCGCGATTTTAGGAATTGGCCGGGTCGACGCCGTAATTGCAGGATGCATCTTCACGTCGGGCGAGGTGTTGCGTGCTGCGATCCGTGGTGTCGGCGTCTCAACTCCGGATAAATTCGTGTCGACGCGGGTCATGATGATCCTGCCAAAGCGTGTGCTCACGTATGGTGACTGTGCAATGAACCCGGATCCATCTGCCGAGCAGCTCGCCACCATTGCTATTCGGTGTGCGGACGGCCACCGCAAGCTGACCGGCGAGAAGCCACGCGTGGCGCTCTTGTCCTTCTCCACTTTGGGGAGTGCACAGCATCCGCGAGTCGACACCATCCGAGATGCGGTCAGGCTCGCTCAGCTCCGCCGCCCGGATCTGATGGTCGACGGCGAGCTTCAGTTTGACGCCGCGTTGGTGCAGTCCGTTGCTGCACGCAAAGCACCTGGATCCGATGTTGCTGGTCGCGCAAACGTACTGGTGTTTCCCGGGCTCGACGCGGCGAATATCGGCTGTAAGATAACCGAGTTCCTTGCCGGTGCGAGGATGCTGGGACCGTTTACCGAGGGACTGCAGCGACCCTTCCTCGATCTCTCCCGTAGCTGCCACACACAGGACATCGTTGACTTGGCAGCGGCGTTCTGTTGCACAGTCTAAGGCGGGCTCTCAGTCGCTACTCTCGACGCGCCTTCGCCCAATCAAAGGCGTGTGCGCCGTTGACGCCCTCCAAATACAGACGCAGTGCACGCTCGCAGTCATGTGGAGGCGGATGCTGATTCATCGTCCGCAAACCGTTCAAGGAGACGACGCTTGTATAGCTTTCCACTTTCAGCACGAGGTAGTTCATCGACAAAGTCGACACTCCGAGGGCATTTGTATGTCGCGAGAGCAGTTCGGCAATAGTCAATGAGTGTCCTTTCAAGTTCCTTCGAGGGTTTACCCCCGTCGCGCACTTGAACGACTGCTTTTACCTCTTGGCCGAACTCTTCATTTGGGACCCCGATCACGGCTACGTCATGTACTGCCGGATGCAGGATTAACACATCCTCGATCTCTTGCGGATAGATGTTCACGCCGCCCGAGATAATGAGGTTCGACCGGCGATCAACCAGGTATAGATAGCCGTCGTCGTCGAGGTACCCGAGGTCGCCGACTGTCGACCATCCATTTGGCCCGTGGGCAGATAGAGTCTTCGCTTGGTCGTTGTGGTACTCGATGGGAATGCCGCGTTCAAAGAACACCAGGCCGATCTTCTCCGGCGGCAACTCGTTCCCATCCTCCTCATCGAGAATATGCGGCACTCCGTAAAGTGGCTTTCCAACGGAGCCGGGATGTTGCAACCACTCGTCTGGTCCGATATGGGTAACACCCCCACCTTCGGACGCACCGTAGTATTCATGCAGAATTGGGCCCCACCAACTAAGCATCGCTTCTTTGATAGGACGTGGGCAGGGGGCAGCTCCGTGGATGGCGACGCGATGTGAACTCATGTCGAAACCGTTGCGATTCTCCTCATCGAGGCGCAGCATACGAACAAACATGGTTGGTACCCACTGTGAATGCGTAATCGAGTACTGCTCGATACTGCTTAGCGCCTGAATCGCGTCGAACCGCTCCATGACCACGGCAGTACCGCCAAGGCGATGCTGAGCCATGCAAAATCGAAGCGGCGCCGCATGATAGAGCGGTGCACCGGGGCTCAGGTACACGGTCTCTTGGGACATTTCAAACAGGTTAAACAACTTCGACAGTTTTCGACTGTCACTCGCCGGGTGCGTGTTCGGCAACGGTCGTCGACCACCCTTTGGCTGGCCCGTAGTTCCTGAGGTGTAGATAATCTCTACGCCCTCGGTTTCATCATCTAGTTCTGTAGTGGGCATGGTGCCAATGACATCCTCAACGTGATTGGTGTCTGAGGATCCTTCACCGACCATTAACAGTTGAGTTCCGCGCTTATCGGTTAGTTCATGACCTGCCTCCTCGTGAGTGTGGTCGACTATGAGCATTTCCGCCCCACTATCCTCTAGGATGTAGTCAATTTCGCGCGGTGAGGTGCCAATTAATTGGGATATAGAACAGTCCCGAACGGTGCGCCGCCCAGAAGACCACAAAGCTGTCGAGCGAGTTTCCGACCAGAACAGCGGCATACGATCCGACCCCCAAGCCGCATTGCCGAAAATAGTGGGCGAGCTGAGTAGAGCGGTCATTGAGTTCTTGGTAAGTCAACTGTTTTCCCGACTCCGCCATTATCACCGCTGGCTTATCGGGATGGATCTTCGCCCAGTTGCCTGGATACATATGTTCCTCCTTCCGGATCTCATGCTCCGGTCATGCCACACGAAGAGTGTAGTTGACCAACCAAGCAGTTGCTTGAGAGCTTGCCCCTCCGATCTCGGTTAGAGCACCACCGCTGACATCATCGAAGATCTTTCGAGTTCGTCATAAGCGCTCGATGATGGTGGCGTTGGCGAGGCCGCCACCCTCGCACATCGTCTGGAGACCATAGCGTCCACCGCTACGTTCGAGTTCATTCAACAGTGTCGCCATGAGCTTTGTGCCGCTTGCACCGAGCGGATGTCCTAGCGCAATCGCCCCGCCATTGACATTGGTCTTCCGCAAGTCGACGCCATGTTCCTTCTGCCAAGCGAGCACCACCGATGCAAACGCTTCGTTAACTTCGAATAAGTCAATTTCGTCGATCGACAGGCCTGAGCGCTTAATGACCTTGTGCGTAGCAGGGATCGGCCCCTTGAGCATCGTCACGGGGTCGGTCGCTGCCAGGGCAAAGCCGCGGAATTGTGCACGAGGACGCAATCGCAGCGCCTCCGCCTTCTCAAGGCTCATGATCAGCACCGCGGAGGCGCCATCTGCAATTTGCGATGAATTGCCCGCGGTAATCTTTCCGCTCTCTTTGAATGCAGGCTTCAGATTCGCTAGCGACTCGAGGGTAGTGCCCGCGCGAATTCCCTCGTCGCGAGTTATCAACTCTGTAGCGCCGTCGACTGTGACAGGTACGGGCACAATCTCGTCGTCGAACCGACCCTCTTGGGTGGCGGCTTCAGCTCGGCGCTGACTCTCGGCGCCATACGCGTCCAGCGATTCGCGGGTTAGCCCGTATTCGTCGGCAATCAACTCTGCTCCGATGCCCTGCGGGGGCAGTCCAGTGTCTACATAGCGATCACGGACGCTTTTGGGAAATGGCGAACCCATTCCCTTCAATGCCGCTGAACCCATCGGCGTTCTCGTCATGATCTCCACGCCAGCTGCGATCACCACGTCATACGCACCAGCGATGACGCCTTGCGCTGCGAAGTGGAGAGCTTGTTGACTCGATCCACATTGGCGATCGACCGTGGTGGCTGGCACCGAATCCGGCCAGTTAGCTGCAAGGACAGCTATCCGTGCAATGTTGAACGCCTGCTCACCCACCTGACTAACGCATCCCAGCACCACATCATCGACTATGGCGGGGTCGAGGTCGTTGCGCTGCTGGAGCGCCTTCAGCACGTGCGCAGCGAGATCGGCGGGATGCCAATTCTTCAGCATCCCGTTGCGCTTGCCAGCGGGCGTACGAACCGCATCAACGATCACGGCCGTTGTCATTGATTTTCTGCCTTTCGCTCGCTCAATGCCCGTTGTTTTGCCCTGATAGGGCCTAACGGCCAAGCCTCGGGTCCGGCCCGAGTCCCGAGGCTTTTGCCCGGTACGCCGGGTGAAGGTAGGTCGTCCGTGCTAGCCACTTCAATCGATCTCACAGATGAATGGAGTTCTGTCGTCGAATGGCAGTTCTTTCGCTCAACAACTCGGCCTCGTCGACTGATCTCACCCGCGATTTCGCTCTCGGAACGGGAAGACAGCGGTAGGAGTCTGTCAACCCTGTGGGAGTTACCGGACATAGAACTGACGAATCCATCGACGAAAACCCCCGTAGAGCTCCGCCTCTTCCTTGGCATAGCTTGGCCGGTCTCGGTACCGCATGTTCTCCCAGATCGGGAAGTCGCGATCCGGTCCGTACAACTCATACATTTCAGCATCTACGACCGCTTTCGAAACCCGCGAAGGAGCATCCTCGCGAGCATCCCCTGGTTGACACGGTACGAAGATGCTGAAGCGAATGTGTGAGCGCGTATGATCGATCGGTGTGACACATTGCAACTGCCCGGTCGGCAATAAACCGTCCAGATGGTTCACCACCACTCCGAGTCCGTACACTTCATTTAGCCCTTTTATGTCCGTCAATCCCCGCGGTGTATCGAACACCGCGTCGATGTCGATGGCGAGATAGTGCGGGCGAGCTGGGTCGGACTCCCGCATCTTCCATCCAGTCGCCGGCGGCGTACGATGGACGAATTCCAAGTGAAGGACGTCGATGGCGTTCTCGACCACCCACTGTGGAGGCGCGAATATCTCGCGGCACCGAACGCGAATGCGGGAATGGCTGATGGAAGGAACTTTCAGCCCATTCATCCACCACCGGATTAGGCAGTTCCCACGACGGAGCACTTCGGTCGGGATGGTGCCACACGAACACAGCGCCAGAATTCTCCCGAACCTCCCAAGGCGTCAAGGATCTACGCGAGCAGTCACTTGAATAGGGGATCTCGACGTTGGCTCCCGAAGAGTCGAACCGCCATCCGTGGAAGGGACAGACGATAGATTCACCTCGGACGATCCCTCCATGCCCAAGGTGGCCACCAAGGTGGGGGCAGAACGCATCGAAGATGTTCAGCTTCCCTGACTCTCCACGGAAGGCCACCTGCTCCTCACCGAAATAGCTCAGAGCCTTGGCCTCGCCGACTGGAAACTCTTCAGACCAGCCGACTTGAAACCATCCAGTCGGAAAAGCTTCAAAACGGAAACCGCGTTCCTGAAATGTTTTGACCCGTTGCGTGACGTCGAACGATGCCCGTGACGTATCGTGATTTACTCGACCGTCCGAAGCTTCAACTTCTAGGTTTGTCACCATGTCTCCTGAAATCGATTGGTCGAAGAGCCTCGCGACGGACCTTTGACGGGAAGCCAGTGTCTTCAGCCTGAGCGGACTGATCGGACCCGCGACGTTTCGGCCCGGTGAGCTACCGAGCAACCCGCGTCAGCCGCGCGTCCTCAATCAGTGCCGTTATCTCCAAGACCCTAAGTCCTACGGGTCGGAACCTTACTATTCGATGCGAGGCCCGTCAACCAAGCGCTTGCTACTATTTACGGCGGCTGGTAGACCCTCTGGAGGGCGAGTGCATCCGCGAATTCTGCTCAGCGCGGAAAATTTCACGGCTGTTGTGCTCGACGCCGTCGCGTCGACACGCCGTCAAACAGGACCGTTGCGAATTGATCGGCAATCTCAGCAATTGTCATTGACCCTTTGGGATCGAACCAGTTGATAACATCGGTCAACGACCCACGTAGCATCCGGTAGACGATCCGATAGTCGAGGTCGCTTCGGAACAGCCCTCTCTCAACAGCAGAGCGCATCAGGTCGGACCACAATCGATCGATCTCTGAAAACCCACGCTCCAAATTGGGTCTCGAGGTGACAATGTAGTTCCAATCGTTGTAGATAATCCTGGCGCTATCAGGGTTGTTCTTCATCATCGTGATGTAGACAGTCACGAGTCCCACGACGGTTTCTCGAGGCGGCAGTTCCTCGCTTTCGACTGCAAGACTTCGCTCGACGAGTTCATCGAAAAATGGGTTCACGATCTCGTCTAAAATTCCATCCTTTGAGTCAAAATGATGGAACAAACTGCCCGATAAGATGTCAGCCTTTGCGGCGATGTCTCTGACGCTTGTCGCCCTGTACCCCTGTCGGGCGAACAGCTTGGCAGCAATCTTGACGAGTTCTTCGCGCCGCGGACTCGAGGCGGATTTCGATCGAGGTTTCGGCATGAGCGGGATTTCCCTTCAAGATGATTGATCGGCTGTGAAGCTACTGCACGGGACGTTACGGCGGTATGTCATTCTGGTGGCACAGCCTTCAGCGGGCCCCCGTCGGAGGTCCAGAATTGACTGGCCCTGCACGGATCAATGCTCGCTGATTCCTTCTGTCCGTAATGTATATCCAGACTCGCGAACGGCACAGCGATACGTGCTTCCGACGGGTCAAAAACCAGGGCCAACGACGCAAACTCGAGCGGGTGGGCCGTACACGCAAGGCTTCTGCTTCCGACTCCCACGGCACCGCATCCTCGCGAGAGAGCAAACGTCCCCCGTGCATAACTTCCGAGTTGGACCAGAGTCCGAATGTGACTGGTCATGGAGGCTTGGCCCCACTGATTCATAGATCCGGATGGGCTTTCCCATACCATTATGACAAGTACCTACAAACGCCTGACCCGCGAGCCCTCCGCTGGGATGGAGCGACGAGCCGCCGCTGGAACACAAAATCCCAGGTAGAAGCGGCATGGTTGGAAGCTATGCGGCTCATCAGTCTGCAGTGACTCATCACTTAGCTAGCTTATATGACCGAGCACTTGCTCGGGAATATAAGCGATCCCTACACTGAGGCCCATGATAGACGAGGGCAACTTCCGAACCGCAGTCATCACGGGAGCGGCCAGTGGTATCGGCCTCGAAACCGCCCGGGCTCTGGCGGCCAGGGGGTGGCGACTTGCCATCGCTGACATCGAACAGGAAAGCCTCAATAGGACCGCAAGCGAGCTCGCCGAGAAGACCGAAGTGCTTGCAGTCGAGGTGGACGTCTCTGATGCGGCGCAGGTCAACGAACTGGCTGACGCGGCTTTCGACCGCTTCGGAATGATCGACTTCCTCCACAGTAACGCCGGTGTTGCCTTGATGTCACCCTTAACGAGTACGAGTGTCGACGACTGGAAATGGCTACTTGGTGTGAACCTGTGGGGGACGATCCATTGCATTGAAGCGTTCGTGCCCAGACTCGTCTCGCAGGACCGGCCGTCGCACATTACGTTCACTGCGTCCATCGCTGGCCTTGTTCCGGCGCCAGGACTGGGAGCATACGGTGCGACCAAGTACGCAGTCGTCGGCATTGCCGAGGTTCTTCGCAGCGAACTACGACGCGATGGCATCGGTGTATCTGTACTCTGTCCGATGCGCGTAGCCACAGGCTTCGCGCGCTCAGAAAGGAACCGCCAAGTCGAATTCGGTCCGTCCCGTTCAGTCCACAAAATACGCAAGCACAATTTCGACGGCAAGGATTTCGTGGGTGACGTCATGGCTCCATCCGTGGTCGCCGAGATGGTCGTCGACGCCATCGGGACGGACCAGCTATACATCCTGACGCACAAGGAAAGTGGCCCGTCAGTAACCCACAAGTTCGAACGAATCCAGGAGTCCCTTCGAATACTTAGTGAATAGGCCGTGCTTAGTGAATGGCCGATGCGAGCGCATCTATCGACGATTTCGTCGCCTTCTCTCACGGATCAAGGGTTTCACCGACATTCAGAACCTGACAGCAACTATTACGCCTGCGTCAACTCCCCCGGACGATCAGCTGCTGCGCCTGCGAGATCAAGAGTTTCGCTGCGCCATGGAGCGCAGCCGCGACTGAGGACCCGGCTCGGCCATCGAGGGCCCGGGCATGCGTGCCATCCAGAATCACAGCGACCCGATAGCATGCCAACACTTGGAACCACAGAAAATCAGACATGTCGAAGCCCGTCCGGCGGGCATACTCATCGATAAGCTCAGAACGATGCGGTAGCCCCGATAGCGGTTTACGAATCGAATTCGGTACGGGGAGGCTCGTGTCGGGCCACGATACGAGGAGGGTAGCAATGTCGATGAATGGATCGCCGAGTGTTACAAGTTCCCAATCCACAACGGCCTTGATCGATCCTGTGGTGGGATCGACAATCGTATTCGCGGCGTGAAAATCGCCATGAATGAGGCCTACCCGCCCGCTGGTTGGCTGTCGCATGAGAAGCCACTCACCGACTTCCTCGTGCGGACCAAGGTCGAGAGCCTTATATCCGCTCACCGACTCGTAAGAGCGCAGTTGATTCTGCCACTGCGGGACCTGTCTTTCCAGCCACGTATCGCCTGCACCCAGATCCGCCAAACCAATTGACAGTACATCGAGGTCTGCGATCGCCGCCGCCGCCGCCGCGAGGCCCATTCCAAACGTACGATGTGCCGAACCATTGCTCGCGAATACATCGGGAATACGGTCGAACGGATTGAAGCCGTCGATCGCTTCCATGAGGTAAAACGATGCTCCCAGTACCCCCTGGTCTGGACATGCGGCGATCAAACGCGGGTGAGGAACGTCTGAACCATCCAGCGCGGCGAGAACCTTGGCTTCTCGGCGCATGGTTTCGTCGCTGTTCGGGCGCTTGTGGCGCGGGGGCCTTCTCAACAAGTAGGTACGCCCCGATCGAACGAAGCGAATGAGAATGTTTTGCGTTCCCCCACTCAGATGTTCCACCGATTCGATCGGACCGGTACCGAGTTCTTGACCGTCCATCCAGGAAGCCAGCGTGTCGAAATCGAAGTCAGTTTCCATCAGTGCAAACATCGAGTCGTTGACACATCGACCTGAATCATTTCGACGGTGACCCCGCTTTGAGAAGGGTCCGCACGTGATCGTACACACTCGAATACACGGCATAGTCAGTCTCGTCGTTGATTCGATCAAAATTATCGCGAACTGATTCTGGTGAGAGATCCTCACGGTAGATTCCTTTGGTGGCTCCTACGAAAAACCGGTTCACGACGCCAGCCCCTGCACAATAGATCTCGCCACTAACCGGATTGTCCTGGTGTGCGAGAAAGACAACTATCGGCGCGACCAGAGATGGTTCGAGCACCGCTCCAGCTTCTCCGAGAAGATCCTCAGTCATGCGCGTTCTCGCCATAGGTGCGACAGCATTGACTTTAATGTTGTGATCTTTACCCTCGCGGGCGAGAACTTTCGTGAGCCCCACGAGGCCCATCTTCGCCGCTGCGTAATTCGCCTGGCCAAAGTTGCCGAGCAGCCCGGCGTTGGAGGTCGTGTTGATGATTCGCCCGTATTTCGCTTCGCGCATGTAGCCCCACGCCGCTTGTGTAACCCAGAATGCGCCACGGAGATGCACGTCAAGGACAGCATCAAAGTCGTCCGTCGTCATTTTCAGTAAAGATCGGTCACGCAGAATCCCAGCGTTGTTCACTACAATGTCGATGCGCTCATAGGCATTCAGGGTCGCTTGCACGGCTGCGATGGCCCCGCTCTCGCTCGCAACTGAGTTTGCGTCAGCAACCGCTTCACCACCCGCGCCTCGTATCTCACTTACGACCCGCTCCGCAGCCGTGGTGCTCTGGCCCTTTCCGTCCACCGTACCGCCGAGATCATTTATCACGACGAGTGCGCCTCGGGCTGCGAGCAGTCTGGCGTACTCGGCCCCGACACCCCCGCCAGCACCGGTAACGAGAGCGACTTGTCCATCGAATCTGAGGTCTGTCATCCCAATCATCGTAGAGTTCGGCCTGCTTTGAAGCAAGCGCTTGGTTGTACCCGGAGTGGCTTCAGGTTGTGGGGACAGGCTTTGGTTGGTCGCGCAAGTGTCGGTCGACCAGCCCGAGATGGTCACATTGACGCCTGTCGGTGGCTGCCCTGCCCTCCAATGGAGGGCATTCCTCACGCTCCGTTACGCCTATTGCGCCACCGGACGGCCTGCACATCGGTGCGCTTTGCTTGGCGCGCATGGCCACCCGGGGCCGTCCTCCATCACAATTTCGTAACTCCGGGGATTCGCCTTGTCACGATTCGAGCGAATGGGGTCCCTCAACCCCCGTCGGCGCCCACGATTGGGTCGTTCCAGGCCAGCCCCAACTCGTCCGATTCGCTGTAATGCCATAGACGAGATACCAAGAGCACATCGGTCACGAAGAGGGATCAGTTGCGGCATCGAAGCACGGCAGCAGTGCCTCCTATGCCACGAAGCGACCGAACCCGGAGCGATAGAAGAGTAGGGGCGAGCCCTCACCGATCTCCATCGTCACCACGTTCCCGGTGACCAGTTCGTGATCGCCGCCCTCGTAAATGGCGCCGAGTGTGCACTCGACCACAGCCAGTGAGCCCGCGATGAGGGGGGCTCCCGTGATTCCCGGAGACCACTCCACCCCGTCGAATTTGTCGCCGCCCGAGATGGCAAAGGCTCCACAGAGAGCTTCTTGATGCTCGGCGAGGATGTTGACGCAGAATGCGCCGGCCCGAGCGATACGCGGCCAACTGGTGGATGACTTGGCCGGGGCCAAGATCACCATCGGGGGGTCGAGGGAGAGGGCGGAGAAGGACTGGCATGCGAAGCCGACCGGCTCCCCCTCCTCCATGGCGGTCACGACGGTGACGCCAGTGGCGAAGTGTCCGAGAACTTCGCGAAACCGGGCCTGATCGAGGCCCGACACTCATGCCCGCCCGAGGTCTATGAACTGCAGCTCGTACGCGTAGAACGTCAGGTTCGCCGCTCCGACGATACCCCGTGCTTCGGACGATGCGCTAAGGGTCCGCCGAGATTCTGCTGGGGGGCGGGGGTGGCAGTTGAGTTCGCTCTTCACCGCAACCGAAGCCGTGGCTTTGGCCCGTGGACGATTCGGCAAAACCCTCGGCATTCAGAATCTGCTCATCTCTCCCCCGAAGCACTCTGCGAGAAACGATCCGAGCTTCTGTGTCGACCCGACCGCCTCCGGCACCTGTGGCGCCAGCTGCCAACCGTGGACCATTCCTTCCCAGACCTCAACCTCAGCCTGCACTCCGCCTGCCTCTGCCGATTTCACAAGTCGAAGCGAGTCGCCCTTGACTGCCTCACGACTGCCCACATGAACCAAAATCGGCGACAGTCCCGAAAGGTCCGCGTACAGTGGGGACACTCGAGGGTCATCGGGCAAGAGCTCGCCGATATACATCTTTGCAAACTCGCGCATTTCTTTCACATCGAGGACGGGGTCATCCGTTTCTAGGTCCTCGGTAATATCAAGCCCCACCCACGGGGACATCAGCACTACTCCAGCCGGCATAGGATCGCCCTCGTGAAGGAGTTTGATAAGGGCCGAGAGCGCTATGGCACCCCCTGCTGAGTCAGCTGCCACCCCAACTAACTTCGATTGACGCTTCGCATCCCCTAGCAGCCAACGGTACGCGGAGGCGACATCGTCCACCGCAGCTGGCCAGGGGTGCTCAGGAGCAAGCCGGTAGTCGACGACCAGCGCCACAGCATCAGCCGAGCGCGCAACTCTTCCCGCCAACTCATAATGGCTCTGCGGGGATCCCATGACAAATCCTCCGCCGTGCACATATAGCACCACGCGGCCTTCATCGCTTCCTGCGGGGATACACCATTCGGCTTGAACTCCGCCGGCGTCAACCGTCTCACGGCGAAATTCCGTTGCCTCAAGCCCCGGCGCCACAAACTCTAAGTACCTGTTCATAAAGGATCGACGCGCCGCGATAGTGGGTTGCGGCCGATCCTGCACGCTCCTCCTTGAATGAGACATCACTTCGAGTAGGCGCGTGAACTCCTCGCTCAGTTGAGCTGGCTCAGGCATGCATCACGGGAGGAAGCGCTTGAAGTCGCGGCGCCACCTCGCTGGAGAAGAGCCGCATGCTCCGCTCAGCATCGGCAGCCGAGAGTGCGCCAAATTTAAAGCACAGAATCAGGTGCTCAGAGCCAAGATTTTCGCGCACCCAGGCGCAATGTTCGTACAGTTCGTCTGGAGTACCGACAGCGTGCAACTTCACGAACCGGCGCGTTGCCTCGTCCATTCCTTGAGAGGCGATAGCCGCCCCTACCTTTGAGTACGCCTCATACCCCTTCGTGGTCTGCAAATGGCTACCAGTCAACTCGTAGTGAGCCAGCGTCGAGTCGTAGTACAGGGCCAAATTCTGTTCTCCGATGAGGTGCGCCCTTTCGGCGTCCTCGTCGCAGTAGACCAGCAAGAAGCACCCCGTAGGCCCAGGCTTTCGTCCGTTCATCTCCACGAAGGCCGTTCGATACGCTGCGATGTCGTCCTTTACCATTTCGTATGGCTTCTGAGGTACGACGAGCATCTGAAGCCCTAAACGCGCTGCCGCCTCGACCGAACTCGGGGAAACCGCAGCGCTGAACATCCGACCCTCGAAAGATGCCAATGGTTCGGGGCGGATCTCGCGTTCGGGAATCTGGTAGTAGGCGCCGTCATACTTCACGCGGCCGGTGGTGATGATCGATGCCACTATCTCGCAAGCTTCGAAGTACCGATCTGCTGACTCTTCCATTGGGATACGGAATCCTTCGAACTCAATTCGCCCGAGGCCCCGTCCCACTCCGCACACTGCGCGGCCGCCGCTGAAATGGTCGAGCATGATCATTGCCTCTCCCACTCGGACGGGATCATGCCATGGCAGAACAACGACTTCGGTGCCGAGCTTGATCCGAGACGTACGGCCGGCCATATAAGTCAAGAATTGCACTGGGTCCGGACTCAAGGAATAGTTCGTGAAGTGGTGCTCGGTCGTCCAGAGTGCGTCATAGCCGAGCGGTTCAGCGAGTTCGGCGAGGGCCAACTCCTGCGCCACCACCTCAGCGTCAGGCTGCTTTCTCCCGAAGTTCTGCCAAATCAGAGCGACTCCCACATCCATATGCCAGCCTCCTTTTTTTCTTACTATACCAACCGAGCGCTTGCTCTACAAGAGTTACTTGTGCAAGGATTCTGAGCCCAACAACCGCTCTGACGGAGGTCACCCTGTCACGAGCGTCTCGACCCATTACAGGAGCCGCAGACAAATGAGCGAACCGCCTACCAAGCCCAGCGATCACCATTTGATCTATGCCGTAGAGGACGGCGTAGCGTGGATTCAGTTCAATCGGCCCGAGCAACTGAATGCCTTCACTGCGGAGCTGTACAAAGAGATCAAAGATACAATTCGAAGGGCTGAGGCCGACGAGTCGATCGACACAATTGTCTTTACCGGTACGGGGCGCGCCTTCTCTACGGGCGGCGACTTGAAGAGCGTTTTCGAGCGGCTTACGGACCCTGACCCGCTCCGATTCGCGGAGATGGCTGACAGCTCCTGGTTCGATGTGTTGAAGGACTGCCGGAAGATGACCATCGCTGCAGTGAACGGGATAGCTGTAGCCGCAGGAGCTGCCTGCGCGATTTTATGCGACGCGAGCATCGCTACGGAAAGTGCCACATTTGGGTTTCCGGAGGCCAGCGCAGGGTTCGCCGAGTCACACAGCACTCATCTGTTATGGGGACGCGTCAGTCTTACCAAGATCAAGTACCTCGTATACACCGCGAAGCGTATTTCCGCTAAGGAAGCTGAGCGGATTGGGATGATCACTGAGGTCGTTCCGGACGGACAGCTGTATGACCGCGTCCGCGAAGTGATTGAGGAGTTCCGGGCAACATCGTATGACGCGAAGTTGCTCTTCAAGGAATACACGAACCGAATGGTTCCAGCACTCGAATGGAGCGACATGTACCGGGGGTTCCAGACTAAGGAATCCCTGGAGTTCCTCGCGAAATTCAAGAATCGGAAGAGTGACGACGACTGAGCAACGGATCTGAAAAGCATGTCAACTCTTCTCCTCGGGTGTACAAGGAAGGACACCTTGCACGGCTGTGGAGACCGGATGGCGGGCGACTTTCCGGGACTTACATCAATGACGAGGCCCATGGCCTATCCGTCGGCTCCGGAGCTCGCCCCGGGATAAGGAGGACGAACACTGACGATGTTGGGAGCACTCAGCGGGGTGCGCGTAGTCGAAGCGGGGCTCCTCATACAAGCCCCGCTGGCTGCCCTCACAATGCTTGAGTGGGGTGCTGACGTGATTAAGGTCGAACTTCCCTACTTCGGCGACCAGAGCCGTTGGCTCCCACTCAGCCGAGAGGACCGGCGCTCTGCGTTTTTCGCCGCCCACAACCGGGGTAAGCGCAGCGCCACGCTCGACCTGCGGGTGATGCAAGGCCAAGAGGTGTTCCGGCGCCTCGTGGATCGCGCGGACGTCGTGATCACGAACTTCACACCAGGGACCTTGGACACCTGGGGTCTCGGATACGCCAACGCAGCGGTGCGTAACCCCCGGGTTATCTATGCGATGGGATCCTCCTTCGGACCCACCGGTCCCGACGCCACCCGGCAAGGTGCAGATCTGAGCGGCCAGGCTTCGGGCGGCATCATCAGCACGACTGGTGGGAACGGCAGCAATCCCAGTCCGATCGGGGCTGCGATCGCCGACCACATCGCTGGACAAAATCTTCTTGCTGGCATTCTTGCCGCTTTGTTCGTGCGTGAGCGGACCGGACGAGGCCAACTTGTGGAGACATCATTACTCGGTGGTCAGATTTGGGCGCAGGCGAGCGAGTTCACTCGTTATCTCATGTCAGGCGATGTGTCAGGGCCAAGTAACCGAAGCCACCCCATGGTCCATGGCATTTACGGTATCTTCCCAACTTCCGACGGCTGGATTGCCATCGTCGGTGTTACAGGTTCAGCGCGTGACCGCTTCTACCGAACCATCGGGCGACCCGACCTGATCAACCGCTTCGACCACACTTTGTACTTTGAGGACGTCAAGGCAGAACTATGGCCCATTCTCGACGAGGTTTTCACCGTAAAGTCCACAAAGGAGTGGTGCGTGCTACTGGACACAGCAGGCTTGCGCTTCGCCCCAGTCCGGAGCCACGACGAAGTTGCGGCAGACCCGGGAGTCGCTGCCAACGGTTACATCACGCCAGCCGACGACGGAACCTCTGTCGTTAGAGTTCCCGTCCGTTTTTCCGAGCCCGCGCCAGCTTTGCAAGCCCACGTGCCAGAGCTAGGCGAGCACACCGAGGAAGTCCTTCTCGAAGCGGGCTATTCCTGGGACGAAATAGCGGCATTGTCTGCCGCCGGCGCCATCTAGCTTCTAGTCGCCCCACGTGGGCGTGCGACGCTCGGAGAAAGCAAGAGGCCCCTCGATCGCGTCTCGACTTTGATAGACAGGTAGGAAGATCTCTTCTGCGAGGATACGAGCTTCGTGACGCGGTCGACCTGCGCACTGATACACCATCGCCTTCGATGCCCGTACCGATAGTGGGGCATTCGCAGCAATCGTCGAGGCGAACTCCGCCACCATCGGATTCAGGTCGACGCGGTCTACGACGTCGTTTACAAGGCCGACGTCCATGGCTCGACTCGCGCTTATGGGCTGCCCTGTGAGGAGCAACTCCATGGCGACGCGCGGCGGAACCAGCCAGGACAGGGGTGCTGCCCACGGCGCCCCACGTCCCACACGAGATTCGGTTATTGCGAAGGTAGCGTTGCGCGCAGCGAATACGAGATCGCACATCATCGCCAACAGGAAGCCCCCAGCGATTGCGTCGCCGTTCACGGCGGCTATGATGGGTTTTTCAACCTCAATCGCGTCGCCCAGAACGAAGGATAAGTAATCCGACGGTGGCGGACCCATTGCGGTTACCGCCATCTCCTTCAGATCTCCGCCGGCGCAGAAGACTCGGTCACCGGTGGCGGTCAGGATCGCCACCATCGCGCCGCCATCATCGTTGAAACGTGTAAAGGCGGACCGGAGCCCTGATCGAACAGCAGCGTTCAGGGCATTGCGAGCTTCGGGACGATCGATAGTGATCCAGGCGACCTGGTCGTGCACTTCATAGGTGACGACCTCACCAGTCATCGTTGCACCTCGTCGGATGTGGGCAATTCCTTGTTCCGCCACCCATTCCAGTACGTCACTGCCTCTGCGGGCAACCGCTCCGCCTCACCCCAACGCCCCAATGGATAGCCCACTGGGATCATTGCGTGAGTCTTGACGTCAGTTGGGATTCCGAGGATTGCTCGGACTTCGTCTTCGCGGCGTACGTGAGCTGTGGTGAGAGTGGTACCAAGCCCGATGCTTCGTGCTGCCAGCAAGAGGTTCTGGACGCCGGGGAAGACGGACGCCGGCACGGTATTCCGAGCGCAAACAACAATGATCGCGGGACTTTTACCAAAGTTATCCGCGAGGTGGTCAGCTGAACGCATCCCGCGCTGCATTTGCTCAGAGAGCTCAAGGGCATCTAAGTAGTGAGCCCGGAATTCATACCAGGATGGGCGGTAAACTTCGCCCAGACGGCGACGCAGGTCATCGTCCGTGACGATTAGCCAGCGGACGGGTTGAGCATTCCCTCCCGATGCGGCCCGCGTTGCTGAATCGACGATAAAGAGCAAATCCTTCTCGGACACTTTCCGGTCGGGATCCAGGCGACGCATCGCACGGGTGGTCCGAATAGCTTCAATTACATCCATGTTGCTTCCTTTCGAGTTACTGCGAGGGCCGACATTTCTAACGTGCTGAGCCTTTGACCTATCCCTTGGGAAGCCCGAGCACGCGTTCAGCGATCACGTTCTTGTTGATTTCATCGGTGCCTCCGCCCAGACGAATGCCCGGCACCCCCAGCACCAGCTCATTCCAGGCGTACGTCCCCCACTTTCCCGTATCCGCAGTTAGTGACGCGCCAAGCAGCGAGGAGACGAAAGCAGAGATGCGTTCGAAGTTAGAGGTCAATTGCAACTTCGCTATGGAGGCCGCAGGCCCCGGCGCCTTGCCAGTCCGTACCGAGTCCAGGACGCGTTGGCGAGTGTATTTCGCAATCGTTAGGTGTGTAATGAGGCCGACGAGACGCTGACGTGCAACGAGATCATCGCCGTTGGACAGGGCTCTGAACATTGCGATGTAACGGTCTGGTCGGAAGAGCCCCGCTCCCCCAAATCCGGCATCCCCCAGCGCCGATCGCTCATTTGCCAGCGTGGTCATTGCCACCGCCCAGCCCTCGTCTACGTCACCCAGCCGATCTCTGTCAGGTACCCAAACGTCGTCCAAAAAGACCTCGTTGAATGAGGCGCCCCCCGTCATCTGACGTAGGGGACGTACGAGAACGCCTGGGGCGTGCATATCGACCAAGAACGCGGTCAGGTTTCGATGGGGCGGCCCGTCCTCCGTCCGGCAGAGCGCTTCACCAAGGTCACTGAATTGAGCGCCCGACGTCCAAACCTTCTGACCAGTAAGGCGCCATCCGTTCCCACTGCGAACTGCTCTCGTCGACACCGAAGCCAAGTCTGACCCAGCATTCGGTTCCGAGAAGAGTTGGCATGCGATGAGGTCTCCGCTCTGAATCTGTGCTGGATAGGAGCGCTTAGCGAGATCACTGCCGTGCTCAAGGATCGTAGGCACCACAATGCCGAGTCCCACAGTGAGCTTGGCATTGCCAGGCACCTCGTACTGCCGCGCTTTGAGATCGAACCGGTTCTGGTATGTGCGGGGAAGCCCGCGTCCACCGAGGTCGGTTGGTCCGGTTAGCCAACCCAAACCGGCATCCCACAGATCCCGGCGCCATTGGCGCGCCGATGCAACCGCGACGCGCTCGACTTCGGGATCTATCTCCTCGAACACCGCGGTGCGTTCCGAGCCGACACCCCATTCGAACGCGCTCTCCTGCATTTTCTTGGGGTACCGGCTCAGAAAGTCCTCGCACTCGTCGTCGAATATCTCGAAAAGGGAGTCGCTCACGAATTCCCTCCCACTTGGCGCGCGAAAGTCTCCATATGGGCCGCCAGACAACGCGGCGAGTCGCTATGGATATTGTGACCGGCGTCGCAGTACTTGATCTGAGCGCTGGGGACTCTCCGGTGCAGTTCTGCGTCGTGCATCGGTCGGAGTACCGAGGTCGAACGGGTTCCACGCACAAGCATCACGGGCTTGACACACCGCTCGAGATAGGGCCAAAGCGACGACGTATCCGGTACGGTCAGTTCTTCTGCGTCGGACTGCGATCGACTGTATCGCCACCGCCAACTACCATCAGGCTGCTGTGCAGCGTTGTGGAGGATTCCTCGTCGAAGCTCGCTAACGGGACGGTCAGGAAACGCTGCCGCCGTTCCAGCTACGAGTTCTTCGAAGCAGTCGAAGGAGCCTGGACCGTTGAGAAAGGCAAGTATGGCCCCAGCATTTGCCCCATCGACGCCCGGCAGGACGTCGACCAGGATCAAGTGAGATACAAGATCAGGCCAGATTGCCGCAACAACCAACGCCACGAGCCCACCTAAGGACGTCCCACAGAGCACCACAGGCTCACGAATATGCCGATCGAGGGTCGGCTTAATTGCCTGAGCCAGCTGTTTCGCATCGCTCGAGAATCTCCCACCCGAATGGCCGTGCCCAGGAAGGTCGATCGCCAGTGCGGGCCACGCCTTGCCGAGGAGCACGATGAGCGAGTCCCACGTGTGTGCATTTTGTCCCCCACCATGCAGCAGGACAACGACAGGATCCTCCGTACCCCAACGGATGGCGCTCGTAGTGTCGGCGGGGCCACCCATCTCGACGCGGGAACCAATAGGCAAGTTGTCGGTCGGTAAGTTCTGTTCAGCCGCGTTCTCATGCAAAAGCCCGAATTCGGCATAGGCGTTCGGGCCGCCCAGCGCCATCTCAAGGGCCGAGGCTTGGACGTCGGGACTCATGCGTCTGAACACCCGGTATCGACCAATAACGGCTCATTGGCCGCGCTCATCGAATGATCTGGGAATAGGACCATTTTAATAGCTGCGCGGTAGGCCTAGCGTGTTATGAGCAACAAAGTTGCACGCCATTTCCTGACTCACGGGGGCGAGCAGATGGAGGCGGGATTCACGCCAATACCGAGCGACGTGGTACTCCTCCGCATACCCAAGTCCGCCATGCGTTTGGATCGCCCGATCGGCAGCGAAGAAACCTGCGTCGGCCGCTAAGTACTTCGCCGAGGTCGCTTGGGCGCCACACTCGAGCCCGTGATCGTAGCGCCACGCGGCCTCCATCGTGCACAACATTGCTGCGTGCAAGCCCATGTGGGCCTTTGCGAGGGGATGTGCGATTGCTTGGTTCGATCCGATTGGGCGGTCGAAGACAATCCGCTCTTTGGCATACTTAACAGCCTTCTGCAGCGCGGCTTCCCCGATGCCGCACGCCTCAGCGGCGATCAAGATCCGTTCAGGGTTCAGCCCATGCAACAAGTGCTGAAAACCACGTCCTCTCTCCCCCACCAACCGCCATGCTGGTACCGGCAGTTCATCGAACGCAACCTCGCACGATGTAATGGCGTTTCGGCCCATTTTCGGAATAGGAGCGATGTCGCAGTACATGCGATCGAGATCGACGAGAAATAACGACAGACCTCGAAATCGATCGCCTGCGACTTCGTCGGTTCTGACAAGTATGAGTGCGACCTCCGATTCAAGTGCCTTCGTCATCCATATTTTGCGACCCTTGACTGTCCAGTCTCCATCTCTTCGCTCCCTAGCTCGAGTCTGGATGCGGCTTGAGTCGCTTCCGGCATCAGGCTCAGTCACTCCGAATGCAGCGTGCAAATCGCCAGCAGCCGCCCGAGGAATGAAGGTCGACTTCAAACGGTCGTTGCCGAATCGGACCACTGGGTTGAGTCCGAACATGGCAGTATGGATAGTGCTGGCTCCGTTCATTGCTGCCCCCGAAGCAGATACGCGATTCAGAACCACAGCGGCTTCGCTGATCCCTGCACCGCCACCGCCAAGTTCTCCAGGCATCGCGATGCCAATCCATCCTCCCGAAGCCATGGCATTAAAGAACTCGGTTGGGAAACGATGATCACGGTCGGCGGTTGCCCAGTAGTCGTCGTCGAATTGGCTGCACACGGTATCGACTGCGCTCCCGATGGCGGCAAGATCTGGGTTGTCGGAGAAATCCATGGGTGGCGGCTTGTTCCTCTCGGTGCTGCTCAGACTAGGTCTCGTAGTGTTGCTTGTCAACCAATCGCTTGCTTGCTAATCCTTTAGATCGTCGGTACACTTATCGGTAGAGCTACTGCCTAACGGTGGCTCCGCTACTCGTTCGCGGCCTTCTCTCGGCCGAATGGCGAGTTGCTGGACCGCTCAATGGCGCACGGATATAGACCTGACAACCTCTGCCAGGTGCGCTGAGCGTCGTGACTCCGGAACGCTGAAAGGAACAGCTGCATGGCTTGGGATTTCGAAACCGATGTCGACTTCCAGTCGAAGCTTGATTGGGCCAATCAATTTGTGCACGAAAAGATCGAGCCCCTCGACTTTGTGCTTGACAACCCGGCGGACAAGTCCGATACGGTCGCGCAGAAAATTATCAAGCCTTTGATCGATGAGGTTCGCAGCCAAGGCCTATGGGCGTGTCACCTCGGTCCCGAACTGGGCGGCCAAGGCTTCGGCCAGGTGCGTCTTGCATTGCTTAACGAGATCCTCGGTCGCACAAAGTGGGCGTCGACCGTGTTCGGATGCCAGGCACCAGACTCGGGCAACGCCGAGATCATCGCTCATTTCGGTAGTCAAAGGCTGAAAGACCGCTACCTCCAACCTCTCCTGAATGGGGAGATGTCCTCGAGCTACGCAATGACCGAACCGACCGGGGGGGCGGATCCGACCCAACTTAGAACTCGCGCTCAGCGCGATGGAGATCAGTGGGTGATCAATGGTGAAAAGTGGTTCGCCTCGAATGCACGGTTTGCGCAGTTCCTCGTCGTTATGACCGTCACAAATCCCGACGTCAGTCCATACCGCGGACAATCAATGTTCGTCGTGCCAGCAGACACTCCAGGAATCGAGATTGTACGCCACGTTGGCACTGGGCCGGAGCGCCCACGTTCGGGAACTCATGCGTACCTCCGGTTCACTGATGTTCGCGTGCCGGAGGACCACTTGCTCGGCGAGGAGGGCGGCGCGTTCGCAATCGCACAAACGCGGTTGGGGGGCGGACGTGTCCATCACACGATGAGGACTGTCGGGCAGGCACGACGGGCATTCGACATGCTATGTGAACGTGCGGTGTCGAGAGAGGTCCGTGACGGAAAGCTTGCGTCGTTGCAGATGACGCAGGAGAAAATCGCTGACAGTTGGATCGAGATAGAACAGTTCCGCTTGTTGGTACTTCGTACCGCGTGGCTAATCGACAAATATCACGACTATCGCAAAGTTCGTAGGGATATTGCAGCAGTGAAGATCGCTACTCCGCGCGTGTATGTGGATGTAGTCGCACGCGCGATCCAGATTCACGGGTCAATCGGTATTTCAAACGAGATGCCATTGTCGTCAATGCTGCTGGCCGCTTATTCGCTGGGCATCGTTGACGGTCCGACGGAGGTCCATAAACTCACGTTGGCGCGGGAGGTCCTGAAAGGCTATCAGCCGGCCGAGGGATTTTGGCCGAGCGCCCACTTGCCAACACTCCGCGAGGATGCGCTCCGTGAATATGGTGATCTGTTGGAGATCGAGATCGGGGCTGAGTGATGGCCCCGCAAATCTCGGCGATCGACAGATTCAGCCTTGCTGGCCGGGTGTCGCTCGTGACCGGAGGCAGTCGCGGTCTCGGGGCAGCCATCTGTACAGCATTTGCCTCTCAGGGGGCAACCGTGGTCATCGTGAGCCGCACTCAGCAAGCATGCGACGACCTGGCGACCAGCCTTGAAAAGGCGGGCGGTACTGCTGCGGGTATCGCCTGCCATGTGGGCCGCTGGGCTGATTGCGACAAGCTAATCGAAACCGTATACGAACGATTCGGGCGTGTGGATGTCCTGGTCAACAACGCCGGCATGTCACCGACATATCGGACCATGGCGGACGTGTCGGAGGACATGTTTGACAAGGTTATCGCCGTGAATCTAAAAGGGCCATGGCGCCTCGCTAGCCAGATCGGGACTCGGATGGCTGCGGGCGCCGGTGGTTCAATAATCAACATCTCCAGCGTGGGTGCCGTGCGGCCCGGAAAGACCGAATTGCCGTACGCGGCAGCCAAAGCCGGCTTGAATAACCTTACGATAGGCCTCTCGCGTGCCTTGGGGCCCCGAGTCCGAGTCAACGCCATAATGCCCGGTGCATTCCTCACCGACATGAGCAACTCTTGGGACCACTCGACTTTCGACGCCTTCGCAAAGCGCAAAATAGTTCTGCAACGCGGAGGGAGTCCCGACGAGATCACCGGTGCAGCTTTATACCTCGCGAGCGATGCATCAAGCTATACAACTGGAGCAATCATCAAGGTGGACGGTGGGGCCGCCTACGCGCCCGCATGAGTTCACGTTCGTCCCGACGGGCCCCCGTAATCGTCGGTGTGGGTCTCTCAGATCTGCCGATCGCCGACCATCTCGATGGTGTACAACATCACGCCCAAGCAGCGCAGCGAGCCATACGAGACGCGGGAATCGAAAAAGGCAGCATCGACGGTTACGCAAGCGCTGGAGGTTCTGGGGGCGAGGGCATCGACGACGCCGTCACGATGGCCGAATATCTGCGCATCGACCACCGCTTTCTTGATGGAACAATGACGGGCGGTTCAAGTTTCGAATTCCACGTCCAGCATGCGGCGCAAGCTATTCGAGAAGGCTCCTGCGACACGATGTTGATCACCTACGGGTCCGATCAGTTCTCTCGGCGAGGACGCAGGGTCGGGGGCGGGACATCCGCTTCACGACCTGTAGCTGGTCCCCTGCAATACGAGGCTCCTTTTGGTCTGACGATCGTGGCCGCGTACGCCATGGCGGCTCGTCGGCACATGCACGAATTCGGCACAACATCGGAGGATCTAGCTGCGATCGCAGTGGGAATTCGAAAGTTCGCAACGCTGAACCCGAACGCAATCTACCGTGAGCCGATCACAGTCGACGATGTGCTCAGCTCACGGATGATAGCTGACCCATTGCACGTCTTGGATTGCTGTTCTGTGACTGACGGTGGCGGAGCTCTTATTCTTACGACGCTAGAGCGAGCTCGGGATCTCGACGTGACGCCCGTTTACGTGCTTGGGGCTGCAGCCTCCCAGACCCACTGGAACATAGGGCAAATGCCTTCGTTTACCACGACTGCGGCCACACGCAGTCGACAAGCACTCAACTTGGCTGGAATTACAACTGCCGACGTTGACACAATACAACTCTATGACAGCTTCACGATCACGGTTCTTCTGCAACTGGAAGACTTGGGCTTCTGTGGCAAAGGCGAGGGAGGGAGCTATGTGCAGGACGGGCACCTTAATCAAGGAGGTCGCCATCCGTTGAACACGGACGGTGGTGGTCTCTCGGCGTATCACCCTGGAATGAGAGGAATCTTCCTACTCGCAGAGGCATGCCGCCAATTGCGAGGTCTCGGCGGGGAGGCTCAGGTCCCCAACTGCAAAATTGCACTAGCAAGCGGGTGTGGCGGCCACCTGTCGTGCACCGGTACCGTGGTACTTGGAACGGAAGCGCCATCATGACGCAGTGGACTCGTCCGGTCCCTGCCGTCGATAAGTCGTCGTCTGAGTTCTGGCAGCGTTGTCGTCAGGGCCGCCTGAGCGTGCAGAGGTGCCCTCTGTGTGGTCATCTCCAGTTCTATCCACGGTTGATCTGCGGCCAGTGCGGCGCAGAACCCGAACTCATCGATGTCTCTGGGGTTGGGACGTTGTACACCTACACCGTCGTTCGACACAATGGTGCCCCCGCATTTCGCGACCAAGTGCCCTACGTCCTAGCGATGGTTGAGCTCGATGAGGGACCGATGATTATGGGCAATGTAACGGCATGCCGACCCGAGGACGTCACGATCGGCATGCAGCTTGTCGTTGATTTCGTGCCCGTGTCGGACGAAGTTGGTATTCCCATATGGCGACCCGCAACAGAATCCGAGAACCGACGAACCTAAGGGGGGCTTATGGGGATCGACATCCCAGCGGCTGCTCATCGCCTTCGTGGGGTGGCGCACCGGACGCCCGTTGTAACTTGTGCCTCACTCGATGAGTTGACTGGAGCCGTGGTATTTCTTAAGGCAGAAAACCTTCAGCGTGCCGGTGCATTCAAGATTCGAGGAGCTTTTAATCGAGTTTCGACGCTATCACCAGAGCAGCGACAACACGGTGTCGTCGCATCTTCGTCGGGAAATCACGCTCAGGCGCTCGCCCTCGCAGCACGCCTTTGTGACACCACGGCTACGGTCCTAATGCCAAATGACGCACCCGAATCAAAGGTCGCAGCCACGCGTGCCTTCGGCGCCCAGATCATCACTTTTGATCGCTACAGCGCGGACCGAGAGACAATGACGGCCGAACTTGCCAGCCACCTCGGAGCGACCATCGTCCACCCATATGACGATCCGTACGTTATCGCTGGAGCGGGGACTGTTGGTCTAGAACTTATGGAGGACGCCAACTTCTTGGATCTTTTATTGGTCTGCACCGGCGGAGGAGGACTCCTCGCCGGATGCGCTCTCGCCGCAAAAGCCGTGCAACCCGATATTCGAATTTTAGGCGTCGAGCCGGAGGCTTCCGATGATTGGCGGCGATCCTTGGCGGCTGGGGAACGTGTCCGTGTTCCGATCGGAAACACCATCGCTGACGGACAACAGGTCGCCACACCGGGAAGGCTGACTTTTGAAGTTGCCGCTCCGTTGATAGAAGGAATCGTCACAGTTACCGATTCCGAGATTAGGGCAGCGATGCGGTTTTTGTTCGAACGAACGAAAATGGTTGTCGAGCCGAGTGGCGCCACGGCAGTGGCGGCGCTCATGGGGGGCAAGCTTGACGTCGTCGGTCAACGAGTTGGCGTCACGGTTTCCGGAGGCAATATCGACGTAAGACGTTTTACCGAACTCATATCCAACTTATCGAGCAACAGAACGAAAGAATTGCAATGATTTCTGAGTCAGAACACCAGGGTCATGCGGCATACGCTCTTGCTCGACTCGGGCTCGCACTCCCGACTCCAACTACACCAAGTGCACAATATGTTCCCGTGACGAAGGCGAACGGAATTATGTTCGTGTCAGGTCAACTTCCACGGGATGACAACGGTAAGGTAATCGCGCGCGGCTTACTAGGAGTAAATGTCGACATTGAAACGGCAAGATTGTGTGCACAACGATGCGCCCTAAATCTGCTGGCACAGCTGAATGTGGCATGTGATGGTCTTGATGCCGTTCGTCTGCTGAAAGTTCAGGTATTCGTAGCCAGTGCCCCGGAGTTTGACCAGCAGCACATTGTTGCAAACGGTGCCTCTGACCTTCTGCTCGATGTGCTCGGCGATCGAGGCCGACATGCCCGGTCGACATTTGGGGTGGCTTCGTTGCCCTTTGGTGCTCCGGTAGAGGTCGAAGCGATAGCGGCGTTGGTGGATTCATCCAACATGTAAAATGTCCATGCGATGACTTCCCGATTACCACTTATAGAACTTTCTGTGTTTCGTCCTCAGTTATGACCGCACTAGCCACCATTGTTGGTTACAAGTTACAAGTCTGTTCTGAACTCTCGGTCCGTCTAGGGTCACCCCAGGATTTCGCTTCTCCGGTTAGCGAAAAGGAAGCCGCCAGCTCCGAGAGGTATAGGGCGGTGTGGAGTTAGGCCCCCTCTTCGAGCGTAATTCCAAGCGCCTTGCCGAAAATACGAGCACCGTGCAGTGTGTCGTTGTACTCACGAAGCCGTACTATCTTGCCGTCCCGCCACGTATAAACCCAGCAGTACTCGTTGACATACTCCGCTCCCCAGTGGGTCGTGGCGGTGAGTCGCTGCTCTACTGCGGCGGTGTCGCCATCGACGATCACCCGCGTCACTTCACGCTTCTCAGTGGTCACATCGAGCACTTGCGCTGACAATCCACCGTTGAGCAATTCAAGCACTAGCGTTCGCCCCTTGTAGGGAGTGGCACAAACGCTGGCCGGTAGTTGCCACTCGACGTCTTCTGCGAAGAATTCCTCCAAGGCAGGATCGTTGGCCACGCGCCGCTCCAGATAACGGTCCATGAGTCGTCGCGTCTCTTCTGTTTGCATCAGCATCTGCTCCCGCTGGGATCTTCTGATTCGCTAACCGAGATGAGAACAGACGCCCGATCACGTACCAGATAGTCCCGCCGCAACGAAATTTCTGATGTTGATCTCCTTGTTCGGAGTCTCCACGGGAACGAACTGGCCATTAGCAAATTTTTCTCCGTAAAGTCCGAGGTTGAACATCCGGTTGTACCCTTTTACGTTTAGAGGTTTGGAGAATGAGAATGGGGCGTAGTAACCGAGGTTGATCGTGCCGATCTTAACTAAGGCGGCAGCAAGTGATTTCGACGTAAAGGTCGTCATATCGGCGGACGCCATCTTCAGGATTTGCATACCGGCCCAGGCTTGCAGCGACTCGTCATCCAGCACTGCGCTGGAGTCTTCCGCCTTGATGGCCTTCGTAATCTTGACAAGTGCGGGATTCGAATTCGCGACTGCTTGAGCTGTGGTGTCGAAGATCTTGCCATTGCTGAAAGTCCCAAGGGCCCCCGTCAGCGAAGATGGGGGGAATTGAGCGGCGATACCGAACACCTTGAAAGGATGGCCACTCTGTTGAATAGCGGTCATAAGCCGTGGTGCGTCGGATCCCGGAGTCGCCCCGATTACGCAGTTGTCACCATCGGCAATGGCTTGACTGATGAGAGGGGCGTAGTCCGCAACTGGGTAGGTGATACTGATGACGTTGTCGGTGATCTTCGGGTTAACCGAGTCAGCCCCTACGAGGGCCCCGTGCAGGGTTGCCAGCACCAAAGGTGTATCCGGGGACAGTACGGCGAGTTTCTTGCATCCCTCCCTTGCGGCAAGCACTCCTTGCGCAGTGAATTCGACGGCCGTCCCTGCGGTAATGGGATACGCAAGCGGGCTGGTGAAGTCAACGGCGTTCGCAAGTGTGCTCTCAGCGAGATTTACGATTCCGGTCTTTGCGAAAATTGGATACCAGACGTTCGAGTAGGTGCTGTATGACCCAACAGAGGCAATGGCTCCATCCGACACCGCCTGCTGGGCACATTGTTCATCGACATCGACACTCCCCTGGTCATTACAAGTAATGACCTGGATGGGGTGACCTTTGAGGCCGCCGGCAGCGTTGATCTGTTTGGCAGCGGCTTTGTCTGCGGCCTGGATTTCCGGGAAGGAAGTAATAGTACCGTCGAGCACCTCAATATCGACTACCTTGACCGGGCTGAGTGAGGCTTTTGCGCTCTTCGTCGAGGCCGAGGCCGTAGAAATCGGTACCGTGAGAAATAGAGCAGTTACTGCGACGAGCGAAGCGAACGGGTACAGGATTGATCTCTTGGCCATCGCGGGCACCCCCCCTTGGGTCGTGATTGAAAGTTGGCTAGTTGGCTCTCTCATCTCGGAATGGTACCCAAGCAATCGCTAGGTTGTCAAGGCGGTGGATCGGGCGGCTAGATGCTGAACTGTCACAGCCGGAATTCGCACCCGACGCATAGGGACCCGACAACATTCACCAGTGGTGGATCAAAAGACCGGGACTTCCCCTGGAGGTAGTGGGGCGCGAAAGACGAACATCGGAAACGACATCAGCGTATAGAACGCCGACATCATGACAACGTCGAACAGAAGGACAGTGCCGAGTTCTTGCAGGGCTTTGTCGAAAAGCAAATCGGGTATGTCGCGTTCGCTCACGAGGGTACGAATTACTTGTAAGGCGACCGACTCAGTGGAGCTCAGAGTGGTGGCCACCTCGCCGCGGAGTACCGCGTCGATCTCCTCCTCAGTAAGCCCAATCGCCCGACCCAAAACGGTATGCGCGGCCCATTCCGTTTCGCAACGCAACTCCCGAGCAGTCGCAAGTATTACGAGCTCGCGCAGGCGCAGCGAGATCTTCTCAACGGCATTCAGTTCGGTACCCAAACGCGTCATCGCGTTGCCAACCTTTGGGTCGATCAAGAGAAAATTGGTTGCACCGGGAACGGCGTCGCTCCCGGTGGGGGTCGGAATATTCAGCCTCCCATCAACCTCGGCAAAGAATGTGGCCAACATCCGGCGCTGGTCATCGTCCAAATCCGAAACCCGGAACGCTTCCAATCGGCCGTACTTCATCGTGTCTCCTTTCCTACTCGAAGATTCCCCACGGTCAATCGGATTCCAGCGTTTTAGCCACCGTCCAGTTGTCCAGGGCTGGACCCCTAACCGAGGTACCGCCGTCGACCGATACGGTCTGTCCGGTAACGAAGGAGGCGTCATCGGAGAGCAGAAAACAGATCACGCCCGCCATTTCCTCGGTTCTGGCGACCCGCCCGAGAGGTGTCCAACTACTTATGACGTCGAGCGCCTCAGGGTTAGCATCGAGACTCCGGAGGATGTTTTCGCTACCCGTGGTGCCCGGCGCCACGCAGTTGGATCGAATGCCATCGGAGGCGTAGGCCACGGCCATGCTACGGGTTATCGAGATGATTGCCGCCTTGGAGCTCGCATAGACGATCCTCGATTTACCACCGACAAAGGCCGCACCTGAAGAAACGTTGACGATCGCGCCGCCGCCTCGCTCGATCATGCGGGGGATCACCAACCGACACGTTCGTACGTAACCCATCAGGTTGACGCCGTAGATGGCATCCCACACCTCTTGGGGCGTCGAAACAACGTCCGTGTCCGCGCTCGAACCGCGATAGGCGTTGTTCACCAGTAGGTCGATGCCGCCGAAGTGCGACACTGTTTCTCCGACCGCGGTGTCCATCCCTGTCTCGTCAGATAGATCGGCTCCCACCGCGCGCGCCGTGCCACCGGCCCTCGTGATCGCCGTGGCGGTGGTCTTTGCAGCAGCCAGATCGATGTCCATCAGCATCACCGCCGCACCGTCGGTCGCAAGGCGCTGCGCGGTCGCGGCACCGATCCCGCGTGCCGCTCCGCTCACCAAGGCCACTCGACCATCAAAACGTCCCACGCTGCGATCTCCTTCGAGCACCTCTGTGCAACCCTGTTTCAGCTACCGGCCGACGGCATAGCCAAGGTCGCCACGCGCATTGGCCCCCGCGCGGTAAAATCCGTCAGGGTCACGACTGACGGCGCTCAGCCGTCCGAGCGACCAAGGGTCGACCGGCACGATATCGTGACCACGGCGAGACAGATCTTCAATCACCGTCGCATCAAATCGTGATTCGAGGCGGACTCGGCCGAGGTGTGAGCGGTGTGGAAAGAACGAGCCCGGGAAGTGCTCCGAAGTAAACGCCGGCGCATCGATCGCCGCCTGGATGCTTTTGCCACCGAGCACCACTGAGCAGAAGAACGCCAAGGACCACTGATCCTGCTGGTCGCCGCCCGGAGTGCCAAACGCCATCCAAGGCACTCCACCACGGAAGGCCAGCGACGGAGTCAACGTGGTCCGTGGCCGAGCTCTCGGCCGTAGAGAGTTCGGATGGCCATATTCGAGGCAGAACATCTGCGCCCGCGTGCCGAGACAGAATCCAAGTGCTGGGATATCGGGCGAGCTGTGGAGCCAGCCTCCAGAGGGGGTGGCCGAGACCATGTTGCCCCACTGGTCGACGACGTCCACGTGGCACGTATCTCCGGGGACATGACCACGCGTGCCGAGCGTTGGCTCGCCGTAGCCGACCCCACGAAGGGTTTTTCCCACGTCGAAGCTCGGGATCCGGGGCGGATGGCCGGCCATCCAGCCGGGTCGTAGCTCCAGGCTGGCCGACTCGTCAATCAGCCCTGCCGCGCTCTCGGTTGTACTCGGGGTCGAGGAGGTGACTGACGAGGTCCGGGATCACTCCAGAGTCGCCATACCAGGCCTCACGGTCAGCGAACGCCAGCTTGCCAACCTCGATAAGCAGGTGCATGTATTCGGCCGAACCAAACGGAACCGACCGGATGTCGGCCGCTTCAAGTAGTGCGAGCTGTTGGAGCAAGACGGGCCCCTGACCCCACGGTCCCGTTTTGAAAACGGTGCAATCGCCGAAGTCGAACGTCGAAGGAGCTTCGACAGATGCGGACCAAGTCGCGAGGTCGTCACCGTCGAGCAATCCACGATTGCGTTGGCCCGAGGTGTCGATCCACGGCTCGCCTTGGCAGAACTGGATGATCGCATCGGCCACAAAGCCCCGGTACCAGACGTCGACGGCCGCCATGATCTCGGCATCGCGGTCTGGGCGGGCGGATTCTCGAAGAACTCGCTCATACGTGTCGGCGAGGCGTTCTCGACGCAATCGCGAACCCGTCTCAGGAACACGGCCGTGGTCTAGCCAAGCGGAAGCCGAAGTTGGCCAGTCCGTGCGAAACATGTCGGCTACGTCGTCAATCGCCTTCGCAACGAGCGGCGCCGTGGGGAACCCTCGCCTGGCATAACCGATCGCGTACCCGAGTACGTCTGCGAGTCGCCAGGTGCCCCAACGCTGAAGCATGAGCATCCACCCGCCGAATGCGCCGGGAACGGTAGCTGAGAGCGTGCCGGTACCAGGCACGACATCAAGCCCGAGATCGTCGCGAAAGCGTTCGATGGTTGCTGCTTGTGGCGCCACTCCCTGCCCGCATATGACCTCGACACGCTGGTCGCGTTCACTCCAGACCACGGCAGGCACTTCGCCGGCAGGTCCGGACAGGTTCGGCTCGACGACTTGGAGCACGAAACCGGCGGCGACAGCAGCGTCGAACGCATTACCGCCCCCCTCGAGCACGCTCATGCCGGCGCCCGAGGCGAGCCAATGGGTCGATGCCACCATTCCGAAGTTGCCGGCAAGGGTTGGTCGGGTGGAGGAGAGGGATGGCACAGGCTCTCGTTCCTAGAACGCCGTAAATTCAATCAGGTTGCCATCGGGGTCAGCGACGAAGAATTGTGGGAGGAACTTGCCTCGGCGGACCTCGACCCCGCGATGGCGGAAAGCCTCTTCGGCCGCGGCGAGGTCGTCGGAATGAAAGGCAACATGGCTCGCGGTGCCCGTTAGCCCAGTTGGAGGATAGCCTGTGAAGTCGTCCGCGGGTGCCTCGATGAGATGCACTTGAGTCGTGCCTGCTTCGAGCCACGCTCCGGGTGTCGGCAACTCGTCATCCGGTCTGTCGAGTCGATGGCACCCGAGCACACCTTCGTAGAACGCGAGAGCGACCGAGAGGTCAGTGACGCGGAATGAGACGTGGTGTACGGTGCCGACATACGTGCGGGTGTCGGGCATGGCGTGAGCCTCCTTCTGGGACGATACGGTCATGTGAGTCCGTAGCCGTCGATAGACAGCCCGGTTGATGTATCTCGGTACTGCTTAGTAAACAGCTTCATGAGACCGAGACGGTTCAGCCACGGAGCTGCCCTGAGCTTCAAGTTTCGACGGCGGAGCGACTTGCGGTCTCGGGGCAGCGAAGTCGAACCACTTCGCAGGGCGAGTGCTTGATTCTGAGCGATGAAGTCATGAAGCATGTCTTCGTAGGCTGCGAACGCTTCAAGTGGATCCTCGTGCGCAACTAGCTCCGTCGCAAGCACGTACGCGCCAATCACCGCGATGCTTGTGCCCTGGCCCGATAGAAACGATGGAGCGAAGGCGCTATCGCCAACGAGGACAACGCGTCCTCGATGCCAGGCGCCCATGCGGATCTGACTGACAGTGTCGAAGAACAGATCATCTGCCTGCTCCATCCCGTCGAGTAAATCCAGGACATGCTTGCTGCGCTGGTCACGGAACACTGTGCGAGCGAGCGAACATGCGGCCTTGGTGTCATACGTATCGATCGCTCCAGAATCCTCCACGACGAAGGCCAAGAAGCCCCGATTTGGACCAGTGGAGTCACGCATCTGCATAGCGAGCCGGCCGGGAAGGTTAAACATCGTCCCCTCACCGGGATGCACGTCCGGGCGTTCCATGTCGAAGACCGCGACGCACGGTCCCAGATGGTGAATGTAGTCCTCCTCAGGTCCAAATACGAGACGACGCGTCGTGGAGTGAATACCGTCCGCCCCGATCACCACGTCGAACGTGTCGCCCCGCCCACTCTCGAACGTCACATCAACGTGGTCATGACCCGCCTCGATCTTGGCCACCGAGTCGTTAAAGATATATTCCACACTGTGGCGGGTGTGTTCGTACAGTACGACGGCCAATGAGCCACGCGGGATCTCAACGTCTCCGGTCGCATCGTTGTTTAAAATGTCGGCACTGACATCGATTGTGGTGATGCGCCGACCCCTGGGGTTGAGGATCTGGGTCGAACGTCGGCCGACCTGGGCCTTGCGAACCTCCTCGTAGATACCCATCCTTTTGACAACCTCCACGGCGGTGCCACGCAGGTCGATCGGGTAGCCGCCTCCGCGAACCTGCGGTGCACACTCGACGAGTGTCACCCGCCATCCGGCGCGGGCCAACCAAAACGCCACGACAGGCCCGGAGATACTTGCTCCGGAAACGAGCGCACGGCGTGTAGTTCGTACGGGCATTGACGGCCTTTCGGTCGGAGACTGCTTCAAGCTGGGCCGAGGCCCAGAAACTCGCGGACGAGGACTGCAACTTCGGTCGGGAACTCCGTCGCCACTCCGTGACGGGCACCTTCGATCCCTCGCAGAACCGCCGCGGGTATAGCCTCGGCCATCTGTTCTGCACCGCTGAACGGGGCCAGCATGTCATCAGTGCCATGCAGTACCAGCGTGCGCGTCGCCATCCGGGGAAGTCGGTCAACGACGTCATGGTCACGGACTGACGCAAGGCGCCGAGACATTTCCTCGGGCGTCCGTTCCACCAGCACACGACGACCGCTCTTGACAAGGTCCGGGTTGGCTGCGCGCCCTGCAGGAGTGAAAAATCCATCGATCATCGCCTCACGCCGCTCTTCGGGCGACATCGTCGCGAGAGCGCCGGCCCGCTGGCCGAGGACACTTGCGCTTGGTGCGGTCGCTACAAGGATCACACTCGCCACCAGCTCAGGGTGCTCAAGCGCTGCGTGCATCGCCACCATGCCACCAAGGGACGTGCCAAGCACGTGAGCACGTTCGAGGCCGAGGCCTTCGATAAACGCTGCAAGATCGTGGGCGAGGTCAGTCACGGTGTACGGCTCGTCGCCATTAACCGTAGATCCGGAGTCCCGCTGGTCATAGGCGATCGCCCGGATGCCGTCCCCGAGGTGTGGCAAAATTCCGAGAAACTGAAGACGATTGCCCTCGCCACCGTGCACAAGAACGAGCGGTTCACCCGAGCCGGACTCGAAGTACGTTACCTGGAGGTGGCCGAGGTCCATTATCTGGGTATCGGGTTCCACTAGAGACATCGCAAGTTGGTCTCCTTGGCCATCGGGGCAATGGAGTTGACGAGCAGATGAGTTTGGCGATCACCTATTTCCTCGCCCCCACCCTGCTCGAAGATCTCGCCGTGATTCATTACGGACACCGTGCGGCCGATCCGGCGGAATTTGAAAGATAGCTGGCAGGGAGACACAACCCCGTTGCAACTCTTTGGTGGCCATGACATTCAACTTTCGTCTCCTAGGTGCTACATCCAACTTTTAGCATCTTGCATCCAATACCGCAAGTGAACTCCTCAATGTCGTTCACGCAAGGACGGTTACGTCCGCTGGACGGGTGGTACAGTCGCGCCCAGGCGTTTCCTCAAGGAGTTTCGAGCCTGGTGACAGCGTGATCGATGAGGTATCAACGACGGACCGGATCGTCACAGCGCTCCAACGAGCAGTCGTTACCGGCGATCTCTCTATAGGCGCGTGGCTTCGGCATGATGCGCTCGCCGAGGAATTCTCGGTAAGCCGTACCCCGATCCGAGAAGCACTGCGCGTCCTGGCCGCCCAGGGATTCGTGACAATTGTCCCTAACCGGGGAGCCAAAGTGAAGGGCCTGTCCGGCCGTGACATTCGCGAGATGGGCGAAGTGCGCGCGGATCTGCACGGCTTGGCCGCCGAATTAGCGGCCGAGCGGATAGACGACGACCAGTTGCGTCGACTCGGCCATGCCTGGGACAAATTCAGCGAGGTCTTCCAGTCAGCGCCCTCCGCCTCCGAGGATCTCGCCGAACTCTGGGTGTTTGCCAACGAAGAGTTCCACGGCGTCATCGTCGAGGCCGCTGACAACCACCATCTGACCCTGACGATTGCAGACCTCCATCGCCGCGTACCTCGAAACCTGTCGTTCAACGCATACGCCGGACACTCGCATCTTCTGGAGCGCAACGTCGAGGAGCACGCCGAGATCGCTCGTGCAATCTCCGAACATGACAGCGAGCGAGCTCGAATGCTCACGACTGCGCACTATCGTCGAGCGAGCCAGAGCACGGCCCGCTGGGTAGAGGCGCGAAGTGAAGACGATGCCAGGGGCTGATTTGTCCCGGCCGGCCCCCTGAACGAACAGTCAACAGGTCGGGTTCGGAGATCAGCTCTCCGCCTGAGTTCGTTGAAGGGCTTCACGACCAGGACCCAGTACGTCAATGGTCAACCCGCTCAAACGGAACGACTCTGGAAGCTCGCCGGTGCGCACGATACTGGCTGCAGCGATCGCCAGACCCGGGGCAGTCTGAATTCCAAACCCACCTTGCCCCGCGACCCAGAGAAAGCCGGGTACCCATGGATCCATCCCAACGACTGGACTGCGGTCTACAGCGAACGTCCGCAACCCTGCCCACTGAGAACGGACCGATCGTATTTCGAGCAGCGTTGCTTCGTTGATCGTGTCGATGGCCTTCGCAATGTCTAGCTCCTCGGGCCGGGCATCACACGGTTCGGACGGAGTCTCATCGGCGGGAGAGCAAAGAAATTGGGCGCCTTCCGGCTTTACATAGAATGACTGATCCACATCCCTAACTGATGGCAGGTCATTCGTACGGAAACTCTCCGGCGAAGGCACTGTAAAGGCAGTCCGGCGCAGCGGCCGGAGTCCCAGCGGCTGGGCGCCAGCCATAATCGCCACCGAGTCCGCCCAAGCGCCTGCGGCGTTCACAACGAGCGGCGCACTGATCGAACCGCCATCTCCAAGCTGTATGTTCCAGGTGCCGTTTGCCCAATTCATGGCTACCACCTGAGCCTTGGCCCGAATGGTGCCGCCGCGGCGCCGCAAGCCGCGCACATAGCCTTGATGGAGATTGCCGACGTCGATGTCCATCGCCGACTCATCGAGCAGACCGACAGACATCCAACCCGGCCGAATGAACGGCGCAAGCGCTCGTGCGTCGCTCTCGTTGAGCTCTTGCAAGCCAACAGTGTCACTTCCCACGTCGGCAACGAACTGTCGAATTCGATCAGCCCGCCCTTGCCCCGCGATCGAGATGCCCGGTCGCGGCGTCAGCAAGGGCCGGTCGAAATCTTCCGGAGGTGAGAAGAACAAATCCGCACCGGCGCGGGTCAGACTGCGCACCACCGTGTTCCCCAAGGTCCTCAAGAGAGTCGCTGCGGATCGCCCCGTGGTGTGTTGAGCAAGCGTCGCCTCCGTCTCGAGCAGCACGACCGAGCGATCCGTAGCGAGTTCGCAGGCAACTGAGACTCCGGCGATACCTCCGCCGATCGCTACGGCGTCAATAAGGTGTCCCACCGCTCTAAACCTTGCCGCAGCGTGACGTACAATCGACTCGGTCAGATATGGGTGGCTGGCGATTCAGACAGACTCGGAAGTCATTGACAGATGTGACGCGCCATTCCACGCGAGGGCAGCACTGAGCGTTTAGGGGAATCGCTAGAGGGACACGCTTATCCAATCCACCATTCGCTAAGGACAGTTCGCTATTTTGAACGAAGTTGATTTCAGCCTCATCGTGGGTATTTTGTCCTCTGAGGTGGTTTCGCACGGGCGTTAGCGTCCGCACCCCACCTACTGTCGATAGCACCGCTGCGGAACGCCAGCTGCGCCGGTTGTATGTGTGGCGCAGAATGATTCGGAGGCTGAAGGCCGACACCAGGATTACTCGCGCGGCGCAGAGCGGGCAGGGCGCCCCTCTACTTCCCGGGGGGGTGAGAAGTGCTCGCGCAAGTAATCCCGGTGTGGGTCCTCAGAGCCGACATTTTTCAAACCGAACTCCAATCTTGTTCCCGAGTACCCTACCGAGCGCTTGGTCGGTTTGTCAACACTGAGTCTTGCCGTGAAGTGGATAATGACTCAGCTCCAGGCCTTCACGATTCAGGATCCCAGCTAGTCCGCCCAAGGTCATCGACGCACTTCGTCAACCGTGGCGAAACCGACAGAAGTTCCATTTCCCGGGCGTCGACGTTCCCTCTCACGATCGACAGTGAAACCAGGACCCGAATATCGTCCTCTCTCCCGCGACCTAGATTTGCGCGCGGCATCGTAGCTGGGGCGACGCATTGGGGTCGGACATATCGGGCGCCATCCGTCACAGCGGTCGGAGTTGATGACTTCTCGGCCTATGTCGGCTCAGTCGCACCGGATTACGAGCTTGAAGAACGGATTCGAAGATGTGACCAGATGATTCAGCCTTTGACTTTTGTTGATCGCAGATGCCAGGATTGAGCATGCACTTGGTTGGCTTCGGCAGGACGCCGTCTACTCGCTCCTCCGGAGACCAATGGATCTTCAACAGCCTTGGAGGGGAGCACGAGCGATGTCGCACTGGCTAGAGCTGGATGGGAAAACCGCGGTCGTGACCGGCGGTGGCAGCGGCATTGGACGTGACACGGCCATCGGCCTTGCCGAGGTTGGATGTCAAGTCTTCGTCCTCGATCTCTCATCGGCTGCCGCCGAGGAGACTGCTGCAGCGATCCGCTCCGCCGGCTCAGTCGCAGTGGCCCATCAGACCGACACCAGCGATACGACGCAGGTTGCAGCCGCTGCTCAACGCCTCCGAGCCGAGTTCGGTGGGGCCGATGTCCTCGTGAACAATGCGGGAGTCGTCGGCCAAGGAGAGCTCCTCGAAACGTCGCTCGACGGGTGGAGGCGGGTTCTTGACATTAATCTCACGGGTTACTTGATCTGCTCGCGCGAATTCGGTCGCGACATGATTGAGCGCGGTGGTGGATCGATCGTCCACGTCACTTCCATTTGCGGCATCGAACCGGGCGGGGGGGCGGGCGCGTATTCGTCGTCCAAGGCTGCCGCCGCCATGTTGATGCGCCAGCTCGCCTTGGAACTCGCTCCGTACGGCATTCGTAGCAACGCCGTTGCCCCTGGTCTCGTCCGCACGCCGCTGTCCGAACTGGCGTATGCCGATCCAGCCAACCTAGCCGCCCGCGAGCGACTTGTACCTCTCGGAAGGATCGGAACACCTCGCGATATGGCTGACGCTGTACTTTGGTTAGCAAGCGAACGGTCCTCCTACATCACGGGGCAGCAGATCCTGGTCGATGGCGGCTTCGGAACGACGGTGCTCACTCAGCTTCAAAACCTCGCGTCACCGTCATAGAACCAACCCAAGGGTCCGAGTGCGGCGAAAGTTAGTCGGTGAGGAAAGACGGATGTTTGACGCGGCAAGGAACTCTCCTTCGGGTGCAATGCGACCCCGGCTTAGATCCGAGAACCATGGATTACACGCTCCATTTATGCGGGAGGTCGAACCGTTCCTCGAAAGGCTCAAACGTTCGTGGTGCCGCTGGGAAACGAGCCCAGGTCCTTCCTCTCTCGTCGAAGTGGACTTGTGAACGATTGTACATATGCCAAGAAGAAAGGACGGTACTGAAATTGACACAGAACCAGCCACCCAGCGGTGAGATCCGCACGCTTAGTGAGGAAGTAAAGCGTGCGACTGCCGCGGTTGATGCTGTTACGAAGGCACCATCCCGTATACCTGTTTCGACGAAGCTCCCACATGCACCGTCTGCAGGAAAAACCGTAGCCTGGTTGGTCCCAAGTTTGGGCATGGCGACCAAACTGACTAGTTCGGCAGAGGCCGCAGCGAGAGCGATCGGATGGCAGCTGCTGACAATTGGGTTTGACCCTGCCAACCCGGACACGGTGAACGCCGCAGTAGAGCAGGCCGTGGACCAGCACGTTGATTATGTCGTTGTGCTGGCCATGCCCTCGTACCTCTTCGCTGACGGATTGGCAAAAGCCAAAGCTGCCGAAATCCCCGTGGTCGAATACGCCATCAAGACAGAGCCGGATGCTTCCGACCGCGGAGTTATCGGTTGCTTTTCATGCTCGTTCTCTTCCCAGCGGGTCGGATCAACCCTCGCGAATTTCATCATTTCAGACTCTCAGGGACATGGCCACGGACTTTTCATCGATCTCACCGAGCAACCGGCGCTCCATGAGACAGCGGAAGCATTTGCCGAGTACTTGGACACGAACTGCAGCGGCTGTAAAGGAGACGTAATGCCTACTTCACTGGCCGCCGTTCGGGCGGGTACCGTCGGAGCTCAGACCATGGCCTACCTGGAGGCCCATCCCTCAGTGAACTACGTCGTTCTGCCGGCAGATGGGATCGCCGACGATCTGCCGTCACTCCTTAAATTGGCGAAGCTGGACGGAAGAGTGAAGATTCTTTCGGGAGTCGCTCCAACCATTGCGGAACTTCAGAAAATTGCAGATGGGACAATTTACGCCGCCTTGGAATACCCCGGGGAACCCAACTACTGGCTCCTGATGTACGGTCTAGCAGCACATAGTGTGGGGTTGCCGCAACCCCTTCAAACAGATGCCGGTACGGATCTAGAATTCTTGCTCCGAACGGCAGGCAATCTTCCGAAGCCGGTTTCGAAATGGACTGGCGTGCCCGACTATCAGCAGCAGTACCTCGATCTAATGGGTCTCGCGACGTCGGAGCCGCGCTAGAAGGTGCTGAGCTTCATTAGTCGTTTGAACATAAGGCAATAATGACGAGCGCGTACGCACCCATCCAAGGGCGACCTACAACGTGCGGTGCGCGCAATCCGCACCCGTTACCTCGCTTGACGCCTCTCAAACGCTAACCACCGGGCGAGGCATTCCTCAGCCACGGGTTGAGCTGGCGCAGCCGATGAGAGTCGCACATCGCATGCAGCGATTGCATCGGAGATGCCCCATGACTCTTCCAAGGCCTCTCGTTCCGACCACTCCTTTCCTGGATCTTCAGTGAACCGGCGACGGGTAAGTCTGCGCAAACGTTCGTCATCGGGAAGCGTAAGGGCGACTGAGAAGGCGGGGGCAAGGTGCTCCTTCAAATATTCCAGCTGATCGACCCGTCGCAAGCCGGCAACGATAGAAGGTCTTCCCAATGTTTGCGCTTCATCTACGACTGATTTCATAAAAACGGTATTGCCTTTGGCAAACTGATTCGCGGCATGTGTGAGCAAATCAAGCCCGCGCAATGCGGCTTCTCTTTGCACAAGAGTGCCCATGTCGATGTAGGGGGCTCCAGTGAGCTCACTTAGGATGCCACAAGTGGTCGTTTTGCCAGTCGCGAAGCTTCCCACCACTATCAACGATGCTCGGATCGGGCGTACGATGGCGGGGCGGGAATCGTTGGTATTGGTATCCCTCGTGTCCTGAGTCATCCCGTGATGGCCCGGATTCTTTCAACGGTACTCCCGACGAGATCCAGCTTGCGGCCGATGGAATCGGATGGGGCAGCCCCACATCCGTCCAGTTGGATCGTGAGGTAGTCGAAGCCGGAGGCCACATAACCCTCGATGTCCGGCTGCTCGTACGGCGCGGGTAAGCGGGCGTAGTACGGAAATGGACCGGACTTCCCCAGCGCCTCTCGCTTCGCCTGGATCGAGTCCCGCACCGATCTGGCCACCGTCAGCTCGCAATTCATTCCGTACCAGCCGTCGCCGAGCGTAGCTGCCCGGCGGATGGCGGGCCCCGATGTACCGCCGATGATCACAGGGATGGGAGCAGGGACGGGTGGCGCCACGGTTACCTCAGGAAACGTCACGTACTTGCCCGCGTACGAGGTCGGCTCACCCGTCCACAGCTGCCGCATGGCCTCTACGATTTCGTCCGTGCGCGGACCACGATCAGCAAAAGACTCACCGGTCGCCTCAAATTCCTCTTCTAACCAACCGGTGCCAGTACCGAGCAAGAGCCTGCCACCCGAGGCGTGCTGAGCCGTAGACGCCGCTCGTGCCGTGATCACCGCCGGGCGTAACGGAAGCACAAATACTCCGGTCCCTATTTTGATACGCGACGTCAAGGCGGCCACCATGCCCGTCAGGATCCACACGTCATAAAACGGCATCGTGGATGGAAACGGCGGCTCACCCGTGCTGGTGTACGGATAGGGGGTATCCCTCCAAGTCGGGATTGCCAGATGGTCTGGAAACCACACCGATTCCAGACCGAGTCGCTCGCATTCAACCGCGATCGCTGGGTATTCCTCGATCGGAATAGCGGCCATCGCTAAGGACAAATTCACACCAATACCTCCAATTCGGCCAGCTCTTGTCACAACGGACCGGCACTCGTGTCTAATGTGCCCAATCAAAAATCTATCCACACCTCGTCGGGCCAAGAATCAGAAATAGGCAGCTTCAATGTCGGCGTCGGTGACGTTGCTGGCAGCGCTCGAACCATGAACCCTTCCCTGTCGAAGAAAGTAGACATGATCGGCTATCTCCAGACCAAGCTTGAGGTGCTGCTCTACGAGCAACACTGCAATACCTTCGTCGGCTGCGGATCTGAGCACGTCAAGCAATCGCCGAACAATAATTGGGGCCAGGCCTTGGGATAGTTCGTCAGCAAGTATCACCTTAGGCCGCGACGCGAGAACGCGACCTACGACAAGCATTTGCTGTTCTCCGCCGGACAAGAGGCCGGCTTTAGTCTTCCGGCGACTCTCGAGTTCTGGAAAATGCTCAAAGGCAATCCGCATGTCGCCATTGCCGAGCCTTAGATTTTCCTCGACCGACAAACCTCGAATGACACAGCGCCCCTCCGTGACCAGCCCGAGGCCTTGACGTACTCGACGGTGAAGCGGAAGCGACGATACCTCGCCGCGGACGCGAACTCGGCCGCTCAGAGGTTTGATCGCTCCAGCCAAGGTCATGAGCGTCGTCGTTTTACCTGCTCCATTGCGGCCGGCGAGAAGGACGACCTGGCCCGCCTTGACTTCGAGGTCTATGTCACGAACCGCTGCTACGCCGAGGTACCCCGAGCAAAGCTCCTCACAAGACACCATCGTCGAAGAATTCATGCCACAGTTCTGCTCTCTGTCCCACCGACGTAGGAGGCAATAACGTTGGGATCCAAAAGCACTTCGTCAGGTTTTCCGCTAGCGATGCAACGTCCAAACTCCATCACTACTACCTGATCTGCGACCGCCCGTATCAGGTCGAGGTCGTGTTCGACGATGATCACCGCGGTACGGGACTGCTTGGCGAGATGGCGAATCGTTTGACTCAGTTCTTGTCGTTCCGAGATATCCAGTCCGGCAGCTGGTTCGTCCAGGAGGATCACGCTCGGTTCACGAGCCAACGCACGTGCGATCGCGACGAGCCTTCGCTTACCAAATGAAAGCTCCGAGGGAAGCTTGTCAATGTCGTCAACGAGATCCAAGTCACGAATTACCTCGAGAGAGGAAGGTGGAAGCTTCGTACGCCCGGGCCAGAACAGGTCTGTAACCCAGTACTTCAAGCCCACGTCGTCACATCCGGCCAGCAAATTCTCCCGCACCGTCAGGTCTTCAAAGAGCTCAAGTGACTGGAAGGATCGGCTTATGCCTGTGCGAGCTCGCTTGGTGGGGTCCATTTGCGAGAGGTCTTTGCCATCAAGAAGAATCTGGCCCGCTGATAGCGGTACGAAGCCGGTGATGGCGTCAATAATCGTCGTCTTGCCTGCCCCGTTAGCGCCGATAATCCCCAGGATCTCGGCGGACGTAACGCTGAAACTCGCTTGATCCACGGCAAGGAGTCCACCGAACCTGACCGAGACTCCGACGGCGTCCAACGTGTGCAACTGCTCTGGCGCTGCAGCCCGCGTATTGGTCGCTGTCTCAGAACGTTGAGGAATCTCGAGACGTCGCCTCGGCGAGGGCAGGCGACTACCCAATTTCGCCCTAACTGCGTGCTGGACCCGTCTCCCCAAGTCTACATTGAATGCCGCCATTCCGTTGGAATACAGGATCACCGTTACTATCGTCAGCAATCCGGCAGCGAAATCCAGCCAACCGTCGTACTGGGTCCCAAATCGGGAGAGCACTTCGGTACCGACACCCCCAGGAGCGAGCACCGAGCCGCCCAATGCTCCGGTTGCGAAACCTAGGCCCCCGACGACCGCATAGGAAACCGCTTCGATCGAGTCGAACGGCGAGTAAGAAGCGAAGAGGGCGACTGGTTGAGCAAAGGTAAGAAGTACTCCGCCCACAGCTGCAATAGCGGCAGCTATAGCGAAGGCCGCCAGCTTCGCTCCCCGCACGCTCACACCTATCGCGGTAGCTGCGCGCTCGTTGGACCTAACGGCCAACATTCGTCGCCCTGCTCGCCCACGGCGGAGGTTAGCCACCATGAGGCAGCACACAACGACACAGATGAGTGACATTATGGCGTATCGATCGGGATAGGTTGTCGGATTGAGGTTGATCCCAAAGATTGTTGGATTCTTTAGTTGGAGACCGTCATAGCCACCGGTCAACCAAAAGTTGCCAAATCCCACATCGATGATTACGACTGCTAGTCCGAGGGTAACGATTGCCAACGCTGGGCCCCTTGTACGAGCAGCTGGAAGACCGAAGACAAAGCCCACAGGTACTGCCGAAGCAATACCGCAAAGCGCTGCGACAGGGAAGGGGAGCCCGACGACGGAGAGATGTGCTGAGACAACTCCACCGGTGGCAACAGCGATCGCGTACTGAGCCAACGACAGTTGCCCTGCGTATCCAACCACGACGACGAGACTCAGCAGGATCAGTGAGACAGCGAGCGATGTTGTAATTGCACCTACCCAGACGTAGGACAGGTGCCCGGCAAGTATGAACGCAAGGGCAAGAGCACAGACGGTGGCGAGAACCCAGGGTATTCGACCGCTGGATACTCGAGGGAACTCCTCGCGCACTACGTCCCTAGATGGTAAAGCGGTGCCCCGAAAGATCAGCACGGCGACGATCGCAACGAAAGGCACCGCCTCAGGAACACCCGGGGTTGTGACGTAACGGGGCAGTACGGACTGTAAAACGCCGATCGCCAATGCGACAATCGCGGTCATAGTAAAGGACCGCATCCCCCCGGCTACAGCGGCTGCGAGACTGGGCAGTAGCAAGAGCAAAGCGGATGAAACCGCCACGCCGACGATGGGTGCGAGACAGATCCCGGCGAAGCCCGCCAGGCATCCACCTACCGCCCAGTTGACGGCGGCCAGTGTGTCGGGTGACCATCCCATGGAGGACGTGACCGCTGGGTTTTCAGCGATAGCCGTGGTAGCGAGACCGAATCGAGTACGTGAGTAAATCAGCGTCGCTCCGAAAGTCAGGGCAATAGCAAAGCCAAGCAGGCAAAGTCGGTCGGCCCCCACGGTAGCTCCAAAAATAGTGACCTCTCCGTGGGGCAGAAACGGCCGAGCGACAAAGGTGTTGGCACCGTAGATCAATGCCATGCCGGATTGCGTCGCGATCAATACACCTAGAGTTGCTACCAGCTTGACCAGGTTGCTGCTGTGTCGCAATGGTCGCATGATGAGAAAATGGGTTGCTAGTCCGAGCACGCCCGAAGCCCCCACACCTACGAATAGGGCCACGGGAACGGGCCAATTGTGCTGGTCAGCGAGCATCCAGAATACGAATGTGCCCACCATGCCCATTGCGCCGCTCGCGAAGTTGATCACGCCTGAACCTCGGTAGACGGCGACCACTCCGAGGGCTGACAGCGCGTACATTGATCCTGCGCCGAGTCCGACTAATGAGGCGGCAAAGAGCTGGCTCATCTTTCTCTCTTCACGGACGTGTTCCGACTTTTGCGATGCTGATGATCCAGGAGCCGGCCATCATTTAATGCAGGCTCCGTTCTGCCATCAGGAGCCACACCTGCGATGGCCCCGAACGGCGCAAGAATTCGGCAACCACCTCTGTAAATACGTCGTTCTGGTCACCAGCCACCATGTGCGCTGCATCGCTCACGGTGACGCACTCTGCATCAGGTCGGAGCGCCTGAAAGGCTGCCACTCCCTTGTCCGTCAACACATCTGACAGCATCCCTCGCACTAGCAGGATCCGCGCGTCGATTGCCGTGAGTGCAGAATCAAGTCGTAGTTGGCGTCCATCCAAATCTAAGTCTTCTTCGACGAACGTGGGGTCGAAGTGCCACCTGAAACGACCATTGGAATCTCGTCTTGCATTCTTCATCAAAGAGTCGAGATTTTTCGGACGACGACGATGCGGCTGATACCGCGCGACCGCTTCAGCCATCTCATCGATAGTCGCGAAGCCGTCAGGTTGAGAGCGCATAAATTCTTGCACGCGTGCGACACCACCAGGGTCCGCATGAGGCAACACGTCCACCAGTACGACGGACGAGACTTGCAGTCCAAGCTCGCCCGCCGCTACCAGACTCGTGTCTCCCCCGAGTGAAGCTCCAACGAGTACTGGATTCGGCGCTCCGATCGATTTAACAATCTCAAAAAGATCCAAAGCAAACGATTCCAAGGAGTAGCCATCCAAATCCGACCATCCGGAATCGCCGTGGCCCCGCGCGTCATACGTTACGACTCGATATCCAGACTCGATCAGTTGATCGGCAGTGCTCTTCCAAGAATGGCGGGTTTGGCCCCCACCGTGCAACAGGATTATCAGTTGTCCATCAACTGGGCCTCTGTCGTCGCCGATCAGACGTAGCCCGTCTCGGCTAGTCCATTCCTGCGGACCCCTACCTTGTGCCGGTGTTCTTTCTCGCCCGTCTGGAGCGCCGATTGGCTCGCTGCCTGAGCACAAGCTCATCGCTTTCGACGTGTCCGACCGCGGTCCCAAGCCGTCGACGTGACGCCGCGCGCCCGAAGATCTACTTTGCGAACCTTGTTGTTCGGAGTAACGGGAAGTTCTTCGAGCAGTTCATAGTACCTGGGCACAGCGAAGTAGGGCAAGTTCGCCTCGGCGTAATCACCGATTGCCGCCAGTTCTGACTCGTTGTCGACCACGAGGCAGGCCATGACGTCATCCTCACTGAGATCCGATGGCACAGCGATGACCGCCGCCTGTTGCACACTTGGATGGCTGAGCAAGACTTGCTCGACCTCGAACGAGGAAATGTTCTCACCCCCTCGCCGAATCGCGTCCTTCTTTCGGTCTACGAGGTAGTACCAACCGTCGTCGCACCTCAACACATCGCCAGTGTGGTACCAGGCGTTGCGTAATAGTTCGACCGTTGCTTCAGGCATACCAAAGTAACCCTTAGATGAAATGAATGGTTTCCGCGGCCGAGCGATCAACTCCCCGGGCTCTCCTGGTGCGACAGGATTATCGTTGTCATCAACCAGTTGAAGCTCCCAGTCAGGAAGCACCTTTCCCATCGATGTCTTGTCGAAATGTGTCTCGCTGGTCGGCTGGGCGATCATGATCCCAACATCAGCCTGCCCGTAGCCCTGATTCATGCGCAGACCGAACCTCGCCTCGATCTCTTCGAAGTCTGCTGGAATCGGTCCGCAGAAGACGCTTTTCAGGGTGTTGTTGACTTCGTACTCGTCAACCTCCTGATTAGCCAAAAGGGTCATCATTTGACCCACGAGTACACCTCGCGTTGCCTGGTAATCGTGGATCTGCTTCCAGTAGCTGGTAACCGAGAATCTCACTGGAATGATTGCTTCACCGCCGATCAAAATCGAACACGTAAAGCACGACATCAGCGCCAGCCCATGAAACATCGGAGTGGCGCTATGAATAACGTCCCCATTCTCGTACCCGACGATTTCCGACCAAACCTCTGCCGCCGTCAAGAAGAGATTGTGTGGCCACATGCATCCCTTCGACGGCCCTGTCGTACCGGAGGTGTACATTAGCGACGCGGTCTCCGAAGGTGATGCTTGATAGATATCTTCGATGGGCTCAACGGACAACCAGTCACTGAAATTAACGGTCTTGTGGCCGTCTAGATGGACCGGCCCCGAAGCACCTACGATCGCGACGATGCCGCCGTAGCCTGCAGTATTGAGTGCTTCGGTCACGCCATCCACGAGGCCGGCTTCAATAACGATCACGGCGGGAGCCATAGTCTCGAGCATGTTTGCCAAAATCGGCCCGGCGAACATGGTGTTGAGAGGTGCCGCGATCGCACCAGCCGCCATCGCTCCCAGCCACGCCGAGGCAAATTCGATTCGGTTCTCCAGCATGATGACGACACGGTCGCCCGGCACCACGCCGGCCAAATTGTAGGCCCCCGCCACACGCCTCGATAGATCCCAAACCTCCGCGCGGGTATATGACTCGGCGCGTTCACCAATGATCGTCAGCAAGCGCGCGTCGGGGTCCTCTTTGACGCGTTCTTCAAGCATGTGATGAACGCAACGCCGCTCCACAGGAAACGCCATGAATGTGACCCCCAGGTCCGATGCCGAAGCCGCGAATGGTAGCCAAGCAATCGCTAGGTTGTCAAGGCGGCAAAGCCTCGTTGACCACGGTCCAGGGATAGCGGAAACTGGAAATGGCAACGACCCTGTCGTACCACTGACATCCGAGCGATTTACCGAGTTAAAGACTCTTTCTCATACCCGATCGCCGCCTCGTGCAGATGATGCAGGCGGCTCGACTTCCGAGTCTGCAAACAGCTCCGACTTTATCATCTGCATCGACCTTCGAGCCTGCCCGCTCGGACCGATCGAGGGTGCTCCGGTCACGACTAGGAGCACTGGCCAAGTTGTATGATTCCAGCACCACAACCCGTACGAACGCGCGAGTCCCCTTGACTAAGGGCTATTGAATAGAGTCACACAGTTGCGCAAGGGAGGCGGGACTTCACTCGAGACACTTGGCGATCGAATTCAGGACTGCGAACTAATACGTTGCTCGAGACAGAATCAGAGCCGAGAAGCAACAGGCGGATATTGCGACTACCCGCCGACCGTTCCTAACCAATGATTCAACACCCGCATATACACCCTGAACACGCCGAGGCAGTCGAAGCGGAATTCGATCGTCTTGGGTGGGACAGTCCCCCGTGGGTCGCTCTTCGATGACCGTTGCGGGACCCTCGGCGTGCATTGGTCTCAATTCCAATGCACCAGAGGATGGGCTTGACCCGCTTTGACGGACAGATTGATTATGCCGCTTGAGTGTCGGTATGTGCGGAGTGCTTGCGTCTCCTTTCTTCGTAGGCGATCGGCGTGAGATTGCCAAGCGAACTGTGCAGACGTTGCCGGTTGTAGAACACTTCGATGAATTCGAAGATGGCCCGGCGGGCCATGGTGCGGGTCGGCCATCCCTGGCGGTAAATCAACTCCTCTTTCAAGGTGGCGAACCAGCTTTCGGCCACCGCGTTGTCCCAGCATTGGCGGGGCCGGGAGAGCGATTGGACGACGTGGTGTTGCCTCAGGAGCTCCCGAAATGTCTCCGACGTGTATTGGGACCCCCTGTCGGAATGAAATTTCAGACCTGCAGCGGGCTTGCGTTGGGCAATGGCCATCTCCAAGGCATCGCAGACCAGCTCGGTGCGCATGTGATCGGCCATGGCGAAGCCGACCACCCGCCGACTGGCCAGGTCGATGACCGTGGCCAGGTAGAGCCAACCCTCCCAAGTGCGGATGTAGGTGATGTCGCCGCACCAGGCCGTGTCGATCTCATGGGCTTGGGGCACGAAGTTCCGCTTGATCAGGTCCGGAGCGAGCGACGTTGCCTCTGGGTCAGGGGTCGTCGTCACCTTGAAGCGGCGCTTGCAGCGCCCGACGAGCCCCCGACGGACCATGAGACGGGCCACGCGCTTTTGCCCGACACAGATGCCGTCTTCGGCCAGCGCGGTGAGGATCCGCGGTGCCCCATAGGTCCGGCGGCTCTTGGTGTGGATGTCGACGATCTTGTCGCCGAGTTCGGCGTCGGAGAGGTCACGCGCCGTTGGGATGTGCTTGGACCACTCGTAGTAGGCGGAACGGGAGACCTTGAGCAGCAGGCACGCCATGGCGACATTGCCGTCCTGCTCAGCCTTCTCCGCCTCGATGAAGGGGTACAGCTTCATCGGGTCTCCTTGGCGAAGAAAACTGTGGCTCGCTTCAAGATGTCACGTTCTTCGCGCAACACCCGGTTCTCTTTTCGCAGTTGGACCAGCTCAGAATGCTCTTCTGAGGTCATACCCGGTCGGCGGCCGGCGTCGATGTCGGCCTGGGCCACCCAACGCCTCACCGCGCTGACGGTTAGGCCGAGGTCCCCGGCCACTTCGGAGCACCTGAGCAGATCACGCTGATGGCCGCCAAGATCCGTCGATCGATCGATCACGCCGAGCAGACCATTGATGCGTTGCTGGTGCTGGCCACCAGCGATCAGGGACTGACGGGCCGCGAGTACTTGGACCTGTCTACCGCGGCCGAGGACGCGTTGGAGAATGTGGTCCACTCCATTTCTGAACACCAATTAGACGTAGAAGTCGACCTCCATCAAGCCGGCGTCACGGGCGACCGCGTCCTTCTAGAGCGCATGGTCGCCAATGTGATTGACAACGCCGTGCTGCACAACACTGATGGAGGATGGATTCGGGTGCAAACCGGCGCTCGTAATGGAAGGGTTTTTCTCGATGTCACCAACAGCGGGCCCTTCGTTTCCGAGATGCGCATCCCCTCGCTCTTCGAGCCATTTCAACGAGGTGAGTACCGGACCAGCGGGCGGAGGGGTGTCGGGCTGGGCCTTTCAATTGTCCGATCCGTGGTCGATGCTCACAACGCCTCGATCGTGGCAACCAGCCTTCCTGAGGGTGGAATAAGGGTACGCATTGAGCTGTCACAGCGGACCGAAAGTGAAGATCTCAATGGTCGATCCGGAAGACGTAATGTTGAGACGATTTGACGACCCGCCGCCTTCGTTTGCACCCCAAGATGGCCGCTGTTGTCTCGGAACGACGTGATCTACGTATTGCGTAGCTACATAGTAAGTAGTAGTGTGGCGATCATGCGAGACGCCCATTCGAATAACGCCAACCGTGAAAAGCCTCATGTTCGGCGCCGAACGAACGACCCACCGACGCTGATCCTCACAAGCCTTGCTGGCGGAGCCAAGCATGGACACGCGCTGCTCAAGGACATCGAAGATTTCGCCGGTGTGAAACTCGGCCCCGGGGCACTCTACGGTGCTATCACCAGGTTGGAAGAGCGTGGGCTTATCGAGCCGCTCGAATCCGACGACCGCCGACGCCCCTACCGGATCACGGCCGCAGGCTCGCAGGCTCTTGCCGATTCTCTGGCCCAGATGCGTGAGCTCGTCGAGGTAGGACAAGCTCGGCTCGGGATGGTGCGGACCCCTCGTCCGAGACTGGCGTGATGCGAACCGAGGCGCCGAGGGCAAACGACGATGATGAGGGGAACATGACTTCAAGATCTGGCGATCCCCGTCTCCGCTGGTATCCGCAATCATGGCGCGCCCGATACGGGGACGAATTCATCACCCTGCTCGACGACGAGTACGGCAGTCATCTCCCGATGCTGGTTCGGCTCAGCCTTGTCACCGGTGGGCTCCGACAGCGAGCCAGGCGATCGGGACTAACCGGGGACTCTGCGTCGGCAGCAGACGGCATTCGGGCTGGAGCGCTGGTAGTTCTAGCCGCTTGGACGGCCTTCGTGATCGCAGGGGCCAGCTTCGCCAAATTCTCTGAGCATTTCGATGAAGCGTTGCCACATCGCCCTGGTGCTCATCGTGTACCTGACCTCGCGTTCACGGTGCTCCAAAGCGTGGCTGGCGTGGCTGGCGTCCTCGTGGTCGCCGGGGCCGTTCTCGCCATCCCTGCCTTCGTGCGATTCCTGCGAACTGGCGGCTGGCGCTCTCTGCGCAGCCATTTCTTGCGCGCCGTCTCCTGCAGCGCCCTGGCCATTGCAACGACGGTGCCACTTTTGTTGTGGGCGCACCACCTCACGCCGCATCAACGTAACGGCGGCATCCACTGGTACGGAGCGCTATTTCTGATCTGGGCGGGACTCATCATCATCACGTTGACACTGTGGACTGTTGCGGCGGTTGCGGCAGGCAGGCGGTTGGAGTTCTCGACTGCGCTTCTCAGAGCGGAGGCCACAATGGCTGCCGCCGTCGCCGCGGCGATGGTGGTAATGGTCGGTGCCACAGCGGTCTGGTGGGGAGCAATGGCGAAAGACGCGCCTTCATTTTTGAACGCCAGCCCAGGGGGCGCCCCGGGCTCGAAGTGGGACATCTTGCTCATTGCCACAGTGCTTCTGATGGTCGTTGCAATGGGTACCGCCGTGGCCGGCGTGGTTCGAGAACTCCGACTTTGGACCCAGATACGGTCGCGCTAACGACTGGTGTTAGCACCAGTCCATGAGACCGGCCTCCCGGATTATCGGGTCAACCACATGTCGTTACCGTGAACGTGACGGGTGTTGAGAGCCACAGGATCAACAGTGTGCCGTCTCGCAGCGCCGATCGATGGACCAGCCCAGAGATCGAGCTTCTCAACCGCAAGAAATGGCGGACCAAGATCGAGCTGTCCATCGCCATCGCCGAGTGGATCGAGCACTTCCACAACCCCGAACGCCTACACAGCTCGCTCGGCTACGTCCCCCCAGTCGAATTCGAAGCTCTACACTTAACAACAGCAGCATCTATGCAGACCTGACTCTCATAACGGTGGTCCTGAAAACTGGGTCAAGGTCAAACTCGCGCACTCGACTGTCCAGGTCAAAGGGTTGGTCGACCAACGCTAAGGTTATTAGATTTCGGATCCGAAGATCCCTTAGAGTTTGCGCGGGTATTCACTGGTTTGTTCCGTGCGCTATCAGCTTCCCATGGAACTGCCATGGGCCTCAGTACAACTGACATCCGTGCAAAGGTCACTGCGGGCACGTTTTCACCGTCCGGATGATCAGCTGCGCAAGTGCCGCCAACCCATTCGCGTTCGGGTGCAGACCGTCTGCGGTAAACCAGCCCTTTGGCGAGCCATCGGGAAGGAGATGGGTTGACGATAGGGCTGCCCAATCGGCAAGCACTACCCAGTGATGGGCCACCTTGGATTCTTCATTCATGAGAACCGTTCGTATCTGAAGGGCCGTCGCCGAGTAATACTGTCCCCCGCCGAATACCGTTGTCGGGTAGTAGCTCGGAGAAACCAATGCCACACAGGGAGACAGGGAACTGGCTAGTTTCACGACGTTTCGAATGTTGTCGTCGGTGCCATCGATGCGTGCGGTCAGCTGGGTTCCGTTGTTCAGCGAATAAGCGAATGCGGCCCGCAGGGCATCATTCGTTCCAAGCTCTATAACGACGGCCGACGGGCGACGCCTTGCCGCTGCTCGGACTCGTTGTGCCACAGTGTGCCCCTGTACGACATCGAGCGGCCAGTTCCCCTGAGCATTCTCTCCCTCTCCCCAGCCTGCTCCTGGTTGAGCCGTGATCGCCCACGTCACGCCACGAGGTCCATCAAAGGTGGAGTTTCTGAGGTCCTTCGCAAGTTGCACCGCAATGCTGTCCCCAATAAGAGCAACCTTGAGGTCATTAGGTCGTGCGCTGGCCGAGTTGGCGGTCGAGGATGGTGCTCCCATCATGAGGATAAATACGACGATCCCCACGACCACGCCTCGGTTTAACGCCAAACCCAGCGTCCTTGTGTCGAGCATCCGCGTTCTAAGCGAACTGCATCAGCGTGGTGGGCGCGGGACAGAGGGTGTTGAGAGCCTGTTCTCAGCATTTCGAACTAGTGCCGACGAAGTGCTCGGATTGGCCGATTCACCCGTGGTCGCGATGTGGCGGATCAGCGGCAGGACTCTCGTGGGTCGCACGATCTACAGTTGCGCGAGACGACATCGTGCATCTCGCAAGAACTGCAATTTCAAAGCTGCATAGCGAGACACGCTGCGGAGGGTAATCAACTCCTCGGAAGAACCGGCGAAACCAGCTGAACCCGCCTTAAAGATGCTGAACATGGTCTCAGGAAGTAATGAGACTGACGCTGAGGGAACGGCGCGGAGGCCAAAAAACCAACCTCAAGTCATGCACCGAAGTCGTGCCAGCCTGAGTACTCAGCCAACGATTGCTCCTGATGGGCCAGTTCTGAATGATTGTTCAGAAGCAAGCGGGCGGCGGAGCCATCAACGGAAGCCGAGCCGAGCAGTACCATCGTTTCCTATGTTCCGAGTAAGGCCTCGGGCTCAGTTGGGAGGCACGCCAAGATGCGAATACTTGTTGTAGAGGATGACTGCAACTTGGCGGAAAATCTGTGCCGCGCGCTCGACACAGCGGGCTTCGCTTGCGACGTGGCGTCGGATGGAGTGACGGGACTCGAGAAGGCGCGTTCGCATGAATACGACCTCGTCGTGCTCGACATCATGTTACCCGCCATGAGCGGGTTTCGGGTTTGTGCCGACATTCGCGCCTCTGGAAGCCTGGTTCCGATCCTGATGGTCACCGCGAAGGCCGGAGAGTGGGACGAGGCCGAAAGTCTCGACACTGGTGCAGACGACTACCTGACCAAGCCGGTTTCGACTGTGGTGTTTCTCGCCCATGTGCGAGCGTTGGTCCGGCGTGCCAAGCTCTTCAACAAAACCAGTCTTAGCGTTGATGGCATCACATTGGACCCAGTGCGTCACCTTTGCACCTATCGTTCGACCGAGGTTCAGCTCTCAGGTCGCGAGGTCGAGGTTCTGGCGTACCTGATGGGCTGCGAGGGGTCCACCGTCGCCAAGAGCGACCTTGTTTTTGGAATCTGGGGAGAGAACTTCGAAGGGGATAGCAATATTGCTGAAGTGTATGTGCGACACCTGAGGAAGAAGTTGGAGCCGCAGTTCGGCCGAAAGATCATCGAGACCGTGCACGGCGTCGGATATCGGTTTTTCGTTGAGGCTACAAAGTGATACACCGGTGGGACTTCGTTCGATCGATTCGCTTTCGGATCACGTCCCTCGCGATGATCGTGGTGGTTGTCGTTCTCTTCCTCGTCGCTCTCGTGTTGTTGCATTCGGTCCAGACCCACCTCCTCCAGCAGGTGGATAGGAGCCTCGTGAATGAATCGACGTATGTGCAGACCCAACTCAAGAGCCATCACTATCCGCCCGCAACAAGTCCCGCCGGTCAGCTTGGGCAACTTTTCTCGCCCAACGGGACCCTTTTGGGATCGAGCGCAAATCTCCAGGGAATGAAGCCCCTCATCAATGTAAATTCGCCGGGTTCAATACCACGGATGTCCACATTCTACGATCGGCGTTTCGGGCATCTGCGAGCCTTTGAACTACGATTGGGTGGGCGATCAGGCCCCATACTGGTTGAATACCAGGTGATAAACCAGATTGTCGCGGCCGAGAGCTCTCTCACACAGCTCCTAGTGGTTGTGCTCCCTATTCTTGCAGTCGTCTTGGGCGGGCTGATCTGGCTTGTCGTGGGTAGAGCCATGAAGCCAGTGGAGGTGGTTCGCCGGGCGGTCGCGGACATCTCAGAGAATGACCTGGACGAGAGCCTGCCGAGTCCGAGAAGCGGGGATGAACTTGATCGACTCGTGGACACGATGAATAAATGCTCCAACGACTTCAACTAGCCATGAAGAGGGAGCGTCGGTTCATTGCGGATGCCAGTCATGAACTGCGGAGCCCGATCGCCAGAATACGGGGCGCGCTCGAGACAGGCGATCACACACTGGGCGGTCTAGAACGAAGCCATGAAGTCGCGCTGAGCGCGGTAAAGCATCTCGACTTCATGGCCGAAGGGCTTTTAGAGTTGGATTCGATTCGCGGTCCTGAAGATGAGAACCCAAGCCGCCCCGTTGATATTGATGAACTTGTACTCCTCCAAGTGGATGCGCTTCGCAAAAGCACATCGCTTGACATTGACGCTTCCTGTGTGTCCGGTGGGCAGGTCCTCGCCCGAGAAGTCGACATGATGCGCGTCGTGGAAAATCTTTCATCGAACGCAGTTCGCCATGCCGAGAGTCGGATTACCTACAGCCTCAGTGAACATGGCGATCATGTGTTTCTCGTAGTGACTGATGATGGCCCAGGCATCCCTGAGTCATTGCGCACGATGGTGTTCGAGCGGTTTTCCCGAATCGACAGCGCGGCGAAACCGGAACAATGGAGGCACCGGTCTCGGCTTGGCGATTGTGTCCCAGGTCGTGAAAGCGTACGGCGGGCAGGTGTGGGTGGAAGCAGCCGGCTCTCGCGGCGCTCGATTTGTCGTCCGCTTACCGGCGACTACCAAAACCGCAGTTTGATCCGGCCATGTTCCTCAGGAAGCGGATGCGATCGAGGGAGCGACAGCATTCAGCGACTTGCCCCCTGGGACTCAATCGACTATCTCACGAAAACGGGGTGGATCGGCTAATCCTGGTGGACTGCCGCGAGACGTAAGTGCAGGTGAAAGTACTCAGTCGAACTCCACGGACTCCCCTGCCTCCGACTCTTAATCCCGCTGTTGGGTTCGAATACCGGAGGCCGCGCTCTGTTGGTCGACCCCAAGCTGTGGGCGGCCACGTGAGAGCTTGAAGTCGAATTCTCCACTATCGACACTCTGGAGGTGCGAGCGGCAGAAATGCCGATGAAGTCACGGTGGCTGCGGACCAAGTGCCTCGATGGCTTCGTCAAGCAGCGGGAGTGCTCGCTCTGGCAGCGGATCTTCGGGGAAGTACTCCTCGTACAGATCCCGTGCCTCGGCGACGCTGGTGACGCCACATCTTTTGACAAGGAAGTTGATGTCCAAACGGTCTCGCGAACCACGGCTGGCCCGCATCTTCATGGCCAACATCGACCGCTCATCGGCTGCGACGATCTCGACGTTCCCCGACTTTAGTATCGGCTGCCAGTTGGGCTCCTTGAATACCGGTATGAATTGTGAAGCCGAATTGTTGAGCCATTCGTCACCGAGATCTCGGCGTTCACCGATCTCAGCGGCCACGGCGAACACATCATCCGTCGGATACATCGCGCCGTCGATGTCTGCAGTGGTGAACCGAGCATCGAATGCAAGCACCATTACCGCCCCACCGACTAAGTAGATCTTGGCCTTGACGTTTCGAGCGTTGAGGTGGTCTGCAAGTTCGGCGAGTGCCGACTCCATTTCGGCCCGGTTGAGATCAGACACTCTCAAGTTCCTCTTCGGCAGCAAACACGCCATGACGGATGAACGCTCCAGGCGAGTTGGCGATCTCCCAGGTATGGAATCTCGGGCTCTTGGAGAGATACCAAAAGGGTCGATTGAACCTAATCGGGTCATTGGTCCAGCGAGGCGGAGACATCGCCTTCCTGGCCGCCTCATCCTCGACTATCGCAGCGAGGAAAGCATCCCAGCGCGTGTCCCCGACGAGGCTTGGGGCTTGACACGTAAGGACATCGAATCTCTCACGGCTGGATCGCCGGAGGGCGTCTTTGAGATCGATGACAGCGCGAAGCGCACCATCCTCACGAATATCGAGTGATAGCCCTTCCCCCGCATCCCCATAGAGCCGGTCTCTGATCGTGTTGGCGGTGGCAACCGCACTGTGGCGCGGCAAAGGGGTCAGCCGTATCGCAATTGACTGGCCGGCTGACTCGGCGATCCTGCTCAGCAGGGTGAGTGACGGCTCTCTTTTTCCAATTTCGACTTCGGCGATAGTTGATTGAGGGACACCAGCCTTCGCGGCCAAGACACGCTGCGTCAGGCCACTGTCTCGCCGCAACTGACGAAGGATTGCGCTTGCTTCCGCTTTTCCATCCACGGCAATATGATACCAGATCACAGATCAGAACCCCAGGGGGACCAGCTCCTTCAGAATCCGACCCGCAGTACCTGCCCCTGTGTCTTACCCACTATTTCGGTGATACTGATTGGAAACGGACCTACTAGTGGACGACGTCTGGACATAACCCCAAGTAGAAGACCTGGGTGAACCCCACAGACTCCCCTGCTTCCGACTCTTAATCCGCAGGTTTCGGGTTCGAATCCCGAGGCGACGCACTTCCAAAAGACCAGGTCAGATGGTTTTCATCTCGAAATCTTTAGGTGGTTCGCCAGGTGCAAGAATGATTGCGACCCACCTAACCGATACGCGTAATCGGGGACTGGATCCACTCGGACACCTGGCAACTCGATTCGAGCGACGGGATCGCCGGATGGCGCTCGACCTGCCGGCGGTTCTTCTTCCGGAGGTCCATGGACAAGCAGCTCCCGCCGCTCGCCGTCCTTCCTGACCAGCGATACAGACGGAAGGTGGCCTGTGCCAATTCGAAAATTCGAACGCACCTGTCCTCTCACGAGATTCCCGATCGTCGCCCTTCATAGAATCAATAATCGGGAGGAGAACCCATGAAGTACGTCCTGTTGCTGACCCGTGGTGCCTGGCAGGAAAGTGGAGCTGAAGCCGAGCAGGCTCAGGTGTTCGGCGGAATCATGGAATGGTTCGGTAAGCACTGGGCTGACGGCACCATCGTCGAGTCCAATCAACTGCAGCCTCCGAACACCGCCACGACAGTGGTCCTCGACCATGGATCGTCCACCATCGTCGACCGTCCGCTCCTTGAGGCGAAGGAGGCGATCGGCGGCTACGCCGTCGTGGACGTCGCGGACCTCGATGCCGCACTCGCACTTGCCCGGAGCTTCCCGATGCCTGACGGAAAGGTGGAGGTGCGTCCTGTCGTCGAACGCTGACGACCGACTGGATCCCCGCTCGTCGATTGAGCGGGTGTTCCGAGAGGAGGCGGGCCGGCTCACGGCGAGCCTGGTCCGCCTCCTCGGGAACTTCGATCTGGCCGAGGAGATGGTGGCCGAGGCCGTGGTCGAGGCCCTCGTCCGGTGGCCGGTGGATGGGGTGCCGGATCGACCAGGTGCGTGGCTGATGACCACCGCGAAGAACCGAGCCATCGACCGCATACGCAGAGAGGCCCGTTACCAAGACAAGCTCGCCATGTTGGCGTCGCTCCCAAAAACCACGTCCAGGGAGCCGGATGATCGGCTGCGGCTCATCTTCACCTGCTGCCATCCGGCGCTGGATACGGACGCCCAGGTGGCACTCACGCTTCGCTCTGTAGCGGGACTGACCACCACCGAGATCGCCCGGGCCTTTGTGGTCCCAGAGTCCACCCTGGCCAAACGGCTGACCCGGGCAAAGCAAAAGATCGTGACCGCCGGCATCCCGTATCGGACGCCCGAGCCAGAGGAGTGGCCGAGCCGGCTCAATCAGGTCCTCCGGGTGATCTACCTCGTGTTCAACGAGGCCTACTTGACGACAGCAGGTGATGCGGTGACCCGCCGGGAACTTGCCCATGATGCCGAATGGCTGACGACGCTCCTCGTGCGGTGGCTGCCGGACGAACCCGAAGCCCTGGGACTCCAAGCACTACTACAGCTCCACCTGGCCCGCTGGTCGGCACGCCTGGACGCAGCCGGCCACATTGTCCTACTCCAGGATCAAGACCGTTCCATGTGGAATCAACGCCAAATCGGTTCTGCCACAGCCATCATCGAGCGGGCCGGCAGGCTTCGACGTCCGGGTCTGTACCAGATCGAGGCTGCGATCCAGGCCGTGCACTGTGAGGCGCCGAAATGGGATGCCACGGACTGGGCCCAACTCCTTCAGCTCTACTCGCTACTCAGTGCGTACGACGGGTCGCCGGTGGTTCTCCTGAATCGGGCGATCGTCATCGGACAGATTGACGGCCCCGAGGCCGCACTTATCGAGGTCGACGCGCTCAGAGGCTCGCTCGCCAAGTACTACCTCTTCCACGCCACGAGGGCATCGTTACTGGACCGGAGCGGCCAAACTGCTGAAGCGCGCCAGGCCAACGAGGAGGCCCTTAGGTATACAACCAACGTGGCCGAGCGTGCGTTGCTGATCGATCGTCTCACCGCCTCAGCAAGCTGAGGGAAGTACCTGCGACCCCAGTCGCCGAGCTCAGGCGTCCCCCGTGCAGGCAAGCCTGATGGTTACTTACATCCGAGATAGGCCGGAAAATGGCGCACCGAAATGTAACCCCTTGACGCAACCTTCTGGTTGCCATATAGTTGCAACTAGTTGGTTGCAATATTCCACTTCTACTCAAGGAGTTCTCAATGACCACCAGCACCGATTACCGCATCAGCGTCCGAATCCATGCTCCGGCAGGGGTCGTCTTCGACACCGTCACCACGACCGAGGCGCTCACCGCTTGGTGGAGTTCGGTGACGGGGTCGGGAATAACCGATGGAGAACTGCGATTCCCGATGGTGGCGGATCAGCAGCCCCTTCTCATCCACGTTGACGAGGCAACCCGCCCGACGACCGTCCGCTGGACCGTGACCGAGTGCACGTTCATGCAGGACTGGGTGGGCACCCAGCCGACGTTCACCATCACGCCGATTGACAACGGTTCCTGCGAGCTCATCTTCGAGCACCGCGGCCTGGACGACCGGCTCGAGTGCAAGGAGATGTGCAGCCGCAGCTGGGATCATTTCGTCGGTACTAGTCTGCGCGAATTCGTCGAGAGTGGCTCTGGCGCTCCCAACCGCAGTCCACGTGACCTCGCCCGCCGAGTCGCCGAAGAGAACGGCTGATTCCGGTCCCCCGGTGACCGCTCCGCCCACTCGGGCGGTCCGAGGGTCGGTGACCGATGTTGTTCATAATCCCGAAGTCACTCCCGAGGGAGGAAGTCATGGCATTCCCCGACCGAATCGAACGGACGGTGACCTTGCATTCGCGCGCCGAGTGAGGTGTGGAAGGCGCTCACCACTGCCGAGGGTCTTGGCGCGTGGTTCGGCGAACGTGCGACCATCGACCTGCGCCCCGGGGGGGCGGCCACGATGACCTTCGCTGGGGGCATGACGGTTGACATGCGCGTTGAGCGCGTCGAGGAGCCCACGGTGTTCGCGTACACGTGGCGCCTGCCCGACCTGCCCGAGTCCGACCCCCGACGCACCTACGTCGAGTTCACCCTGGAACCTGACGGCCACGGCACCCTTTTGCGCCTCGTGGAGTCGGGATTCGCCCAACTTCCTTCCGACACTCGGGGCGAGACCTACGACTCCCACTGTCAAGGCTGGTCGCGCGAGCTCGCAGAGCTCGCGGAACACGTCGATGGCACCTGACATTGAGGCTGTCGCGGAGCAGGTCTTCGTCGCGCTCGCCGATCCAACCCGCCGGACCATCCTCGCTTCCCTCGCCACAGACGGCCCGTCTACAGCCACCGATCTAGCCGCTCGCCTTCCGATCACGCGGCAAGCCATCGCCAAGCACCTCGGCCTCATGGTTGACACCGGCCTCATTTCGCCCGAGCCAGGTGAGCGCCGCCGGGTTCGTTACCGGCTGAGGCCCGCGCCTGTGCAAATCGCCCAGCAGTATCTTGCCGCACTTGCCCACACCTGGGACGAACGTCTCGACGACCTGCAGAGCTATCTCACGGTGCCGTTACCGCGTCAGTGATGCTGTCGCCATTCAGAACCTTCGACGACGAAGCCCGTTGATGAAGGCAAATTTCGTAACACTTGTATAAACGGGCAGGGATCATCGATCGTTCAATAAGAATCGAGTGTCCTTCACGCTCCGGTGACAGGTTGACCTGCAGGCCATTCTACTTCCGTTCCTCCTGCTGCATCAGGCTGTGTCTCGGATCATGAATAGCTCGAACTCAACAGGGTCAACTGACGCAGAGCGGCCCGACGGCGGCGACGGTGAGACGGCCGTCGAACCAGACAACGATGGCGATGCGCAGCTTGTCACCGGCCTCCCCTCGCTTCCGGGAGAGGAGTCCTTCTGGTGCAATGAGAAGAAGCTCGGAATGACAGCTCGTTGAGGCGCACCTTCATACTCAGCTGAACTCCGTTCGCTTGACCGGATCCACCATCGGCTCCTCCGTAGAACTGAGGTGAGCTCGTCCGCGGCCAGAGGTATCTCCGGAGACTCGTCCATAGATCCAGGGGTCGCATCCAGGTTCGGTACCAACCCCCGGCCTTCTCGAATAGCCTGTGACATGACCGTTCCGCTCCCCGATGCGGCCCACGTCAATCTCAACCCCCCAGACGCCGGTGAAGTTGCCGCTCTGGGACGAGGAGTTCACGGTGTGGTGGCCTGCGAGAACGGCCTCACCGAACTCCAGCAACTATTGATTGACGCGTCATTCATGGCAATGACCGGATTCCCACCCGATTTGGAAAGTGCTCCCTTGACGGTTCATGAGTTCGCTGACTTTCTGGCCTCTCGGGATGCCGCCTTTCGTGCCCGTATCGTTCAGATGGTTGTTCTGTTCGCACTGGTGCTTCGCCCCCTTCCCGCAGACGTTATTGCTCGGGCTTCCGAGTTCGCCTCGGAGGTGGGCGTCGAGGAGGGGATGCTGAAAGTGGCCCGTGAGTTTGCTGCCGGAAGTCTGGGTCTGGCCGCCATCGACTTCGAGCGGAACGGGTACGGCTCCAATTGGAGTCCCGCCAACCAAGCCCAACTCAAGAGCACCGCTGCCCTTGTTGGGCCTTGGGACGTGGTGGTAAATGACGCGGTGCTTGCCGAGTGGTGGCGGGCACTAGAGGAGCTCCCGTCGGGTACTGTCGGACGGCGGATCACCGAGTTCTACCGGGCTCGAGGTTCGCCTACCCCGGACTACCCGGATCGGCGCCCCCCTTGCTGGCCCAGCACGATTGGGTCCACGTGATGGCGGACTACGGCACGACGGTGGAGTCCGAGTTGGAGGTGTTCGCCTTCATCGCCCGCGCCAACGACGACACCCGGGCCTTCTCCTTATTGGCCATGGTGGTGTCTCTGTTCGAGACGGGCTACTTACGCACTGGGGCCGGCCTCTTCGAGTACGACGGGGGGCACCTGTCCACGGCGGGCATGGCGGCCAGGGTTGCCGATGCCTCAGTCGGGGGGCGCGTTGCAATGGCAGCAACGACTTCATGATGGTGGACTGGTTCGAGCTCGCCCACCTCTCCGTCGATGAAGTGCGAAAGCGATTCGGAGTTGGGCCTAAGAGCCACGCGGCGGTGGAGGCCGGCTCAGTGGGCCCGTGGCAGCCCGGCGGAATCAGTCCGTTCCAGATCCACGCCGGCGAGGACGTGGCCGCACGGCTGGGTCATGCCTACGACTCCTACGGTGCCACTCCGTGAGCATCAACGAACCCTCGGTTAGCCCAGGGATGGTGAGTGGGGCACGAGTCACGGCATCGGGACGTCAAACCGCATAGACGCAGTTAGCTAAATCGCACCGCGATTCAGGCGCTGGCATACTCGTGAGGCGTGTCGATCGTGTCTGTAACTGAGCACCAAGGTAATCAGCACGCCTTGCCTCGGGGACCGCGTGGTGGTCTTGAAGCAATTTCAGCGAAACACGTCGCGAAGCATCTGACGCCCCAAGGCGCCATGCCCAGAAAAATATGTGTTCTCGGCTGTGCCAGTTTTGGTCGCGAAGTCTCGTCGGCGAGAAGCGAAACATCGGCACTGCACCTCATTGGATCATGCCGAGCCCGATTCATGGGACGCGGGTGGCGTTATGTGTTGAAGCCCGCCCGGCTGCACGGACCGCACACTCCCCGTTTGCTGTGTTATTGGGCTTCTGAATGATCAGAGTGGATGGTCGCGGAAACCCTTACCGCTGACCCTGGGTTCAAGGCTTACGATGCGCGCAACTCTCCTCCGGTTGAGCACTCCGACTAACCCATCAGGGTTAGCTCATTGATGCCCATGCCGATGCCGCTATCGGGACTCTAGGGCTGGGGCCGAGCAAACAGAGCGGCAATGGGGGCTCGATGTTTGGACACCGGTCCATTCGAAAACTCTCATGGACTGCATGTGTATCTCAGACCGTCCGCAGGGCCTCAGACGGTGGGAGTCGGGAAGCGCGTAGTGCTGGGTAGAGCCCTGCGGTAGTCCCAACCAAAAGGGCGAGAGCAATGGCTGCCAACAGGAGTGGTGGCGAGACCACCGTATGCCAATGACGGATCGTGGCATATGCAGCTGTCGCCAACGCCCCGAGTATCGACCCCGAAGCACCTCCGATTGCTGCCAACAGAACGGCTTCGGCCACAAACTGGATCCCAATGTGCCTGCGTTGCGCTCCTAGCGCCCGGCGTAGCCCGATCTCACCGCGGCGTTCCAACACGGCAATGACCATGACGTTGGCGATCCCGATCCCGCCAACGATGAGAGCGACCGCGCCGAGTGCGAGGAAAAGACTCTGGAAAGCCGCCGATGCGTCAGCCCGCGCTGTCAGCGCATCGGTGGGGTTAGCCACGGACGCGTCCTGCGGCGCTGCCGGATCAGCAGTGGCGGCCAACACCGACTGCACCGCTCCCACACTGGTGGGATCTGTGCGTACGAATATCTGGATAGGCGACCCGTCGGCGTGTAACAGCGTCTCCGCTACCGGAAACCCGATCAGGACAGAGCGGTCGAGCTCGGGGTCCAAGGTCAACGGTTGGAGAATTCCGACCACGTTGAACCACTGATGACCCAGCCAGACCACGGTCGACGCAGCGGCACGGTCAATGCCGAGCGCACTGGCCGCCGCCGCACCGAGGACCACAGCCGGGTAGTGCGACGTGGCTCGGTTGAGAAACTCGCCCTGGCTGGTCTGGCCTTCCAAGGTGGAGAGCAGGTTCGTATCCGCTGCATAGACGGTGATCGCTTCGGTGTTGGCGGGGGAAATGAAGTTCGAGCGGTACACGCTGGCCGACACGTCGCCGATGGCCGAGGCGCCCAGAACGGGGCCGATTCGAGTCACCATGGCCGGGGCGGACTTGGGCAGCGTTACCGTCTGCCCCCCCCCAAGGACTGACCAGGCGCGACCGTCAGGAGATTGGTGCCCAGGGCGTCTATTTCTGACACCAGCTGGGCCCGACTGGAGCTCGAGATGCCAAGGACCCCCACCATGGTGGCTACACCCAACGCCACCCCGGCCGCAGAAAGCACGGCTCGGGCCGGCCTGCCCCGTAGGCCCAGCGCCGCCAGGGGCCAAACGTCGGCAGCTCGCAAACTGCTCCTCCGGTCAGATTGGGGGAGACGTCTCCCTACTCTGCGGAGCCTCACTGAGCCTCGCTGTCGTACTCAATCGCACCATCGCGTAGTCGGATGGTCCTTGGCATCGCGTCAGCGATGTCGCGGTTGTGGGTTACGACGACGATTGTGGTGCCGAGGCTATGTAGCTGGTGCAAGAGGGCGAGGATCTCTTCACCAGTGGCGGTGTCCAGGCTGCCGGTCGGCTCGTCGGCCAGAATTATCGTCGGCCGTCCGACAATCGCGCGGGCAATCGCTACTCGCTGGCACTCCCCTCCGAGAGCTCGCCCGGCCGATGGTGCAATCGATCGCTGAGGCCGACCGCTTCGACTGCGTCTATGGCCGCTCGTCGACGGTCAGTCGCCGGGATGCCGCGGTAGAGGAGACCGTTGGCCACATTGTCGAGCATGGTCATGGTTGGGACGAGGAAGTACTGCTGAAAGACAAAACCGATCTGGTGAGACCGCACGGCAGAGAGGTCGCTATCGGGTAGGTCCTGGACAGCCGCGCCGGCGATTCGGATGATACCCGACGTCGGGCGCTCCAGCGTTCCCGCTACTGCCAGTAGCGTTGACTTGCCCGAGCCCGATGGACCCACCACGGCGACCAACTCACCCTGGCCGATGGCCAAGGTGACGGAATCGAGGGCGACGACTGGACGGGGGCCCGGGTGTTCCTTGGTTACGGCGTCGAGTTCGAGGGCGTTCACTGCGCCACCACAACTTCGACCCCTGGAGCGATGCCCCGCCCTGAGACCTGGACGCGCCCACCGGCAAAGATCCCGGTGGTGACGCCGATGAGCCGGTGCGACCCCGACGGGCCCACGATTTCGATGCCGTAACCGCCCCCGGTCAGGGCCAGAAGGGCCGAGACAGGGACAGCCAAGACGCCCCGAGCTCGCTGAATCGTCAAGGAGACCTGGACGCCGACTCCGTCGCCGGTGCCCGTGACGACAGGATCCTGCGGCGTAACGGTCAGCACGGTAGTGGTAGACGGCGAGGAGCTCGCCGCACCCGAACCTGAATCGGAAGTCGATGCGGATGAGGCCAAGTTCGGTGGTGGCGGTCCGACCGCGGTCACCGTTCCGGGTGTTTGGGCGTTGGAGGGGAGGACGATGGAGACGGGCTCGCCGACGCTGACGGTCGGAAGGTCCGGATTAAGTGGGACGTACACGAGGCGCGATGACGTTGTGACCCCGTAGGGGATGTCACCTGGAGTGGCGGGCTGGCCGACCGCAACGTTGTGTGCCCCGACCAAAACCGGAGTGGGGAGAAAGGCGATGATGCCCAGCGGAAGGTGCCCGTCGGCGGTGTACCCGTTAGCCGTCTGCCACCTCTTGACGGCTTCGGCTGTCAAAGTGCTGAATTGCCCGCTCGGTTTGCTGAACAGACTGTGAGCATCACCGAGGGCGATCAAATTCGACTCGAGCTGCTCGACATCGGGCCCGTCGGTCATGCCCAGCCCGAACGCCCGATAGGCCGGAGTGCTCCCGATCATGAGCACGATGGGGAGGTTGTCGACCCGGTAGAGAGGCTGGCCCGGCGAGACGGCGGACCCAATGGCGGGGAGGGCCGTGTAGGTCCCACCGATGTGATTAACCACAGGGTTTGTTGGTGCGTACCCCAGCGTTCCTCCCGTGAGGACCGTCGTCGCCAGATCGGTCCGGACCACGTGGGCCGTCGATACCGGAGGGGGCTTTGTGTCGGCGGGGGCGGGGTTCCCCCGGACGGCCAGAGTGACCACCGACCCGACGAGCGCAGCCGCTATAAGTGCGGCGGGTATCGCCATGCGGCGTCGGATCATGGCCCCGTCCCGTCGTCGTGCACCGTAGCGGGAAGAAGGTGGCGACAGGCGGTGTCGGCCAGCGAAATTGGGGGGAGTAGCGGCCGAAATCACTGGTGATGCCCGGCACTCTTCCCAGGTTGACTTGACCCTGCTGATCCGGGTCCAACATAGCGATGTCGTGGGAACGCATGCACACGGCGTATCGGGTCAGCGCCGGCAACCACGACGCCAGCTGCTGGGAGGCCCCAGCCTCCTTGGTGGCCACGATCTTGGCGATGAAGTGGTTACACGCGGCCAGAGCGGCTCGGTTGTGCGGGTTGGGTGTCGGGACATCGATGGTCAGTCCGGCGTGCCCGGGACGGTGAAAGGGATCGGGTTCGGCCACGCCGTGACTGCGCAAGCAGCGGGCGAAGTTGATGAAGTCGGTATCGCCTTGAGTCGCCAGTTGTTGGGATGACAAGGTCGGCGTGGTCGCCGTCCCTTGTCCGTGCCCGCCAAGGCTGGCCACCCCTGGCGTGTTCGAGCCTGAGGAGCACGCGGCAACCACTGTCGCGCTGGCCAGGATGATTAATGCTGCGCCCAACCAGCTCAGCCGTCTGCCCCGACGTTCTCTCCATCGACTCCCCACAGCGACACCTCCTCACGATCCGACGCATTGCCGGGCCCGAGTGAGTTGTACGCCTTGGCACATCACAAGGACGTCACAAACAAGGGCCGGCCAGTTGGCCAATGTCAGAGAAAACACCCAGGTGGGTGGTCATAGGCGGCCCATGGAGCGACCTCGGCTTGTGACCTCCTTGTGACCCCGCTTGGTGCAGGATGATGCGGTGCGAGTACTCGTGGTGGAGGATCAGATCGACCTGGCCGAGGACATCGTCGAGGGCCTGCGCGATCAGGGGATCGGCGCCGACGTCGCCCATGACGGGGCATCCGGGATCGAGAAGGCATTGATGAACCACTACGACGTCGTGGTCTTGGACCGCGACCTGCCAAAGGTGCATGGCGACGCGGTATGCGCCGCCTTGGTCGGCACCTCCACTGAAGCGCGGATTCTCATGCTGACCGCGGCTGGGGCCGTGAGTGAGCGGGTGCAGGGACTGAATCTCGGTGCAGACGATTACCTCAGCAAGCCCTTCGATTTCGCGGAACTGGTGGCCCGCATCATGGCCCTCTCCCGTCGAGGGTCGACGGCGCCACCGGTCACAGTGCGCGGGGATCTGATTTTCGATCGGGCGCGCCGCCGGGTGAGCCGGGCCGGCACGCCGATCTCGCTCAACCGCAAGGAGATGGGCGTCCTCGAGACACTGCTGGTGGCCGATGGAGCCGTCGTGAGCTCCGAGGACCTCATTGAGCGGGTATGGGATGAGCAAATCGACCCCTTCAGTCGAACGGTGACGGTGACCCTGGCTCGCCTGCGCCAAAAGTTGGGGTCACCCGATCTCATTGAGACGGTGATCGGTAGTGGGTACCGGCTCAGGTGAGTGGCGATCGACTGAGGGCCCAGCCACCAACCTGGGTGCGCAAGTGGCTGCCCCAGAAGGTCCGCACTCGATTGACCCTCCTGTACGCCAGTCTTTTCCTGGCGGGTGGAGTGATCCTATTGGGCCTCACGTTCGGCCTCGTCTCCCACAGCCTCAGGACCAGCGCGCAAATCCCGAAGATTCAATCCTTCACCAAATTGAAGGTGGAGTGCAACGGACCACTAAATGCACTGCCCAACAAGAGCCCCAATCCGCTGGTCGCGAAGTGCAAGAAGGCCTTTCAGGCCGGCGCGATCGATGCAGCGGAGGCGCAGCGCACCCAGACCCTGGACAATCTGCACCTGTACTCGCTCATCGGCTTGTGTGTCTTGACCCTGGTCTCGGGCGGTCTCGGATGGATCGTCTCGGGCCGGGTGCTGCGGCCTGTGGCAGCTATCACCGATACCGCACGGCGTGCCTCCGAGCAGCATCTCGGCGAGCGTCTGGCCCTGGCTGGTCCGCGCGACGAGCTCAAGGAACTGGCCGACACATTCGACGCCATGCTCGACCGTCTCGATGTGGCCTTCACCACCCAACGCAGTTTTGTGGCCAACGCTTCCCATGAGCTGCGCACGCCGCTGACCGTCATGCGGACCGCCTTGGATGTAACTTTGGCCAAGCCGAGCCACACACCTGAGCAGATCGCGCTGATGGCCGCCAAGATCCGTCGATCGATCGATCACGCCGAGCAGACCATTGATGCGTTGCTGGTGCTGGCCACCAGCGATCAGGGACTGACGGGCCGCGAGTACTTGGACCTGTCCACCGCGGCCGAGGACGCGTTGGAGAATGTGGTCCACTCCATTTCTGAACACCAATTCGACGTAGAAGTCGACCTCCATCAAGCCGGCGTCACGGGCGACCGCGTCCTTCTAGAGCGCATGGTCGCCAATGTGATTGACAACGCCGTGCTGCACAACACTGATGGAGGATGGATTCGGCTGCAAACCGGCGCTCGTAATGGAAGGGTTTTTCTCGATGTCACCAACAGCGGGCCCTTCGTTTCCGAGATGCGCATCCCCTCGCTCTTCGAGCCATTTCAACGAGGTGAGTACCGGACCAGCGGGCGGAGGGGTGTCGGGCTGGGCCTTTCAATTGTCCGATCCGTGGTCGATGCTCACAACGCCTCGATCGTGGCAACCAGCCTTCCTGAGGGTGGAATAAGGGTACGCATCGAGCTGTCACAGCGGACCGAAAGTGAAGATCTCAATGGTCGATCCGGAAGACGTAATGTTGAGACGATTTGACGACCCGCCGCCTTCGTTTGCACCCCAAGATGGCCGCTGTTGTCTCGGAACGACGTGATCTACGTATTGCGTAGCTACATAGTAAGTAGTAGTGTGGCGATCATGCGAGACGCCCATTCGAATAACGCCAACCGTGAAAAGCCTCATGTTCGGCGCCGAACGAACGACCCACCGACGCTGATCCTCACAAGCCTTGCTGGCGGAGCCAAGCATGGACACGCGCTGCTCAAGGACATCGAAGATTTCGCCGGTGTGAAACTCGGCCCCGGCGCACTCTACGGTGCTATCACCAGGTTGGAAGAGCGTGGGCTTATCGAGCCGCTCGAATCCGACGACCGCCGACGCCCCTACCGGATCACGGCCGCAGGCTCGCAGGCTCTTGCCGATTCTCTGGCCCAGATGCGTGAGCTCGTCGAGGTAGGACAAGCTCGGCTCGGGATGGTGCGGACCCCTCGTCCGAGACTGGCGTGATGCGAACCGAGGCGCCGAGGGCAAACGACGATGATGAGGGGAACATGACTTCAAGATCTGGCGATCCCCGTCTCCGCTGGTATCCGCAATCATGGCGCGCCCGATACGGGGACGAATTCATCACCCTGCTCGACGACGAGTACGGCAGTCATCTCCCGATGCTGGTTCGGCTCAGCCTTGTCACCGGTGGGCTCCGACAGCGAGCCAGGCGATCGGGACTAACCGGGGACTCTGCGTCGGCAGCAGACGGCATTCGGGCTGGAGCGCTGGTAGTTCTAGCCGCTTGGACGGCCTTCGTGATCGCAGGGGCCAGCTTCGCCGAAATTCTCTGAGCATTTCGATGAAGCGTTGCCACATCGCCCTGGTGCTCATCGTGTACCTGACCTCGCGTTCACGGTGCTCCAAAGCGTGGCTGGCGTGGCTGGCGTCCTCGTGGTCGCCGGGGCCGTTCTCGCCATCCCTGCCTTCGTGCGATTCCTGCGAACTGGCGGCTGGCGCTCTCTGCGCAGCCATTTCTTGCGCGCCGTCTCCTGCAGCGCCCTGGCCATTGCAACGACGGTGCCACTTTTGTTGTGGGCGCACCACCTCACGCCGCATCAACGTAACGGCGGCATCCACTGGTACGGAGCGCTATTTCTGATCTGGGCGGGACTCATCATCATCACGTTGACACTGTGGACTGTTGCGGCGGTTGCGGCAGGCAGGCGGTTGGAGTTCTCGACTGCGCTTCTCAGAGCGGAGGCCACAATGGCTGCCGCCGTCGCCGCGGCGATGGTGGTAATGGTCGGTGCCACAGCGGTCTGGTGGGGAGCAATGGCGAAAGACGCGCCTTCATTTTTGAACGCCAGCCCAGGGGGCGCCCCGGGCTCGAAGTGGGACATCTTGCTCATTGCCACAGTGCTTCTGATGGTCGTTGCAATGGGTACCGCCGTGGCCGGCGTGGTTCGAGAACTCCGACTTTGGACCCAGATACGGTCGCGCTAACGACTGGTGTTAGCACCAGTCCATGAGACCGGCCTCCCGGATTATCGGGTCAACCACATGTCGTTACCGTGAACGTGACGGGTGTTGAGAGCCACAGGATCAACAGTGTGCCCGACGAGTGCTGGCAATAGGAAGGAGGGCAAGCGCAATGAGATTTGCACGAGTGGGCCCGCTGGCGCCGCGCCGGATAATCGTATGAGTACAGCTCTCCTTTCGGACGCATTGGACGGACGAACGGGAAACAGCAAGTGGGCTGTCGAGACGCACGGACTGACCAAACGATTCGGGGACAACATCGCCGTCAACGATGTTGAGCTCCTCGTTCCCCGTGGTTGCGCCTTCGGCTACCTCGGTCCGAATGGTGCCGGCAAGACCACGTTGATCAGAGTGCTGCTGGGTCTGACCCACGCCGATGCCGGCGCAATGTTCCTGCTCGGCCATGCCGTTCCTCGCCACCGTGACCTGGCCCTGGCCCGGGTCGGGGCGATCGTCGACGAACCCCGCTTCCACGGCCACCTGACCGGCCGCCAGAATCTGCAGATCCTCGCCGCGGCCCGTGAGCCGGCGGCGAAGGGTCGCATCGCCCCGGCCCTCGAGCGCGTCGGGCATCCTGCATCGAGCCGACGACAAAGTCTCGAAGTACTCCATGGGCATGCGCCAACGGCTGGGCGTCGCCGCCTGCTTACTCGGGGACCCCCAGCTGCTTATTCTCGACGAACCCATGAACGGCCTGGACCCCGGCGGCATGCTCGACATGCGCGACATGATCAAGTCGCTTGTGGCCGAAGGTCGCACGGTCGTGCTGTCGTCACATCTCCTCGATGAGGTCGAGCGCACATGTGACGCGGTGGCCATCGTCGACCGCGGCACGGTGATTCGCCAGGGGCCAATCTCCCAACTGCTGGCTGGATCCTCCTTCGAGGTGCAGGTCGAGTGCTCCGACCCCGACCGGGCGCATCAGCCTGCTCGACGGGACCACGTTCGGGGCGCAAGTTCAAGTCGGTCCGGACGGGCTCGCGATCTCCCTACCGGAGAACACCGAGCGCGATGCCATCGCAGAGATCAACCGCCTGTTGGTGGAAGGTGGGATCTCGGTGTACCGGCTTCAGCACATCCAGGCCTCGCTGGAGCAGTGGTTCCTTTCCGTGACCAGCCGATTGGGAGACTCAGAATGACGACGATCTCCGACATCGGCGCACCTGCACCGGGCCCGACTCCCACTCCGATCCCGGTCGGAAACTCGGAGTGATCACCGCGGCTCGTGGATCCCGACGTGGGGCATGGTCACCACGCGATTCATGGAGCTGCGCAAGCGCCGGGGACTGATGATCGCCCTCATCGCCGTCAACATCGGCATCCCGGTCGTCTTCCTCGCCGTGCGTCTCATCTCCCACGCCGTGGACCCCAAGTCCTACGGGCCGGCCGGGGGCTACTCCATCTTCACCTCGCTGGTGACCGGCTTCATGTACATCTTCGGGTTCATCGTGGCGGCCGTCGTTGGCTGCACGGCGGGGTCGGTCGACCTCACCGAGGGGATGTTCCGCCACCTCGTGATCACCGGCCGTTCCCGCTTGGCCCTGTATTTCGCCCGGATCCCCGCCGGGCTGGCCATCGTCATCGCCATGGTGGCGATCGGCTACACGATCGTTTGCGCCGTGTGCGTGTTCGCCGCCCCGACGCAGCTCAACTACGACGGAGTGATCGTGCCGCAGGGGCTCTCGCGCCCCGCCTTGGACAACTGGGCCGCCGCCCACGCCGACGAGGTGATCTGCGACTTCAACTACCGGGTCAAGGGACCGAACGTCCCCCGCCGAACGTGCCCTGCGGCAACGGTCAGACCAGCGGCCGCCGCCCGGTGCCACCATCAAGACGCCGAAGGGCACCATCACCGTCCCCGCCAGTGAATCGCAAGCCCAGATTCGGGCGTTCGCGGTCGCGATCGCCAATCAGAACTACGCCGACTACCGCGCCAACTTCATGGTCCCCCCGACCTCGCTGATGGTCGACGTCGGCCTGTGGATCGCGCTGGAGGCGACCATCGGGTTCACCGTCGGCCTCGGGCTGGCCTCACTGATGGGACAGCGGACGGTCCCGGTCATCCTCCTCATCGTGCTCGAACTGATCCTGACGCCGATCTTCAGCCGCCACGTCATCACGCACCTGGTCAACCTCGAGCGGGGCATCGTCGGCGTCGCCATGGTCCATATCGAGCCGGGCGGCCTTCCGACGCCGTTCGGCGGCGGAGGCGGTGGAGGCGGCGGACGGAGGCCTGAGCCTGATACCCGAGTCGACCTTGGCGGCGTCACTGGTCATCGTGGGCTGGATCGTGTTCTGGACAGCCATCGGGGCCTGGCGCATGAGGACCAGGGACGCGTAGACCACGCTGTGGTTTCTTGTGTCCATGCAGCGTCATCGACTTACCGAGAAATGGCCACGATCCCTTGAACCCGCCTTTCTCATACCTCTCACACACATCGCAACTCTCGCATTGAGCACCTCCATTCAGTTCCGACGAAGTGCCCACTTCCACCGCCGTACGGTGGCGATTGCTACGGGCACCCCATAGAGCAATAACGAAGAGATCGTCCCGAGGGCGATCACCGGTCATGTCGTGAGGGGGGCTGTCCCGGGTTGCTCGCATTCGGGTTGGAAACAGGTGAACCCCTTGAACCAACCCAGTATCCAACCCCAGTATTTCGGTGATACCGGGTGGAATGAGGACTAATCAGTGGACATCGTCTGGACATACCCGCAGGTAGAAGAACTAGACGCGGTCGGTAGAATCCGCCGCCTCGGACTCTTAATCCGTAGGTTTCGGGTTCGAACCCGAGGGGCGCACTTATAAACTGACGGAGATCGTTTACACATGGATGGGGACCAGGCGAGGCGTTTGTAAGGTAGGGCAG